>CAWDJP010000005.1:0-395784 GCA_963802855.1 uncultured Thermoleophilaceae bacterium
CGCCGGTTCTTGCCTCGTGCGGTCGCCCCTGTGGCGGACCCGCACCCTCCAACCTCACATACGACGCCCGTGTCAACCCTCGCAATCGTGCTCATCGCCCTTGGGGTGATCTTCGTGCTGTTCTTCATCGGCGGCGTCATCGCCGTGCGCCGACGCGACCGCCAGATCGACCCGGTGTTCGCGAGCGACTTGGCGAAGGCCGATCAGGCGCTCGAACAGGCGCGCGCCTCCGACAAGGGCTGGCATCGCGAGTCGATGGAGGAGGTCGCCCGCCGCGCGCTCGCCGAGGCGCACCCGGGACGCGAGTTCGAGCGCCTCGACCTCGTGCTGGTGGACGACCGTCCGGGCGTGATGGAGGATCGCGCGCACTTCGAGGCCACCGACGCCGACGAACGCGTTCGCGTCGTTCTCAGCCGCGGCGAGTCCGGCTGGGCTGCCGAGCAGGTCGGATAGGCGGCCGCCTCGTCGCCACGCGCTCGAGAGCTCGTACCGAACTTCGAGCCCGAGAACCATACGGAGCGGCGGCTGGCGCAGGATCCCGTGCTGCTCGAGGGATGGGCTTGGGGGCGTCCGCGCCCGGGTCATCCAGAGGGAGCCGTCGGCAAGCACGTCGCGCAGCTGCTGGACCGAATCGACGAGTGGGGTGAGACGGGGACCCGAAGGAGCGAGCTGCGATTCATCGCATTGGTGCACGACTCGCTCAAGTTCCGCGTGGCGGGCTGGCGGCCACGGACCGGCGAGAACCACCACGCCATGCGCGCCCGCCGGTTCGCGGAGCGCTACATAGACGATGAAAGGCTCCTGGCCGTGATCGAGCTGCACGACCGCCCTTACGCGATCTGGCGTCGGATCCGGGGACGGGAGGACCGCGCCGGGCGGGCAAGGGGGAGCCTGCGTCGGACTCTCGAGCGCATCCCGGACCGGGATCTGTTCCTCCGCTTCGTGGAGCTCGACGCCTCCACCGAGGGCAAGAACCCCGCGCCGGTCGAGTGGCTCAGGAAAGAGCTGCTTCGCAGCGGCGAGGGGTAGGCCGGCCTCCGAGCGGGCAGACGTCGCGCGTCCGAGTCGTCCGGGGGGCGAGGTCGGCGTCGCAATCGAGCGCCAGTGGCAGTCCATCCTCTCCCAGGCCATATTCGCCGAGGGTCGACAGCTCGACGAAGACGTCGAGCCGGCCGAGCAACTCGGTGCCGAGACGCTGTCGCAGGCGCGGGAACACGTGTTCGTGAAGCTACGGCTGGTCGCGGACGGAGGCCGCGCTCGGTGCAAGTTCCCTTGCAGATGCGCGCCCTCGTCGCGGCGATACGCTGGCGCGGGTGAGCCAGTCGTTCCGTCACCGGATCCGCGTCCGCTACTCGGAATGCGACCTGCAGGGCGTCGTCTTCAACGCCAACTACCTGACCTACCTCGACGAAGCGATCACCGAGCTGTGGCGAGCGGCAGTGGAGGGCGGCTACGAGGGGATGGTCGAAGCGGGGGTGGACATGGTGGTTGCGGAGGCATCGATCCGCTACCTCGCGCCGGCCCGCTTCGACGACGAGATCGACATCGAGGCCGAGATCGCGCGGCTCGGCACCACCGGCATGACGACCTCCATGCGGGTCCTGCGCGACGGCGAGACGCTGACCGAGGCCAACCTGCGGCACGTGTTCGTGCACGCCCGCGACGGTGGAAAGGCGGCGATCCCGGAGGCGGTCAGAGCCGGCCTGGGCCCATACCTGACCGCTGAGGCCGCCGCGTGACGGCGCAGCCTTTACAGAACGACGCCTAGGTGGTCCACCTTCGCATCGTCGCCCCCCACGCCAGCGCGAGGCATGCGCTCGAGCTGCTGCGCGCCTCCGAGTCGGTCTCCAGCGTAATCGTCCTGGAGGGGGCGGCGGTGAAGCCCGCCGGCGACGTGATCCTCTGCGACGTCGCGCGCGAGGACGCCAGCGTGATCATCGACGACCTCCGCGAGCTGAACATCCCGGTCGAGGGCTCGATTTCGATGGAGTTCATCGACACCCAGATCTCGGATGCCGCCGAGCGGGCGGTGGCACACGCGCCCGGCCTGCCCTCGGACGCGGTCATCTGGGAGGACGTCGAGAACCGCAGCGAGGAGATGACGGAGCTATCGCTGACCTTCGTCGCGTTCATGGTCCTCTCGATGCTGATAGCGGCGGTGGGCATCGTGTTGGACCAGCCGATCCTGATCGTGGGCGCGATGGTGGTCGGCCCCGAGTTCGGGCCACTGGCCGGACTATGCGTGGCGCTCGTAGAGAAGCGGCGAGCGCTCGTCGGGCGCTCCCTCGGCGCGTTGGCGGTGGGCTTTCCCGTCGGCATCGTGGTGACCGTCGTTGTGACGCTCCTGTTCGACGCCGCAGACCTCGTGCCGGAGGCCTTCGACCCCAACGACCATCCACTCACCAACTTCATCTCCCGACCCGACTTCTTCTCGTTCTTCGTCGCATTCGTCGCGGGCGTTGCCGGAATCCTCTCTCTGACGAGCACCAAGTCGGGCGCTCTGATCGGCGTCCTGATCTCGGTGACCACGATTCCCGCAGCGGCAAACATCGGCGTGGCCTCCGCGCTGGGCGCATGGGGCGAGGCGCGCGGCGCCGCGCTCCAGCTCGCTCTCAACCTGACTGCGATCGTCCTGGCGGGCGTCCTGACCCTCTTCCTCCAGCGCCGCTACTACGTGATCCGGCGCCTGAAGCACTTGGAGGATCCCATCCGGAGCGCCGCCGGGCTTCCCCTCGGGCGCAGCCGGTCAGGCCGACGTGCCAAGCGATGACCACGCGTCGATCTTCGACGCGCACGCGCGCGATCACCTCGTCGGTGAACTCGGTGGTGGAGGCGTGCCCACGCGAGGTCGGGCGTGCGCACGCCCGGCGGCCACGGCCTCGAGCACGCTCTCGTAGATCGCGCGCGAGGCGGTCTCCGCGCGCTCGTGGCCGGTCGCGGCGTAGTGCAAGAGCGCCGCCGCCCGCGAGGATCATCGCCATCGGGTTGGCGATGTCCTTGCCCGAGCAGCGCGGGCGCCGTGCCGTGCGGCGCCTCGGCCATCACGGCCGTCGGGCTCGTAGTCGGCGTCCAGGCCGAGCAGCACCGACTCGGCGCCGGCGATCGACCCGAACATCGGCAGCACGAAGTCCGACAGGCAGTCGCCGTCGCGGTTCAGGCGGGGATCACGAGCGGCTCGTCCGGCGCGCCGGTGATCGAGCCCGGCGTAGGTGGCGTCGATCAGCACGGGGGAGTAGGGGACGTCCGGAGTGGCGGCTCGGCGGCCGCGTCCATCTCCTCCTTGAGCATCCCCTCGTACACCGGGCTCACGGTCCACTTCGGGCCGCCGTAGACCCGGCCGCCGATGCGATGCCGCCGTGCGGAAGCTGTACTCGGCCACCGCGGTGCACACGTTGCGCGAGATCCGCTCGGTGCGCCAGGCGTATCTCGTCGCCGTCGACCTCCTCGCGGCCCTGCTCGGCGCCGTAGGCGTCGCCGACCGCCATCCGCACCACGGCGATCGGGTGGTGCACGCCGGCCACCGGGCGTCACCCCGGGGATCCGGCGCCCGGTGCGGATGATCACCCGGCCGTCGAGCTCCTCGCGCAGGATCCGGTTGGGGCTGCCCACGTCGTCCTTGCCCTCGGGCGTGACGGTGGCCGCCTTGAGGCCGAAGCGCGCCTCGCGCATGGCGGCCGCGGCCTCGGTGACCACGGCGTTCGAGGTGGCGCGGCGGTTCTCGAGCGAGAGGTCGAACGGCACGAGCTCGATCTCGACGCCGGTGACGTCGGGATCCAGCACGCGCACGGCCTGCTCCAGGAGCTCCTGGCCGGTCTGGTCACCCTCGAGCACGATGATCCGCAGAGCCGACAAGAGGCTGACGATACATCCGGCGCTAGGGTGCCGAGAGTGAACGCAAAGGCCAAGGTTGCCGCCGGCTTTGGCATAGCACTCGCCGCTGGGATCGCCTGGCAGCGCATCCAGCCCAGCGCGTGCCCTTATTCGCAGCGGTGGCTGTTGGAGGTGCCCCGACCGTGGCTCACCGTGGAGCGCCTCGCCGAGGTGCTCGAGCCTCGACCAGGTGAGCGGATACTCGAAGTTGGCCCCGGAACGGGCTACTTCGCGCTGCCGATGGCTAGCCGCATCCTGCCGGGCGGGCGCCTCGCCGGGCTCGACCTCCAGCAGCAGATGCTCGACGAGCTGGCGCGGCGCGCGAGCGAACAGGGCGTCGAAAACCTCGAGCTGCAACAGGGCGATGCCACGGCGTTGCCCTACGAGGATGCGGCCTTCGATGCCGCCTATCTCGTCACGGTCTTGGGCGAGATCCCCGATCAGGTGGCGGCGCTACGTGAGCTGCGACGAGTGGTGCGGCCAGGTGGGCGCTTGGTGTTCGGGGAGACGGTGCTCGATCCTCACCTTGTCACCCGAAGCTCGATGGTCAGGCGGGCCGAAGCGGCCGGGTTCACCTTCGACCGGCTGTCAGGCGTCGCGCCGTGGGGTTTCTTCGCTCGCTTCACCGCCCCCTGAGGCCCCGCCCAGGCCCAGCTCCTGCTTCTTCTCCTCCATGGCGGCGATCACCGTGCGCAGGTGCTCGTCGAAGTCCACACCGAGCTCCTCGGCCCCGCGGCGGACCTCGTCGCGATCGACCGCCGCGGCGAAGCTCGGCTGCTTGAGCTTCTTCTTGACGGACTTCGGGGTCATGCCCTCGATGCCGGTGGGACGCACCAGCGCGCAGGCAGCCACGAAGCCGCTCAGCTCGTCGACCGCGTAGAGCGCCTTCGCCATCAGAGTCTCGCGCGGCACGCCAAGGAAGTCGGCGTGCCCCGCGACGGCGTCGATGAGCTCACGGGGATACCCCTCGCGCTCGAACAGCTCCAGCGCGATCCGGGGGTGGCCGGTCTCGAGGTCGGGGTGCTTCTCGTAGTCGAGGTCGTGCAGGATGCCGGTGACCGCCCACAGCTCCTCGTCCTCGCCGTAGCCGCGTGCGTAGGCGCGCATCGCGGCCTCGACGCCCAGGACGTGCTTGCGCAGCGAGTCGCTCTCGGTCCACTCGCAGAACAGCTCCCAGGCCTCGTCGCGCGTCGGTGCCGGCACGCGGGCAGGTTATCGGCGCCCGAAAACGAACCTGCGAGGAGATGGCCTTCGCTACCCTTGCGCAGCCCGCAAAGGCCCCGACTTGGGCGGCATCGCGCATGGAGAAGTTCATCATCGAAGGCGGTCAGCCGCTGTCCGGGACGGTGGTCCCGGCCGGGAACAAGAACGCCGCCCTGCCCGCGCTCGCGGCCACGCTCCTCACCGAGGAGGAGGTCGTGCTGCGAAACATCCCGCGCATTCGCGACGTGGAGGCGATGATCGATCTGCTCGTCGGTCTCGGGGCGACTGCCGAGTGGCGCGATGAGAACGTGGTGGCGATCTGCGCCGCGGGGGTGCACCAGCACCGAGGTCGACGCCGCTCTGTCGGAGCGGATCCGGGCCTCGTTCCTGCTCGCCGGCCCGCTGCTCGCCCGCTTCGGCCGCGCGACCATGCCGCCCCCCGGCGGCGACGTGATCGGCCGTCGGAGGCTCGATCCCCACCTGGACGCGTTCCGCGCGCTGGGCGCCACGGTCGACGTGAGCCGCTCGTACGAGCTCCGCGCCCCGGACGGGCTTGCGCGCGTGCGACTTCTTCATGGACGAGCCGTCGGTGATGGCCACCGAGAACGCGCTCATGGCCGCGGCGCTGACTCCGGGCTCGACGGTGATCCACAACGCGGCGTCGGAGCCCCACGTGCAGGATCTCGCTCGCCTGCTGCTGCAGATGGGCGCGCGCATTGAGGGAATCGGCTCGAACGTGCTGATCGTGCACGGCGAGAGCGAGCTCGGCGGCGGCGACTACGCGATCGCGCCGGACTACATCGAGGTCGGGAGCTTCATCGCCCTGGCCGCCTGCACGGGCGGCGAGCTGCGGATCAAGGACGTGGTGGCGGACGACCTGCGGATGACCCGGCTCGCCTTCGAGCGGCTGGGCTGCCGGATCGAGTACGACGGCGACGACGTGGTCGTGCCGCCCGGCCAGCAGCTGCGCGTCAAGGACGACGAGGGCGACGCCATCTCCAAGATCGAGGACGGCCCCTGGCCCGCGTTCCCCGCCGACCTCACGAGCATCGCGCTCGCCCTGGCCACCCAGGCCGACGGCATGGTCCTGATTCACGAGAAGATGTTCGAGAACCGCCTGTTCTTCGTCGACAAGCTGGTCTCGATGGGCGCTCGGGTGATCGTCTGCGATCCGCACCGCGCGGTCGTAAGCGGCCCGAGCCGGCTTCACGGCGAGCGCATGGAGAGCCCGGACATCCGGGCAGGGATGGCGATGCTCATCGCCGCGCTGTGCGCCGAGGGCCGCTCGGAGATCGGGAACATCCGCCAGATCGACCGCGGCTACGAGCGGATCGACGAACGCTTGCGTGCGCTCGGCGCGCGGATCGAGCGGGTCGCCACCGAGCCGCTGCCCGTCTAGAGGTCGGTTGCGGATCGACCCGCCCAGGCCTTCGCGCGACCGACGAGGGAATCTGACGTGATTCACCCGATCCCACCGGGCACACGCGACGTGCTGCCGGACGAGATGCGCGAGCTGCGCGCGATCACCGAGCGCCTGCGGGCCACCTTCGAGGGTGCGGGCTACGGCGAGGTCTGGACGCCGGCGCTGGAGTACGAGGACGTGCTGCGCATCGGCGACGAGGACGCAGCCGGAGCCGGCTACCGCATGTTCGACGAGCAGGGCCACGTGCTGGCGCTGCGATCGGACATGACGATCCCGATCGCCCGCGTGGTCGCCACCCGCTACCAGGACACGGCCGAGCCGCTGCGGCTGTGCTACTTCGCCCACGCCTACCGCGCCGTCGAGCACGGCAGCGGGCACGAGCGCGAGTTTCTGCAGGGCGGCCTCGAGCTGATCGGGTGTCGAGGGGGCCGAGGGCGAGGCGGAGATCATCGCCCTGATCCTTGCCGCGCTCGACGAGGCGGGCTTGTCCCGCCACCGAATCGGCCTGGGCGACGGCGCCCTCTACAGCACGCTGCTGGACGCGTTGGAGGTGCCCTCCGAGCGCCACGCCGAGCTGCTCGAGCGCCTGTCCGCCCGCGATCTCGCCGGCCTCGAGCTGAGGGTCGACCGGCTCGGGCTGCCCAAGGACGCCCGCGACCTGCTGGTCTCGCTGCCCGAGATCCGCGGCGGGCCCGAGGTGCTCGACCGCGCCGGGGGGCCGGCTCTGAGGCGCTGGACGGCCTGCGCTCGCTACACGCCGCGCTCGTGGACCGGGGCGTGGCCGACCGCGTGATACTCGACCTCGGACTCGTGCGGATGCTCGGCTACTACACGGGCGCCGTCTACGAGGTCTACGACCCCGCCGTGGGGTTCACGCTGGGCGGCGGCGGACGATATGACGACCTGATCGGGCGCTTCGGCGCCCCCCGGCCCGCGTGCGGCGCCGCGCTCGACGTGCAGCGCGTGCACATCGCCCAGGCGGCAGAGGAGCGTCAGCGGTGAGCCACGGACTGCGCATCGCCGTGCCCCGCGGGGCCCTGTTCGACGAGACGCTGCGACCTGCTCGATCGCCTTGGCGTCGACACGCGCGAGGTGCGCTCGAACGACCGCAAGCTCCTGTTCGAGGAGGCCGGGATAGTGACCATGCGCCCGAGCGACGTGCCGACCTATGTCGAGCACGGCGCCGCGGACATCGGCGTTACGGGCAAGGACGTGCTGCTCGAGCAGCCCGAACGGGAGGTCTACGAGCTGCTCGACCTGGGCTACGGTCGCTGCGAGATGGTCGTCGCCGCCCGCCGTGGCGACGACGCCCTCGGCGAATCGCTGCGGCGGCTGGGCCGGGTGCGCGTGGCAACGAAGTACCCGCGGATCGCCGCTCGCCACTTCGCCGAGACGGGACGCCAGGCTGAGATCGTGGCGGTGAAGGGCTCCGTCGAGCTCGCTCCGCTCACTGGCCTGGTCGACGGGATCGTGGACCTCACCGCCACGGGCAAGACGCTGGCCGAGAACGACCTCGAGGTGCTCGAGGAGATCGTGACCTGCACCGCCCGCCTGGTCGCCAACCCCGTGGCCCACAAGCTCAAGGCCGCCCAGATGGATGCCCTGGTGGACCGCATCAGGGGAGCCGAGTCGATGAGGATCGCCGACCTGGGCCCGGACGCGTCCGCAACCGAGGTCCGTGCCCTGGCGCCCGCGCCGCGGGATGTGGAGGACGACGTCCGCCGGATCGTCGAGGAGGTCCGCGACGACGGCGACGCCGCCGTGATGCGCCTCACCGAGCGCTTCGACCACGCCGAGCTGGGCCCGGAGGATCTGCAGGTGGCGCCGGCCGAGCTCGAGGCGGCGATCGGCGTGCTCGAGCCCGAAGTGCTGGCGGCGCTGCGCACCGCGATCGCGAACGTTCGAGCCGTCGTGGAGGCACAGCTGCGCGAGGACGTGACGGTGGAGCTCCCCGAGGGCCAGCGGGTGGAGGTCGCCGAGGTACCCGTCCGCCGCGCCGGCGTCTACGTGCCCGCCGGCCGCGCGGCGTATCCCTCGACCGTCGTGATGGTGGCGGTGACGGCCCGCGCGGCGGGCGTGGAGGAGATCGCCGCGTGCGCTCCGCCGGGGCCGGAGGGCCGGGCGAATCCGGTGATCCTGGCCGCCTGCTCGCTGTGCGGGGTGAACGAGGTCTACCGGATGGGCGGCGCCCAGGCGATAGCCGCACTGGCCTACGGAACCGAGTCGGTGCCGCCCGTCGACGTGATCGCCGGACCGGGCAACCGCTACGTCCAGGAGGCGAAGCGCCAGGTGGCCGGCGCGGTCGGCATCGACGGCATCGCGGGCCCCAGCGAGCTCGTGGTGGTGGCGGACGCCGGCGTGGACCCCGAGCCGATCGCGCTCGACCTGCTGGCCCAGGCCGAGCACGGCGACGACGGCCTGCTCGCGATGATCTCCGCCGACCGCGACACCCTCGCCGACGACGCGGGCCGCAGTCGAGCGCATGGCGCGCGAACGTCCCACGGTGGCGAACCCTCCGCTGGCCTTCGTGCGCGTCCGCGACGCCCGCGCCGCGGTGCGCCTGGCGGATGAGCTGGCGCCGGAGCACCTCGAGCTGGTGGGGGCGGAGAGCGAGGCGCTGGCGCCGACAGTCCGGGCCGCGGGCTGCCTGTTCGTGGGCGCCAGAAGCCGCCACCGCGTTCGGGGACTACGTTGCGGGTTCGAACCACGTGCTGCCCACCGGCGGCGCGGCCCGCTTCCAGTCCGCGCTCTCGGCCGCCACCTTCCGGCGCAGGATGGCTCGCGTATCGTTTCCCGACGGCGCCGCCGCGCGCCTGGCCCCGCCCGGCGCCGCCCTGGCCCGGGCCGAGGGCTTTCCCGTCCACGCCGAGTCGATGGAGCGCCGCGCATGACCCGCAGCGCACAGGTCGCACGCACCACCAACGAGACCGACATCAGCCTGTCGCTGGCTCTCGACGGCGACGGCTCGGGCGCGCGCACGACCGGCGTCGGGTTCTTCGACCACCTGCTCGACGCGCTGGCCCGTCACGGTCGGCTCGACCTCGACGTGAAGGTCGAGGGCGACCTCCAGACCGGCCCCCACCACACCGTCGAGGACACCGGCATCGCCATCGGCCGCGCGCTCGACGAGGCGCTCGGCGACCGATCGGGCATCCGCCGCTACGGCAGCGCCGTCGTGCCGATGGACGAGGCGCGCGCGTCGTGCGCGATCGACGTCTCGGGGCGGCCGTTCGCCGCGTTCGAGGCGGACCTGCCCGCGGAGGCCGTCGCCGACTTCGACGCCGACCTCGCCGAGGAGTTCTTCCGCGCGGTCGCCGAGCACGGCCAAGCTCACGGTGCACGTCACCGTCGAGCGCGGGACCAACACCCACCACATGGTCGAGGCCTCGTTCAAGGCGTTCGCCCGCGCCCTGCGCGAGGCCGTGTCGATCGATCCCGACGAGACCGGCATCCCGTCGACGAAGGGGCTGCTGTGACCGAGGTCGCGATCCTCGACTACGGGATGGGCAACCTGCGCTCGGTCGAGAAGGCGTTCGAGCACGTCGGCGCCCGCGCAACGATCACCCGCGATCACGGCGTCGTGCGCGCTGCCGACGGCGTGGTGCTGCCCGGCGTTGGGGCGATGCCGAAGGCGATGGAGTGCGGTGCGGGAGTACGGGCTCGACGAGCTGCTGCACGAGCGGCGCGAGGCCGGCGTGGCCGTCATCGGCATCTGCATGGGCATGCAGCTCCTGTTCGAGAGCACGACCGAACTGGGCGGCGCCGAGGGGATCGGCTTGCTCGAAGGGCCCGTCGAGGCGCTCGACGCCGCGCGGGCTGAAGGTGCCGCACATCGGCTGGAACAGCGTGTCGTGGCAGCGCGAGTCCGAGTTGACCGCCGGGCTCCCCAACCCGTGCGCGTTCTACCACGTGCACTCCTTCGCACCCCGGCCCATGCATCGCGAAGACGTGCTCGGCACGGCGTCCTACGGGACGGAGTTCGCGAGCGTGGTGGCGCGCCCGCCGGTCTACGGCGCGCAGTTCCACCCGGAGAAGTCGGGGCCGGACGGGCTGGCGCTGCTCGCGAACTTCGCGAGCTGAGCACGCGCGCCGCCGCATGATCCTGCTGCCCGCGGTCGACATCCGCGACGGCCGGGCCGTGCGGCTGCGCCAGGGCCGCTTCGACGAGGAGACCGTGTACGCGGACGATCCGCTGGAGGCCGCGCGCTCGTTCGTCGAGGCGGGCGCACGCTATCTGCACGTCGTCGACCTGGACGGGGCCCGCGAGGGCGAGCCGGCCAACCTCGACCACCTCGAGCGCATCACCCGCGAGCTGCCCGTGCCGGTGCAGTACGGCGGCGGCCTGCGCTCGCTCAGCTCGATCCGCGAGGCGCTTTCGGCCGGCGCCGAGCGGGTCGTGGTCGGCACCGCCGCCTACACCGACGCGGAGTTCCTTCAAGAGGCGCTCGCCACCTGGGACCCGCGCGTGCTGGTGGCCGTGGACGTGCGCGGCGGGCACGTGTCGGTGTCGGGCTGGACGCGCGAGACGCAGATGCAGCCCGAGGACCTGATCGTGCGACTGCAACAGCTGGGGGCCAGCCGCTTCGTGTACACCAACGCCGATCGCGACGGCATGCTCGAGGGGGCCGACCCGGACGAGGTCCGACGCATAGCGGCGGCGGTCCGGGGCCGCTTCATCATGTCGGGCGGCATCGGCTCGCTCGACGACCTCCGCATGCTGCGCGACCTGCGGCTGGTCAATCTGGCGGGCGTGATATCCGGCAAGGCGCTCTACGAGGGCCGCTTCACGGTCGCCGACGCTCGCGCTGTGCTGGAGGCGAAGCCCGGAAGCTGATGATGTTGCTCAAGCGCGTGATCCCCTGCCTCGACGTGGACCGCGGCCGCGTGGTCAAGGGCACCAACTTCGTGGACATCCGCGACGCCGGCGACCCCGTGGAGCTGGCCGCCCGCTACCAGGACGAGGGCGCGGACGAGCTCGTCTTTCTGGACATCACCGCGTCGCACGAGCGGCGCGACACCGTGGCCGCGCTCGCCCGGCGATGCGCGGACGAGGTCTTCATCCCGTTCACGATCGGTGGCGGGATCCGCTCGGTTGAGGACGCCCAGGCGGTGCTGGACGCCGGCTCGGACAAGGTGTCCGTGAACTCCGCCGCCGTCGCACGGCCCGATCTCGTGGGCGAGCTCGCGCAGGTCTTCGGCGCACAGTGTGTGGTGCTGGCGATCGACGCGCGCGCACGCGCCGACGGATCGGGCTACGAGGTGGTCGTACACGGCGGCCGTGTCGAGACCGGGCGCGAGGCGGTCGAGTGGGCCCGCGAGGGCGTCGACCGCGGGGCGGGCGAGATCCTGCTGACGAGCATGGATCGCGACGGGACCGAGGACGGCTATGAGTTGGAGCTCACGCGGCGGGTCGCGGACGCGGTTGACGTGCCGGTGATCGCCTCCGGCGGCGCCGGAACGCTGGACCATCTCGTCGATGCTGTCGAGACCGGCGGGGCCGACGCCGTGCTGTGCGCATCGATCTTCCACTACGGTCGCTACACGGTCCGGGAGGCCAAGGGGCGCATGCGGACCGCCGGGATCCCCGTCAGGCTCTGAGCGCACGCAGCGCGGGGCCGCTCCGACGGGCCGTGGACAATGTGCCGATGTCGATCCCCTCACGCGACGAGCGCGCCCGCCGTCTGACCGCGGTGTCCGGGATGGAGACGCTGCTGCCGGCGCTCGAGGGGCTCGCACCGACCTACCTCGTGGGCGGAGCCGTACGCGACCTGATCCGGGGCGAGGGGTCGGCGGACCTGGATCTGGCCGTGGAGGGCGACGCGGCCGCCCTCGCCACCGAGTTGGCGGCGCGCCTTCATGGCAGCGCCACGGTCCACGAGCGGTTTGGCACCGCCACAGTGCGCGCCGGCGAGCTGAGCATCGACCTTGCCGGCACGCGCCGCGAGACCTACGCGCGCCCCGGGGCGCTCCCAACGGTCGCGCCAGCGGGGCTCGACGAGGATCTCCGCAGGCGGGACTTCAGCATCAACGCCATGGCTCTGGCGTTGGCGCGCGAGACCCTCGGCGAGCTCATCGACCCGCACGGGGGCGCCGACGATCTCGATGCAGGCCTGATCCGAGTGCTGCACGACGCGAGCTTCACGGACGACCCGACCCGCATCCTGCGCGCGCTGCGATATGCCACGCGCCTGGGGTTCACGCTCGCGAGCGAAACCGAGGCACTGCTCCGCGAGGCGGCACAGGATGACTCCTTCGGCACCGTGTCCGGGCCCCGCGTTCGCGACGAGCTGATGCCGCTGTTGGGCGAGCCCGAGGCGCCCCTGGCCGTCGAGCGGATGCGCGACCTGGGAGTGGCACGTGCGCTGGAGCCGGCGCCTGCGGGCCGACCCCGAGCTGGTGGCGGCGGCGGCGTTGGGCTCGATGGAGAGCGGGGCGGACCGCGCGCTGGCGGCCCTCGCCGCCCTCTGCAGCGCGGCCCCGGACGCCGCGGGGGCGTTCATCGAGCGACTCGACCTCGGGGCTTCAGAGCGCGACGCCGTGCTGCGGGCGGCGCGGCGCGGGCCGGTCCTCGCACGAGTGCTGGGAGAGCCGTTGCGCCCGTCCCAGCTGCACGACCTGCTGTCGCCCGAGCCCCCGGAGGCCTTGGCGGTGGCGCTCGCAATGGGCGCTCCCGCCGAGCCGGTGACCCGCTTCCTGGCCGATCTGCGGCCCGCCCGGCTCGAGATAGCGGGGGGAGACCTCCTCGCCGCGGGCATACCGGAGTCGCCGGCGATCGGTCGCGCCCTCTCGGAGACCTTGCGCCGCAAGCTGGACGGGGAGCTGTCCGGTCGCGACGAGGAGCTGCAGGCCGCCCTCGAGCTGGCGCGGGCGGCCGAATGACCGTCCCGTCCGTAAAGGGAAGGGCGATCGAATTGGACCTGCCCGGCGCCCGCGTGGCCTTCTCCACCCGTCGCGGGGGCGTGAGCGAAGGGCCCTACGCCTCGCTCAACCTCGGGGTGCTGACAGACGACGAGCCCGGCCGCGTCGCACGCAACCGAGCGATCCTGGCCGATGACCTTGGTCTCGAGCCCGCGGCCGTGGCGATGGGGTGGCAGGTGCACGGCACGGAGATCGCGGACTGGGACGGCCCGCCGGAGCGCGGACGCGACGGCTACGCGTCGCCCGGAGCGCAGCTGCGCAAGGTCGACGGCCACACGACCACGGAGCCGATGCTGGGCCTGCTCGTGCTGGTGGCGGACTGCCTCCCTGTGGCGCTCGCGGGCGGCGGCCGGGTGGCCATGCTGCACTGCGGCTGGCGCGGCCTTGCCGGCGACATCCTCGCCCGCGCCCTCGCCCGGTTCGACGAACCGCCCGCCGCGGCCGTGGGACCGGGCATCGGGCGCTGCTGCTACGAGGTCGGTCCCGAGGTGCTGGAGGCGTTCTCCGACCTCGACGGGATCGCCGACGGCCGGATGCTCGACCTGCGCGCGGTCGCCGAGGCAAAGTTGCGCGCCGGCGGCGCGGATCGCATCGAGCACGTGGACCTCTGCACCTCCTGCCGACCCGACCTGTTCTACTCCCACCGTCGCGACGGCGGCGTGACCGGGCGCCAGGCGGGCCTCGCGTGGCTTAGCCGGTGACCCACCAGCACACCCATCTCGACCCGGCGGCCATCGCCCGCAATCTCGCGGGGGTGCACGAGCGGATCGCGGCCACGGGCTGTGACCCCAACGGCGTCGAGGTCTGCGCCGCGGTGAAGTACGTACCGCTCGAGCAGCTGCCCGCGCTGGCCGACGGCGGGATCGAGCTGGTGGGTGAGAACCGCGCCCAGGACCTGCTGGCCAAGCGCGAGGCGTACGGGCCACTGTTCAGCTGGGACTTCATCGGCGCGCTCCAGAGCCGCAAGGTGCGCGACGTCGCCCCCGCCGTGCGCCTGATCCATTCCGTCGCTTCCGAGTCCGCTCTGGCACAGCTCGCCAAGCACCCCGCGCGCGAGGTGCTGCTGCAGGTGAACGTCGCCGGGGAGGAGGGCAAGGCGGGAATCACCCCTGCCGAGGTCGGCGACTTCCTCGACCGTTGTCCCGTGCCCGTCGGCGGTCTGATGACCATGCCGCCGTTCACCGAGCGGGCCGAGGACAGCCGCCGCCACTTCGCGCGCCTGGCCGAGCTGGCGGCGGAGCACGGTCTCGAGCGGCTCTCGATGGGAACGACCCAGGACTACTGGGTTGCCGTCGAGGAGGGCGCGACGATCGTTCGGATCGGCTCCGCGCTCTACGGCTGATCGAGGAAGGCGGCTATCGCGCGAGACAGTTGGGCGCCGCGCCAGGCGAGCGGCGACTCGCCGGGCTGCTCGACCAGGAGCGTCGCGCGGGGTAGGCGGCGGGCGTACTCCTCGGCCACCTCGAGCGGGTGCTCGGGGTCGGTCTCGTCACGGCTGGCCACTATCAGCACCGGTGCGTCGACCTCCGCGAGCCGGTCCAGCCCGTCGAAGGCAGCCGAGCGGGGGACCACGCGCACCGCGTCGGCCACCGCGCCCAGGTCGCGCTGGCGCTCCAGGCGCTGACGGGTCGCCGTCATCGCCGCCTCGCGGAAGCGCTCCGGCACCCGCGTTGCCCCCGACAGCTCTACGAAAGCGTCGAGGTCCCTCCGCTCCAGGGCCGCGGCCAACGCGTCCCATCGCTCAACGCCCTCGTGTGGCCGCCCGTCATAGGCAGGGGTGATCTGCACCAGCGCTTCCACCCGCTCGGGGCGGTCCAGCGCGAAGGCCATCGCGGTGGCGGCGCCCATCGAACTGCCGACCAGGACGGCGCGGTCGACCGTTGCCGCGTCGAGAACCACCTCGAGGTCGGCGACCAGATCGCTGTACTCATAGGCGCCGGGGTCCGGCGCGCGTGACGACTCGCCGTGCCCGCGAGCGTCGTAGGCGATCACCCGTCGCCCACCGCGGCGCGCGAGCATCCGGGAGCCCTGCAACACGTAGCGCCGCGTGGCCGTGAGCCCGTGCAAGAGCACGACTGGCGGGCCCGAGCCCTCGACCCCACCAACCAGCGCCAGCCCGGGCACGGGGAGGGCCTTGAACGGCAGGATGTCGGCTCGGTCGCCTGGCATTTGCGTGTTTGCAGCCACTTCCCTACCCGATAACGTGTCAACGAGGGTTTTCGGCCCTCTCCGCGAATAGGCACCCCGAGATGGCGATCAGCGATACCTGGCACAAGGCACTCGTCTACTTCGGCCTCGCCGAGCAGGACGATCCCCGCTACGACCCGCCCCCCGAGCGCGACGCCGAGCCCGAGGAGCAGCTCGAGGACCGCTACCGCGAACGCCCCAACGTCCGCCGTCTCCAGCGCCGGCGGCGTGACGAGTTTGACGACATCTTCGCCGACGACTCTCCCCGCGAGAGCCGGAGAGAGACGCGCGTGCTGCGGTCCGTCACGCCGGCGAACGGGGCTGGCGGAGACCTACAGGTGCACCTGGTGGTGCCCAAGAGCTTCAACGACGCGCAGCAGATCGCGGACCAGTTCAAGGAGTCGATCCCGGTGATCCTCAACCTCCAGGGCACCGACTCAGATCTCTCCAAGCGGCTGATCGACTTCTCCTCCGGGCTCACCTACGCGCTCGACGGTGGCATGCAGCGGATCGCCGACAAGGTGTTCCTGCTCACCCCCCGCAACGTCGACGTGTCGGCGGAAGAGCGCGCGAGACTGATCGAGAAGGGCTTCTTCAACCAGTCCTAGCCAGCGACGGGACGGGTCGCCTCTCTGAGTAGAGTCTCCCGCCGGATGAGAATCGGGTTCATCGGAGCGGGGAGCATGGCGTCGGCTCTCGCGCGCGGCCTCGGCGAGCCCGCGTCGGTCTTCGACGTGGACGAGTCCAAGGCGAGCGCCCTGGCCGCGCAGATCGGCGGCCGGGCCGCGGGATCCAACGCCGAGCTGGCTCGAGAGGTGGATCTGGTGGTGCTCTGCCACAAGCCCGCCCAGCTCGATCAGGTCGCCGAGGAGGTCGACGGGGGTGCGAAGGCAGTCGCGTCGATGGTGGCGGCCACTCCGATCGCGCGGCTCGAGGCGGCCTACCCGGAGGTGCCGGTGTACCGCTTCATCCCCAACATCCCTGTCGAGGTCGGGCGGGGAGTGCTCTGCTACGCCGCCGGCACGCTGGCGGCGGAGGGCCCCGAGCAGGACGTGCTCCGCCTGTTCGGCCGCGCCGGCGTGGTGGTGCCGCTGGACGAGCCCTCGATCGAGCCCGCCATGGCGCTCATGAGCTGCGGGCCCGCCTTCCTGGCACTGGTGGTGGAGGCGCTTGCGGATGCGGGCGCTCGGCACGGCCTCGACCGCCCGCAGGCCACGCGCCTGGTAGTGGAGACAATGGCGGGCACCGCGGCTTATCTCGATGCGAACGGGCTCGACGCCTCCGCTCTGAAGGGACGCGTTGCCACGCCCGGCGGCCTGACCGAGAAGGGCCTGGGGGTGCTGGAGGAGACCGGCCTGCGCGAGTCGTTCGACGCCGCTGTGGACCTGGTGGTGGAGACAGCCCGCCCATGAATCTGATCGCGGCGATCAGCAGGGGGGACGTGGCGGACTACGTCTACACACTCGTCCTCGTCTACGTCGTCCTGATCTTCATCCAGGTGATCGTCAGCTTCATTCCCCGCATCCCCTACAACCGGACGCTGAGCGCGGTCCTGGGCTTCGTGGCGGACGTGGTCAACCCGTACCTTCGTCTGTGGCGAAAGGTGCTGCCCATGGTCCGCCTCGGGCCGGCGGCGCTCGACCTGAGCCCCATGATCGGGACGTTCGTGCTGCTCATCGTGGGCGGCATCGCCGCGGACATCATCCGAGGCTGACGTGTCCCGGGCCGCCGGGTGGGCGCGGGCGCTCGCGACCGTGGTGGTCGTAGTGGGGCTCGACCAGGCCTCCAAGGCGATCGCCGACTCCTCTCTGCGCCGCGGCGAGAGCGTGAACGTGTTCCTGGGCATCGACTTCACGAACACCCGCAACCGTGGCGTGGCGTTCGGCGCGCTGGACGGCAGCGGCACGATCGTCGCGGTCTTGATCGGCGTGGCGCTGGTGCTCCTGATCGGCTACTTCGCGCTGAACGCCGACCGGCATCTGCTGTGGCTGCCGGTGGGGATGCTGCTCGGTGGCGCGCTGGGGAACCTGACCGACCGCGTTCGCGAAGGCGCGGTGATCGACTTCATCGACCCGGTCGCGTGGCCGGCCTTCAACCTGGCCGACGCCAGCATCGTCGTGGGCGTGCTCCTGCTTCTGTACGTGGTCGAGGCGCGAAGGGATCCAGGGTGAGGTTCCGCGCCGGGGAGGAGGATGCGGGCGCCAGACTCGACGCCGCGCTGGCCGCGCACGGCGCGGCAGCGTCGCGCGCCGCGGCTGCGCGGCTGATCGACTCGGGCGTCGTGCGCGTTGACGGGCGCCGCCGCGCGCGCTCGCATCGCCTGAAGGCGGGTGAGACGGTCGAGGCGAGCGCCGCCCCCGAGCCGACGCCGGCCTACGAGCCGGTGTCATTCGAGATCGTCCTCGAGGACGAGCATCTGATGGTGATCGACAAGCCCGCCGGCGTGGTGGTCCACCCTGGTGCGGGGCGCCGCTCGGGGACGCTCGCGCAGGCTCTGGCCGGGCGTGCGGCGGGGGGGCCCGACCCCGAGCGGGCGGGCATCGTCCACCGCCTCGACCGCGACACCTCCGGGCTGATGCTGGTCGCGAAGTCCGAACGCGCCTACGCGGCCCTAGCAGCGGATGATTCGCGCGCGCGAGGTCGAGCGCTCCTACCTGGCGCTGGTGGATGGCCGCCCCGACGCGCGCAGCGGCACCATCGACGCGCCCCTGGGGCGCGATCGCCGCCGACGGACCGCGATGTCGACCGACGCCGACAAGACCCGCGCGGCCGTGACCCACTTCACGGTGGTGGAGGCGCTTCCGCGGACGACGCTGCTCGACGTGAAGCTGGAGACGGGGCGCACGCACCAGATCCGCGCTCACCTCGCGGCGATCGGGCACCCGGTGTGCGGCGACCCCCGCTACGGGGGCGGACCGTGTGGTCGCCGGATAGCGCTAACGCGCCAATTCCTGCATGCGCACAATCTCGTGTTTGGACATCCTTTGACCAGGGAAGTTGTCCGTTGCGAGTCCAAACCACCCGCTGAACTGTGTCGCGCACTCGACATGGCCAGGCGGGACCCAGTCTCCGGAGGGCCAGACGGGGGCTGATTTTCGAGTCGGAGCGGCTTCTTTCGGAGGCCGCTTCGCTCGTTTCGGGGTCGGGTTCCGGCCTCGGTCGCTCCCGGACAGCGTTGGTTGCTCCAACCCCTAGCCAACCGCAGTAGACGCGAGATCGCCAGCCGGCGGAAGGCGCAACCCGCCGAGAAAGCCGTGGCGGGGCGGCCATCCTGGCCGCCCCGCCATCGCGTTCCATGACCGGACCGGACCACCGGAGGTAGGGAAGCGGGGCCGGCCCGCACGGACTGAAACGCACGGCGCGACCAAACCTTGCGGTTTCTTTTCCGCGCGTTCCCTATTCTTCCCGGCCAATTCGAGAACGACCCCCCGCCGGGCCGACGTGGCCCTGCCCGGGCGCCCGCAGGGAGCTCGGGTCCGCGCACCGCCGGCGGGAGGTGACAAGCACAACAAAAGGGAGCAACAGTTGGCTCAGGTCACACTCAAAGAGCTGCTGGAGGCCGGCGTTCACTTCGGCCACCAGACGCGCCGCTGGAACCCGAAGATGCGCCGCTTCATCTTCGGGGAGCGCAGCGGCATCCACATCATCGACCTCCAGAGGACCGAGCGGCTGCTCGCGCAGGCGCAGGAGTTCGCGTCGGAGGTCGCCGGCCGTGGTGGCACCGTGCTGTTCGTCGGCACCAAGAAGCAGGCCCGCGACACGATCGCCGAGGCGGCGTCGGCCGCAGGGATGCCCTACGTGCACCAGCGCTGGCTCGGCGGGCTGCTCACGAACTTCCAGACGGTTTCGAAGCGGATCAAGCGCCTCCACGAGCTGACGGACTGGACCGAGAACGGCACCCTCGAGCTACTGCCGACGCGCGAGCGGATCGGAGCCGAGAAGGAGCGCGACAAGCTCGAGTACAACCTGGGCGGCGTGCGGAACATGCAGCGCCCGCCCGACGCGCTCTTCGTGGTGGACCTCAAGACCGAGGCGATCGCCATCCGCGAGGCCGAGCGCCTGCGCATCCCGATCATCGGACTGGTGGACACCAACTGCGACCCCGACCCGGTGACCTATGTGATCCCCGGGAACGACGACGCGATCCGGTCCTGCAAGCTGATCGTCGAGGCGATCGCCGGCGTGGTCGGCGAGCAGAACCAGCGCTTCCGCGCCGAGGAGGAGGCGGCGCGCCGCGAGGCCGAGGAGCAGGCACGGCGCGAGGCCGAGGAGCAGGCACGCCGCGAGGCAGAGGAGCAGGCACGCCGCGAAGCTGAGGAGCAGGCGCGCCGCGAGGCAGAGGAGGCGGGGGAGGCCCCACCCGCCGAGGAGCGTCCCGCCGAGCCCGCCCCGACGGGCGCCGAGCAGCGCACCTTCGATCCGAACGAGGAAAGCTGACCATGAGCGGCGAGATCTCGGCGCAGGCCGTAAAGGAGCTGCGCGAGCGCACTGGCGCGGGGATGATGGATTGCAAGGCGGCGCTCCAAGAGGCCGACGGCGACATGGAGAAGGCCATCGAGCTGCTGCGCGTGAAGGGTCAGGCCAAGGCCGCGAAACGTGGTGAGCGCCAGGCCAGCGAGGGCTTGGTGACTAGCTACGTGCATCACAACGGCAGGGTGGGCGCCCTCGTGGAGGTGGACTGCGAGACGGACTTCG
This sequence comes from uncultured Thermoleophilaceae bacterium, assembly GCA_963802855.1. GTDB lineage: Bacteria > Actinomycetota > Thermoleophilia > Solirubrobacterales > Thermoleophilaceae > JAAYBF01. The sequence continues at coordinate 20,297 of CAWDJP010000005.1, forward strand.
TCGCCCGCGCGGACGAGTTCTCCGAGTTCGCGCGCGAGGTCGCGTCGCACGTGGCCGCCTCCAGCCCGATGTACGTCTCCGAGGAGGACGTGCCGGCCGACACCCGGGAGGCGGAGTTGCGGGTGTTCAAGCAGCAGGCGGCGGGTGAGGGCAAGCCGGAGGCCGTCCAGGAGCGGATCGCCGAGGGCCGGATGAAGAAATGGCTCGAGGAGAACGTGCTGCTCAACCAGCAGCACATCAACGCCGACAAGCACGACGGGCGCACGATCGAGGAGCTGCGCGCCGCCCTGGCCGCCAGCACCGGCGAGAACGTGGTGGTGCGCCGCTTCGTCCGCTTTCAGATCGGGGAGTAGGGCTGGGGTGAGCCAGGACGGTGTTCCCGAGAGCCAGGCCGCCTTCGGGCGCATCCTGCTGAAGCTCTCCGGCGAGGCTTTGATGGGAGGCCTCGAGTACGGGGCGGACCCCGACCGCATCGCAGGGATTGCCGCGCAGATCAAGCAGGTCGCCGACCGCGGGGTCGAGACCGCGGTGGTCGTGGGGGGCGGGAACATCTACCGCGGCCTGGCCGGGGCGGCCGCCGGGATGGACCGCGCCACGGGCGACTACATGGGGATGCTCGCCACGGTGCTCAACGCGCTAGCCCTGCAGGACGCGCTGGAGAAGATCGGCGCCGTCACCCGCGTCCTGTCGGCGATCGAGATCTCCGAGGTCGCCGAGCCCTACATCCGCCGCCGCGCGATGCGCCACCTCGAGCGGGGGCGGATCGTGATCTTCGCGGCCGGCACCGGCAACCCGTTCTTCACGACGGACACGGCCGCCGCACTGCGGGCGCTGGAGATCCACGCCGAGGCGATCCTGATGGCCAAGAACGGCGTGGAGGGCGTGTACACGGCCGATCCGCGCGAGGTGAGCGACGCGCGCTTCATCGAGAAGATCAGCCACCGCGAGGCGATCGAACAGCAGCTGCAGGTGATGGACGTGACGGCGCTCTCGCTGTGCATGGACAACGGCCTGCCGATCCACGTCTTCAACATGGACGACGAGCGCAACATCGACCGGATAGTGTGCGGCGAGCGAGTGGGGACGGTGGTGTCGACAGGTGGCTGACGACGATCTCGTACGCGAGTTCATGGACGACGCCGCAGACCGGATGTCCAAGTCGGTCGAGGCCACGCGCAACGAGTTCGCCACGGTTCGCACCGGCCGCGCCTCGCCCCATCTGCTCGACCGCATCGACGTGGACTACTACGGCGCCGTCACACCGCTGAAGCAGCTTTCCAGCGTCTCGGCCACCGAAGCGCGCCTCCTCACGATCACTCCGTACGACAAGTCGTCGATCAAGGCGATCGAGAAGGCAATCCTCGAGTCCGACGTCGGCCTGACGCCCTCGAACGACGGCAACCTGATCCGGCTGACGATCCCCGAGCTGACCGAGGAGCGGCGAAGGGAGCTGGTGAAGGTCGTGCACGGCATCGCCGAGCAGGGCCGCGTCGGAATCCGCAATGTTCGTCGCGACGTGATGCACGACCTACGCGAGCTCAAGAAGGAGGGCGAGCTGGGGGCCGACGACGAGCACCGGGCGGAGACCGAGCTTCAAAAGCTGACCGACAGCCACGTGGCCGAGATCGACTCGTTCCTGGCGGGCAAGGAAGAGGAGATACTGGGAGACAGCGCGTAGGAGCCGGCGTGACGGACCCGCGGGTGCCCAGGTACGTGGCCATCATCACGGATGGCAACGGGCGCTGGGCCGAATCACGGGGGCTGCCGCCGATCGAGGGTCATCAGGCCGGGGCGGACGTCGTGAAGGACCGACTGAAGGATGCGGCGAGGCTCGGGATCGAGGAGCTGACGGTGTTCTCGTTCTCGACGGAGAACTGGACCCGCCCGCGTGAAGAGGTCGAGGGCCTGATGGCGATGTTCGGCGAGCGGATCGACCGCGAGACGCCGGAGCTGAACGACGAGGGCGTGCGAATGCGCTTCATCGGCCGCCGCGAACGGGTGCCACAGGAGCTGCAGGAGCGCATGGACTGGGCCGAGGGGGTCACGCGATTCGAACACCCGGATCACGCTCTTCGTCGCCTTCAACTACGGCGGCAGGGCGGAGATCGTGGACGCGGCGCGAACCTTTACGGGTGAGACGGAGGAGGAGTTCCGGAGTCACCTCTACGCGCCCGACATGCACGATCCAGACCTACTCATACGGACCAGCGGCGAGCAGCGGATCTCAAACTATCTGCTGTGGCAGTGCGCCTACTCGGAGTTCGTCTTTCGCGACGAGCTGTGGCCCGACTTCACGCGCGAGGCGTTCGAGGACTCCCTGAGCGAGTACGCCGGGCGGCTACGGCGCTTCGGGGCCCGGTAAACCGGTGAGCGCGCGCGGCACGCGCACGCCCGTCGCGCGGCGCGAGCGCCCCCAGCGATCCGACCTGGGGGCACGGATCGCGGTAGCCATACCCGCGGCTGCGTTCGCGATCTTCATCGTCACGAGCGGCGGGTTGGTGTTCGCGCTCGGGCTGATCCTGCTCGGCGTGGTTGCGATGCGAGAGCTGTACTCGCTCATGCGCCGCGCCCGGCCGATCGACCTCGCCGGCTACCTCGCCATGAGCGCCATGGTGCTGCTGGCGCTGTACGAGGAGCGCGCCGACGTGCTGATCGCGCTGGTGGCGGCCTTCCCGCTGGTGTTCCTGCTGGCGCTGGTGCGCGTCCGGCTCGACAACCTCGCGTGGGGGATCGCGGCCACGATCTTCGGGATCACCTGGATCGGGCTGCCCTTGGCGCATGCGGTGTTCCTGCGCGAGCTGCCGCACGGCGACGGCCTCCTGATCGACGTCCTGGTGGCCACGTTCATCGGCGACACCGTGGCCTACGCGGCGGGACGGATGTGGGGCCAAAGCCCGCTGGTGCCGGACATCTCACCCAACAAGACGGTCGAGGGCTTGATCGGAGGACTATTCGGGGCCACGCTCGCGTTCTGGTGCGCCGGCCTCTACCAGGACTGGCTGAGCGGTGTGGACGCGCTCGTTCTCGGCGTCCTGGTGGCGATCGCCGCTCCGGTCGGCGACCTGTTCGAGTCGGTGGTCAAGCGCGACCTCGAGGTCAAGGACACCGGGCGCTTCTTCGGCGTGCACGGAGGCGTGCTGGACCGCCTCGACGCGGTCTTCTTCACCGTGCCGCTCACGTTCTATGTGGCGTTGGCGATGGGGTACGGCTAGGTGTTCCCCGATTGGCCTGCGCGCTCGAGCGCTTACGGCGGCGGGGTAAAGGTGGATTCCTGGTTCCCGCCCAGGTGACCCCGCGAGCCGACGATTGGCGAATTGCATCCGAGGGGTGGGCGCACATCGCCAGTGAACGCTAGAACCGCTGCGGTCCGCCGAACATCTCCTGCATCCGCAGCGCCACGCTGAGATCGCCCTCGATGTCGAAGCGCCCACCGAAGAGCAGCTCCTGCGGGTCGATCTCCTCGGCCGCGAGGCGCGCGAAGTCGGCGATGCTCAGCTTGAAGGTCACCGCCGCTTCGCCGTTGGCGCCTGGGATCGCGCGAGCGGCCTCGTCCTCTACGCGGATCGTCCAGCGATCGGGCTCGCGATCGCTGCCGTTCGCGCCGTCAGGGTGGTGTGCCAGCTCGTAGGCGATGTCGCCCTCGAACCCGAAGGCGAACTTTGGATCGAACTGGCGCGCCATGCCCGAGAACAGCGCCCGCTGCGCGATGGCGTTGCCGAAACGACGCTCCAGCTGGGCGTCTGAGGCGCCCCGCACCAAGCGCTTGAAGCCCTCCTGTCCGCGGCGCTCGACCGAGTGCCTGGCCTCCTTCACCAGGTCGCGGGCGCGGGTGCGTACCCCAGCCGGCGGGCGTCTGCTGGCTCGTTCGGCCCGTGCCATCTCGGCCTCCTCATCTATCGCGTAGCCGGCGGGTGCCTGCCGGGGCGGTTCCTTGCGTGCGAGCGCGCGTTCGATCGCCGGAGCCAGGCGGTCGGCCTTCTCGCGCGTCGCGGGCCTCCAGCTCCTCGGCAAACGGTGGGATCACCTCGCGGCCGAAGAGCTCGAGCGCCTCGCAGATGTGCTCGTGTTTGTTCGCGCCCGCCTGGAGGCAGAACACGATCTGGTCGACCCCGACGGCCTCGTAGCGGCGCACGAGCTGGGCGATCTGCGTCGGCGTCCCGATCGCTCCACGGAGAGAACCGAGACCGTGCTGCATCAGCTTCACCCCCAGCGGGGCGTCATCGGCCTCGATGATCTCGCGCGAGAAACCCTTGGACTCGCGGTTGGCCTGGAACTCCTCCCAGATGTTGGTCACGCCCGGTCTCTGGACGCCCATCCCGTAGTAGTGCGCGAGGGAGTAGCCGAAGAAGTGGGCGCCGTCGATGCCGCGGTCGATCGCGACCTGTTCGTCCTCGTGGCACATCATCGGCAGCACCACCGTCACGTTCGGGTTCACCGCGAACCCCGCCGGCATGCACTCCTCCGACTCGATCAGGTCGTAGTACTCCTTCACCCAGGAGCCGGCGTCCTCGGGCTCGACGAACGAGAACGACAGCGCCCCCATGCCGTTGCGGGCGGCGTAGTGGATCGTCTCGCGACGGCTGCAGGCCACCCACAGCGGCGGGTGCGGTCGCTGGAGCGGCTTGGGCACGACATTGCGCGGCGGCATGCGCATGAACTCGGAGTCCCAGCCGGCGAACGGCTCCTCGACGAACATGCGCGTGATCGCATCGATCGCGTCCTCCCACATCTCGCGCTTGCGGGCTCGCTCCACCAGGAAGCCGCCCAGCTCCGCGGCGGAGGAGGACTCGCCGGTGCCGAAATCGAGCCTGCCGTCGCACACGAGGTCGAGCGTCGCCACCCGCTCGGCGACCCGGGCGGGGTGGTTCACAGCAGGGGGGATCTGCACGATGCCGTGGCCGAGCCGGATGTTCTCCGTCCGTTGGCTGGCGGCCGCCAGGAACACTTCGGGGGCGGAGGAGTGCGAGTACTCCTCGAGGAAGTGGTGCTCGACCTCCCAGACGTAGTCGAAGCCGGCGCGGTCCGCTATCTCGATCTGCGCGAGCGCGTCCTTGAGGAGCTTGTGCTCGTCGCGCTCGCCCTCCCAGGGGCGCGGATTCTGATGCTCGTAGAAGATTCCGAAGCGCATTTGGGACGACTGGCTGCTCGGCCAGCCGCATCGTACGGCATGCACACGGCCGCCTTGAGCGGGCGCTCGAGCCTGCCGATAAAGAGCGCAATGCCACCCGAGCACGCCCTCACCCATCCCGCGGGCGCGCGAGCGCGCACCGCGGTGATCCCCATCCGTCCCGCGATCGAGGAAACGGCGACGGCGCGAGGCGCCGGCGAGCGCGAGGCCCTGATGCGCGTCGCGGCCGCCGCAGCGGCCGCGACGGGGCTGCCGGACGTGATCGAGCTGGCCGCGGACGCCGCGCTCGAGGCGCTCGAGGCCGGCTCCCTCGCGGTGAGCCGCTGGGAGCGCGAGAGCGACCGGATGCGGGTGCTGATAAACGTCGGGCAGCTCGGCCCGGGCGAGGAGCGCTTCCCCGAGGAAGAGACGTACCAGCTCGCCGACTTCCCGAGCGTGCGCGAACTGCTCCAGAGCGCCACGCCCTACTTCACGGCGGTGGACGATCCGGACGCGGACCCGAAGGCCGTGGCGCTACTCAAGGCGCTCGGAAAGGAGTCCGACATCGCCGTCCCTGTCGTCGTCGACGGGGAGGTGTGGGGGGAGGTCTGGGCCAGCACCTGTCCGGGGGCGCCGCGGTTCCGCGCGACCGACGTGCGCTTCCTCGCGGCCATCGCCGGTCAGCTCGCGGGCGTGATCGGGCGGGCGGAGAAGTTCACGAACGTCTCCAGGCTCGCATACGAGGACGAGCTGACGGGGCTCGCCAACCGGCGCGGGTTCGAAGAGCGCCTGGAGCTCGCGACCGCGAGATGGCAGGAGCACCTGACTCCTGTGACCCTGCTCGTCTGCGACGTCGACGAGCTCAAGGCCATCAACGACGCGCGCGGCCACCACGCCGGCGACCGGGCCCTGAAGCGGGTCGCCGACGCGCTGCTCGCGGCCTCCGCTCCGTTCCCTGCGGCATTCCCGGCGCGACTCTCCGGCGACGAGTTCGCCGTCCTGCTGGAGGGCCACCACCTCGGAGGGGCGAGGGAAGTGGCGAGCATGGTGCTGCGGCTCCTCAACGAGGATCGCGACATCCCGCTGACGGTCTCATGCGGCGGCGCGGAGGCCGGCCCTGGCATCGGGCGCCCCGATCAGCTCCTGAGGGCCGCCGACACCGCCCAGTACGCGGCCAAGCAGCGCGGCGGCGGCCAGTTTTGCACCGCCGAGGCCACGCCCGCGCCTCAGATACTGAACGGCGAGCGGCGCCGCTCGCGCCGGCGCGGCACCATCGAGCGCCTCGACGAGACGAGCGCACAGCTCCTCCTGATGCTCGACACGCGAGCTGGCGCAGCACTCGACACTCGACCGGCTCGAGGTCGTGGTCGCCGGCTTCGCCGAGGCGCTGAACGCGGCCGCGTGGACAATCTCCTTCTGCGAGGAGGGATCCTCCACGATCCAGTCGATCTGCAGCTCGGATGACCGCGACAACCGGTTGCGCGGCATCAGGGTCGGCCTCTCCGATGAGATCTACCGGCTGGAGGAATATCCGCAGACGGCGCGGATCGTCGAGCTACGCGGAGGGTCCTTCCAAGTCGACGTGCACGAGCGCGAGCACGATCGAGCAGAGCGGGAGCTGCTGGTGAAGCTGGGGTTCTCAGGCGTTCTCGGAGCCGGCGCGCCCGACGCGGACGGCGTCTACCTCATGGAGCTGTACGCCGACGGCGCCACCGGCGACCTGGCCGCGGCCGAGCTGCGCGTGCAGCTGCTGGCGCGCGCCGCCACGGGCCGCTCAGCGGACACCGCGGCGCGCCAGCGTCAACTGACGAAGCGAACCCGGCATCTGGCCCTCACGGGCGCCCTCGGAGCGAGACTGGCGGCCATGATCGACGAGCAGGCGATCGTGGAGGCCGTGGCCGAGGAGCTCACGCGCGAGTTCGGCTGCACGCTGTGCGGGATCGCCCGTGAGGACGGGCGCGGTCAGGTGGAGCTCGTTGCCGCAGGCGGAGGAAGCGGCGAGCGGCTGATGAAGCTCGGATGGCGCCAGCCGTCGTCGGTCGGGCTCATCGGGCGTGCGCTCCGCGAGGGCACCGTGGTGATGGTGGGCGACGTACGGCCCGAGCCCGACTATCGCGCTACCCAGGTGACCGAGGAGGTCCGCTCCGAGCTGTGCGCGCCGCTCTACTGCGGTGAGTTGACCTGGGGCGCGGTGAACCTCGAAAGCGGCGCGCTCGACGCGTTCGACGACGACGACGCCAGACTAGTCGCCACGATCGCCGGGCAGGCGAGCGCCGCGTTGCGATCGGCGCGGCTCTTCTCGCAGCTCGAGTCCGCGTACCTGAACACCGCCGAAGCGCTCGCAGCTGGCCTCGAGGCGAAGGACTCGTACACGGCGAGCCACTCGCACTCGATCGCCGAGCACGCGGACGCCGTCGGTCGCGCCCTCGGGCTGGACGGCGACGAGCTTCGGACGCTGCGCTTCGGCGCCGCGTTCCACGACATCGGCAAGCTGGCGATCTCGGAGTCGATCCTCAACAAGAGCGGCCCTCTGAGCGCCGAGGAGCGAGCCCGGATCGAACAGCACACGGTGATCGGCGAGCAGATCCTCGCCCCGATCGAGTTCCTCGTCGATGTCCGCCCGATCGTCCGGCACGGCCACGAACGCTGGGACGGTGGTGGCTATCCCGACGGGCTCGCCGGCGAGGAGATTCCGCTCGGCGCGAGGATCGTGTTCGCCTGCGACGCCTACGACGCCATGACTTCGGACCGCCCCTACCGACGCGCGCTCGCCCCCGCCGACGCGCAGAGGGAGCTGCGCCGCGGCGCCGGGACCCAGTTCGATCCCGACGTGGTGGCGGCCCTCCTGAAGGTCCTCGGCGCCTGAGCGAACGCCGCGAAGCCGTCCCTAGACTGGGATCGGTGCGCCGCATCCTCATCATCGGCTCCACCGGGTCGATAGGCACCCAGGCCCTCGACGTCGTATCGCGCAGCGAGACGCTCGAGGTCGCCGGTCTGGCCGCCCGGTCCAACGCCGAGCTCCTCATCGAGCAGGCCGAGGCCTTTCGCGTCCCTCGCGTCGCGCTGGCCGACGAAGAGGCTGCGGCACGGTGCGCCGAGCGATGGACCGCCGGCGAGGTGCTGGCCGGCGCGGAGGGGCTCGTCGCGCTGATCACCGAGACCGACTGCGACCTCGTGCTCAACGCGCTGGTCGGCTCGGCCGGACTCGGGCCCACGGTGGCGGCACTCGGCGAGGGCATCGACCTGGCGCTGGCGAACAAGGAGAGCCTCGTCGTGGGAGGCGAGCTGGTCATGGCGCTCGCCGAGGCCACGGGCGCGGCGATCCTGCCGGTCGACTCCGAACACTCGGCGCTGTTCCAACTTGTCGGCGCGGAGGGCCCGGGCACCGTGGACCGGTTGGTGCTGACGGCCTCGGGCGGGCCGTTTCGCGGTCGCACCGACCTGTCGGGTGTCACGCGCGACGAGGCGCTTGCGCATCCCACGTGGGACATGGGCGGCAAGATCACGGTCGACTCCGCGACCCTGATGAACAAGGGCCTCGAGGTGATCGAGGCACATCACCTATTCGGGGTGCCCTACGAGCACATCGACGTGGTGGTCCACCCGCAGTCGATCGTGCACTCGCTCGTCCACCTCAACGACGGAGCCTCGCTGGCGCACCTCGGTTACCCCGATATGCGCGTGCCGATCTCCTACGCGCTGCACCACCCCGACCGCGTGGACGTGCCGGTCGACACGCTGGACCTGACGCAGGTGGCCGCGCTGACGTTCGAGCCCCCGGACGAGGAGGCGTTCCCCTGCCTGCGCCTGGCTCGCAGCGCCGGCGATGCGGGAGGCACGGCGCCGTGTGTGCTCAACGCGGCGAACGAGGTGGCGGTGGGTGCGTTCCTAGAAGGGCGGTTGCCGTTCACCGGCATCCCCCGCGTGATCGAGGACACGCTCGAAGCGGTGCCGGTCTCCCGAGTCGGGCACTTCTCCGACCTCTACGCGGTGGACTCCGAGGCACGGATACGCGCGCGTGAGCTCACGCAGGCGGTGCCGGCCGAGTGAGCTGGCTGCTCGCGTTCGTCGGGTTCGCCATCCTCGTGATCCTTCACGAGCTCGGCCACTTCACGGCAGCCAAGGCGGTGGGCATGCGGGTCGAGAAGTTCTCGCTCTTCTTTCCCCCGACGCTCGCGTCGAAGAAGGTGGGGGAGACCGAGTACGCGATCGGCGCGATCCCAGCGGGCGGGTACGTGCGCATCACCGGGATGAACCCCGACGAGAACCTGCCTGACGAGGTTCGCACGCGCGCCTACTACTCACAGCCGGTGTGGAAGCGGATCGTGGTGATCGCGGCCGGACCCGCGGTCAACCTGGTGTTGGCGCTGATCCTGTTGTTCATCTTCTTCTGGGCCATCGGCCCCACGACCGCGACCACCCGCGTGGGGACGATCGAGAAGGGATACCCGGCGGCGCAGGTGCTCGAGCCGGCCGACCGGATCATCGCCGTGGACGGGGTCCGTGGCGACGCCGAGACGCTGTCGAACCAGATCCGAAAGCACACCTGCGCCCAGCAGCCGCCCACCGATGGGTGCGTGGCCAAGGATCCGGTCAGGCTGCTCGTGGTGCGCGACGGCCGCAGGCTCGAGATCGAAGCTCGGCCCCGCTACGACGCCACCTCCGGCGTCGAGCGCACCCGGCTTGGGTTCTCATACGCGGCCGGGCCGCGCGAGGGGCTCCCGTTCGGCGAGGCCGTGGACGTCTCGCTCGACCGCTTCTGGTTCATCACCAAGCAGACCCTGAGCCTGCCGGCGCGCCTGTTCGACGCCGAGCAGCGCAAGGAGATCTCCGGGATCGTCGGCTCCTACGAGGTGACGCGCCAGACGATCCTCAACGACATCGCGGAGGTGGTCGGGATCATGGCCATCATCTCCCTGTCGCTCGCGATCGTGAACCTGTTTCCGTTCCTGCCCCTCGACGGGGGCCACATCTTTTGGGCGATCGTCGAGAAGGTCCGCGGCCGGCCGGTGCCGTTCAGCGTGATGGAGCGCGCCGGGGTGGTGGGCTTCATGCTGGTCATCGGGCTGTTCATCATCGGCCTGACCAACGACATCGACAGGCTGTCCGGCGAGGGTTTTTCCAGGTGAATTAGCCCTTTCGGGTGAGGTACGCTCCGCCCGAGCGATCGAGGAGGAGCGATGGAGAGCGCAACCACCACCCGTGCGGGCCGGCCGAAGGGACTCGACGCGAGCACCCTCGCGGCGGCGTTTCAGGCGACCGCGGCCGCGAATCCCGATCGTCCCGCGATCCGCACGAAGGGCGACGAGTTCTCGTGCACGTGGGGGGAGTACGCGGAGCGGGTGGAGCGGCTGGCGCGCGGGTTCGCGGGCCTCGGGCTCGGGCGCGGGCAGACGATCGGCCTGATGCTGACCAACCGGCCGGAGTTCCACTTCGTGGATTCCGCCGCGCTGCATCTGGGCGCCACCCCGTTCTCGATCTACAACACCTACACGCCCGAGCAGATCGAGTACCTCGTCGGCGACGCCGCCAACAAGATCCTCGTTACCGAGAAGGCCTTTCTCGACACCATCAAGCAGGTGAAGGGCATCGAGACCGTCGTGGTCGTGGACGGCGACGGCTCGGACGGGACGCTCACGCTCGAGGACGTGCAGGCCAAGGGCGATCCCGATTTCGATTTCGACGGTGCCTGGCAGGCGGTCAAGCCGGACGACATCCTCACGCTCATCTACACGTCGGGCACGACTGGGCCTCCGAAGGGCGTCCAGCTCACCCACGACAACCTCGTCTCCGCGGTCCAAGCCTTCGACGAGGTGATCCCGTTCCCCGACGACGGCCGGGTCATCTCGTGGCTGCCCTACGCCCACATCGCCGAGCGCGCGTGCAGCCACTACCTGCCGCTCGTGCTCGGGTTCACCACGACTGACTGCCCGGACCCGCGCCAGGTCGTGGCCTACCTGCCCGAGGTGCGCCCGAGCTGGTTCTTCGCCGTGCCGCGGATCTGGGAGAAGCTCAAGTCCGCGATCGAGGCCGGCATCGAGCACGAGCAGGATCCCGAGCGCAAGGCCGCGGTGAAGGGGGCACTCGAGCTGGGGCTGAGGAAGGTGGAGCTGGAGCAGGCCGGAGAGGAGGTGCCCGCCGAGCTGGCCGCGCAGTACGCGAAGGCCGACGAGATGGTCTTCTCCAAGATGCGGGAGAGGCTCGGCTTCGACCAGGTGGAGTCCGTGAACGTCGGCGCGGCGCCCACGCCGCCCGAGGTGATCAAGTTCTTCCATGCCATCGGCATCCCGCTCGCGGAGCTCTGGGGGATGTCGGAGACCTGCGGCGCCGGTTCCGTCAACCCGCCGGACAAGATCAAGATCGGCACCGTCGGGCCGCCGTCACCCGGTGCGGAGATCAAGCTCGCCGAGGACGGCGAGGTGCTCATCCGCGGGCGGATCATCATGGACGGCTACCGCAATCAGCCCGACAAGACGTCCGAGACGATCGACTCCGACGGCTGGCTGGCCACGGGCGACATCGGCGAGTTCGACGAGGACGGCTACCTCAAGATCGTCGACCGCAAGAAGGAGCTGATCATCAACGCGGCCGGCAAGAACATGTCCCCGGCCAACATCGAGGCCAAGGTCAAGTCGGGCAGCACGCTGATCGGCCAGGCGATCGCGATCGGCGACGCGAAGCCCTACAACGTGGCGCTGATCACGCTCGACCCCGACGTGGCGCCGGCATTCGCTTCCCAGAACGGGATCGAGGACGCCTCGCCGGAGGCCCTCGCCCAATCGGACGCGGTTCTGGCCGAGGTGCAGCGAGGGGTGGACGCCGCCAACGAGAAGCTCGCGCGGGTGGAGCAGATCAAGAAGTTCAAGGTGCTCCCCACCGACTGGCAGCCAGGTGGGGAGGAGCTGACTCCCACGATGAAGCTCAAGCGCAAGCCGATCCACGCCAAGTACGAGGCGGAGATCGAGGAGCTGTATTCGTAGGGCGGTGGTAGGGCGGTGCCGAGCACGGCCGGCTGCAGATCATGCCCTCGCCACAGCCGCAGTAGGCACCAGGAGGGAAGCGCCCAACAGAGGCCCGATACCCTCTAACCGATGGCTTCAGCGCGTCAGATCGACGTAGGCGGCGTGAAGATCGGCGGCGGCGCCCCCGTCGCCGTTCAGTCGATGACCAAGACCGAAACCGCCGATCTGGCCGCCACGATGCGCCAGATCCGGGCAATTGCGGACGCCGGCGCCGACCTGGTCAGGTGCGCCGTGCCGCGCGAGGACGACGTGGAGGCACTGCGGACGATCGTCGCCGAGTCGCCGATCCCGGTGATCGCCGACATCCACTTCAACCACACCCTCGCGCTCAAGGCGATCGACGCGGGCGCCCATTGCATCCGGCTCAACCCGGGCAACATCGGCGGTCCCGACAAGGTCGCCGAGGTCGCCGCGCGCGCCAAGGCCGCGGGCACACCGATGCGAATCGGCGTCAACTCGGGCTCGCTGCCCAAGCACCTGCACGCGCTCGAGCGCGAGAACTCGGTGGAGGCGCTCGTCGCGGCGGCCGTCGAGTTCGTGGAGTTGATGGAGCGGCTCGACTTCGAGGACTTCAAGGTGTCGATCAAGTCCACGAGCGTCCCCAACACGATCGCGTCGAACCGGCTGCTGGCGGACCGGATCGACTATCCGCTCCACCTCGGGATCACCGAGGCGGGCACGAAGTGGTCCGGCTCGCTCAAGTCCGCCGTCGGCCTCGGCACGCTGCTGGCCGACGGCGTGGGGGACACCATCCGCATCTCGCTCTCCACCTTCCACGCGGAGGAGGAGGTGAAGGTGGCGTGGGAGATCCTCAAGGCGCTCAAGCTTCGCGACCGCGGCCCCGTCCTGATTGCCTGCCCCACCTGCGGCCGGCTGCAGTTCGACATGGACACGGTTGTCGCGGAGGTCGAGCAGCGCCTGGAGGCCTACGACGACCCGATCGAGGTCGCCGTCCTCGGGTGCGCCGTCAACGGCATCGGCGAGGCCTCCCACGCGGACTTCGGCATCACGGGCGCGAAGAACCAGGGCGTCGTCTACTCGAAGGGGGAGCCGCTGCGCAAGGTGCCCCAGGAGCAGCTCGTGGACGTGCTCTTCGAGGAGATCGACAAGTACTACGCGGCCGGCGGGCAGGTCGTGCGTGACGAGCGCGAGGCCGCCGAAGGCGCCGCGTTCCTCCAGGAGATCGAGGAGGAGAACGCGGGCGAGCTGACGCCCGAGCGAATCGCGGCGATGGAGGCCAAAGCGGCCACCGCAGATGCCCTCGAGGAGGGCGTCGAGCTCCCGATGGCCGCCCCCGAGCGCCAGCGCGTGGCCCTCGACGAGGCCGCTTCGCCCACCGCGGGGCGCCGCTTCACGCGGGCCTAGAGAAGTTCAGCCGGCCGGCTCGCGGCGCGACTGCATCGAGCGACCGGCCTCGCGCGCCAGCACCAGCTCGAACGCGTCGACGACGCGCGGGTCGAACTGTGTGCCCGCGCAACGGCGCATCTCGGCGAGCGCCTCGAGAATCGGCATCGCGGGCCTGTAGGGGCGATCCGTGGTCATCGCGTCGTAGGCATCGCACGCGGCCACCACGCGGGCCCCGAGCGGGATGTCCTTGCCGGCCAGCCCATCGGGATACCCCTCGCCGTCCCACCGCTCGTGACTGGAGCGCACGAGCTTTGCCACCGGGACGAGTGCGGGGGCCGCGCTGAGGATCCGCTCGCCGATGACGGTGTGCCGGCGCATGAACGCCCACTCCTCGTCGTCCAACGGGCCCGGCTTGCGCAGGATGGCCTCTGGGACGGCGATCTTGCCCACGTCGTGCAGCTCGGCCGCACGCGAGACCTCGTCGAGCTCCTCACCATCCATGCCAAGGTGCCTGGCCACGGCGACGCTCAGCTCGGCCACGCCGCTGAGGTGAGCGTGCAGCTCGGGCTCGCGCTCGCGCAGCGTCCGAAGGAGGACGTCGCGGCTCTGCCGGGCGGGCGAAGGCCGGCTTCCGTTCTTCTGGGCGTACATCCGCCGGTCGGCGAGCTGTAGCACCGAAGATGGCGTGTCGGCCTCGACCGGGATCAGCACGCAGCCCGCGGAGGCGGTGACTGTAAAGCCCTCGCCGGTCTCAGACAGCGCCGCCCGGCACGCCGCAACGATGCTCTCGTGGACCGGGGGCTCGCAGCGCGCTACCACACAGAACTCGTCGCCGCCCAGGCGGTAGGCACGGCCATACGGGGCCACGGACCCCTCCAGTCTGCCTCCAAGGCGCGCCAGGAGCTGGTCGCCCGCCGGGTGGCCGTAGCTGTCGTTGTAGCCCTTGAACCCGTCGAGGTCGAGAATCACGCAGAGGCGCGGCTGCGCCGGGCCGGCGCGCGGGATCTGGCGCGCGAGGTCCTCCATCAGCTGGCGCCGGTTGCCGAGCCCGGTGAGCGAGTCGGTCAACGCCTGCTTTCTGCTGAGGAGCATCGCGCGCTGGTTGTCCGAGAACGCGAGCGCCATCCTGAGCGTGACCATCAGCAGCGTCGCCATGGCGAGAACGCCAGCCTCGTGGCCGAGATCCTTGAACAGCCCGATGGCGATCAGCGCCAACCCGACCATTCCGCAGGCGAACGGGATCACGATCGCGCGCCGCTCCGCGTAGTCGGGTGCCCCGCGCGGGCCGTCACCAGCCCAGGCAGAGAAGCCCACCAGCAGCGCGGCGGCCGGCCAGACCGCGTCGAGCCATCTCCCCTCGAGGTAGGTGCCGTTCGCCGCCTGCACGAGGTATACGCAGTCGGCGACCGCCATCAGCGTGAGACCGGCCCCCAACATGGCCCACGAGCGGCCGGGATGCCAGCGTGAGAGGCCGAAGACCACCGCGACGAAGCTGAGGAGCGCGATGTCACCGATCGGGTACGCAAGGTTGACGGCCACCTCCTTCGCGTCCGAGGCGCCGGCGTCGAGAACCGGCTGGAGGGTGAACGCGGCCGCCACCCCGGCAACGGCGAACGCCGCGATCACCCCGTCGAGCCAGAGGTCCCGTGAGGGGTGCGCGGTGCGAGCGCGGACCAGGAAGACGAGCCCGGCGTAGGTCACCGGGTAGAAGGCGATGTAGAGCGCGTCGGCCGCGGAGGGCACCGGTACCTCGGCGCGCTCCGAGAGAATCGCGGTCCAGACGATCTCGCCGGCGGACCAGAGCGTCAGCCCGATGCCGATGAGCAACCAGCCCGCGCGGGCCTCACGCACCGTGGCGGCTCGCAGCAGGCACGCCACCGCAGCTGCGATCGCGAGGGCGTTGTAGAGGCCGCCGTCGAAGAAGTCCGAGTAGCCCGAATGGCCGAAGACGCCCACCGTGTGGAGGGCGAATGCGAGCCACGCCGCGACCAGGACGGCGCCTATGACCTTCAGGGCGGTAACGCGCGGAGACTCGAGCTTCGCCGACACGGTGTCTGTATCGCCACACAAGGGGGGCGCCTTTAGACTCCGTCGGCCCGTGACCCGGCTCTCGCGCTACCTGCTGCCCACCGAGAAGGAGGCGCCCGCAGACGCCGAGGCCATCTCACACAAGCTGATGGTGCGCGCCGGGCTCGTCCGTCAGCTCGGTGCCGGCCTGTGGACCTACCTGCCGGCGGGCTGGCGAGCCCACGGGCGCGCCGAGCAGATCGTCCGCGAGGAGATGAACGCGATCGGCGCCCACGAGATGCTGATGCCCCTCCTCCAGCCTGCCGAGCTGTGGCGCCGCAGCGGCCGCTACTCGATCGAGGAGCTCTTCAAGCTGC
This sequence comes from uncultured Thermoleophilaceae bacterium, assembly GCA_963802855.1. Classification (GTDB taxonomy): domain Bacteria; phylum Actinomycetota; class Thermoleophilia; order Solirubrobacterales; family Thermoleophilaceae; genus JAAYBF01. The sequence continues at coordinate 36,157 of CAWDJP010000005.1, forward strand.
AAGACCGCCGCGGCGCGGACCTGGTGCTCGCAATGACCCACGAGGAGGCGCTGACCTTTCACGTGGCGCAGGGAGATCCGCTCCTACCGCGACCTGCCGCTGCTGCTCTACCACATCCAGGTCAAGGAGCGCGACGAGCCGCGCCCGCGCGCGGGCGTGCTGCGCACGCGCGAGTTCATCATGAAGGACTCCTACTCCTTCGACCGCGATCAGGAGGGCCTGAACGCCTCCTACGACCTCCATGCTGGCGCGTACGACCGGATCTTCGATCGCGCCGGGCTCGAGTGGTACCGGGTGGAGTCGGACGTCGGGATCATGGGCGGCTTCGGCGCCCACGAGTACATGGCTCCGTGCGCGGCGGGTGAGAACGAGGTGGCACTGTCCTCCGCGGGCTACGCCGCCAACGTCGAGATCGCCAGCGCCACGCCAAAGCCCGTGGAGGGGTTGCCACCGGCGCTGGCAGCCCCGGAGCCCGTCGACACGCCGGGCGCGACCACGATCGAACAGGTATCACAAGCGCTTGGCGTCCCGGCGGCGGCGCTGCTGAAGGCGCTCCCGGTGGTCGTCGAAGACGGCTCGCCGCTGATCGTCCTCGTTCGCGGTGACCACCGTCTGAACGAGATCAAGCTGGCCAACGCTCTCGGGCGCCCCGCGCGGCAGGCGACCGCGGAGGAGGTGGATGCCCTGTTAGGCGCACCGGCCGGCTTCATCGGGCCGGTGGGGGCACGCGCGCCGGTCCTGGCCGACGAGGCCCTGCGCGGCCTGAGCGGCCTGGTCGCGGGAGCCAACGAGGTCGACCGCCACGTGCGAGGCGTCGAGCCGGGACGCGACTTCGAGGCCACCTTCGCCGATATCCGCATGGTGGAGAGCGGCGACACGTGCCCCGCCGGCGCTGAGATCCGAATCGAGGCCGCGATCGAAGTAGGGAACATCTTCAAGCTGGGAACCCGATTCTCCGAGCCGTTTGGCGCCACCTACCTTGACGAGGACGGCTCCGAGCGCCACCTCTGGATGGGGTGCTACGGCATCGGGCCGGCGCGAATCGCCGCGGCCGCCGTGGAGCAATTCGCCGATGAGCAGGGGATCTCCTGGCCGCGGGCGCTGGCCCCCTTCGACGTCGAGCTCGTCACGCTGGGAAAGGAGGGGGAGGAGGCGCGCGAGGTGGCCGACAGGCTCTACGGCGAGCTAAGGGATGCGGGGCTGGACGTGCTCTATGACGACCGCGATGCGAGTCCCGGGGAGAAGTTCGCCGACGCCGAGCTGCTGGGCTGCCCGCTGCGGCTGACGGTCGGCAAGCGAGCGCTCGAGTCCGGACATGTCGAGGTGCAGGTGAGGCGAGGACAGGACAAGCGCACCTTGGCATTGGAGGGAGCGGCCCAGGCCGCCGCCGAGCTGTGGCGCGAGCTTCCCTGACAAAGAAGCGTCTGCTCGGCCTCGACCGGTCGGGCGGGCCGCCGCCGGAGACGCAGCGCGGCCAGCCGCTGCGGCCCGTCACCGTGCCCAACCTGGTCTCCTACGTGCGCCTGGCGCTCCTGCCGGTATTCGCCGCGGTCGCGTTCTCATCCGACGACGGCCGCGACGTAACGTCAGCGCTGCTGTTCTTCGCGATCGCGTGGGGCGATCAGCTCGACGGATTCCTCGCCCGGGTGACCGGCCAGTACAGCCGCCTGGGGGCCCTGCTGGACCCCTTGACCGATCGCGCGCTCGTCCTCCTCGGCGCGCTCGTGTGCTTCCACTTCGAGCTGCTCCCGCGGTGGGCGCTGCTTGTGCTGGCGGCGCGCGAGCTGTTCATGCTCGCGCTGACCCAGGTGGCCCTGCGCAAGGGCATGGACCTCCAGATCAACATGGTGGGCCGGTGGGCCGTGTGGCCGGTGATGTTCGCCATCTTCGTCTCCCTGCTCACCGATAGCTGGGTGGCGGACGCCTCCCTGTACCTCGGGCTGGCCCTGACCCTGTGGGCCACCGTGATCTACGTGGGAGACGGCTTGCGTTTTCTGAAAGCCTCAAGCTCGACTTGACGCCTCGGTCTATACTCGCCGTTCGGCCCACCGCGAAAGGACTCGACGACTAAATGGACAGCTTTCCCGACCTTGGCGCGCTCTCGGACGAGGAGCTGAAGGAGATGATCCAGACGCTCACCGCGGAGGAGCAGGACGTCAGCTACCAGCGCCGCATCCTCCACGGCAAGATCGACATCCTTCGCGCCGAGCTCGTCAACCGCCTGCGCAAGCAGCATGAGGCGGGGGAGTCCGCCATCAGCGGGGCCGACGTCCAGCAGCTCACCGACATCCTCTCGGGCAAGGCCATCCCCGAGGGCGACCCCGATGACTAGCGGCGGGACCGCGTAGGGGGCTCGATGCACTGCCCCGAGTGCGGCTTCGTCAACGCCGAGGGTGCCAACTACTGCCAGAAGTGCGGTGCGTTTCTGGCCGAGGCCAGCCCGGCGGAGGGTGACACCACAGCGGCCTACCAGCTGGACGAGACCGGAGAGCTGAAGCCAGTGGACATCGAGCAGGTGGCGGGCGAGGGCGCCACGCTGGCGATCCGGTCGGGCGGCGGGCGCGCGGGCGAGGTGTTCTCGGTCGCGGGCGAGCGGATGACGATCGGCCGCAGCCCGGACGCCGAGGTGTTCCTCGACGACGTGACGGTCTCGCGCAACCACGCCTTGCTCGTGCGACGCCGCGACGGCCTGTACGTGGACGACCTGGGGTCGCTCAACGGCACCTACGTGAACCGCCGGCGGATCGAGTCGCACAAGCTTCAGAACGGCGACGAGCTGCAGGTGGGCAAGTACAAACTCACCTACATCGAGCGATGAGCACCACGCCAGAGCTCGACCCTGGTCCGCCCGGCAAGGCACTCACGATCGGCACTGTCTGCAAGCAGCTCGAGCGGGAGTTCCCCGACATCTCGATCTCGAAGATCCGCTACCTGGAGGACCAGAAGCTCCTGACCCCCCAGCGCACGGCGGGCGGCTATCGGCTGTTCGCCCCCGGTGACGTGACCCGGCTGCGCACGATCCTGCGCCTCCAGCGTGACGAGTTCCTGCCGTTGCGGGTGATCCGCCAGGAGCTCGCGGCCGGACGGGCCGAGCAGGACGAACTCGCCAAAGGGACAAAAAGCCCCGAGCCGCGCACCCTGAGGCGGGCCACCGTGGACATGCGCTCGGGCGGCTCCCTGTACCGCCTGGAGGAGGTCCTGGAGGAGACCCGCGCCGACGCGGCACTCGTGAACGAGCTGGAGGAGTACGGCGTCATCCGGGGAGAGAAGCGCGATGGCGAGGTGCTCTACGACGACACCGAGCGCGAGATCATCCGCGCCGTGACCGAGTTGAAGCGCTTCGGGGTGGGGGGGCGCAACCTGCGCGTGTTTCGGACCTCGGCCGATCGCGAAGCGGCCCTGCTGGAGCAGATCCTGGCTCCGGCGCTGCGGTCGCGCAACCCCGAGCGGCGCAAGGAGGCGGTACAGGCGCTCGAGAACCTCGCAGCCACGGCCTCCTACCTGAAGCACCTGCTGCTTATCCGCGACCTGCGCAAGATCGCCAAGTGAGCGGCGCGGGCGAGGCCCTGCGCGCGCACGTTCACGACATCCCGGACTTTCCCAAGCCCGGGATCGTGTTCAAGGACATCACGCCCCTGTTCCTCGACCCCGCGGCGCTGCGCTTGGCGATCGACGCGCTGGCCGACTACGCGCGCTCCATCGAGACCGAGTACGTGGTGTCCGCCGAGGCACGCGGCTTCGTACTCGGCGGGGCCCTGGCGGCGGCGATCGGGGCCGGGTTCATCCTGGCCCGCAAGCCGGGGAAGCTGCCGCGCGACACCGCCTCGGTCGAGTATCAGCTGGAGTACGGCGTCGACGCGCTCGAGGTCCACGCGGATGCGCTGCGCAGCGGCGCGCGCGTGCTCGTCCACGACGACCTGATGGCAACAGGCGGCACAGCCCGGGCGCTTTGCGACCTAGTGGAGGGTGCGGGTGCCCGCGTGGCCGGCTGCGCGTTCGTGATCGAGCTGGCCTTCCTGTGCGGCCGCGAGCGGCTGGCACCACACGACGTGCACAGCCTCATCACGTACGAATCGCCGTGACCGCGGCCGATGACTAGGGTCTCCCGACGATGCCCGTGGTCAGTCGCTCGCGCACCCTCCCCGCCGCACCCGAGCGCCTCTGGACCGCGGTCTCGGACCCTGCGTGCCTGCCGGACTGGTGGCCCGGCGTCCAGCGCGTCGAGGACGCCTCACGTGAGGCCTGGACCACGGTCCTCGGCACCCCGAAGGGGCGCACCCTGCGCGCCGACTACACGCTGCTCGAGTCCGACCATCCGCGCCGCCTGTCGTGGCGCCACGAGGTGGACGAGTCGCCCTTCGAGCGCATCCTCACCTCCTCGGTCACAGTGCTCGAGCTCGAGCCCCAAGCCGCCGGCGAGACGACCGTGCGCCTGACTACCCGGCTGGAGCTTCGGGGGATGTCCAAGCTGGGCGGCTTGCAGGTGAGCCGCGCGACCCGCAAACAGCTCGACGGCGCGCTCGACGGCCTCCAGGCGCTGGCCGAGCGGTGGAGGACCGGCTGATGCGCTGGTGGGGCTGGGGAGAGGACGAGCACGCGATCGAGCTGCCACCGGCAGCCCAGGCGCTGCTAGGGGAGGAGCTCGGCGCGACGCTCGACGAGCGGCGGGGCCGCGTGGAGCTCGACGCGATCGCCCTCCCCGAGCCGGGTCTGCCGAAGGGTGCCCGCAGCGCGATCGCGGCCGCCGTGGGGGAGGGCGGGGTGCGCGACGATCGTGTGGCGCGCGTGGAGCACGCGCTCGGCAAGAGCTATCCGGACCTCGTCCGGATCCGCTCCGGCGACGGCTCGAGCGCGCCGGACGCCGTGGTGGCGCCCGAGTCGGTCGATGCCGTTCCCACCGTGCTGCGCGCCTGCGCGGACGCAGGTGTGGCGGTGGTGCCGTTCGGGGGCGGCACGAGCGTCGTCGGGGGCGTCGAGCCGTTGCGCGAGCGCCACAGCGCGGCCATCTCCCTCGACCTGTCGAGGCTGGACCGCCTGGTCGCCATCGACCCTGTCTCCCTCACCGTCACGCTGGAGCCTGGGATCTTCGGCCCGGAGCTGGAGCGCAGGCTCGAAGAGCAGGGGTTCACGCTCGGTCACTTCCCTCAGTCGTTCGAGTTCTCCACCGTTGGGGGCTGGGTCGCCACCCGCTCGGCGGGGCAGGCGTCCACCGGCTACGGCCGAATCGACGAGCTTGTCGAGGCGGTCCGCTGCGAGACTCCGGTCGGCGCGCTGAGCACCCGCGACGTGCCTGCCACGGCCGCCGGCCCGTCATTGCGGGAGCTGATCGTCGGCTCGGAGGGCACGCTCGGCGTGATCACCGCCGCCACGCTGCGGGTGCGACCGCTGCCGGAGGCACGCCACTACGAGGGTTGGTCGTTCAAGAGCTTCGCGGAGGGGACCGACGCCCTCCGGCTCCTCGAGCAGGACGGCGCGTCCCCGGATGTGGCGCGGTTGTCCGACGAGGAGGAGACGCGGCTGACCATGGCGCTGTCCAGCACGGGCGGCACCTCGGAGCGGATCGGGCGGGCGTACCTGCGCGCTCGCGGCCACGAGCACGGCTGCCTCGCATTCACCGGCTTCGATGGCACCGATGAGGCGGTGGGCCGTCGCCGCGGGCGAGCGGCCGAGCTGCTGCGCGCGGCCGGCGCGATCCCGCTCGGCCAGCGGCCGGGGCGGTCCTGGCTCCGCGGGCGCTTTGCCGCGCCGTATCTGCGCGACGACATGCTCGACCGCGGCGTGATGGTGGAGACGCTGGAGACGGCCACCACGTGGTCGAACCTGCACGTGTTGTACGCCGCGGTCGGAGGGGCCTTGCGAGAGGCCCTGGCCGCGCGGGGCACCCCGCCCGCAGTGATGTGCCACGTCTCCCACCTGTATCCGTCGGGAGCGTCGCTCTACTTCACCTTCATCGCGCGACAGGAGGCCGGAGCGGAGCTCGAGCAGTGGCGCGCGGCCAAGTCCGCCGCCTGTGACGCGATCGAGTCGAACGGGGGCACGATCACGCACCATCATGCGATCGGGCGCGATCACACGCCGTGGATGGAGGACGAGGTCGGGCCGCTGGGGTTGGACGTGCTTCGGGCGACCAAGGCGCAGCTGGACCCGGCCGGAATCATGAATCCGGGCAAGCTGATCCCGGCCTGACGCGGCCGCTAGATGGTTGATTCCGGCTCGGCGTGCCCGCGGGCGCGCGCCAGGCCAAGCCGGGCGCCTACTGCGGACGAAGCCGATAGTCGCAGCACTATCGGGAGGACGCGGGTGGCGATCCAGCGCCAACATGGCGCGTCATCCGCGGATGCGGGGATTCGGGATTGGCCATCTACGGTGCGGGGGTGGTGCCCTGGCCTTCGGGGGCGGTGCCCTGGCCCTGGGGCGTGGTGCTCTGCCCGGTGGCCGGCGGCGCTTGGATCCTCGAGATCCGCTCGCGCAGCACCGATGTCCCGGAGTGGCCGGCGTTGCGTCGACCCTCTCCCGCGAGATGTCGATGTACCTGTAGCGGGTGAAGTTGCCGGGCAGCGCGGCGCGGCCCTGGAAGAGACCCTGTCGGTTCGTCACATTCCCGCCCAGCGAGCGCGCGTCGCGCTGGGAGTTGTAGAGCCAGACCTCATAGGCCTGGTTACGGCGGCTGGGGGGTAGCTGCGCCTGGACGATCAGCTCGAGCTTTCCGCCGGTCTCGACGATCACGCCGCCACCCGCCGTGTTCGTGCCGCGCGTGGCGGCCGTCGGGCGCAGCTCCACCTGGCCCACGATCTGCGCCTGCTGGTTGGCGCTCGACCCACCATCGTCGTCGCCGTCCCCACTGAAGACGCTGAACGGCCACACCACGAGGGCGAAGATCACCACGGCCGAGACCGCGGCCCCGGCCAGGATCCGCCGGCGCAGGATCGCGCGGCGGGCCTCAGGCGAGAGGTCGCCGCCCGGCCGCGGCTCGCGCTCTCGCCGCGGCTTGCGCTCGCGAGCCCCGGCGTCGGCCGGCGTCGCCCGCAGGGATCTCCGGCCTGTCCCCGTCGCGGTAGAGGTGCTCCAGCGAGTCCTCGACCGAACGCGCCCAGCCACGCGCGGCCTCCGAGCGACGCAGATGGCCCCGGGTGGCGGTCGACTCCGGACCGTTCTGCTGATTGAGCAGGTAGTCGGCGATCTGGTCGCGCCAGTCGGCCTCGACGGCCGCAGCGCTCACCGGGGAGAGGTGGACGAGCGCCTCGCGCGCCATCGATCGCACCCTGGAGGTCGGGAGGCCGAGCATGTCTCCGAGCTGGTCGTAGCTCTGGCCCTGCTTGAGGACCAGCTCGATGATCGCCCGCTGCTCGGCGGTGAGCTGGTCGAACGTGGCCATGTGCGGGGAAAGATAGCCTGCGCGGATGCTGAAACCCCCGGACCACACCTCCGCGCTGCCGGGCCTGCTGGGCTTCGAGATCCTCGAGATGGGCGAGGAGCACGCGTCGGGGCGCTTCGAGGTGACAGATGCGGTGCGCCAGCCGATGGGCGTCGTCCACGGCGGCGCCTATGCGGCGATGGCGGAGACGCTCGCCTCGGCGGCCACCCACGTACAGGTGGATCCGGATGGCCAGGTCGCCATGGGGCAGTCCAACCACACCAGCTTCTTGCGGCCTGTGACCGAAGGCGTCGTGAGCGCGGAAGCGCGCTGCCGCCACCGCGGCCGCACCAGTTGGGTGTGGGAGGTGGACTTCACCGACGAGCGGGGCCGGCTGTGTGCGCTGAACCAGATGATCATCGCCGTCAGGCCAGCATCCGCCTGACCGAGCGCGGAGTCAGCCGAGGGCTCGGAGCCTGCGCCCGGGCGGTTCGGCCCGACTCTCGTACCGGTTCGTGATCGGAAGCCTGCGATCGCGCCCGAACGCCTTCGTGGAGATGCGGATGCCGGGCGGCGCCTGGCGGCGCTTGTACTCCGCGCGGTCGACCATCCTGATCACGCGCTCGACCTCTTCGACGGGATAGCCGAGCGCCACGATCTCGCCTGCGTCGAGGTCCTGCTCGACGTAGGCCTCCAGGATCGCGTCGAGCACGTCGTACGGCGGCAGCGAGTCCTCGTCGAGCTGGTCGGCGCGCAGCTCGGCCGAGGGAGGACGATCGAGGACCGAGGCGGGGATCAGCTCCCGTCCGGCCTGCTCGTTGCGCCAGCGCACGAGCCGGTAGACCCAGCCCTTGAACACGTCCTTGAGCACCGCGAAGCCACCGGCCATGTCCCCGTAGAGCGTGGCGTAGCCGACCGACAGCTCCGACTTGTTCCCGGTCGTGAGCACCAGCCAGCCGAACTTGTTCGACAGGGCCATCACCAGGTTGCCGCGGATGCGGGCCTGGAGGTTCTCCTCGGCAAGGCCGGGGTCGCGGCCGGCGAATGACTCCCTCAGCAGCCGCTCGTACTCGCGCATGGCGGCGTCGATACGCAATTCGATCAACTCGATCCCGAGGTTCGCGGCGATCGCCTCGGCGTCGGAGCGGGTGCCCTCGGAGGAGTAGGGGGAGGGCATGCTCACGCAGGACACGCGCTCGGGCCCGAGAGCGTCGACCGCGAGCAGCGCGACGAGCGCGGAGTCGATCCCTCCCGATAGGCCGAACACCACCCGCTCAAAGCCGTTCTTGTCCGTGTAGTCCCGCAGCCCCGTTCGCAGCGCCGCGTAGACCTCCGCCTCGGGGGAGAGGACCTCCGCCACCGGGCCGCCGACGTCGCCTGCGCGCGTCTGGACGCTGACCGAGGTCAGCGACACCGCTTGTGGGCGACCCGAGGCACGCTCGCGACGTACCGCCGTGCGGTGGCGGGGGTCGCGCAGCCGCGCCGCAGCGACGGCCCCGGGGTCGACCGTGCACAGCGTCAGCGCCTCCTCGAACTGCGGTGCCCTCGCCACGGTCTCGCCGTCCTGGTCGATCGCGACGCTGTGGCCGTCGAACACCAGCTCGTCCTGGCCTCCGACCGCGTTGCAGAAGAGCACGGCCACCAGGTTGTCTCGCGCGCGCTGGGCGAGCATGAGCTCGCGTTGGGCCCCCTTGCCCGCGTGGTAGGGAGACGCGGACAGGTTCACGATCACCTCCGCCCCGCAGAGGGCCTCCGTGGTGGCGGGCGGCCCAGGCTCCCAGATGTCCTCGCAGACCGTCAGCCCGACCGTGACCCCGTTCAGCTCGAACGTTGCCGGGCGCTCCCCCGCCTGGAAATAGCGCTGCTCGTCGAAGACCCCGTAGTTGGGCAGGTGCATCTTGCGGTAGACCGCGGCCACCGCGCCGTCGGCCAGGACCGCCGCGGCGTTGTAGACGTCGTCGGCGCGCTCGGGAAAGCCCACCAGCGCCACGATTCCCGTCGCGGTCCCTGCCAGCTCTTGGAGCGCCGCCCCGGTGGCGTCGAGGAAGTGGGTCTTCAGGAGCAGATCCTCGGGTGGATAGCCGGTCACCGCCAGCTCCGGGAAGACGACCAGCTGAGCGCCCGCGTCCCGCGCCTGCGCGATCAGGCCCGCGATCCGGGCGGTGTTGCCGGCGATGTCGCCCACGACGGGGTTCATCTGCGCCAGCGCAGCGCGCAGCGGCTCCGGGCGAGTGCTCATACGTCAAGTATGGACGCTGCCGAGGTCTACGCGCCCACGGCGGCGACCGTTGCGGCCGTGCAGTCGACCAGCCGGCTCACCTCGATCTCGAACAGACAGTGGGTGTCGCCGCCCGCGACCCAAACGCGCTCCTGCTCCAGCAGCGCTTCGTCGAGCACGACGGGAAGGTCGTGACCGAACGGTGGGACACCGCCGATCGAGAACCCCGTGGCAGCCCGCACCTCGTCCGGCGTGGCCTGCCGCAGCTCGGCGACGTCCAGCACGTCCGCAAGCCGGTCGGTGTCCACCCGATGGGCGCCCGAGGCGATGCAGAGGACGGGGTCGCCGTCGGCGACGAACACCAGCGACTTGGCGATCCGGGCGCCGTCACAGCCCACGGCCGCAGCGGCCGCCTCGACGGTGGCCGTGGACGCTTCCAGGCGCCGCATCTCTACGTCGAGCCCGAGCTGGCGGGCCCGATCGATGACTTTGTCTCGCACCCTTACGAGGATACGGACGCCGCGCTCGGAGCCTCCGTGGTCAGCTCCACGCCGGCAGCGTCGGCGAGCTCGGCGAGCGACTCGTACAGGTCCTCCGCCAGATCGTCGATGTCGTACATCACATCGAAGTCGCCGACGAGCCCGAAGTTCATCCGGCCGTTGTAGCTCATGATCGCGATCCCCAGGCCCTGGCCCTTCGCCAGCGGCACCATCGGGTAGGGATGGGTGGCCTCGCGGCCCATCAGATAGAGCGGGAACTGGGGTCCGGGAACGTTGGTGACCACCAGGTTGAACAGACGCTGACGGTTCATCAGCCGCGACGCCTGCGCCATCACCGTCGGTGGCGCGAAGCCCGACAGGTCCGTCAGCACCTGGGCGCCCACCGCCTGCTTGCCCTCCTTGAGCCCTTTCATCTCCTCACTCACGATGTCAAGGCGTGCGACCGGCTCCTGGCACCACACCGGCAGCGGAGCCATCATGGCCGCGACCTTGTTGCCGAGGTCGCCCCGCTCGGTCTCGGCGCGCACGCTCACGGGGACCATCGCCTTGAGCTCGAGGCCGTCCGTCTGCTGGCCGCGACGCCGCAGATGGCGCCCGAGCGCGCCGGCCACCGACGCCAGCACCACGTCGTTCACCGTTCCGCCGAGCTCGTTCTTGATCGCCTTGACGTCAGCGAGGTTGGTGCGCACCCAGGTGAAGCGGCGGTGGGGCCCGATAGGGCCGTTGTACGGGGTGTCCGGGGCCGGGTTGAGGCCCGCCCACGCCATCGCACCAACGCCGGTTGCGGCGTTCAGGAGGCCGTTCGCGATCTGGCGCGGGGCGCGAAAGACGGCGCGCACGGAGCGAACGATCTCGCCCGGGACGGTGGCGCGCTCCAACAGCGCCTCGCCCAACAGCTCGACGCCCGAAGGCATCGGGCGCGGGAGCCAGGGCCGACCGGGATCGGGCGGGGCGGCCGGGTTGGGTGAGGTGTCGAACAGGACGGTCATGATGTCCACGCCCGAGACGCCGTCGACCAGCGCGTGATGGGTCTTCGAGAGCAGCGCGAAGCCTCCGCCCTGGAGCCCGTCTGCGATCCAGATCTCCCACAGCGGCTTGTCGCGGTCCAGGGCCTGAGCGAACACCCGACCCGCGAGCGCACGCAACTGGTCCTCGGACCCGGGGGAGGGGAGCGCCGTGGCCCGCACGTGGTAGCGGAGGTTGAGGTGCGGGTCGTCCACCCACCGGGGACGGCCCTGACCGAGGGGCACGAAGGCAAGCCGCTGGCGGTAGCGAGGCACCAGATGCAGGCGACGCTCGATGTTCTCCAGCAGGTCGTCGTAGGGGGGAGGGTCGCCCTTGAACGTCATCACCGACGCCACGTGCATGTGAGCAGCGGCATCCTCCAAGTGCAGGAATGACGCATCTAGTCCGGTGAGGCGATCTCCTGCCATCTCTCTCTCCCTGTCCCTCGTAGAGCGGTGAAGTCCCACCGTAGCGCGCGAACGCGTAAGCGGGCGGGCTGAGAGGTGAAGGTATGCTGCCTCGCTCATCAGCTAGCGGGAGGGGAAGCCAGTGCCAGTCGTCTTGATCCACCAAGGCCCAACCGTCACACAGGAGAACTACGAGGCAACCGTCCAAAAGTTGACCGGGGGCAAGAGCAGCCTGGACTCCCCTTCCGACTGGCCCGTCGAGGGTCTGCTCATGCACGTGGCAGGGGAGAGCCCGCAGGGCTTCCGTGTCGTCGATGTCTGGCAGTCCGAAGAGGCTTGCAACCGCTTCGGCGAGATTCTCCAGCCCATCTTGCAGGAAGTCGGCATTACCGACCCGCCCGAGCTCTACCCGGCAGCGGCGTTCGTTTCGGCCTGACGCGTAGGCAGGCGCGAGCCCGCGCACGGGCTCGTGACGGTGATCACATATGTGTGATCACCGTCACACTCGACGTTCGTTCGACCCTTAGGGTACGAACGGTTGTTCGATTCGGCTGCGCCGAGTCGTGTGCTTCAAGAGCACGCGGGCGGGGGACCCACATGCCGTCGACAGGCGGCTGGGGCGAATCGGGTGTGCCCGGGTCGCGGCGCTGAGCGCCGCGGAGCGGGCCGTACACACCTGTAGCGACGCAGACAGAGCGCCGCGAGCCCGACAGCTAACCCCGTAGGCAAGGGCCGGGAAAGGCATCACTTGAACGCGCACCGAACCGTGCGCGGTCGTGGCCTGGCGCTCGCCGGCCTCGCCGCGTGCTTGATACCCGCTGGGGCGGCCACGGCTGCCGAGCCGACTGCCGCCGGGAGTGCCACGCCGACGGCGAGTGTGAGCATGGCCGGCGCGGCGAAGGTCCAGAAGGTCCGCTTCGGCACCCGAATCGCCATCGGCGGCCGGGTGAACCCCGCCGTCGGCGGTCGCACCGTGCGGCTCGAGCACGCCCTGCCGGGGGGAGGCTTCCGCCCGGTCGCGGTGGCCCGTACCGCCGCTGACGGCACCTACCGGTTCAAGGTCAAACCCGCACGCTCGGGCGCCTTCCGCGCCGTCGCCGACGGCGCGACGGCCAGCGCGCCCCGGCGCGTTACCGTCGTCGCAGCCGTCACCGGCCGCGCTCGGCGTCACGTCCTCGGCGCCAGGCGGCTCGGCGTACGCGGCAGGCTGCTGCCGTCGCTGCACGGCCGCAAGGTGATCCTGCAGGTCCGTACTCGCGGCGGCTGGAAAACCGTCGACCGCACGCGCACCGACCGCAGTGGCCGCTTCAAGGCGGCGTGGCGCCCCCGGGGCGTGGGCGCCTATCGCCTGCGCGTGAAGTTCGCCGGTGACCGCTTCGCGGCGGCCGCGACGCGCACGTTGCGCAAGGTCTACGTGTACCGCGCGGGACACGCATCGTGGTACGGGCCGGGCCTGTACGGCAACGCCCTCGGCTGCGGCGGGACGCTCACCCCGGGCAAGCTCGGCGTGGCGCACAAGCGCCTGCCGTGCGGCAGCCGCGTCACGTTCCGCTATCGCGGGCGGTCGGTGACCGTCCCCGTGATCGACCGCGGCCCGTACGTCGGTGGCCGCGAGTGGGACCTGACCGCCGCCACGAAGGCGCGGCTCGGGTTCGGCTCGACCGGCACCGTCTGGTCGACGAAGTAGCTACAGCGACAGCTCCAGCTGGTCGTCTCGAGGGGCGGCGAGACCATCGTCTCGCCGCCCCTCTTCCATTCCCGCGACTCTCACGCCGAGGAGCCGCACGGGCCGCGTCGGCGCGAGCGCGCGCAGCAGCTCCTGCGCGATCATCTGGACGGTCTCGGGGTCGTTGACCGGTCTGTCGATCGTGCGCGCCCGGGTGTGGGTCGAGAAGTCGTCGAGCCGCACCTTGATGGCGATCGTGCGCCCGCGCCGCTGGTGGCGCTCGAGATCGGCGCACAGCTCGCCGGCGAGCCGGTCCAAGACCGGGAGGAGGGCGCCGAGGCCCACCAGGTCGTGGTCGAATGTCGTCTCGCGCGACTCGGACTTGCGCACGCGCGCCGTCTCCAGGGAGCGGTCGTCCTCGAACCGCGCCAACCGGCCGAGGTGCGGCCCGAGCCGGTCGCCGAACCACTCCGAGAGCTGGGCGTCCGGCGCTGCGGCCAGCCCGCCGAGGGTCGTCACGCCGCGCGACTCGAGCCGCTCCGCCGTGCGCGGCCCGACGCCGGGCACCAGCCGCGGCGAGCGGTCCGCGAACCGCTCACGCGCCTGGGCGGCCGTGAGCGAGAGGAAGCCGTCAGGCTTGTCGGCGTCGGAGGCCACCTTGGCCACGAGCTTGCTGGGCCCGATCCCGATCGAGCAACCGAGCCCGGTCCGCTCGGTGACCGCCGCCTTGACCTTGCGCGCGGCGGCGTTGGGGCGCTCGAGGCCGGACAGGTCGAGGTAGGCCTCATCGAGGCCGACGACCTCGACGGCTTCTCCACGTGCTCGCGGAGCACTTCCATGACCGTGCGCGAGCGGTCGCGGTAGTGGTCGAAGTCGGGCGCGATGAACACCGCGTCGGGACACAGTCGGCGGGCGCGGGAGGCGGGCGTGGCGGAGAAGACGCCGTACTTGCGCGCCTCGTAGCTGGCGGTCGTCACCACCGCCCGCGGCCCGCTGCCCGCTACCACCACCGGCAGGCCGCGCAACTCGGGGCGTCGCTGCAACTCGACGGCCACGTAGAAGGCGTCCATGTCGAGTGCGCGATGCGGGGACACTCGGCGGATCGCCACGATGAGACTAGGGGTCAGCGCGCGACGGAAGCGGACCGCCGCTCCGGACCGCCTCGTGCCGACGGGCGCCCGCGGGGCACGGCCGAGCCGGGTCGGCGCCGGTGGCCTCGCCGGTAACGCGTCCGGCAGGCCACGGGCAAAGTAGCCGGTCCCGTCATCGGGCACTACCTTCCGGTCGAGATCCAGTGCCCTGTACGTCCGTGAAGCCTACGCACCCCGAGAGCGCGCGACGCGTCAACGACGTGCGCCTGAGGCCAGATTCGTGGCCGCGGGGGCGGCTCCGCGAGGGCGCCGCTGCCTGCGCGTATAGATCCGGCGCATCCCGCCGCGGGATACTGGGCGGCGGCGCATGTCGCGGGAGTAACGTGGAGATCGTGCACGCGCCTCGCGAAGCGTCGGAACGACCGCGACGTAGATCGGACCTGGCTGCTCGTCGACGCAGAGCTTCGAGACGTCGGAGCCGTCCGTCTCGCGGCACGCCGAGTCGCGGCAATATGCTGCGGGATTCATGGCTGCCTGGCAGTCTGCGATCCGCGGAGGTCGTCGAGGCGCACTCGCGCAAGATACGGACGATCGCCTACCTGCACCTTGGCTGAGCGCGTCGGCGAAGCGGCGTCGAAGTGGAAGAGACGGCGCTCCCGGTTCGCGATTCACGACGGCAGGATCGTTCGCTGCGCAGAACTGCGTCGATCACTCCGATGACTCGAGGCCGCCGGGCTAGTCGGCTAGGCGATGTCGCCAGGAGAACGTGGAGCTGGCTCCCGAGCCTATGACGCTGTGAACCGGCGCGACCTTGATGGCTGTCTGGCGCTGCTGGACGAACGACGTGGAGGCCGTCTCGTTCCGCCGCCATGGAGGGCGACTATCACGGCACGCTGGGATCGCGACCGCTGGTGGCAGAACCTGCTCGACGTCAGTTCGCCCGACTTCGACGTCGAGGCTTGTCGACGGTGCGCGACCTTGGAGGAGACTCGATGCTCGCGAACCCTGCGCTGGCGCGGTCACGGCGCCGGGGAGCGGAACGCGGCTCAGTCGGAGTCGGAGCCCATGCATCAAGCCTAGGCCCCGCGGCGACGGTCAAGGCACGGGCTACAGCGGCTGGTTCACGGCCTGATCAGCATCTCGTTCACGTCAACGTGCGCTGGCTGGGAGAGCGCGTAGACCACCGCTCGCGCGATGTCGTCGGGCTCGAGCGCGCCCGTCGGCCGGTCGTCGAAGAACGGCGTGTCGACCATCCCCGGCTCGATCAGCGTCACCTTGATCGGCGTGTCGAAGACCTCGGCACGCAGGGCCTCTCCCATGGCGGTGACCGCCCACTTGGTGGCGGAGTAGAGGGAGCCGGGGAGCGCGCGCCGGCCGGCGACGGAGCTCGTGAGCAGCATGTGGCCGGCCTTCTGATCGCGGAAGTGGGGGAGGGCGGCTCGGATCGAGAGCGCGCAGCCGTAGACGTTGGTGTCGATCATGGCCTTCCAGTGCTCGACGCTCTCCTCGAGGAACCCGCGCGTAGCGCCGAACCCGGCGTTGGCGAAGAAGGCGTCGAGGCGTCCGAAGCGCTTCAAGGCGGTGGCGACGGCGGCCTGCTGGTCATCCCAGCTGGTCACGTCACATCGGACCACCGCCGCGGCCTCGTCGCCTCCTAGCTCGGACGCGAGCTGCGCGAGCTTGTCCTCGGAGCGGGCTGCGAGAACGAGCCGCCAGCCGGCGTCGCGTGCATGGCGGGCGGTGGCGGCGCCGATGCCGCTGCTGGCCCCGGTGATGAGCAAGACGTTCGGTTCAGTCATGGCCGGTTTCTACCAGCCGCCCGGGGCACGCCGGCGTTAGTGTGGCGCCGGCATGGCCTCCGCGCGCTTTCCCGCGGTCCCGGCCGCCGCCGGGCACTACGAGAGCTTCTACCTCAAGGCGGCCCATCCATCCCAGCCGCGCGGTCTGTGGCTGCGATACACCGTGCACAAGCCTCCAGGCGCGGCCGCGACGGGGTCGCTGTGGTTCACCCTCTTCGACCGCGAGGTGCAGGCCGCACCATTCGCCGTGAAGCAGACGCTGCCGAGAGGTGAGCGCTCCGAGCCCGGAGTGGATCCGCATCGGTGAGACCGGCTTCGGGCCCGGATCCGCCGTGGGAACGGCGGAGGGGGAGGGGCGCAGCGCCAAGTGGGAGCTCACGTTCGAGTCCTCCGAGCCACCACTGCGCCACCTGCCGCGGGACTGGATGTACCGCGCGCCCGTCCCGCGGACCAAGCTGGAGAGCCCATGTCCGGACGCCCGCTTCTCCGGCCGCGCCGAGATCGACGGGGTGGAGGCCCAGCTCGACGGGTGGCGGGGGATGGTCGGCCACAACTGGGGCGCCCAGCACGCCGAGCGCTGGATCTGGCTGCACGGGGCGGGGTTCGCCGAGCGTGAGGACGCGTGGCTCGACGTGGCGCTGGGCCGGATCAAGCTCGGCCCGATCACGACCCCGTGGGTGGCGAACGGCGTGCTCTCGCTCAGCGGGGAGCGGGTCCCGCTGGGAGGGCTCGGAGCGAACCCGGCGCACCGACGTGCACGAGTCGCCCGACCATGCGGACTTCACGCTGCCGGGGAAGGACGTGACGGTGCAGGGCTCCGTGCGCGCCCCGCGCGATGGGTTCGTCGGCTGGGTGTACGCCGACCCCGACGGCTCGGAGCATCATGCCGTGAACTGCTCGGTGGCGGACATGGAGCTGAACGTGTCTCGCCCTGGTGCCGCGCCGGTGGGGCTGACGCTGGCCGGAGGCGCCGCGTACGAGCTGGGGATGCGAGAGCGCGACCACGGGATGCCGATCCAGCCATTCGCTGATGGATGAGGGGATCAGCCGCCGCAGCGCCGCGGGATCGCGACCGCCTCATCCCTGGTGAAGGACCCTTCGCCGGGGCGACCGACGATCCGACACCAACCGAGCCGGCCCGTATGGAACGCAACCAGCGCGCGGAAGGGGTAGCCGACCACGAAGCCCCGCGTCGCGCCGGGCTTGATCTCGCTCGTAACCGCAGTACACGAGAGGCGACCGCGTCGAGCGGCGAGGTCGCGCTCGGGAGCGCCTCGCGCTTCGCTCGGTGACAGCCCAGTGCAGTCCGCACGCAGGATCCGCCCTGAGCCCGGCCGCCGGCGCGCATCCTGCGCCACGGCGGCCTCCAAGTCCCGTAATCTATTCAGCGGCTGCGCAGCGCTCCGCCGCGGCGTCCTCGCGCTTGGCCTCGCGGATCGCCGGCGCGAGCAGGATGGCCGCCGTCCGCGCGCTCACGAGGCTGCCCAGCGACCTCTGGTCGCCCGGGCGCCGCGGTCGATCAAGGTGCTGGTGGTGGTCGCCGGGGCTCGCTGGGATGGTCACGAGCGAACGTTCTCGTTGCAGCGTGCGTGCGCTGCGAATAGGCTGCGCCCGGATGGCCCGCCGTCGACGCTCGTGCACGCGTACCCGCCTGGCGTTGCTCGCCACGCTCGGGGTGGTCGCGGCGGCCGTGCTCGCGAGCCCGTCGGGTGCCGCTGCGCAGGGCGCCACCGCGACCTGTCCGTCGACGTTCGACGTGCTGCACGACGACCGCGTCGGCAGGCTGAGCCTGCCCGAGGGCCCGTACACGGTGACCGTACGCGGCGGGCTCAGCTGCGCCAGCGCGTCGGACCTGTTCCGCCAGTTCCTCGAGGACTGGGACGGGCGGCTTCCCAGGCCGTGGGTGATCAACGTGTCGACGGCCACGTTCACCCGCGGAGCGAACGGCGACACCGGCTTCTCGGTCAAGCGCTCGTCGAGCCACAGCGGTGGCGGCGGTGGCGGCAAGCACCCCTCCAACGGCGGTGCCTGTCCGGCTTTCTTCCGGGTCCTGCACAACGACCGCATCGGCCGCTTGCGGCTGCGGGCCGGCAACTACCGGATCACGACGCTTGCGGTCGGTCGCCTCAGTTGCGCGAGCGCCTCGCGCCTGTTCGCCCAGTTCCTCCAAGACTTCGACGGCCGGCTGCCCAAGCCGTGGGTGCTCGACACCCAGACCGGCACCTTCCTGCGCGGCGCCAGCAGCCACGTGGGCTTCAGGGTGAAGCCCGCGAGCGGGAGGCCGGTCAACCCCAGCGGGGGCGGCACCCATCCGTCGAACGGCACCCGCTGTCGGGCTACCTTCCGCGTCCTGCACAGCGACCGCATCGGCAAGCTCCGCCTCCCGCGCGGGCCGTACCTCGTCACCTTGCTCCGCGGTCCCGGCCTGACCTGCCAAGGCGCCTCGCGGATGTTCACTCAGTTCCTCCAGGACACCGACGGGCGCCTACCGAGGCCGTGGGTCCTCAACGTTCAGACGGCCACGTTCACTAAGGGCCGTCGCAGCACGACCGGATTCCGGGTCAAGCCGGTCAACCTCGTCCGGCGCTGACGCGAGCGGGCTGAGTGGAGGCTGTGCGCGCTTGCGGCCTGACTACGGCCCGACGAATTCGACCCGACCCGGGCGGATGGTGGCGTCGCGTAGGTCGCCACCGATCTCGGTGACGAAGCGCTTAGCGAGGGCGAGGTCCTCGAGCGAGGCGATGAGGAGGAGCCGCCCGTCGAGCGTGACCGAGCCGCCCTGCAGGCGCTCGCGCGCCTCTGCGTCGGCTTGGAAGCCATTGCGCAGGGCGTCCGCGTCGACGCCGGGCACCTCGAGCTCGACAGCGTCGACCCGGTCCCAGGGGCGCTCGGGGTAGTCGAAGGTCAGCACCGACTGTTGGAGGAAGCGCTGACGCACGGTCTCGGCGATGTCGTACAGCTCTTGGTCGGACACGCGGTCCAGGTCGAAGTCACGCGAGCGCTGGAATGTCGTGATCCCCAGCAGTGAGGAGAAGAAGACGCCGTCGAGCAGTTGCGAGCGCCGCGGCTTGCCGCCCCCGCGCCGGATGATCTGCCTGACCTCGCGCTTGAAGCCCACCAACCGGTCCTGCAGGCGCGGGTCGGCCGGGTCGGTGATTATCGCGAGGCTGTTGGTAGCCAACATCTCGGCGTCCGGGAGCCGGCCGCCTTTCGCGGACGCCGTGTCCGCCGCGAGCGAGCCTGTCGCCGCGGTTGCGGCCGTGGCCACCACGAGCGCGGCACGGCGCGTGTTCAGACCGATACGTACCACTTGGGATCTCCTTTGATCGGGTGGACGGGGAGCCGAGGGTCGATCCTTGCGCAGTATCCCCGTCTTCAATGCTCGATAAGGCCCGTTATGTGAACCCGAAGCGGAAACCGCTCAGCTCGGCTCAGAGCACGTCCCGCTGCTTGAGCGTCCAGGCGGTCGCCACGAAGCCGGCGGTCACCCATGCGAGCAGCACCAGCGCCGCAGGGCCCGGATCGAGCACCTCCGAGTCGTCGAACGTCTCTCCGAGGATTCCGTTGGGCGCGCCCGTCGTGGGCCCGAACTTGCCCACCTCGGGCACCAGGGCCACCAGCGTCGGCTCCAATGCGAATGAGAACACCAGCAGGCCGACTATGGCGACGACCTGATTGCGTACGAGTCCCCCGACGCAAACGCCGATCGCCGCCGCGAACGCCGCCACCGCGAGGTTTCGCCACGCCACATCGGCCAGCTCCGCCACCCCGACGGTGGTCTCGCCCCGGCCTGCGAGGATCAGTGTCCCGACAGCCATGATCGTAAGCGTCACCACCAGCGACATCAGCACTCCCGCGATCGCGTAGGCCAACAGCTTGGCGGCCGACAGCCGAACTCGGTCAGGCGCCGCGAGGATGGTGCTGGTGATCGTGCGGTGGCGCCACTCACCGGCCATTCCCATCACGCCGAGGAGCATGATGAACAGGCCGGTGAAGTCGGCGGTGAACAGATCCTTCACGTCCTCCTCCGACAGGTTGTCGCTCAGCGCGGCCGCGAGGCACACCACGACCAGTGACAGGGCCAGGGCCGAACCCACCAGCGCCGCGAAGGTGCGCGTAGTGCGTAGCTTGAGCAGCTCGGCCCGCAGCAGGGCGCTCATGTCTCGCGTCCTGTCAGCTCGAAGAACGCCGCCTCCAATGAGCGTGTTCGCGGAGCGAGGTGGGTCAGCACGACTCGCTCCTCGAGCGCGATCGTGCCGATCTGCTCAGGGGCCGCCCCGGGCACGATCAGGCTTTCCGGGAGACGTTCCAGGGCGTGCCCGCGGCCCTCGAGCGCGGCGGCCAGGCGCTCGAGCTCCTGGGCCTTCACCTCGATAGCGGCAGCACCGTCGCCACCGAGCACGTGCTCGAGCGTCCCCAGGCCGCGCAGCTCGCCGTTGGCGATCACGACGACGTCGTCGACGGACTGGGCGACCTCAGCCAGGAGATGGCTGGAGACGAGCACGGCGCGCCCATTGCCGGCCTGTTCACGCACCAGGCCCCGCATCCAGCGAATGCCGGGTGGATCCAGGCCATTCGTCGGCTCGTCGAGGATCAGGACCTTTGGATCTCCCAGCAGCGCGGCCGCTATCGCCAGGCGCTGCCGCATCCCCATCGAGTAGCCCTTGACGCGACGGTCGGCGGCGTCCGTGAGCCCCACCGTGGCCAGGACCTCGTCGACCCGGGACGCCGGGTGGTCGCCGGCTACGGCCAGGACGCGGAGGTGATTCCGCGCCGTGCGGCCCGGATGGAACGCCGTCTCTTCGAGGACGGCACCTACGTGGGTACTCGGCCGGTCGAGCTCCTGATATGTCCGTCCACCGAAGGTGGCCGTGCCCTTCGTCGGGTGCACCAGGCCGAGCAGCGCCCGCAAGGTGGTGCTCTTGCCCGCGCCGTTGGGCCCGAGGAAGCCGGTCACGCGGCCCTCCTCGGCCTGGAAGCTGAGCCCCTTGACGGCTCGAACGGCGCCAAAGCTCTTGTAGAGGTCGTTGATCTCGATCGCCGGCACGGCGCGCCATGATGACGAACGCGTAGCGGCGCCGCTGGAGCGGTCAGGTCCCTGCGTAGTCTCCGATCGGTGGACCTCGCGAGCTGCGGAGCACCGCCGTGGAGCACATCGAGCTAGTCATCTTCGGCCTGCTCGTCGCGGTCGCGGCGCTTGCTGTTCTGGCACGGGTGGTGAACGTGCCCTACCCGATCACGCTGGTGATCGGCGGGCTCGCCCTGGGCTTCGTGCCCGGGATGCCGGAGGTCGAGCTCGACCCCGACATCGTCCTGCTCATCTTCCTCCCGCCGCTGCTCTACAGCGCGGCGTTCTTCTCGAACGTGCGCGAGCTGCGCAACAACCTGCGACCGATCGGCCTGCTCGCGATCGGGCTGGTGCTGGCGACGATGCTCGCCGTGGCCGTCGTGGGCCACGCGGTGATCGGCCTCGGATGGAAGGAGGCCTTCGTTCTCGGAGCGGTGGTCTCCCCCACCGACGCCGTCGCGCCCGCGACGATCCTGCGCCGCCTGGGCGTTCCGCGCAGCGTGGTGACCATCGTCGAGGGCGAGAACCTGACGAACGACTGGACCGCACTGGTCCTGTACAAGTTCGCGGTGGCCGCAGTGGTCAGCGGCAGCTTCTCGCTCGCCGAGGCCGCGCCCGAGTTTCTCCTGAACGGGATCGGTGGAATCGCGATCGGTGTCGCGGTGGGGATCGTCATCGCGGCCGTCCGGCGTCGCCTCGACGACCCGCCCACGGAGATCACGATCTCCTTGCTGACCGCCTACGCGGCCTACCTACCGGCCGAGGAGCTGGGTGTCTCCGGCGTGCTCGCCGCGGTCACGGTCGGGGTGTGGCTCGGATGGCAGGCGTCCGATCTGACCACCGCCACCACCCGGATCGAGCTGACCGCGATCTGGGGGAACCTCCAATTCCTCCTAAATGCGGTTCTGTTCGTGCTCATCGGCCTGCAGCTTCCGGTGGTGCTGGAGGCACTCGAGGACCGCTCCGCCGCGGAGCTGACCGCGTACGGAGCGCTGGTGGGCGTCCTTGTCGCAGTCGTGCGGATCGTGTGGGTGTTCGGCGTCGCCTACCTCCCCCGCCTCGTCATTCCCAGCGCGCGCCGGCGCGACCCACCCGCTCCGTTCAGCTCCACGGCGCTCGTGGCGTGGAGCGGCATGCGCGGCGCCGTGTGCCTGGCCGCCGCGCTCGCCATCCCGCTCGAGACCGACGCCGGCGCCCCGTTTCCCGAGCGCGACCTGCTGATCTTCCTGGCCTTCTGCGTCATCGTCGTGACCCTCGTCCTGCAAGGGCTGGCGCTCCCGTGGGTCGTTCGGGCCCTCGGCGTGGAGGACGACCGGCTCGACGCCGACGAGGAGCTCGCGGCACGACTCGAGACCGCCTTCGCCGCGATCGACCGAATCGAGGAGCTCGCCGGCGAGGATTGGGTCTACCCGGACACGGCCGATCGGGCCAGGGCTATGTACGACTACCGTCGTCGTCGCTTCCGTTCGCAGATTCACGGGCCTGAGGACGGCGACGGAACGGCCCGGAGGACTATGAGGAGCGCAGCGGGAGCTACCGCCGCTTCATGCGCGAGGTCATCGGCGCCGAACGCGACACGCTCCGGCGCCTGCGCAACGAGGGCGCGATCACCGACGAGGTGCGTCGCCGGATCGAATTCGACCTCGACCTCGAGGAGACGCGGCTCCGGGGCTAGCCGGCCGCCCGTGCTCGGCCGGCCAGCCCTGGGCTACCGCGGTCAGTGGCGGCCGAACTTGAGGCGCACCACCTGGCCCTCGCCAACGTAGGTGCCCTTCGCGGAGATGTAGATCCCGCCCTTGCGGTCGATCGCCAGCCCCGTCGGGTCCTGGACGTTCACGACGAGCTTCTTCGACCCGTCCGGCGCGATCCGATGCAGCGCACCGGTCTCGTCCCCGGACAGGATCCCGTTGGTCGCGATCTCGAGCACGTACAGGTTGCCATGACGGTCGAACGCCAGGTCCACGAGGTTCGTGAAGCCCGTGGCGAACACCTTCGATCCGCCGCCCCGCTTCAGGCGATGGACCCGCGCCGCTCCCACGACGAACGGGAAGCCTGTCAGCTCGCTGACGTAGTACGCACCGTCGGGCCCGAGCGCCGGCGCCGTGGGCACGGACTGCATCGGGAACGTGGGAGGCGCGTTCGGCGGCGCGTCCGGAGGAGGCACCAGCCGATCGGCAAACGTGGCGAGCACTTTGATCCCACCCTTGCGGCGCACCTTCAGCACGTCGTTGCCGCCGGCGTCGGCCACGACTGGCCTCCCGCCGTCCGTGGTGAGCTTGAACGGGTTGCTGTCGGGCTCGCCCCCGTCTGGGTTCTCATCGGCCTCGAAGCCCGCGAGATCGGCTACCGACCGCACATGCCCGTGCTCCGAGACCTTGTACAGATGTCCGAACTTGGGCCCAATCGAGCCGAGCCGTACCCGCTCCGCCGGGTTGGCACCCAGCCCCACCGTGAAGTACGCGCCGCCGTGGCGGCGCAGCGCCACGTCATGCGGCCCGGTGGCACCCCTGCCGCCATCGGCCTGTGCCGCCAGGGACGGCAGGCCGGTGAGGATGCGCCGCTGCTTGCCGTGCCAGATGCGCGTGATCGCGCCCGTCTCGCCCGCGCACTGGAGGTCGCCGTCCGGTCCCGCGACGCAGGGTGCGGTTCCGCCGCGCCCGGCCTCGGCCACGTAGATCTCGCCCCAGCGGCCAACCGCAAGGCCGCGCGGGTTGTCCAAGCCGTCCGCCACGACCTCGAGGGTCGGCGTGCCGTTCTGCGTGCCCTTGCCCTTGCCCCCTCCCTTGCCGCCGGCGGCGGCGACTCCGCCCAAGGAGAGCAATGCAGCGAACAGGGCGATTACGGCGAGAATGGGACGGCGCAATGCGGGACTCTTCCGTCGGGGCGGAGTTATGGAGACCCGCGAAACTATTGGTCGCCTCGGCCGGGGTCAAGCAACAACGATCCCCTTACCGCGCGCCTACGGGTGCGTCAATACCTCCGTCTCGCTCAACGGCGGGCCACGAGCAGGCTCTGAGTGACCCGCCCGATCATGCCCTGGGTGTCGTGCAGCGCCGTGTCCGACAGGCCGATCCCGTCGGGCTCCGTGTACGTCACGGCGTCGAGACATACCCATTCGCAGCGCGGGAGCCGACGCAGCGCGAGCGACACGTCGGCGTTGATGAACAGCCACCGGCGGTAGTCGAGCGGCGCGCTGACGCCGTTGCCCGAGTCGGCCGCCACCAGCACGCGCTGAAGCGCGGATGGCTCCTCCCCCTCGACCAGCGGCACCCGCATCCGCATCCAGGCGACCGCGGGACCCGGCTCCACGAAGGCGCCGCTGACGAAGCGAACCTCCATCGCGGAGTGGTAGCCGACGTCCCATTCGACCGGGAAGAAGTCACGCGCCGCGCGACGCGTCGGGGCCGGGCGGCGGCGGTGGCTCGGGCGTGCGCGCATCCAGCTCCAGCTCGATGGTCCGCACCCGCCATGCGCGGGCACGGATCAGCTCCTCGCCGTTGCTCGACAGCGTGCCCTCGACCAGCTCGACGCTGCGTCCCGGTCGCACCACGGTCGCGGATACGACCAGCGGCGCGATCGGCACGGGCCGGAGGATCTCGAACGTCGCGCGTGCGAGCCGGGCATTGGCGAGCCCTCCGGCGGCGTCGAGCTCGCGGCCCAGCAAGGCGCACGGGGGTCCGGCGTGCTGGCTGCCGGCATCCCACGGCCCTCGCGTCAGCTCGGTGGAGGAATAGCTCCCCGTCCGGGGGACGTAGAACGCCAGCGCCCTACCCGGTCACGCCCGGGCCGTAGGACTTGGGGAGGCCGAGGGAGTGCTCGGCCACATAGTTGAGGATCATCTCCCGCGATACCGGCGCGGTGCGGGTCAGCCGCACGCCCCACCACATCTGGGAGAGCCCGTACTCGAGCGCGAAGCCGTTGCCCCCGTGGGTCTGGATCGCCTGGTCGACAGAGTGGATGGCGGCCTCGGCGGCCGCGTATTTGGCCATGTTGGAGGCCTCACCCGCCCCCTTTGCGCCGGCGTCGTAGAGCACGGCCGCCTTCTGCGTCATCAACCGCGCCAGCTCGAGCTCGATCTTGGCCTGCGCGAGCGGATGGGAGACGCCCTGGTGGGTTCCGATCGGCTGCCCCCATACGTTGCGCTCCCGCGCGTAGTCGGCGGCCTTCGCGAGCGCGAACCGCGCCGCCCCGGCCGCGATCGACGCGCCCATGATTCGCTCGGGGTTCAGCCCGTCGAAGATCGGGCCCAGCCCGCCGTTTTCGCCGCCGATCAGGCGCTCCTCCCCCAGTTCGACGTCCTCGAAGAAGAGCGTCCACTGACTGTCCGGGCCGAGGTAGGGCATCGGGATCTTGTCGCGGGTGAAGCCGGGGGCGTCCACGTCGACGATCGCGAGCGACGGCAGCCCCAGCGAGCCGTCGGGGTTCCGGGTGCGGGCCACGACCAGCACCGCGTCGGCCTCCTCGACGCCGGAGATGTAGGTCTTCTGCCCGTTCAGCAGGAACCTGTCCCCCTCGCGGCGCAGCGAAGTGGACAGGTTGTGCGAGTTCGTGCCGGCGTCGGGCTCGGTGATCGCGAAGGCCAGCTTCACGGTGCCCGCGCCGATCCCGCGCAGCCAGCGGTCCTGCTGCTCAGGGCTGCCGTGACGCGTGAGGATGCTGCCCGCGATCGCCGGCGACACGACGATCAGCAGGAGCGAGCAACCGGCGCCCGCGATCTCCTCCCCCACCATCGCCAGCGCCGCCATCCCGAGCCCCCCGCCGCCGTACTCCTCAGGGATGTTCACGCCCAGGTAGCCGCGGCTCGCAAGGGCGTCCCAGAGCTCGGTCGGGGGCTTGCCCTCCTCCACCAGGCGCTGCGAGTAGGCCGGGCCGAAGTCCGAGCAGATGCCCGCCACCGCCTCGCGCAGGAGCACCTCCTCCTGCCGCGGGACGACGTCGAGGGTCGGGGTCGAGTCCACCGATATGGCCATGGATGGATCCTACGGTGCCGAGCGCACGCCGGTCGGTGGGGAAGGGCGCTGGCTACGATCCCGCGATGCCTTCCAAGCAGACCGTGCCCAGGTCGGGCTCCAAGAACGGATCCAAGGCCCGCCCGGCGCGGCCAAAGCGGCCGACCACCCCGGAGGTCAAGCTCGGCGCGATCGCCGCGAACGGGATATCGGCCAGCATGTTCGGCCTGATCGAGCGCGGCACGGCCAAGCGCCCGCGGATAGCCAAGGGCATGCGTGGAACGGTCGAGCTGCGGTTCAAGGAGGACTTCGCTCCCGTACGGGTGACCTTCGGAGCCGCTGAGGTGCTGATCGAGGACGGGAGCGATGACGGCGAACGGCCCGACCTCGTGATCCGCGGCTCGCTGCCCGACATCGTGCAGCTCACGGCGGCGCCGCTGTTCGGCGGCCTGCCCACGCCGACGAACGCGCGCGGGCGCGCCGCGCTGTCGCGGATGGCGGGCGGCCGGGTCAAGATCGAGGGGAGCCCGCTGCTGGCGCGCCGACTCATGAAGCTGCTGGAGATCTGAGCGGCCGCGGGTCCGTCTGACAGACTCCTCGCTCGTGGCAAAGCAGAAGCAGATCAAGATGCAGGTGCAGGTGGGCGCGCTTGCCGCGATCCAGCAGCTCGAGCACAAAACGGACGAGCAGCTCGAGGGCGAGTCGCGCCACCGCGTGGCCGCTAAGGCGCTGCTGGGGGCGCGCGCGGCCGAGCGCTACGACGCCAAGGCGGCCCGCGCCTACTTCAACGAGGCGCTCGCAGGCTGCCACCCGCAAGAGCGCCCCGCCTTACGTCAGATGATGAAGGCGTCGATGGCGCTCGCCGAGCGCCGCCCCGACGAGCTCAAGGAGGCCGTCGAGCGGCTCGGACAAGCGCCCCCTTCCGGCCGCCAGCTGTTCCTGCTGCGGATCATGGGGCTGGTGGCGCCGCCTCCGGGTGCGAGCCTGGCGCTGCGGGCACGCGGGATCCTGCTGCTGGTCGCATTCGTCGTGCTCCTGATAGCCGTGGGCTTTGGGATCGCGAAGCTCGTGGCGCTGCCCTTCGGCGGCGTAGGGACGGTCGGAGCGCTGCTGCTCGGCCTGGTGATCGTGGCGGCCGTGCTCGGTGTGCTCACCCTGTTCGGGCGCCGGCGCCAAGCGCGCATGAAGGCGGAACGCGCCGCCGGTCCCGGCTAGCTCCCTCAGCGCGTCGCAGACCGTCGCCTTCTCGATCACCACGGGCCGCAGCGGGGTCCCCGCGCCGCCACTCTGGGGATCGCCGAGCTGGCCGATTGCGGCGGTCACGTCCAGTCCCTTCACGACATTGCCCAGGACCGCGTAGTCGGGTGGCAGGCCGGCATCCTGTGCCGTGACGACATAGAACTGGCTCCCTGCCGTACCCGAAGCCTCGGCCTCCGTCTTCGCCATCGCCACCGCCCCGCGCCCGTAGACCGTGTCGGACGGCGGCCGGTCCCGGGTGGAGTAGCCCGGACCACCGGTCCCGCTCGCAGTGGGGTCGCCGCCCTGGATCACGAAGTCGGGCACGATCCGGTGGAAGACGGTGCCGTCGAAGAAGCCCTTCTTCGCCAGCGCGAAGAACGACGCGGCTGCCTGAGGAGACGTCTTCTGATCGAGCCGGACGGTAAAGGCGCCGCAGCTCGTTCGCAGTGTCACGTCGTAGGTCT
The DNA here is from genome assembly GCA_963802855.1 of uncultured Thermoleophilaceae bacterium. Classification (GTDB taxonomy): domain Bacteria; phylum Actinomycetota; class Thermoleophilia; order Solirubrobacterales; family Thermoleophilaceae; genus JAAYBF01. The sequence goes on from CAWDJP010000005.1 coordinate 63,917, forward strand.
TCGACGGATCGAGCGTGGCTGTCGGCTTGCTCTCGCCGCCATCGGGCTTGGGCTTCGGCGCTTCGACCTCCTTGCAGCTCGACGCAGCATCGGCTCCGGCCGAGCTCGCGGCCGTGTCCGCGGCCGGCGTCTCCGATTCCCCGTCGCCCTCGTCGTCCCCACCACACGCTGCGATGGGCAGGGCGAGCGCGATCAGCGCGAGTGCGAGCGGGCGTGACACGGGGCGCAGAGTAGCCACCTCTACGATGGCCGCGAGTGCCATGACCCACATCTCCCCCCTCGTTCGCGGCTACGACCAGCTGATTCTCGACCTCGACGGCTGCGTGTGGATCGGCGACGAGCTGGTCGATGGGTCGGCGGACGCGATCGCAGCGCTGCGGGAGGCCGGCAAACGGGTGGCGTTCGCCACCAACAACTGCTGGCATCCCGGGGAGGACCACGTGGCCAAGCTGTGGGGATTCGGCGTGCAGGCCTCGCTGGCCGACGTGGTCACGGTCGGCGGCGCCGTGCAGCATCTTCTGGCCGAGACGCGCGCGGGCAGCACGGCCTACGTGATCGGAACGGATGCCCTGCGCCGCCACGTGGGCGACGCGGGGCTGAAGATCCTCAACGGCACCGACCTCGCATCGCGCGCCCAAGTGGTGGTCGTCGGCGGTACCGACGACGTGCACTACTCCCAGCTACGCGATGCGGCGCTCTCGGCTCGCCGCGGGGCGGACCTGCTCGCCACCGGACGTGACCCCACGCTGCCGATGCCCGATGGCCACTGGCCCGGCACCGGCGCGCTGCTCGCCGCGATCGAGACCGCGTCGGGGCGCACCGCCGAGATCGTCGGCAAGCCCTCGCCGCGCCTCTTTCACACAGCGCTCGACCGCCTGGGCGCGGGGCGCACCCTGGTGGTCGGCGATCGGCTCGATTCCGACGTGGTCGGCCGCCGGAGCGGCCGGCCTGGATGCGGCGCTCGTGCTGAGCGGCGGTGCGTCCGCCGAGGCGGCAGCCGCCGCGCCGGCGCCGAGGCCGGTGGCCGTGGCCCCGACCCTCGGCGAACTGGTGCACGACGGCTGATGCCCCGAAAGACCCACCACAAGCACTCCTCCAAGAAGGGCTACCGGCGCCTGCTGGACGGACTCGCCGAGCTGGACGGGGTGCACCGCGTCGCCACCGGACGGGTGAAGCCGCGGATGGGCTCCGGTCGCCCGGTGGCGCCGATATCCAAGGTGCGCCGCACGGAGTCGGGACTGTCGATCACGATCAACACCGACGGCGCGATCGTCGACGCCTACGTCATCACCGATCGACCTGCCGAGGTCGAGGCCGCGATCCGCGAGCGCGGCTGGAGCTCCTCGTAGTCCACGCCCACGAGCGAGCATGCCCACGGCGTGACCATGAGACCGGCCGCCTGCGCCCGCTCGAGCGAGAGTTCCGGGGAGATGCCGAGCAGCTGATCGGCGTAGGCGGCCCCGACGGCCGCCACGAAGTCCGTGTGACGATTGCCGTGCACCGCCGCGGCACCAGCCGTGCGCAGCTCGGCGCCCAGGAACGCCAGTAGCTCCTCGAGCACGTCGGGGCCGTCCTCCGGCGACCGAAGCGGTACGTGGTGCCAGGCCATGCCCGCCTTCTCATAGGCGTCGAGGTTGTGCCGCGTCGCCATCGTGGACACGATCAGCCGCACGCCCTTGTGGCGCAGCCACGCCAGCTCGGCTTCACGCCGCTCCGGGCGGTGGCTGCGCCCGCCTCCTCCGGGCCGCTCCAGCCCGCACAGCTTGCGTGGCCGCGGCCACCAGATCCGCTTTGGCTCCTGCATCGTTTCTCCCGGTGTGGTTCCCATGTCCCCACAAGTGCCGAGAGGAGAGGCTTCGCCCCCGCGACCTCAGAGGCCGCGCGGAAGCTCTTAGACTTGGGCACATGTGCCGAGTCTTCGGCTGTGTTGCGGCGGAGCCAGTGTCGATCAGCCACGAGCTGCTGCACGCAGAGAATCCGCTGATCCGCCAGTCCGAGCACCACGACTCGGGCTGGGGCCTGGCGGTCTACGACCGCGCCGACGGCAACGAGCCGGACGTGCTGCGCTTTCCCCAGGCGGCGCATGCGGCCGACGAGCTGAAGCAAGCGAGCGAGCTGCGCGGCCGCATCTTCAACGTCCACGTCCGGCGCGCGACCCTCGGCGGGCTCACACCGGAGAACACGCATCCGTTCGCGATGGGCAACTACACCTTCGGCCACAACGGCACGGTGATCGCCTATCCGCGGCTGCTGGAACCGGGCGTGCCCAGCCCCGCCGGCGAGACGGATTCCGAGGCGGTCTTCAACTACCTCATGCATGTACTCGACCCCGCCGACGTGCCGGGCTCGCTGCGGAGGGCCGTATCGGCGGTGATCGCGCGCTCCGCGTTCTCCGGACTGAACGTCCTGTTCTCCGACGGCGAGCGCCTGTACGCGTACCAGCTCGGAATCTTCAGCCTGCACTGGCTGGCCAGGCCGGGGCAGCTGCTGGTGGCCTCGGAGCGGGTCACGGAGGAGCGCTGGCACACCGTGGCCCAGGACGTCCTGCTGACGCTCGACCCGCACCGGCTGGACGAGCCGCACGCGGAGCGGCTGCTCGGGGACGCGCTCGTCGAACGGGCGCAGATCGATCCGCTCGAGGAGCAAACGCACCTCCGCGGCGCCGAGCGTGGCGCCTTCGCCGCCGAGCGCGCGGCCAGGGTCGCCGCCGCCGTGGCCGAGTGAGCCGGCGGTTCCTGGTGCTCGTCAACCCGGCGGCGGCCGGGGGGCGCGCCCGCAAGCGGCTGCCCGCGGCACTGGCGGAGATGGACCGCCTCGGCGCGCAGCGGCGCGTGGTCCATACGCGCGACATCCACCACGCCGAGGCGGAGGCCCGCGCGGCGGCTGAGGCCGGCGAGACTGTGGCCGCGATGGGGGGCGATGGGCTGCTGCGTCCCGTAGCGGGCGTCCTGCGTGGCCAGGACTCCGCCCTCGCGATCATCCCGGGCGGGCGGGGCAACGACTATGCGCGCGCACTCGGGATCCCCTCCGATCCGACCGAGGCGGCCCGTCTGGCGGTGGAGGGCGACGAGCGCCTGTTCGACGTGGCGGAGGTCGACGGCCGCCCCTTTCTCGGCATCGCCAGCTTCGGCTTCGATTCCGATGCCAACCGGATCGCCAACGATGCCAAGCTGATTCGCGGAAACCTCGTCTACCTGTACGCCGCGCTGCGTGCGCTCGCGGCGTGGAAGCCGGCGTCCTTCACGGTCACGGTCGACGGCGAGCGCCACGAGCTGAGCGGCTACTCCGTGGCGGTCGCCAACTCGCGTGCCTACGGAGGCGGTATGTACCTGGCGCCACAGGCCCAGCTCGACGACGGCCTCCTCGACGTCGTCGCCACTGGGCGCAGCTCCAAGGTCGAGTTCCTGCGGAAGTTCCCGAAGGTGTTCAAGGGCGAGCATCTGGGGGAACCGAGCGTGCATACCTTTCGCGGATCCGTGATCGGCGTTGCGGCCGATCGCGACTTCGACATCTACGCCGACGGCGACCCGATCGGGGTCACCCCGGCAACCGTTCGGGTGCGGGCACGCTGCCTGCGCGTGATCGCCCCAGGGTGATGCGGCGCCTGCTCGAGGCACTGGCGCGCGCGGTGCGCGCGATCTCGCGGCGCGCGGGCCGTGGCGGAGGTACGACCCTTCCGGGCCGTCTGTTGCTCCGCGCCGACCCCGACGCGCTCGGGCGGATGGCGGCGCGCCTGGAAGGAGGTGCGGCGCTCGTCTCCGCCACCAACGGCAAGACCACCACCGCCGCCATGACCGCAGTCGTGCTCGAGCGCTCGGGGAGGAGTCTCGTCCACAACCGGGCCGGGTCGAATATGGCCTGGGGCGTTGCGACGGCGCTACTGGAGGCGGGCGAGCGCCCCGGCCAGCTCGGGCTGTTCGAGGTGGACGAAGCCTGGCTCCCGCAAGTGGCGGACGCCGTCCACCCGCGCGTGGTGTTGCTATCGAACCTGTTTCGCGACCAGCTCGACCGCTACGGCGAGCTCGAGCTGCTGGCCGACCGCTGGGCGGAGCTCGTGGCCCGCGACGCCGGCGGGACACGGTTCGTCCTGAACGCCGACGACCCGCTCGTGGCGGACCTCGGCCGCGATCGAGGGGGCGTCACCTACTTCGGCGTGAACGACCCGTCGCAGGCGCTGCCGGAGCTCGGCCACGCGGCGGACTCCAAGCACTGCCGAAACTGCGGCACGCCCTACACCTACGAGACCGTGCTGATGGGCCATCTCGGCCACTACCGCTGCCCCGGTTGCGGCAGGCAGCGCCCGACGCCCACCGTCTTCGCGGAGTATGTCCAGCTCGACGGGATGTCAGGGGCGCAGCTGACCTTGGGGACGCCGGCCGGTCGCGCAGAGATCCGTCTCCCCCTGCCGGGCCTCTACAACGTCTACAACGCCGTGGCTGCGGCAGCACTGGCGCTGGAGCTCGGCGCTTCGCTCGCTGACGTCCGCGACGCGCTCGCGAGCTTCGGCGGCTCGTTCGGCCGCGTCGAGACCATCGCCGTCGACGGCCGCCCGGTATCAATCCTGCTCGTCAAGAATCCCGCCGGTGCGAACGAGGTGCTGCGCACCCTGACGCTCGAGAAGGGCGAGCTCGACGTCTGGCTGGCGCTCAACGATGGAATCGCCGACGGCCGCGACGTCTCCTGGATCTGGGACGCCGACTTCGAGCTCTTGGCCGGCCGAGTCGGGAGAGTCACCTGCTCCGGTACCCGCGCCGAGGAGATGGCTCTGCGCCTGAAGTACGCGGGCGTGGACTCGCACCCCGTGGTGGATCGCGACCTGGCGTCATCGCTCGACAGCGCAGTCGCCGGCGGTCGCGACGCGGGCCGCCCGCTCTACGCCCTTCCCACCTACACGGCGCTGCTGGAGCTGCGCGACCTGCTCGCGCGCCGCGGCCTCGCGTCCCGATGGGCGGACTAGACGGGACACAGCACGTGTTCGGCTACGGGTCGCTGGTGCTCGACGGCGACACCGCGGATCGGCGGGCACGCCTGGTGGGCTACCGGCGCGTATGGGGCGTTGCGACCGACAACGTGCATGCGATCCCGGGATACAAGATGTACCTGCGCCGTTCGGACGGGGTGCGCCCCGCCGTCTATGTGGCCTTCCTGGACCTCGAGCCCTGCGCTGAGCAGGAGGTGAACGGCACGGTGCGGGCGGTCTCGGCGGCCGAGCTCGAGCTGCTTGACCGGCGCGAGCGCAACTACGATCGAATCGACGTGACCGAGAGCGTGCACGGCATCGACGGCCGGGTATGGACCTACTGCGGCTCGGCCGCGGGTCGCGAGCGGCTGCGCCGTGGCCGGGCGGAGGGGCGCGCTGTGATCTCGCGCGACTACCTGGAGAAGGTGCACGCCGGCTTTCGGCGACTGGGCGAGGAGGCACATGAGCGCTTCATCGCCTCCTCGGAGCTGGACGGCCTGCCGGTATGGGACCTCGAGCGCGTCGACCTGCCCTCGGACGCCCCCGCGGCGGAGGAAGGCGCATGACCGGCGCGATGCCGTTGGCCGGCGTGGTCGCGTGGCATGACGTCGAATGTGCCTCGTACACGGCCGACCTGCTCGTGTGGCGCCGTCTGGCCGAGGAGCGTGGCGGGCCGGTACTCGACATCGGCGGCGGTACCGGCCGCGTCGCGCTCGACCTGGCGGCCCGCGGTCACGCCGTCACCGCCATCGACGCTGACACGGAGCTCGTGCGGGCCTGCGCGCGCCGAGCCCGGGAGCGCGGGCTGCCGGTGCGCGCGAGAGTCGCCGACGCCCGCTCTTTCGATCTGGGCGCCCGTCATCCGCTGGCGATCATGCCGATGCAGGTGGCGCAGCTTCTCGGCGGCGAGCGCGGTCGCGCGGCGATGCTCGCGTCGGTAGCGCGACATCTCCTCCCCGGCGGGCTGCTCGCGATCGCCCTTGCCGACCCCTATGACACCGTCCCGCCCGACGAGGCGCTGCCGCCGCTGCCAGACATCCTCGAGGTCGACGGCTGGGTGCTCTCCTCCACGCCGGTGATCGCCCGCGACGAGGGCGACGGCGTGGCCATCGACCGCCACCGCCAAGCGGTGTCGCCAACGGGCGAGCTGACCGAGGAGGCAGCGACGATCCGGCTGGACTGGGTCACCCCTGCCGAGCTGGAGGGCCAGGCCGAAGGCGTCGGCTTCCGAACGCTGGATCCGTGGCGTGTCCCCGCCACGCGGGACTTCGTCGGCAGCACGGTCGTCATGCTCGAGGCGTGCCCGTGAGCGCCACGCTGCGCGTCTGCGCGCTCTACCCCGAGCTGATGAACATCTATGCCGACCGCGGCAACATCGCCGTGCTGCGCGCACGCTGTGAGTGGCGCGGGCTCGGCTTCGAGGTCGCATCCGCAGGGGTGGGCGACGCTCTGGCGCCTGACTCGCACGACCTGTTCTACATCGGTGGCGGCCAGGACCGCGACCAGGAGGCGGTGGCCGAGGACATGGCGGCCACAAAGCGCGATGCGCTGCACTCCGCAGCGGGCCGCGGGGCCGTGGTGCTCGCCGTCTGCGGCGGCTACCAGCTGCTCGGCGAGAGCTACGCGATCGGCGATCGCGAGCTCCCAGGCGTCGGCCTCGTGGACCTGCGAACGGTGCGCGAGGAGGGCCCGCGCCTGATCGGCAACTGTGCGATCGAGGCCGATCTCGGGACAGGCGCACGGACGATCGCCGGCTTCGAGAACCACGGCGGGCGCACCTACCTCGGACCGGGCGAGCGCCCGCTCGGCCGCGTCCTGGCGGGACACGGGAACAACGGCACCGACGGCTTCGAGGGCGTGCGGCGCCGCAACGTGATCGGCACCTACCTCCACGGCCCGCTGCTGCCGAAGAACGTGTGGTTGGCGGACAGGCTGATCGAGCTGGCGCTCGGGGTCAACCTGGAGCCGCTGGAGGACTCGCTAGAGGATGCGGCACACGCTTCGGCCCGGCGCGCAGCGGGCGTCTAACACAAAGGCCCGCGCGCTCGCGCTCATTGAATTCGGTTAGCATGGCGCTCCTCGAGGCGCGAGGGGCTCCGGTATGCAGTGTCCCGCTTGTGGGCACCAGAATCGAGAAAGCGCGGGATTCTGCGGTAGTTGCGCTGCACCGCTCTCGGGGCTTGTCGCATGCCCCTCGTGCGGAAACTCAAATCCCTTTGACCACAGGTTCTGCGACTCCTGCGGACAAGCGCTCGCCCGCGACGAGGCGCCTGCCCGCGCGACGACCTCGGCGGGGCTGCCGCACTCACTGGCCGGCGGCCGTTACCAGCTAAAGCGATTCGTAGGCGAGGGGGGCCGTAAACGCGTCTACCTGGCCCGCGATTCGAGTCTGGACCGTGATGTGGCGGTCGCGATTATCAAGACCGAAGGGCTTGACCAGAGTGGCGTCACTCGAGCACGGCGCGAGGCCGAGGCCATGGGACGCTTGGGGGATCACCCCCACATTGTCACCGTCTACGACATCGGCGAGGAGGCCGAGCGGCTCTACATCGTGAGCCAGTACATGGCCGGCGGCGACTTGGACGAGTTGATCCAGCACGCTCCGGACCATCGCTTGAAGGTTTCGGAAGCCATTCGAATCGCCGACGAGCTCTGCCAGGCGCTCGAGCACGCTCATGGGTTCGGCGTCATCCACCGCGATCTTAAGCCCCAAAACGCCTGGCTCACCGCCGACGGAATGGTCAAGCTCGGTGACTTCGGGCTTGCCGTGGCACTCGATCGCTCAAGGATCACCACCGAAGGCATGATGGTCGGGACCGTGGCATACATGCCGCCGGAGCAAGCGCTAGGCAAGTCGGCTGACGCGCGCTCCGATCTTTACTCCCTCGGCGCGCTCCTCTACGAGTTGCTCTGCGGTCGCCAGCCGTTCGTGGGAGACGATGCCGTTGCCGTTATCTCGCAGCTCATCAACACCGCGCCCGTGGCCCCTTCGTGGCACAACGCGGAGATCCCCGAGCCGTTCGAGAAGGTGATCCTGCGGCTGCTAGCCAAGGCGCCCGCAGAGCGGCCGGCGAGCGCCGCCGAAGTCAGGGAGCTGCTCGCTTCGGTGTCCAGTCAGGACGGACCGAGTCCGTCCATGGCTCCAGATATGGCCAACCCCGTCGGGCGTCTGACCGACGGATACCTGGTCGGTCGCGAGCACGAGATCGAACGGATGCGCGCGGCGCTTGACGAGGCGCTCTCGGGTCACGGCCGCATCGTGACCCTGGCGGGCGAGACGGGCATCGGAAAGACAGAGACAGCTACCGCGCTTGCCACCTACGCCGGTCTGCGAGGCGCACAGGTGCTCTGGGGCCGATGTTACGAGGGCGACGGCGCACCGGCCTATTGGCCGTGGGTGCAGATCATTCGCTCACACGTGCACGACCGTGACCCGCGGACGATCTCCTCGGAAATGGGATCGGGCGCCGCGGACATCGCACAGGTGGTGTCGGAGGTGCGAGACAGCCTGCCCGGGCTGCCGGTGCCTCCCGAACTCGAACCCGAGCAGGCACGCTTTCGGCTGTTCGACTCGATCACGACGTTCTTCAAGACCGCGTCCCACAACGAGCCGCTTGTGCTGATCATCGACGACCTGCAGTGGGCCGATCGGCCGACGCTTCTCTTGCTTCAGTTTCTCATTCCGGAGCTGCGCAGATCGAGGGTGCTGGTGCTCGGCACCTACCGGGACTCGGACGTGACGCCCGACCACCCGCTGTGGGAAGTGATCGGCACGCTGCAGCGCCAGCACCACGCCTATGAGCGAATCGCACTGGGTGGTCTCACGCTGGAGGAGACGAGGGCGATGCTCGAGACCGCCGCGCAACACGAGCTGGACGTCCATCAGCTGCAATTGGCGGAAGCCGTCTACGCCGAGACCAATGGCAACCCCTTCTTCATTGAGGAGGTGATCCGGCATCTGGTCGAGACCAAGCGGCTCTATAGAGAGGGAGGGCGCTGGATCACGGACGCCACCCAGGTGGAGGACCTCGGGATCCCGGAAGGGGTGCGCGAAACGATAGGAAGACGCGTGGCGCGACTCTCAGACGCGTGCAGCCGGGTCCTCCTCGTCGCCTCAGTGATCGGGCGCGAGTTCAGAGTCGAATTGCTCGAGCGCGCGTGTGAACTCTCGGACGAGAGGCTGCTCGGGGCGCTTGACGAGGCCGTATCGGCCCGCATCGTGGACGACATTTCCGTCGGCCGCTACAGATTCACCAACGGACTCACTCGAGAGACACTTCATGAACAGCTGACGCCCACTCGCCGGGCGCGGCTCCACATGCAAATCGCGGAAGCCATGGAGGAAATGTGGTCGGACAGGCTCGACCCGCACGTGGCGGAACTCGCGTACCACTTCGGCGAGAGCGGCGTGGCGGACGGTCAGCGAAAGGCGATCGAGTACGGCACGCGGGCTGGGGAGCGCTCTATGGAGGTACTGGCCTACGAGGACGCGGTCTCCCACTACGGGCGTGTACTGGCTGCAATCGAGCGCCGGGAACCGGTGGACGAGGTGCGTCGCTGCGAGGTGCTCCTAGCCGCGGGCGGGGCGAGTGCAAGAGCGGGCGATACCGCCGCCGCAAAAGAACGCTTTCTCAAAGCCGCTGACATCGCCGGCCGTCTCGGCGCGGAGACGCTGCTCGCACGGGCCGCGTTGGGCTACGGCGGAAGCTGGCTCACCATCGGCGTCGTAGATCAGGCGCTCGTCAAGCTCCTCGAGCAGGCACTCGCGGCTCTCGGGGACGAGGACAGCGCACTGCGCGCGCGGGTGCTTGCGCGGCTGGCGGTGGAGCTCTCCTACGCAGGCGATGCGGATTCGAGTGGGCGTAAGGCATTTGTGAGTGATCAAGCCGTGGAGATGGCGCGGCGGATGGGAGACACCGCCGTGCTAGCTGCCGCCCTCAGCGCGAGGCACTACGCGATCTGGGATCCAGACCACATCGACGAGCGGCTCGCCGTCGCCACCGAGATCATCGAGGTGGGGCAGGCGGCGGGCGACAAGGCCAAGACTCTGCGCGGGCATCACTGGCGCCTCGGCAACCTGCTCGAGCTGGGCAGGATTGAGGAAGTGGATCGCGAGGCCGAGTCCTATGCGCGGCTGGCCGAGGAGTTGAGGCAGCCCTTCTATCGCTGGTGGACGCCGCACATGAAAGCGATGCGGGCGCTCCTCGAAGGGCGCTTCGATGACGCCGAAATCCTGTCGCAAGAGGCATGGGAAACCGGGCGGCGAGCGCAGGAGCGCCTGGTCACCCAGGGCCTGGGAGTGCAGACGTTCTGGCTGCGGCGCGACCAGGGACGCCTCGAAGAGCTCGAAGAGGCCACGCGGGAGTTCGTGCAGCAGTACCCAGCCGTTTCCGCCTGGCGATGTGTGCTCGTATACCTGTATGGCGAGCTGGGGCTGGCCGAGCGGGCTCGGGCCGAGTTCGAGCCGTTCGCTGCAGACGGGTTCCGAGGCCTTCCCCGCGACGGCTTCTGGCTCGTGGCGATGACGATGCTCGCTGAGGCCTGCTCGTATCTCGATGATGCGAAGGCAGCGTCGGAGTTGCACGAGCTCCTCGCTCCGTATGCCAACCGTAATGCGGTAGCGGGCCACGTCTCCGCATGCAACGGTTCTGTGGCGCGCTACCTCGGCCTCCTTGCCACCACGCTCGAACGTTGGGAGGTCGCGGCCCGCCGCTTCGAAGAAGCGATGCAGATGCACGCGGCCATGGGCGCCAGGCCTCTTTTGGCCCGCACCCAGGCCGACTACGCGCGAATGCTGCGCCTACGCGGAGCCCCCGCGGACGGTCAACTGGCCCATACGCTGCTGAAGGATGCGCTGGGGACGGCGCATGAGCTAGGCATGAAAGGGATCGTCCGAAGAGTCATAGCGCTCCGGCTCGAGGTCCAGGGGGCAGCGGGCGCAGACATCCGCACCTCCCTAGACGCGGTGGCTGCATCGCTAGAGAGCGAGCGCCCGAACCTTCGCCCCGCCGCGGCACCTGACGGCACGGTCACGATGCTCTTCTCCGACATCGAGAACTCGACTGCCATGACGGAGGCGCTCGGTGACGCCGAATGGCTGAAGCTCCTTCAGCGCCACAATCGCGTGATTCGCGAGCACGTCGAGCGCCACGGCGGCTTCGAGGTGAAGGCCCAAGGCGATGGATTCATGATCGCGTTCTCGAGCGCTCGGCGGGCGCTCAAGTGCGCCATCGAGTTGCAGCGCGCTTTCGCCAGTCAGAATGGTCCCAGTTGGCCCCTTCGGATTCGCATCGGGCTTCACTCTGGCGAGGCAATTCGAGAGGAGGACGACTTCTTCGGCAAAAACGTGATCCTCGCGGCCCGAATCGCCGGCCATGCCCGAGGGGGCGAGATCCGCGTCTCCTCCGTTTTGAAGGAGCTAACCGAAAGCGTTGGCGAGTTCTCCTTCGACAGCGGCCAGGAGTTGGAGCTAAAGGGGCTCGCAGGCACACATGCGATCTTCGGCGTTGAGTGGGAGCCCGATAACGCTGAGCCTGATCGCCAGGGCGGAAGGGCGGTCGCGCAGGGCAGCGACCCTGCGAGTCGGATCTAAGCCGTGCCGCCGAGGACCCGCAGGGTCTCCGCCATCGAGGTGATTCCGTTGCGGACCTTCTGCAGGCCGTCGTCGCGCAGGCGGTGCATCCCCTGGTCGACCGCCACGGCGGCGATCGCATGGGCGGAGCCCTTCTCGACGATCAGCTCTCGGATCTCGTCGGTGACAGGCATCAGCTCGTAGAGCCCAACCCGGCCCAGGTACCCCGTGTGCGCGCAGCGAACGCACCCGCCCGGCTCGTACGCTTGGATCGACTCCCGCTCGGCCGGGTAGCCGTTGCGGTGCAGCGCCTCGACGCCGATCTTCGTCTCGGTCTTGCAGTCGCACAGCCTTCGAGCTAGGCGCTGGGCGACCACACACGAGATTCCCGACGCCACCAGGAACGGCTCGATGCCCATCTCGATCAAGCGGGCGACGCTCATCGGCGCGTCGTTGGTGTGCAGCGTCGACAGCAGCAGGTGCCCGGTGAGCGCGGACTCGATCGCCATCTGTGCCGTCTCGCGGTCGCGGATCTCGCCGACCATCATCACGTCGGGGTCCGAGCGCACCATCGAGCGCAGGCCGTTGGCGAAGGTGAGCCCGATCTTGGGGTTGATCTGGACCTGCTTGACCCCGTCCAGCTCGTACTCGACGGGGTCCTCGATCGTGATGATCGTCTTGTCCGGGCTGTTGATCTCGGTCAGCGCCGCGTAGAGGGTGGTCGACTTGCCCGACCCCGTCGGGCCGGTGGCGAGCACGGAGCCGTGGGTCTGGCCGATCGCCTCGCGTAGGCGCTCGACGACCGCGGGCCCCATCCCGAGGGTGTCAAGGTCGAGGACCATCCGGCCCTTGTCGAGGATCCGCATGACCACGGACTCCCCGCGGACGATCGGCAACGTGGCGACGCGGATGTCGACGTGGTGGCCGTCGACCGACAGTCCCACGCGACCGTCCTGGGGTACGCGCCGCTCGGAGATGTCGAGGTCGGCCATGATCTTGATCCGGGACACCAGGCCAGGGGCCATCGCACTGCGGACCGTGGTGGAGTCGGTCATCACGCCGTCGACGCGGAAGCGCACGCGCATCGTGCCGACGTCGGGGTCGAAGTGGATGTCGGAGGCGCCGCGCTGTACGGCCTCGGCCACGATCGAGTGCACGAGCTTGACGACCGGCGCGTCCTCGGCGGACTCGCGCAGCTCGATCACGGCGGCCTGCTCGTCCGCCTCTTCCTCGACCTCCAGCACCGCCTCCTCGAGGCTGTTGAGCCGCCCGAGCATCGCGTCGACGTCGGCGGCACTGGCAGCGGCCCGGCGGATCTCGTAGCCGGTCATCATCGTCAGGTCGTCAACCGCCAGGACGTTCGCGGGGTCGGCGGTGGCAACTAGCAGCGTGCGCTCGTCGGCGAAGGCGATCGGGACAGCCTTGTAGCGGCGCAGGACGAAGGGGTCCACGAGGGCGGCCGCACTGGGATCGACCTGGAAGCTGTTCAGGTCCACGTGGTCGATCCCGAACCGCTCGGCGACCGCGCGCGCGAGCTGGTCGGGCGTGACGACGCCGCTCTCGAGCAACGTCTGGCCCGTCGTTCGTCCGGTCTCGCGCGCCTCGACCGCGGCGCGCTCGACGGCCTCGCGGCTGGCGAAGCCCAGGTCCACGATCACGTCGCCGATCCGCCTCAGGGCGGAAGATCGGTGGGCGGGCGGAGTGACCCCCGTTGGGGCGACGGCCGGTTGGCTCACCCTTCTCGTATCGGCAGATGTTCGAGCGGGTTGACCCGCTGCAAAGCCCTTTTCCTTACGCCGGTGGCCCCTACGCGCCCGTTGAGCCGAATCCGCCCGCGCCACGCGCGGTCGCGTCGAGCTCGGGCACCTCCTCAGGCTCTCCCGTCGCGTGCGCGACGATCACGAGTTGGGCGATCCGGTCCCCCGGCGCAACGTCGAACGGCGTGGCCCGGTCGGTGTTCAGGAGCAGGATCCTCACCTCGCCGCGATAGCCGGCGTCTATCAGCCCAGGGGCATTCACGAGCGCTATCCCGTGTCGGGCGGCCAGCCCCGACCGGGGGAGCACTAGGCCGGCGTGCCCGGGGGGAATCGCGAGCGCGATACCAGTGCCCACGCTGGCGCGTTCCCCGGGCGCAAGGCTGGCGGACTCGGCTGCGCAGAGGTCGTAGCCCGCATCGTCGGAATGAGCTCGCTGGGGCGCCACGGCGGCCGGCGACAGGCGCTTGAAACTCAGCGTCATCCGGCGCGGCCGTTCGAGCCCGCGCCATCCACGGCGAAGCGCTCGAATCGGGACGCGACCGAGGCCGGGACGCGAGCTCTCACCAGCACGCCCTCCGCGGTCTCCTCGCGCTCCATCTCACCCGCCACCTCGTGCAGCTCGGACAGCCTCCCGCCCTCGTCGTAGGGCAGCAGCAGCTCCATCGGCCGCAGCGTTGCCAGGAAGCGCGCCTCGACGGCCGCTCGCAGCCCGCCGAGCCCCTCCCCCGTCTCGCCCGACACCTGCACCGCATCTCGGTGGCGATAGCCGAGCTCACGGCGCCGCTCGGAGTCGAGCAGGTCGACCTTGTTCAGCGCGAGTAGCCGCGGCCGCTCCGCGGCGCCGATCTCGTCGAGCACGTCGTCGACCGCGGCGAGCATCCCCGCCAGCTCGTCTTCGGGCACCGACGCGTCCGCCACGTGGACCAGCAGGTCGGCACCGAGCGCCTCCTCGAGGGTCGCGCCGAACGCCTCCACGAGCTGATGGGGCAGCTTACGGATGAAGCCGACAGTGTCGGTGAGCAGGTAGCTGCGGCCGCCGATCTCGAACGAACGCGTGGTGGGATCGAGCGTGTGGAAGAGCCGGTCGCGCACGCCGACTTCGGCTCCGGTGAGAGCGTTGAGGAGGGTCGACTTGCCGGCGTTCGTGTACCCGGCGAGCGCTACCGTCGGCAAGCCCGCGCGCTCGCGCTCCGAGCGCATGATGCGGCGGGTGGCCTTGGTGTGCTCGAGCCGCCTTCGCAGCGCCGAGATCCGGTCGCGGGCCAGACGGCGATCGGTCTCGATCTGGGTCTCGCCGGGGCCTCGGGTGCCGATGCCGCCGTCGATGCGTCCGGCGCCGAGGCGCTCGAGGTGCGTCCACAGCCCGCGCATGCGAGCGAGGTTGTATTCGAGCTGCGCCAGCTCCACCTGCAGGTTGCCCTCGGCCGAGTTCGCGTGGTCGGCGAAGATGTCGAGGATCACCGCCGTCCGATCGATCACCGGGACGCCGAGCTCCTCCTCGAGGTTTCGCTCCTGGCGCGGGAGCAACTCGTCGTCGCACGCCACGAGGTTGGCGTCGTTGTCCGAGATCGCACGCCTGAGCTCGGCGAGCTTCCCCTTGCCGAGATAGCGGTCGGGGTCGGGCGCCGGGCGGCGTTGGGTGAGCTCGCCGGCCACGGCCACGCCGGCGGTGCGCAGGAGCTCGCCTAGCTCAGCAAGATCTGGCTCGTCGGGGCTGGCTGCGATCAGCAGGGCACGCTGGCGCGCCCTCGGTGTACGGACTCCATCGGTGTTCTGCACTTACCCGAGTGTAGGGCCGAAGCGACGGTCAACCGGCGAGCTGCTTATCGGGGATCAGCCCGGTCTGGCGCATCGCGCCGACGTCGTCGCGGCAGGCCCAGTGCTCGGCGATCTTTCCATCCTCGATTCGCCAGATGTGGATGTGCTGGACGGCGAACGGCTTGCCGGTGGGGGCCATGCCCATCACCTCGCCGGTCAGGGTGCCCTTGAAGAGCACGCGTGCAACCACCCGATCTCCCTCGGCGATCAGATCCTGCTCCTCGAACTGCGGATTGCCGAAGGTCTCACGCAGCCAGGTGACCGTCTCGCGCATGCCCTCAGGCCCGCGCGGCCGCCCTTCGGCCGCCTCGTGGTTGAGGTAGTCGGGATGCACGAGCTCGTCGGCCAGGTCCAGGTCGCCGTCCCCGAACAGCGCCCGGTGGGCGCGCCGAACGATCTCCCTGTTCGCTTCCGACATCTATCCCGCGCGCTGGGCGGCCCGCTCGCGGACCTGCGACTTGTCGTCCAGTGACATCGCCCCGGGATGGCCGTCGCCCGGCCACGGAGCGAGGAACAGCAGCACCCGCGCGTCGCTCTTGGCCGTGACCTCGTGGCGCTCCTTCGGGTCGAACTCGGCCAGCAACCCCGGCCCGCCGGAGCTGCGCTCGCCGTCGCTCTCGATCTCCAGCTCGCCGTCGACGACGAGCACCCAGGCACGTTCGTGCACCAGGTGCTCCTGCAGGCTTTCGCCGGCGGGGAGCTGCAACACGATCACTCGGGCGGCGTCGGTTGACGAGACGATGTGAGGTTTGTGGACCTCGACGTCGAGGCCGCGCGTGTCCCAGGTCTTCATGGGGTGCGAGCCTACTACCCGCCAAGGCTCGCGCGCATGCGCTCGACGGCCTCCGTCAGCCGTTCGTCCGCGACGGTCAGCGAGATCCGAAAGTAGCCCTCCCCGTTGGGTCCGTACGCGCTCCCCGGGGAGATCACGACGCCCGACTGCTCGAGCACGAGTTCGCAGTAGGACGCCGAGCTGTGACCCTCGGGGACGGGCGCCCAGATGTAGATCGTGCCCTTGGGCGGGATTACGTCGACGCCTACCTCCTCGAGCGCGGAGACGACCAGGTCCCGGCGGCGCTGGTAGACGGCGCTCATCTCGCGGGGCACGGCGTCGCCGTCGTCGAGGGCCGCCGCGGCCGCAAGCTGGACGGCTTCGAACATGCCCGAGTCGATGTTGGTCTTCAGCTTCCAGTAGGCGTCGATGGCCTCGGCGTTGCCGACGATCGCCGCCGTGCGCCAGCCCGTCATGTTGTAGCCCTTGGAGAGGGAGAACACCTCGACTCCAACATCCTTGGCGCCCGGCGTCTCGAGGAAGCTCGGCGCGACGTAGCCGTCGAAGGTCGTCTCGGTGTAGGACGCGTCGTGCACCACCAGCACGTCGTGCGCGTGCGCGAACGCGACGGCTCGCTCGAACAGCCCCTCGGGGACGACGGCTCCGGTGGGATTGTTCGGGTAGTTCAGGTACATCAACCGCGCGCGCTCCCTCGCCTTCGTCTCGATCGCGTCCAGATCCGGCGCGAAGCCGAGTTCTGGCACGAGCGGTATCAGCTCGGCCTCTCCCCCGGCGAGCAGCGGTCCTCCGGTGTAGACCGGATACCCGGGGTCGGCCGCCAGCGCGACGGTCCCCGGGTCGAGCAGGGCGAGGTTCAGGTTGAAGATGCACTCCTTGGCACCGAGCGCCGGCAGGACCTCCCGCGCTGGATCGAGCGTCACGCCGAAGCGACGCTCATAGAAGCGGGCGAACGCGTCGCGAAACTCGTCGCGGCCGCGGTTCGAGGGGTATTGATGGGTGCCCGGGTCTGCCGCCGCTCGCGCCAGCGCATCGATCACGAGTCCCGGCGTCGGGGTGTCCGGGTCGCCGATGCCGAGGCTGATCACGTCCACCCCGGCGGCCTTCTTCTCGGCGATCTTCCGCTCGAGCTCGGCGAACAGGTAGGGGGCAAGACGGTCCAGGCGGGCGCTCGGCTTCACTTGTTGCTCAGCGCCTCCACGAACTCCGGGCTCAGCTCTCCCGCGTACACGGGCGCCGCCCAGCCCGACAGGTCCACGTGCAGGTCCTCCCCCACGTCCACCTCCAGCGCGCCACCGTCCAGACGCACGGTCACCGGGCTGTCGGCGCCGCGCAGCACAGCCGCCACGGCCGCCCCGGTCGCGCCGGTGCCGGACGACATCGTCTCCCCCACCCCGCGCTCGAAGATCCGCGCCCGTATCGCATGGTCGCCTTCTTGCCTCCAAAAGGAGACGTTCGTGCGGTTTGGGAACAGCTCGTGGTGCTCGATGGCTGGCCCGATCTCACCGAGGTCCAGCTCCTCCAGCCCCGTAGCGACCTCGATGGCGCACTGGGGGTTGCCGATCGACACGAACTGAAAGGACAGCTCGCGTCCTGCGACCGTCAGCGATCCGACCCCGTCCTGCCCGCCGGAGGGGAAGTCCTTCGCCTGCAACCGTGCCCGGCCCATGTCGACCGTGCAGGTCGTGGCGCCGGTGATCCGCGGTCGGACCTCGCCGGCCGCGGTCGAGATCGAGAACGTGTCCTTGTCGGTCCAGCCCGCCCGCCGCAGATACATCACGGCCTCGCGTACGCCGTTGCCGGACAGCTCGGCCTCCGAGCCGTCCGGGTTGAAGATCCTGAGGTCCGCCACGAAGCCACGCTCCGAGGGCTTGGAGAGCAGGAGGATGCCGTCCGCGCCGACCCCTGTATGAGGCGCGCAGAATGCCTCGATCCGGCTCGGGGTCAGCTCGAAAGGAAGGGCGCTGTCCTCAACGATCGCGTAGTCGTTGCCCAGCGCCTGCCACTTCTCGAATCGCACGGCGCGGGACTCTACGCATCACGCGCGACTCAGCGATGCCCGTTGAAGGAGATCACCTGCTGGATCCCGCTGGGCCGATTGCTGTAGCGCATCGTCTTGGTGAACACCCCGGGTACGAACTTGATCCGCTCGGGGTTCGCGTCCTTGCGCCAGGCAGCGGGATCGGCGCCCTGTGCGGCTGCCAGCTCGGCGCCCGCGGCATCGAGCGCCGCCCATAGCGCCGCTCGACAGCGCCGCAAGCTGCCACGGCCGCAGTAGCGATTCGCGAACTTGCCCCGCACCTTCGCACCGAGCAGCGTCCGAAGGTCCTTGTGCATGTAGATGTGCCAGCCGTTGAACTGGCCGGCCGGCGGCTGGTCGAAGCGTGATTGCAGGGTCGTGGCCAGCTGCTCGGCCAACTCCGTCCCCAGCACCGGCACCATCGCCGCGTCGGCCAGCTTCGGCCAGGCCGCATCGAGGATTGCCGCGCCGGGCGCGTCGATCTTCCCATCGAGGTCGCGGTCGAGCCGGCTGCCCCCGTTCCGGCGCCAGCTCTCGAGCAGACCGAGCATCTGCTGCGCCCGCGCGCTGGGCGCGCGGCCGCCGCGCAGGACGCGCGACAGGACCGGCAGGAACGCGATCGTGCGCACGTCTTGTGTGGCACCGGCATTCATCGCGCCTACGATCGACGCCAGGCTGTGTCGCCTGCGCCGCGCGGTTCCGCGGTTGAGCAGGTCCACGCGCCCGATCGAGCCGTAGCCGAACTGGTCGTCGGCGCCCGGGAAGCCGCGCGCGGGCTTGTTGTTCCAGTTGTTGATCAGCCCGTTCTTGGGGTTGGTCCCCTGCGGGTGCTTCGCAGCTGAGAGGAAGCCGCGCCACTCGTACCGCCCGCGGCCGTCCACGGGCAGGCCGGAGTCGATGCTCTTGGGGCGGATCGGGAGCCGACCGGAGGTGTACATCGCGATGTTCTTGTGATCGATGTAGAACGAGTTGAACGTCTGCGGCGTCTGGTTGGCGGCCCTGAAGAAGCTCCGAACCGAGCGGACCTTGCCCCTGGTGAGGTCGCGATAGAGCAGCTGGTCGACGGTGTCGCGCCCGTAGCTCGAGCGCTTGCGCGCGATTGCCACCTCGCGCCCCTTCACGGTCGCGTAGCCGACCACCGGCCCGTGCACCGTCTTGTTGAAGGTGACCTGGCGGGCCGGCTCCTCGCTGCCGGCACCCAACCGGCCGGCGTCGAAGAACGTCATGTCGCGACAGCGGCCCTTGTAGACGTACTTGGTCCTGCTGCCGCCGCACAGCGTCTCCACGTAGTGGTCGATGATGTCCGCGCCGGCGGAGGTCAGCGACCACGCGAAGTCCTCCCCGCGGCCGATCAGGATGTAGCCCGGGAACGGAGCCGCGGTGGCGCCGCGTGACTGCCAGCCCGGACCCTTGAGGTCCATCTCCAGCGTGAGGCCGGGGTAGAAGTAGCCGATCTGCGGACCGCCCACCATCAGCGGCCGGCCGCTGGTCGAGCGGCGCCCGGTCGTCATCAGGATGTTGCTGGCCTGCGGGCTGGGCCTTCCGAGTGCCGCGGCGGTGGCCGTCCCGGCGGTCGCGGCCCTGAAGGATCCGGCGTCGAGGATCACGTTGCCCTTACGCCTCGCGGGCAGGGGCGCGTACGGGAATCGTCCGTCGACGGACACGGGGGTCTCGGGGTCTTGGCGCTGGCGCAGGTCGTTCCATACGGAGAAGCCCTTGCGCGCCCCTAGCCGGCGTTGCAGTCCGCTGAGGAACAGCGAGCTTCGGACCTCGCCGCCGCCGCCCTGTCCGACGAACTGGCCCTTGAGCCCGTTGAGGGCATAGACGTCATTGCGCGTCCACGGCTCGACGGTGCTCCCGGTCGAGCGGAGGTAGGCGTTTATCCCCGCGACGAACACGTCGATGTCGTGCAGGACCGCCCGGCCCTTGGCCCCCTTCGCCAAGAGCGCGCCGGTCTGCTTTGAGACCTCGGCCTCGGTCTGGGCGGTGGGCGTGAAGCTCCGCAGCGATGAGATCAGCGGCAGCGCGCTCAGCCCGGGCGCGTCGACCGCGGCCACCCGCGCCGGGTAGCGGGCCTGCTGGAGGAGCAGGGCCCTGTCCTCGGCCATCACCCAGCCCGCGGCCCAGGTCACGTCGTCGTTCGTCCGCCCGGTGATGTGGGGCACGTTGTAGCCGTCGCGCACGAGGGTCACGCCGGGCCTCGGAACCGACTCGGTGCGCAGCGGCCCCTGGCCGGCGGTCCCGAGCGCCTCGGACTTGAAGTAGCGGAACACGTCGCCCGACCCGACGCGATTGAACAGCGGGGTCAGGCCGTCATACAGATCGGCCTGCCTGCCGGCGTCCGGCGGCACGGGCACCGAGCCGTACTGCCCGGAGGGGATGACGTTGCGGGCGGTGGAGGCGTAGTCGCGCCCCGCGGCGGGCGACGCAGCGAGCGCGAGCGCAAGTGTGGCCAAAGCGGCTATCGAAACGCGGCGGTGCAGAACGACCTCCTCCTCCTGGTGGTGCCTCTCGCGGGCCGACCATACCGCCACGGGCGGAGCCCCGGCGCCGATCATGCGTCTAGGTCGCCAGCCGGCGTCCGATCTCCCCTGCGACCGCCTCGGGCTCACGGTCGGTGACGTCGATCGTGACCAGGTCCGGCACGACACGCTCGAGCTTGCGCATCCAGGTCAGCTGGCGGCGCGCGTACCGCCTGCTGCGCTGCTTCATCGCTTGGGCGTCGTCTCGCAGCAGCTCTTCGAAGCCCAGCGCCTTGCGAGCGGTCCGCGAAGCGCCGGCGGCGTGTGCGCGTCGCACCTCCGCGGGCGCTCCTGCCGCCACGATCGCGTCGACGCGCGCGTCGATCCGGGCGTACAGCGTCGCGCGATCCATCGTGAGCGCCACCAGCAGCGTCGGATGCCGTGTGACCGGCGACCACAGCTCCGACTCCTCCCCCGGTCCCGCCTTCACCAGCGACAGGTCGGCGAGCGCGGCGCGGAGGTACAGGCCGGTCCCGCCGACGATCAGAGGACGCCTCCCCGCCTCGAGCGCGGCGTCGATCTCGGCGTGCGCGAGACGCATGTAGTCGCCGACCGAGAAGCGGCTCGTCACGGGCACGAACGCGATCAGCCGGTGCTCGAGCCTGGCGCGTTCGGCACGGCTCGCAACCCCGGTTAGCGCCTCGAGCCCCTCGTAGACCTGGAGAGCGTCGGCCGAGATCGCCACTGGATCCTCCCCGCGCCCGCGGAGCAGGTCGGCCAGCGCGATCGCCACGGCGGTCTTCCCGACTCCCGTCGGCCCGAACAGGGCCGGCACCGCTCCGGGCGCGTCAGGCAACCCGCGAGAGGAGTCGCTCCTCGCCCGCGAGCGTGGTGCTGGTGGCGGAGGCGATATCCACGTCGACCAGCTCGCCCGGCGTCGCCAGGCCCGTGAAGTTCACGGTCTTGTTGTGGCGAATCCGGCCCCGGAGCCGTGCGGGGTCGGTGCGCGACGGGCCTTCGACCAGCACGTCCATCGTGCGGCCGACGAACCGCTGCGAGCGCTCGGCGGCGATCCGCTGGACGGCGGCCACGAGCCGCTCCATCCGCTCCCGCTTGACCGAGTGCGGAAGCTGGCCCGGGAGCGTCGCGGCCTCGGTGCCGCGCCGGGGCGAGAAGACGAACGTGAACGCGGAGTCGTAGCGGACCTCCTCCACAACCTCGAGGGTCTGCTCGAAGTCCTCGTCGGTCTCACCGGGAAAGCCGACGATGATGTCCGTTGTCAGAGCGCAGTCCGGGACCTGCTCGCGGATCGCGGCGGCACGATCGATGTAGCGGGCGCGGTCGTAGGTACGACGCATGGTCTTGAGGATGCGGCTCGACCCCGACTGGAGCGGAAGGTGGACGTGCTCGCAGAGGGTCGGCAGTTCGGCGTGCGCGGCGATCACGTCCGCGCGCATGTCCTTCGGGTGCGGGCTCGTGTAGCGCACACGCTCGATCCCGTCGACGGCGTCCACCATCGCCAGGAGCTCCGCGAACGTCGTCTTCCCGCCTTTCGGGAGGTCGCGCCCGTAGGAGTTCACGTTCTGACCCAGCAGGGTGACCTCGCGCACGCCGTCTGCAGCCAGGCGCTCGATCTCGGACACAAGCTCCGCGGGCGGACGCGACACCTCGCGGCCGCGCGTCGAGGGAACGATGCAGTAGGAGCAGGCGCAGTTGCATCCCACCGAGATCTGCACCCACCCCTGGAACGGCCGCTCGCGGTGCATCGGCAGGTGCCCGGTGAAGCCCTCGAACTCGAAATAGCCCTGCGCGGTCAGGCTGTCGCTGGTCAGGAACTCGGCCAGCCGGTGCACCTGCCCCGGGCCGAACGCAACATCCACGAACGGGAACTGCTCGAACACCCGGTCCTTCATCGACTGGGACCAGCAGCCCCCGATGCCGACCACGCGTGAGGGATCCTCGCTCTTGAGCCGCTTGGCCTCGCCGAGATGCCCCACGAGCCGCGTGTCGGCCGACTCGCGGATCGAGCACGTGTTGAAGAGGATCAGATCGGCGTCTTGGCGCGAGGGGGCCTCTGCGTAGCCGAGCGACTCGAGCATGCCCTTCATGCGCTCGGAGTCGTGCTCGTTCATCTGGCACCCGAAGGTGGTCAGGTGGTAGCTGCGCGTCACTGCCATCGGGAGCCTAGCCTGAGGCGAAGGGGTACGTAGGTCCCAGGGCCGAGAATGGAGACTCGCATGCGGATCGTGGGCGTCATCGTAGGAATCGCCGCGCTGGTAAGCGTCGCCGTGGCGTTCGTGAGCTCGAACGAAGGATCGGCAGACAGGGCGCCGGCCGCCGCCCCGCCGCCCGTCCGTTCCTCGGTCGCCGACTCGCGCCTCGTCGCCCTCCGTCGCGGCGGCCCGTTGATCGGGTTGGCGGACAACCGGCCGGAGACACTCCTCGACCCACGCTTCATCGCGACAGGCGTCAAGCGCGTACGTGTGCTCGTTCCCTACGACGACCTCGCGCGCGGCGGGCAGCGGCGGGCGCTGCATGACGCCTGGTTCGAGATCGCGAGGAAGACCGGCATCGAGCCCCTCGTCTCCTTCTATCGCTCCTACCGTTCGAGGGACCTGCTTCCGAGCCCCGAGGAGTTTCGCCACCACTTTCGCCTCTTTCGCGCCCGGTATCCCTGGGTGCGGCTGTTCTCGACCTGGAACGAGGCGAACTTCGCCGACGCACAGCCCACGGCCCGCGACCCGCGCCGAACCGCCGCGTTCTACCGGGTCGCGCGCGAGGAATGCTCACACGCGCGCTGCACGGTCCTGGCCGCCGACTTCCTGGCGAACGGGCGGGCGGGCTCGGCCAGGTGGCTGCGCGAGTTCAAGCGGCACATCGGGAGGGGGCCGCATCGCTGGGGGCTCGTGGCGCATCCGGACGTGAACCGCCTCTCGAGCGAGCAGACGCGCTGGTTCCTGCGACAGGTCGAGGGCCCGGTCTGGGTGAGTGAGGTCGGGGCGCTGAACTTCTTCGGGCGCGGCTTCCCGCCGAGCGTCTCGCGCCAGACCCAGGCGATGAGCTACCTGCTGACGATGTACCCGCGCGTCTCCGACCGGATCGAGCGCATCTACGTCTACCACTGGCGCGCGGCGCCCGGGAACGTGGTCTTCGACTCCGGCCTGCTCTCGGTCGACGGAGGGCCGCGTCCCGCCTACTACCAGTTCGTTCAGGCGCTCGGCAAGCGGCCGCTGTGATCAGCGCGCGTACTCGGTGGAGCGGCTCTCGCGGATCACGGTGATCTTGATCTGCCCCGGAAACTCGATCTCGCGCTCCACGTCCCGGGCGATCTGGCGCGAGAGCAGCGCTGCGGCGTCGTCGTCGACGTCCTCGGGACGGACGATCACGCGGATCTCACGCCCCGCGTGCATCGCGTAGACCTTCTCGACGCCGTCGTGCCGAGCGGCGATCTGCTCGAGATCGTGAAGACGGCTCACGTACTGCTCGAGCGACGCTCCGCGCGCGCCCGGGCGCGCGCCGGAGGCGGAGTCGACGATCTGGACGATCACGGCTTCGACGGTCTGCAGCTCGACCTCGTTGTGGTGGGCCTCCATCGCGTGGGCCACCGCCTCGCTCTCCTTGTAGCGGCGCGCCAGCTGCCCGCCGACGAGCGCGTGCGGGCCTTCAACCTCATGTGACACCGCCTTGCCCACGTCGTGCAGCAGTGCCGCCCGGGCCGCTGTCTTCGTGTTGGCGCCCAGCTCGGCGGCAAGGAGGGACGCCAGTCGTGCGCATTCAATCGAGTGGTGCAGAACGTTCTGGCCGTAGCTGGTCCGGTAGTGAAGCCGCCCGAGCAGCTTGATCAGCTCGGGGTGGAGGGTCCCGACATTGGCCTCGTAGGCCGCCTGCTCCCCCACCTCGGTGATCCGGCGGTCGATCTCCGACTTCGCCTGCTCGAACGCCTCCTCGATGCGGGCCGGATGGATGCGGCCGTCCTGTAGCAGCTTCTCGAGCGTTATCCGCGCCACCTCGCGGCGGACACCGTCGAAGCCCGACAGCAGCACCGCGCCCGGCGTGTCGTCGATGATGAAGTCGATCCCGGTAAGCGTCTCGAGCGTTCGGATGTTGCGCCCCTCGCGGCCGATGATGCGGCCCTTGAGCTCGTCCGACTTCAGCTCGACGACCGACACCGTGGTCTCCACAGCGTGCCCTCCGGCTACCCGCTGCATGCACGCTGCCAGGATGCTCCGCGCACGACGGTCGGCGTCGTGGCGGGTCTCCTCCTCCACCTGACGGATCACGCGAGCGCTCTCGTGGCGCAACTCGTCCTCGAGCTCTCGCAGCAGGATCTGCTTCGCCTGCCCCGCGCTCAGGCCGGCGACCCGCTCAAGCTCGCGCAGGTGCTCACGCTTGGACTCCTTCAGCCGGGCCGCGTTCTGCTCGAGGTTCCGCGCGCGATCGGTAAGAGATTGCTCGCGCGTATCGACCTCCGCCAACCGCGAGTCGAGCGCCCCCTCCTTGGCGCGCAACCGCTCTTCCAGGCGGGCCAGCTCCTCGCGGCGCGCGCGCAGCTCGGCGTCCGCGCCGGCCGGTGCTCGGCGGCGACGGTCGCGGGCGGATACCGCGTCGGTGTGCGGCGCGGCTACTGGCTCGGGGCGGGCAGCTCGTTCCTCTTCGCTGCCGGGCACTCCACCCGTGGCGATGCCGGCGGTTCGATCCGGTTGTTCGTCGGCCGGGCGGTCGTCCGTGTGACCTCGGGTGCGCGAGCTGGGAATGACGGGT
Organism: uncultured Thermoleophilaceae bacterium; assembly: GCA_963802855.1. Taxonomy (GTDB): domain Bacteria; phylum Actinomycetota; class Thermoleophilia; order Solirubrobacterales; family Thermoleophilaceae; genus JAAYBF01. The sequence goes on from CAWDJP010000005.1 coordinate 89,056, forward strand.
GCAGCGACCATGGGCGCACGGGCACGCAGGGCCAGCACGACGACCGCCGCAGCAACTGCCGCGGACACGACCGCCGCCAGCAGGATCTCCATGTCGCAGTCACCTCCCCCGGTATCGGTGCCGGGAACCGATTCACTTGACGAGCCATCGGCTCGGCGCCGCGAAATCCAAGGCTGCTAGGAGCGGGCGCGCCATCCGGTGGCGCGCGGCACTTCAACTACGGACGCGCCGGTGCGCTCCTTTCCACAGTCGTCCCCATCCGCCCGGTCATCGTCGTCAGTTCGTTTCCAATGTTTCTCGGAAGTGAGCTTTTCCGCTGCAAAGAAAGCCTAAGTAGTCTCGATTCGATTTCGCGGCGGTCGCGCCGACCGCCTCCATGAGCGTATCCCTGGAGGCCCCGATGCGCAACTGGCGCGGGCGCGTCCTTGCGGCCGTTGCGGACTGCTCAGGCGCCCGCTGAGCGCGCGTGTTGGCGCACAGCGTCGTATGCGACCTCGGCCTCGTAGCCCTTGCGCACGAGCATCCGCCACGCGCGGTCGCGGGCGCGATCGTCGCACGGCGGGGGAATGCGCTCTTCGAGGAGGGCCACCGCGGAGGCGAACTCCTCGCCGCGGTCCTGCCCAGACAGCGCCGCATCGACGAGCATCGGCGGCACCCCGCGGCGACGTAGGTCGCGCTCGATCCGCTCCGAGCCCCAGCGCTCGATCGTGCGCTTGTCCTCCGCGAAGCGCTGGGCGAAGCGGGCGTCGTCCAGCATCCCGGCGGCCTGCAGCTCGCTGACCGCGTGCGCGATGTTCTCCGGCTCGACGCGCTTGCGCTCCAGGCAAGCACGCAACTCCACGACCGTGCGATCGCGAGCCGACAGGGCCTTGTAGGCGAGTTCGACAGCGCGGGCGGCTTCCGTGCCGTGCGCTTCCACTAGATGATTGGTTGCGAACCCGCGTGCCCGCGGGGGCGCGTCAGACCCTGCCGGACGGCGCCCGCGGCCGAAGCCGATAGCAGCACTATCGGCGAGGACGTGGGTGGCGATCCAGCGCCGGTATGGCGCGTCATCCGTGAGTGCGGGAGGTTGGAATCAGTCATCTAGGCGGCCTTTTCCTCCAGATCGTCAGCGGTGGGCTTCGCGTCAGCCGGTCCGTCCTCAGGGGGGGCCACCGGGACCACCGCCGGCGACTGCTCCACGCCCACGGCCTCGTAGATCTTGGCCTCGATCTCCGTCGCCTTGGCGGGATTCTCGCGCAGGTATCCCTTTGCGTTGTTGCGCCCCTGGCCGAGCCGCTCGTCCCCGTAGGAGAAGAACGAGCCCGACTTCTGCACGATGTCGTGCTCGATCCCGAGGTCGAGGAGGCAACCCTCGGTGGAAATGCCCGCCCCGTACTCGATGTCGAACTCGGCCTGGCGGAACGGCGCCGCGACCTTGTTCTTGACGACCTTCACCCGCACCCGGTTGCCGACCGCCTCGGTGCCTTCCTTGAGGGTCTCGATGCGGCGGATGTCGAGGCGCTGGGACGAATAGAACTTGAGCGCGCGGCCGCCAGGCTGGGTCTCTGGGGAGCCGAACATCACGCCAACCTTCTCGCGAATCTGGTTCGTGAGCACGCACAGGGTGTTCGCCCGGTTGAGGTTGCCGGCCAGCTTGCGCATCGCCTGGCTCATCATGCGCGCCTGGAGGCCGACCGACTGGTCGCCCATCTGCCCCTCGAGCTCGGCCTTGGGCGTGAGCGCCGCCACCGAGTCGATCGCGACGACGTCGATCGTGCCCGAGCGGATCAGCAGGTCGGCGATCTCGAGCGCCTGCTCTCCGTGGTCAGGCTGGGACACGAGCAGCTCGTCGACGTCGACCCCGATCCGCTTGGCGTAGATGGGGTCCATCGCGTGCTCGGCGTCGATGAACGCGCAGATGCCGCCCTGCTTCTGCGCCTCGGCCAGCACGTGGTAGATCAGTGTGGTCTTGCCCGAGGCCTCGGGGCCGAAGATCTCGACGATCCGCCCCCGCGGCAGCCCGCCGACGCCGAGCGCCAGATCGAGCGACAACGCGCCGGTCGGGATCGCGGACACGCTGACCGCAAACGCCTCGTCCCCCATCTTCATGATCGACCCCTCGCCGAACTGGCGATGAATCTGCGTGATCGCGGTATTCAATGCGGCGTCGCGCGCCTTCGCAGCCTTCTCCTGATCCTTGTCCATACGGGCTCCTTGAAGTCTTGGAAAGGACAGGCTAGGACCGGCTTCGGACGGCTTGGGTGACCTGCGTAACGGCTTTACGACGGGTCCGCGACAGCCATGTCACAAACGTGGACCCCGGCACTCCGTTGCACCGTTTCCGTGGCCATAGCCCCACAAACGGTTCAATCGATTTGGATGGCCGCTCGCAGGGCGATGAACGCCCGGGTACACCCCGCGCCCCCTACCCAGCCGCAGTAGGCGCTCGAGCCAACCCCACCCCCTCCAGCGCCGTGTAGCGCGCTCCCGTCGGCGCGGTCACGCTGCTGTAGAGCGTCAGCTGCCGAGCCAAGAAAGGCTCGTCAGCCATAGGCCCATCCGGCACGCGTACGCGCCCCCCGGAGCGCGCCCGCGCGAGCGTCACGTGCGGCCAGAACGGTCGCGCCTCCGGCTCGTGGAGGCCGGCACGGGAGAGCGCCTCCGCGACCCGCGAGTGGATCGCAGCCGCCCGCCCGTCCTCGTCTCGCAGGTCGAGGGCCAGCAGTCGCGCCTTCCGGCGCGGGACGCCGACCAGGCCCGCCGGCGTGAACACAGGTGCCGGGAGTCCTTCGACCGCCGCCGAGGCGGCCCGCCACACGCGCTCCAGATCTCCCCGGGCCGTCCGTCCCAGGAACACGAGCGTGACGTGAAGGGAGTTCGCCTCCAACACGCGCACCTCGTCGCCCTGCGCCCCCACCGACCGCCGCATCGACTCCGCAAGCGCCACCCGCACTTCCGCCGGCAGATCGAGCGCGAGGAACAGCCGCAAAGCGCTGCCGGGACCACTCCCCCGCGCCGCCCGCCCCGGGTTCAGAGCGGGAACTCCTCGCCGCGCAGCAGGCGCCGCAGTAGGTGCATGCCAACCGTGGTCGAGCGGTCGCGAATCTCGTTGCGATCGCCGGGCATCCGCACGTCCCGCGCCAGAGTCGCGCCGTCGGCGCGCTTGGCGCACCAGCAGACCGTGCCGACCGGCTTCTCCTCCGTTCCGCCGCCCGGACCCGCGATCCCGGTGATGGCGATCGCCACGTCGGCCCCGTGACGTGCGAGGGCACCGTCGGCCATGGCATCGGCGACCTCGGGTGAGACCGCTCCGTGACGCTCGATCAGAGCGGGGTCGACGCCGAGCAGGTCAACCTTCGCCTCGTTCGCGTAGGCCACGACGCCACCCAACACGTACGCGGAGGCGCCCGGCCGCTCGGTGAGCCGCGCGGCCATCAGTCCACCTGTGCAGGACTCCCCAGTCGCGATCGTCCGCCCCTGGAGCAGCTCGGCCACCTGCTCGTCCACCGTCGAGCCGTCTGTCGAGAACAGCGTCGTCGCGTGGCGTTCGGCGATCAACGCCTCGAGCGCGCGCCAGGCCTCCTCGGCGGCCGGCTCCCGGCGCACCACCACCTCCACCTCGCCACGACGCAGACAGGTCGTGACCTCGAGTGCGTCGAGGCCGTCGATCCGCGCCTCGGCCTCGCGGAGGGTCTCCGCGATCTCGGACTCGGGAATTCCGAACAGGCGCAGCATCGACTGCTCGTAGTCGCTCGCCGACGATCCGACGGCGGACCGAAACGCCTCGGTCTCGACGGCCACGTGCCACATCGAGTGCAGCTCGCGCGGAGGGCCCGGCAGGACGACGACGGTCGGGCCGCTCCCGTCCCCGGCAGGGACGACCATCCCCGGCGCGGTGCCCGCCGGGTGGATCACGGTCGCCCCCTCGGGGACCAGCGCCTGCTTGCGGTTGGCGGCACGCACGGCCTCGAAGTCGAGGTTTCGCCAGCGCTTCATCAGCGGCTCCAGGATGTCGGCGATGTGCTGCTCCAGCTCTGCGTCGAGGTGGAGGGGCCGGCCCGCGAAGCCGGCGACGACCTCCAAGGTGAGGTCGTCGGCCGTCGGTCCGAGACCGCCGCTGGTTATCACCAGGTCGACGCCCTGGTCGGCCATGAACCGCAACTGCGCCTCCATGTCCTCGGGGCGGTCGCCGCAGATCGTCACGTGCGCGAGCTCGACGCCCAGCTCGAGCAGCCGATCCGCCAGCCAGGGCCCGTTGCGGTCGCGGACGCGGCCCGTGAGCACCTCCGTGCCGGTCACGACGATGCCGGCGCGCGCGTTCATCCGGCGCAGGGCCTGGACCCCTCTGGGATCTCCTTGGTGGCGCTCTTCGTGACCTGCACGCCGAACGGCTCAGGGCTCGGCGGGATCTCCACCGCCTTGCCGTTGGCCCGCAGCGCCACCGACCGCTTGCCGAGGTTCAGTCGCACCTCGCGGGCGTTGCGGAACGTCTGCGCGCGCTCCAGCGTGCCCTCGAACAGGTTCTCGGTGCCCGCTCCGGTGTCGACACAGGCGTACGTGGGCACCGTCGGGGTGACCCGGACCGTCACCTCCTTGGGAGCCGCCGGCCTGGGCTTGGGCTTCGGACGCGCCGGCGCGGTCTCAGTCTGTTGCGCCTCGGTCGCGTCCCCCCCGCCGGATGCATTGCCCCCGTCCTCCTCGTTCGAGCCCAGGATGTACAGGCCGACGACGACCGCCAGCGCGAGCACGAGCAGGACGACACCCACGGGAGGCGGCCCCGGCATGCGCGGACCCTCGCGACCGTGCCTCCGCCGCCGCACGCGCGCGACCGCAACCGGCTGGAAGTCGAGCTCGTCCTCCCCTTCGTGCTGGCTGCGGTACTCCTCGACCAGCAGATGGGGATCGACACCGACCTCCTCCGCGTAGGTTCGGAGAAAGGTCTTGACGAAGGTCGGGCCCGGCAGCAGGCCCCACTCCTCGTTCTCCAGGGCACGCAGGTACTTCGCGCGGATCTTCGTGCGCGACTCGATCTCTGCGATGTCGAGCTTCTGGCGCATCCGCGCCTCGCGCAGGGTCTCTCCGATGGGCGGCATGGAGCCGCCTATTCTGGCGGACGCCGGATCAGGAGCCCTCGTCGCCGACGGCGCTGCCGACGGGCTCCTCGAGCGCCGCGATCACGCGCGGCAGGTCGGCCTCGGTGACCAGCACCTTGCGGGCCTTCGACCCTTCGTAGCCCGAGATCACGCCGCGCCGCTCGAGCATGTCGATCAACCGCCCCGCCCTGGTGTATCCCACGCGCAGGCGCCGCTGGAGCATCGACGTCGAGGCGGTGTCCATCTGGACCACCGTCCGGATCGCCTCGGCGAGGAGATCGTCCTCGTCGGGATCGAAGTCGCCGGCGGACTCCTCTTCCTCGCCCTCGACGGCCTCGAGCAGCTCCTCGCGCATCTCCGGCTCGCCCTGCTTGCGCCAGTGCCCGGTGATCTTCTCTATCTCCGCCTCGGTGACGAACGCTCCTTGGATCCGGCTGAGCTTGGTGCCGTTGCCCGGCTTGAAGAGCATGTCGCCCTTGCCGAGCAGGGACTCCGCCCCGTTCTGGTCAAGGATCACCCGCGAGTCGGTGCCCGACGACACGGCGAAGGCGATTCGCGCCGGCACGTTCGTCTTGATCATGCCGGTGATGATGTCCACGCTCGGGCGCTGGGTCGCCAGCAGCAGGTGGATGCCGACCGCGCGCGACTTCTGCGCGAGGCGGATGATCGCGTCCTCGACCTCGCCCGGCGCGACCATCATCAGGTCGGCCAGCTCGTCGATCACGCATAGGAGATACGGCAGCGGGCGCTCCCCGTTGCGCACGCGGAGCCGGTTCAGCTCCTCTAGCTTGCGCGTGCGCGCCGTCGACATCAGGGAGTAGCGCTCCTCCATCTCGCGGATCAGGTTCTGGAGCACGTTGGCGGCCAGTCGCGGGCTGGTGACCACGGGCGTGAGCAGGTGCGGGATGTGCTCGTAGAGGTTGAGCTCGACCTGCTTGGGGTCCACGAGCACCATCCGCACGTCATTCGGCGTGGCGCGCATGAGGATCGAAGTGAGCATCGCGTTCACACAGCCGGACTTGCCCGAGCCGGTGGTGCCGGCGACGAGCACGTGCGGCTGGCCCGCCAGGTCGATCCCGATCGCCTTTCCGTCGATGTCCTTGCCGAGCCATACCGTGAGCGGCGACCAGCCCTCCGGGGCCTCCTGGGCCACGTCTCCTAGGTGGACGAGCTGGCGCAGCCGGTTCGGCACCTCAACCCCGACCGCACGCTTGCCCGGGATGGGCGCGAGGATGCGTACGTCGTCGGCCGCGAGCGCGTAGGCCAGGTCGTCGCGCATGCCCGCGACCTTCGACATCTTGACCCCGGGGGCCAGCTGCAACTCGTAGCGCGTGACGTGCGGTCCGCTGACACTTCCCACCACCTTCGCCTGGACGTTGTGGTGGCCCAACGCCTCCACGAGCTGCGCCCCAACGCGATCGTCGGCGGCCACCTTGGGCTTGGCCTTCCCGTTCGAGTGCTTGAGGTGGTCCGTCCGTGGCAGCTCGTAGTCGAAGTCCTCGGCCTCCGTTACCCCGGACCGCCGGTTGCCCATTGGCGTGAGCGGCCCCTGGGCCGTGTCGGGCATCGGCGCCTCGATCACCGAGGGGTCGTCCTGCTCCTCTCCGGGATCATCCGAGACCTGGGGGGCGGGTGCGGGCTCGGCGGCCTCCTCCTCGACGGGCGGCGCGGGCTCACCGCCGAAGAGGTCCGGGTAGCGGGCCTCGGCATCGATAGCGGGCGCCTCGACGTGCGTGGCGTGGACCACCGGTTCCACGTCGGGCGGCTCCGGCGGGCGCTCGCTGCGAGGCTGCGCGCCGGGCTCGCGGGCGAGCACCGCCGTCGTGCGCGCGCCGGCGCTCCTGACGCGCTGGGTGGTGCTGCTGACCCGCTCGCTCGTCGCCTTGACCACACCGGCGATGGACGCGCCAGTGACCAGCAGGACGCCGCCGGTCATCAGGAACAGAAAGATGATGTGTGCACCGAGATCTGAGAACAGCGTGGAGGAGGACACGTAGAGCAGTTCGCCGAGCGCTCCGCCGCGATCGCTCACGTAGTCCGGGTCGAGCAACGGGGCGTGAGAGGCCGTGCCGGGGCCGAGGCCCAAGGAGCCCGCAGCCAGGCCGAGGGTCACGCCAAGAACCAGGCAGATCGCCCCGGTGCGGAACGGACGCACGCTGGGAAGCAGCGGCCGCAGCACCAGGATCGCTCCGGTCGCACAGAGCGCAGGCGGTGCGAGGTACGCGGCGCCCCCGAGCAGGAACCGCAGGGCCTCCTTCGCCGCTCCCCCCACCTGACCCCCCGCCTCGCCCATGTAGAGCACGAACGCCAGGAACGTGGCGAAGGCCACCAACCCCAGCCCGATCAGGTCGAGATGGTGCTGCTCGAACGTCGGCATCTGCGGCGGAGACCAGGCGCGGCTGGCGCGGGCCCTTCGCGCGGGCTTGCGTGTGGCGCGGCGGCGTGCCATGGGTGGCTTCCTTCTTTCGACGGCCGTGCCTCCGCCCCTCCCTACCATCAGGGCCATGGCCAAGTCCCCGAGAGTGCTCGTGGTGGAGGACGACGCGGAGATCGCGGACGTCCTGCGCCGCGCCCTGGGCATGGAGGGCTACGAGGTGCGACTCGCCGGCGACGGCGTCCAGGCGCTCGCTGAGTCGTCGGTGTTCGAGCCGGACGCCGTGGTGCTCGACCTCGGCCTGCCGCGGCTGGACGGCGTCGAGGTCTGTCGCCGGCTTCGTGAGGACGGCGACGTGCCGATCCTCATGCTCACCGCCCGCGACGCCGTCGACGCCCGCGTGGAGGGGCTGGACTCGGGCGCGGACGACTACCTCGTCAAGCCGTTCGAGCGCACCGAGCTGCTGGCGCGGATCCGCGCGCTGCTTCGGCGCCGACCGCCGCGCGGCAGCGCGTTCCTCGTCTCGGGCGACCTGCGGCTGAACCCCGACACCCGCGAGGTGAGCCGGGGCGAGCGCACGCTGGAGCTGACGGCGCGCGAGTTCGAGCTGCTCGAGCACCTGATGCGCAACGAGCGGCTCGTGGTCTCGCGCGACCAATTGCTCGAGGACGTGTGGGACTACCACCCCTACGCCGAGACGAACACGATCGACGTGTTCGTCTCCAACCTTCGCCGCAAGCTCGAGGCCGGCGGCGAACCGCGGGTGCTGCACACGGTGCGCGGGTCGGGCTACGTGCTGAGGCCGGCCGGATGAGCGGCCGCGCGCGCACGGCGCTCAGCCAGACGCGGCTGCGGCTCCCGATCCGGCTCAAGCTCGCGGTGGTTTCCGCGGGGCTGACCTTCGTGATCCTGCTGCTATTCGCGCTGGTGATCGGCGCCATCACCGAGCAGCGCATCCGCGGCAGCTTCGACGACGACCTCCGCGCCACCGCGGCCGACCTGCAGGAGCGGACACGGGTGCAGCGCAACCTGGAGGGGACGCTCCAGTCGGTCCTCCCGCCTGAGCTCTTCAGCGGCGCGGCGGCAGGCGGCAACGCCATCCGCGTGGTCGAGCAGGACGGCGCCGTGATCTACCCCACCGACCCGGTTACGCCCGACCTGGGAGGCCCATTCGAGGGCGTCCGCGACATCGGCGGGTACCGGGTCGCGTCCCGCCCGCTCTTCGCCGGCTCACTCGACCGCAGCAACAACTTCGACCTCAACTCGAACCCGATCACCGGGGCGGTCGCGTTCGTCCAGTACGCCAAGCCGAGGCGCAACCTCCAACGCACGCTCGATCGCCTGCATCTCTTCCTCGCGCTCGGGATCCTCGGGGGCACGGGCCTGGCGTTCCTCGCCGGCTTCGCCGTCGCCCGCCGCGCCATGCGCCCGATCGCGGGGCTGACGCGGGCAGCGCGCGAGGTGGCCCGGACGCGCGATCCCGCGATGACCCTCCCCAAGCCCGAGGCGAACGACGAGGTCGCGGAGCTGGCCGACACCCTCGAAGACATGCTGCGTCAGCTCGACGCCGCGCGGGGCGAGACCGAGGCCGCGCTCGAGCGCCAGCGGGAGTTCGTGGCCGACGCCTCCCACGAGCTGCGCACACCTCTCACCAGCATCCTCGCCAACCTGGAGCTGCTCGAGGAGGAGCTCGATCGCCACGGCGGGCCGCGTGAGCGCGAGACGGCGGCCGAGATAGCGGGCTCCGCGCTGCGGTCGTCCCAGCGGATGCGCCGCCTCGTCGGGGACCTCCTGCTCCTCGCCCGCGCCGACGCCGCCGCCGGGAGGCTCACGCCCGACGGCGCGCCCGGCCCGGCAGCAGTCCGCCGTCCCGTGGACCTCGCCGCGATCGCGCGCGACGCCGCGCGCGAGGCCGCACCACTGCAGTCGGGCCATTCGGTCTCCCTGGACCTCCCCACTGACGACGCCGCCGCACGGGTGGAGGGGTCCCCCGACGATCTCCACCGGCTCGCGCTGAACCTGATCGAGAACGCCTTGATCCACACACCGCCGGGCACACCGATCGTCGTGTCCGTCCGTCGGGAGGGCGAGGACGCCGTGCTCGAGGTGGCGGACCGCGGGCCGGGGATCCCGCCCGCCATCCGTGACCGCATGTTCGAGCGCTTCGCACGCGACGCGGGTGACCGCGGCGGAGGCAGCGGGCTCGGGCTGGCCATCGTACGGGCGGTGGCCGAGGCCCACGGGGGGACGGTCACCGCGACCCCGGCCGAGGGCGGCGGCGCCGTGTTCTCGGTAAGGCTCCCGGCCTCGACAGCGCTCCGATCGCAACCCGAAGGTGTTCCTGATCCGAACACCGGACCTGAACCCGACCGGAAGAGAGCCCCTAGCCAGTGAAGCGCGTACTAGCCCGTCGTCCATCCCCTGCCCTGGTGATCGCCTGCATCGCCCTGTTCGTCTCCCTCGGCGGCGTCTCCTACGGCGTGGCCACCGGCTTCATCGACAGCCGCGAGATTCGCGACAACACGGTGCGCACCCAGGACCTGCGCAACAACGAGGTGCGCGGCAAGGACATTCGCAACAGCACGATCGGGGGCCGAGACGTGGCCCTCAACACGCTCACCGGAGGGGACATAAACGAGGGTCGGCTGGCCCAGGTCCCCGACGCTGCGCAGCTGGGCGGCGTCGACGCCTCCGGCTACCTGCGCCGTGACCCACTCGGGCCGCTGACGTTGGCCACGACCGGCGACTGGAGCGCCGTGTTCGGGCAACCGGCACCCGCATACGACCTCGATCCGCTCGGATATGTCCACCTGCGGGGCCTGGTGGAGCGCGACTCCGCCGGTGACGACACCGCAGTCGTGCTGCCGACCGGCGCCAGGCCGGCCACGGTGAGCCGCTTCGTCGTTTGGAGCGAGGGTGGGACCGCGCAAGCGGTCGAGGTGCAGACCGACGGCGACGTGGAGATCGCGGGGAGCCCGATCGGGAACCAGGTCGCCCTCGACGGCATCACCTTCCGCGCGGGCTAGACCTCCACGACCACCGGCAGCACCATCGGCCGGCGCTTGAGGCGCCTGTAGACGAACTCGGCGAGGTCGTCGTGGAGATGGGTCTGGAGCAGTGAGATCTCCCTCACGCCGTCCTCGGCCGAGCGCGCCAGCGACTCCTCGACCGCGACCCGGAGTTCCTCGACCACATCCTCGGCGCCGTCGGGGGACGGCACCCCGCGGAAGATGATCTCCGGCTCGGCGACCGAGCGGCCGTCCTGCTCGGACACTGTCGCTACGACGATGAAGATGCCGTCCGCGGAGAGCATCCGGCGGTCACGGAGGGCCACGTCCTCGATGTCGCCGACATCGACTCCGTCCACGAAGATCAGGCCCGCCTGCTCGGGCGACCCGAAGCCGGCCCCCCTCGCGTCGATCTCGAGCGGCAGGCCGTTCTCGCCGCGGAACAGGCGGTCGGGGCCGATGCCGACGGACTCCGCCAGCTCGGAGTGGAGCCGGATGCGCTTGTGGTCGCCGTGCGAGGGGAGCACGTAGCGCGGCTTGGTCAGGTTGAGCATCAGCTTCAGCTCCTCGGCATAGGCGTGGCCCGAGGCGTGGATCGGCGCGTCACGGGGCGTCAGGACGTCCGCGCCGAGGTGGTACAGCCGGTCCACCGTCTCATTCACGGCCCGCTCGTTGCCGGGGATCGGGGTGGCGGAGAACACCACGGTGTCGCCGGAGTGCAGGTCCACGTGCGGGTGGTCGCCCGCAGCCATCCGCCGCAGCGCCGACAGCGGCTCGCCCTGGCTGCCGGTCGAGATCACCACCAGCTTGTGGTCTGGGTAGTCCTCGATCTCCTTGGGCTCGATGAGCATCCCCTCGGGGACCTCGATGTGGCCGAGGCGGCGGCCGATGTTCACGTTCTTGCGCATCGATCGCCCCACCAGCGACACCTTGCGCCCCAGCGCCGCGGCGGCGTCGACCACCTGTTGCACGCGGTGGATGTTCGACGCGAAGCAGGTCACCACGATCCGCCCCTCGCGGCGCGCGAAGGCCTCCTCGAGGCGCGGTCCGACGAGGGACTCGGAGAGAGACCAGCCCGGACGATCGGAGTTCGTGGAGTCCCCACACAGCAGCAGCACCCCCTGGCGGCCGAGCTCGGCCAGTCGGGCGATGTCCGCCGGGATCCCGTCGACCGGGGTCTGGTCGAACTTGTAATCGCCCGTGACCAGCGTGGTCCCCAGCTCGCACGTCAGGGCGTAGGCGAACATGTCCGGGATCGAGTGCGCCATCTTTACCGGCTCGACAGCGAACGGACCGGCGTCGATGTCGTCGCCGGGGTGCACCTCCTCGAGCGGCACGTCCTGCAGCCGGTGCTCGTCCAGCTTGGAGCGCACCATGGCGATCGTGAGTGGGCCTCCGTAGATCGGGGGCCAGTCCTCGAGCTGGCGCAGGATGAACGGGAGCGCGCCCACGTGATCCTCGTGGCCGTGGGTGAGCACGATCGCCTCGATGTCCTCCTGGCGCTCACGCAGGTAGGTGAAGTCGGGCAGCACGAGGTCGATGCCAAGCTGATCGGGGGCCGGGAAGCGAAGGCCCGTGTCCACAACCACGATTCGGTCGTCGTACTCGACCACCGTCAGGTTCTTCCCGATCTCGCCCAGCCCACCCAGGGGGAGGACGCGGAGCCTGCTCAACGTCGCCTCAGACCCTCTCGAGCAGGCCGTGCGCCTCGAGGACCGAGCGGATCCGGTCCCGCTCCTCGTCGGAGACCTCCACGAGCGGCAGGCGCAGCCCACCCACGTCGTGCCCGAGCATCGCAAGGGCCGCCTTCACCGGGATCGGATTGGTCGCGACGTCGTGGAGGGCGAACACCCGTTGCAGCGACGCGTGTATCTCCGCGCGGCTCTCGGGCTCGTCGATCATGCGGTGCATCTCGGGGCCTACGATGTGCGACAAGACGCAGATCCCACCGGTGCCCCCGAGATCGAGCACCGAAGCGAGCACGTCGTCGTTGCCCGCCAGCAGGTCCAGCCCCTCGATTGGCTGGATGTCCTCGTAGCGGGCCTGCTTCACGGCGACGACGGTCTCTATCTCGGCCAGCTCGCGCAGGAGGTCGTTGGGCATGTCCAGGGCGGTGCGGGAGGGGATGTTGTAGAGCACGATCGGAAGGTCGGTGGCCGCGGCGACCGCCCGGAAGTGCTCGATCAGGCCCCGCCGATTCGGCTTGTTGTAGTAGGGCGTGACGACGAGCGCGCCGTCGGCGCCCGCCTCCGCAGCGCGCTCGGTGAGCTCGATCGTGTGCCGCGTGTCGTTGGTGCCGGTGCCGGCAATGCAGGGCGCGTCGCCGGATAGCTCGGCTCCGATCCCCCACAGGGAGGCCATCTCGTCGTCGGTGAGCGTGGGCCCCTCGCCGGTGGTCGCGGCGAGGACGAGACCGTCCGATCCGTTCGCGAGCAGGTGGCGCATGAGCCGCGCCGCTGCGTCCTCGGCAAAGCCGCCGTTCTCGTCGAACGGCGTCACCATCGCCGTGAGTATGCCTCCGAACGTCACTGCCGTCACTCGATCGGTTTGAACGGGTCGGGATTGCTGTCGATGCCCTCCTTGACGGGGGCGGCCGGTTGTACGGTGTCGACCTGCTCCTCCGAGGCCGGCTCCACGGCCGGAGGGGCGGCCGGCTCCGCGGGAGGCGGAGCAGCCGACTCTGTCGGCGGCGAGGGAGCGGGCGCCGCGGGCGCGGGGGCGGCCGGCTCCACCGGCGCCGCCGGCGTGGCCGCGGCGGGCGGCGCATCGGCGATCGGGCGTCCGTGCTCGTCGAAGCGCTGGCCCCCGGACTCCGCGCCGGCGCCCTTCTGAGCCTGGCTCTCGTTGAACTGCTTCTGCGCTTCCTCGATCTTCTGTTGGGCCTGCTCGGCCATCTGCTTGGCCTTGTCCATGAACCCCATCGCCCTCTCCTCTCAGTGGGTCCTCAGCACCTTACCGGGCAGCCCGAATGCCGACCGAAGCGTTGCAAGGTCGCCGGCCGAGCATCGCCAAATGTCACAATTCACCCGGAAATCATGGCCGAGAGGGACTATTCACACCGCACCGCGGTCCAGAAGCTGGGCGTGAAGGCCGACCAGCGCGTGGAGGTCGCCGGGGACGTCGGCGCAGGCCTGCGTGCCGACGTGAAGGACGCGATCGGCAGAGGGCTGGTGCGCTCCGGCAAGCTCGACGGCGCCGTCGTGATGGTGGAGTCCCCTGACCAAGCCCAAGAGGCACTCGTGCGCTACCGGGCGCGCCTGAGGGAGTCCGGCTACCTGTGGATCATCACCCGCAAGCGTGGCCACGAGGCGTACCTCAATCAGATGTCGCTCGTCCCCTACGCGAAGAAGGTCGGCCTGATCGACAACAAGACGTGCTCGATCGACGACGGCCGCTCCGGAATCCGGTTCGTGGTGCCTCGAGCGGCGCGCCGCTCGAACGGCGGCGCCCCTCAGGACTAGTCGAACAGGAGCGTCTCCAGCCCGAACGTCGGCGAGCGCTCGAGCGATCCGACACGCCGTACCGCCAGCAAAACGCCGGGCATGAACGACTCCCTGGCGATCGAGTCGTGGCGGATCGACAGCGTCTGGCCCTCGCCGCCGAAGATCACCTCTTGGTGGGCGACGAGCCCAGGCAGGCGCACCGAGTGGATCGGCTCGTGCACGTTCCCGCCGGCCGCGGCGATCAGCTCTGCCGTCCGCGCCGCCGTGCCCGACGGCGCGTCGAGCTTTCGGTCGTGGTGCAGCTCGACAATCTCGCATTCGGGCATGTGTGGCGCAGCCAGCTGCGCCGCCTGCATCATCAGCACCGCGCCTATCGCGAAGTTGGGTGCCACGAACAGGTTGGCCCCTTCGACGCCCTCGAGCTGAGCGAAGTCGGCCCCCGTCGTGCCCATCACGCAGTGCACGCCCGCCTCGAGGCACTGACGGGCGTTGTCGACGGCGGTTTCCGGGCGCGAGAAGTCAACCACCACGTCCGCACCCTCGAGCACATCGGAGAGCGCCGTACCGAGCTGAGGGTCGGCGCGCCCGGCGAGCTGCATGTCGTCGGCGCCCTCCACTGCGGCGCAGACCGTCTCCCCCATCCGCCCGGCCGCGCCTGAGACGGCGACCCGGATCATGCAGCCGCGAGCGCGGGATTCACGGGCTCGAGCGCCGCGCGGAACGACTCCGCGCTGGCCCCCACCCCGGCGGCCGACATTCGGGCCGGCTCGAACAGCTCGGAAGCCAGCTCGCGAACGTCCTCGATCGTCACGGCGTCGATGGCTGCGAGCAGCTCGTCGAGGCTCAGCAGCGGCACTCCGGTCAAGAGGTTGCTGCCAAGGCGATTCATCCGGGCGAGGGTGGACTCCATAGACAGTGTGGTGCGCCCCTTCACGTTTTCTCGCGCGCGCTCCAGTTCCGCCTCACCGACGCCCTCGTCCGCCAGCCGCCGCAACTCGGTTCCGATCACGTCCATCGCCTCGGCCACGTTGTCGGGCCGCGTGCCCACGTACACGCCCACGTGCCCCGAGTCGAGGTAATGGCTCGAGTACGAGTAGACGGCGTAGGCCAAGCCGCGCTTCTCTCGCACTTCCTGAAACAGCCGCGACGAGGTGGAGCCGCCCAGGATCGTGTCGAGCACGCGCAGCGCGAACCGGCGCTCGTCAGCGCGCGCCACGCCCGGCGCGCCGAGGCAGAGGTGGTACTGCTCGGTCTCCTTCTCGTGGAAGCACAGGCGCGGCGCTACACGGGCGGGCGCGGGCTGCGGCGTCGGGGGCCCGCCGTTGCGTGAGGCGCCCTCGAGCGCATCCTCCACCATCGCGACGATCCGATCGTGGTCGACGCTCCCCGCGGCCGCCACCACCAGGTTGTCCGGCGCATAGCGTGCGTTGTGGTACGCGGCGATGTCGGGCACGGGAACCGACGAGATCACCTCGGCGCGGCCGATGACCGGTCGCCCCAACGGGTGCTCCCCGAAGATCGCCGTAGCCAGCACGTCATGCACCTTGTCCGAGGGTTCGTCCTCGTACATGGCGATCTCCTCGATCACGACCTGGCGTTCGGAGTCGATGTCCGGATAGGAGGGCCGCAGGACCATGTCCTGGATCACGTCGAAGGCGTCCTCGAGATGGCGATCGAGGAAGCGGGCATACACCGAGGTCGTCTCCTTGCTGGTGCCCGCGTTCACCTCGGCGCCCATCGCGTCGAACTTCTCGTCGATCTCCGTCGAGCTGAAGCGGTCCGTGCCCTTGAACAGCAGATGCTCGAGGAAGTGCGACAGCCCTGCCTGGGCCGGGGTCTCATCCCGGCTGCCAGTGCGAATCCAGAAGCCGAGGGCGATGGAGCGGACGGCGGGCACGTTCTCTGTGACCACGCGGAGACCCGAGTCGAGCTCGGTTATCTGGTGCGAGGCGGTCATCTCAGGTGCTCGGGGCTCGGGACTCGGTGCTCGGTCCCGAACTCGAAAGGAATACCGAGCACCGACAACCGAGCTCCGAGCACCAAAACGTCAGCGCCGATCGCGCCTATGCCCCCCGTCGCGCCTTCCCCCGCCGTCGCGCCTCGGGCGCCGTTCTCCGCCGCCGCGAGGGCCCTTGTCCCCCGTCCCGACGGTGGCCAGCTCGTCGGCGGTCTTACCGGCGATGTCCGGATCGTCGGCCAGGCGAAGGCCCACGCGGCCGCGCTCGCGGTCGACCTCGACCACGCGCACGTCAATCTCGTCACCGCGGTTGAGCACGTCCTCCACGCTGTCGACCCGCTCGCCGGGCTTGACGTTGGAGATGTGCAGGAGGCCGTCGTTGCCCTTCGACAGCTCGACGAACGCGCCGAACGTCGTGGTCTTCACGACCTTGCCGGTGAACTCGTCGCCGACCTCCACCTCCTTGGTCATCCCTCGGATCCGCTCGATAAGCGCGTCGCCCTGCTCACCGCTTACCGCGAACACGCGGACGATGCCGTCGTCGTCGATGTCGATCTGGGCCTCGAACTCCTCGGAGAGCGCCCGGATCGTCTCGCCGCCCTTGCCGATGACCATGCCGATCTTCTCGGTGTCGATCTCGATCTGGCTGATGCTCGGGGCGTAGCGGGACAGCTCGTCGCGCGGATGCGGGAGCACCTCGGCCATCTTGTCGAGGATGAAGGTGCGCCCCTCCTTGGCCTGCGCGAGCGCGTCTCGCAGGATGTCGAAGGTGACACCGGTGATCTTGATGTCCATCTGCAGCGCGGTGATCCCCTGCGAGGTTCCGGCGACCTTGAAGTCCATGTCGCCGAGGTGGTCCTCCACGCCCGCGATGTCGGACAGCACGACGTAGTCGTCGCCCTCCTTGATCAGGCCCATTGCGATGCCGGCCACCGGGCGCTTGATCTGCACGCCGGCGTCCATGAGCGCCAGCGAGCTGCCGCACACCGACGCCATCGAGGACGAGCCGTTGGACTCGAGGATGTCCGATACCACCCGGATCGAGTAGGGGAACTCCTCAGGGTCGGGGACCACCGGCACCAGCGCCCGCTCCGCGAGCGCACCGTGGCCGATGTCGCGGCGCTTGGGGCCGCGCATGAAGCCGGCCTCGCCCACCGAGAACGGCGGGAAGTTGTAGTGGTGCCAGTAGCGCTTGGCTGTCTCGAGCCCGAGCGTGTCGAGGCGCATCTCGTCACGTGTGGTACCGAGCGCTGCGACCGAGAACGCCTGGGTCTGACCGCGCGTGAACACGGCCGAGCCGTGCGTGCGGGGCGCCACCCCGACCTCGATCCAGATGTCGCGGATCTCGTCGGCTGCGCGACCGTCGGGGCGCTTCTTCTCGACCGCGATTCGCTTGCGCACCGTGTCCTTCTCGAGCGTGTCGAAGGCGAGCTGCGCTGCCGCCCGCTTCTCCTGGTAGTCCTCCGCGTCCGGGTCTCCGGCCAAAGCCGCGACGGACTCCTCCTCGACCTCGCGCACAGCCTCCTGGCGCTGGAGCTTGTCCTCCACCTGGGTGGCGGCGTCGAGGGCGGCGCCGAAGCGCTCCTTCAGCTCGGCCAGCACGGTGCTGTCTACCTGCGGGACCTCGACCTCCAGCTTCTCCTTGCCGGCCTTGGAGGCAAGCTCACGCTGGGCGGCACAGATCTTCCGGATCTCCTCGTGGGCGATGTCGAGGGCGTCGAGGATCTCGGCCTCCGAGACCTCGTTCGCGCCCGCCTCGACCATGAGGATGGCGTCCTCGGTACCCGAGACCACGAGGTCGAGCGGGCTCTCGAGCATCCACTCCTCCTCCGGGTTCACCACGAAGTTGCCCTCGGCGTCCTGGCCGACGCGCACTGCACCGACCGGCGAGGGGAACGGGATGTCGGACACCATGAGGGCGGCGGAGGCGCCGTTCATCGCCAGGATGTCGTACGGGTGCACGTGGTCGATCGACATCGGGATCGACACGAGTTGAGTCTCGCGCCGCCAGCCCTTGGGGAAGAGCGGGCGCAGCGGGCGGTCGATCATGCGGGCGGTCAGGGTGCCCTTCTCCCCCGCGCGTCCCTCGCGCCGGAAGAAGCTGCCGGGGATCTTGCCCGCGGCGTACATGCGCTCCTCGACGTCGACGGTGAGGGGGAGGAAGTCGACGTCCCTCAGGTTTCCTGCCGTGGCGGTGGAGAGCACCATCGGTCTCTCCTGCCTGCACGACCACGGCTCCGCTCGCCTGCTTGGCGAGCTTGCCGGTCTCGAACGAGATCTCGGTGTTCCCAATCGCGACCGAGACGCGGCTTACTTCAACACTCATATGTTCCTTTCGGCGGCCGCCTCCGGTTGGCAGCCCTCTATTCACTGACTTTCTCTGAAGAGGTCCCGGCGGAGACTAGCAGCGGCCGTCCGAGCTGCGGTCGACGCTCAGCCGCGCTCAAGCGACTCGAGCAGCGCTCGGTCGGGCACGCCCGGATGCGCTGCGCCTCCGGCGAATAGCGTCGGCGTGGTCATCACGCCGGCGCGCACCCCGGAGCGAAAGTCGCGCTCCACGCGCTCTGCCACCGCTGGTGAGCGACGATCGCGCTCGAAGCGGTCCAGCTCGATTCCCAGCTGCCTGCAGCGCTCCCAGAGGTGGGGGTCGTCGAGGCGCCCCTGGTCCGCCATGAGCGAGTCGTGCATCTCCCAGAACCGGCCCTGGAGAGCCGCGGCCTCGGCGGCGTGCGCGAGCACCCGCGCGCGCGGATGCTTGGAGACCACCGGGAAGTGACGGAAGACCCGCCGGACCGCGGCCCCTGCGATCAAGACGTTGGCCTGCGCGCAGTACGGGCATTCGAGGTCCGCGTACTCGATCACGAGCGGCCCCTCGCCGCGGACGTGGTCGTCCGCCCCGAGCGGAGGAACCGGTGCCGAGCCGAGGTCAGGCAGCCTGCTCGAGGGCGTCGAAGATGAGGTTTGCGCCGGGGATCTCCAGCGGCGTCGGCGACTGATGCGCCCATGTGACCACGAGATCGGGGCCGATCATCACGAGCGCCCGCTGGTTGTGGCCGCGTTCGTCGATGTACGCACCGTAGGCCTTGGCCACCTCCCCCTTGGGGTTGAAGTCCGAAAGGAGGGGGAAGCTGATGCCGAGGCGCTCCCTGAACGCCTTGTGGGCGAACGCGGAGTCGACCGAGATGCCGATCAGCTTGACTCCCCGCTCCTCCAGGCGTGGGAGCACCTCCTGATAGATGTTGAGCTGATCGGCGCAGACCGGGCTGAAGTCCATCGGATAGAAGACGAGCACGGTCGTCTGACCCGCCAGGTCATCCAGCGAGACCTCACGACCGTCCTGGTCAGATAGGGAGAAGTCGGGCGCGCGGGTGCCCGGCTCGATCATCGGCGGAGCCCGAGCTCCTTGATCAGCGCGCGGTAGCGGTCGAGATCCGACCGCTGGAGGTAGTTCAGGAGCCGGCGACGCTTGCCGACCAGCATCAACAGCCCCCGTCGGGAGTGGTGGTCCTTGCCGTGCTGGCGCAGATGCTCGGTCAGCTCGTTGATACGGGCCGTGAGCAGCGCGATCTGCACCTCTGCGGAGCCGGTGTCGTTATCGGCGCGGCCGTGCTTGGAGACAATCTCGCGCTTCTGTTCGACTGTGAGCGTCATCGGGCGCGCAACGGTAGCAATTGACTGGTGCTCGGTTGTCGGTGCTCGGTGCTCGGTAAAGCCTCGAGCGTAAAACCGAGCACCGATCCCCGAGCACTAAGCACTCTGCTGGCAAATCTCTTTCGCCTGCTCAACATCCAGCTGCATTTGCTCCACCAGCTCCTCGACACTCCCAAAGCGCTTCTCCCCCCGCATTCGCTCCAGGAACGCCACCCGCAGGGTCTCCCCGTAGAGATCCCCGTCGAAGTCGATCAAATATGCCTCGATCAGTAGGCCGCGGCCGGTCGGGAACATCGGCCGCACCCCGACGTTGACCGCGGCCGGGTGGCCGTGCGCCCAGGCCGCGTAGACACCGTGTCCGGGGCTCACCAGGCTGTCGTCGGGGACGATGTTGGCCGTGGGCATGCCGAGCTCCCGGCCGCGCTTGTCGCCGTGGGCGACCTGGCCCTCGAGCAGAAACGGGCCGCCGAGGAAGCGGGCGGCGGTGGCCACCTCGCCGGCCGCGATCAGGCCTCGGATGTGGCTGGAGGAGACGGTCTCCCCGTCGACCTCCACGAGCGGGACCACGTTGGTCTCCAGGTGCTCCCCGAGCAGCTCGGGCGTGCCCTGGGCGCGCTGGCCGAAGCGAAAGTTCTCACCGACCGACACCCGCGCCGCCCCCAGCTGGCCGATGAGGACGTCGTTCACGAACGCGTCGGCGGAGCGTTGGGAGAAGTCGCGGTCGAAGGGGATCACCACCAGCTCGTCCACTCCCAGGCCGGCGATCAGGTCACGCTTGATCTCAAACGGCATCACGAGCTTCGGTGTGGCCTCGGGATGGATCACCGACAGCGGGTGGGGGTCGAAGGTGAGCACCGTGTCGTTTCCCCGGATCACCTCGCGGTGGCCCACGTGCACGCCGTCAAAGGTCCCGATAGCGACGCTGCGGGAGTCCTCGTCGCCGCCGGCTCGCGGAGGGATGTCGGGCAGGCGGGTGACCTTCACGGCGCGAACACTACGACGGGCTGCAGCTCCCGGCCGCGCGGCTCGGCGATCGCCACCAGCTCGTCGCCGCGCGTGAGCCGAAGCGGCCCCTCAGGTGCCGCAGGAGCCGGGTCGGCCGGGATCCTCACCCCATGCGCGACCATCGCCGCCTCTTGCTGCCCCAGCGCACGCCTCGGCAGGAAACCAAGCGCCTCGGCGAGCGGCACCACCCGGCGCTCGTCGGCGTCCTCGAGGCGGAAAGGGCCGATCGCGGTGCGCTCGAGCTCCTCGCAGTACGCGTCGCCCAGGTCGGACACGAGCTGGCGCACGTACGTCCCCGACGAGCATTCGATCTCGAACGTCGCGCGCTCACCCTCGCGTCGAACGAGCTCTGCTCGGTGGACCGTGACCGGGCGCGCCTCTCCCTCCTGCGCGTCGCCACGGCGGGCCTTGCGGTAGAGGCGCTCGCCGCCGACCTTGACCGCCGAGTACGCGGGCGGTCGCTGCATGATCGTCCCGATCGGGATGGCGGGTGCGGTGGGCACGCGGCCGGTCTGCTCGAGCACGCCGTCACGGTCGCCCGTGTCCGAACGCCAGCCGAGCCGCGCGACGGCACGGTAGGACTTGGGGAGTCCCAACAGATAGCGCTGGGCGCGCGTTGCCCGGCCGACCAGCACCAGCAGCAGACCGGTGGCGAACGGGTCGAGCGTGCCCGCGTGGCCGACCTTCACGCGCCCCGGTAGCGATCGGCGCACGGCGGCCACCACGTCGTGCGAGGTGACCCCCGCGCCTTTCGGGTAGAGGATGATCCCCGGCCCCGCCTCCGGACCGGGCTCGGCACCGCTCACGTCACTGGTCGAGCTGCTGCGCGACCTGATCGCGGAGCAGGCCCACGATCTGCTCGACCGACAGGTCGCTCGAAGCGCCGGCGGCCTGGCGGTGGCCGCCACCGCCGAGGCTGCGGGCGATCTTCGACACGTCGACGGTTCCGTCGGTGGCGCGCAGGCTGACCTTGCTCCAGCCGCGGCGATCGTCGCCCAGCAGCTCGCGCACGAGCGCGGCCACCTTGGTCCCCTCGACCGCACGCATGTGGTCGACGATCCCTTCGGAGTCGGTCTCGAGCGCACCCGTCTCCTCGAAGTCGCGGCGCGTAAGGGTCGCCACCGTGAGCGCGCCGTCGTCGTAGCGCGCCACGTTCTGCAACGCCCGCGAGAGCAGCTGCAGCCGTCGGAAGGGCAGGTCCTCGTACAGCCGGCGATACACGCGATGGGGGTCCGCGCCCGCCTCGATCAGCTCTGCCGCCATCCGGTGCGAGGCCGGGGTCGTGTTCTCGTACATGAACTTGCCGGTGTCCGTGACCAAGCCCACGTAGAGGGCGTCGGCGATCCGTGGCGTGATCTCGGCCCCCAGCTCGCGCGCGATGCCGAACACGATCTCCGCCGTGCATGCGGCGTCCGGCGCCACCAGATTCACGGTCCCGAATCGAGTGTTGTCGTGGTGGTGATCGATGTTGAGGATGTGCATGCCGTCGCGGCGGAGGAAGTCCACCGGCATGCGGTCGATGTTGCCGCAGTCGAGGAAGACCACCACGCGCTCGTCGATGTCGTCTGGCGGGGCGCCCAGTAGGCCCTCGAAGGTCATGTAGCGATACTCGAAGGGCAGCGGGAACTCGTCCGGGGACATGAACATGACCGAGTCCTTGCCCAGCTGCTCGAGGATCCAGTGCATGGCGAGCAGGGAGCCGAGAGCGTCGCCGTCGGGGTTCTCGTGGGTCGTGAGGAGCAGTTGGCGCGCCTGTCGCAGCTCTTCGACCACGGCGTCCAATTCGGTGGCGAGGCTCAACTGCCCTCTCCGCCCTCGAGCAGCTCCTGGATCCGGAAGCCCCGGTCAACCGACTCGTCGTGGACGAATGAGAGCGTGGGCGTGCGCTTCATCCGCAGCTCGCTGGCGACCGTCGCCTGGAGGTATCCATGCGAGGAATTGAGGCCGGCGAGGCTCTCATCTCGTTCGGTCGCGTCTCCCAGGACGCTGACGAATACCCGGGCATGCCGGAGGTCCGGGCTCGTCTCCACGCCGGTCACGGTCACGAATCCTACGCGCGGGTCCTTCAAACCCGCCGCAATGCGGGCGGAAAGGACCTCCCGCAAGGCTTCGTTGACGCGTCGCATGCGATCGCCCGGCATCAGTGGTCGCTCAGCTCGTTCGTGCTCAACAGTGTCCGCTCCCATCGGGTCAAATCCCCAAAACGGGAGTCCACGAACCGCTGGAGGCCATCGGCCTCCTGCTCGAGCGGCAGCCGCTCGCGACCGACCAGCGCGATCGCCAGCGTGGCCCGCTGCCACAGGTCGTGGTGATCGGTCTCGGCCACGGCCGCTCCGAACCGCCGAGCGAGCTGCGCCTTGAGCGACGTCAGCTCCCGCCGCTTGCCCTTGAGGTCGGCACCCGAAGGGAAGTGCAGCTCGAGCTCTAGGAGGCACAGAAACCCCATGGCCGTAGTGTCCAATCCCCGGTCCCCAGTTTCCAGGGATGAGCCCCAGCCCGTATGGCGGCCTCTCCGGGGACTGAAGTCTGGGACTGGGGACTGGGGACTGGGACTGAATTCAGAGCGCGCGTTCGACCTGCCGCGTCTCATACACCTCGAGCACGTCCCCCTCCTTCACGTCCGAGTACCGCTCGAGGACGATGCCGCACTCCATGCCCTGCTGCACCTCGCGTACGTCGTCCTTGAAACGCCGCAGCGAGGCAATCCGCCCCTCATAGATGATCGTGCCGTCGCGCACGAGCCGCACCGCCGCCCCGCGGGTGACGGTGCCGTCGGTGACCATCGAGCCGGCGATCGTCCCCACGCGCGAGGCCTTGAAGATCTGACGCACCTCGACCGTGGCAACGGTCGACTCGACCTCCTCGGGCTCCAGCAGGCCCTCCATCGCCTGGCGTAGCTCCTCGATCACCTTGTAGATGACCGAGTAGGTCCGGATCTCGACGCCCTCGCGGTCCGAGACCTGTCGCGCCTCGCCGACGGGGCGGACGTTGAAGCCGATGATCACCGCGTCAGAGGCCGACGCCAGCATCACGTCGGACTCGTTGATTCCACCGACGGCATCGTGGATGAGGTTCACGGTGATCTGGTTCTGGGGCAGCTTTGCGATCTCGTCCGCCAGCGCCTCCAGCGAGCCGGCCACGTCCGCCTTCACGATCAGGTTGAGCTCGGCGCGCTCGCCCTCCTGCGCCCGTGCCATCACGTCCTCGAGCGAGATCCGCACACCCGCCCGCCTGGCGAGCGCCTCGGTCTTGAGGCGGTTGGCGCGCTCGCCGGCCACGCGGCGGGCCTCGCGCTCATTGGCAACGACGTGCACGTGCTCGCCGGCCTCGGGGACCCCGTCGAAGCCCAGCACCTCGACCGGCATGCCGGGCGTCGCCCTCTTCATGCGCTCGCCGCGATAGTCGTGCAGCGCACGCGCGCGCCCCGGGTGCTCGCCGGCCACGAGGGCGTCGCCGACCTTCATCGTCCCGCGTTGGATCAGCAGGCTCACGACGGGGCCCCGACCGGGGTCGAGCCGGGACTCGATCACGGTCCCGGACGCCTCGGCGGACGGGTTGGCCTTCAGCTCCTGGATCTCCGCCAGGGTGATGAGCGTGTCGAGCAGCTCGTCGAGATTCTGGCGCGTCTTGGCGGACACGTCGCAGAACTCCGTGTCGCCGCCCCAGTCCGCCGGCGTGAGGCTCTGCTGAGCCAGCTCGCCGCGGACGCGGTTGGGGTCCGCGCCCTCCTTGTCGATCTTGTTGACCGCCACCATGATCGGCACCTCCGCCGCCTTGGCGTGGTCGATCGCCTCGACGGTCTGCGGCATTACCCCGTCGTCTGCCGCCACGACGATCACGGCGATGTCGGCGACCTGACCGCCGCGGGCGCGCATGGCGGTGAACGCCTCGTGGCCGGGGGTGTCGAGGAAGGTGACCGTCTGGTCGCCGTGGTGGACCTGATAGGCGCCGATGTGCTGGGTGATCCCGCCCGCCTCGCCGGCGGCAACCTCGGTCTCGCGGATGGCGTCGAGCAGCGACGTCTTGCCGTGGTCGACGTGGCCCATGATCGTGACCACGGGCGGTCGCGGCACGAGGTCCGCGTCGACGTCGTCGTACACCGGCTCGGCGGTCACCTCGTCCGCGGCGTGCTGGATCTCGATCTTCTTGTCGAAGCCGTCGGCCAGCACCTCGATCGCCTCGTCCGAGAGGGTCTGCGTGAGCGTGGCCATCTCGCCGAGCTCCATCAGCTTCTTGATCACGTCGGGCGCGGACAGCCCCAGGGACTCCGCGACTTCCTTGACGGTCGCCCCCGACTGGATCGGGGTGATCGGCTCCTCCTGCGGCTTCTCGGGCTGCGCGGTCAGGTCGGGCTCGACCCACGGCGTCCGGCGCCGGCGCCCGCGTCGCCGGGGCGGCGTCTGCTGCTGGGGTGGCATGCCGGGTGCCCGGCGCGAAGCCTGCGAGTCGATCACGACGCGACGCCGGCGTCCGGCGGCGCCGGGTGCTCCCTCCGCGCCTCGGGCCGGGCGCGCCGGCCGTGACCGCTCGGCACGGTCGCCGGCCTCCTCCGCACCCCCGTCGGGTCCGGCCTTGGCAGGTGGCTGCGGCTGTGGCTTCGCTGCCGGCTTGGCCGCCGCTGCGGCCCCACCCGACTTGGTGGCGGCGGCGGTCTTGGCCGGCGCCTTGGCGGGCTTGGGCTTGTCCTTCTTAGCGCCCTCGCCGCCGTCGAAGGCCGCCGCGATGTCGTTCTCGTCCACGCTCGAGGCCGCCGCCTTCACGTCGAAGCCGGCGGACTGCAGCACGGCAAGCACCTCCTTGCTGGAGATGCCGCGCTCCTTCGCTATTTCGTGGACTCGCTTCTTTGCCATTGGTTGGTGAAGTCTAAGGTCTCCTCGTCGATGGTCACGGGCGAGCTGAAAGCCCGTGCGAAGGCCCGTCCGTCACGAGCCTTCGCGGCGCAAGTGGGGTCGGCGCAGAGGTAGGCCCCCCTCCCGGCTACGCGCTTCTCGCGGTCCGCCAGCACACGGCCGTCGCAGCCGCGGGTGAAGCGCAGCATCCCGTCCTGCGCGCCGGCGCGTCCGCAGGCGATGCAGCGGCGCTCGGGCGCTACGGCGCTCCCTCGGCCGGCTCCACCTGCACCTCCGCTGCCTCCACCTCCGGCGGGGCGACATCGGCCTCGGCCGCGACCTCGCCGCTGGCGTCGGCCGCGGTGTCGTCGCTGCCGTCGCCCCCGGCGTCCACTTCGTCGCCCTCCTGGTTGGCGAGCGCCTGGTGCGCCGGCAGCCCGCAGTAGCGCGAGCCGGGGACCGACGCATTGGGGCAGCGCTTGCCGTTGGCCAGGATCGCGGCGCAGCGACCGGCGACCTCTTCTTCCTCGTAGCCCATGTCCGCCTCCTCCTCGGCGAACTCGGTCTCCGAGCGGATGTCCACCCGCCAACCCGTCAGCCTGGCGGCCAGGCGCGCGTTGAGGCCGTCCTTGCCGATCGCGAGCGAGAGCTGATCGTCTGGGACGATGACGGTGGCCTGCTTGCCGTCGTCGTCCACCAGCACCTCGCGCACGCGGGCCGGCGACAGCGCCTTCGCGACGAAGCGGGCGGGCTCCTCGTTGAACGGGATGATGTCGATCTTCTCCCCGCGCAGCTCTGAGACCACCATCCGGACGCGAGAGCCGCGCGGGCCCACGCATGCGCCCACCGGGTCGACGCCCGAAGTGTGCGAGACGACCGCGATCTTGGAGCGGTAGCCCGGCTCACGGGCCACATTCTCGATCTCGACCAGGCCGTCGGCGATCTCGGGCACCTCGAGCTCGAACAGCTTCTTGATCAGCTCGGGCGAGCGGCGAGAGACGATGATGCTGGGGCCCTTCGACTGCGACGAGACGTCGGTGATGATGGCCTTCACCCGCGCGCCGTGGTCGTATCGCTCCCCGCCCACCTGTTCCGAGCGCGGGAGGAGCGCCTCGACGCGCTCCCGCAGCTGAACGAGCGTGTAGCGCGAGTCGGACTGCTGGACGATGCCCGTGATCAGCTCGCCCACGCGGTCCTGGTACTCGTGGAACATCATGTCGCGCTCCGCCTCGCGGATCCGCTGCAGGATCACCTGCTTGGCCGTCTGAGCGGCGATCCGGCCGAAGTCCTTGGGGGTGACGTCACGCTCGTCGATCTGGTCGCTGTACTCAGCCAGCCGGTCGGGATCCAGCTCGGGCTCCTCGGGCTCGCGAAGCTCCCCGGTCTCGGGGTCGATGGTGGGCTCCTCCTGCTGCTCCTCCGCCTCGGCCAGGAGCTTCTCCTCGAGGTCGGGCGGCAGCAGCAGCTCGGAGACAGTGAAGTCGCCGCTCTGGTGGTCGATGTCCACCCGCGCGTACTTCGCCGAGCCCGGGCTCTTCTTGTAGGCCGAGAGGAGCGCGTCCTCCAGAGCATCCATCAGCGTGTCGGCGGCGATTCCCTTCTCCTGCTCGAGCACGTGGATTGCGTCGACGATCTCCTTCGACATCGGCTACCCCTCTCTCCCCGCCACAAGGTGGCTCCGGCTGATCTCGCTGTAGGGGATCGACACGACCCCCGCGTCCGCGGCCACCGTGACCTCCTCCTCGGAGGCTCCCACCAGCTCACCGGTGAAGCTGCGATGCCCGTCACGCGGCTCGCGTGTGCGCACGCGCGCCTGCCGCCCGATGTAGCGGCGGAAGTGGTCGGGCTTCGTGAGCGGGCGCTCAGGACCCGGCGAGGACACCTCGAGCGCGTAGTCGGCCAACAGGTCAGCGAGCTCCTTGGTCACCTGCTCGCAGAGCGCAAGGTCGACACCGTCCGGCGTGTCGATCGTGAGGCGAAGACGCTGCGCGGCGACACGCTCGCAGGCCAGCAGCTCGACCCGCGGGAACGGCCCGGCCAGTCGCTGCTCGATGGATGTGTGCAGTTGGTCTTGGGTGGTCATGGGCGAAAAAAAGGTGGGCTGCGAAGCCCACCTTCAGGCGCGACCCGGGGGCCGCGGTACGTCTGAAAGTCCTAGCCAGGCCAGTATAGACGCGACGCTGGCCCCGAGTGGCGTGCTCAGACGTCGACCAGGAGGGTGACCGGGCCGTCGTTTACGAGCTCCACCCGCATGCGCGCGCCGAAGCTCCCGCCCTGCGCGCCGAGAGCCGCGCGCACCCGCTCGTAGAGCGGCTCGGCATGATCGGGAGCGGCGGCGTCGCCAAAGCTCGGGCGGTTGCCCTTGCGGACGTCCCCGAGGAGGGTGAACTGGCTGACGCACAGCAGCTCCCCACCCGTCTCGCGCACGGATCGGTTCATTCGGCCGTCGTCGTCCTCGAACACCCGCACGGCGAGCAGCTTGCGGGCCATCCGGTCCGCTTGGTCGGTCGTGTCGTCGCGGTGGACGCCGAGCAGCACCAGCAGGCCCGGGCCGATCGCCGCCACGCGCTCGTCATCGATTCGCACCGACGCTCCGCTGACGCGCTGGACGATCGCCCGCACCTGCGGACCGTACCCTCAATGGATGGCGGCAGTCGACGTGGTCAACGCCTACCTGCACGGACTGCCCGGCCAGAGCCGGCGGGTCGCCCACGGCGAGTGGGGCGTGACGGTCGCCGCTGATCACGCCGGCGGCTGGCCGCTCGAGTTGGGGCTGCGCCTCTCCGACGGGCTCCTCACGGCGAAGGCGCACGCGCTGTCGGACCCCTCAGGCGTCGACCCGCGGATGCTGCTGTGGTGGAACCGCTCGACGCGGCTGGTCCGCTTCGCCTCGACCCGCTCGGGCGAGGTATGGGTTCACGCCGACCTGCCCGCTGGGTGCGTGGGAGCGCGCGAGCTCGACCGCCTGCTGGGGCTGGTGGTCGAGGCCGCCGTGGCGGTCCGGGAGTTCGCGCGCGACAAGAACGCCGCGGGGGGCGAACCCGACTGAGCCAGCTACGCCGCCTGAAGGCGATCCCGGAACGCGCGATAGTCCGGGCGGTCCGGGCGCATGCAGGCGGCGAGCACGGCGTGGCGGCGCGCCTCCTGCGGGCGACCGATCTTGTAGAGCGCGCGCCCGAGGCAGAAGTGCGCGTAGTCGTTCACCGGGGCGCGCTCGACCACCGCGGCGAACTCCTCGCCGGCCTGCTCGAAGCGTCCCGATCGGAAGTAGGCGCGGCCGAGGGCCTCCCGGATCGAAGTCTTGTCCGGCTCGAGCTGGCGCGCGCGCTCGAGCGGGATCGTCGCGGCTGCGAAATCGCCCGCTTCGAGCAGCTGGCTGCCGCGACGGTAGAGGTCGTAGACGATCTCGCCGCGGGCCTCCGGGCTGTCGCCCGGATCGGTCACCGGCCCGCCGGCCGCCTCTGTGCTCTGAGCGTCTGCACGTGGTCGAGTATGGCAGCGGCCACGACCGCTTTCGGCGCGGCCGGGACGGGGCGCTCGCCGGCGGGCGTGACCACGGTCACCTCATTGCGCTCGGAGTCGAACCCGATGTCGGAACGGGAGATGTCGTTGAGCACGACGGCGTCGAGCCCCTTGCGCTCGAGCTTGGCCCGCGCCTGCTCGAGGCCACCGTCGCCGTGCTCGGCCGCGAAGCCGACCAGCGTCTGCTCCGGGCGCCGCATCTGCGCCAGCGCCTCCAGCACGTCCACCGTAGGCTCCAAGCTCAGCTCCAAGGAGTCACGGCCGGCCTTCTTGAGCTTGCCCTCCCCCGCCTGGGTGGGGCGAAAGTCGGCGACCGCGGCGGCCATGAGGAGGACGTCTGCCTCGCCGAACTCCGCGCGCGTGGCGGCCTCCAGCTCGGCGGCAGTCTCGACGACGACGGTGCGCACCCCGGCTGGGGCGTCGAGCGCGACGTTGGCCGCCACGAGCGTGACGTCGGCCCCGCGCCGAAGCGCTTCCGCGGCGAGTGCCAGGCCCATGCGCCCCGAGGAGCGGTTGCCGACGTACCGCACGGAGTCGATCGGCTCGCGGGTGCCCCCGGCGGTCACGAGCACCCGAAGCCCGTCGAGCGACCGGGGGGCGAAGCCCACCGGGGCATCATCCGACTGCCGGGCCGCGCCCGCTGCCACGCGCTCGAGCTCCGCGAGGATCTCCGCCGGCTCGCCCAGGCGGCCCTCGCCCCATTCGTCCCGCGAGGCCAACCGGCCGGTGCCGGGTGGCACGATCGTTGCGCCTCGGAGGCGGAGCGTCTCGACGTTTGCCTGCGTGGCCGGGTGCGCCCACATGCGCCCGTTCATCGCCGGCGCGATCACGAGCGGGGCTGTGCAGGCCAGCGCGGCGCTGGTCAGCAGGTTGTCGGCGAGCCCGTTGGCGAGCTTGGCGATGGTGTTGGCCGACGCGGGCGCCACGGCGAACGCGTCACACCGGCGCACGAGCTCCAGGTGTGAGATCGGCTCGTGGTCGGGGGCGGGCTCGCCGGGGAAGGCGCCGCGGGCGGGGTCCGGCTCGAACTCCTCGACGAGCACCGGCGCACCCGTCACGCCCTCGAACGTCGCCACCCCGATGAATCTCAGGCTGGTGGGCGTCTGGACAACCCGCACAGCATGCCCGGCCGCGGTGGCTAGCCGAACGACCTCGACGGCCTTGTAGGCCGCGATCCCACCGGTGACGCCCAAAAGCAGCCGCGCCACAGTCAGCGAACCTCCGGCACCCCACCGGGGCTAACAGGGCGACGAGGACCAAGCTCGGCGAGGACGCAGGGAGCGACGGGTGCTCCGCACCCGAGCGACCGAGGACAAAGCCGGGCGCCGGTCATTCGGCGTTCTGCTAGTCCCGGTAGCGGTACTTGATCTTGCCCTCGGCGATCTCGTCGAGGGCGATCTTCAGGTAGTTCTTGGAGCCCGTCTCGACCATCGGCGGCGGGTATTCGTCGAAGGTTCCTTCGCCGAGGTTGTGGTAGTACGAGTTGATCTGGCGGGCGCGCTTGGCGGCCACGAGCACGCACGCGTAGTGCGAGTCGACCTGCTCCAGCAGCGTGTCCAGGCGAGGCTTGATCAAGGCGAACCCTGTCGGTCGGGGGCACACATGGTAGCGGCGAGCCCTACGAGCTCCTCGAGGGCTGCGTCGACGTCGTCGTTGACGACCACACGCGAGAACTCCTGCTTCGCGGCCAGCTCCGCCTCGGCCGCGCCGAGCCGTTTGGCGATCTCCGCGGCGCTGTCGGACGCCCTTGCCTCCAGCCGCTTGCGCAGGTCCTCGGGGGACGGCGGTGCGATGAACACCTGGGTGGCCTCAGGGAGCGTCTCGCGCACCTGCCGCGCCCCCTGGACCTCGATCTCGAGCACGATCCCGGTGGCCGGGCGATCCAGCTCCGCGCGCAGCGTGCCGTAGCGGTTTCCGGCGTACTCGGCGTGCTCGATGAACTCCCCGGCGCGGACCCGCGCATCGAACTCGGCCGGGCTCAGGAAGTGGTAGTCGCGGCCGTTCACCTCCCCGGGCCGCGGCTCGCGCGTGGTGGCCGAGACCGACAGTTGCAGGCCGGGGCAGCGCCGGAGGAGGCCCTGGATGAGCGTGCCCTTGCCCACGCCGGAGGGCCCTGTGATGACGAGGACCGGGGCTATCGGCGGAGGTAGGAGACGAGCTCGTTGCGCTGGCGCTCGGAGAGCCCGCCGATCGTCTTGCTGGGCGAGATCCGGCAGTGCGTGAGTATGCGGTTCACCTTCACGCGCCCGTACTTGGGAACGGCCAGCAGGAGGTCGAAGACCTTGGCCGTTTGCAGGTATTCCGGGGGGTCGAGCAGCAGCCCGTGGATCTTCACGCGGCCCGCCTTGAGGTCACGCTTGAGCTTGGCGCGACGGGTGCGGATCTCGTTCGCCCGCTTCAGCGCGTCCATTCTCTGGGTCAGCGAGCGCTCGGGGGTCAGGCCCGCGGAGCTGGTCTTGGCGAGCGATTCGGGCGCGACCGGCATGGGCGGCGATCATACACACGGATCAGAGGCCCTTTACGGCTCAGCCACAACTTTTCGCACAATTTGGCTGGACCTCCACCTGAGCTTGAGGATGCTTGACGCCGCGTGACGGTTTCCGGTTCCTTTGCAGGTCTTTCCCCGCAGTTTCCGGGAAGAGTTGCCCTCAGACGGGCGTCAAAGCACTTGTTCGGCGGCCGGCTTCAGCGCAGAACCCGCCATCGCCCTCAATTCGGACCCGATTCGGCGGCCGGCGGCGGGGTCGCGGAAGCTCTCGGTGCCGACCGCTACCAGCTCGGCGCCCGCCGCGAGGAAGTCGGCGGCATCACGCGCGGAGGCGATGCCACCCATGCCGATGACGGGGATGCCCACGCGCGTCGAGACCGCCGCGACCTGCTCCAGCGCCACGGCGCGCACCGCGGGGCCGGACACGCCCCCGGTGCGCCCGCCGAGCCACGGCTCGCGCGTGCGCGGGTGCAGCGCCATCCCCTTGAGGGTGTTGATCAGCGAGACGGCGTCGGCACCGGCCCCCTCGGCGGCCACCGCGACGCTGCCGGGATCGACGGCGGTCGGCGTCAGCTTCACGATCAGCGGCTTCTCAGTGCGGATTCGCACCCGCTCGACGGCTGCGGCCGTCTCGCCCGCGTCGGAGCCCATCACAAGCCCGGTCTCCACGTTGGGACAGGACACGTTGAGCTCGATCAGAGCCACCTCCTCGCGCTCGCCGACCCGCTCCCCGAGGGTGGCCAGCTCGTCCCGGGTGAAGCCCATCACCGAGACCACCAGGGGCACGGGCAGCTCGGAGAGCCGCGGCAGATCCTGCGCCAAGAAGCCCTCGAGCCCCTTGTTGGGGAGTCCGATCGAGTTGATCATGCCGGCGGGCGTCTCCCACAATCGCGGCGGCGGGTTGCCGGCACGGGGCGCCAGGGTGATCGTCTTGGAGACGTAGGCGTCGAACGGAAACCGCTCCAGAAGCGAATCGCCAAAGGCCGTCCGAGCCGCGATCGCATCGAACGTACCCGAGCCGTTGAGTACGGGCCCGCGAAGACGGACGCCGCAGAGGCCGAACTCCTGGGGACTGGGGACTGAGGACTGGGGACTCAAGCCTCTACCACCTCCTCCAGCGCGGCCGCATCGACCACCGGCCCGTCGACGCACACCCGGATGTAGCCCTCGCGCGTGGGAACGACACAGCCGAAGCACGCCCCGTATCCGCAGGCCATGCCGGCCTCGAGCGCGAGCTGGGCGGGCGCCCCGTGTTCCTCGCACAGCGCGCGCACAGCCTCGAGCATGGGCGGGGGCCCACAGGCGTAGACCGCCAGGGCGGGATCGTCCGCGAGCAGCTCGCGCAGCGGGTCGGTCACCAGCCCGGGCCGCCCGATCGAGCCGTCCTCGGTGACCACGAGCGGCGCCCTGCCCCCTTCCTGCGGGGCGGCGAGCTCCTCGAACAGCGCGGCCGCCTCGGCATGCGCCCGTGAGCGGAAGCCGAGTATCGCCGAGGTGTCGGCGCCCAGCTCCGCCTGGAGCGCCAGCAGCGGCGCGACGCCGATCCCGCCCCCAACCAGCACCGGCGCGGCGTCCTTGGGCGGCGACGCGAAGCCCACGCCCAGAGGCCCGAGCAGCATGAGCGCGTCCCCTGTTGCGAGCTCACCGAGCCGGCGCGTGCCGGGGCCGACGTCCTCGAGCAGGAAATCGAGCTCGGGCCCCTCGCCGCCCGCAATGGAGCGCGCACGAGCGAACGAGAAGGCACGCGGCAGGTAGGGCCGCTCGCCGGTGCCTCCACCCCATCGCTCGCCGGCGGCGAGCATGTAGAACTGGCCCGGCCGTGGCTCGGGTGGTCCCGCGGGATCGCGCGCAGTGATCAGGCTGTAGGCCCCGACGCGGCGGTTCTCGCACACCTCGGCCGCGCGACGCTCCGGCGGCGCCAGGGTTCTCGGCGCGACGGTCGCGGAGGGGCTCACTCGGCCTTCACGCGCGGCGCCGGCCCGGCGTGCAGCTCCTGGAGCGGCACGGGGTCCGGCTGCTCGGACCGGCGGGCACGGATCGCTCGTTGCGCGGCGCTCGCCCCGCTCATGGTCGTGATGCAGGGAATCCCGCGCGCGATGGCCGCGCGGCGGATCTCGTACCCGTCCGCGCGCGCCCCGGAGCCCGTGGGAGTGTTGATCACGAGGTCGACGTCGCCGGCCTCGATCCGCTCGACGACGTTGGGTGAGCCCTCGCTGAGCTTCTTGATCCGCTCGACCGGCACGCCCATGCGGCGGATCGCCTGTGCGGTGCCACCCGTTGCGAGCACGGCGAAGCCGAGGTCGTGGAGCGAGGCCGCGAGCTGCGTCGCGCTCGGCTTGTCCCCGTCGGTCACGGAGATGAAGACCGTCCCGGCCGTGGGCAATTGGGCTCCCGCCGCGGCCTGGGCCTTGCCGAAGGCGGCCGGGTAGTCGTGAGCCACCCCCATCACCTCGCCCGTGGACTTCATCTCCGGGCCCAGCAGGGCGTCGGCACGAGGGAAGCGGCCGAAGGGCAGTACGGCCTCCTTGACCGACACGTGTCCGGGCGCGGCCGGCAGATCGAGACCGAGGTCCCGCAGCCGTTCACCGAGCATCAGCCGACATGCGACCTTCGCCAGCGGAATCCCGATTGCCTTCGACACGAACGGCACCGTGCGCGAGGCGCGCGGGTTGGCCTCGATCACGTACAGCTCCTCATCGCCGTAGACGGCGAACTGGATGTTGATCAGCCCCACGACTCCGAGCCGCAGGGCGATCCGCTCGGTCGCTTGCTCGACCTGGCGCAGCATCTCCGGGCCGAGCGACATCGCGGGGATCACGCAGGCGGAGTCCCCCGAGTGGACGCCGGCCTCCTCGACGTGCTGCATGATCGCCCCGATCTGCACCTTGCTGCCGTCGCATAGCGCGTCGACGTCGACCTCGATCGCGTTCTCCAGGAAGCGGTCGAGGAAGATGGTGCCCGCCGGGCGCCCACCGCCGCCGGTCCGCTCCAGGTAGCCGCCCAGTCCCTCGGCCGAGTAGCAGATCTCCATCGCCCGTCCGCCCAGGACATACGACGGGCGCACGAGCAGGGGATATCCGACCGCGCCGGCCGCCTCGAGCGCCTCCTCCGCGGAGCTTGCCGTGGCGTACGGCGGACTCTTGAGGCCCAGCTCCGACAGCACCGCCCCGAAGCTCGGCCGGTCCTCGGCCAGGTGGATCGACTCGACGGGCGTGCCGAGCAGGGGGACACCCGCATCCGCCAGGCCCTGGGCGAGCTTCAACGGTGTCTGCCCGCCGAACTGGACGATCACGCCCTCGGGCTGCTCCACCTCGATAACACCCAGGACGTCCTCGAGCGTCAGCGGCTCGAAGTAGAGCCGGTCGCTCGTGTCGTAGTCGGTGGACACGGTCTCGGGGTTGCAGTTGACCATCACCGCGTCGCGGCCGGACGCGCTCACGGTCATCGCCGCGTGCACGCAGCAGTAGTCGAACTCGATCCCCTGCCCGATCCGGTTCGGCCCCGACCCGAGGATCACCACGCCGGGACGCTCTCCGCGGCCCGCCTCGTGTCGCGGGCCGTCCGGGCCGGGCCGCTCCCAGCCAGAGTAGAAGTACGGCGTCGCCGCCTCGAACTCGGCGCCGCAGGTGTCGACCGCCTTGAAGGTGCGCGCGAGCCCCGCCTCGGGATCCTCGCCCCGCGCGAGCGCCCCGATCTCGGCCATGAACCAGGGGTCGATTCCGGTCCGCGCGCACAGCTCCTCCTCGTCAATCCCGCGGCGAATCGCCTCGTAGATCAGCTCGTAGCGGTCGTGGGAGGGCGTCTCGAGCGAGCGCAGCAGCGCTTCGGTGTCCTGCGACGCCGGCGGAGAGACGTCGAGCTCGCGCGAGCGCATCGCCTTCACGAACGCCTGCTTGAAGGTGCGCCCGATCGCCATCGCCTCGCCGACCGACTGCATGTATGTGGACAGCGAGCCGTCGGCGCCGGGGAACTTCTCGAACGCGAACCGCGGCCACTTGACCACGACGTAGTCGATCGTGGGCTCGAAGCTGGCCGGTGTCACGCGGGTGATGTCGTTGTCGATCTCCTCGAGCGCGTAGCCGACGGCCAGGCGGGCGGCGATCTTCGCGATCGGGAACCCGGTGGCCTTCGACGCGAGCGCCGAGGAGCGCGACACGCGCGGGTTCATCTCGATCACGACGATCTCGTCGGTCTCGGGGTTGACCGCGAACTGGATGTTCGACCCGCCGGTCTCGACCCCCACGGCGCGGATCACCGCGATCGCCTGGTCGCGCAGAGCCTGGTACTGGCGATCCGAGAGGGTCTGCTGGGGCGCCACGGTCACCGAGTCGCCGGTGTGCACCCCCATCGGGTCGACGTTCTCGATCGAGCAGACGATCACGACGTTGTCGTTGTGGTCGCGCATCACCTCCAGCTCGAATTCGCCCCAGCCCACGACCGACTCGTCCACCAGCACCTGCCCGATCGGACTGGCGGCCAGGCCCTCCGCGATCCGCTGGCGGTACTCCGTCTCCGTGTACGCGATCCCGCCGCCCTCGCCACCCATCGTGAAGCCCGGGCGCACGATCGCCGGGAGGCCAAGCTCCGGGAGCGCCCGTTCGGCCTCGCTCATCGAGCTGGCGACGACGGACTTCGGCACCCGGAGCCCCGCAGCCTCCATCGTGCTGCGGAACAGGTCACGGTCCTCGGCCCGACGGATCGCCTCGTAGTTCGCGCCGATCAGCTCGACCCCGAAGCGCTCGAGCGTTCCGTCCTCGCTCAGCTCGCGCGCGAGGTTGAGCGCCGTGCCGCCGCCCAGCGTCGGCAGCAGCGCGTCGGGCCGCTCACGCTCGATCACCCGCGCCACCGAGTCCGGCAGCAGCGGCTCGATGTAGGTGGCCGTCGCGAACTCCGGGTCCGTCATGATCGTCGCCGGGTTGGAGTTGACGAGCACCACCTCGTACCCCTCCTCCAACAGCACCTTGCACGCCTGCGCGCCCGAGTAGTCGAACTCGGCGGCCTGGCCGATCACTATCGGGCCGGAGCCGATTACCAGGAGCTTTTGGATGTCGGTGCGTCTAGGCATCCCCAGACCCCAGACCCCAGACCCCAGTCCCCAAGCCTTTGAAACCAACGCTCCAGAGCACATCCCTGGAAACCGAGGACTGGGGACTGGAAACTCGAAGCTTCACGCCGCCACGCTCTCCAGAAACCGATCGAACAGATACAGCGAATCGTGCGGCCCCGGCCCCGCCTCGGGGTGGTACTGCACGGTGCTGCCGGGCACATCCCTCAGGACGAGGCCCTCGACGGTGCGGTCGTAGAGGTTGAGCTGGGAGAGCTCGGCGGCGCCGAAGTCGGTGTCCCAGCGGATCGCCTCGTCGGTGTCGATCGTGCGTGCGCCGTCGGGTCCGAGCACGGCGAAGCCGTGGTTCTGGGACGTGATGTCGATGCGGCCGGTCTCGAGGTCCTTCACGGGGTGGTTGGCCCCCCGGTGACCGAACGGGAGCTTGAAGGTCTCGAGGCCCACGGCCCGACACAGCAGCTGATGGCCGAGGCAGATCCCCCACACCGGCACCCTGCCGACCACGCCGCGCACGCTCTCCACGACGTAGTCGAGGGCGGCCGGGTCACCGGGACCGTTGGCGAGGAAGACGGCGTCGGGGTCGCGCGCCAGCAGCTCCTCGGACGACGTGTGGCACGGGTGCAGCTCCACGGTGGCGCCGCGCTCGCGGAGGTTGCGCACGATGGAGTCCTTGATGCCGGTGTCGAGCGCCACGATCCGCGGGCCGGCGTGGTCGGCCAGCGGCTCGAGCACGACCGGCTCGGCGGGCGTCACCTCGCGCGCCAGGTCCGGAGCCGTCCATGCGACGGCTCGGCCATCACTCGTCCCATCGCGTCGGGCTCGGGGGTGTCCCCCGGGAAGACTCCGCCGCGCATCGCCCCCTTGTCGCGGATGTGGCGCACCAGGGCGCGTGTGTCGATGCCGGTGAGGGCGGGAATCCCGCAGTCGGCGAGCCAGGTGAGCCACCCGCCCTCGGCGCGCGGGGCGTCCTCACGGTCGACGCCCTCGCGCATGACCACCGCGCGCGCGTGCGCCGAGTCGGACTCCATGTAATCGCTGGCCACGCCGTAGTTGCCGATCAGCGGATAGGTGAAGACGATGATCTGGCCGCGGTAGCTGGGATCGGTGACGGACTCCTGATAGCCGGACATCGCGGTGTTGAAGACCACCTCGCCCGTCGCGAGCCTCGAGGGCGCCTGCCGAATCGCCGTCGAAGCGAGTGCCGTCCTCGAGCAGTAGGTACGCGCTCATTTGATCAGCCCCTGGATCGTCCTGAACTCGGGTGCCTCGGCCCCGCCCAACAACTCGAACAAAGCCGCCTCGACGCTGGTGACAACAGCCCCGGCGGTCTCCATCTTGTGCAGGCCCAGCTCGCGGTTCTCCTCGGTGCGCGAGGTCACCG
Organism: uncultured Thermoleophilaceae bacterium; assembly: GCA_963802855.1. Taxonomy (GTDB): domain Bacteria; phylum Actinomycetota; class Thermoleophilia; order Solirubrobacterales; family Thermoleophilaceae; genus JAAYBF01. Next base: position 126,854 of record CAWDJP010000005.1, read on the forward strand.
CATCGCGGGCGACGTGGACCTCGTGCCCGGCCTCGATCAGGTCGTGCACGGTCTGGGATACGCAGACGTGGGATTCGATCCCACAGACCAGCGCCTGCTCACGCCCCATGAGGTCGAAGCCGGGGACGCGAGCGGCGGAGAAGCGACGTCTTCTCGATCCGCGCGATCCCCTCCAGGTGCTCCCCGACCTCGGGGACCGTTGGCCCGAGCCCGCGTGGATACTGCTCGCTCACCACGATCGGCAGCTCCAGCGCGCGCGCCGACTGGGCCAGGATCCCGACGTGGTCCGCCACTCGCTCGAAGTCGAGCACCGCGGGCCTGAAGCGCTCCTGGACGTCGACGATCACCAGCGCGGTCCGGTCGCGCTCGAGTACGGGCATCACGCCACCGCCCCGATCGCGAACGAGCGCTCGCGGAAGGCGATCGCGCCCGGCCGCGATCGTCATCCGCACGCGTCCCGTCAATCGCCGCCCGGCGAACGCGCAGTTCAGCGACCGGCTCTCGTATCCCGCCTCCCCCACCTCCCACTCGGACGCGAGGTCCACGAGGCAGACGTCGGCGCGCGCGCCCGCCTCGATCCTCGGCACCGTCAGCCCGAAAGGCTCGCCCCCGGCGGTCAGCCGCTCCACCACCAGACCGAGATCAAGCACGCCGGGGACCACCAGGTCCGTATGGACGGCAGCAAACGCCGTCTCGAGGCCGGTGACGCCCATCGGCGCGAGCTCGAACGGCTGCTCCTTCTCCTCGCGTGCGTGGGGGGCGTGGTCGGTTGCGATGCAGTCCAACACCCCCGCCCGCAGGCCGGCGATCAGCGCCTGACGGTCCGCCTCGGAGCGCAGCGGCGGGTTCATCTTCTTGTTGGAGTCGAGCGATCGGACCGCCTCGTCGGTGCACAGCAGGTGGTGTGGACTGGCCTCGGCCGTCACCTGCACACCCGCGGCCTTCGCGCGCTCGAGCACCTCCACGGTCTCGCGCGCGGACACGTGCTGGACGTGGATGCGACCTTCCTCGTAGGCGGCGAGCTCCACGTCGCGGGCCACCATGGTCGACTCCGAGACCGACGGGATCCCCTCGAGGCCGAGCAGCGCCGATACCTTCCCTTCGTGCATGACCCCGCCGCGAGAGAGGGTCGGGTCCTCCTCGTGGAGCGCCAGCGTGCGGCCGGCGAGCCGCTGGTACTGCAGCGCCTGCCGCATCAGGCCCGCCGAGCGCACGGGCAACCCGTCGTCGGTGAACGCCGCCGCGCCCGCGTCCGCGAGCTCCGCCATCTCGGTCAGCCGCTCACCGGCCTGCCCGACCGTGATAGCCGCAGTGAATCCAGTTGGGATCCGCGCCTCCACGCGCGCGCGCTCGCGCAGCGATCGCAGCACCGGCGCCGAGTCCACCACCGGCTCGGTGTTCGGCATCGCGAGGATGGCGCAATAGCCACCGGCGGCGGCGGCCCGGGTGCCGGTCTCGATGTCCTCCTCGTCCTCGCGGCCCGGGGTGCGAAGGTGAACGTGCGGGTCGACGAATGCCGGGAAGGCGTGCAGTCCCTCCGCCTCCACGAGCTCGGCCCCGTCCGGCAGCTCGAGAGAGCCGGGCTCGGCCAGCTCGGCGATCGCGCCGTCGCGCACCAACAGGTCCCCGGGCGCATCCAGGCCGGCACGCGGGTCGAGCAGGTGCGCACCGCGCACCAATACCGTCGCGGGCGCCACGTCGGCGCGGTCGAGGGCCACCGCTTCGTTCACACCGCTCATGCGGGCTGCGGCTCCGTGGGCTCGCCGGCGGCGTCGCCCGCGCGGTCGCGCGCGCCTGGACCGGGCGCCCCGGCAAGCAGCTCGTAGAGCACCGCCATCCGCACCACCACGCCGGACTCGACCTGGCTCGTGATGAGCGCCTGGGGCGAGTCGATCACCTCCGCGGACAGCTCCACGCCGCGATTCACCGGACCGGGGTGCATGAGTAGCTGCGCACTCCCCAGCCGGCGGCCGTCGATTTGATAGCGGGCGGCGTACTCGCGCAGCGAGGGCACGAAGGCCCCTTCCATTCGCTCGTGCTGCATCCGCAACGCGTACACGACATCGGCCTCGGCGAGGTCGTCGAGCGTGTAGCGCACGTCGCAGCCCAGCGACTCGACCGCGCGTGGGATGAGGGTGGGCGGGCCGCACACCGTGACCGTGCATCCCATGCGCCCGAGGGCGAGGATGTTGGAGCGGGCCACGCGGCTGTGCAGCACGTCGCCCACGATCCACACCTTGAGCCCATCGAGCCGCCCGACGCGGCGGCGCAGCGTGTAGAGGTCGAGCAGGGCCTGCGTGGGGTGCTCGTGCTTGCCGTCGCCGGCGTTGATCACACAGGCGGAGCTCCAGCGAGCCACCAGGGCGGCGGCGCCCACGTCGGGCGAGCGGAACACGATCGCCGCCGGGTCGTACGCCGAGAGCGTCTGAACGGTGTCCTTGAGCGACTCCCCCTTGTCGACGGCGGAGCCCTGGGCCTTCACGCTCACCAGGTCGGCGGACAGGCGCTTCGCGGCGATCTCGAACGACGAGCTGGTGCGCGTCGACGCCTCGTAGAAGAGGTTGATCACCGTACGCCCACGCAGGGTCGGAACCTTCTTGATCTCGCGCCCCGAGACCTCCGCGAAGCTCTCGGCCCGGCCGAGGATGCGCTCGATGTCCTCCCGCGTCAGGTCGTCGATCGACAGCAGGTTGCGCTTCATGTCCCGTCCCCTCTCGTGATCTCGATCTCGGCGGGCACCGAGATCACCACCTCGTCCTCCCCGTCGAGCTCCTCGACCCTCACGTTCACGCGCTCGCTGCGCGCCGTCGGCAGGTTCTTGCCTACGTAGTCGGGGCGAATCGGAAGCTCGCGATGTCCGCGATCTGCGAGCACGGCCAGCTGCACCAGCCGCGGGCGACCGTAGTCGAACAGTGCATCGATCGCCGCACGCACGGTTCGTCCGGTGAAGAGCACGTCATCCACCAGCACCACCGTGGTCTCCTCCACCGAGAAGTCGATGTGGGATTCGTGCACGACCGGTTGCGCGGAGGGGTCGCGCATCCCCACGTCGTCGCGGTAGAACGAGATGTCGACGTCGCCGAGGGGCACGGGCTCGCCGACCAGGTCGGCCACCAGCTCTCGGAGTCTCCCCGCGAGGAGCGCGCCGCGACGGTGGATGCCGACGATCGCGATCGGCTCGCCCCCATTCTTCTCGACGATCTCGTGGGCTATGCGCACCAGCGTGCGCCGCACGTCGTCGCGGTCGAGCACGACCTTGTGGGGCATTCAGCACGTCCTTCCTGGCCTCTCGGGACCCGGTTAAAGGAGCCAGTCGAGAGTAGCAGGGGCGGTCGGACGCTAGGCCGTCTAGGCGTGCTCGGGGTCCCCGCGCACGTGCTCGGGCGGGCCGCGCTCGGGCAGCGGAATCTCGATGCGGTCGAAGTCGCGAGGAACCACGGTCCGCTCGAAGACGGCGCGGGCCTCGTCCAGCAGCTCCGAGACCGCGTAGCGCGAGGAGATGTGGGTGAGCGCGAGCAGCTCGACCTCGGCCGTCGCCGCCAGCTCCGCGGCCGCGCGGGCGGTGCTGTGGCCGGTGGCGGCGGCCCGCTCGGCGTCCGCGTGCATGAAGGTGGCCTCGTGCACAAGCAGATCCGCGCGATGGGCGACGGCTCCGGTCAAGTCGCATGGAGCGGTGTCGCCCGCGATAACGATCGTCCGACCGCGCCGCGATTCCCCCAGCACCTGCTCGGGACGAACACCGTTGACCGCCTCCCCGCGCTGGAGTCGACCGAAGTCCGGGCCCGGCTCCACCCCCAGCTCGCGCGCGCGCGCCTCGTCGAACCGCCCCGGACGCTCCCCTTCGATCAGGGCGTAGCCGAGAGCGCGCACACCGTGGTCCACCGCGAACGCGGCCACTCGGTAACCGTCGCGTTCGAGTTCGGCCTGCGGCTCGAGCTCGGTGGCCTCGACCTCGAACGGGAGCCGCCCGACGATCGGGGCGAACACCTCGAACAGCCGCCTCAGCCCGGCCGGGCCGAACACTCGGAGCGGGCGCGCGCGTGCCTGGAGCCCGTACGTCTTGAGCATTCCCGGTAGGCCGAGCACATGGTCGGCATGGAAGTGGGTCAAATAGACCTCGTCGATCTCGACCAGCCCGATCGAACGGACGAGCTGGCGCTGGGTGCCCTCGCCGCAGTCGAACAGCAGCCGCTCACCGCCGCGCCGCACGAGCGTGGCGGTTAGCCCGCGCCGCGCAGTGGGCGCGGAGGCAGCAGTGCCTGCGAAGAGCACGTCGAGATCCATGGCGCTGACTATCTTGGCGGTCGTTCGCAGAGGGCGCAGGGAGCGCTACGCCCTCACTGGTCCAGCGGCACCAGCTCGAACGTGAGCGCTCCGCCCGTCACACGCGCAAGCCCCATCGTGTGCTCGGGCGCGCGCCGTCGGTCCGTCGGGCTTCCCGGGTTGAAGATCTGGAACCCGCCGTCGCGCTCGTGGAGGGGCAGGTGGGAGTGGCCGAACACGGCGGCATCGGCGTCGGGGAACCGTCCGCGGAGCCGGCCTAGGCGTCCGTGGGAGGGTCCGGCGTCGTGCACCATCCCGATCCTCGCGCCGCCGGCCTCGACGATGCGCTCGGCGGGAAGCTGGCGCAGCAGCTCGTCATCGTCCTGGTTGCCGTGCACGGCCACCACAGGCGGCCCGACCAGCTCGAGCTCGGCGAGGACGCTCGCGCTCGTCACATCGCCCGCGTGAAGGATCACCTCACAGTCCCCCATCCGTTCGAGGCACGCGTCCGGCAGCCTGCGCGTGCCGCGGGGAAGATGGGTGTCCGAGATCACGGCGATCAGCATGGGAAGGTCACTATTAGACTGGACCGACGGCGCCCGTAGCTCAGTGGATAGAGCGCTGCCCTCCGGAGGCAGAAGTCGCAAGTTCGAATCTTGCCGGGCGCGTCTCGCGAAGACCCCGCTTAGGCGGGTCCTGATGCGCTACTCCGACAAGCCGACGGCAACGAGCGCGCGCTGTTGGTCGTTGAAGTACTCCAGCCGCACGATCTTCCCGCCCTTGAGTCGATAGACAACCGCGTCCGGCCGGTCGACTTCTATGCCGCTGGCCCCGCCTGTAGCGATGATCCGAAACAGGGCGATCACTTGGTCGTCGCCCGCCGGGCGAATCTCGATGTCCTCGATTCGCCAGGTGTCCCAGCCCTCGTCCCACCGCGCAAGCCATGCGAGGTACCCGTCGTGCCCGTGGTAGACGCCCGCGTCGGGAATGTCGAAGTCGTGAATCTCGGCGTCCGCATGCAAGGTGTCAAGGGCAGTCGCCCAGTCCTCGTGCGTCTGCGCTGTGAGCCCGCGTCGCACGATCTCCACGTTCTCGTGCGACATCGCCTATTCCGTCAGCCCCACGGCTGCGAGAGCTTCGGTTTTGGACGAGCAGAAGCGAATGCGGATCACCTCGCCATCGCGCAGCGTCCAAATCCCATAGGTCAGTCGGTCAAGCTGGAGGCCGCTTCCCTTTCCGCGTCCGTATTCGCGGGTGGGAACGATCACCTCATCCCCAGCGTCGATGACTTCGTCGCGCTCCTGCCGGTAGTCCTCCCACGTGCCGAGCCAGATACGGAATGCCTCTCGAACCCCGTCATGGCCTCGGTAGACCTGGCCGTCTGGGAAGTGCGTCAGTTCGTAGGAAATGTCTGGGTGAAGGGTTTCCAGCGCGGCGGCATAGTCCCCCCGGTCGAACGCCCAAAGGCACGTCCGCACGATCTCCACGTTCTGTTGCGACATCGTCTACTCCAACAGCCCCACGGCTTCGAGGGCCTTGTCGTGGTCGAGGTATTCCCGGATGCGGATGACTTTGGCGTCGCTCACCGTAGCGACGGTTGCGTAAGGAAACGAGGTCTGGATCCCGCTGCGAACTCCTTGTCCCGAGATCTTCCCGAGCATGAGGAGCTGATCGCCGAGGTCGATCAGCTCCTGTGGGTCAATCCGCAGGTCGGGCCAGACCTTGCGTCCCTCTTCCCAATATCGCTGGAGGCCCTCATGCACCGAGAAGTCCGACGCGTTGATGCCCAACCCGGCCATCTCTGCGGCAATCTCGTACTTCGCTCCGGGGTGAAACGGGATCAGGAAGGGCTCCACGTCCAACCGGTTATAGGCCTCGATTGCGGACCGCGTCATTCGCGCCAGCGCCACCTGTCGGAAGCGCCGGGTCGGGGGCAAGCCGAAGACCAGTCGAGCATAGGCATGGGCAAGTCGCTGGAAGCGCACGGCAAAACGCTGGTCGAGTGTGCGGCTTGCCTGTTCCCGCGCAGCAAGCGGCTGACGGACGACCTGCCCCGGCGACATCGCCCGCCCAGTATCCACCGTCAGAGTCGGGAATCGCAGGTGCGGACTCGCGACGGTCTACCGCCCTCGCTTGCTGATGCGGAACGTGAAACGGTCCCCCTCGCCCGGGTGCTGATCGACGGTGACGGTCCCGGTGGCTCGGGCGAAGCGGCCGGTGCCGCCGGTGATCGCTTGTGTGTAGATGCCGGTCGGGCCCGGTTGAACGAGCTGAACCATGATCTGGCCCCCTCGCAGAATGTAGGTCCCGGTGCAGAGCGAGCGGCCGTCGAAAAGGGTCGTGCACGTTGCCGCGTCGCTTCCGATCTGACGTCCACGCGCGTCGACGAGCCGTTCCGTGAATACGAGCAAGTCCGCGGCGGAGCTTCCTTTGGGATCGTTGTCGACGAAGTTCACCCGTTCGAGCTGCGATCGAGCGTGGATCGTGATGGTTGCTGGACCCTGTCGTCCGCTCGCTGCGGTGGTCACCGCAACCGCGGCGACCAGGCCGACCACCGCCAGCCCAATAATGATTCTGCGGCGCATCTCGGCACCCCCTCCGGTCGAAACCACTGGTGTCCTGCGGTGCCTGCCTACCACGGGCGACAGATCCTGGTCAAGGCGGCGTGTCAAGCGGACGGCGGCCGCGTGCGGAAGCAGTCCGGAGCTGTCCGAAAGAAGTCGCAAGTTCGAACCTTGCCGGGCGCGTCTCGCGCGGCGGATACTGGTCGGGCGATGTCGCAGGAGAACGTGAGCGTCATTAGGGCAGCATTCGATACATGGAACGCCGGAGACATGGACGCCCTTAGGATGACGCGACTCGGCGAGGCCTTGAGGAACCCCTCAATCGGCCACAGGTGATCACGTGGGTCGCCAGAGCGGTAGGCGTTGTGGTGCTCGTCGACAGCGTCGACGACCCCTACCCCAACCAGCAAGCAGACCTCCACACGGGTGTTGGAGCCATCGCGGGGGGTAGCAACGAACCTCGGGGGTAGCAGTGCAGTCCCCCTCGAGGGGCCGCGGAGGTTTCGCTCCATCAAGTCCCGGAGCATCGACTCCGCGGCCCCTCACTACTTGGATCGCCGCACCCGGACTGACTGGCGCCACCCCCCATCTGTCCATATTCCCGTTCGGCTGAGCTCACGCAGCGCGAGGCGTCCCGAGTCGCGAAGATTCGTCCTTGTCTCTCGACCGGGCAGCACCGGCTGACGTGAGCAAACAGGTAGTTCGCCAACCACTGCGGGTGCGCAATCGCCAGAAGCGCACGATCGATCAGGTGCTCGTCCTGCGCTTCCCCCGGCTGGCCGACACCCTCGCAAAGATGGCGGTCGGGCGCCGGCCTCCGTCCTCGCGCATCCGACAGCTGAGCTTGGCGCAAGGGACGAGGCACTCGATGGAGGCGTTTAACCGCCGCGACCTCGACGCGGCGGTGGCACCCGGCCATCCCGACTTTGAGATGAGACCGCCGCGCGAGCTCGTCGAGGCTGGGTTCTTCGAGCCGTCCTACCGCGGACTGGAGGGCTTTCGCGAGTACGTAGCGGCCTGGTCCGAGGTCTTCGGCTTCCACGTGGAGCCGAGGGAGTTGATCGACCTCGGTGAGCGCATCGTCCTGTTCGTGGAGCTCCCACTGCGCGCTCGGGCGAGCGGTGTCCCGATGACCCAGGAGTACGCGTTCGTGGCCACGCTTAAGGACGGCAAGGTGGCCTACCACCAGGAGTATCTACGCCACGCGGAAGCCCTCGAAGCGGTTGGCCTGTCGGCGTAGGCGGCGGCTACCGGGCCCGGCCACAGCGGCGAGCGCCTCGGGCTTTCCACGTCTGGACATTCAGGGGCACAAGCGCGGCCGCTGGCGTCGGATCGGGAAATACCCCCACCGCGTAGCGTCGAAGGGCGAGGCGTCACTCCAATCTCCCACCGACCAACGGCGATAGTTGTCCCTCAAGGGCCTCGAGGTTGTCGGCGGACATCATCTGCGGAGATGCGACTCGGACCGATGGCGTTCGCCGCTTGACCGCGATGCGAACATACGTTCGTGACGAGCCAGGGGTCGCCCTACACGCGGTTTCGCCGCGCGATCGCCACCGGCGACCTGACGATCATCCGGCTGGCCGCTCTGGAGGTGCCGCGCGTCAACCTCCGCGAAGCGCTCGCGATCCTGCCGCTGATCGCCGTCCAGGAACCGGACAGGTACGAGCGAGCGGCGTGCAAGTGGCTGGCGCGGCTGGCGCTCGAGCGCGACGTCGGGCTCGAGGAGGTGGGCATCGCCGTCGACGCGCTCGATCGTCTGGCCACCGCGCCCGATATCGCGGCCACCGTGCTGGCCGAGCTGGAGCGATCGGCAAGACCGCTTCCTGCCACTGGCGGGCTAACGGGGTAGCGTCGGCTCGATACCAGCGACCCGCCGGCGCAGGCGCCGGCGCCAGTACGGGAAGCCGCAAAGGGTCAGCAACACCAGGCCCGTTCCCACCCCCGCGCCGCACTGAGCGCCGCTGAACGTCGCCGTGTAGATGGTGGGCGAGCTTGGCGTGACGATCGTGTGCGAGATGGCGCCGCCGTCGGACCACGAGGCGGGCGCCCAGAGTTTTCCGCTCGACGCCTGGAGCGGCGCGTTGACGCGTACGTCGAAGCCCTCCCATGAGACGAAGAAGTTCGGGGTGCCGGTTCGCGTGCCGTCCACATCCAGCTGGAGTCCGGGCGGCTCCGTGGTGAAGATGATCGGAACGAGATGGGGTCCCAGGTCCTGGGAGATGGTGCGGCTGAGCCCCTTCGAGTCCGTGGCCTTGAGCCTGATCTCGAGGTAGCTGGTCGCGGCCGCGGTCAGGTCCTCCGGCGCGGGCGCGTCGAAGGCCACGTCGTTGCCCGTCGTGGGGGCGAGAAACGGGTGCTCGTGCGAGCCGTGATGCAGAACGACGTCCCACTCGAGCCGGCTGGCAGCGAGGTTTCCATCCTCCGCATCGGCCGCGCTACCGCGAAGCGTGATGCGCTGCCCGACACGGAACTGGAGGCTCGGCGACGGCGACTGAATCGCCGGAGCCGGGGGCGTATTGCCCACGTCGATGCGAACCGTGCGGGTCGCGCTCGCGCCGCCTGGATCGGTCACACGAAGCCTGGCCGTGTGTGTCCCGGCCGAGGTGTAGGTGTGACTCGGACTCGCGCTGGTCGAGTGCGGGGTTCCATCCCCGAAGTCCCAGTCATAGCTGAGGACGTCACCGTCGGGATCGCTGCTCGCGCTCCCGTCGAACGCAACGGTGAGCGGAACACCGCCGAAGGTGGGAGTCGCCTCGGCCACGGCGACCGGCAGGCGATTGCCGGAGTTGTAGGAGATCCGTCGCACCTGCTCGCCCTGGGAGGCGGTGTAGGTGATGTAGTAGAGCGCCTGGTCGGCGCCATGGGGACCGAAGGTCAGGTCGACGACGCCTTCGAGGTCGCTCGCGAAGTCGGAGGCCAACCAGCCGAGGTACGTCGGCCGCAGCGTGCGGATCTTGCCGCAGGTGAAGTCGCCGAAGAAGTAGCGACCGTCGTAGGTTTCCGGCCAGGCGCCGTTGGCGATGAAGGCGCCGCCCGTGATTGCGGTGCAGCCGCTGCCATGGGAGTAGGCGTAGAGCGGATTGGTCATACCGGACGGCGGTGGCCCGCAGTCGATCGTGGAGTCGCGGGCGCAGAGGCCCTCCCGGACGTTCCAGCCGTAGTCGGCCCCCGCTTGGCCGAGGTTCACCTCCTCCCAGGTCACCTGCCCGACGTCGTTGATGAAGAGGCGCGTGCCGGCGGCGTTTGGATCGAACGCGAATCGCCACGGGTTGCGCAGCCCCCACGCGTAGGTCTCCTGACACTTCTTCCCGGGGTCGGTGCGCCCGGTCAGGTTGCAGCGGGCGCTGTCGGGTCCCCGGAACGGATTATCAGCGGGAATCCCGCCGCTGGGCGTGATCCGGAGCAGCTTTCCGGTCAGCACGTGCTGGTCGCGGGCGGCATCGTTGCCCCCCGCGCAACCGCCGGTGCCCGAGTAGTCGCAGCCGCCGTCGCCGATGCTGGCGTAGAGGTAGCCATCATTGCCGAAGCCAAGCCCGCCCGCGTTGTGGATGCCGTCGGGCGAGGGCATGTTGTCGACCATGACGGTCTCGCTGGCCGGGTTGATCACGTTCGTGGACGGGAGGACGAAGCGCGAGATCCGGTTGACCGGGCTGCGCGGCGTGTTGTACTCACACGTGCCGTGCTTCTTGTGGGTGTAGAAGAGGTAGATGTAGCGATTCGACGCGAAGTCGGGATGCACGGCCAGGCCGAGCAGGCCACGCTCCCTGTCGGGGCATAGCTTTGGGGACAGGTTGAGCGCGTGGGTGCTCAGGAGGCTCCCGTTCGTGTAGATCCGCAAGGCGCCGAAGCGACTCGCGATCAGCATCCTCCCGTCGGGGGTGAAGGCAACCTGCCCCGCCGCCCCCACGTTGGCCACCAGCCTGTCCTCGAAGTCGGGCGGCACGGTGGGCGCTGCGGCTGCGGGACTCGCACTCGCCATCGCCGTCGCGATCGTGACCATGGCGACCAACATGGACCCCCAGGCGCAAGGTCGACGCCGCTCATGCGATGGCGCTGAACCGAATATCGAGATAGGGCTTCCTTTCCCAAACGGTCGACGTGCGCTGCCTGGCGTACCAGCCTATCCTGGCAGGGGTGAGCCGTTACAACCTCGCTCCGAGTTGCGCACTCGACGCCGAGGGCGCGCGCCTGCAGGCCGATCGCTACCGGCATATCGGCAGGGGAGCCCGCCTCATCGCGTCGAGCGCTCGCCGCACAGAGGTATTGCTGCGGCCAGACGTAGACGTCGATCTCGTCAGCGAGCTGGTGGCCGTCGAGCGCGCCTGCTGCCCGTTCTTCAGCATTTCCTGGGACGGCCGGCGGCAGCTGGGCGTGTCTGTCTCCAAGCCGGAGGACGAGCCCGCACTGGCTGCGGTTACGTTCGCGCTCGGTCTGGCGGACGAGCAATGACCCCCGTCCTCTGGCACATCGAGGTCTCGCACTACAACGAGAAGGCACGCTGGGCGCTCGACTACAAGGAGATTCCGCACCGGCGCCGCGTTCCCATGCCCGGACTGCACGGCTTCTATGCGCTGGCCATCACACGCGGGGGGCAGCGCCGCCTCCCGGTACTGCAGTTGAACGGTCACGCCATCGGCGACTCGACCGCGATCATCGCCGCGCTCGAGGAACACCGCCCCGACCCGCCCCTCTATCCCGAGGACCCCGCCGAGCGCGCCCGCGCCTTGGCGCTCGAGGACTATTTCGACGAGAGCCTCGCGCCGTCGTTGCGGCGGTACGTCTGGCATCACACCCTGTCCGACTCGGACGCCGTCATCGGCGCCCTGATGCCGAACGCGACCGGCGTGCGCCCGAAGCTGATGCGCACACTAGGTCCGGTCGTCCGCCCCGCGGTGCGCAGGGACTACGACGTGAACGACGAGAGCGCGGCAAGGGCGCTCGAGGACATCCGCGCGGCGATGGATCGCGTCGAGCGGGAGCTGCAGCCCAGCGGGTACCTCGTCGGTGATGGATTCAGCGTGGCGGACCTGACCGCGGCCTCCCTTTTCACCCCTGTGCTGTGCCCCCCGGAGCGGCCGTACCCCCCGCGCGGGTTCACTCCTCCGTTGATGGAGCTGCGCGGAGAGCTTGGCGCGCGCCGAGGCGGCGAGTGGGTGAAGGAGATTTATTCCCGTCACCGCGGGACCTCGGCCGAAGTCGCCGCGTAACGGGGCCGAGCTAGCCGAGCCGGCGCTCGTACCACTCCCAGGCTGCGGGGAGGCCGTCGTCGAGACCCCAGCGTGGCTCCCACCCCAGCTCCGTGCGAATCGCGGTCGAGTCGAGGCACTGGCGGTCGATCTCGCCGTGGGGCGTGCCCTCACCCTGCACGTCGGGCTCGACCTCGCGGCCGGACACGGAGATCAGGCGCTCGACCATATCCCTCACCGCCAGCGGCGCTCCCGAGCCGGCATTCCAGGCGCGTCCGCGTAGCTCGGGGCGCTCGAGCGAAGCCGCCACCGCCAGGTACGCGTCGACGCCGTCCTGGACGTAGATGTAGTCACGCTCGGGCGTGCCGTCCGAGCGGATCACCGGCCGGTCGCCCTCCGCCAGTGCCTTCGCCGCCGAGGGCACCAGGCGCGACCAGTTGAGGTCCCCGCCTCCGTACACGTTCGCGAGCCGGGTCACCGCCACGGGCAGGTCGTAGGTGTGGGCGTAGGCGCGCGCGATCATGTCGGCGCAAGCCTTCGACACGTCGTAAGGGAAGCGCGGGCGCAGCGCGAAGTCCTCGCGGTAGGGAAGCTCGTCGTGGGCGCCGTACGCCTTGTCCGACGACGCCACGACCACCCCTTCGACCGCCTGGCCGACCACGCCGACCGCGCGGCAGGCCTCCAGCAGCAGGTAGGTCCCCCGGACGTTGGTCTCCCAGGTCGAGAGCGGCGAGCGGTTGGCGGTGCCGACGATGGTCTGCGCCGCAAGGTGGAACACCAGCGCGACCTCGTGCTCGTTGAGCACGCGGACCAGCGCCTCGTAGTCCAGCAGGTCGGCCTGCGCCACCACACAGCGGTCCTCGATCCCGTCGGAGCGGAACCGCGAGTCGGGCTCCAAGTCGCGCCGCAGCGCCACGACACGCGCGCCGGCGTCGAGCAGCCGCTCCGCGAGCCAAGAGCCGACGAAACCCTGCGCTCCCGTCACGAAGACGGTGCGGCCGCTGAAGCGGCCGGCGAGCGCCGACGGGTCCGGCTGGACCGCGGCCCTCTCCTAGCCGCCGGCTACCGCGGGCAGGATCGTGACCTCGTCACCGTCCTCGACGGCGGTCTCGAGCCCGTCGAGGAAGCGAATGTCCTCGCCACCCACGTACACGTTCACGAACCGCCGCAGGTCGCCGTCCTCCGCGATCCGGTCGCGCAGGCCGTCGAAGCGGTCGTAGAGCCCGTCCAGGACCTCGCCCACCGTACCCGCCGACTCGACGGTCGTCTCCGCCTCGCCGCCGGTGACGTTCCGCAGCTGGGTCGGGATCTTCACGGTCACGCTCATCGGCGCGGCAGTCTAATACGACCGTCAGGAGACGACGGCCTCGAGCCCCAGCGTCTCCCCGAACGACTCAGCCGTCGGCTCGATCTCGTGCGTCTCGAAGCTGCCGCGGACCGCGTCGAGGGTCTTGAGCCCCTCCCCCGTGATCACGGCCACCACCCGCTCATCCGGCGCGATCTCGCCGCTCTCGGCCAGCTTGGCGAGCACCGCCGTCGTCACGCCGCCGGCCGTCTCGGTGAACACACCGGTGGTCTCGGCGAGCAGGCGGATCCCGTCGCGGATCTCCTGGTCGCTGACGGCGTCGACACCGCCGCCCGTGCGCCGAGCGAGGTCGAGCGCATACGGCCCATCGGCCGGGTTGCCGATCGCGAGCGACTTGGCGATCGTGTCGGGCTTGACCGGGCGGCATACCTCGTGGCCGGCCTCGAAGGCTTGCGCCACGGGCGAGCACCCCTGCGCCTGGGCGCCGTTGAACGCGGGAAGGTCGTCCTCGACCAGCCCCAGTTCGCGCCACTCCTCGAAGCCGCGGGCGATCTTCGTGAACAGCGACCCGGAGGCGACCGGTACCACCACCCTGTCCGGCAGCTCGAAGCCGAGCTGCTCGGCGATCTCGAAGCCCAACGTCTTCGACCCCTCCGCGTAGTAGGGGCGCACGTTCACGTTCACGAAGGCCCAGTCGCGCTCGGCCGAGAGCTCGGTGCAGAGCCGGTTGACGTCGTCGTAGTTGCCGCGCACGGCCACCACCTTGGTGCCGTAGACGCCGGTGGCGAGGATCTTCTGCTCCTCGAGGTCGGACGGCACGAACACGTACGACTCGAGCCCCGCGGCGGCGGCGTGGGCCGCAACGGCGTTGGCGAGGTTGCCGGTGGACGCGCAAGCGACGACCTCGTAGCCGAGCTCGCGCGCCTTCGCCAGCGCCACCGTCACCACGCGATCCTTGAACGAGTGGGTCGGGTTGGCGGCGTCGTTCTTGACCCACACCTCGCGGAGGCCGAGCCGCTCGGCCAGCCGGTCGGCGCGGATCAGCGGCGTCACGCCGGCCGCCAGCGCCGTCTTGGGTGGCTTCTCGAACGGGAGGAAGTCGGCGTAGCGCCAGATCGACTGCGGCCCGGCCTGGATCCTGCGCCGCGTGCCCTCCGCGTCCAGCCCGGAGAAGTCGTAGCGTGACCTCGAGCGGACCGAAGCAGTCCTCGCACACGTAGCGTGCTTCTAGCGGGTAGCTCGTCCCGCATTCCTTGCAACTGAGCGCTTCTACGGCCATGAAACCCGTCCCTTCAAATCGAAGAACCTCCGCCGCTTTCGCTGTGACGGAGGCTCATCTGAAGCGCTCTGTCACATCTGCCAGACCCTCGCGGGCCTGATGGACTTGGCACCTTTCCTCTGCGACCGGGGCCGCTCAGATGGTTGCCGGGGCTTCATAGGGCCATTTCCCTCCACCCCTCTGGATGCGTACGGCTATGTAGAGGGCGAAAGAATAACGACAGCGACGACGGATGCAACCCCTACAATCGAAGGACGATGGCAATCACGGACGACCCCCTCAGTAGCGGCGATGCCCGGCATCCCTCGTCCACGCCTTCGCAGAGCGCCCCGCGTCGGGGTCGACGCCCCCCTCGCGCACGCTTCTCCTGAGCCCAACGTAGAGACCATCGAGGCCGACGGGCTGCGGTGGATCAACATCGAGCGGCCCGGCCCGATCGACCGCGCCTGGCTCGAGGAGCACTTCGAGTTCCACCCGCTCGACTACGAGGACGTGGCCTCGCGCAACCAGCGCCCGAAGATCGACGAGTACCCCGACTACCTGTTCATCGTCCTGCACTTCCCGGTGTTCGACAAGTCGGTCGGGCGCCTCAACGCGGCCGAGCTGGACATCTTCGTCGGGCCGGACTTCCTGATCACCCTCCCCAACCGGCCGATCCCGCCGGTGGACTACCTGTTCGAGCGCTGCGAGTCCTCCGAGGAGGTGCGCGACGCCCTGCTCTCCAAGGGGCCCGGGCTACCTGCTCTACAAGATCGTCGACGACTCCTTCGACTACTGCTTCCCGATGCTGCGGAAGATGGGGAACAAGCTCGAGCGGATCGAGGAGGACATCTTCGTCGGCCGCTCCGAGGAGGCGGTGCGCGACATCTCCAACGCCAAGCAGGAGATCATCAACTTCCGCAAGATCATCCGCCCGCAGCGACCGGTGCTGCGCGACCTCGAGCGCACCAAGCAGCGCTACATGGCGGACGACCTGGACGTCTACTTCGACGACATCGTCGACGCCTCCGAGCGCATCTGGGACATGCTCGAGAACTACAAGGAGGTCGTGGAGGCGCTCGAGGACACCAACGAGTCGGTGTCTGGCCCACCGGGTGAACGACGTCCTGCGGGTGCTCACCGCCTTCAGCGTCGTGATCCTGCCGCTGACGCTGATCGCGAGCATCTGGGGCATGAACGTGGGCGTGCCCGGCGAGGGCTCGACGACCGCGTTCTGGATCATCATCGCCTCGATGGTCGTGCTGCTGGGCGGCATGCTCGGCTACTTCCGCCGCCGCGGCTGGCTCTGAGCCGGCTGATACAACCCCCGCCGTGAGCACGGCGGTCGACCCCGGCATCTTCAAGGCCTACGACGTCCGCGGCCTCTACGGCGAGCAGATCGACGAGGACGTCGCCTACCGCGTCGGCCGCGCCTTCGCCCGGGTGCTGGCCGACCTGCAGGACACGGCCCGCGGCCGACCTGCGGCTGGCGCTCGGGCGCGACATGCGCCTCGCCGCGCCCGGCGCTGTCCGAGCGCTACGCCGCAGGGCATGCGCGACGAGGGCGCGTCGTGCTCGACGTCGGGATGGTCGGCACCGAGATGCTCTACTGGACCGTCGGCTCGCGCGGGCTGGACGGCGGCCTGATGTGCACCGCCTCGCACAACCCGAAGGCCTACACCGGCGCGAAGCTGGTCGGGCGCGGCGCGCTCGCGCTGTCGGGCGACTCGGGCATCGGCGAGCTGCGCGAGCATCGTGACCGCCGGCGAGCCCGGGCCCGCCCGCCGACCCGCCCGGCGAGCTGACGCGCAGCGAGGACGTCGGCGAGCCCTTCCGGGCCGACGCGCTGACGTTCATCGACCCGTCGGCGATCGCGCCGATGAAGGTGGTGCTCGACGGCGGCAACGGCATGGCGGGCCCGATGTGCGGCCCGCTGCTCGACCGCCTGCCGATCGAGCAGGTGCAGACCTACTGGGCGCCCGACGGCGAGTTCCCCGACCACGAGCCCAACCCGCTGCTGGAGGAGAACCGCCGCTTCATCGTCGACAAGGTGCGCTCGGAGGGCGCCGACCTCGGCATCGCGTGGGACGGCGACGCCGACCGCTGCTTCTTCATCGACGACACCGGCGCGTTCGTGGACGGCGACTTCCTCACCGCGCTGCTGGCCGAGTCGATCCTCGAGAAGGAGCCCGGCGCGGCGATCCTCTACGACGTGCGCGCCTCGCGCGCGGTGCGCGACATCGTGGAGGCGCGCCGGCGGCACGCGCCCACGTGAACCGCGTCGGCCACGCCTTCTTCAAGACGCCGCATGCGCGACGAGGGCGCGGCCTTCGGCGGCGAGGTCTCCGGCCACTACTACTTCCGCGACTTCTACTGCGCCGACTCCGGCACGCTGCCCGCGCTGCTGATCCTCGAGCTGCTCTCGCAAGCGCGGCAAGCGCGCATGAGCGAGCTGCTCGCGCCGCTGCGCGAGCGCTACTTCATCTCCGGCGAGATCAACTCCGAGGTCGCCGACCAGGACGGCCAAGATGCGCGAGATCGCGGAGCGCTACTCCGACGGCGAGGTCACCGAGCTCGACGGCGTGTCGGTCGACTACGAGGACTGGCACTTCAACGTGCGCCCCTCGAACACCGAGCCGCTGCTGCGCCTGAACCTCGAGTCGCTCGTCTCGCCCGAGCACATGGAGGAGAAGCGCGACGAGGTGCTGGCGCTGATCCGGGCGTGAGCGACCCGCGGATCCGTTCGCGCCGGCCGCCGCGGCGGGCATCCACCGGCTGGCGATCCCGACGCCGTTCGCCGTCGGGCGGGTCAACGTCTACCTGATCGAGGACGACCCGCTGACGCTGGTCGACGCCGGGCCCGAACTCGGGCACCTCGTTCGACGAGCTCACAGCGCGGGCTCGCGCGCGCTCGGCCACTCGCTCGAGGACATCGAGCTGGTGATCCTCACCCACCAGCACATCGACCACCTCGGGCTGGTCGGCGCTGGTGGCCTCGCACTCCGGCGCCGAGGTGGCGGCGATCGACGCCGCGGTGCCGTTCGTGCGAGCGCTTCTCGGAGGAGGCCGAGGCCGACGACGAGTTCGCGCGCGACGATGATGCTCCGCCACGGGATCCCGGAGGACGTGGTGCAGCGCGCTGCAGTCGGTCTCGCGCGCCTTCCGCGCCTGGGGCGCGCGGGCCGACGTGACGCGCGTGCTGCACGACGGCGACGACGATCGAGCTGCGCGACCGCACGCTCGAGGTGCTCCACCGCCCGGGCCACAGCCCCACCGACACGGTCTTCCTCGACGCCGAGCGCCGGATGCTGCTGGCCGCCGACCACCTGCTCGAGCACATCTCGTCGAACCCGCTGATCACCCGCCCGCGCGACGGCTCGACGGGCGCGCCCGAAGGCGCTGGTGACCTACCTGGAGTCGCTGCGCAGAGACGCGCGAGATGGACGTCGACCTGGTGCTGCCCGGGCCACGGCGACCCGATCACCGACCACCGCGCCCTGATCGACGAGCGCTTCGCGCTGCACCGCCGCCGCGCCGAGAAGCTGCACCGGCTGATCGCCGAGCGGCCGCGCAGCGCCTACGAGCTGGCGCAGGCGCTGTGGGGCAACATCGCGGTGACCCAGGCCTACCTCACGCTGTCGCGAGGTGCTCGGCCACACCGACATGCTGCTCGACGAGGGCCGGGTGCGCGAGGTCGAGGACGGACGGCGTGGTGCGCTTCGAGGCGGCGTAACCCGCCCGCGCCGCGCGGGGTTGGAATCCCTTCGTGGCCACCCCGCAGAGCACCCTCGAGCGCGCGGAGCAGCTGGCCGAGCGCCTGCTGCCCGAGCGCACGCCCAAGAAGCGGATGCTCGTGATCGTGAACCCGTACGCCACCACGGTCTCGGACCGGCTGCGCAACCTGGTGGTCTACGCGCTCGAGTCGCGCTACGCGGTCGAGGCGGTGGACACCGAGAAGCCCGACCACGCCACCCAGATCTGCCGCGAGGCCGCCGCAGGAGGGCTACGACGTGGTGGTGGCCTTCGGCGGCGACGGCACGGTGAACGAGGCCGCCAACGGCCTGGCCGGCTCGGACACCCCGCTCACCTGCCTGCCCGGGCGGCGCCACCAACGTCTACTGCCGCACGCTCGGCATCCCCGGCGACGTGGTGGACGCCACCGAGCACCTGCTGCGGATGGCCGACGACTTCCAGCCCCGCGCGCGTCGACCTCGGGCGGGTGAACGACCGCTACTTCACCTTCTCGTCCGGCGTCGGGCTCGACGCCAGCGTGGTCGAGCGCGTGGACGCCCACCCGCGCAACGAAGGCCCGCCTCGGCGAGTAGTACTACACCTACGCCGCCATCACGACCTTCACCCGGCGGTACCTGGTGCGACCGCCCCACGTGCGGGTGCGCGTCGGCGGCCGAGAGCTCGAGGGCGTGACCGTGATCGTCCAGAACTCCGATCCCTACACCTACTTCGGCACGCCGGCCGATCCGCATCGGCGACGGCACGGCGCTCGACACCGGCACGCTCGGGGTGACCGTGCTGCGGCGCGCGACCGCCGCTCGAGCTGCCGACGGTGCTCTGGCGCGCCTTCTCGGGCAAGGCGGCCACGGTGGCCCGGCACCGGCAGATCGAGCCTTTCCCGGGGATGCACGCCGCCCACGTCGAGGCCATCGACGGCGGCGACTTCCCGGTGCAGGTCGATGGCGACTACATCGGGAACTTCGACTCCGTGCGCTACGGGGTCGAGCCAAGGCACCTCCGAGTCGTCTCCTGAGGCGGCCCTGCTTAGCCGGTCGGCGTGACGCGGTAGGCGTCGAACACCGACTCGATGTTGCGCAGGCGCTGGATGCACATCTTCAGCGCCTGGGTGTCCCCCACCTCGACCACGAAGCGGTTCTTGACCATCGGGTGCACCACGGTGCAGCGCGCCTCGAGGATGTTGATGCCGGTCTCGGCGAAGGTCCGCGAGAGGTCCTCGAGCAGGCGGGTGCGGTCCCAGCCGTCGATCTCGAGCTCGACGCGGAACGAGGTGCTCGAGCCCTCGCCGTCCCAGGACACCGTGGTGAAGCGCTCGGGGTTCTTCTTCAGCGCCTTGGCGTTCGGGCACGACTCGTGGTGGATCGTGATGCCCTTGCCGAGCGAGATGTAGCCCACGATCGGGTCGCCCGGCACCGGCCGGCAGCACTTCGCCAGGCGCAGCATCACGTCGTCGATGCCCTCCACGACGATCCCGTAGCCGGACGAGGAGCCGGTGGGCTTGGGCGTCTCCTTCTTCTGCTGCAGCTCGGCGGTGGCGGTTGCCGGCTCGACGGCCGACTCGCCCTGGCGCAGGCGCTGCATCAGCTTCTGGGTCACGACCTTGGCCGAGACCTTGGACTGGCCGAGCGCGATGTAGAAGTCGTCGGCCTTGCGGAAGCCCATCTCGCGGATCACGTCGGCCAGCAGCGGCGAGCCGGCGATCTTCTGCGGCGGCAGGCCCTGGCGCTTGAGGCTCTCGGCGAGGATCTCGCGGCCGGTGCGCTCCGAGTCCTCCCTGCGCTCGCGCTTGAACCAGGCGCGGATCTTCGACTGCGCGCGCGTGGTCTTGACCAGCGACAGCCAGTCGCGGCTCGGCCCGCGCTCCTTCTTGGAGGTGAGCACCTCGCAGATGTCGCCCGACTGAAGCTCGTAGTGCAGCGGCACGATCTTGCCGTTGACCTTCGCGCCCACGCAGCGGTGGCCGACGTCGGTGTGGACCGCGTAGGCGAAGTCCAGCGGCGTGGCGCCGGCGGCCAGCGACATGACCTCGCCCTTCGGGGTGAAGACGAACACCTCGTCCTCGAAGAGGTCCGCCTTCAGCTTCTGCGCGAACTCCTGCGGGTCCTCGCAGCTCCTTCTGCCAGTCGACGAGGTGCTTGAGCCACTCGACCTTGCCCTCGCTGCGGTCGTCGCCGTCCTTGTACATCCAGTGCGCCGCGACGCCGTACTCGGCGGTGTCGTGCATCTCCTGCGTGCGGATCTGGATCTCGAGCGGCCTGCCCTCGGGCCCGATCACCGTGGTGTGCAGGGCCTGGTACATGTTGAACTTGGGCATGGCCACGAAGTCCTTGAAGCGGCCCGGCAGCGGCTTCCAGAGCGAGTGGATGACGCCGATCGCGCCGTAGCAGTCCTTCACCGAGCCGACCCGCACGCGCATCGCGGTCAGGTCGTAGATCTCGTTGAACTCGCGCCCCTTCTTGGTCATCTTCGAGTAGATCGAGTAGAAGTGCTTGGCGCGGCCGGAGATCTGCGGCCTCGATGCCGACGGCCTCGAGCTCCTTGCCCAGGTACTCGCCCGCGCGCGCCACGTAGCCCTCGCGCTCGTCGCGCTGCTGGTTGACGAGGTCCTTGATCTCGTTGTACTTGCGCGGGTGCAGCGTGGCGAAGGCCAGGTCCTCGAGCTCCCACTTGATCGCGTGGATGCCGAGGCGGTGGGCCAGCGGGGCGAAGATCTCGAGCGTCTCCTTGGCCTTCTCCTGCTGCTTGTTCTTCGGCATCGCGTCGATCGTGCGCATGTTGTGCAGGCGATCGGCGAGCTTGATCAGGATGACCCGGATGTCCGAGGCCATCGCGACCATCATCTTGCGGTAGTTCTCGGCCTGGCGGTCGTCGCGGCTCTGGAAGGTGATCCCGGTGAGCTTGGTCACGCCGTCGACGAGCGTGCAGACCTCCTCGCCGAACTCCGCGCCCACCTCGTCCAGCGAAGCGGTGGTGTCCTCGACCGTGTCGTGCAGCAGGGCGGCGCACAGCGTGGCCGTGTCGAGGCGCATGCCGGCGCAGATCTTGGCCACTCCGACGGGGTGCACGATGAAGTCCTCGCCCGACGCGCGGCGCTGGTCGGCGTGGCGTTCGCAGGCGAACACGAACGCGCGCTCCACCAGCTCGCGGTCGACCTTCGGCCCCGCGTCGGAGACGTGCTCCTCGACGACCGCGAAGAGGTCGCCCAGCAGGACGCGCTGGTCGTCGGTGAGCCTGGTGGCCGGGCCGGCCGGCCCGGCTACTGCGCCGTCGCGAGGCTTGTCGACCTGGCTGTGCTCGAAACCCGGCTCGGCCACCGCCGTGGCACCGCCGCCGTTGCGGCGCCGGCGCGTGGACTTGGCGGCGGCCTTCGCCTTGCCGCCATTGCTCTTCTTCGCCTTCTTCGAGCTGTCCGATTGCGGGACCTTCGGCATGGCCCCAGTGTAGTCGCGGTCAGGGCGCCCTCTTCGCGCCTCACCCGGCGTGGGCGACCGCTCCCGCGGAGCCTGCCCGCAGGCTCGCCGGCGAGGTTGCGCTCCGCGGCCGCCAGGCGCTGCGCGTACGCGCGCTGGGCGTGGGAGCGGTCGAGCTCGGTGCGAGTGGCCTCGCGCGCGCGGCAGGTGCGGGTGTTCAAGTCGTACTCGGCGAGGCCGAGCTCGGAGAGGACACGCACGAGCCTTCCGCAGAGCGCGCCCTTGCGCGCATAGGTCCCGCCGCCGCGCAGCGTCCGCTCCAAGGCGTCGCCCCGAAGGCTTCCCGCATCGCCGAGCGCGCGCCACAGCTCGGTGAGCGCCGGGCGCAGAGAGAGCTCGGAGCGCCAGTAGGCGAGGGCGAACTCGCGCTCGCGCGCACCCCAGCCGAGGTGGGCGAGGCCCTTGCCGGGAGCGGCCCCCAACAGCGCCAGTCCCTCCTCGACGGGCGGCGGATCGAGGGCCAGCAGGTGGGCGAACGGCGCCGCCGCGCCGGGGTCGCGGCCCAGGGCGTCCCAGGAGATCGTCCGCAGGCCTCCTTCGGCGAGCCCCGCCACCACCGCCTCCAGCGACCGGCGCCGACGTTCGGTGTCGGCTACGACCACGAGGACCGGCTCGCCGCTGGTGAGCAGGTCGCCCGCCACTCCGGCGAGGCCCTCGTCGCGCCGGTCACGCAGCGATCGGGACCGGCGCGCCCGGCCGCGGCCACCAGACCGCCGGGTCTGCACTCGAGCTCTCGCTCGAAGTCGGTCCAGAAGTCCTCCGGACGCACGTCGAGCACCGGGCCCGTCCGGGTCGGGCAGACCGAGCGCAGCAGCACCCGAGCCTCGACGGTCCCGTTCCAGCGGTTGCGCTCGAGGCTCACGGCCACGTCATGAGGCTCGGCTCCGGTGGCCGCGAGCGCCCGCTGGGAGGTGCGGAACGCGATCCCGCGCGCGCGCGCGCCGCCGCTCGCCAGCGAGAACCGGGCATGCTCGCGCTCCTCGCCCATCGCGGTCACGTGCTCGACCCGTGCCGCCGGCACGAGCAGCGTGGGCGCGGGGTTGCCGGCGCCGAACGGCTCGAGCGCCTCCAGCTCCTCGGCCAGATCG
The DNA here is from genome assembly GCA_963802855.1 of uncultured Thermoleophilaceae bacterium. Lineage (GTDB taxonomy): Bacteria > Actinomycetota > Thermoleophilia > Solirubrobacterales > Thermoleophilaceae > JAAYBF01. The sequence continues at coordinate 149,742 of CAWDJP010000005.1, forward strand.
AGCGACAGCGCGCCGCCGGGCACCACCGCGTCGACCTCCTGCACGCGCACGAGGTCGGCCGGGGCCAGGCGCTCACCCGCGTGGGCCGCCAGCGCACGACGAAACGCCGGGATCCGCTCGGCCTCGACCTCCAGGCCGGCGGCCATGCGGTGGCCGCCGAAGCGGAGCAGGTGCTCGGCGCAGGCGGCAAGCCCGGCGTGCAGGTCGTAGCGCGCGATGCTGCGCCCCGAGCCCCGGCCGGACTCGCCGTCGAGTGCGATCACCACGCACGGTCTGCGGTGGCGCTCCACCAGGCGCGACGCCACGATGCCGACCACGCCGGGGTGCCACCCCTCCCCCGCGACCACGATCGCGGCGGCGCTCATCTGGTCCGCGGCCGCTGCGTCGGCCGCGGAGAGGATCCGCACGCTCGGTCTCGCGCCGCTCGTGGTTGAGCCGGTCGAGCTCGTGCGCCACCTCCTGCGCGCGCGCCTCGTCCTCGGTGAGCAGCAGCTCGAGCGCGGCGTCGGCGCGGCCGAGCCGGCCGGCGGCGTTGATGCGTGGCCCGAGCCGAAAGCCCGCGGCGCGTGCGTCCACGTCGCCGGGCTCGAGCGCGGCGACCCGCATCAGCGCCCGCAGGCCGGGGCGGCGGGTGCGTGCCAGCGCCGCGAGGCCCTCGCGCGCGATCCGCCGGTTCTCGCCGGTCAGCGGCACCATGTCGCAGACGGTGGCGAGCGCCGGCCAGGTCGAGATCCTCGTCCGCCCCGTCGGGATCCAGGCCCGCCCGCGCGCGGAGCGCCTCGGACAGCTTGAGCGCCACGCCGGCGGCGCACAGCTCGCCCTGGCCCCCGCCCAGCCCGGGGTGAACGATCGTGCAGTCGGGCAGCTCAGGCGCCGGGGCGGTGGTGATCGGTGACCAGCACGTCCATGCCGGCCTGCCGCGCCGCGGCCACCTCGGCTGTCGCCGTGACGCCGCAGTCGACGGTCACCAGCAGGCGGGCACCGGCGGCGGCGAGCCCGCGCACGGCGTCCTCGGACAGCCCGTAGCCCTCGTCGCGGCTCGGCAGCTGCCAGACGGGCTCCGCGCCGACGGCCCGCAGCGCGCGGAGCATGACCGCGGTCGAGCAGACGCCGTCGACGTCGTAGTCGCCGAAGACGGCGATCCGCGAGCCCTGCTGGACGTGAGCGAGGATCAGGTCGCAGGCGGCCGCGATCCCGTGGAGAGCGAACGGGTCGGTGCGGTCTTCGCCGGCCAGAAACGCCCGCGCGCGAGCCGGGATCGGCAAACCCCCGCCGCACGAGGATCGCGGCCATGGCCGGCCCGATGCCAAGCTCGTCCGCCAGCCGCACGGCGGCGGCCACGTCGTAGGGCCCGGAGGTCCAAGCGGAGACGATCGGCACGGCGGCCATCCTGCCCCCGCCAGGGGACGGAACGCCCGAACTCTCCCCCGGATGCCTCGCACGGGCCTGCGCACCGGGGCGTTGTCCCGCCCCGTGGTCGTCTCGCGACCCCTACCCGGGACACCTCGCCCCGGACGCGTCGCACCCCCCGGGGCGGGAACGCGCCTACAGCACCTCGGGCCGGTGCTCGCCCTCGGTGCGCGAGCCGTACCACCAGGAGACGGCCAGGGCCGCCACCGCCCCGGGTACGGCGATGAAGGCCTGCGCGAGGTCGGTCTCGTCCTGGCCCGGGATGGTGAAGCCCGCCACCAGAAAGCCGAATACGACGGAGCCCACGATCGCCGCGAGGAACGCGCCCACGATGCCGCCGTAGAAGCGATCGGGGACGAACACCGCGAAGTGCCAGATCGCGATCCCCATCATCACCCACACGACCATGCTCATCGCCTACCGCCTCCCGTGCTTCTTGCGCGCGCGCTGGCGCTTCGGCTTGGGCTTGGCCTTCGGTCTGGGGGGCGTTCCGCCGGCCGTGCTGCTCGTGGGCGAGGCGTCTGCTGCGGCGGCCTCGGGCTTGCCGTCGGCGCCGTCGTCTGACCGACCCGCCGCGGCGCGTCCCGGGTCCCGCGATTCGGCTCCCGCCGGCGCCCGCGGCGGCTCCGAAGGCTCGGCGGCAGCGGGAGGCTCGGCGGCCGGAGGCTCGGGCGCGGCGGGCTGGGGAGCGGCCGGGGCCTGTGGCGGCGCGGTCGCCTCGCCGCGCGCGGCCCCCGCCGAGCGCCCGCGTCCGGCCGCCGCAGCGCGGCGGCTTCGGCGCTTGGCTGACGCGGCCGCCGAGGCGCCGGCCGCGGCCTCCTCTTCGGCGTCCTCGCCCAGCGTGGTCGCAGCGAACGGGGGCACGTGCCCGTCGTTCTCGGCCATGATCACCTTGCGGCGCCGCACGTACACGGGCTCGCGCTCCTTCCAGAGCGTCAGTACCGGCGACGCGATGAAGATCGACGAGTACGCACCCGAGGCGATCCCGACCAGCAGCGCGAACGCGAAGTCACGCAGCGTCTCGCCTCCGAACAGCATCAGCGCACTCACCGGCAGCAGGGTGCAGAGGCTCGTGACGAGCGACCGGATCAGCACCTCGGACATCGACCGGTTCACGATCTGGGAGAACGTTGCGCGCGGCATCCGCGGCACGTTCTCGCGGATCCGGTCGAACACGATGATCGTGTCGTAGAGCGAGTAGCCCAAGATGGTCAGAAGCGCCGCGACCGTCGACGTCGTCACCTCCCGGCCGACCAGGGCGTACACGCCAGACGTGATGAGGATGTCGTGCGACAGCGCGATCAGCACCGGCACGGCGAACTTGGCCTCGAAGCGGAGCGCGATGTAGATCGAGATCAGGAGCAGCGACGCGATGACCGCGATCAGCGCCGTCCGCGCGATCTGTTCGCCGAACGTCGGACCGATCGAGTTGGCGGAGAAGTCCGCGCGGTCCACGCCGTAGTCCTTGTCGAGCGCGGCGCGCACCTCGTTCACCTCGTCCGGCTCGAGCGTGGGAGTCGCGATCTGGAACACGTTCGCGCCGAGCTCGGGCTCGTCGACCTCCTGGATCTTGGCGTCGCCAAGGCCGAGCGGCGAGAGCGTGTTGCGCACGTCGTCCACGCTCGCGTCCTGCTCGAGCGGGGTCTTGATCCGCGTGCCCGACTCGAAGTCGATGCCGAAGTTGATCCCCAGCCCGGCGATCGCCACGGCGCCGGCCACGAGGATCACGCCCGAGAGCGAGAAGAAGTACTTGGACTTGCCGATGAAGTCGAAGTGGGAGCCGAAGGTCTCCCCCTCCCGCGCCCCGATCGCGAACCGCGAGCGGATCAACCGCGTGCGGCTCATCGAGCCGAGGATGGCCGACGTGGCCAGCACGGCCGTGAACAGGGACATGATCGTGCCCACGCCGAGCGTGAAGGCGAACCCCTTCACGCCCGCTGTGGCGAGCGTGAAGAGGATGAAGGCGACGCCGATCGTGACGACGTTGGCGTCCACGATCGTTCGCAGCGCCTTGGCGTAGCCGCCCGATATCGCGGCGGGAATCGATCTCCCCGCCCGCGCTTCCTCCTTGATGCGCTCGAAGATCACGATGTTGGCGTCCGCCGCGATGCCGAGCGTGAGGATCAGGCCCGCGATGCCCGGCAGCGTGAGCGTGATCGGGATCAGCTTCACGAGCGCGAACAGGAGCACCGCGTAGATCACGAGCGCCACGGCTGCCACCGCGCCGAGCACGCGGTAGAAGCAACGAGGAAGATCACCGTGAGGAGCAGCCCGACCCCGCCCGCGAGCAGGCCCTGGTCGAGCGCCTGCTGGCCGAGCGACGCGGACACCTGCGTCTGTGAGATCAGCTTGAGCTCGATCGGCAGCGCGCCGATCCGAAGGCTCTCGGCCAGGTCCTGAGTCTCCTGCAGGGAGCCGATGCCGTTGATCTGGGCGCCCGTGCGCCCGTCGATGCCCTCGGGGTTCTCGCGGAAGTCGATCGTCGCGAGCGAGACGATCTGGTTGTCGAGCGTGATCGCGAATCGCTGCAGCGCGGCCTCGCGCTGCTCCTGGGTCGCGCCCGGCGGGAGGATCACCTCCGAGCCGCGCTGGGCGATCCGCTTGGTCACGTTGGCGAAGCGCTCGCGGCCATTGTCGGTGAACTCCATCGTGACGATGGGCTCCTGGGTGTTCTGGTCGGTGTTCTGCTCGGGGTTCTTGATGTCGCTCCCCGACAGCTCCGAGTCGTCCTCCAGCACGAAGAACCGCTGCACCGAGTCGGGCTGGTTGGGCAGCTTCTCCGCCTCGATCACGACGATGCCCTGCGGGACCGTCAGCACCTGGCTGCCGGCCGGCGGACCCGTCTCCCGCTTCGCGCTGGTGGTGTCGGACGCCGGCTTTGCATCGCCGACCGGTACCTGGGCCAGCTCCTTGGCGCAGTCGCTGCCCTTGGGGATGTCTTTCGCGGTCCGCTTCGGGCCGCGGACCCCCTCGAAGTCCGCCAGCAGCTCCTCGCAGCTCGCGTCTGGTCCGGCGATCAGCCTCTGGTCAGGTCCGAACAGGTAGAGCTTGGACTTGGACGAGTCGTTCTGGCGGTCGGCCTGCTCCTTCGTCAGCGAATCGGGCGCGCCGGGGGGAATGTCGGTCTGCTCGGCCTTGGGCTTGGACTTCGACGCCAGCTCCACCGCCTGGAACAGCGCCTTCGAGCCCGAGAACGGAGCCTCGGGGCCGCGATCGCCGAGCACGTTGGGCTCCCAGTCGTAGAACTGCAGCTGGGCGGTGGTGCCCACCTGCTCGATCGCGCGGTCGGCGTTCTCGACGTCCGGCAGGCCAATCGAGATCTGGTTGGCCCCGGCGCGCTGGATCTCGGGCTCGGACACGCCGAGGGCGTCAGTGCGCTTGCGGATCGTCTCGATGGCGTCATCGATCGCCGCGGGCGTGACCTCGGGCACCTGCGGGGTAGGTCGGCCCTCGTAGACCAGCTCGACGCCGCCGCGCAGGTCGAGGCCGAGCACCGTGCGCTTCGTTGCGATCACGACAGCCGACGCCGCCAACAGGACGAGGACCAGTGCGATGATCGAAAGGTTGCGCGTGCGTGAGGTCATGGAGATGCCGCTCAGCGCGGCGTCAGCACCAGCAGCAGGCCGCCGTCGTCGTCGTAGGCGGGAAAGATGTCCGCCTTCGCGTGCTCTGGTCGGTCGCCTTCGGCGTTCACGGTGACGGTCTTATCGAGCACTCGTACGCCCCACTCAAGTGCAGTGGCGATGTGGTCGTCGCCGTTCTCGAACTCCAGGCCCAGCACCTCGTGCACGGGGCGGCCGATCACGTCCAGGTCACCCAGCCCGGTGAGCTCGCGCGCTCCGCGGCCAGCCCCGATGAGCCGACCCGACTGGTCGCACAAGAAGAAGGCCGCGTTGGGAGCCGGGTAGTAGTCGTCGAGCAGCTCGAACAGGAAGCCGAAGCCGCACTTCTTGCAGCCGCGCGCACGCGTCGCGAAGCCGGCGGTGCGGTCGGTGGAGACGCTGCGGTCTCCACAGCTCGGGCAGATGAAGTTCGGCACGAGGTTGGAGGTTAGCCAGCGCTAACAACTAGAAGAGACTCTCAGGGTTCGCCCTGCGCGGAGCCTCCAAGCCCAGGTGCGCGTAGGCGGCCGGCGTCGCGACCCGACCGCGCGGGGTGCGCATCACCAGGCCCTGCTGCAGCAGGTACGGCTCGTACACGTCCTCGACGGTGTCCTGCTCCTCCCCCACCGCCACGGCGAGCGTGGAAAGGCCGACCGGCCCCCCGTCGAACTTGAGGCAGATCGTGCGCAGGATCTCGCGGTCGAGGCGGTCGAGGCCGAGCGCGTCCACCTCCAGGAGCTCGAGCGCCTCGCCCGCCACCGTGGCGTCGATTGTGCCCGCACCGCGCACCTCCGCGAAGTCGCGCACGCGCTTCAGCAACCGGTTGGCCACGCGCGGCGTGCCACGGGAGCGCGCCGCCACCGTCTCGGCGCCGTCGGAGTCGATCTGGACGCCCAGGATCCCCGCCGAGCGGCGGACGATTCGCCCGAGGTCCTCGGGCCCGTACAACTCGAGCCTGTGGGTCATCCCGAAGCGGTCGCGCAGCGGTGTGGTCAGCAGCCCCGCGCGTGTGGTGGCGCCGATCAGGGTGAAGTCGGGCAGATCGAGGTTGACCACGCGCGCGCCCGCGCCCTGACCGACCGTGATCGGCAGCCGCCTGTCCTCCATGGCCGGGTAGAAGGTCTCCTCGAGCGCGCGTGGCAGGCGGTGGATCTCGTCGACGAAGAACACCGATCGCGGCTCGAGCGACGACAGGTAGCTGGCGACGTCGCCCTTGCGCTCCAGCGCGGGACCGGCCGTGGCGACGAACTCAGCGCCGAGCTCGTTCGCCACGATCTGCGCGAGGGACGTCTTGCCGAGACCGGGCGGCCCGGCCAGCAGCACGTGATCGAGCGCTTCGCCGCGCGCCTTCGCGGCCTCGATGAAGACGCCGAGCTGATCCTTTACCCCCTGCTGCCCGACGAAGTCCTCCAACCGCCGCGGACGAAGCGAGCGGTCGAGATCGTCCTCGGCCGGCAGCGCCTCAGGCGCCTGGATGCGGTCCACTCCAGGGGTCCTGATGCCGTTCACCGGGCGGCCTTCAGCGCTTCGGAGATGAGGTCCTCAGGGGTCTCGCCGACGGCGGAGTCGAGTAGCTCGTCCGCCTCATGGGGAGCGAACCCGAGGCCCACCAGACCCTCGCGCGCGAGCGAGCGCGGGTCGTCGGAGGCGCGCGTGACCACGATCTCGTCGGTCACGGCGCCCGCCACCTTCTCCTTGAGCTCGACGATGATCCGCTCGGCCGTGCGCTTTCCGATCCCCGGCACGGCCTGGAAGCGTCCGACGTCGCCGGTCGCGATCGCGGCCAGTAGCTCGCGCGGGGTTCCGCCGGAGAGCACCGCCAGCGCCACCTTCGGACCCACGTTCTGAACGCCGACGAGCATCAGGAATAGGTCGCGCTCGGCCTCGGTCGAAAAGCCGAACAGGTGCATCGCGTCGTCGCGCAGGATGAGGTGGCTGTGCAGGGAGACCTCGCGCCCCGCCCCGGGCACGGCCGCCAGCGTCTGCGCCGAGACCGCGAGCCGGTATCCGATCCCTCCCGGGGTGTCGATCACCACCTCGCCGGGCCGGCGCACCACCACCTCGCCCTTGACGGTGGCGATCACGAGCCGAGCGCCTCCTGTAGGGGCGCTCCGTTGGCGTGGCAAATGGCCACCGCCAGCGCGTCGGCGGCGTGGTCGGGCGCCGGCGGTTCGGGCAGGGTCAACAGTGCGCCCACCATTCGCTGCACCTGCTCCTTCTCGGCGCGGCCCGAGCCGCAGACCGCCTGCTTCACCTGCTGGGGCGTGTAGGAGAAGCACGGCACGCCCGACATGCCGGCCGACAGCAGCACCACCCCACGTGCCTGTCCGACTGCGAAGGCGCTGCGGGCGTTCTGGCCGAAGTACAGCTCCTCGATCGCGAGCGCATCGGGGGTGTGCTCGGAGATCAGATCGCAGACACGCGCGTGAATCCGTGCCAGGCGGCGCTCCAGCGCCTCACCGGAGCCGGTGCCGATCACGCCCCCGTCGAGCGCCGCGAGCCTGCGCCCACGCGAAAGCACCACTCCGAAGCCGGTGTGCGCGGTGCCTGGATCGATTCCGAGGACGACCACCATCGGAGTGATTCTCCGATCCGGGTCGGATGCCTTCAGGGTGGCGGCGGCAGGGCGCCGGTCAGGCGGCGGCCACCCGCTCCAGCACGTCGGCGTCGACGTCGAAGTTGGCGTGCACGCCCTGCACGTCGTCGTGATCCTCGAGCGTGTCGATCAGCCGCATAAGAGCGCGCGCGTCGGCCTCCTCGACCGGCGTCCGGGTAGTCGGTCGCATCACCAGGTCGGCGGAGTCGAGCTCCACGCCCGAGAGGGCTTTGCGCACGGCGGCGAAGTCCTCGGGAGCGGTGACCACCTCGAGCACGTCCTCGTCCAACGACACGTCCTCGGCGCCCGCGTCGATCGCCGGCATCAGCTCGTCCTCCGAGTATCTGGATGCATCCGCGACCAGCACGCCCTTCTTCTCGAAGATCCAGGCCACCGACCCCGGCTCGCCGAGGTTGCCTCCGGCCTTGGAGAAGGCGTGCCGGATCTCGGAGCCGGTTCGATTGCGATTGTCGGTCAGCGCCTCCACCAGCACCGCCACGCCGCCGGGGCCGTAGCCCTCGTAGACGACCGCCTCGTATGCGTCCGCGTCCTGGTCCGCGCCGGTTCCCTTCGCGATCGCGCGCTCGATGTTGTCCTTCGGCATGCTCGCGTCCCTGGCCTTCTGGACCGCGAGCGCCAGCGCGGGGTTGCCCTCGGGGTCCCCGCCACCCTCGCGGGCGGCGACCGTGATCGCGCGCGTGAGCTTGGTGAACAGGGCGCCGCGCTTGGCGTCGACGGCCTTCTTCTTGTGCTTGATCGACGCCCACTTGGAGTGACCGGACATGTACCTCAGTCTAGGCTCAGCCGGTGGCGCCCAACCGCCAGACGATCCTCGCGGCCAACGACGCCACGTACGCGGCGTGGAACGCCCACGACGCGGACGCGGTGGCTGCGGTCTTCGCGCCGGATGCCGAGGCGGCAAGGGGCGAATCGCGGCCAACCGCGGCCCGCTAGACCACGAACTTCCCGTCGCGCTGCAGCTCCGTGCCGTCCACCGTGATCGAGCCGCCCTGGCGCAGGTCGCACACCATGTCCCAGTGCACCGCCGAGTCGTTGACCCCGCCGCTCTCCGGATAGCTCATCCCGATCGCCATGTGGACGGTGCCGCCGATCTTCTCGTCGAGCAGGATCTCCTTGGTCCCGGTGGAGATGCCGTAGTTGGTTCCGATGCCCAGCTCGCCGAGCCGCCGCGCGCCGTCGTCGGTGTCGAGCATCTCGATCAGGAAGTCCTCGCCGCGCTCGGCGGAGGCGTCGACCACCTTGCCCCCCTCGAAGCGGAACCGAACGCCCGACACCTCGCGGCCGCCATAGGTGGCCGGGAACGAGAACGCGATCTCCCCCTCCGCCGAGTCCTCGACGGGGCCGGTGAAGAACTCGCCGTCGGGCATGTTGTGGTGCCCGGTGCAGGGAATCCAGGTGCGCTCGGCCACGCCCACGCGCACGTCGGTGCCGGGCCCCTTGATGTGGACCTCCTCCTTGCCCTCCATCCACGCCGCCAGCCTGTTGACCTCGTCCGACTGGCGCTGCCACGCCGTCACCGGATCGCCGTCGGTGGCCAAGCACGCCGTGTAATAGAAGTCCTCGTACTCAGACAGGGACATTCCCGCCTCGCCGGCATACGCATGGGTTGGAAAAAGGGTGAGTGCCCACCGATACTCGCCCGCCGCCGAGCGCTTCATCGAGGTGTCCATCAGCCCCTTGCGGGCTTTCTGGGAGCGAGCCTGCTTCTTCGGATCAGCGTGCGACAGCGCACGCGCGTTTGCGTCCGCCATCAAGACGATCCGGACGTCGGCCTTCTCCGCCGCCCACTCGGCCGTGGGCGGCACCCAGTCGAGCTGCTCCGAAGATGCAAGCCGATAGAACGCGGCCGCCGCCTCCTCGGTGGTGAGCTGCATGATCGGCAGCCCGCCCGCCTGCAGGATCTCCTCGTACACCGCCTGAACGAGCGGCTCGGCCGTGGTCGTGCCCTGGATCACGCACACGTCGCCCTTGGTGACCTTCGTCGAGTACCGCACCAGGATCTGTGCGAGCGCCTCCGCGCGCTGGTCCTTCACCCTGCCCCTCCGTTTCTCGCGCTTGCGCGGCTGAGCAGCCACTCGTGCAGGCGCGGGTCGCCTTCGATCTCGGGGTGGAACGCCACCGCGAGGATGTCTCCCTGCCGCACGGCCACGGGGTGGCCGTCGACCTCCGCCAAGACCTCGACCTCGCTCCCGTGCTCGGCGACCCATGGCGCCCGGATGAAGACGCCGCGAATCGGTCCTCCCAGCTCGGGCACGTCGAGGTCGGCCTCGAAACTCATCACCTGCCTCCCCCAGGCGTTGCGCTCCGCGCGCACGTCGAGCATGCCCAGGTGCTCGCGATCGAGCACGATCAGGCCGGCGCAGGTGCCGAGCACCGGAGCCCCGCTCGCGACCAGGTCGCACAGGGGCTGCGCCAGCCGCTCGCGCTCGATCCCGAGCGACATCGTGGTGGACTCACCGCCGGGGATCACGAGCGCGTCGAGCCCACTGATGTCCTCGGCGGTTCGCACCTCGCGCACCTCGGCTCCCAGCCGGCCGAGCACGGCCGCATGGGCCTCGAAGTCGCCCTGCAGGGCGAGTACGCCGACTGTGGTGGGCATCTATCGGTGGTCCCTACCAGCCGCGATTCTGGAGCAGGCCGCCCTGGGCCTCTATGGCATCCATGCCGATTCCGGTCATGGGCGCTCCGAGATCGCGGGATGCGGCTGCGATCCGTGCTGCGTCCTCGTAGTGCGTCGTGGCCTCGACCACGGCCGCCGCGGTGCGCTGCGGGTCCTCGGACTTGAAGATGCCCGAGCCGACGAACACGCCCTCGGCGCCGAGTCGCATCATCAGTGCCGCGTCCGCCGGGGTTGCCACACCCCCGGCGGAGAACAGCACGACGGGGAGCCTCCCCTTCTCGGCGACGTCGCGAACCAGGTTGAGCGGTGCGGCGAGCTCCTTGGCGGCGCTGGGCAGCTCGGACGCACCGAGCGACCCCAGTCGGCGGATCTCGCCGTCGATCGCGCGCATGTGGCGCACGGCCTCGACCACGTTCCCGGTGCCGGCCTCGCCCTTGCTCCGAATCATGGCGGCTCCCTCGGCTATCCGGCGCAGCGCCTCGCCGAGCCCGGTCGCCCCGCAGACGAACGGGACTTGGAAGCGCGACTTGTCGATGTGGTGCGCCTCGTCGGCCGGCGTCAGGACCTCAGACTCGTCGATGTAATCGACCTCGAGCGCCTCCAGCACCTCGGCTTCCACGAAGTGGCCGATCCGTGCCTTGGCCATCACCGGGATGGTCACGGCCTGCTGGATCTCCTCGATCTTCGTGGGATCCGCCATGCGGGCCACGCCCCCGGCCACGCGGATGTCGGCCGGAACACGCTCCAGCGCCATCACGGCGGCGGCACCGGCGGCCTCGGCGATGCGCGCATGCTCGACGGTGACCACGTCCATGATCACGCCGCCCTTGAGCATCTCGGCCAGGCCCGCCTTGACCGTGAAAGTGCCTGTGTCCCTCATGCGTTCATGGTACGGCCTGCCGCCGTGGTGCTCGGTGCTCGGCTCTTAGGGCCCGGTCCACCCCGCCGCATGGCAGGGGTCTGATCCGCAGACGTCGATCACGCGCCCGTCGATCCGGAGGAACTCCGCGATCTGGCGCCGCACCGAGGGCTCCGACTCGATCACGAGGTCGTGCGGGTCGACGCCGATCCGCGGCGGGGTGTTCGTGATCGGCGGCGCCGGTGTGCCCAGGCACTCCGGCGCCGGGGCGGCGCCGCAGCCGAGCGGGCGCAGCGGCCCGATGTCCCAGACCACGAGCGCGGCATCGCCCGAGTATGGGAAGCGCCGGATCGGCGGGATCCCGTAATAGGGCGTGCGGTCGGTGTGGCGTCCCGGGTCGACCGCGGGCACGCGTAGTCGGGAGCCGATCGTTCGCGCCTGCACCTCGGTGGCCAGGTTGGACACCTGATGGTCTCCGAACGAGAGGATCTGGAGGACCTTGTGGCGCGGCGTGTTCGGCGGCGGGTCGCTGGTCATGTGCCACGCGTAGCCGTTGGGCTCGCCGCGGTCCCAGAGCATCTGGATCAGCGACAGGATCAGCGGCCGCGCGAGCTCGTCCGGGTAGCTCGGGTACAGGACCGCGCGCGTAGGCGTCGAAGTCGATGCTGCGCGTCAACAGGAGGCTGTAGTTCATCGCGCCGACATAGAGCACCGAGCGGTTGAGGTCTGGCGCGAGCGCCGTCAGCGCGCCGCCCGCGATCCCGCCCTGGCTGTTGCCGTAGTAGAAGAGCCGGCGCGTGTCGATCAGCGGCCGGCCGTCACGCTGGAAGGCGGGATGCGCCGCCAGCCCGGAGGGGTGGATCATCGTCCGGCCGAGGAACATGAAGTCGAGGAAGCCCTGCTGGAGGCGGTCGGCGAGGCTGGGGAAGCGCGACAGGTCCTGCAGGATCCCGACGGCGTTGGGGATGTCGTTCTCCGACATCCCGATCCAGTCGGCGGCGCACACGAGCACGTTGTTCTCGTCGCCGAGCTGCTCGACGTTGTCCGCCCGCACCTCGCCGGCGTCGCCGAACAGGCCGTGGCCGTACAGCGACGGGCGCGCGGGGGCGTCAGGCGTGGCGGAGCGCGGGATGTTGCAGATGAAGCTGGCGCTGTAGGTGTTGGCCGGAAGTCGTTGCGGCTTGCCGTCGGGGCCGAGGCGGTAGCGCGATCCCGGGCGGGCAGCCGGGGGCGTCGAGGAAGCAGGGCACCGTCACGTGTCCCTCCACCCGCCGCGCGACGTGGGGCTGCTCTGCGGGCGTGAAGTCGGTCACGGTGTCGATCTCGAACCGAGGCGAGGCGCCCTGCACGCGCAGGTCGCGGAGGTCGTGGTCGCCTAGGTCAGCAAACGCTCGGTCGCGGATCGAGAGCGCGCGGCTGGACAGCGAGCGCTCGCTCGCAACCGTGAAGTCCCATGCGAGGTAGAGGTCCGCGGCGCTCGATCCCAGCGCGGCGCAAGGAGCGGAATATCGAACGCATATGGGGCCGGCGGGCCTCGAACGCGGCTGAAGTCGTCTTCACCCCGTCCCGGTAAAGCTGGAATGCTCGGCCGGCCTCGATCCGTTTTCCGGCGGCGTCGCGGAGGTGCCGGAGGGCCACGATGTAGCGCTCTCCCTCACGGAAGTTGACACCGGGATGGATGATCAACGCGGCGTTCTCCGGAGTGCTCGCGTTCGAGTCGATCTCGGCCCAGATCAGGTGCCGCCGTCCGGTCCGGGCGTTGATCACCACGATCGGCGCCCGGCGGTCGTAGGTGCGGGCGAGGTCGGTGACCGGCACCGCCCCGGTTCGCGCGAACGCCGCGGGCGTGTCGAGGCCCGGCACCTTCACCACGATCGCCTGCCCCGGGCTGAAGCCGTCCGAGTGGTTGTAGTCCGCGGGCTCGATCGGGACCCCGGCAGCGTTGCGGGGCATCATCGAGCGAAGTCAGGGCCAACGTGCGTCCTGTGGGCGTCTTCGCTCGGCGGGTGAAGTAGTCGTTGGGCCAGGGGAGCAGGCACCGCTGGCCGCCCAGGGGATCGCAGCCGGGTGCGACCGCCGGCGCCTCTACCCGGCGCTCGGCTGCGCCGGTCGCGGGAGCGCCCACCGCGCCTACGGCGGCCGCGAGGATGCGCGAGCGCGAGCGAAGCGCCTCACGCTACGGCCCGGTCCACCCCGCCGCGTAGCAGGGGAACGCGCCACACGTGTCCACGAATGCGCCGCGGATGAACTCGGCGAACTGGAGTTGGGCGGCGGGCTCGCGGCCGGTCAGGCCGTGCGGGTCGCGGCCCAGACGCGGCGCCGTGTTGGTGATCGGCGGCGCCGGTGTGCCCTCGCAATCCGGCGGTCCGGGAGCCTCACAGCCGGCCGGACGCAGCGGACCCGTGTCCCAGACCACGAACGCGCTGCCGCGGTACGGGTACTTGCGAATCGGCTCGATGCCGTAGAAGGGGACCCGGTCGGTGTGGCGGCCGGGGTCCAGCGCGGGCCGGCGGAGACGGGCGCCGATGGTGCGCGCCTCGATCTCTGTCGCCACGTTTGCGACCTGGTGGTCCCCGAACGCCTCGTGCAGCAGAACGGTGTGCGCCGGCGTGTTGGGATAGGGATCGTCGGTCATGTGCCACGCATATCCGTTGGGCTCGCCGCGGTCCCAGAGGGTCTGCACGAGCGATAGCAGAAGCGGCCGGATCAGCTCATCCGGATAGGACGGGTAGAGCACCTCGGCGTAGACGTCGAAGTCGATGCTGCGCGTGAGCAGCCGGCTGTAGGTCATGCCCGGCACGATCAGCACGGAGCGCGTGAAGTCGGGCGCGACGGCGGTCAGCGCGCCGCCGAAAATGCCGCCCTGACTGCCGCCCGAGTAGTACAGCCGTTGCGTGTCGATCAGCGGACGCCCGCCCTCCTGGAACGCCGGGTGGGAGGCGAACCCCTGCGGGTGGATCATCGCTCGTCCCAGCAGCAGGAAGTTGACCATCCCCTGCTGGAGCCGGTCCGCGAGGGTCGGGAAGCGCGAGAGGTCCTGAAGGATGGTGATCGCGTTCGGCACGTCGCCGCCGGACATCCCGATCTCATCGGAAGCGCACAGGGCCACGTTGTGCTCCGTCACGATCGGGCCGCGGCTGATGCTGTTCACCTCGCCGGCGCCCCCGAAGAGGCCGTGGCCGTAGAGCGAGACCGAAGGGCGGTTGTCCGGCGTGGCGATTCGCGGGAGGTTGCAGATGAAGTTGGCCCTGTGAACGTTGCCGGGCGTGCGGACGGGCAGGCCGCGCGGCCCGAGCGTGAAACGCGACCCGGGCGGGCAGCCGGGCTGGTTCAGGTAGCAAGGGACCTCGACGGTGCCCTCGATCCGCCGCCGGACGCCCGCGTTCTCGGCCACGCTGAAGTCAGTGATCTTGGTGACCGTGAATGGCGGCGCGGCGCCACTGACGCGCAGGTCGTCGAGATCGGTGTCACCGAGCGCGCGGAACGCGTCGTCGCGGATGTGGCGCATCCGCCCGGAGAGGCCGCGGGCGCTGGCGACGGTGAAGTCCCACGCCAGGTACAGCTCGCGCCTTGCGATCCCCGCTCGCCTGAGCGTCTTGAAGATGCGCTCCATGTGGCGGCGGCGGCGCTCGAAGCCGCGGTCGGAGGTACGGATCCGATCCCGGTAGCGGCGGAACGCGTCGCTCGGCTTCAGCAGCGCACCGTCGGCGCCGCGGAGTCGGCGCAGGGCGACGATGTAGCGCTCGCCCTCCCGCAGGTTCTTGGCGGTTTGGATCAGGAGCGCGGCGTTGGCGGGCGACGTGGCGTTGGAGTCAAGCTCGGCCCAGATCAGCTGGCGCCTGCGGGTCCGCGCGTTGATCACGACGACGGGCTGGTGGCGGTCATAGGTGCGCGCGAGGTCGGTGATCGGGACGACGCCGGTGCGCGCGAGCGCCGCCGGGGTGTCGAGGCCCGGCACCTTGGTGATCAGAGGGGCGCCCGGGCTGAAGCCGTCGGAGTGGTTGTAGTCCGCGGGCTCGATTGGCACCCCGCGGACGTTGCGCGGCATCAGTGCGGCGCTCAGGGCGAGCCGGCGGCCGGTGGGCGTGCGCGCCTTCTTCGTGAAGTGGTCGTTGGGCCACGGCAACAGGCAGCGCGACGGGTCGATCGGGTCGCAGCTCGGCTGACCGCGCTGTGCCTCCGCCGCTGCCACCTCGCCCATGCCGGTCAGGGCCAGCAGGAGCGCAACGAGGAGGTGTGCGGGGCGAAGGCGCAGGGGCCGAGCCTAATCCTGTTGCAGCCTCGCTGCAACTAGCTGCCGGCGAGGCGCCCGCTACTTCAGGCGGAAGGCCTTGATGCGGTCTGCGTAGGCGGGCTCGTCGAGGGCGTACACGCCGTACGCGAGCGCCTGGACGACGCTCAGGAGCGCGGCATGCGAGCGGACGTACGCGGGACTGTTGGACGAGTAGAAGAGCTTGTGGTCGGCGAGCTTGGACACCTCGGAGAGGGTCGCGTCGACGACCGCGATCGTCGCGGCGCGGCGGTTGCGCGCCAGCTTCATCGGCGCGCACCACCAGCGGATGCGGACGCCCCGCGGAGAAACCCACGAGCACGGTGCGCTCGTCGATGCGGCCGAGCTTGGCCAGGCCCTCCTGGCTCGGGCTCGCCACCACCTCGCAGCGAAGGTCGAGCAGCATCAGCAGGTGGCGCAGGTAGCTGGCGAAGAACGCCATCTGGTCGGTGCCGCAGAGCACGATTCGCTCGGCGCGCGAGATCAGCTCGACCGCTGCGTCGACCTCCTCGCGATCGAGCTTCTTGGCGCGTCTCCTCGACGTTTACGTGGTCGGCCGCCAGCGCCGCCTCGAACTCGGTCTGGTCGATCGGGAACAGCGGCGGGTTGGCCAGATCGACTGCGCCCTGCTCTCCGTCCCGCGCGCGGCGGTACTCGTCGCGTGCCGCGGCCTGGAGCTCGGGGAAGCCGTCGAAACCGAGCGCCTGCGCGAACCGCACGACGGTCGAGCTGGAGGTGTTCGCACGCCGCGCGAGCTCCTCGGCGGTGTGGAAGGAGGCCTCGTCGAGATGGTCGACGATGTACTGCCCCACGTCCTTCTGGGAGCGCGAGAACTCGTCGAAGCGGGAGCGGATCTCTGCGGAGAGGGTGAGGGCTGCGGCGCCGGAGGACTTCACGGCCCTGTTGTTCGCGGGGCGCGCGAGAGTTCCTTCCGCGGGCGCTCAGGTCAGCGCCAGATCCGCCACGGGGCGTCGCCCTCCCAGAGGTCGTTCAGCGTCACGGCGTCCTTCAGCGTGTCCATGCACTCCCAGAATCCCGAGTGGCGATAGGCGTGCAGCCGGCCATCGCGCGCGAGGCCCTCGAGCGGCTCGCGCTCCAGGACGCAGGTCGGCGTGAGGTAATCGAGGACCCCGGGCTCGAACACGAAGAACCCGCCGTTGATCCAGTGCTCCGAGCGCGGCTTCTCACGGAAGCCCTTCACCGTCCCGTCACCGTTGAGCTCGGTCACGCCGAACTGCAGCTCCGGCCGCACGACCGCCATCGTCGCCAGCCCGCCGTGCTCGCCGTGGAAGCGCAGCTCCTCCCCCAGGTCGATGTCGGCGACGCCGTCGGCATATGTGGCGCAGAACGGTGCCCCCCGAGAGGCGCTCGCGTGCGAGGTCGATGCGGCCGCCCGTCGGCGTGTCCTCGCCCGTGAACAGGGTCTCGACCGTCACCGCGTCGGGCCAGCTCTCGGCCGCAGCGAACTCGTCGATCACCTCGCTGCGATGCCCCGTCAGAAGGACGAAGCGGCGAAAGCCGTGGGCGGCATAGATCCGGATGACGTGCCACAGGATCGGCCTGCCGCCGATCTCGACCAGCGGCTTTGGAATCGAGCTGGCGCGCTCCTGCAGACGAGCACCGCGCCCGCCGCAGAGGATCACCACGTCTTCCTTGCGCTGGGTGACCATCCGCGGCGGATTATCCAGCGCGGCGGCTCTGGCTGGCTACGCGGCCTTGCGCAGCGCCGCCAGCTCGTCCTTGTCGGCCAGCGTGCGCAGCGCGCGGCGCTCGATCTGATTGACCTTCTCGCTAGAGAGACCCAGGCGGCGACCGGTCTCCCGGACCGGGACCTCCTCGCCTCCAGCGAGTCCGAACCGGAGCGCCAGGACATCGCGCTCGGGGCTCGGCAGGTCCTTGACCACCTGCAGCACGGCGCGGCTCTCGAAGTCCTCCTCGACGCGTGCCTCCGTGCCGGGGGCGTCATCGGCGATCAGGTCGCCCAGCGAGGTCTCCTCGGAGTCGCCGACGCCGCGGTCGAGGCTGGTGGGCGCCTGATCCGCGCGCCGGATCTCCTCCACCTCCTCGAGCGGCAGGCCGACGGCCTCCGCGATCTCGAGCTCGTCCGGGTCTCGGCCGAGCTTGGCGCCCAGCTCGCGCTCGGCGTCCCGAATCTTCCGTGCCCGCGCGCCGATGTGGACGGGCAGGCGCACGGTTCGACTCGTGTTGCCGAGGCCGCGGCCGATCGCCTGGCGGATCCAGAGCGTGCCGTAGGTCGAGAACTTGAAACCCTTGCGCCAGTCGAACTTCTCGACCGCGCGAATCAGGCCGAGCATGCCCTCCTGGATCAGATCCCCGAGCGGCAGGCCCTGGCCCTGGTACTTACGCGCGATGGCCACGACGAGGCGCAGGTTGGCGTTGATCATCTGCTCCTTCGCGGCCAGATCCCCCTTCTCGATGCGCTTGGCCAGTTCAATCTCTTCCTCCGCCGTGAGCAGGGGATGACGCCCGGCCTCGCGCATGAACAGGGTCAGCGAGTCGGTCGTGGGCTCCGGCGGCGTTTTGATGCGATCGTTAGCCGTGATGGCTCCTTCGTTAGTCCGTTGCAAACTGCAACGCAGTATAGCTAATACTTCGTAAGCAGGCAAGGCCCTGCCGAGCCGGACGGTCTTGGCGCGTTAGCGCTTTTTCGCGTCCACGGCGCGTTGAAGCTCGGCCTTCCGCATCCGCGACCGCCCTTTCACGCCCAGCTGGCGTGCCTCGTTGAGCAGCTGGTCCCGCGTGCGGCCCCTGGGCCCCGACCTGCCCGAGCGCTTGCCGCCACGCTCCCCCGGAGACATGTCCTCGACCGAGGTCCGCGACCGTTGGCGGCTCTCGCCGGCTCGCGCCCGCTCCTTGTTCACGGTACGCCCTGCGATCTCCTCGGCCCTGTCCTCGGAGCTGCCGCGCTCGAGCTGGCTCTCCTTGATGTGCTCGTATTGACGGGCCCGCTTCGAGCCCTTCTTGACTCCACGTGGTGGCATCGCCGACGAGATGCCCGGCGAGAGACGGCGGCAAACGCTACACGCGTTATCGGCTACCCTGCTCGGGCCCGACGGGCGGGCGTAGGACTCTCCCGGCCGTCGACTCGTTTCGGTTCGCCGCCCACTGACGAGTCCAGACCACGATGGTCAGGGCTCGCTGGACCCAAGGAACTCATGCGTCATTTCAAGCGTCCGGCTTGCCCCCGGCTTATCCGCGCGTGCCTCGTCCCGACGCTCGCCCTGAGCGCCCTCCTGCTCGCGTGCGCCACGACCGTGATCGCGGCGCCCCCGACCGCCACCGTGAAGGTCGAGCCCGCGATACCCCAGGTGGGGCAGGAGGCCACATTCAATGCGACCGCCACGGATCCGGACGGTGGTGCCGCGCCCGCGGTCGCCTGGGACTTCGACGGCAACGGCGTCTTCGATGCCAACGGGCCGAGCGCGAAGCACACCTTCGCGACGGGCGGCGCCACGATCGTGATCGTGCGTTTGATCGACGCGGCCAACGAGCTGGCGGTATTGAGGCAGGCGGTGATCGTGAACAGGCCTCCCACCGTTTCGATCGGCCATACCCCGGCGGCTCCTACGGTCGGCCAGACGGTGACGTTCAGCGCGGAGGCCACCGATCCCGACGGCGACACGTTGAGGGTGGAGTGGGACCTGGATGGCGATGGCTTCGACGACCCGCCGCGGCGCAGGTACGCGGCTCCCGGTGACTACTCGGCCAGGGTCCGGGTCAGCGATGGGCGCGGCGGTCTCGTCACAAGCACGGAGTCCGTGACGGTCGAGTCCGCGCCTAGCGGCTCCCGTCAGAACAACCCCCCGACCGCGCTGATCAGCTACAGCCCGAGCCCACCGGTGGCCGGGCAACCGGTGACCTTCTCGGCGGAGGGCTCAGAGGACTTCGACGGCGACCGCCTGAGCTACCGCTGGGACCTGGATGGGGACGGCTTCGATGACGGCACCGGGATTACCGCCACCGGCCTCTTCAACGGGCCGGTGAGGCTGCGCGTGACCGACAGCAGGGGCCTGTCGGACGAGGCCGTGGTGGTGCCGGTCACGTTGATTCAGACGCCCGAGGGCCCGAGGCCCCTGGCGCTCCTGAACCCGTTCCCCATCGTCCGCATCGTGGGCACGCCGCTCCGGCGGGGCGCGAAGATCAAGCGTCTCAGCGTGCGCGCGCCTACGGGCTCGCTCGTCAGCGTGACCTGCCGTGGGCGCGACTGTCCGAAGCGCAAGGGGTCCAGCACCCGTTCGAAGGGTCGCGTGATCCGTCTGAAGCGCTACGAGCGCAGGCTGCGAGCGGGCACGAGGATCGGGATCCGGATCAGCCATTCGGCGCTGGTGGGCAAGTACACGTCGTTTGTGATCAAGAGGCGAAGGCGCCCCGCGCGCAAGGACATGTGCCTGCCACCGGGGACGCGCAAACCAGTCGCCTGCCTCTCGGGGTAGGCGCTAGGCAGCCCGCCGCCCAGGCGCCCCTTCGACCTCCTCGGGCTGCAGCTCGGTCACGGAGCCGCCCAATCTCCGGATGAGCCACGCGATCGTGGCTATCTGGCGCCGGGCGATGCGCTCGTCGGGTCCGAGCAGCCCGATCGCGCGCGGGACCTCCCCCGCCCAGACCAGCGGGCGCAGGAGTGGAAACGCGTGCTTGAACGGCGTCTGCGGCAATCCGAGCTCGTCGGGGTGCAGCAGGTAGGGGGAGCGCAGCGCGAGGCCGACCGACATGCGCCGGGAGATCCAGTGCAGCGGCGGACGCGCAAGGCGCTGCAGGGGGCGCGGGAGCGCGCGCTCCGGCTGCATCCCCTCCGACAGCAGCGCGGCGGTCAGGCGACGCGAGTCCTCGTCCGGCCCCGGATCCGCGGCCTGGCTGATGGCGAGCATCTCCTCCGTCCACTCGAACGAGCTCGGCTGGAGATCGCGCGGGACCCCCATCACGTGTCCGACCCAGGAGAACAGGTGGCAGATCGCCGCGTGCTCGTCGGTCGAGAAGCGCACTCCGGCGTCCTCGAGCACCCGCACCGGGACGAGCATGAACGCCCCGCCGAGCGTCCCGGCGTTGTGAGCCTGGTTGATGGGCTCGCCCCACGCGTCGCTGTCCCAGTCGGGCTCGCTCTTAAGGCGGCGGCGGATGAGCGAGTGAACCAGGCGAATGCGAACCGTGGCGCGGATTCCGGCGCCGCCCGGGCGCATCGCGGCAGGGGCCGTGGCGTTGATGAACCACTGTCCCGTCTCCTCCACCCGGCGAACCGCCATGTACTCGAGCCGCCCGCTGCGCACGAGCGGCTTGACCACCGCCGCCGATTCGTAGCCGGCCAGAAGCACCTGAAGTATCGAGAAAGAGTGCAGCGTGCCCGCGCGCCAGAAGGCCGCCGCGCCGGCATCGACGCGGTCGAAGTCCACCCAGTCCGGCGGCTCGAGGACCGACACGAGCATCTCGCGCAATGGCGCGGGGGCGTCCGGCACCGCCTCCAGCCCGTCGGACAGCGCGCGATCGAGCAGCTCCCAACCCGCGCGCCCCGGCAGCGCCTCGAATGCCTCGACGACCCGGTCGGCCACCTCGTCGGTCTCGTAGGCCGCGCGGGCGAGCCGGTAGACGAGCACCGGGTCGTGGTGGGTCGCCAGCTCGTGCGCGACCGCCCGGCGGGCGGGCGGCAGTCCGGTCAGGTCCGGCCGCATGCGTTGCTCCGATCTCGAGCCGATCGTGCGGGTTGCGCGGATCGGCGTCCATAAAATACCTTTGGCTGTCTCCGGCCGAGTTCGGCGTTCCGAAATAGCGCCGCTTCGGTGACCCAGGGAATTGACGCGCGTCGCAGGGGTTTCGCAATAGGTTTCTCCCTTTCATGTCCGCAGACCGCCCTCAGGGCCTCGACGAGGCCGCCGTCGTCATTCCAAGTAGGAATCGGTGGCCGCTGTTGCGGACGGCGCTCGCGGGTGCGCTGGCCCAGCGGGACGTCGAGGTGCACGTCGTCGTGGTGGACGACGGATCGACGGATGCCACCCGCCACCAGCTTGAGGGGCTGTCCCACCCGAGGTTGACCATCGTGCGAAATGACCACGCCGAGGGCGTCTCGGCAGCACGCAACCGCGGGCTGCGCGCGGTAACCGCACCGTGGGTGGCATTCCTCGACGATGACGACGTGTGGGCCCCTGATCACCTGGCGACGATGCTCGCCGCGGTGCGCCGCTCGGGACGCGACCCCGAGCGGGTCGGGCTCGTCTTCGCACGTCAACTCGTCGTCGACGGCGACCGGTACGCCACCGGCCTGGAACCAATGGTGGCCGAGGACGGGGTCCGCGAACATCTGAGTCTCTATAACCCGCTCGGTGGGCCGTCGATGGTGCTTCTGCGCACCGACGTCGTGCGGGCCGCCGGCGGCTTCGACGAGCGCCTCTCGATCGTCGCGGACTGGGACCTCTGGGCACGCATCGTCACCAAGCACGAGGTCGTGCGCTCGCCCGAGTCCGCGGTCGCCTACATGCGCCATGCGGACAGCATGCATCTAGACATCGAGCGCCTCCTTGGCGAGTTTGCCGCTCTGCGGGAGAAGGACCAGTGGGCGCCGGGCGGGCTGAGCGACACCCTTTCGGACAGGGGGCGGCTTCTCCACCTCGCGTCCACGTATCGCCTCTGCGGCCGGCGCTTCCGCGCCGCCCGCTGTTTCCTGCGCTCCTTCGTGGCCCACCATGTCTGGCGAGACCTGGCCCGAGCCGGGGCCGTGATCGTTGGAGGGCGGGTCGTAAGGCTCTCGCGGCTGGGCCAGCGGATGCCGCCGGTGGACCCGAGTCTGCGCGCATGGCTACGCGAAGTCCGGGCTGCCGAGGCAGCCACGGACGGCCTGCCGCAGCTCCAAGGCATCCACCAGTCGTACGCCCCCGTCACCCGATGAGCTACGCAATCTTCGATCTAGAGTTGACTGCTCCCCTGCCCGAGATCGCGCTCGGACCCGATGAGGACGGGGTCTTCGTCCTACTCCGCGCGCATGGTCGACCCATCCAGTACTCGATGCACTCGCTCGTGCCTGGGACACGCCTGCCTTCACGCGAGCTATGCGGACTCCTCGGCAGGCCCGCCGTGCACGCGCTGCTAGAGGCAATGCTTCATGATCGCAACTCGACCCGTCGATCAACCCGCGCTACCTCGATCTCACCGTCGCGGTTTGCACACGCGGGCGCCCCGAGCTGCTCGCGACGTGCGTGCGCAGCGTGCTCGCCCTGCGGGACGACGGTCGGCCGCTCGACGTCCTCGTGGTGGACAACGATCCTCCGGACGACGCCACACGCGACCTCGTCGCCACCCTGCCCGGGGTGCGCTACGCGCACGAGCCCCGCCCGGGCCTCGACTTCGCGCGCAACCGCGCGCTGGCGGAGACCAGTGGCACGTGGACCGCTTTCCTCGACGACGACGTGACGGTTGATCACGGCTGGCTCGCCGGGCTCGATGAGGCGGTTGCCGAGCACCCGGACGCCGTCTCGGTGACCGGCCTCGTGCTGCCCGTCGAGCTGACCACCGAGGCGCAGGTCATGTTCGAGCGCCGCGGAGGCTTCGGGCGCGGCTGCCGCAAGCTGCGCTTCGAGGGCCCCGACGAGCCAGGCAACTCGCTCTTCCCGCTCGGTGCGGGCATCTTCGGCGCGGGCGCCAACATGGTCCTGCGCACGGATGCGGTGCGCGCGATCGGCGGGTTCGACGAGGCACTCGACACCGGCCCGCCGCTGCCCGGCGGCGGCGACCTCGACATATGGTCGCGGCTCGCCCGAGCAGGACACGCACTCGTCTACGAGCCGCGCCTGCTCGCGTTCCACCGCCACCGGCCAGACTACGAGGGCCTGCGCCGGCAGTACTGGTCGTGGGGCGAGGGCTTCATGGCGTACCTGACGAAGACGGCTCGGGTCGATCCGGGGCAGCGGCGAAAGGCCGCCTTGCTCACCGCCTGGTGGCTCCGATACCAGGCGGGCAGCGCCGCGGCGAGCTTGCGCCCGGGCGCGGACGTGCCACCCGACCTCCCCCTCGCTGAGCTCCTCGGAGGCCTCATCGGGCTCACCGGGAGCTACGGCCGGTCCCGCCGGCGGGTGGGCCGCATCCGAGCGGTGCATGGCTGATCTACGGCCGCAGCGGATCGTGCACCTCGACCTCGCCGCGGGCCTCCCCCCGGCGGGCCTGGACGGTGGCGGGGGACCGATCTTCCTCGTGGTGTGGTGGGGCGACCTCCTGCTCGGCTACGAGCAGCTCGCGCGCGGGGTCAACGGGCCCGAGCTGGCGGAGCGCGCGGCGCATCTCATCGGGCTCTCGGTCGGGCGCCGCCTCCTGGGCGCGGGCTACGCACCGCCGCGGCCCAGCCTCGAGCCCGGGCCGGTGCCGGCCCTCGATGCGGTGCTGGCGCTGGTTGACCCGCTCGAGCGCCTCGCCGCGGGGGCGGCGTCCGCTCCCGAGAAAACGCCTACCGTGACGCTGGCCATCTGTACCCGGGACCGACCGGAGGCGCTCGAGCGCTGCCTACGCTCGGTCGCCGAGGCCGACCCGGCGCCGGACGAGGTACTCGTCGTTGACAACGCCCCGTGTACGGCTGCCACCCGCGCCCTCGTCGCCCGCTTCCCCCGCTTCCGCCACGTCCCCGAGCCGCGGCCCGGGCTTAGCTCAGCGCGCAACGCCGCCGCACGCGAGGCCGCGGGCGAGCTGATCGCCTTCGTCGACGACGACGTCGTCGTCCACCCGCGCTGGCTCGCGCCGCTACGGCGCGCCTTCGCCGAGGCGGACGTCATGGCCGTGACCGGACTCGTCCTCCCTGCCGAGCTCGAGACGGGGGCGCAGGTGGCGTTCGAGCACATGTACGGTGGGCTCGGCCTCGGCTATGAGCGGGCGCGCTTCGGGCGCGACTTCCTCCGCGCCACCGTCGCCCGTGGCATGCCCGTCTGGACGGTTGGGGCGGGAGCGAACATGGCCATCCGACGGTCCGCCTTCGACCTGGCAGGCGACTTCGACGAACGCCTCGGCGCGGGGGCCTCGGGCTGCAGCGAGGACTCCGAGTTCTGGTATCGCCTCATCGCCGAGGGCTGGACCTGCCGCTACGAGCCCGACTCCGTCGTTCTGCATTACCACCGGCGCGAGACAAAGGCGCTCGCGCGGCAGATTCACGACTACACGCGCGGGCACGTCGCCGCGCTCTTCGTGCAGTTCGCCCGCTTCCACCACCGGGCAACCTGCGCCGCGCCCTCCTCGCCATGCCCAACCACTTCGTAAAGCGGACCGTGCGCGTGCTCGTGCGGCACGTGGCGCAACGGCTCGGCCTGGCGCGCCGCCGGCCGCTCAGCCTCTACTCGCCCGAGGTGACCGGATACCTACGTGGGCTCGCCTACCTGCCCGTCGCCTTCACGCCGCAACCACCGCGCCACAAGGCGCCGCTCGGGCAGTTCCTGGCGCGCAACCCCTTCCCCCGCCGCTGGACGCTGGGCTTCTTCTACCGCGAGAAGATGCGCGCGATTCACCGCATTGCCCCCGACCGCCCGGTGGCCGACGTGCTCGAGGTCGGTGGCGGGCGCAGCGGCCTTGCCCGAATGCTCTACCCAGCCGCCCACGTCACGACGATCGACGTCGAGGAGGAGCACGGCGTCGCCGAGGTCAACCAGGACCCACGGGTGCGCTTCCTCGTCGCCGACGCCACCGACCTGCCGTTCCCCGACGCGTCGTTCGACGTCGTCACCTTCTTCGACGTGCTCGAGCACATCCTCGACGACGCCCGGGCCGCCGCCGAGGCCCTCCGGGTGCTGCGGCCCGGCGGGTTCGTGCTCGTTACGAGCCCGAGCCAGCACTGGCGCTTCCCGTACTACCGGGCCCTCGCGGCGATCACCCCGACGGACCGGGACATGATCGAGGAGTGGGGGCACGTGCGGCGCGGCTACGCGCTCCCCGAGCTGGTCCGCCTATTCGGGGCCGCTCCCGTGAAGACTGCAGGCTTCATCTCGCCGCTCACCGCGCTGCAGCACGACATCGCTTGGTCGAGGCTGCCCGAGCCGGCCCGCCGGGCGCTGTGTGCGCTCGTCGCGCCGCTGACGTGGCTGGGCTACGTGCTCCATCCCGCCTCGCGGCCGGGGACCGAGATCGCCGTGAGCTGGCGCAAGCCGGATTGCTGATGCCAACCATCGCGCTCCTGCCGTGGGGCGACGTCGTCGAGGACTTCCTCGACCCGCTCGGCGTGGGGCTCGAGGGCCTCCGCGACGAGATGACCGGCAGCTGGCTCTTCGGGTTCGTCGAGGCGCTCGCGCGCGCCGGGGTCGACACGAGCCTGGTGGTCGTCTCGCGCGAGGTGCGGGAGGTCACCCGCTGGCAGCACCGGCCCACCGGCGCACCGCTCGTCGTGCTGCCCGTACCGCGGGCCTACGGCGTGTTGCGCCGCCGCGTCGCCGACCCGTACGGCTGGGACGCGCAGGACTCGGCGCTCGCGCACGGGCGCCGCGGGCTGCTCGCCGCCCAGCCGGCGCGTCAAATCGGGCCCTATCTCGCCACCCCGGTGCGAGCGCTCGCACGCGAGCTACGCCGGATGGGCGCCGACGCGATCCTCTGCCAAGAGTACGAGTACCAGCGCTTCGACGTTTGCGCGGCTCTGGGGCGCGTCCTCGGCATGCCCGTCGTCGCTACATTCCAGGGTGGCGATGGTCCGCGCACGGGGCTCGAGCGCGTCGTGCGCCCGATCAGCGTGCGGTCGGCGCGGGCGCTGGTCATCGCCGCCAAGTCGGAGGCCGACCGCGTGGTCAGCCGCTACCGCTTCCCCCCCAAACGTGTCGCCCGGGTCCCCAACCCGGTCGACGTCGGGCGTTGGGGCCCGCGGCGGCGCGCGGAGGTCAGGTCCGAGCTCGGTCTGCCCCAGGACGCCGTCGTGATCGCCTGGCACGGTCGGGTCGAGCTTCATCGCAAGGGCCTCGACCTGCTGCTCGACTCGTGGGGCGAGCTAGCCCGCGCGCCCGGCCCGCCGCGGCGCCTGCTCCTCGTAGGCAGCGGAAGTGAGGCAGAGGCGCTGCGTTGGTGGATCCGCGACCGTGACCTGCCGGGCGTCGTCTGGGTCGACGAGTACGTCCTGGACACAGAGCGCGTCGCCGACCTCCTCGGCGCCGCGGACGCTTACGCTTTCCCATCCCGTCACGAGGGGTTCCCCGTCGCGCCGATCGAGGCGATGGCGTCGGGGCTGCCGGTCGTCGCCACGTCGGCACCCGGCGTGTCCGAGATCGCGCCCGATGGCGACCGGTCGGGCGCAATAGTCGTAGCGAGGGATGATGGTGCTGCCTTCACGGCCGCACTCGGCAGCCTGCTGGAGGACCCGGCGCGCCGGGCTGACTTAGGGCGAGCCGCCCGGCGGCGAGCAGCGGAGGCCTTCTCGCTCGAGGCAGTCGGGCGTCAGCTGCGCGAGGTGCTGCTCCGCACGGGCTTACCCTACCTCCCAGCGGTGGGGCGGCCGGAACACCCCGCCGTCCAACGTCGAGCCGAGCACCCGCAGCGGGTAGACGTGCCAATGGTAGTCGTAAGCGTGCCGCCATTCGCTCTCGTAGACGCCGACGTCGACGAGGTACTCGCCGGGGATGAGGTCGAGGCGCTCGAAGAGCAGGCTGACACTGAGCTCGCCCGCGACCTCTTGCACGAGGACACCCTCGCTCGCCGTGTTTGTGTCGTAGCAGACGGTGCCGTCCCCGGCGCGTGCGATCGCGACGCCGATGATCGGGGCGCGCACCGACCGCCCGGGCCGTGTGCGCACCGCGAAGGTGACCTCGAGTGGGGCCCCGGTACGCAGCTCGGTAACCGGTCGCCCGAGCCCGTCGCGTAACTCGACGTCCTCGATCACCGCCTCCTGACTGCCGAAGCGGTTGCGACGCAACTCGAGCCCGCCCTCGTCGAAGCCCGTCGGGGGCGGGGTGCGGTCGCGTGTCTCGGAGTCCATCGCTGCGCGGTACTCGGCCACCACCTCGTCGGCATCCCCGAACGCCCGCACGCCGCCCGCCTCGAGCCACACCGCCCTGCTGCACTCGCGCGCGACCTGCTCCAGGCTGTGGGAGGCAAACAGCACGCCCGCGCCCTCCGCGCAACGCTCGCTCACAAACGCCAGACACTTCTGCTCGAATCGTAGGTCGCCGACGGCGATGACCTCGTCGAGGAGGAGGGCGTCCGGCCGCAGCTGGGCGATAACCCCGAACCCGAGGCGCAGCCTCATGCCGTCGCTGTAAGTGCGCAAGGGCGCGTCCTCGTAGCCCTCGAGCTCGGCGAAGGAGAAGATCTGGGACATGAGCGCCCGCGCCTGGCGCGGCGACACTCCGGCAGCGAGGGCGCTGGTAAGCGCGTTGTCGCGACCTGTGAGCTCGTGGTCGAACAGGTCGCCGAGGCTGAGGATTGCGGCCACGTCCTCCGGGAGCAGGACGCGACCCCGAGTGGGCGAGGCGAGGCCGGCCGCGAGGCGCAGGAGCGTCGACTTCCCAGCACCGTTCTGACCAACAATCCCGATGAACTCGCCGCGTCCGACCTTGACGGAGACGTCACGGAGCGCCCAGCGCTGCTCCCTGCCACCCACCAGCCCGGGTAGCCGGCGGGCTAGCGCCTCTCGCAGCGTACGTCCGCCCCAGCGCGGATAGGCCTTCCACACGTCCTCGAAGCGGATGCGGTCGGCCATCAGAGGTAGTCGGCGAAGCGCGGCGACAGCCGGGTGAAGGCCCGGTGTCCCACCGCGGCGAGCGCCATCGCGACTACGGCCAGCACGGCCAGCCGCGCCGGTCCCGGGCCCGGCGTGCCGAGGAGCAGGTGGCGGTAGGCCTCGCTGAGAATGGCCATCGGGTTTAGGTCGAGGATGAAGCGGAACTGGTCCGGCACGCTGGCGCGGTCGTAGAAGACCGGCGTGAGGTAGAAGAGGATCATCAGGGCCACGCCGACCAGGTTCGGCACGTCGCGAAAGAAGACGCTCACGGCCGCCACGAGCCAGCCCAAGCCGGCTACGAGCAGGAACTGCAGCGCGAGCAGGAGCGGGCAGGCGAGCAGGCCCCAACTCAGCCCGGTGCTGAGCAGCAGCATGAGCACGAGCGCGGGCAGCGCGAAGACGACGTCGACGAGCGGCACGGTGACGGCGACGATCGGCAGCACCGTCGAGGGCAGCCGTGGCTGCATGACGAGGTGGCGCTGGCTCAGCACGGAGGTGGCGGCACCGCCGACCGCGGCCTGGAACCACATCCACGCCACGAGCCCGATGAACACGAAGACAGGGAAGTTCTCGATGCCGAGATCGAAGACCTGGCCGAAGATGAACACCAGTACCGCGAGCTGGGCGAGCTGGCGGACGACTGGCCAGGCCCACCCGAGCAACGTGAGGGCGTGCGAAGACCTGAGCGCCCGGACCGTGAGATGCAGCGTTAGCGCGGCGAAGGTCCCCGGTGGCAGGGGTCGGGCGCCGGCCGGGCGCAGCGCCGGACCGCTCTCTACGCGCGGGGCGTGCGCAAGCCTAGCCGTCATGACAGGGTCGTGGAGCAACCATTGGCCACGGTTTGCCCAGCATAGGAGTGTCGGGGGCCCGCTCGCGACACACGTACAGGCGACTCCACCGTGGTCGGCAGTCATGAGCCACTATCCGTCGTTCCGAACCGTCCCGCCCCGACCGCCAGCTCCCCTCCAGGGGCTCGGGCTCAGGCCGCCGGAATGCGCGCGTCAGCGCCGAGACCCGGCGCGGCGCTTGCGCGCGCCGCGGGCCGAGATCCTCAACAGCTCGACGGCCTCGAACAGGTGTGCTCGCCTACCGGAGCCCGATCTGGTCGGGGGCGATAGCGTCCCGGCCACAACAGTGCGTGGGGCCGACGGCCGAGGTTGCGGCACCGAGAGCTGTGACCGTGGCGAGTCCTTCGTTTCCGACGGGGTGTGCTGCGGCACGTCCGGGCGATGCCGGCCGATCGGACTCTCTGACGCGGGATCGACCCGGTCAGGCTCAGCGTTGCCGCTGTGGTAGCTGTTGGTTGCGGCGGCTTCCTGCGCGGCGGCCTTCTCGTGCTTGTCCTCGCGCCGAGGACCAGGCTGGACGTTGCGCTGTTGGACGGGTGGCGACTTCGGCGGACTCGGGCTGTGAAACGGCTCGCTTGGACGCGCCAGACCTTCGAGCCGACGCTGCACGTCGCGATCGGTCAACCCCACCAGCCTGCACCGCTCCTCTGCGACCATCACGCCGTTAAGCGCCTCAGCGTGCAGGTGCGAGAGGAACGTCGCACGCTGATACCAGTAGCCGAGGTCCTCCATGGCTCCGCCCTCGGTGCCCCCGAGGCTGGCCTCTTCCTCGTCCCGCCTTACCGGGGCAGTCTCATGCACATCCTTGGCGGGCCGCGCGCCCTGCACCCCCACCGGCTCCGACGACGTTTCAATCGGCGAACTGGGCGCAGCCTCCTGCTTGGGCGTCGCCGCTGCGGGGACCGGCGCGTTGGAAACGGGCGGACGCATGCTCGCCGCCCCTTCCTGCGGCTCGCGTGTGGTCTCAGGTTGCGGTTCGTCAATCGACTGAACGCCCGGCTCGGGCGGCTGACTAACGGACTCGGGCGGCCGCGCCTCGGGATCATCAGACCGGGGAAACCTTCCGGCGTTGGCAACGAAGCCTCGTTTGCGGAGCTTGCCCCTCCACTCGCGCCCATCCCAGTAGCGCTGCTTCTCCCCGGGCTCGTGGGGATAGATGTACCAACCGGAGCGCGGTGGGGTCGGGGTGGGCGCGTCGTGCCGGGCTGACGCCACGACCCCAGGCTGCAGGGGGTCACGCCCCGAGGACGAGTCGGCCGCTTGTCCGCCCAGCCCTGACTCAGTGGGAGGCGCATCTGGCCTCGAGGCAGGCGCCCGGGGATCATGTCCCTTGGCGAAGAACTTGCCCGCGGCCGCCGGCGCGCCGCAGCCGCACAAACACTGGACTGTCGATCCCCCGCCTTTCGACGGACTGGCGCCAGGCATCAACTCAGGCTACCGCAGCGCAATGAAGCCCCGACGCCTGGGGTTCAGGCGAGTTCGCCGCGTAATGATGTC
Source organism: uncultured Thermoleophilaceae bacterium (assembly GCA_963802855.1). Classification (GTDB taxonomy): domain Bacteria; phylum Actinomycetota; class Thermoleophilia; order Solirubrobacterales; family Thermoleophilaceae; genus JAAYBF01. The sequence continues at coordinate 180,135 of CAWDJP010000005.1, forward strand.
CCGGGATTTCGCGACGCTCGTTGTCACGCGAGCCTCGCAAGGAGAGGAAACACGCTCCCGAGGACGTTCTATGGTCGCGGCGGGGCGGGCGAGGGGAGCGGAGGATCAAGCGGGCTTCGACGCGCGAGCGGCTAGCCTCACCCTATGTGCCGAAACATTCGCACCCTCTACAACTTCGAGCCGCCCGCAACCGACGACGAGGTGCGCGCCGCGGCGCTGCAGTACGTCCGCAAGGTCAGCGGCTTCAACAAGCCCTCGCAGGCCAACGCCGAGGCGTTCGATCACGCTGTGGAGGCCGTGGCCGAGGCGTCCTCGCGGCTCCTCGCGGAGCTGGTCACGGCGGCGCCGCCCAAGGACCGCGAGGTCGAGGCCGAGAAGGCCCGCGCCCGCAGCGCGCAGCGGTACGCGGCCTAGCCGGACGTCTCAGCGCGGCCGGTGGCCGCTGAACTCCATCAGCTGCTGGAACGTCGGGCGGTTGGTCCAGCGCATCGTCCGACCGAGCAGCCCCGGCTGGAAGGCGATTCGCTCCGGCTCGGCCGAGGAGCGCCAGGCGGCCGGGTCGGCGCCCTGTGCCGCCTGGAGTACGTCGCCCGTCGCGCGGAGCGAGCTGAGCAGTGAGCCGCGGCACGCGCCCCGGCTTCCGCGACCGCAATAGCGGCGGCTGAACGGGCTCTTGACCTTCCTGCCGAGCACCCGGCGCAGGTCCTTCTCCACGTAGCCGTACCAGCCGTCCTGATAGGCGCTTCCGAAGTCGTTCGCTGCCTCGTTGTCCTTCTGCTGGATCCGCTCGAGGGCGGCGAGCCCCTCGGTGCCCAGCCGCGGCCCGAAGATCGCGTCGGTCAGCCGGTCCCACCACACGTCCAGGATCGCTGCGCCGGCGGCGTCGATCTTCCCGTCGAGCGCCAGGTCCAGCCGCGGCGCGCCGTCCTTGTGCCAGGCCTCCAGGAGCGCCAGCATACGTCGCTCGCGCGCGGGGATCGCGGGCCCTCGCGTCTTGAGCACCTGTAGCGCCCTCCGGAGCGGGGTCGTACCGCGCAGGTCCTGCGTGGCGGCGTAGTTCATCGCCGCCGTCAGCGAGGTGAGCGAGTGCCGCCTGTGCTTGCGCACCGCGGCGGTCAGTAGGTCGACGCGGTAGACCGACCCATAGGCGTAGTTGCCGTCGGCCGAACGCCACCCCGGCGCGGGCTTGTTGTTCCAGCTCAGCAGGAGCCCGCCGCGCGGGTTGATCGTCTGGGGGTGCGCCTTGCGCGAGATGAAGCCGCGCCAGTCCCAGCGCCCGTCGCCCCAGCTCGGAAGGTCGGGATCGACCCCGCGCGCCCGCCGCGGGTAGCGACCCGAGTGGAACAACGCGATGTCGCGGTTGTCCGCGTAGTTCCAGTTGAAGCTGAACTCCATCTGGCTCATCACGCGCGCGAAGTCCTTGGAGCTGCGGACCTTGTTCGCGTTGAGATCGGCGAGGGCACGCGCGGACAGCACCTCGCGGTCGGTGACCGAGCTCTGGGTCGCCACGGCCACCGGTCTGCCGCGCACGGTCGCGGTGGCGCTGACGGTGCCGTAGGCCGTCCGCTTGCGAATCACGTCGGTGGTGGTGCCGCCGACAGTGAGCCTCCCGAGGTTGGAGACGTCCATCGGCCGGCAGCGCCCTCTGAATCTGTAGCCGACCGAGCGCCGCGTCGGTGGCGAGCCGTCGGCGTTGCAGAGCGAGAGGATGCGCTGGTCGGCCAGGTCGCTTCCCCCGGAGGTTGCGCTCCACGCGTAGTCCTTCGCCCGGCCGATCGCCACGTACGGGATGCCGGCGAAGGTGATGCCGCGTGCGTCGAGACCACCGCCGTGGAGATCGATCTCGAGCAGCACCTGCGGGAAGAAGTAACCGGTCTGTGGGCCCGACACGAAGAGCGGACGACGACTGGCGGACCGCGGGCGCCCGAGCGTGAGGAAGTTCGACCCTCGCCGCGGCCGGCGGGTCGCCGCTGCTGCCGGCGCACCAGATGGCTCCAGAACCAGAGACCCGGCGTCGGGGATCGCCACCGCGCGCCGGTTCACGTTGCGCCTCCGCATGTACGGGTAGGACTTGGCGATCGTGGTGGGCGTCTCAGTGTCGAGCCCCTCGCGGAAGTCCTGCCAGACACGCCTGCCGTCCCGCCCGCCGAACCGCTTCTGCATCGCTTGCAGGAACTGCGCCGAGCCGGTTTCGTTGCCGCCTCCCCCTCCGAGGATCGCGCCTCCGACCACCGAGCCGACGGCGGCCACCTCCTCGCGCGTCCACGGCCTGGCGGTGTTGCCCGACTTGCGGTAGTAGGCGTTGAGGCCGGCCACGTAGTTGTCGCCGTCCTTGACGATCTGTCGTCCCGTAGCGCTCTTGGACAGCTCACGCACCTGGTCCTCACCTTCCCTTCGCAGGGCATCGCTCGGGATGAAGGTCGGGAACCGAAGCGCCAGCTCCAGCGGATCGACGTTCGGGGCGTCCAGCGCGGCGAGCAGGCCGGGGCCCCGCAGTGTCTCGAGCACCAGCCCTCGATCCTGAGCGGCGACCCACCCCGCTCCGAACATCACGTCCGCGCGCGTGCGGCCGGTGACATGGGGCACGAGGAAGGAGTCGCGCACGATCGTCAGGCCGGGCCGGCCGGTGTCCTCGCGGCGCTGCTCGGCCAGTCCGTTGAGGCCGAAGTCGGCGCGCTTGAAGTACTTGGTGAGATCGCCTGCGCCGAGGTTCCCGCGCAACGGCGTGAGGGCGTCGTAGAGGGCGAGCTGATCGGTCTTGTTGGCGTCAGGGCCCGCCGTGCCCGCCTGACCGGGAGGCAGCACGTTGAACGCGTGCCTGGTGTAGTCGCGGAAGGCAGCGTCGGCCGTGCCTAAGGACGCTGCCGTGGCCACGATCGTGAGAGCCACCAGCAGCTTGACACGAGGCGCGCTCATCGCGTGCAGCCTACCCGCGCCCTACGCCTAAGCAAACCGAGTGGCGAGGCCGCCGTACTCGACGATGAGGCCGAACTCGTCGTAGACGAGCTCGGTGGCGAAGTCGAGCTCCGGGGCAACGTAGTCGTAGCGCGCACGCCCCGCGTCGTCCGGCGTCCGGGCGTAGCTCTGCTCGAGTCGCTCGACGCTCAGATCGACCGCCCGCACCCACGCCGCAGGGGCCTCGGCCCGCTGCCCGACGTCGAGCCCGAGCCGATTCACCGGGAACGCGTTCGTGAATGCGGACGCCTCCAGATCGACGTCTTGGCACCCGGCGAGCGCCGGCACGCGGGTGCCGTCGACGAGCCACTCGTCGCCCTCGAGCTCCAGGCGAAGCTCGCGCGGGCCGGTCGCCGACAGACCGACGACGTGCGCCGAGCGCGTGCTCCAGTTCGAGTCGACCGCGAGCGCGTAGCGGATGCCCCAGGCCGCCCCGTCCTCGACACCGGTCGAGTGGCCCTCGAAGCGGTAGCCATCGGGCTCCCGATGGAGGAACAGGACTTCGAACCCGTCGCGCGCGTCGACGTGACGCCAAGCGGCCGTTCCCGGTAGGTCTGGCGTCTTGGGACCCCTCGCTCAGCCGCCGTTGGACGCCGGCACGTAGCGGCGGCTCGGCTGGCCGCGCAGGGCGGTCGGCCCCGGGCGCGGGGTGCCCTGAGCGGTCGCGCCGGCAAGCACGGGCAGCACCAGCTTGGACGGCCGCGCGCCACCCAAGGCGATCCTGTTCCGCGCTCGCCCTTTGTCGACCGTGTCGAACTCCCACCGCGGCCGATCACCGCCGGTAGCCGTGATCGTGACCCTGATCCTCGAGCCTGCCCGGAAGGCGTGTGCCACCGGGTAGATCGGTACGCGCACGAGCACGTACTTGCCCCTGGGCAGCCTCGCGGCGTCCTCCTCGAGGTGAGTCGGAACGGGATCGATCGCGGTCGACTCCTTCGCGCTCAGCTTGCGGTGCGACGCCCGCAGCCAGCCGTTCTGGACGTACGTCTCGCTCCCGTCGGGGCGCACCTCGGTGAGCGTCACCTGCACGTCGGTGTCCCGGGCGGAGGACTTCAGGTAGACGTCCAGGCTCGACGGCCCGGCGATCACCACGTCCTTGCTGACCGGTGCGGAGGTGAACCCGAGCCCCTTGCTGGCCGCGACGGGCGCCCAGTTGTAGGGCGGCTGCGCTTTCCACGCGTCGCCCGAGCCGTCGCCAGGCAGCGTCTTCTCGGGCCGCGCGCCTGGATCGGCGGTGTAGCGAGCAGAGGACGACCGCGCGGGCTTCCCGCCGAGCGCCCCGTTGCGCCCGAGGTAGTAGCGCGTCGCGCGCGACCTCGGCGGCCACGCGCCGACGCCGATCTCCCAGGTGGCGCCGATAGAACCCAGGCCCTGCGGGCCCGCGCCATTGTCCATCAACAGCCGCACGCGCGGGTCGCGCTTGAAGATCGCCTTCGCGGCGGCGACGCTCGTGAAGCTCGCGAACCGCGATTGCTCGACCGGAGCCGCGCCGGCGTCGGCGAGGAACTGGTACAGCGCCCCGCTGAGCGCCCGGATCGAGCCCGGGATGTTCGGGATCCGGTCGGCCACGTAGAGGTCGAGGAACTCGACCCAGCGGGTGATCGTGGTCGGTCCGAGCGAATCCGCGTGCACGCCGTTCTGGAGCGAGATCCACACGTTCGGGTTCCGCTTGAGGTACTTGAGGCTCTCGGCGAAGTGGCCGCTGGTCTGCTCATCCTGGTACTGCCCGACGAGGAATACGGGCACCTGAGCGCGCTTGAGCCACGGTCCCGGCGCGCGGTGCGCGAACAGCGACGGCGTCCGGAACGGGTTGGCCTTCTGGAGCGCCAGCGCGTCCTGGGTCTGGAGGCGCAGCTTCTGGTTGGCGGTGCAGTTCTTGTCGCCCCGCTTGACCAACTCCCTCGCCCACGGCTGACCCCCGGCCGGAGGGGGCTTGGCATCATCCATCCGCTCCTGGACCCAGGACTGCGCGAAGCCGGAGTTGAAGATCCCGCCCGGGTAGCCGGTGCCGGTGTAGAGGTCGTCGGTGACCGACATGGGCGCGATCGCCGCGAGGTGGGGCGGCCGGACGCCGGCGGCGAAGAGCTGGCTGATGCCGGAGAAGGAGATGCCGACCATGCCGACCTTCCCCCCCTTCACCCAACTCTGCGCGGCCACGGTCTCGACCATGTCGTACGCGTCGTAAGTGGTCGGGTAGTCGAAGAGGTCGAACGCGCCGCCGGAGCATCCCGAGCCGCGCATCTGCACGCTCACCACCGCGTATCCGAGCAGGGGGGCGATGAGGGAGCCGACCGCCGTCGACGTGGCCGGGGCCAGTGGGTCGGCGGGTCCGCCACCGCCCGTGAGCTGCTTGACGACCGAGTCGAGGAGGTTGTTGGGCGCCGCGACCTGGTAGCCGGAGTGCTCGATCACGGTCGGAAACGGCCCGTCGGCGAGCGTCTTGCCCTGCGGAAGACGCACGGTCATCGCCAGCTCCACCCCGTCGCGCACGGTCACGTAGTTGAGGCCCTGCTTCAGCTGCTTGCCGCGGAAGAACGAGGTGGTCGGGTTCGCCCCGGGGCGTAGCACCCGGAAGCGTCGCGTGCCCTCGACCTTCTTCCCCTTCTTCAGGCGCACGGTGTAACCGCCACCGGGGGCGAGCTCGCGGAAGATCTTGGCGCCGAAGCTGTCCGCCCTGCCCTTGCCGACGACGCGACCCTTCGCGTTGACCAGCAGGAGCTTGTCGCCGGCCTTTGCCCCCAGAACGTAGGCCTGCGTGACGCTGCCGCGGGCGGTGAAGCTCGCGCGATCGGTGACCTTGGGCGCCTTCGCCGACGCCGCTGTGGCGGCCGGGGCCGTGGCTCCGACCACCACGGTCAGCACTAGGGATGACAGAACGGCGGCGCGTGGTGAGCGGATCGTGAACCTCACAGGTCGAAGTCGGACGCGGTTGGCGGGGCAGGCTATAGAACCGATGCCGGTCCGAGCGCCGGATGGTGCTCGGACGGACCGGTACGCTGGCGTGCGAATGAGCGGTCGGCCTCTGCACCTCTTGGTGGCGATCTGCGCGGGGGCGTCGCTGATGCCCGCCGAGGCTGAGGGCGCCAAGGCCCGGTCGTGCAAGCCCGTCGTCAACCCCTATCCGAACACCCGCTACGAGGGAGCGAACCTGAGTCGAATCAGGGCCACGAGGGTCTCTTGCCCGAGCGCACGGCGGGTCGCTCGCGGCGCCCACCGCAAGGCCCTCGGGCTCACCCCGCCGACGAGTGGCGTGCGGCGCTTCACCTGGCGCGGTTGGAGGGTCACCGGCGACATCCGCGGATCGGTCGATCGCTACGTCGCCAAGAAGGGCAGGCGGCGGGTTAGCTGGAGGTTCTGAGGCGCTGCTGGACTAGCTAACGCCGCCAAACGCTGCGCACGCTCGCCGTGGCGAGAGGTCCGGCCGCCGACGCATGCGATGACCGCGGCACGAGCCGAAACGGCATGCGGAAGCGAAGGGCGGGCGGGGGCTCACCACACCCGTGTCGGCGACCGGCGTCCGCCGGTTAGACGACGCCACGAATCTTGCGCTGGCCTCGCCACGCGTGCGCGCTGCGCGTAGAACCGGCGAGCCACACGGATGAGCCGGGTAGGATCGGGCGCTCCGTGCGCACGCGACTCATGCCGATGCTCGTCCTCGCCGCCCTTTGGTTGGGTGCGACCCCCGCCGCCGGCCAATCTGGTCCGCTGTCAGGGCCTGACGGCACCAGCCTCAACAAGGTGCTGGTCATCGGCACCGACGGCACGCGCTGGGACCTCCTGGACGCCGCCATCTCGCAGGGGCGCGCGCCGAACCTGGCACGGCTGCGACGGGCCGGCTTCGGGCGGCCCGGGCTGCTGGAGTACGCGCCGTCGACGCTCACGATCAGCGAGGTGGGCTGGGCATCGATCGCCAGCGGGGTCTGGGAGGGCAAGCACGGGATCGACGGCACCAAGCTGAACCGGGACCCCGGTCAAGCAACCAAGAACGGCTACCTCGACTTCCTCACGCGGATCGAGAACACACGCCCGCGGACGAGCACCTTCCTCGCCAGCGACTGGGACAACATCGGCCTGGCCGAGAACGGCGGGCCGATCTTCGGCACCGCGATGGACGCCAACTACGCGGCCCGAGTGACGGTCGAGACGATCGCCGCCTGGGACCAAGGCGACGAGCAGGTGACCCAGGAGGCGACCAGGTATCTCCGCCAGGGCAACCCCGACGTGGGCTTCGTGTACCTCGGCCTCGTCGACGAGACCGCCCATCTGGCCGGATCCGCCACCCCGACTTATGCGAACGCGATCGCGACGACGGATCAGCGAATCGGCCGGATTCTCGCGGCCGTGCGCTCGCGGCCGACGTATCCGTTCGAGACCTGGACCATCCTGGTCACCACCGACCACGGACAGCGGCCGCTCAGCGAGCCATCCCCGGTCAGCCACTTCGGCACCACCGCACTGGAGCGGACGTCCTTCGTGCTGGGCTCCGGCCCCGGCCTAGGGGCACGCGTGACCCAGGCACGAGTCGTGGACGTCCTCCCCACCGTTCTCCATCAGATCGGACTGAGCACCCCGGCGGCCTGGAACATCGACGGCCGCTCGCTCAGCAGCGCACGCCCGCCGTCGTCGGCCTCCGCCCGGCTGCGCGGAAGGAAGCGCTTGACCACCCGCCTGAGGCTCGGTACGCCTCCGCGCGGCGCCCGGTCGGTCGTGCTGCGGCTGCCGGTGGCCGCGACGTCGGCCATCGCGCGGCTGAACGGCCGGCGCGCGAAGGTGCGCGTGGCGCGACGTACCCTGGTCGTGCGGCTCGGCAAGCGCCGCCTGCGGTCCCTGTCGGTCGCGGCTCGCCTGAAGTCGACCCCCGCGTCCGGGCGCGCGGTCCGCGTGACGGTGCGCGGCAAGACGCGGGCACTCGGCACGCTGCAGCTGCGGTTGGCGCGCTAGCGCTCGCCCGGCGAGGTCTGGAAGTTCGTGGGTGCAGTCCGACTGGAAGGAGCGTCGTGGGAATGAAGGTCGCTATCGCGGGCGGGCACGGAAAGATCGGGATGCGGCTGACCAGGTTGCTGACGGAACGGGGCGACAAAGTCCAGTCGCTGATCCGAGATCCCGGCCACGCGGAGGACGTTCGGGCGAGCGGGGCCGAGCCCGTCGTTTGCGATCTGGAGTCGGCGACCGATCAGCAGGTCGCGGAGGGGGTCGGCCGCGTCGACGCGGTCGTCTTCGCCGCCGGCGCCGGACCGGGCAGCGGGCCCGAGCGGAAAGAGACCATGGACTACGGCGGCGCGGTGAAGCTGATCGAGGCCGCGAGGGCCAACGGCATCCGCCGGTACGTGATGGTCAGCAGCATCGGTGCCGATCCTTCCGCCCCTGGCGACGACACCTTCAGTGTGTACCTGCGCGCCAAGGGCCGTGCCGACGCCGAGTTGGCGGCGAGCGGCTTGGACCACACGATCGCGCGGCCGGCGAGGCTCACGGACGAGCCCGAAACCGGCCGCGTGCGGATAGCGGACAGCGTCGGCGGCGGCGAGATCGGTCGCGCCGACGTGGCCGCGCTCTTGGCCGTGGTGCTTCACGAGCCGGGGACGGTTGGCAAGACGTTCGAGCTGGCCTCCGGCGCTACGCCTATTGACGAGGCGGTGGAGTCGCTCGTCGTCGTAACGATCCGCATCGTGTGGGTGGGCTACGCTCGCCCACGGACACGATGGCGGAGGCGGATCAGCCCAGCAGCGTTGCGCTCTCGACCGAGCCGGTGCGCTGGCTGCCGACCGACGACCGCGAAGAGAAGCCGCGTGGGGTCGGGTTGTCGCTTTCGGGTGGTGGGTACAGGGCGATGCTGTTTCACCTAGGCGCGCTGTGGCGGCTCAACGACGCGGCCGTGCTGCCGACCATCGACCGTGTGTCGAGCGTTTCGGGTGGCTCGATCACCGCCGCAGCGCTCGGCAGGGCGTGGGAGCGACTCGAGTTCAACGCCGGCGGCGTCGGGCGCCGGTTCGGCGATGTCGTCGACGCCGTCCGCGGGCTGGCGTCGCACACGGTGGATGAGGGCGCGATCGCGATCGGGATCCTGACCCCCGACACGATCGGCGAGCGCGTCGCCGCCGCCTACCGCAAGCGCCTGTTGGGTGACAGCACGCTCCAGGACCTGCCGGAGCGGCCGCGGTTCGTGATCAACGCGACCAACCTCGCCTCAGGTGTGCTGTGGCGGTTCTCGCGGCCGTTCATGGCCGACTGGCGCGTAGGCACGATCCCGACCCCCGCGGTCCCGCTCGCGGATGCCGTTGCCGCCTCCTCGGCCTTCCCGCCGGTGCTGTCGCCGTTCGAGCTCGACCTCTCCGAGGCCGACTGGCAGACGGTGGACGGCAACGAGCTCACCGGGCGCGCCTACCGCGACCGGGTGGTGCTCTGCGACGGCGGCGTGTACGACAACCTCGGGCTCGAGACGGTATGGAAGCGCTGCGACACCGTCTTAGCCTCGGACGCCGGCGGCCGGCTAGCCGACGACCCGGACCCTCCGGGCGACTGGGCGCGCCAGTCGGTGCGCGTGCTGAAGGTGATCGACAACCAGGTGCGCGGGCTGCGCAAGCGCCAGCTGCGCGGCAGCTACGAAGCCGGAACCCGCCAAGGTGCCTACTGGGGCATCCGCGCGGGCGACGACGACGAGGCGCCGGAGCCGTCACTGCCCTGCCCACCAGACCAGACGAGAGCCCTGGCCAATATCAAGACCCGGCTGAAGGCGCTAGACGACGTCGTGCAAGAGCGGCTGATCAACTGGGGGTACGCCGCAAGCGACGCGGCCCTCAGAGCCAGCTTCAGGCCAGACCTGCCGCGCCCGGACGGGTTTCCCTACCCGGCGGCCGGGGTTGGATGACCCTCGAGGGTCGCGGATAGCCTGCACGCGATGCCGCGTCTCCCGCTGCCAGCGGACCTCGGCCCCGCCCCGCCACCGACGGCCACGATCGAAGCGCTCGACGCGCTCGACGCCGGCCTGGCAACGATTCCCCGGAGGACTCGACGAAATCTGCTGATCGGCACCTGGAACATCGCGCTTCTGAGCCGGGTGACCCCAAAGTGGTCGACAACTGCGGACGATGACCCACAGCGCAACCTGACCGATATCTGCTGTCTCGCCGAGGTGATCTCGCGCTTTGACCTATGCGCAACTCAGGAGAATCTCAAGAGCTTGGAGGCGCTGCGGTGCGTGATGCGCGTGCTCGGCGACGACTGGGCGTTCATCGTCTCCGACGCCACGGAGGGCGACCTCGGCAAGAGCGAGCGGCTGTGCTTCGTCTACAACCGCCGCCGCATCAAGCCATCGGGGCTCGCGGGCGAGATCGTGATACCGCTGAAAGGGACCGGCGCCCGCCCGGGCGGACTGGGCCGTCAGTTCGCACGGACCCCGTACACGGTCAGCTTCGCCGCAGGCTCGAAGGCGTTCACGCTCGTGACGCTCCACGTCTACTACGGCGAGACCCGACAGGAGCGCGAGGAGCGCGCCCAGGAGCTGCGCGCGATCGCCGAATGGCTAGCCGACCGCGCGAGGGAGCCCGACGAGTTCAACCGCAACCTGATCGCCCTCGGCGACTTCAACATCGACCGCAACGGCGACCCGCTCTGGCAGGCGTTCGCATCGACCGGGCTCGGAGCGCCGAAGGAGCTGGAGGACGTGCCGCGCAACATCTCCGCCGCCGGGGGCGGCACGAGCAAGCACTACGACCAGATCGCCTGGTTCACCAAGGGCAACCGCGAGCAGCTGACCCTGACCTACAAGACCGCCGGCTACATCCGATGGACAGACTTCATCCTGCGCGACGCCCGCGACGACCGCGCCCGGAAGGCACACATCTCTGACCACTACCCGCTGTGGGCCGAGTTCGGGCGTGAGTGACCGGACTGGATTGATAGGGCCGGGCGAATTGTTTGACCTGCGATGGCTGGGGTGGTAGGCCACGCAGTGCAGGGGACTGGACTCGACCGGAAGGAGTGCCCGATGAGGACCCTGGTCGCCCGCCTCGGACTTGTAGGTGTTCTGCTGCTGGCCACTCCGTCGTTGGCGGAAGCGCAAGCGCCGAGCCAGGATTCCGTGGCCGGCACCGGGGATGTCTTCATCGAGGTCCCCCGTGATCCCCTTCCCCCAGGCGTCTTCCATCTCTTCGGGTTCAACTTCAGCGCCACGAGCGGTCCGGCGGGAGAGAACCCCACCGGGCAGGTCAGCAGCCTGACATTTGGCGAACGCTTCGGCTTCGAGGAGTTCACCGGCACCGTCACGTGCGTCGTGGTTTCGGGGAACCGCGCGGCGATCGGCGCGACTGGAAGCTCTTCCCTCGGTGCTCCGGCCGTGGCGCTCATGACTGTGGTGGATGGCGGCCCCGCGAACTCAGGGCTCGATACCTTCAACGCGGTCCGGCAGATCGTCTTCCCGCCTCCGGCCCCCCCACCCACGCTCGACTGCTCGACCGCGTCGTTCTCCGACCAGCACACCGTCACCAGCGGCGATGTCGTGGTCCACGACGCTCAACCGTTTCCAACCTCGAAGGACCAGTGCAAGAACAACGGCTGGCGCAACTTCCCAGGCTTCAAGAACCAGGGCGACTGCGTCAGCTTCGTCGCGACCCACGGCAAACACGCGCCGGGTTAGACCGGCCACGGACACTCCAGGGGTGACGCCCCGAGGGTTCACGATGCCTGACAGACGCGCCGTACCTCGACTCCGGTTGCTGTCGCCCGCGCGTCGTCAGCCACCGCTTGACCGTCCGAAGCGAGACACAGCCTCATGGGCGGCGTCCGTGACGGGCAGCCCCTCCCCACCGCAGCCGCAACTCGGTGCGAGACCCGTTCGAAGGTGTCTACGTGCCCGCGCTTCATTTCGCTGCGCGCGCGGCCAGGTAGCGGGGGGTGTCCGAACGGGTTGGCCGTGATTGATCGGCCCCCGCCTAGGACGGATACTGGGCGGGCGATGTCGCAGGAGAACGTGGAGATCGTGCGGGAGCGGTATGCAGTCCTGGTCGACGGTTTCGCTCACGGCAGCTTCGAGCGGGGAGACTTCGACGCCTTCTTCGAGTGGATCGACCCCGAGATCGAGTGGCGCGGCCCACCCGAATTTCCCGACCTGGGCGAACCGCGTTTCGGGCACGAGGGCGTACGTGAGTACGTCGCGATCCTGTTCGAAGCGATCGAGGACTACCGAATGGAGCCGGAGGAGTTCATCGACGCAGGCGACGATCGGGTACTCGTGTTCTCGCGTGAAGGGGGGCGCGGGCGAGGCAGCGGGGCCGAGGTCGTGACACAGCCGACCGCGCACGTATGGACGATTCGCAACGGCAAGGCGATTCGCATGCGCAGCTACTGGGAGCGCGCCGAAGCCCTCGAAGCGGTGGGGCTGTCGGAGTAGGGGTCGACCCATCTCGTCGGGTGATCACTCGAACGGTGCTCAGATCCCATCGAGGTAGACCGAGGTGATATCCAAGGTTGACGTGGCCGAGCTGGCGTTGGATCACGTCAGCGGCACGCCCTCGCGGGCCATCTCGACGTGATCCGTCCTACACCACTACGCGCGCGGCGTGGGTCGCTGAAGCAGCCTGGCGGCAACGCCGACGTCGTAGCCAGCACAGAAAGCCGGATACCACGCTGGTATCCGCGAGTGAGGTCCTCCGTCGTGAACAAAATCGAACACCGCGTGTCCGACCCACCCGGCGGCAAGCAGGCGCGCGCCGAGCGAGGCTTCGTTCCGGGCGGCCACCGCGGTGAGCGCGCCGAAGCCGATCAGAGCGAGCCCTTCACGGACGACGTGGGCGCTGACGCTAAGCGCGAGTGCGACCGGGGGCCTTCTACGGGACGGCCGACTCGATCCCGCTGGTGCGGAGTCGAGCCCGTGTGCCACGGCGCCGATCGTGGGAGCATCCCGGATGCCGATGGCCGACTTCTTGGTCAAGCGCGAAGATCTCCGCGAGTGCCGCATCGCCGAGTCCGAGGTGGCCGAGCTCGCGCCCGGCCAGGCGCTGCTGCGGGTCGACAGTTTCGGGCTGACCGCGAACAACGTCACCTACGCGGTCTTCGGCGAGACGATGTCCTATTGGGACTTCTTCCCGGCCGAGGACGGCTGGGGTCGGGTGCCGATGTGGGGCTTCGCCGAGGTCGAGCAAAGCGAGGCCGAGGGTGTCGAGCCCGGCGCGCGGCTGTACGGGTACCTGCCCCCCTCCTCGCACCTCGTCGTGACGCCCACAGACGCCGACGAGCATGGGTTCGTGGACGGCTCGCCACACCGAGCGGCGCTGCCCTCGGCGTACCAGCGCTATCTGGTGACCGACGCCGATCCCTTCTACCGGGCGGACACCGAGGAGATGCAGATGCTGCTGCGTCCGCTCTTCTTCACCTCGTTCTTGATCGACGACCAGCTTGCCGACGAGGGGCTGGCCACGCGTGGGCCGATCGTGATCTCCAGCGCCTCGAGCAAGACCGCCATCGGCGCCGCAGTTCCTGCTGGCGCAGCGCGAGGGAGTCGAGCTCGTAGGGCTCACGTCGCCGCGGAGCGCTGAGTTCGTCAAGGGCCTGGGGATCTATGGCCGCACCGTCACCTACGACGCGCTCGACTCGCTCGAGCGAGGACCCGCCACCTTCGTCGACATCGCGGGAGACGGCGAGGTTCGCCTCGCCGTCCACTCGCACTTCGGCGACGAGCTCGTCCACAGCATGGCCGTGGGGGCCACACACTGGGAGGAGTTCGGCGCCAGCGAAGGCGAGCTGCCCGGGCCGTCACCGACCTTCTTCTTCGCGCCCGATCGGGTCGTCAAACGTTCCGAGGACTGGGGCGGCGCCGGACTCCAGACGAGGGTCGCCGATGCCTGGCACCCATTCTGCGAATGGACAGCCGGTTGGCTCGACGTGGTCCGCGGCCAGGGCTTCGAGGCGGTTCAGAGCGCCTACCTCGACGTGCTCGAGGGCCGCGTCGACCCCAAGACGGCGCACGTACTCTCGTTCCAGTAGACCGCACTGCGCCCCGCCTGCCTTGCGACGTGAGGCGACGTCCGCGCTGCTCCTTTTCGCGCCAGGCGCAACTCGGGCAGCAATCGCTCCGTCGCATGGAAAGCGACGCTCCTGGGGGTCGATGTTCGTCGACGGTGGTAGCGTTGCCGGCGGATCGTTCAACGGCGACTTCGGGAAGAGGTCCGATGACTGAAGCGCTAAAGGGAACTTGCTTGTGCGGCGGCGTGGAGTACGAGGTTCAAGATCCCGAGGCACTGGGTTACTGTCACTGCACTCGCTGCCAACGGTGGACGGGCTCAAGCCTTGCCGGGGTGGTCGTGGCCAAGGAGAACTTCAGGTTCACCAAGGGAGAGGACTTGGTCACGCGCTACGAGAGCGAGTTCGCGCCCCGCAACTTCTGCAGCAACTGCGGATCCAGCCTATATGACGACCTCGGCGAGAAGTACTTTGTCGCCGCAGGACTTATGCGCGACCTCGAACTCAATCCGAGCTTTCACCTCCAGGTCGCATACAAGGCCAGCTGGCACGAGATCGGCGGCGACGCGCCGCAGTTCCCCGAGAACGCGCCGGCCTGACGCCCAGCGGCAGTTGCGCTTGGACGAAGCCGGGCAGCGCGATAGCCGCGTGACCGGGCTTCGACCGCTTGCACTTAGTCATGGGAGCGGGAGCGGTCGCCGAGCTGGCGTCGCCATGCGGACGGGTCAATAGGCATTGAGAAATAACCTGCGGCCACAGCGGCCGCCTCCTGAGGAGGCACGATGAGCAAGCTTAGGTGTCATATCTCGATCTCGCTGGACGGTTTCGTCGCCGGCCCGAACCAGAGCGAGGAGAACCCGCTCGGCGAGGGCGGCGAGCGGCTCCACGATTGGGTGGTTCCGCTGGCAGCCTGGCGCCAATCCCACGGCAAGCAAGGCGGCGAGGTGAACGAGAGCACTCAGGTAACCGAGGAATCGGTCGAGAACGTCGGGGCCGGCGTGATGGGTCGAAACATGTTCGGCCCGATCGGCGGTGGGGCCTGGGGCGACGAGCAGTGGACGGGCTGGTGGGGCAACGAGCCTCCCTACCACTACCCCGTGTTCATTCTCACCCATCACCCGCGTGATCCCGTGGTGATGGAGGGAGGGACCACGTTCCACTTCGTCACCGACGGAATCGAGTCCGCGCTCGACCAGGCAAGGGAGGCCGCCGGCGGCAAAGACGTCATGCTCCATGGCGGCGGCCAGGTCGCGCAGCAGTACCTGGCAGCGGGACTGCTGGACGAACTTGAGCTCCACGTCGTTCCGGTGGTGCTCGGCGACGGTGCTCGCCTCTTCGACAACCTCGGGGACGCGGAGGTGCAGCTCGAGCAGGTCCGGGCCGTCGAGGCGCCCGGCGTCACCCACCTCAAGTACACGAGCGTGAAATGACGCGGGTCGCCGAGCGGCCGTGAATCGAGCGCGGCGAGTGACGCTCGGATTTCGCGCAAAGCGGCACTGCCGGTATTCCGCCTAGGGCGGGAACCCGGCGGCCTGGCGCGCCCCGTCGGAGTCGGCAAAGGATTCGACGCGGACGACCCGCCCATCGCGGACGGTCAAGAGCGAGGATCGGGTCTCATCGACTTCGAGCTCGTGCGTCCGGCCGACGATGTGCACGACGACCGCTACCTGATCGCCGGCGTCGTCGAACCGCAGCGTCTGAACCCGGTATGTCTCCCAAGCCGAGAGGAACTCACCCCAGAAGCGCCGCACGCCGTCAAAGCCGCGGTAACTGTCGACGGCGAGCAATGACTCAGTTACCGGGACCCACTCGATCTCCGGATCCAAGAAACGGCCGAGAACGTCATCGGACATGCGCTGCTCGAACTCTTGTGTGGAGCCCTCGCTCGCAAGCTCCGCGTAGAGCCGGCGGACCAGTTCGACGTTCTCCTGTGACACCGCGTTCCCAGTGTCTCGCATCGTGCTCTACCGTCGGCGGCAGCACCGGCGGTCGCGGAGCGCCGCCATGGTAAGACCGGGCACATTCAGATACGAGCAGAAGTGTGGGCCGCTCGACACACGGCCCATCGGACGCTTGAACGCCCTTCAGTTCGCAGGCCCCCCGGAGGGTTTGAGCCAGCGGGCGCCGGCGCATTCGAGCCCGATAAGTCCCCGGCCTGTAGGGCATTAGCTTGACCCGGCAGGGGCGCTTCAGGACTACGCGGCGTGCTCGGGCAGCGTGCGCACGAGCGCGACGTCGAGCATCGTTTCCCGCTCCCGGTTGAGCGCGTCCCGTAGCTGGGGTGAGGCGCACGGCAAGAGTTCGAGGATTACCTCGCCAAGCAACTCGTAGTAGGCCAGGTCGCGCTCGTGTTGATCCACGGAGTCCCTTCCCATTGCGCGCCGCCCCCGAGTTGGCGCTCTCGTTCCATTGAACACGGGACCGGCCGTTGTCGCCAGTGACTGATGCTTGGCGTGAAGGGCTAGCTGCGGTGCAGGCGTGTCTCTGGCAGCGCCCGCAGCTCAGCGGTCGCTTCTAGGCAGGCAAGCTCCCGGAACAGCGCATCGAGCAGCTCGCTGCTGCCGAACTCCGCGACCGTATGGAGCGCGTCCTCGCAGGCGCTCACGTAGCGCGGTAGCTCGCTGGTGCGCAGCTCCAGTGCTTCGGTGGCGTCCATACCCTCTGATCTCCCTCGTGGCTTTGCTCCGTCTAGTAGAACCGAGCCTGGCGAATCTCGCCACTGCTACCGGGAGGCGCACGCGCTGGAAGCGGGCCCGTCCTGCCGGCGCTTCGTCGTGTGGTTGCGGCACGCTCAGGTGGGTCGTGGCGATAGACGCGCGCTCGAAATGCTCACCGTGACCGCCCGGGCTGCGCCACCGTTACGGAGTCGACGTTCATCCGGGTAGCCGCGCGGCCTAAAAAGGTCGATGGCAGCGTACGAGCGGTAGGGAGTCCTGACGGCGCGGGGTCCCATCCGCGCACCGGGAGGGGTGCGTCCCCTGTGCTGCGTGGCCTACCACCCTGGACGCGCCGAGTCAACGACTGCGCCCGAGGCCAATTCGTGGCCGCGGGGCGGCCACTCCGCAAGGGCGTCGCTGCCTGCGATTGCTCCGGCGCTCCCGACGGCGGATACTGGGCGGGCGATGTCGCAGGAGAACGTGGAGATCGTGCGAGCCGCGTTGACGGCGGTTCGCGATCGCGATCGCCGCACCGCTGCCGCCGTCTTCGCACCAGATGCGGAGTGGCATAACACCACGGCATTCCCCGGCCCGCGTGTCTGCGTCGGGCCTGACGCCATCATCGATTTCTGGGTCACGCTCGTCGAGGACGTAGCGGCCGAAGGGAACGAGATCGAGCAGGTGCGGGAGTTTGACGGGCGTGTCGTCGTTGGCTTCCACCAGTGGGGAAGCGGCCGCCGGAGTGGCGCGCCCTTCGATGTGCGCTACGCGGCGATCTTCGAGTTTGTGGATCAGCGCATCGTCCGCGTTTTTGTCCACGGCCACTATGCGAAGGCACTCGAAGCCGCCGGGCTGGCGGAGTAGGCGATGTCGCAGGTGAACGTGGACCTGGTTGTGACCGGGCTCGAACGATGGAGCGCGGGCGACGATACCGGCGCACTCGATTCGCTCGCGCCCGACGTGGAGCTCCATCACAACATCGGAGTTGGCACCCCGCTGGAGGGCATCTACCGCGGGCACGCCGAAGTGCGGAAGCTGTGGGCGGACATCCGCGAGTCGTTCGGTGAAGCCCGATTCGACGTTGAGCGGGCGACCGAGCACGATGGCCGGGTGCTTGTCCTGGGCACCTTGCGGCTGGTGGGCGCGGGCAGCGGCGCTGTGGGCGATACCCCCTTTGGGCTTGTGACCGAGGTCGAGCACGGGATCGGAACCCGACAGTCCCTGTGGAGTGGCGACCAAGCCATGGCCAGAGCCCTCGCAGCGGTGGGGCTGTCGGAGTAGGCGATGTCGCAGGAGAACGTAGAGCTGGTGCGTGGCATCTACGACGCGGTCGCCCGGCGTGATTCTGAGAGCGTCCTCGCGTTGTACGACCCGGAGGTTGAGTGGGACATGTCTCGCGGCGCGTGGCGGGAGCTTGACGAGGCAGGGGAGGTCCATCGCGGCCACGAGGGACTTCGAGGCTGGTTCCGCAAGCAGTGGGAGGTCTGGGAGAAGTGGGAGGACAACCCGGATGAACTGATCGACATGGGCGACCGCGTTGTCTCTGTAGTGACCAGTCGAAGTCGCGGGCGCACGAGCGGAGTGGAGGTCGAGTCCCATCACGCCGCGATCTGGACCGTCCGCGACGGCAGAATCATTCGCGTGGTGTGGTTTTCGACGCGCGACGAAGCCCTCGCAGCCGTGGGGCTGTCGGAGTAGGCGATGTCGCGGGAGAACGTGGACGTGGTGCGGGGAGCATGGGAGGCGTGGGGACGGGGCGACATGGATGCCGTGTTCGACACCTATGACTCCGCGATCGTCTGGGACCAGTCCCATTACGGGACAGCCGAGCTGAGCGGCGTCTACCACGGCCACGACGGGGTCAGGGAGTTCTTCCGTGCATGGCTTGCGCCTTTTGATGGCTACTACGTACTCGCCGACGAGTTCATCGACGCCGGAGATGCGGTCGTGGTCAGCGTCCGGCAGGGTGGCCGGGGAAAGGAGAGCGGCGTCGAAGTGGAGATGCCGGCCTGGCAGGTCTACCGGCTTCGCGGGGGCCTCATCGTGGAAATCGCGCCGTATGAGACCCCGGCCGAAGCCCTCGCAGCCGTGGGGCTGTCGGAGTACGCGATGTCGCAGGAGAACCTCGACGCCTTGAGGGAGAACTACCGCCGCTGGGCGGCCGGGAATTGGACCGATGCCTCGCTCTTCGACCGCTACGCGGTGGGCGTGTTTCCCGACCCCACGCCCCGGCCCCTCTACGGGAAGGAAGCGCTCGCGGCATACATGCGCGGGTTCTTGGAAAGTTGGGACTACATCCGCATGGAGGCCACGCGCTACATGAGCGCTGGCGACAGCTTCGTGGTCAGCGTTCGCCGCGTCGCCAGGGGCAAAGGCAGCGGTTTGGAGCTCGAGGACCAAGCCTTCCACGTCTGGACGTTCAGGAGAACCAGCGCGATTCGCCTCGAGGTCTTCGACCGAGAGGCTGAAGCCCTGGCAGCCGTGGGGCTGTCGGAGTAGGCGATGTCGCAGGAGAACGCAAGAAGGCTGCGCCATGTGGTTGGCTTTTGACCGGCGCGATCGGCCTGCCTGGCTCGCGCTCCGTGACGAGAACTGCGAAGTCGTCCCCAGCGGCATCTGGCCCAAGCGGAGGTTCGCCGCGGCGACCGCGACCAGGTGGACGGCCCCGTCGAGGAGGTCGACCCAAACGAGGTGCCGGATGTGGGTTCCATCAGCGCCTAAGCCCCCCGAACGGGGGGTCTACACCGTGCACGGGGTGACAACTGACGCTGCGTCAGCTAGGTTCGTGTCACTGCAAGGAAGCGGCCAAAGGGCTGCCGCAGGGAAGCGGCGTAACAGAGGCCGTGACCCCTGCAACGTCCTCTGTTTTTTGGGACTGGAGCGTCGGGGCCAGCCCGGCGCTTCATCCCTGATACCCACGGGCGTCGTAGTGGAGGAGGGCCGGGGCGCTCCCCGGAGGTCCGGCCCCCCTCCGGCCCCTGCTCTCCTGGGGCGCACATTTATTTCCCGTGCGGAGACATACAAACGTCCAAGGAGGTCGACCCGGCCGGGGTGCCCGACGTGGGGAACTCCCTACCGCCGCGTGACACGCACCGACTCGACAGGTAGGTTTGGCGCAGCCGCTCCTGGGCGGAGCGGCTGACAGGGGGCTTCCTCACCTGCCCTCTGCTGATCGGGGGCGCCGAGCGGCGCAGGGGCACGCGGCGCTCAGCCCCCGATCCCTACCTATCCCAAGCTTCGGGCGGGTTGCTTCTGTTGCGGTTGGCTGGCCCGCCCGAAGAAACACCCCGGTTGACCTCCCGGGGTGCCGTTGGGCGGGGCGCCGGCCCCCTTTCGGACATCGGGGGCTGGCGCTCTCGCCGTTCTCAGGACGGCAAATCGCGCTTCTCGGGACACGCTGGGGACACGCTTTCCGCGCCGCGACCGGCAACATGCGGATTTGCAGGTGTTTTCAATGGGCCGACCTGGACTCGAACCAGGGACCTACGGATTATGAGTCCGCCCCCGGACGTTGCGGCTGTTGGCGGTCTTTCTAAGTTTTCCCCTGCTAATGCACACTTTCTCGGAAAGTGCGGGCTCCCGATTTGCGGCTGTTCACGCATCGCCTGTTGACCCGGAGTTGACCCGGACGGCCACGACACGCCCCCGGGTTGACACATTCGTAACCTCCACTGCCTCGTACAGGAACCGCCCCCGCACTGCCACAACTCTTGATGGGAGCGGCCTGAGCGTCGGCGGGCACGGCTACCGCGGCATCCATATCCGGACCGTAAGACCGGTCGAGAGACCCGCGCGGGGCTCTGTTGCGACGTAAGTCGATAACGGTTGCGGTATGCCAGGGGGACGGAGAGCAGTGACAGCACTGCGGGTGCGCTGGGACTGGCCATGGCAACGGCACTTCCCGAGGCGGCCGCGCGTCGCCAAGCCTCGTTTAGCTCCCCAGCCCGGAACTCGTGGTGGGGCCTGCGCAGGTAATAGAACAAAGCCCGTCCCGGCGGAATGCTCGAATACAGGACCTGGCCGTTTACGACCGAGGCATCGCGACCCACGCCACGGTCGACCACCTGGGCCGCCCAGCGTGCGTCGGCACGTGCGTAGGAGGAGCGTTGCGAGTCGACTGTGCCGAAGACGACAGCGACGAGTGCGAGAGCCGACAACCCGAGCGCAACGACGCGCGGGCGGAGCGAGGTCAACAGCGCACCGACCAGCAGCAGGACGTAGGGCACGGCGATGATCAGGTTCCGCGGGATGAGGAAGCTCGTGTCCGGACGCAGGCTGTAGAGCACCTGGCCAATGACCGGCGCGGTCGCCAGAATCGCGAGCAGCCCGACCGGAGTTGCCAAGCTGAGCCGCGGCGCCTGACCCCTACGTCGCGCCATCCAGAGCGCGTAGATGCCGGCGGACAGCAATACCGCCCCCAACAGCACGAGCGCGAACCGACCGGGAAACTCGCTCAGTGGGGGGAATGGATGACCGGCCAGGGCCTTCGTCGAGATGGTCGCGACGTGGTCGAGCGTGGTCGGCGCCAGCTCGTCGAGCTCACCCGCTTCCCCACTGCTGTTTCGCGCCTGCTCGAGAAAGCCCGGCACCCACGGGAGATAGGCAATCACTACCGCAATCTGCGAGGACAGGATCGATCTGGCCTGATCGCGATGGGTCCACAGCGCCCAGGCAGCCTGAGGCCCTAGGACCAGTATCGCGATGTAGTGCGTGTATGCAGCGCACGCCGTCGCGGCGGCGAATGCAACCCACCACCCCGTGCGGCGTTTTTCGAGCGCCAGCAGGAGCAGCAGCGTCGAGCAGACCACGAGGAACTCGACCAGCGCGTAGCTACGGGATTCCGTGGCGTAGAAGATCTGAAACGAGCTCAGCGCGATCCACGCGGCGGCAAAGGCGCCTGCCCAACGGCCGACTGTGCGCAGACCGAGTAGGTAGGCAGCAGGAATTAAGGAGAGGCCTGCCACCAGCGATGGGATTCGAACCAACACGTCCGATCCGTCGCCATGCTCGAACAGCCACGCGAGGAGGAAGCCAAGCGGCGGGGTCTTCTCGGTGTCGTACACCACGTCGAGTACGTCGCCGATGGAGCGATCGTGAACAATCGCGTACAGAAACAACTCATCCCCGTACATGCTCTGCTGCATGGGGCCAAGCCTCAGCAGGAATGCCAGAGCCACGAGCCCGGCAATCGCCCACGCCACGGGGTGGGTTCTACGCAGAGCGGCCCGCACTGGGGCGACCCTAGCATTCGTGCTGGCCCTATCTGCCGGGCGGAGAGATCGACGTTGCGTCCGGTGTTTCGTCGTTCGTCGATCTCGCCCAGCGGCCTGTGCCTCTGAGCGCGCCTCCGGCGTAGAGGGCATTTGGCGCTCCGGCATTTGGCGCTCGCGGCCTAGCGGCCGGCCTCCTGGCAGGCTGCGGGATTCGGGAGGCGTGTGCGTCGTCTCCCCGGAGAGTCCCGAGCCGGGGGGTCTACAAGGGCCTGGATGAATCAGGACGTGGATGCTCATGCAGCTGGACGCGTGGGAGAATCGACCATCCCGGCGGAGGAATTCATCGACGCAGGCGACAGCGTGGCAGTAGCGGTGCGTCGGCGAGTGGTCGGGAAGGGTGGCGGGACGCCGGTCGAGGACCGGCACTGGTAGCTAGCCCGGCCGAGCCGCGCCCCGACGCCTGCGCCGGACCATCGCCAGCGCCAATGCGATAACCAGGATCAGGGAGGCGACCGTCGTGACGATCCACCCGATTCGCCACGACGCTGGTTCGTAAGAGAACACGATGCGATGAGTGCCGGGGCTGACCTGCACGCCGCGATAGAGGTAGTCCACGCGGTCGATGTCGGCGGGCTCACCGTCGACGGTGGCCTTCCACCCGGGGAACCATACGTCCGAGAGAACGACCGTTGCTGGACGGGACGCCGAGGCGGTGATGACGACGTTGTCGGCCTCGTACTCGCGTAGACGGGCACGCCCGGGAGGTGGACCGGGAGGGACAGGCGCTCCGGCACCCTCTCGGATGACCGTTCGTCGAGGGTCGAAGTCCGGGCGCTGAACCGCGTCGAAGGCGGCATCCTCGCCGTCGACGACCCTCTGCCCGGCAACCACGAACGTGCGCGGCAACGCTCCGCGATTGGCATAGACAGTGGCGTCGGGGCCACGGTACGCCGCAGTGAGGTCTTTCGAGCTCAGTGGCGGGCTCGTCGGGTCGACGAGAATGTCGGCAACCCCGAAGAAGCTGAGCGCGCGAATGGTCTCGGGGGTGCCCCGAAGGGACGAACATCGGTCCCGAAAGACCTGCGAAAGAGTCCTGGGCCGGGTTGACCAGCGCCCCCCAAATGCGGTGGTAGCGCCGCTCGATCGGAAAGTCGTAGCCGCGCGCATCAAAGAGCCCGTAGGTGAGTGCGAGATCGCCTGGCAGGGCCCGTCCGACGGCTGCAAGCGCGCAGGAGGCCGTGACTCGAAGTACCGATCGACGCGGTCGCGGGCGGGTCGGCGCGGTCGCGCGGGATCGCTGGATTGAAGCCCATCCCCGCGCGGAATAGGTCGACGTCACAAGCGCGACGCGAGGCCGCGAACGCGGCGGGGCCGAGCCGGCCGCGCAGCGCAATCCGAGGAGCCAGCCCGGCGCGCCGCCATCGTCAGCCACAGGAGGAGCGAGGCCGAAGCGCACGACAGCGGTGGATGCCGGCGTGCCATCCCCACGCGACCTCGAACCCCGGCCAATTGAGACACGGGATCCCGCCCGCCAGCCAGGGACACAGGCAGGCAGAGCAGGACGCCGGCGATGACGACGACGGCGCGCGCGCGGCGCCGGTCCAACGCCTCGCGCAGATCGTCGAGGCCCCGTCCCGCGAGCAGCGCCACCGCCGGAAGGCCGATGATGATCAGGCGCGTGTTGTCCGTCGTCGAGAGGCCCGGAAGCACGTTGGCCAAATCGGCGAAGGGAGGAACGCCGAAGGCGACTGCCACGCAGACCACCGCGAACGCCGCGCAGCGCCAGACGCTCGATCGTCGGGCGTAGCAGCGCCACCGCCGCGAGCATCAGCGGCAAGGCCCCGACGTACAGGAACGTCCGAGCGGCTGAAGCTCCGAGCCCACGAGATAGCCGGTTCCCCGTCCCCAGTAGTCGGGCAGCATCAGCGTCGACAGGAAGTGGCCCTGCAGCACGGGATGGACGGAGCCGC
The DNA here is from genome assembly GCA_963802855.1 of uncultured Thermoleophilaceae bacterium. Lineage (GTDB taxonomy): Bacteria > Actinomycetota > Thermoleophilia > Solirubrobacterales > Thermoleophilaceae > JAAYBF01. Next base: position 203,883 of record CAWDJP010000005.1, read on the forward strand.
GGTCCACGAGGTCCGAGCGAGTGGGCCAGCAACTCGACGAACGGACCGATTGCGATCGGCCGCGAGGGCGGCCGCCCCACAGCACGCCGACGGCGAAACGGCCGAAGTCCACGGCGCGCCGCGGGCGCGATGGCCGGGTGAGCGCGGCTTGCGCGCGATCAGAAAACGAGGAACACCGCGGCCGCCGCGAAGCCATGGACCGACGACTCGGGATGACCGGCGAGGAACAGCGCCGCTCCGGAGGCTGCCAGACCGCAGATCGGCAGGACGCCGGACCGCATCGCCACCGCCCAAGTGGCCAGCAGCAGCCAAGGGATCAGCGCCCAGGCCGACGAGGTGCGTCCCTCCATCAGCCAGGTGACCAGCGGCATCGCGAAGGCGAAGACAAGACCGGACATCAACGCGCCGACCCACCTCAGGCGCAGTGCGCGCGCGAGTAGGAACATTCCGAAGACGCGGCCGCGAACAGCTTCAGCGCCGCGATGACGCCCACGGCCGTTCGAAGGGAGCAGGAAGACGGGAAGCGTGAAGAGCGAGAACACCGCCGGCGGCGCGTTGCCGATGTAGGGGCGGCCAGCCATCAGGTGGGGGTTCCAGAGCGGAATTCGGGAAGGGCGGCGCGCTCGTACCGGAGGAAGGGCTCATGAGACAGGGCCCAGTCGTGCGCTTCGCCTATCTGGGACGGGCGAAGGAGGTCCGGCGGCCGGCTCGCCTGCCAAGGCGCGTCGAAGTAGAGAAGGTCGGAATTGGACAGGGTCCGACCCGGGACGAGTGCCTGACCGAAGAAGACGAGCGCGAGCGCTGCGTACAGCACCGCTGCAGCAAGCGTCGGGCGCCGTCGCACCGCGTCGATCGCCGGTCTCACTCCTCCGATCGCGCTTGCTGAGGCGGCCATCAGCGAGGCGCAGCCGCTCGCGGAGACATCATCTCCGCGGCGATCCTAGTGAATTGAGCGAACCGGGAGGACCGTCCGCTCAGGCACTCCGGCTTGCAATGCAGCCTCCCTGATCGTCGCGCGGTCACGGAGTTGACCCAAGCGTTGACCCGAGGGCGGAATCGACGGATGGGATGGCTCCCCCCTCAAGCGAAAACCCCGCCTGAGCGGGGCTTTCATAGATGGGCCGGGCTGGACTCGAACCAGCGACCTACGGATTATGAGTCCGCTGCTCTGACCAACTGAGCTACCGGCCCAGCCCTGGATGTTCCCACGCCGCCCCGTACGTCCCGCCCCGGTGGACGATCGAGCATCGATCGGCGACTCGGAGTCATAGACGGTCCCGCCCCAGGCGTGGATCCTGGATCCCTCATGCAAACGAGCGAAGGAACGAGATGACCATGGCATCGACCAGGCAACAGCCGATTCTGGTTCTGGGCGGCACAGGCAAGACCGGACGCCGCGTCGTGGAGCGACTGACCGCGCGCGGAGTGCCCGTGCGAGTGGGCTCGCGCTCCGGCACCCCCCGGTTCGACTGGGAGGACGAGGCATCGTGGGCGCCCGCGCTGGAAGGCGTCGGGGCGATCTACCTCACCTACTACCCGGACCTCGCGGGCCCCGGCGCTACGGAGGCGACGCGCTCCTTCGCCGAGCTGGCGGTGCGCAGCGGGGTGCGCAGGATGGCGCTGCTGTCCGGACGCGGCGAGCCCGAGGCCGAGCGGGCCGAGCAGGCCGTGCGCGACACCGGCGCCGAGCTGACGATCCTGCGCTCGACCTGGTTCATGCAGAACTTCAGCGAGGACTACATGCTGGAGCACGTGCAAAGCGGCGAGATCCGGCTGCCGGCCGGGGACGTGCCGACGCCGTTCCTCGACGCCGACGACATCGCCGACGTGGCGGTGGCCGCGCTCACCGACGACCGCCACGTGGGGCAGCTGTACGAGCTGACCGGGCCGCGCTCACTGACCTTCGCGGACACCGCGGTTGAGATCGGCGCTGCGGCTGGGCGCGAGATCCGTTACGTGCCGGTCTCCCTCGAGCAGCACGAGGCCGAACTCGCCGAGCATGGCGTCCCGGCCGAGGTGATCGAGCTGCTCACCTACCTGTTCAGCGAAGTCGTCGACGGCCGCAACGCCGACACCACCGACGGCGTCCAAAGGGCACTCGGCCGCGAAGCGCGCGACTTCACACAGTACGCCCGGGCCGCAGCGGCCACCGGCGTCTGGACGCCGGGCGGCGCGCCGGCGGACGAGGCTCAGGGTACGGTGGCGGCAGGATGAGGAACCGACGATGACCGGCGCACCATTTGTCGCAACGCTCGTCACCGCCATCGGCTGCGGTCTGGTCGGCGGGGTCTTCTTCGCCTTCTCGACCTTCGTCATGGGTGCGCTCAAGCGGCTGCCGCCTGAGCAGGGGATCGCCGCGATGCAGTCGATCAACGTGGTGGCCGTGACGCCGGCGTTCATGACCGCGCTGTTCGGAACGGCGCTGGCGTGCGTTGCGCTGGTCGTGTGGGCCCTGGTCGGAGGAGACGAATGGCCGGTCGCCCTGGTGGCCGCCGGCGGCGCGCTCTACGTGGTGGGCACGGCCGGGGTGACGATGGCGGCCAACGTCCCGCTGAACAACCGGCTCGAGGCGTTGGACCCCAAGGACCCCGGCGCGGCGAGCGTCTGGGACGAGTACCTGACTCGGTGGACAGGGTGGAACCACGTCCGGACGGCGGCGGCCCTCGCCGCCGCCGTGCTGCTCACGATCGCGTTGACGGTCTGAGGGCTTGCCCCTACGAGGGCGCGCCCTTCACCGCGGCGTCCACCGCGCGCTCTAGCTCCTCGGCGCTGTAGGCGCCCTCCAGCCGCGCGGCCACGCGGCCCTTCGCGTCGACGGCGAAGAGCCAGGGCTCGGTGGGGAGCTTCCATCGCAGGACCTGGGGCCGGAAGCCCTTCTCCACCTCGTTGTCCCTGAAGATCTCCTGGTGGATGAAGGCGACCTCGTTCCCACGCTCCGCCTTCACCTCCTCAGCGATGTCGACCACCGGGCCGCAGACGCGACTCTGGCAGAGGGCGGGCGTGGCGAACAGCAGCACTGCGGGCTTCTTTCCGACCACGTCGGCGAAGCTCACGTCGTGCATGCTCGACGGCGGCTCGCGGGTGTCGATCTGCGCGAGGTCCCCGCCGACGTCGGCCTTCGTCGGGGTCTCCACCCGGGGCGCCTGGTCTCCCACGTCGGGAACCGGGCCGTCGCGGACCACCGTGAGTGGCGGCCCGGCGTTACCGGCCGCCGCCAGGCGGTCGTCGAGGCGCACGATGCCCATCACCTCGTAGCGCCCGGGCTTGGCGAACTTCAGGTCGGCCACGTAGAGGGACTTCGCGGCGGTGGGATCGGAGGCGACGGAGCGGCTCTGGAACTGCGCCTTGACGGCAAGCGACTCGTAGCGCGCCACGATCGGCCCGCGCGCCTGGCCGCCCCCGACGGGCGCAACGTAGACCGCGGCGGGCACGTCCTGGATCTGCGCGCGGGAGCGGTCGAACAGGCCGAAGCCGAACCGGTTCGAGCCCGGCTCGTACTGGGACACCGACGGCGCGAGGACCGGGCCTCCGCCGCCGACCTCCGCCCGCAGCTGGGCGAGTGTCTTGCCCTTCGCGCTGGGGAAGTCCGCGGGCTTGGCGGGCGGCGGCGGTGCGTCAGCGGCCTTATCGTCCGAGTCGTCACCGCACGCGGTGGCTCCAAGGCTCAGGGTGCAGGCGGCCGCGAGCGCGGCCCCGGCTAGGCGAATGCGGGGGGTCACGCGGCGGAAGGCTAGGGGACGGAGTTCGCCGGCGGCGCGATAGGCCGTCGCGAGCAAAGGCCTCGGCAACCGGACATGCCCTTGCCATAGGGTTCGCGGCCGTCAGCCACGAGCAACGAGGAGGCCCCTTGGCATCACGAGCAGCACTGGTCACAGGCGGATCGAGCGGCATCGGCCTGGCGATCGCCAGGGCGCTCGGCGAGGACGGCTACGGGGTCACGATCTCGGCCCGCAGGCCGGAGAAGCTCGAGACCGCCGCCGAGAGCCTTCGCTCCGACGGTATAGAGGTCGAGTCGGTGCCGGCGAACATGACCGACGAGGAGAACATCAAGAAGATCGTCGAGGCTCATCGCGAGCGCTTCGGCCGCCTCGACGTGCTGGTCAACAACGCCGGGGTCGGGATCGGCGGCCCGATCGCCGAGCACGAGACGAAGAAGCTCGACATGCAGCTCGACGTGAACCTGCGCGCGGTGTACCTGACGACCCGCGAGTGCCTGCCGATGCTCCGGGATGCCGGCGCCGAGCACGGCAAGGCGCTGGTGGCCAATACGGCGTCGATCGCGGGCAAATACGGCCAGGGCTGGCTGGCGGCCTACTCGGCCACGAAGTTCGGGGTGGTCGGCCTCACCCAGGCGATTCATCGGGAGTACTCGAACGACGGCATTCAGGCAACCGCGCTCTGCCCCGGCTTCGTCGACACGGCGATGACGGAGTGGGTCGAAGGCGTTCCGAAGGAGCAGATGATCCAGCCGGAGGACATCGCCGAGGCGATCCGCTACCTGCTGCGAACGTCACCCGCGTGCATCGTCCCCGAGCTGCAGTTCATCCGGCCAGGCGACACGAACTAGGCCGGCGCACCGACCCGTCGCTCAGGCGGGCGCTCGAACGGGACGCGGTCCTCGCCGCGTGCCGAGACCTCGGACTGGTCGTGCTCCTCGCGCAGCGCGCGACGCACCTGCGCGCCGCGGTGCTCGACGATCGCCTCGCGGAGCACGCTGCCGCCGCGCACCGATTCGATCGCCAGGCTCGCTTGGAGCATCGACTTCAGCGCTCGCACCTCGCGCTCGGTGGCTCTGCGCGGGGTATCGCCGGCGCGCGTGTAGCGGTCCCAGGCGCGGGCGAAGCTGGCGAAGCTGGTGCGCCCTCCGTTGCGATGCGCGGCCAGCATCGGGCAGATCCCACCGCCGCGATCGGTGTAAGCGCCGACGATGATGGGGTTCGCCTCGATCCCACGCAGCATCGCCTCGCGTGTCTCCTCGGGCATCAGGTCGATCGCGGTGCGGAGTTGGTGGGCGGGCCTGCGCGGACGTCTCACGTGCTGCCTCGGCGGTCGGGTCCCATACGATGCCCCGGCGGGCCCGCGCAGGGTACGGCGGGCCGTCGGCCACTTCAAGGTCGTTCCTCTCTCTGAAAGGGGCGTTGCATGCGGTTGGGCTTGAACGTCGGTTACTGGGGTCTCGGGCTCACTGCCGAGCAGCAGCTCGAGATCGTCCGCGAAGCCGAGTCGGCCGGCTTTCACTCCGTTTGGGCGGCCGAGGCTTATGGCTCGGACACGGCAACCGTGCTCTCCTGGCTGGCCGCCAACACGACGAAGATCAGGGTGGGCTCCGCGATCTTCCAGATGCCCGCGCGCACGCCGGCGATGACCGCGATGACGGCGGCCACGCTCGACAACATCTCGGGCGGCCGGATGCTGCTGGGTATCGGCTCGTCGGGCCCGCAGGTCGCGGAAGGGCTGGCACGGCCAGCCGTTCGCCAAGCAGCTGCAGCGCACGCGCGAGTACGTGGCGATCGTGCGCAAGGCCCTCGCGCGGGAGCGGCTCGAGTTCGACGGCGAGATGTACACGCTCCCGCTCCCCGACGGTCCCGGCAAGGCGCTCAAGCTCACCATCGGCCCGGTGCAGGACCGGATCCCGATCTACATCGCCGCGATCGGCCCGAAGAACACGCAGCTGACCGGCGAGATCGCCGACGGCTGGCTGCCCACCTTCTTCTCCCCCGAGCACGTCGGCGAGTTTCGCGGGCTACTCGAGGAGGGCGCGGACCGCGCGGGTAACGGGAAGGCGATCGACGAGTCGTTCGACATCGCCCCGAACGTCAGCGTGTCAATCGACGAGGACGTGGACCGCGCCCGCGACGCAATGCGACCCGTGCTCGCGCTCTACGTCGGGGGCATGGGATCGCGCGACAAGAACTTCTACAACGCGCTCGTGCGCCGGTACGGCTTCGAGGACGCGGCGGACGAGGTTCAGAACCTCTACCTCGATGGCAAGAAGGACGAGGCCGCGGCGGCGCTGCCCGCCGAGCTGATCGACCGCGTGGCCCTGTGCGGGCCGAAGGAGCGGGTGGCCGAGCGCCTCGACGTCTACCGCGAGGCGGGCGTTGGGACGCTGGTCTGCGCCCCCATGGCCTTCGACGTCGAGGGGCGCAAGGCGATGATCCGCGACCTGGCGGAGCTGGCCTGAGCGAGGTTCGCGGCGCCTCGAGCGGCGCCGCCCGGCGGCTCCTCCTCTCCGCCTTCGGCGATCCGGGACACGCCTTCCCTGCGATAGCGCTCGGGAAGGCGTTCGCGAAGCGCGGACACGAGGTGTGGCTGCAGACCTGGGAGCGATGGCGCGAGGACGTCGAGCGCGAAGGGATGACGTTCCTCCCGGCACCCGAGTACGAGGTGTGGCCCCGCCCGGGGCTGACCCCCTACCAGGCCGCGGTCCGGGCGGCGCGGGACACGGTCCCGATGATCCGCGAGGTCGACCCGCACGCGGTGGTCGCGGACATCCTCACGGTCGCGGGCGGGCTGGCGGCGCAGATGGAGGAGCGTCCGTGGGCCACGATCGTGCCCCACGTGCTGCCGTTCGGGGAGCGCGGCTGGCCGCCGTACTCGGTGGGCGCGCGCCTGCCGCGGACCGGCGTCGGGGGGTCGATGTGGGGTCTCGCGCGGCCGCTGCTCGAGCGCGGCGAGGAGCGCGGCCGGGTCGAGCTGAACGGCGCGCGGGTGCGTGTGGGGCTACCCCCGCTCGAGCACACGCACGGTGGGATCTCGCGCCAGCTGGCGCTCGTGGCGACGTTTCCCCAGCTCGAGTACCCGCGGCGCGAGCGGGTCCCTTGGGTGAAGGTCACCGGACCGCTGCTGTGGGAGCGCCCGTTCGAGGAAGTGGAGCCGCCTGCTGGCGACGAGCCGTTGGTGCTGGTGGCGCCGAGCACCTCCCAGGATCCAAAGCAGGAGATGCTGCGAGCGGCGCTGGACGGGCTCTCCGGGGAGCCGGTGCGGGTCCTGGCGACCACCAACCGGCGGCCGCCGGAGCGACCGCTGACGGTGCCCGCGAACGCGCGGGTCGTCGAGTGGCTGTCCTATTCGAGGACGATGCCGCGGTGTGCGGCCGTGATCTGCCACGCGGGGCACGGAACGGTCGCTCGGGCGCTGGCGAGCGGAGTCCCCGTCGTGGGCTGCCCGGCTGCGGGTGACATGGCCGAGAACGCGGCGCGGCTTGCCTGGGCGGGCTGCGGCGTCTCGCTGCCGCGGCGGCTGATCACGCCGCGGGGGGTGCGGCTGGCGGTGCGAAAGCTGCTGGCCGAGCCAAGGTATGCGGCGCGGGCGCGCGAGCTGCGCGAGTGGGCGCGGGCTCACGACGGGGGCGCGGCGGCGGCGCGGGCCGTGGAGGAGCTGGCCGCGGACCACAGCGCACAACGCGTCTAGGAAACTGCCGGGGTGGGACTCGAACCCACAACCATCACCTTAACAGGGTGCTGCTCTGCCTAATTGAGCTACCCGGCACCTATTGGGGTATGTCACGGCTGCCTTTGCGGGAGCGAGGCCAGACCTCCTTCCACCTCGGCGTGACAATTAGAGCACAGAAGTACACACTTCCTTGCCTCGTCGCGGAGCCGTGCGATGCCATGTGTGTACCCGCCGTAGCTGAGCGAAAAGCGCTTCGCTGCCGGGTCGATGTGGTGGAAATGCAGCGCTGCGACGCAGCGCTGATAGCCGCAGAGAGCGCACCTTCCCCCCGCCTCCGCCACGAGGATTTGCTTCACCCTCTTCCTGCGCTGAGCGACCCGAGCGGACCTGCACTCGAGGCATCGGTACGTGCCCCGGGTGTCGATCTGGAATGTGGTCTCGCCGTGCTCCTTGCGATGCATCGTGCGCTCGCAGACCCCTTCCCGCCGGCCGAGCCGATGCTCGCGTAGACCCGCAGCACGCATCGTTTGCAGCCCATGGGTTGCGAGGTGCTTCTTCAGGGTGGTGATGCTGACGCCAAACCGGCTCGCCAGCTCCGGCAGTGTGGCCTCCAGCTCGATCATCCGTTTCAGCTCGCCGACGTCGATCGGCTTGGCGGAGTACCGCTGCCTACCTGGCGGGACGATGCCATAGCGTTTGGCCATCTTGCCCACGCCGGAAGCGGTGAGTCCGATGCGACGACCGATCGCGGCCAGGGAGAGCCCTGCGTCCAATAAACGCTGCAGCTCCTCCCGACTCATCGAATGATCGTCTCACCCGCCCCGGACGGAGAAAGCGAACGTATGTTCGTTTCCGAAGGCGGCGCTCTGAGGCTCCGCCCCTAGTGATCCGCCGTCCCCTCGAGCTTGTCCGCCTGGCCCGAGGCCTTCAGCATCTGCAGCGTCTTCACCTCGATCTGGCGCACGCGCTCGCGGGTCAGGCCCACCACCTTGCCGATGTCCTCCAGCGTCATCGGGCCGTCGGGGTCGAGGCCGTAGCGCAGCTCGATCACCCGCCGCTCGCGATCCGGCAGCGTTACCAGAACGCGCTGGACGTCCGCGTCGCGCATCTGCTTCGCCACCTGGGCATCGGGGCGGTGGTGGTCCTCGTCTTCGATGAAGTCCGCCAGGCTCGCCGGGTCGTCGCCGCCCCCCACGGGTGACTCGAGCGACAGCGGCTCCTGGCCGAGCTTGAGCAACTCTTCGACCTTGGCCGGCTTCATCTCGACAACCGCGCCGATCTCCTCGAAGGTGGGGTCGCGCTCGAGCTGCTGGCCGAGCTCCCGGCGCGCCTTTGCGACCTTGTTCATCCGCTCGACCATGTGCACGGGGATCCGGATGGTGCGGGACTGGTCGGCCAGGGCCCGCGTCATCGACTGGCGGATCCACCAGGTCGCGTAGGTGGAGAACTTGAAGCCGCGGCGCCAGTCGAACTTCTCGACCGCGCGGATCAGGCCCATGTTGCCCTCCTGGATCAGGTCGAGCAGCATCAGCCCGCGGCCCTGGTAGCGCTTGGCCACCGACACGACCAGCCTCAGGTTGGCCTCGATCAGCGCGTTCTTGGCGGTCATGTCGTTCTGCTCGATGCGCTTGGCCAGGCGCACCTCATCCGCCTTCGTCAGGAGCGGGACGCGGCCGATGCTCTGAAGGTAGAGCCGAACGGCATCCTCGGTACCGCCCTCCGGTGGCGAGACCGGCACACCGGCGGTGACAACCCCGCCCTCGTCGAACTCGCGGTAGGGATCGTCGGTGCTCGAGTCCTCGACCTCCACCGGATCGTCGAGCTTGCCGTCGCTCACGACGTCTGCCCCATGACGGTGCTCCGTTCGCCCTTCACGTCCTGGCGGGCGGCCGCCAGCTCGCGGAGGCGCTGGAAGTCGCCCTCGTTGCTGGCCCGGCGGATCTCCCGGTCGATGCGGCGCTCCTCGAGCACCAGGAAGCTCAGGCGCAGCGCATCGGCCTCGGCGGCGCCGGCGTCGTCCGCCCGAATCGCGATCCCGGCGACCAGTTCGGCAAGCGCGGGGTCTTCAGTCGGCAACCCCTCGAGGGGATCGTCGAAGTGCTCGAGCAGATGGTCCCTCGCACGGCGCAACGGATCCGACGGCAGGTGGGCGTCCTCCAAGGCCTCGAGCGCCTCGCGGCCCCTCGGCCCGGACGCCAGGCAGAGGGCGAGATAGACCTGTTCGGCCCCCACCGCCGTCGAACGCAGCTCGGGCTCGGCCGCAGATGGCGCTGTGGGTCGGGAGGCGGTCGCGGCGGGCCCCGCCGCCACCACGTATTCGGCCGGAACGTCGAGGCGGTCGGCGACCAGGCGCACGAGATGATCGCGCGTGGCGCTGCGCTCGGGTGCGGCAGCTATGAGCTTGCGTGTGGCCATGAGTGTCCGGTCCCTGCCTTCGGGAGTGTCGAGGTCGCCATCGGCAAGCGCGCGCCCCACCTCAAACTCAAGCACAGAGATTGCATCGGCTAGCCGCTCCTTGAGCGCATCGGCCCCATGAGAAGCCACCAGGTCGGCAGGATCCCTCCCTTCGGGCATCTGTACGACCCGGAGCCCGATCTCGCGCTCCTCGGCGATTTTCGCCGCTCTCAGCATCGCCTCTTGGCCCGAGCTGTCCGCGTCGAGCGCGAGGTAGACGGCCCCCTCCTCCCCCACCGCCCGCGACAGCTCCGCGAGCTGCTCCTGCGTGACTGCCGTGCCCATGATGCCGACGCTCTCCTCGAGGCCCGCCCCGTGTAGGGCCAAGACGTCGGTGTAGCCCTCGACGGCCACGGCCCGGCCCGCCTTGGCGATCGCGCCTCGGGCGCGGTCGAACCCGAACAGCTGGCGACCCTTGCGGTAGAGCTCGTTCTCGGAAGTGTTGAGGTACTTCGGGCCCTGCTCGTCCCGCATCGCGCGTGCGCCGAATCCCAGTACCCGCCCGCGCGCGTCGGCGAGCGGGAACATGATCCTCTCGCGGAAACGATCGAGCAGGTTCCCGTTCCGAGCGCGCTGGGCGAGCCCGGCGGCGAGCAGCTCGTCGGGCGTGAAGCCGTCGCGTCGCGCCCCCACCAGCACCCGGTCCCACGCCTTCGGCGCGTACCCGACGCGAAATGCCCTCAGCACGTCCTCGGAGAGCCGTCGGTCGACCAGGTACTTGCGCGCCCTCGCCGCCTCAGCCGACTCCCACAGATAGTTCGAGTAAAACGAGGCGGTTCGGTCGAGCAGGCTCAGCAGGCGCTCCCGACGTCGACGGCGCTCCTCCTCGCGTGGGTCCTCGCGCTCGCGGGCCAGCTCGACCCCGTAGCGCTCGGCGAGCTGCTCGACCGCCTCGGGGAAGTCGAGCGACTCGAGCTCCTGGACCAACCGGATCGCGTCGCCACCCTTCTGGCATCCGAAGCAGTGGTAGAGGCCGCGCTCGGCGTCGACCGAGAACGAGGGCGTGCGCTCCTCGTGAAACGGGCACAGCCCGGTGAAGCGCGACCCGACCCGCCGCAGGTCGGTGTGGCGCGAGACCTCGGCGACAATGTCCACCGCCTCCCGCAGGCGCTCGATGGAGTCCTGGGTGTAGCGCGCCGGCATCTCAGAAACCCTGCGGCACGGACAGCTCGGTGAACGCGCGGATCGCGTAGCGGTCGGTCATTCCGGCCAGGTAGTCCACCACGCGCTCGTGCTCCGACGCGTCGGGGGTCAGCGCAGCCGGGAGGTTCACGGCATAGTGGGCGAACAGCGTCCGAAGCATGCGCTCGATCCGCTGCTGCTCGCGCTGGGCCTCCGGCCCGAGGTAGACGCGGGCGAACATGAACTCGCGCAGGCGCAGCATCGCCCCGCCCACGTCCTCGCCCTGCACGATGTCGCCGGTGGCCTCGGAGCGTGCAAGCAGGTCGAGCACGAGCGTCTCGATCCGCTCGGAGCCGGTGGAGCCGAGCACCGCGATCTCCTCCTGGGGCAGATCCTGGAAAGCGATGATCCCCGCGCGCAGGGCGTCGTCGATGTCGTGGTTGATGTAGGCGATCCGGTCCACCACCCGCACGATCCGCCCCTCCATCGTCTCGGGCCGGTCGGGACCGGTGTGGTTGAGGATCCCGTCACGGACCTGGGTCGTGAGGTTGAGGTCCTCCAGGCGCTCGACCATCCGTAAGCGAGTGATGGTTGTGGCGAAAGTGCACGCCGTAGCGCTCGGCGCAGGCACTCGTCGAGCACCGCCTCCCCAATGTGGCCGAATGGCGGGTGGCCGAGGTCGTGCCCCAGCCCGATCGCCTCCGTCAGGTCCTCATTCAGGCTCAGCGCCCGCGCCACGTTGCGGGCGATTCCGCACGCCTCGAGGGTGTGGGTGAGCCGGGTGCGGTAGTGGTCGCCCTCCGGCGAGATGAAGACCTGCGTCTTGTGCTTGAGTCGCCGGAACGCCTTGGTGTGGACGATCCGGTCGCGGTCGCGCTGGAACGGGGTGCGGTGCGGTGCGTCCGGCTCGGGGCGGTCGCGATGAGCGGGATAGGACCGGGCTGCGAGCGGCGACAGCCACGCCTCCTCGCGCGCCGCGATCCGCTCGGCGAATCTCTTCCCCCCGCGCTCGCTCGAGCTTCGGACCGTGGCGGTCATCCGTCCGCGACGGCGGCCTGCGCCGCCGCCACGCGCGCGATCGGGACGCGGTACGGGCGAGCAGCTCACGTAGTCGAGCCCCGAGCCGTGGAAGAAGCGCACCGAGTCCGGGTCGCCGCCGTGCTCGCCGCAGATGCCGAGCTTGAGGTCGGGTTCGCCGTCGACCGCCCAGCCAGGCGCCCATCCGCACGAGCTGCCCGACGCCTGGCTCGTCGAGTGGTCTCGAACGGGCTGCGGTCGAGGATCTTGCGGTCGATGTAGCGGGCCAGGAACTTGCCCTCCACGTCGTCGCGGGAGAAGCCCAGCGCGGTCTGGGTGAGGTCGTTGGTCCCGAAGGAGAAGAAGTCGGCCTCGCCGGCGATCCGGTCGGCCAGGAAGCACGCCCGCGGCAGCTCGATCATCGTGCCCGACGCTCAGCTCGAGGTCGCCGCCGCCCGTTGCGCTCCGACCTCGCGCACGATCAGCTCGCGCATGAACTCGAGCTCCTTCTCGTAGGCCACCAGCGGCACCATGATCTCCAGCTCCGGCGCCTCGCCGGTCCGCTCGCGCGACCGCGAGCGCGGCCCGCACGATCGCCGCGCACCTGCATCTCGCAGATCTCGGGGTGGAGGATCGCCAGCCGGCACGCCGCGGGTGCCGAGCATCGGGTTGGTCTCCTGCAGCGCGTGCACGCCCTCGAGCGTGCGCTCGAGCTCGTCCAGGTCGGGCGACTGCTCGATGCGAGCGCGCTCGACCTCGCGCGCCACGTCCTCCGCCGCGGGCAGGAACTCGTGCAGCGGCGGGTCGAGCAGCCGGATCGTGACCGGCAGGCCCTCCATCGCCTCGAACAGCCCCTCGAAGTCGGCCTGCTGGAGCGGCAGCAGCTCGGCCAGCGCGCGCGCCGCCGGTCCTCCTCGGACTCGGCCATGATCATCGCGCGCATCTTCGGCTGGCGGTCGGCGGCCATGAACATGTGCTCGGTGCGGCAGAGGCCGATGCCCTCGGCGCCGAAGCGCGCGCGCCTTCGCGGCGTCCTCGGGCGTGTCGGCGTTCGTGCGCACCCCCAGCCGGCGCAGCTCGTCCGCCCACGCGAGGACCGTCTCGAAGTTCTCGTCGTGCTCCGGGTCCACGAGCGGGACGTCGTCCAGCGGTGACCGTCGCCGGTGGTGCCGTCGATGGCGATCAGGTCGCCCTCGCGGAGGACTCGGCCATCGACCCTGCAGCTCGCGCGCGCGCAGGTCGATCTCGAGCTCCGACGCGCCGCACGACGCACGGCCGCCCCATCCCGCGGGCGACCAGCGCCGCGTGGCTGGCCTTGCCGCCCTCGCTCGTGAGGATCCCGCGCGCGGCGTGGAAGCCGGCCACGTCGTCGGCCTCGGTGAACGGGCGCACCAGGATCGACATCGCGGCCGTCGCGTCCGGCGCGCCACGGCGTCGCCGCGCGGTGAACACGATCGCGCCCTTGGCGGCGCCCGGCGAGGCGCCCACCCCGCGCGCGAGCACCTCGAACTCGGCGCCGCGCTCGAAGGTCTTGTGCAGCAGGGCCTCCAGCGACGCTGCGTCGATCGTCGCGAGCGCCTGGCCGCGATCGAGCAGGCCCTCCGCCTCCGCATCGACCGCGAACCGCACCGCGGCCTGCGCCGGGCGCTTGGCGTTGCGGGTCTGGAGCATGTACAGGCGCCCCTCCTCCACGGTGAACTCCGTGTCCTGCATGTCGCCGTAGTGGGCCTCCAGCGTGCGCAGGATCTCCAGCAGCTCGGCGTGTTCGTCGGGCATCAGCCGCGCCATCTCGGAGAGGTCGAGCGGCGTGCGCACGCCTGACACCACGTCCTCGCCCTGCGCGTTCACGAGGAAGTCGCCCGAGGGCTCGGGTGCGCCGGTGATCTCATCGCGCGAGAAAGCCACGCCCGAGCACGACCTCTCGCCCTTGTTGCCGAACACCATCTGCTGCACGTTGACCGCCGTGCCCCAGTCGTCGGGTATGCGGTTGATCCGCCGGTACTCAACGGCCCGCTCGCCCAGCCACGAGTCGAAGACAGCGCGGATCGACTGCGCGAGTTGATCGCGCGGATCCTGAGGGAACTCCTCGCCCGTCTCGCTCGCGGTACAGCGCCTTGAAGTCCTCGACGAGCGCCTTGAGGTCGGACGCCGAGAGGTCGGTGTCCAGCTTCACCCCGGCGCGCCCGCTTGCGCTCCTTGATGGCGTCCTCGAGCTTCTCGCCCGGCACGTCCCTGCAGACGTTGCCGAACATCTGGACGAACCGCCGGTAGGAGTCCCAGGCGAAGCGCTCGTTGCCGGTCGACGCGCGCGAGCCCTTCGACCGCCTGGTCGTTCAGTCCGAGGTTGAGCACCGTGTCGAGCATTCCCGGCATCGACTCGCGGGCGCCGGAGCGCACCGACACGAGCAGAGGGTCCTCCGGGTCGCCCAGCCGCTTGCCGGCCATCTCCTCGAGGCGGCCCAGGGCGTCGTCGACCTGCTCGTCCAGCCCTTCGGGCTCGGTCCGATCGGCCTCCATGTAGGCCACGCACGCCTCGGTGGTGATCGTGAAGCCGGCCGGCACGCGCTCGGCGCCGAGGATGCGGGTCATCTCGGCGACGTTGGCGCCCTTGCCGCCCAGCAGGTCACGCATATCGCGCGAGCCCTCGGCGAAGTCGTAGACGAGTTGTGTGCCGGCGGCGACGGCCACGAGCGTGCAGTGTATTCCCGCCGCCCGGCGCCAGGATGGGCGAGACTGCCGCGAATGGAGCGCTACGAGGTGGTGCTGGCTCGCCACGGGGAGACTGAGTGGAGCCGCACCCTCAAGCACACCGGCCGCACCGAGATTCCGCTCACCGATGCGGGTCGCCGCGAGGCGGAGGGCCTGCGCGACCGCCTCTCGCAGTGGGACTTCGACCGCGTGCTCGTGAGCCCATTGGGGCGGGCGGTCGAGACCTGCAAGCTGGCGGCTATGGACGGGCGCGCGGAGACGCGCGCCGAGTTGCTCGAGTTCGACTACGGCGACTACGAGGGGCTCACCACGGCCGAGATCCGCGAGACCGTGCCCGGCTGGACGGTGTGGACCCACGGGTCCAAGAACGGAGAGCTGCCCGCCGACGTGGGCACCCGCCTCGACCCGCTGATCGAGGAGCTGCGGGCCGCCACGGGCGCCTGCGCGATCTTCGCGCACGGCCACGTCCTGCGCGTGCTCGCCGCGCGCTGGATCGAGCTCGAGGCGGCCGCCGGCGCTCGCCTGGCCCTGGGCACCGGGACGCTGAGCGTGCTGGGCTGGGAGCGCGAGACGCCGGTGATCCGGAGCTGGAACGCCTGAGCCGCCGCTAGGCCACCATCCGCCGCAGCCGCACGTGGGCATGGTGCTCGAGCGTCTCCCCGATCGCCCGATCGGCCTGGGCGAGGGCGCGGTCGGGAGCCTCGGGGGCCTCCGACAGTGGGCGCGCGAGCGCCTCCACCATGAACCGGTGGCCGTCCGCGTCAAGGCCGAACGAGCCGCTCTCGCAGCTACCGCACACCACCCCGCCGGCCGCGGGGGAGAAGCCGCTCAGCCCCTCCGCCTCGCCACAGCGCGCGCACGAGCTGAGCTCGGGCGCGAAGCCGGCGGCCAGCAGCAGCTTCATCCGAAACGCGAGCGACTGCGCCCTGGTGGCGGCCGCCGGGTCGGCGTCGAGCAGCGCGAGCTGGTTGCAGAGCAGGTTGTACGCCGCCGGGTTCGGCTCGGCCGAGTCGAACAGCCGCAGCACGGCGTCGCAGGCCGCCGTGGCGCGCTCGAGCGGCGCCCGGCGCTCGCGCAGGCCGGCGTGGGCGTGGACGGTGTCGACCGCGGTGACGGTGCATAGCTCGCCGCGCCCCTCGTGCATCACGAGCTTGACCCGGGCGAGGGGCTCGAGCCTGCCTCCCAGCCGCGAGCGCACCCGCCGCACTCCCTTCGCCACCGCTCCGATTCGCCCGCGATCGGCGCTCAGGAGGTGCAGCACGCGATCCGCCTCGCCGTAGCGGATGGAGCGCAGCACGACCGCCTCAGTCTTGAAGGTTCCAGGCACTTCCTACACTCTGAGGCCGATGGCGGACGCGAACGGGGTCACTCTCTACACCACCGAGCCGTGCTCTTTCTGCCGGCAGGCGAAGGCGCTGCTGGAGAGCCGCGGCGTGGTGTTCTCCGAGATCAACCTGGCGCGTGACCCCGAGGGCCGCGCCGATCTCGTCTCCCTGACGGGGCAGATGACCTTCCCTCAGATCGTGATCGGCCAGCGCGCTCTCGGCGGCTTCCGCGAGCTCATCGAGGCGGATCGCGACGGGCGCCTCGAGGAGCTGCTGGCCGCGTAGCGGGAGCGCGCCGCCGTGGCCGCGGCTGGCAGCGCGGGCAGAAGTAGGTGCCCCGTCCGGCTGCCCACATCTTTCGGATCGGGGTTCCGCAGCGCGGGCACGGCTCGCCCTCGCGGCGATGCACCAGGAACCGGTCCTGGAAGCTGCCGCGGGAGCCATCGGCGTGGCGGAAGTCGTCGATCGTGGCGCCGCGGGCGTCGATGCCCGCCTCCAGGGAGGCCACCACGGCGTCGTGCAGCGCCGCGATCTGGGGCCGTTTGAGGGTGCCGACCGGACGCAGCGGGTGGATGCGGGCTCGAAACAGAGCCTCGTCCGCGTAGATGTTCCCGACGCCCGCGATCCGCTCCTGGGTCAGCAGAAACGCCTTCACGGGGGCGCGGCGCTTGGCCGCCAAAGCCTTTAGGGCCTCGGGCGTGAAGTCGGGACCAAGCGGCTCGACCCCCAGCCGTGCGGCGAAGTAAGCCTCCAGCGCGTCCGCACCGAGCAGGACGATCCCTGTCCCGAAGCGGCGCTGGTCGACGAACAGGACGCGCATACCGTCATCCAGCACGAGGCGGGCGCGGAGGTGGGGCCGGTCGTCGGCGTCGTCGGGGCTCGCCACCAGGAGCAGGTTGCCTGTCATCCGGAGGTGCATCACCAGGAACACCTCGTCCTCCAGCGCTACCACGAGGTACTTGCCCCGGCGACGCACTGCCTCGACGCGGCGACCGGCAACCGCGTCTGCCAGTTCATCGGGGTGGGCGGGATCGCTCCAGCGGGAGTCGAGCACCTCGAGCCGTTCGAGCCGCCGGCCCTCCACGTACGGCGCCAGTTGGCGTCGAAGGGTCTCGACCTCGGGCAGTTCAGGCATGCCCGCGGTTCTAGCAGGCGCCGCCAGGCCGTCCGGCTGCCCGGCCGCTCAGCGCGCGGTCGCGCGCGGGTGCGCGCGGAAGTACACGTCCTTGAGCCGCTCGCTCGAGAGATGCGTGTACAGCTGGGTTGTGGCCACGTCCGCGTGGCCGAGCATCTCCTGCACGGACCGGAGGTCGCAGCCGCCGGCCAGCAGGTGGGTGGCAAACGTGTGGCGCAGCGTGTGCGGGCTCATTCGATCCGCCAAGCCTGCGGTCACGGCGTGCCGGCGCACGATCTTGTACAGCCCCTGGCGCGTCAGCGCGGCGCCCCTGAAGTTGACGAACAGCCCGCTCTCGATCCGCTGCCCAACGAGCGCCGGGCGGCCCCGCTCGAGGTAGCGGCTGACGGCCTCGAGCGCCGACTGGCCCACCGGCACGATCCGCTCCTTCGAGCCTTTGCCGCGCGCGCGCAGCAAGCCGTCATCGAGGTCCACGTCCGCCACGTCCAGCCCGATCGCCTCCGACGCGCGCAGGCCGCACGCGTACATCAGCTCGAGCAGAGCGCGGTCGCGCAGGTCGGTCGGCTCGGTGCCCTTCGGCTGGGTCAGGAGCTTGTCCACCTCACCGCGGGTGAGGACCTGGGGCAGCTTGCGGCCGCGACGCGGCGCGGTGAGCGTGGCGGTGGGGTCGGTCTCGAGGATGCCCTCGCGGCGGAGGTGACGGTAAAAGGAGCGCAGGCAGGCCGCCTTGCGGTGGATCGTCGCGGGTGAGGCCGCTCCCCCCTTGGTGCCGCCCAGCGCGGCGAGGAAGTCACTGATCTCGGCGCCGGTCGCGGTGGTGGCCGTGATCTCCCGCTCCTCGAGGTAGCGCCCGAACTGGAGCAGGTCCGAGCGGTAGGCCTCCAGCGTGTTGCGCGACAGGCCGCGCTCGAACTCGAGGTAGGCCAGAAAGTCGAGGACGAGGTGCTCGAACGGCCTCGCGTCGACAGGCTGTGCGACCGTCGCCATGCAGCATGCTTCGCCCGCGCGCGTGCGCTTCCTTGTGCTGCAAGCTCTCGCTCAGTGCCCGTGCAGGAACGCGCGGAACCACAAGAGGCCGATGAGCGTCTTCGCGTCGCGCGCCCCCTGGATGGTCTCGTCGAGCCGCGCGACCGGCATCGGCACGATCTCGATCCGCTCCGCCTCCTCGGCGTCGCGGCTCTCCTCGAACAGATCCTCGGCGAGGAACAGGTGGTTCTCCTCCGAGAGCAGACCGGGCGAGTTGTAAAAGCTCACGAGGTGGCGCCACTCGCGCGCCCCCATCCCTATCTCCTCTGCAAGCTCGCGTTGCGCGGTGCCCAGAAGGTCCTCGCCCTCGACGTCGAGCTTTCCGGCCGGCAGCTCGAGCAGGGACTGCTCCCCTACCGGCTCGCGCGGCTGGCGCACGAGCCAGATCTGCTCGCCGTCGAACGGCAGCACGGTGACCGCCCCCGGGTGGGTCACGATCTCGCGCTTGGCCTCCTCGCCGTCGTCGTAGCGGAAGGTGTCGACGCGCACCCCCGCGATGCGGCCCTGCCACGCGGTCTCGCTAGCGATGCGCTCGAAGCCCAAGCCGATCAGACCTCGGCCGCGCGGTCGACGATCGCCAGCGTCACGTCGAGCATCGTCTCGAGCGCCTCGACCGTGACGGACTCGTCGGGCTGGTGGTTTCGTTCGGTTCCGTTGGCCACGTTGAGCACGGGAAGCCCGGCGGCGATGAGGGCATTGGCGTCGCTGCCGCCCCCGGTGGTCACGTACGTCGGCTCGATCCCGAGCCCCTCCAGCGCACCGGCGGCCGCCTGCACGGGCGCGGCGGTGCGGGGCAGCCGATAGGCCCGAAAGAGCTGCTCGACGACCGTCTCCACGTCGCACTCGGCGTCGCTCGCCGCAGCCGAGCAATGGTCCACCATCTCGCCGATCAGCCGTCCGGCCACCTCGTCGTCGAGGCTTCGCGCCTCCAGCTCCACGCTGCATCGTTCGGCCACCACGTTCGCTGCGGTGCCGCCCTCGATCGTCCCGACGTTGGCGGTCGTGGCGTCGTCGATCCTGCCGAGTCGCATCGAGGCGATGGCCGCGGCCGCCGCGGCGATCGCGTTGCGCCCGTCTTCCGGGCGAATGCCGGCGTGGGCGGCCGCACCGTGGAAGCGTGCCTCGAGGCGAAAGTAAGTAGGCGCGGCGACGATCAGCTCGCCGATCGGGCTCGCGTGGTCGAACACGAACCCGAACTCGCTGCGCAGGTCCGCGCGCGCGACCTCCTTGACCCCGCGCAGAGCCAGCTCCTCGGCGGTGGTGAACAGCAGCTCCACGCCCACCGGCGCACCGCCGCCGGCCAGGCGCCGGGCGACCGCCAGCAGGACCGCCACAGCAGCCTTGTTGTCGGCACCGAGGATGCCCTCGTTGGCGTTGCGAAAGACGCCGCCCTCGCGCGTCACCCCGATCGGGGCTGCCAGCGGCACCGTGTCGAGGTGGGCGCAGAGGAGGATCGTGCGCGCCCCGTCGGGGGCCGGGATGCGGGCCAGCAGGTTACCGGCCTCCGATCCGGTCGCCGCCCCGCTCGCGTCCTCGTGCACGTCGAGCCCCGCGGCGCGGAGGTCCGCCGTGACCGCGTCGGCCATCGCGCGCTCGCGCAGCGACGGGCTCTCGATCTCACACAGGCGGACGAAGTCGGCCGCGAGCCGCTCCTGCTCGGTCGCCGAGGCCCGCGCCGTCGGCGCGACGGTCACGCCCGCGCTTCGGCGTCCGCCGGCGCGGAGGGCGCCGCCGGTGCCTGCACGTCCGGCTCGATCTCCGGCGCGCGCTCGCGTGCCCGGGCCAACGCGGCGCCCACGAACTCGCGGAAGAGCGGCTGCGGGCGCAGCGGACGCGACTTGAACTCGGGGTGGAACTGCGACGCCACGAAGAACGGGTGGTCGGGAAGCTCGATCACCTCGACCAAGCGGTCGTCGGGCGAGGTGCCGGAGCACACGAGCCCCTCCGCCTCGAGGCGCCTGCGGAGGTGGTTGTTGACCTCGTAGCGGTGCCGGTGGCGCTCGTAGATCACGGGCTCGCCGTACACCGCCCGCGCGCGCGTGCCGTCGTGGAGCTTCACGGGGTCCGCTCCCAGACGCATCGTGCCGCCCATGTCGCGCACCTCCTTCTGCTCCGGGAGCAGGTCGACGACCGGGAATGGCGTCTCGGGATCGAACTCGGTTGAGTTGGCGCCGTCCATCCCCGCCACGTGGCGAGCGAAGTCGGCGACCGCGATCTGCATCCCAAGGCAGATGCCCAGGTACGGAACGTCGTTCTCGCGCGCGTACTGGGCGGCGCGGATCTTGCCCTCGATTCCGCGCACCCCGAAGCCTCCCGGGATCAGGATCCCGTCGCACTCCGCCAGCGCGCCGAGCGCCTCGTCGTCGGTGAGCTGCTCTGAGTCGATCCAGCGCACCTCGACCTTGCCCCCGTGGTGCGCGCCGCCGTGCCCGAGCGCCTCGATCACGGACAGGTAGGCGTCCTCGAGCTTGGTGTACTTGCCGACCAGGCCGATCCGCACGACGTCGCGCGCGGCGTCGTAGCGCTTCACCAGCGATTCCCAGCCCGACAGGTCCGGCACCTCGGTCTCGATGCCGAAGTGCTCGAGCACCTGGTCGTCGACGCCCTCGGCGCGGAAGTAGAGAGGCACCTTGTAGATCGAGTCGACGTCGCGCGCGGACACCACGGCATCCACCGGGAGGTTCACGAACAGGGCGATCTTCTCCCGGATGTCCCGCGACAGCGGCTCCTCGCAGCGGCACATGACCATGTCCGGCTGGATGCCGATCCGGCGCAGCTCCTGCACGGAATGCTGGGTCGGCTTGGTCTTGAGCTCGCCAGCGTGACCGAGGAACGGCACGAGGGTCAGGTGGAGGAACATGCACCGCTCGCGGCCTTCGTCGACCTGGAACTGGCGTAGCGCCTCGAGGAAGGGAAGCGACTCGATGTCGCCGACGGTTCCGCCGATCTCCGTGATCACGATGTCCACGTCGTCGGCCTCGGCCCCGCGCCGGATCCGGTTCTTGATCTCGTCGGTGATGTGCGGGATCACCTGGACGGTGCCGCCCAGGTAGTCGCCCCGCCGCTCGCGCCGGATCACGGAGTCGTAGATCGCGCCCGTCGTCACGTTCGAGCCGCGCGTGGTGTTGACGTCCGTGAAGCGCTCGTAGTGGCCCAGGTCGAGGTCGGTTTCGGCGCCGTCCTCGGTCACGAACACCTCGCCGTGCTGGAACGGGCTCATCGTCCCCGGGTCGACGTTGATGTAGGGGTCGAACTTCTGCAGCGAGACGGACAGTCCGCGCGCCACCAGCAGCTGGCCGATCGAGGCGGCCGCGATTCCCTTGCCCAGCGACGAAACCACGCCGCCGGTGACGAAGATGAACCGGGTGCGACTCGCGCCGTTCACGACGCGCCGCCCGCTACTCGGAGGGTCCGCTCGACCGGGTCGGTGGGCGAGCAGAACGGGGTTAAGGGCACGTTCTGAAGATAGCGCGCGCCGCGGACGAAAGCGCGCGTCATGCCGCGGCCAGCAGCTCCTTCGCGTGGCGACGCGCCCCGGCGTCGCCGGCCTCGGCGCCGAGCATCCTGCAGAGCTCCTCCACGACGTCCGCGTCGGCGAGCCGCTCGACGCTGGCCCGCGCGACCGCGCCGTCGGCGGACTTCTCGATCCTGAAGTGGCGCTCGGCGAGCGCGGCGATCTGCGGCAGGTGGGTGATGCAGATGACCTGGCGCTCCGCGCCCAGCGCGCGCAGGCGCTCCCCGACCGCGCGCGCCGTCTGGCCACCGACGCCCGCATCGACCTCGTCGAAGATCAACGTGCCGGCGCCGCCCGCGCCGGCGACCGTCATCAGCGCCAGCATCACCCGCGACAGCTCGCCTCCGGACGCGGTGTCGCGCACCGGCGCGGCCGGCACGCCCGGGTTGGGCGCCAGCATGAACTCGACCCGCTCCGCCCCGCTGGCGCCGATCTCCTCGCGAGGCTCGAGCTCGACCGCGAACGACGCCCCCTCCATCGCCAGCGAGGCCAGCTCGGCGACGACCCGCCGAGCGAGCTCGGGCGCCGCCCGGCTGCGGCCGGCCGTCAGCTCGCGCCGCCAGCTCGGCGCGCTCGCCGCTCGGCCTCCGTCAGCGCCGCCTGCGCCTGCCCGATCGCCTCCTCGGCGTTCTCCAGCCGGTGGCACTCCGCCCGGCAGCGCTCGGCATGCTCCAGGACCGCCCGCACCGAGCCGCCGTGCTTGCGCTTGACCCGGTCGAGGGCGTCCAAGCGCTCCTCGACCTCTTGCAGGCGCGCCGGGATCGGCGTCGAGCGACGAGAGATAGCGCCGCAGCTCGCCGCCGAGCTCCTCCGCCTCGATCCGCAGCGCGCCCAGACGGCCGATCAGCTCGTCGAGCTCGGGGTCCGCCCCGGACACCGGGTCCGCCACGCGCTCGGCCTGGGCGAGGAGCATCGCCGCGCCGGCCTCGTCGGCGGCCTCCGGGGCGATGGCCTCGCTCCCGGCGCCGGCGGCGGCCCGAAGGCCGTCGACCTGGCGCAGCCGCTGGCGCTCGGCGGCCAGCGCGTCTCCTCTTCCTCCGAGGGCGCGAGCGCCTCGATCTCCTCCAGCTCGAACCGCAGCAGGTCGAGGTCGCGGTCGCGGGCGCCGACCCGAGCGCGCAGGGACTCCAGCTCGGCGGCCCGCTCGCGCACGAGCGCGTGCGAGGCCGCCATGCGGTCGCGGAGCTCCAGGTGGTCGGCGCCAGCGAAGCCGTCGAGCAGCTCGAGCTGGGCGGCCGCGACCGTGAGCTTGCGGTGCTCGTGCTGGCCGAAGAAGGCGACGAGCCGCCCGCCCAGCTCGCGCAGGTCGGCGGCGGTCGCCGCGCGGCCTCCGACGTATGCGCGCGTGCGCCCCTCCGCGCTGACGCGGCGGGCGAGCACGACCTCGCCCTCGTCGGCGGCCGCCAGGCGCTCGCGCAGGTCCTCGAGCTCCGGAGCGTCGACGAGGCCCGCGCGGCAGCTCGAAGACGCCCTCGACGTAGGCCTCGGAGGCGCCCGGTCGCACGATCCCCGAGCGTGGCTTGCCGCCCAGGAGGAGGTCGAGTGCATGGGCGAGGACCGTCTTGCCGGCGCCGGTCTCGCCCGTGACCGCGGTCAGCCCCGAGCCGAGCCGCAGCTCGGCGCGGTCGATCAGCAGCAGATTCTCGATTCGCAACTCGAGAGCACGCGGACCTGTCTACCACCGAAGGCCGACGGAGCCGGGGCGCGCTCCTAGGCCCGCAGGCCTAGTAGCTGAGGCGCCCGAACTTCTCCCGCAGGCGGTGGTAGAAGCTGGCGCCCGGCATCTGGGCCAGCAGGGCCATCTCGTCGCGGAAGCTGATCTCGGCGCGCTCCTGGGGGCCGAGCGTGCACGCGGTGCGCCCGTCCGTGGTCAGGTCGACGGGCTCGCTGGTCGAGCGGTTGACCACCTGCAGGACGTCGTCCGGCGCGACCACCAGTGCCCGCGCGGTGAGGGTGTGCGGGCGCTATGAACGAGACCACGAACCCGGCCACCCCCCACGCCATCACCGGACCGCCGTTGGCGAGGTTGTAGCCCGTCGACCCCGCCGGCGTGGCCACCACCAGGCCGTCGCAGCGGACGTCGCCGAGCTGCTCTCCCACCACCGAGTAGCCGAGGTCGGCCACGCGAAGGTCCTGTCGACGGTGGAACGAGATGTCGTTCATGGCGATCCGCTCGCCCGAAGAGGTGGAGGCGATCAGTGCCGGCATGGCGAGGACATCGAACTCGCCGCGCAGCGCTCGGCCGAAGCCGGTGTCGAGGTCGTGCGCTCTCGACGGTCGCGAGGAAGCCGATCTCGCCGAAGTTGACCGCGAAGACCGGCACGCCCCGTCCGGCGAACCGCCGGAGGGCGGAGAGGATCGTGCCGTCCCCGCCCATCACGACCACGAGGTCGGTCGGCGCGTCGGGGTCGGCGTCCAGCACGGCGTCGCCCAGCTCGGAGAGCTCGTGCTTTTCCACCTCCTCGGCCGGCACGTGCACCTCAACACCGGCCTCCGCGCGCCATCTCGGCCAGGCGGCGCAGCGGACCCGCCGTGGCGGCGGGGTTGCGACGAGTGAAGACCGTGATCGTCTTCGGAGCTTTCAAGGCTCCGGCCCTCCGCGCGGCCGCGTCGAGGTCCTCAACCGCCCCCGTCGCGGCCTGCCTCGCGCCACCCAGATGAAGCTTTCGCGGTTACCGGCGGGCCCTGGAAGGCCCGACGACGCGAATCCCAGCACGGCCAGGCCCAGCCGGTCGCGGACGCAGCCTCGCCGACGGCGACGAGCGCGCCACGGCGCACGTCGGCGTCGCGAACGACGCCGCCCTTGCCGACCCGCTCGCGACCGACCTCGAACTGCGGCTTGACCAGCGCGAGGCAGTCGAACTCCGGCGCGGCGCAGGCCAGCACCGCCGGGAGCACCTTGCCAAGGGAGATGAAGGAGACGTCCGACGGCCACGAGGTCGGGACGCGAACGGCAGCGCGTCCGGCCGTAGATGACGGGCGTTCTGGCGCTCGATCACCGTCACGCGCGGGTCCTGGCGAAGCCTCCAGTCGAGCTCGCCGTAGGCGACGTCCAGCGCTGCCACCTCCGTCGCACCGCGCTGGAGCAGGCAATCGGTGAATCCGCCCGTCGGCGGCGCCGACATCGAGGCCGTGGCTCCCAGCCGGGTCGATGCCGAACGCATTCAGCGCGTTCGCCAGCTTGATCCCGCCGCGCGAGACGAAGTCGGGGCGGGCCTCGAGGTCGATCGCCACGTCGTCCTGCACGAGCTGGCCCGGCTTGGCGGGTCGGCCGCCCTCACCTCCGACTCGCACCTCGCCGGCCAGAACGGCGGCGGCCGCGCGCGACCGTGACGGGAAGAGGCCGCGCTCGGCGAGCACGGTGTCGAGGCGGCGCTTCTGCATTGCGGAAGCGTATCCGCGCGTCATGCGGCCCTCTCCGGCCGGCCCGCGGGGAGTTTGCGCAACTGTGATCACGCTCACAGTTGGCCGGCTGGCCAGGAGTACGGTCAAGGCATGACTCCTCGTCTACTCACAGCTGAGATGCGCGTCCGGGTTCCTGGTTGCGCTCGGCACGGCCCTCCTCCTTGCGCCGGTCGCGATCGGCCTGGGCGCGACCGCGGTGGCCGCCGGGATCGTTGCCGGGGCACTGAGCGTGGGGCTCGGCCTGGCAGGCACTGCCCCGAGCGGGCGGGGGACGATCCCTCTCAGCGCCCACCGGGCGTTCGACCGCATCCTCGCGGGCGGGCTCCTGTACGTCGGCGCGCTGTTCGCCATCACGGGCGACCTGCCCGCCGCCGCGCTGTTCGTGGCGACCGGTGCGGCCCAGCTCGCCGTCGGCGGCGTGACCCGCTATACGGCCTCCCCGGCCTCCTAAAAGGACTTCCTCTCACCGATCAACAAGAGAATCGCATCACTCCTCCCTCGGAAACGGCCCGCCATCGGCGGGTCGTTTCCTTTGGTGAGCGTGACGCCGGCCGGGTACGATCACCTCGGTGGCGCTCGATCTGTACGCCGGCATCTGCGTCAGCGACTACGACGCTGCCTTGCCCTGGTACGAGCGTCTCCTCGGCTCGGAGCCTACCTTCCTCGCGCACGCGACCGAGGCGGTCTGGGACCTCGCGGAGCACCGCTCCCTGTACATCCAAGAGGACGCCGAGCGCGCCGGTTACTCGCTTCAGACGATCTTCGTCGACGACCTCGACGCCGTCGTGTCCGAGATCGCCGGGCGCGGCATCGAGCCCGCTGAACGCGAGACCTACTCGAACGGCGTGCGCAAGGCCGTCTACCGTGACGCCGACGGCAACGAGGTCGGATTCGGCGGCGCGCCAGCCTGAGGCCTGCTCACTGATCCCGGCCAGCAGTGCGCGCCGAGGCGTCGCCTCAAGCGAGAGCGCCGCGCGGTTCCAGCACTGCCTCGGCCACCCGCTCGGCCACGATCTCGGGCGTGAGCCCGACCTCCTCGCGCAGCAGCGCCGGCTTGCCGTGAGTCACGTAACGGTCCGGCAGGCCGAAGCGCAGCACGCGGAGATCGCTCATCAGATCGTGGTCGACCAGATGCTCCACCACCCCGGAGCCGAAGCCACCGGAAAGCACGTTCTCCTCGACCGTCACGAGCACGTCGTGGTCGGCGGCCAGCGAGGCGATCAGCTCTCGATCGAGCGGCTTCGCGAAGCGGGCGTCCGCCACCGTCGGCTCGACCCCGTGATGCTCGACCAGCCGGTCGGCGGCACCCAGCGCCACGGGCACGCCATAGCCGTAGCCGAGGAAGGCGATCCGCTCTCCCTCACGCAGCAGCTCGCCGCGCCCTAGCTCGAGCGTCGACGGCGAGTCCGGCAGCGGGCACGCCCTCCGCCTCGCCGCGCGGATAGCGCAGCGCCACGGGGCCCGTCGTGGACCAGGGCGGTGCGCAGCATGTGGACGAGCTGGGCCTCGTCGCGCGGGGCCATCAAGACGATATTCGGAAGCCCGCGCAGATATGAGATGTCGAATGCGCCGTGGTGAGTCGGACCGTCGTCTCCCACCAGACCGGCGCGGTCCATGGCGAACACCACGTCGAGCTTCTGAAGGCAGACGTCGTGGACGATCTGGTCGAAGGCGCGCTGGAGGAACGTGGAGTAGATCGCCGCGACGGGCTTCGCGCCCTGCAGCGCCAGCCCGGCGGCGAATAGCACGGCGTGCTGCTCGGCGATCCCGACGTCGTAGTAGCGCTCGGGCAGCTCGCGCTGGAGGATGTCGAGGCCCGTGCCCGAGTTCATCGCGGCGGTGATCCCGATCACACGCTCGTCGCGCTGCGCCTCGGCCACCAGCGCCTCGCCGAACACCTTCGTGTACTGCGGGGGCGCCGGCTCCGGGGTCTTGGCCGGCTTGGGCTTGGTCGCCGGTGCGCCGTTCACGATCGACGCCGGCTTGGCCGCGTGCCACTTCTCCATCCCCTCGAGCCCGCCGTCCTCGGCCGGGCCAAAGCCCTTGCCCTTCACGGTCCTGCAGTGGACGACCACCGGCCTCCCGGCCTCGAGCGCCTCGCTGATGGCCTCCCGCAGCGCGCCCACATCGTGGCCGTCGATCACTCCCATGTAGGCGATGTCGAGCTCCTCGAAGAACAGCCCCGGCGCCCAGTAGGCCTTCAGCGACTCCTTCACGATCGGTCCCAGGCGCTCGATCCGCTCGCCGATCCCCGCGGGAAGCCGCGTGAGACCGGTCTCGACCTCCTCACGCGCCTTGTGCAGCTTTGGGTTCATCCGGATCCGGTTGAAGTAGCGCGAGAGCGCGCCCACGTTCGGCGCGATCGACATGCCGTTGTCGTTCACCACGATCACGATCGGCAGGTCCAGCCCGCCGGCGTTGTGCAGCGCCTCGAACGCGACCCCTCCGGTCAGCGCACCGTCGCCGATCACGGCCACGACCCGGCCGTCCTCGCCGTGCCCGCGCCGCATGGCCTCCTTCAGGCCCACCGCGTATGAGACCGAAGTGGAGGCGTGGCCGGCGCCCATGATGTCGTGCTCGGACTCGAACACCGAGCAAAACGGGGCGAGGCCGTGGTACTTGCGGATGCGTGTGCAGCTGGTCGCGGCGACCGGTCAGGACCTTGTGCGGATACGCCTGGTGGCCGACGTCCCAGAGCACCTTGTCGCGCGGCGAGTCGAGCAGGCTGTGGATGGCCACCGCGATCTCGCAGGCGCCGAGGTTGGCGCCGAAATGGCCGCCGATTTCCCCGATCGTGTCGATGATCTGCTCGCGCACCTCCTGCGCCACCTGCGCGAGCTGGTCGTCGTCGAGCACCCTGAGGTCTTCGGGCCCGTCTATGTGGTCGAGGAGATTGCTCATGTCTGTCGCGTCAGGATGTAGTCGGCGATCTGCTCCAGCCGCCCCGTCCGGGCCTCCGTGCTCGCCAGCGCGGCGCGCGCCTCGGCGTGCGACTCACCCGCGAGCTCTCGGGCCCGATCGAGCCCGAACACGCTCACGTACGTCTGCTTGCCGTGGCGCTGGTCCGAGCCACTGGGCTTGCCCAGCTCGGCGTCGTCGCCAGTGACGTCGAGTATGTCGTCGACGATCTGGAACAACACGCCGAGCTCGGCTGCAAAGTGGCCAAGGCCGATTGTGGCAGGTCCACTCGCACCGCAGAGGATCACCACGCCCGTGACCGAGGCCGCGATCAGGCGGCCGGTCTTCAGTTCGTGCAGACGCCGGAGCCCGGCAACGTCTAGCTCGCCCCCGGCTGTCACATCCACGAACTGCCCGCCGACCATGCCGGCCACGCCCGCGGCCGCGGTTAACTGGCGCACCGCGGCGAGCACGTTGGCCGGCTCACCCTGCTGCTCGGTGAGCACCAGCCGCAGCGCCTCCGCGAACAGCCCGTCCCCCGCGAGGATCGCCACGTCCTCGCCGAAGGCAACGTGGCAAGTTGGCTGTCCGCGGCGGAGGGCGTCGTCGTCCATCGCGGGAAGGTCGTCGTGGATCAGCGAGTAGGTGTGGATCATCTCGACGGCGGCGGCAAACGGGAGCACCTCGTCGGGCTCGTGTCCCAGGGCTTCAGCCGTGGCCAGGGCGAGCACGGGACGGATGCGCTTCCCCCCGCGAGAAGCGAGTAGCGCATCGCCTCCTCGAGGCGCGCGACGCCCGGCTCCTCTGCGAACCGAACCGCTTCCAGAAACGCGTCGACGCGCTCCTGCAACTCGGCCGGATAGAGCGCCGGCTCGGAGCGGGTGGTCACAGAAGCTGCTCCTGGCCGTCGCCGGGGCCCTCGCGCTCGGCCTCGCGCCCCAGCTCGTCGAGCTCGGCCCCGACGCGGTTGGCGACCTCGGCACACCGCTCGACGACCGCGGCCGCCGCCGCCTGGTCGAGCTCGCCGGCCCGCAGCTTGGTCGCCAGGCTCTCCAGCTCCTCGATCAGCTCGTCGAGGGTCTTGCTCATGGCGCTCCGACCGCCTCACGGTGGACGGCGCCGAGGATCCCGTTCACGAATCCGGGTGCGTCGGTCCCGCACAGCTCCTTGGCGGCCTCGATCGCCTCGTCGATCGCGACCTCCGCGGGCACGTCGTCGCGATGGAGCAGCTCGTGGAGTGCGACGCGCAGGATGTTGCGCTCGAGCGGGGCGATCCGATCGAGCGTCCAGCCCTCCGCGTGGCGCTCGATCAGCGCATCCACCTGTTCGCGATCGCGCTCGACGCCATCGACCAGTTCGCGTGTGAACTGCGTGGCCCGCGGATCGAGGAGGTCCGGGGCGTGCCTGTCCGTGGTGTCCGCCTGATAGAGCGCCACGACGGCCGCGCGGCGTTGGTCGGTGCGGCGCATCAGTGGACCCTCTGGCTCATCTCTCTACGCGCGCGAGACGTACTCGCCCGAGCGGGTGTCCACCCGAACCCGATCGCCCACGTTCACGAACAGCGGCACCCGCACGGTTACGCCCGACTCCAGCGTGGCGGGCTTGTCGCCCCCGCCTGACGCTGTGTCGCCCCTCAGCCCCGGCTCGGTCTCGGCCACCGCGAGCTCCACCGCGCTCGCCACCTGTACGTCGGTGGGCGCCTCGTCGACGTAGAGGACCTCCACCTCCTCGTTATCGACGATCCACTTGAGCGACTCGGCGACCGCGTCCTGCGGGACCGTGAGCTGGTCGTAGGTCTGGAGGTCCATGAAGTGGGCGTCGCTGCCGTCCGAATAGAGGTACTGCATCTTGCGCGTCTCGGTCCGGATCGGCCGGAACTTCTCCCCGGCCCGAAACGTCTTGTCGATCACCGCGCCGTCGGTGACGCGCTTGAGCTTCGAGCGAACGAATGCGCCACCCTTGCCGGGCTTGACGTGCTGGAAGTCGACGATCTTGAAGACGGTGCCGTCGACCTCGATGTGGGTGCCGTTCTTGAATTGGTTCGTCGAGATCAAGGGATGGAAGGGTAGTCGCGCGCCAGCGGTAGCCGCTACTCCGCCGCGCCGCGGCCGCAGTGGGCGTCGTCCGGATAGTCGCGTCGGCCAGCGCGGATGAGCACTACCTGAGGCGATCCGCCGCCGAAAGCCCGCGCCTCACCGAACGTGGCGTGTCCCTCGGTGTGAGTCGACCAGACGCCCGTCGGCGCGATGATCCGTGAGGGCCCTCACACGCGGAACGTCCGACGACCCACTGTGCGTCTCCCAGGTGCTCCGACTCTGCCATGGATGCTCGACCTCCGCGTGCCGCGGCCGCGGCTCCGCGCGCATGGATTAGCACGCCACGACTTCAGCCGCGATCGGACGCCTCGATGAACCGCTCTGCCTCGAGGCCCAGCGGCAGCTCCTCGATCGACTACGACTCCTGCAACTCACGCAGCGACTCGGTGAACGCGCCTGGCGCCCGCGGAAGACGCCGCGCGGTAGTCGACGATCGAGGAGGCCTCGATGAAGCTCGAAGTCGGCGATCGGAGGACTGCACCGAAATCGACCTGAAGGTCGGCGTCGGCGATGCCGGTCCGTTCGAACTCCCGCAGGACTGCTCGCACCCGGTCGCAGATTCTTCTGAGCCGATCGTCTCGAGGCGAGCCCTACTCCGACGGCCCCACCGCCTCCAGTGCGGCTGCTCTGGTCGGCAGCGCTGTCACGCGGACGACCTCGTGGTCGCGGACGGTCCAGATCAGCGGGAAGCTGGGCGTCCGGACCTCGACGCCGCTGTCCCTTCCGATCCCGCACGCACACGCCATCACGACCACCCTGTCCTCGGCGTCGATGACCTCCTCGATCTCCATCCGGAACCGATCGAAGCTGTCCCGCCAGGCCTCCCACATCCGCCTCAGCCCCTCGCGGCCCTGGTAGGTCTGGACATCCGGGAGCACCGGCGGCAGCTCCAGCTCGCAATCGGACGAGACTCCCTCGAGCGCGCCGTCCAGATCGCCACGGTTCAGCGCCTCGTAGCCGCGGATGACGTTCTCGACGGTCTCCCGCGCCACGGCCGCAACGGCCCGTCAGACCGCCCGGAAGTCATACCGGGAGGCGATCCGTCCGATCTCCTCCGGCGTGGGCGGCACACCGGCGGCGGACGCTTCGGCCAGATCGCGCATGTACTGCTCCCACCCGCCCGGGGTGTTGAAGTTGAGGAACCGGACCGGGGCGTCGCTGCGATTGGAGAAGGTGTGGACGGTGCCGGGTGGAGCGCAGGCGAACGTGCCGGGACCGGCCTCGAGCTCCTCATCGCCCAATCGCAGCGTGAGCGTGCCCTCGAGGACGTAGAACATGTCCACCAGCTCGTCGTGGACGTGCGGTGGCGGGCCGGGAAACCCTGGCGCGACGGTCGTCTCCGAGAGGAAGAAGCGGCCTCCAGTCTCCTCGCTCGTGGCCTTGATGACGAGCCCGTTCGGGCCCATCTCCAGGACCTCGCCCTCGCCCGGCCCGTGCAGAACGGCTCCCATCGCGGCCTAGCCTACCCCGGCCTCCGAAGGAGCCGGCGCGCGGCGCGCCCGAGCGGGCGCCGGACCCGCTGCAGGTAGCGCATGCGCAGTGTGTCGCGGTTGAGCAGGTCGAGCACCGGCGGGCCCGGCTCGATCGCCGGACCGCCGCGACGGCGCACGAACAGCCCACAGCTTCCGAAGGCACCGCCGAACTCGCAGTCGGCGGGCACCCAGGTCTCGGCAACGGCATCCGGCACAGACATCTCGGGGGTGCTGGAAGTAGTCGTGAAACAGGAGTAGGGCGCCGTCCGGGAGGCGTGGCTCGAGCGCCTCGAGGTCCCGGAGCACTCCCGCGTGCGAGTGGTCGCCGTCGATGAAGACGAGCCCTGGCCTCAGGCCGGACGCCGTCCGCAGCAGCGCCTCGACGCTTCCGCGAAAGAACACGATGCCGTCGGTGACGCCGTGGCGGGCAGCCTGGGCCCGGGCGGCGTCCAGCGCGTGCCCGTCCACGTCGACCGACAGCACGGTGGCGCCCGTGCCACCGTCGCGCGCGGCGTTGCACATCAGGATCGCCGACTTGCCGTGGTAGGCGCCGATCTCGAGGATCGGCCCCGGGGCGAAGTACGCCAGCTCGTAGAGCTTGAGCCCGTCCTCGGGCAGCATCCACCCCGGCACGCCTCGCACGGCCTCCTCCGCGCCGCGGTGGCGCTCGCCGAGGTCAGGGGCCCCCGAAGTCGTAGCTGGGGCCATAGCTGCGGTCGTCGAGCTTCTCGGGCTGAAGCCTCAGCGGGGGCCGGTCCATCCAGGCATCCAATCACGTGCGAGGATCGGCGCGTGAGCCCTCCCACACCCGCGGCCGGCCTCTTCGAAACCCACCTGACGGTCCGTGACGTGGCGCGCTCGGTGGCCTTCTACCGCGACGTCGTCGGCCTGCAGGTTGCGATCGAGATCCCCGAGCGCAACGTCGCGTTCCACTGGATCGGCGCACCCGGCCGAGCCATGCTCGGGCTCTGGGGCGTCGGATCGTCGCCCAACGTGATGGAGCTGCACACCGCCTTCAGCGTCTCGCTCGACGATCTCCTCGAGGCGCCGGAGCGTCTGCGCGAGCGCGGCGTCACACCACTCTCGTTCTTCGGCCAGGAGACGAGCGACCCGAGCGTAATCGCCTGGATGCCAGCTGCGACGCTTTACTTCCGCGATCCCGATGGGCACCTGCTCGAGTACCTGACGATGCTTGACGACGATCCGGACCCGGGGGCGGGAATCCTGCCGCTGTCGGAGTGGCAGGCCCGCGGCTAGCCAGGGCTCGAGGTCGCCCGGCAGGCGCCCCTCCTCCGCGAGCTTGCCCAGATGCGCCCGCAGGGTCAGCGCCGCCGCCGGCCGCAACGCCTCCGGCGCGTCCGACCAGGCGCGGTCGAGAAGCTCTCCCTCGGCGCGTAGCCCGGCGTCGAGCGCCTCGAGGAGCAGTCGCTCGCGCTCGAGGCGGTGCGAGAGATACTCGTCCAGCTTGGCGGCGGGGTCCCAGACGATCGGCCCGTGCCCGGGGCACAGCACGTCCAGGTCGAGGTCGCGCAGGTGGCGCAGGGACTCCATGTAGGCGGACATCGACCCTTCCCCAGGAGCGATGAAGACGCTCCCCGTGCCGAGGACCGTGTCTCCGGTGAACAGGACACGACCGAACAGCAGGCACACGTGATCGGGGGCATGTCCCGGCGTGGCGATCGAGCGGAAGGGACCGACCTCCTCCCCGCCCTCCGGCAGCCGGATCGGCACTCCTCCCGCCCGTTCGGCGAGCGGAGCGGCGCCCTCGGCGTGATCGGAGTGCGAGTGCGTGAGCACGATGCCCTCGACCTGCCCTTCCGCCGCCGCGAGGACCGCCTCGAGATGCCCTTCGTCCGCGGGCCCCGGGTCGACGACCCACCCGCCGGCGACGTAGGTGTTGGTGCCGTCGAGCGTGAGCAGCGAGGGGTTGTCCGCGCGTACACGCACGACCCCTGCGGGCATCCGGTCTTTGATCTGCTCTGCGATCGCACCCGTATCGTCGCAAGCCGTGCGGGCGAGCCCGCCCACCCATTGCGCACGCGGCGACCGTGACTAGAGTCATCTGTGCCTCGGACCGCAGCGGCAGCAGGCGATTGGCCCAAGACAGACGAGATAGAGCCTCACTGCCCTCGCTGAGACACGTGCGAGGCGCGCAGCCAGAGCAATTCGCCCTGCTGGCGGCGGTGGCGCTCGCGCTGGCGATCGCCGGCTTCGACCTCCTGACCGAGTCGGCGGTGGGCATCGGATTCCTGGGGGTGGCACCGCTTGTGGCCGCAGCCAGGGGGGCGTCCCCGCGCCAGGTGGCGTACATCGTCGTGCTGGTCACGGCGCTCGTGATCGCGCTCGGGGTCCCCGATGGCATCTTCGGCGACCTCCTGCACGTGGTGCTCGTGCTGAGCGTCCTGTCGGTGGGCGCGCTCGGCGTGTGGGTGTCTCATCTGCGCACCGAGCGCGACCTGGACCAGGTGCGCCTGGAGATGCAGTACGGGGTGGCGGCCACCCTCCAGGAGTGTCAGACCCTCGAGGAGGCCGCCCCGCGGCTCCTGGACGCGATCGGCCAGCCGCTCGACTGGCAACTCGGCGGGCTGTGGGAAGTGCGCCCCTCCGGTGCGCTTCGCCTGGTGGAGAGCTGGAGCGCCGATGGCATCGACGAGTCGGGGTTCTACGAAGCCTCGCGGGCGATCGTCATGCGACGCGGCATGGGCCTGCCGGGGCGGGTCTGGGAGCGGGGCGAGGCGATCTCGCTGCAAGACTTCACGCTGGATCCGTCGCTGCCTCGCTCGGAGATCGCCGCGAAGGCCGGCGTGAGGGGGGGCGTCGCGTTCCCACTTCTCACGTCTTCCGGCGTGATGGGAGTGATCGAGTTCTTCGGCTACGAGGAGCGGACAACCAATCGCGGCCTGCTCGAGCTGCTGCGGGCATTGGGCGGCCAAATTGGTGAGTTCGTCGAAGCGCAGTACGCCGAAGCAGCGTTGCGGGAGTCCGAGGCCCGCAAGGGGGCGATCCTGGAGGCGGCCCTCGACTGCGTCATCACGATGGATCATCAGGGCCGTGTGGTGGAGTTCAACCCCGCCGCCGAGGCCGCCTTCGGGATCTCGGCACAGCAGGCGATCGGCCGGGAAATGGCGGAAATGATCATCCCGCCGGACCTACGCGACGCCCACCGGGCGGGGCTCGCTCGCTATCTCGAGAGCGGCGAGAGCACGATCCTCGGGCGGAGGGTCGAGATGCGGGGAATGCGCACCGACGGCACCGAGTTCCCCATCGAGCTCGCCATCAGCGTCATCCCCGGCCAGTCGCCTCCGATGTTCACCGGATACCTGCGCGACATCACCCGGCGACGGCACGCCGACGAGGAGCGCGAGCGGCTTCTGGAGCGGGAGCGCGTGTCGCGGGAGGCCGCGGACAGGGCAGGCGAGCAGCTGTCGGCAATCCTCAGCGGCGTGGCGGACGGCGTGACCGCCCAGGGCCCCGACGGCAAGCTCATCTTCGCCAACGACACCGCGGTCCGGGCGCTCGGGTTCGACTCGGTGGAGGCGCTCGTGAGCACGCCCCCCGGGGTGATCCGCGACCGGTTCGAGATGTACGACGAGGACGGCGAGCCGTTTCCGCCCACCGAGCTGCCGGGCCGTCTGGCGCTGCTGGGCGAGGAGGGCGCCGAGGCCGTGATCAGGCACGTGGACACCCGGGACGGGACCGAGCGCTGGAACCGCGTCAAGGCAACCCCGATCATCGACGACGACGGCAAGGTCGTGATGGCGATCAACGTGATGGAGGACATCACCGAGCTCAAGCGCGCCGAGCAGGCGCAGCGGCTGCTGGCGGAGGCCGGCAGGATCATCGCGGCCTCGATGGACTCGGAGCGGATCCTGCAGCGCGTGTCCGATCTGGCCGTCGTCCCCTGGTTGTCGGACTGGTGCAGCGTCCACGTGATCGACGACGAGGGTGCGATGGTGATGGCCGCGCACGCCTCCTCTCGTTCGGAGAACGCCGAGGCCATCCTCGAACTCGATCGCCGCTTCCCTGCGCAGCCCCTCGAGCGCGGAGTACCTCGTGTGCTCGAGACCGGGGAGACCGAGCTGTACCCCGACGTGACTCCGGAGATGATCGAGGCGGGGACCCGGTCGCCAGAGCACCTCGCCCTGATCCGGCGCGCGGGCCCGTACTCGGCGTTGATTGCGCCGCTGCGGGCGCGGGGCCGGGTCCTCGGGGCTCTCTCGCTGCTGCGCCTGGGCCCGGGGCGCCGCTACGACCAGGAGGACGTGGCGATGGTCGAGGAGCTCGGCCGGCGAGTGGGCATCGCAGTCGACAACGCGCGCCTGTACGCGGAGCGTTCGTACATCGCCAAGACCCTCCAGCAGAGCCTGCTCCCCGCCGAGCTGCCCGAGATCCCCGGCCTCGAGACCGGCGCGCGCTTCCGTGCCACCGGCGAGGGCAACGACGTCGGCGGGGACTTCTACGACCTGTTCGAGGCCGGGGGCGGCGGGTGGTCGGTGATCGTCGGCGACGTATGCGGAAAGGGACCGGATGCGGCTGCGGTGACGGCCCTGGCGCGATACACGCTGCGGGCCGCGGCGATGCGCGAGCCGCGGCCGAGCGCAGGGCTTCGGATCCTCAACGAGGCGCTACTGCGTCAGCGTGCGGATCTCCGGTTCGCGACGGTGGCGTATGCCTCCCTCGTTCCCGAGGCCGGCGGCGCGAGGGTTCAGCTGTCGAGCGCGGGGCACCCGCTCCCGCTCGTGCTGCGCCGCGATGGCACTGTCGAGTCCGTCGGCGCGTCCGGAACCCTGGTCGGCGTGGTGCCCGACCCGGACCTGTCCGATGCGCCGGCGTTCCTGGGTGACGGCGACGCGCTCGTCTTCTACACCGACGGCGTGACCGAGGCGCGGGACGAGGACGGCGGCATCCTCGGCGAGAGCCAGCTGGCTGAGCTGCTGCGCTCATGCGCCGGGATGGACGCGGATGGGATCGCCGCCACGGTGGAGCAGGCGGCGGTCGAGCGTCAGAATGGCGATACCCGTGACGACATTGCCGTCGTCGTGCTCCGAAGTGTGGGCGGACGCTCTCATCATGTTGCCGACGGACAGAAAAGGGGTACAAGTCAGGGTGTTTTGTCGACCGGGCCCGAAGTCGTCGATCAGGTGGAAGGCACTCGCACAACTGGCAGCGGCTCCTTGACGGCCCCGGCGGGCCGGTCGGGCTTTCGTATGCGAATCGGCGGCGGGCCCCGCGCGGCCGGCCGCGCGCGCAGCGAGCTCTCGCGGCTGCGAGCGGATCTCGACGCCCCTCTGCTCGAGACGGTGCGGCTCCTGGTGACCGAGCTCGTGACCAACTCGGTACGCCACGCCGGCGCCGCCGCCGTCGAGCTGGTGGTGCTGGTCGGCCGCGAGCGCGTGAGGGTCGAGATCGCCAATCCGGGCTCGACGTTCGAGCGCGAGACGCGCGACTCGAACCAGATCACGGAAGGCGGCTGGGGCCTCTTCCTGGTCGAGCGCCTCAGCGACGACTGGGGCGTCCGCTCCGAGGCGGGCGGCTACCAGCGCGTCTGGTTCGACATCAAGCGCGCGTAGGCGCTCCCCCACGCCGCGCCCACTGCTTCGACAGGCTGTCGAGTCACGCCGAGCCATCTTTGGACCCTCGGCCGTGGGCGACGATCCCGCACGTAGCGAGAATCCTCGCCATGAATCGTCCCTCGTCGCCCAACCGCTACATGCTGGTCCCGCGAGTTGCCGAGCCACGCCCGGGCGCGGTCCGGGTACGCCGCTACAGCCTCGCCCGCGTCGGGCTGACGGCGCACTCCGCGCAGAGCGAGGAGCGCCTGGAGCGGGCGGCCCAGCTCAAACGAGCTTGAGCTGGTCCTCCTCTGGGGGCGGCCCCGGGTCCTGACCCAGCAGCGAGCGGAAGCGCCGCGCGGCGGTAGGCGCGTCGTCATCGCGATTGTTGTTGAAGAAGACGTGTACCTCGTCGGCCTGCTCGGCGAGCCCCCTGGCGCGTGAGGCCACCTCCTCGAGCTCCTCGTCGCCATAGATCCACCCGAACCGCTCCGCCACGGACTGACCGTGGAGATAACCGTCGACATTGCGGCCGTGGATCCGGACGTATGCCAGGTCGTCGCGCGTGACTGCGTCGATGGGGGGCATGATCGGCGTGGCGTCACCGGGTGGCGCGTCTACGCAAACGAACGCCACGTCGTGCTCGGAGAACCAGCCGAGCGTCTCGTGCGACCGCTCCTCGTCGACCCAGCGCCGGTTGCGCAGCTCGATCGCCAGCCGGTGCGGCTGGACCGCGTCCACGAGCGGCTTCAGCTCCTCGAACTGGTTCCGCTTGGGCGAGAAGGCGGGCGTGAGCTGGAGCAGCAGGGCGCCGAGCTTGCCGTCGTCTGCGAGCGGCTCTATCGCTCGCAGCGTCTCGTCGACGAGCCTCTGCTCGAGCTCGGGGGTGAGCTCGACCCGCCCGCGCGCCGACGTCCTGGCCGAGTCGCGCAGCTCCGGCGGCAGCGAATCCAGCGACGCGGCGTGGCGCGAGAGCAGACGGTGGAGCTTCACGTCCATCACGAAGTCGTCCGGCGTGACCTCGCACCAGCGCCTGACGGTCGCCCGCTCGGGCACCGCGTAGAAGCTCGAGTTCAGCTCGACCGCCTCGAAGCGCCGCGCGTACCAGGGCAGCCGCTCAGCCGCCGGCATGCCGGCCGGATACCAGTCCTTGATGAAGCCGGGGTCGGCCCAGCTGGAGGTGCCGACAAGGATCGTGCCCATGGGTTAAAGCTAGTGCTCGGTGCTCGGTGCTCGGTGCCCGTCCCTTCCAGCCCCCTACCGCCGCCCGCGCCCGAAGCTGTTCGGTGCCGGCAGCGCGGCTGCCAGGTCGGCGGCGGAGCGCGCCCCAGGACCGCCGGCCGCCGCCGCCACCCCCGGCAGCTCCTCCCCCGCCTCGCTGGACCAGATCCGGCGTGGCTCGATGTGGCGCACCTCCGCCTGAGGCAGGTCGCCGCGGTCCAGGCGGCGCACGTCGTGGACGAGCACGTTGGTCACTCCCTCACGGCGCTCGAGGCGGCCGTCGGCAATCACCAGCGCCTCGCCACGCACAGCCAGGCGGCAGCGCTCGTGCACGGGCGGGGGCACGATCAGGTTGAGCGTGCCGTGCTCGTCCTCCAGGAGCATGAAGGTGACCCCCTTCGCGGTCGCCGGCCGCTGGCGGGCCACCACGAGCCCCGCCACCCGCACCGGCGCTCCGTGGCGCGTGCGCTCGAGGTCCGCGCTGGAGACGGTGCCCTCCGGGAGGCTCGGTCGCATCAGCTCGAGCGGGTGCTCGCGCAGGGTCACGCCGGTCGAGCCGTAGTCGGCGAGCAGTCGCTCCCAGACGTCCAGCCGGCGCAACTCGGGGGCGTCGTGGAGATCGAGCGGCAGGGCGAGCTGGGTGCCGTGCACGCCGTTGCGGCCGAGTGGCACACCCGGCGCGGCCACCCCGAGCAGCCATAGGGCCTGGCGCCGGCGGCCCTCCTCCGGGCCGCCGAGCAGCGAGTCGCAGGCCCCGGCCCACGCCAGCTTGCCGAGCGTGTCGCCCGCCGCGCCTGAGCGCGCTCCGAGGTCGGGGATCGAACGAAAGCACCCACGTCGCTCGCGCTCGGCCACGAGCGCCTTCACCTCCGTCTCCTTCACCCCGTTCACGTAGCCGAGCCCGATCCTCACCGCGCCATCAGGCTCCACCCTGCACTCCGCGTCGCTGGCCGCGACGCACGGCGGGCGCACCTCGATCTGGCGCCGCTGGGCCTCGTGCACCAGCGAGTCGGGCGGGTAGAAGCCCATCGGCTGCTCGTTGAGCAGCGCGCACAGGAACTCCGGGCCGTAGTGCACGCGCAGCCAGGTGGACTGGTAGGCCAGCAGGCCGAACGCCGCCGAGTGGGACTTGGGGAAGCCGAAGCCCGAGAAGCCGACGATCTGGTCGTAGACCCGCTGCGCGACCTCGGGCTCGACCCCCCGCCCCACCGCGCCCTCCACGAAGCTCTGCTCATACGAGCGCATCGCCTCCTCCGAGCGCTTGCGACTCATCGCCCGCCGCAGCCCCTCCGCCTCCCCTGCGGAGAACCCGGCGAAGGCCATCGCCACCTCGATCACCTGGTCCTGGAAGACGATCGCCCCGAGCGTGTCGCGCAGCACCGGCTCGAGCGACGGATGCTCGTATGGCACCTGGTAATCCGGGTCCTCGCGCAGCGCCTTCTTGCGCTCGATGTAGGGGTGCACCGCCCCACCCTGGATCGGCCCCGGCCGCACGAGCGCCACCTGCACCGTGATGTCGTCGAGGGACTGGGGCAGCGTCCGCGGCAGCATCGACATCTGCGCCCGGCTCTCGATCTGGAAGACGCCCATCGTCTCCGCCTCCTGGATCCGGGCGTAGACCTCCTTGTCGGCGAAGTCGATGCGTGAGAGGTCGATCCGCTCGTTGCGCGTGCGCGCGATCTCTTCGACGCAGCGCTCCACCGCCGAGAGCATCCCCAGGCCCAGCAGGTCGATCTTGAGGAAGCCGGCGTCGGCACAGGAGTCCTTGTCCCACTGCACCATCTGACGTCCCTCCATCGCGGCCGGCTGGACCGGGCACACGTCGATCAGCGGCTGGGTGGAGATCACCATGCCGCCCGGATGCTGGGACTGGTGGCGGGGCAGCCCCGCCGCAGCGCGCGCCAGGTGCACCAGCGCCCTCCAGCGCGGTGAGCCGCCCCGCGCCGCCGGGGCGTCGGCCACGTCACGCTCGATGTCGTTGCCCGGCAGCCACGGGTCCACCGTGCGCGCCAGCCGCTCGATCTCCCCGGGGGGCAGCCCCAGCGCCTTGGCGAAGTCGCGCACCGCGGAGCGCACCTGGTAGGTGGCGAACGCCGCCACGAGGGCGGAGCGGTCGTGGCCGTAGCGCTCGTGCACACGGGGGATCAGCACCTCGCGGATGTCGCGTGGGAAGTCGAGGTCGATGTCCGGCAGCGCCGTGAGGTCCTCGTTGAGGAAGCGGCCGAGGTGAAGCTCGTTGGCCAGCGGGTCGATGTGCGAGAGGCCGGTGAGATAGCAGACGATCGAGGCCACGCTCGAGCCTCGCCCACGCCCGGGCGGAAGCGTCGAGCGCACCGTGTCCGTCCCCCGCACCTCCACCGCCACCTCGCGTGCCAGCTCGAGCATGTCTCGGTGCAGGAGGAAGAAGCCCGCCAGGCCCAGGTGGCGGATC
The DNA here is from genome assembly GCA_963802855.1 of uncultured Thermoleophilaceae bacterium. Taxonomy (GTDB): domain Bacteria; phylum Actinomycetota; class Thermoleophilia; order Solirubrobacterales; family Thermoleophilaceae; genus JAAYBF01. The sequence continues at coordinate 244,655 of CAWDJP010000005.1, forward strand.
ACGCGCAGCTCCTCCTCGATGCGTGCCTCGGCCCGTGCCCGCGCCTCTCCTCGCGGGTAGCGTTCGTCGACCCGGTCCTTGCAGATGGCCGCAAGCTTGGAGTCGGCCTCGGGATCCTCGGAGCCGGGGTACGCATAGCCCAGGTCACTCGTCAGGTCGAAGGTCAGGCGCTCGGCCAACCGCTCCGTCTCGGCCACCGCATCCGGGTGCTCACCGAAGCGCGCCGCCATCGCCTCGGGCGGCGCCAGCGTGTGCGAGGAGTTGCCCCGGCGCCAGGGCTCGCATTCGTCGAGCGTGCGGCCCAGCCGTACCGCCACCAGCGCGTCCTGGAGCCTGGTGCGCGCGCGGCTGTGCGCGTGCACGTTGCCCGTGGCCACGGCGGGCACTCCGAGCCGCTCGGCCAGCTCGGCCAGCAGCCGGTTGCGGCGGCGATCGTGGCGGGCGAAGGGGCGCTGCAGCTCGATTCGCAGCCCGTCGCGCCCGAAGATCGAAAGCAAGCGGCGGCCGGCGGCGACCGCCTCCACGTGGCGGGCATCCTCGACCGCGCGCGCGAGCGCACCGTGGCGCGCGCAGCCGGAGAGGCACACGAGCCCGTCGGCATGACGCTCGAGCGCCGCGTAGGTGGTCACCGGCGGCAGCAGGTCGGCGCCCTGCCTGGGACGGGTGCCGGCGTGGGCCCCGGTGATCAGGCGGCACAGGTTGCGGTAGCCCGCGCGGCTCTCACACAGGAGCGTGAGGTGTGAGTCGTCCTCCATCGTCAGCTCGGCCCCGGTGATCGGCCTGACGCCGAGTGGCTCCAGCGCCTTCGCCAGCTCCATCGCGCCGTGCAGGCCGTCGTGATCGGTCAGCGCCAGCGCCGCATGACCCTGCTCCGCTGCCGCCCCGGCCAGCTCCTGAGGGTGCGAGGCCCCGTCCAGGAACGAGTAGGCGGAGTGGCAGTGGAGCTCCACGTAGGACACGAACACATGTTCGCATCCGATCGCTCGCGAAGCAAGCCTTGCACGGCCTCCTCCAGCGTGGAAGGATCGGTCCATGGCCACTCAAGCAGCTCCCACTCAAGCCCCGCCCGCCGAAGCCACCAACGCCGACCGCGCCCGGTGGGCCTTCGACGCCATCAACCGCCGCGACATCGCCGGCCTGAGGACGCTATGGACCGCTCAGAGCGTCGAGCGCTTCCCCGACCGGACCTGTCACGGCGCCGACGAGATCGCCGCCTATTTCGAGGACGCGTTCGCCGCCATGCCCGACTGGCACATGGACGTGATCGCGGTCGCCGAGCAGGGTGAGGACGTCTTCGTGCACTGGCACCTGACCGGCACGCACCAAGGGCCGCTGCTCGGGATCGAGCCCACGGGCAAGACGCTCGCCGTCGACGGAATGGACCACTTCGTCATGCGCGACGGCAAGGTCGTGTCGAACTTCGTGATCTTCGACCAGATGCAGTACGCCCGTGAGATCGGGATGATGCCGCCGGACGGCTCGGGCCCCGACAAGGCGCTCAAGGCGGCGTTCAACGCGCGCACGAAGCTGGCGGCGAAGATCGCGGAGCGGCGCAACCGCTAGCGGAGGAGCGGCCTCACTCGTAGACGATCAGGTCCGGGGGCGGTCGCAGCGACAGGACCTGCCGTGGCGTCATCAGACCGGTGTCCTCACGGTAGAACAGCTTGAACCCGTTACGAAAGCTCGGCCGGACGAACTCGCGGTACTTCGCCACCTTCTGATCGCGGGTGCCGAAGCCGTCCACGTTCACGACCATCGACAGTCCGCGTGGGCGTGACAGACGCTCCGGGCGCTCGATCATGTCCGCCGTGAACTGGTGCAGCACGAGCAGCTTCTGCGGGAGATCGCCGCGGCGGACGATGTTCGCGAGCCAGCTGGAGACCGCGTTCACCTCCTCGGCGTCGACCGACCCGATCGTCTGCCCCGGAATCGCGCCGGCCTCCATGCGCCACTCGGGGTCGAGCGCCAGGCTCACGTCGGGCTCGCGCAGCCAGCGCTCGAGCGCCTGCGCCTCCGTCAGGAAGTCCGCACGCCCCGGCTGGATGTCGAGAATGAGCAGCGCGTCGGCTCGCCGCGCCGCGCGAAGGTAGCGACGGATCACCGCGTCCTCCTGTCGCGTCCGGTAGAGGCCGTCAGAGCCGGGCGCGTTGGCCACCACGGTGGCGATCAGCTCGAACGCCGGCAGGACCGGTCGGCCTTCTGTGTCATAGGCGCGAGCTTGTCGCTTCAGCCGTTCGGCCGCGTCCGCCGGGGAGCCGATTCCCAGCGTTCCGAGCTCGTCGTCCTGCGGCGCGCCGTAGAACGCCACGACGCGGTGGTCGGGAAAGACCCGTCGCCCGCCGCCGGGCAGCGTTGCGGGCTCGTCCGCTGAGCGATTCGTCGCCCCCGCCCGACCCCGATCCGATCAGGATCACGAGGAGGAGCACGAGCCCGGCCGCCACTCCCAGAGCGGTCAATCGGCGCCGGAGGAAAATCCGTTGCTGCTCCGCCGCCCGCGCGGCGTCGACGCAGCTCCTCCGCGCTCGCGGCATTCGTTGTCCTCCCGCACGCGCGGAGAATACGGGCGGCGGCGGCGCGAGCGATCGCTATTGCAGGTGAGCTGGCGGAATCCACGGCGGCGGGATCCACTCCGTTGCCCGCGCGTCCCGCCTCCGCCTCGGCCGCCGCGAGCTGCTCGTCCGCCGCCATCATCAGCTTGAAGTCGTGCGGGTCGCTGGCGAAGGCGACGGCGTCCGTGCGCGCTATCTCCCCTGCCTTCACCTTCTCCAGCAGGCACTGGTCGAAGGACCGCATGCCGTAGAAGTCGCCCTCGCGCAGCGCCGTCTCCAGCTCGCTCTGGGAGGCCGCGTTCGCGATCAGGTCACGCACGCGCGACGAGTTCACGAGGACCTCGGCGTTCAGCTTGAGCTTGCCATCCGTTCCCGGCACGAGGCGCTGGGAGGAGATGCCCACGAGCGTGCCCGCCAGCATCTGGCGCGCGAGCGCCGTCTGACGCTCCCCGAACAGGTCGATGAAGCGCTGGACGGTCTCGGCGGCGTTCAGCGTGTGGAGCGTGCAGATCACGAGGTGCCCGGTCTCCGCGGCGCGCAGGGCGGTCATCGCCGTCTCCTCGTCGCGCACCTCGCCGATCAGGATCACGTCGGGGTCCTGGCGCAGTGCCGCGCGTAGGGCGGTGTGGTAGGTCGGGGCGTCGAGTCCGATCTCACGCTGGCAGACGATGGCGGTGGCGTCCTGGTGCAGGTACTCGATCGGATCCTCGATGGTGAGGATGTGCAGCGGGCGGCGGTCGTTGATCAGGTCGATCAGCGCCGCTCCGGTGGTGCTCTTGCCGGAGCCCGTCGGGCCCGTGATCACGATCAGGCCGCGCACGGCGTCGGCCCAGGACAGCACAACCTCGGGTAGGCCGAGCTCCTCGGTATCGGGCGCATGTGGCACCGCTCGGAACACGAACGAGGCCGAGCCACGCTGCGAGAACGCGGCCACGCGGAAGCGACCGAGGCCGTTGAAGTAGGAGAGGTCCGCGGAGCCCATGTCCTCGAACTGGCCGCGCTTGTGCTCGGAGGTGAGCACCTGCGCGGTGACCGCCTCGGTGTCCTCCGGCGTGAGCGGGCCGTAGCCGGGGAGCTCTTGGAGCTTGCCAGCGATCCGCACCCGCGGCACGGAAGGAACCTTCACGTGCAGATCGGAGGCGTCGAGGCGCAGCGCCTCGCTCAGGGCAGCGTCGAGGTCAAATGGCATGTAGGCAACATCGACCGTTGGGGCGCAGAGCTTGAGGCGCGTGCTCGGTGCTCGGTGCTCGGTCTTAGGCCCTTTGCGTGAACCACTTCCCGCTCGTCAGCTCGCGCATCACCGTGACGTTTCGCCCGTCGGCCAGCACCAGCTCGAAGTAGCGCCTGCGAAGTGGGCGAGGCGTCCACCAGCGGTCCTCCACCACCCACTCCTCGCGCACGGAATCCACCGCCGTGGAGCCGATTGCGACCGGCACGCCGTTCTCCCCCGCGCGTACGTGCGCCGGACGTGGCGCCGCGAGCTTCCGCGGCTTCCCCGTTTTCTTCACCTCCTCCTCCTCCGTTGCGATTCCCCGTCCACGAAGGGCGCGAGGACCGCGCGGCGCTCGGGGAGGCGGGAGTCCGGGTCCACGTCGAGCACCCGCAGCGCGGCGGCGTCGCCCGCCGCTTGGCGCGCCTGGCGTACCGCCTCGTCCAGGCGGGCCCTGCGCGCGCCGCCCTCCTCCTCCAGCAACCGGCCCTGATCCTGTGCGGGCGGGCCGAAGGCCTCGACCTCGATCGCCAGCGATTCCGCCGGTCCCGGCAGCGTCGCCAGCTTGGGGGCGAGGATGATGCGGATCCGCCCCGGGTCGGCGCTCGCGTGGCGAAGCGTGACCACCTCGCGCCAGGTGCCTCCGGCCGCGAATCGCGCCGACACCGCTACCGCCCGCAGCGAGCGCCCGCGTCGCTCCCTGCGGGCGAGCACGCGCGCCACGAGCAGCTCGAGCGCCCGCTCGAGCTGCTGCCCGGAGGCCGCCTCGGGCAGCTCGATGCGCTCGGACACCGGCTCGGGCGGCCGGCGCGGCTCGAGCGGGGTGTCCCGCCCGCGGGCGAGGTCGAGCGCCAACAGCCCGGGGTGACCGAACCGCTCGGCAACCGCCCGCGAGGGAAGCGCCGCCAGCTCACCCAGGGTGCGGACTCCCAGCCGGTCGAGCGTGTCCGGCAGCGTCGCCAGCTCCGGCCGCGAGCGCAGCAGGGCGGCGGGCAGTGGCGCGAGGAAGCGCGCGGCCTTGCCCTCCTCCACCACCTGCGGAGGGCGCCGTGAACGGGTCTCCCGTGCGGCGCAGAAGGCGGCGAACCTGGATGGTGCGGCACCGAGGCGGGCACTGCGCCCCAATGCCCGGCGGGTGGCCGCGAGCACCCCCGCGAGATCCCCACCGTGGATGCCGCGCATCCCGTCCGCCTCGAAGAAGGCGGCGCCCGCTCGCTCCGACTCGGGTGCCCCGCCGATCGACTCGATCCGATCGAGCACCTCGTGCCAGAGCCCTCGTACCCCCTCCGGGTCGGGCGGCACCAGCCTCAGCGCTGGACAGCGCGAGAGCGCCTCCCCCATGCGCATCCCCGCCGCCACGCCGAACGCCTCGGCCGCGGCGGAGACTTCCCCGATCATCTGCTCGCGACCGGCCTCGGGGGCCAGCGCCACTGGTTCCGAGAGGAGTGCCCGCGTGTCACCGAGGGCAGCGAGGAGCGCGAAACGGGGAATGAGCACGCAGACGACCATACGAACACATGTTCGCATATGGATCGGAGGGACTCCCCGGCGGCGCTAGCTAAGATGCCGGGCAGACGGGCGGGGGCACTCCTCCTCCGAGATCACTCTAACCCTCTACTCGAGGGTTAGCTATCCCAGTCGTTCGAGGAACTTGCCACCCGGCCGTCAAGCCCGCGGACCAACTGTCGATATCGAAGGGAGTCTCGATGTCCAACAAGCTCCCTTTTTACCTGCTCTTCGCGGTGCTGGTCGCTGCCGCTGCCGTCGTGACCGCGGAGAGCATCGAGTCCCTTCCGGCGGACGCAGGCTCGCGCGGGGTGACGGTGCAGCTCGAGGACGGATCGGTCAGGACGGTGGACGTCGACGCCGGGCCCGACGAGTCGCTCGCGGAAGTCGACGGCAAGGTCCCGGGCGTGCCGTTGGGCTGGGCGAAGAACGGCGGACCGCGCCCGGAGTCCGTGGCAGCTTCGCAGCCGAGGCCTGACCAGCCCGAGACCGGGCAACCGCAGACGCCCGCACCGGGCTCACAGCCCCAGCCGGGCTCGCAGCCCAGCCGGGCTCGCAGCCACCGTCCGGATCCCAGCTTCAGCCTGCCAACCCGACTACCCCTCAGCCTGTGCAGACGGCGCCCCCAGGAGCCGCGCCCGCCCAGTCTCAGCCGGTCACGCCGGGCGAGACCGCCCCTGCACCCACTCCCGTCCCACCCACGCCGGCCCCCGACTCCGGCGCGGGTCTTGGCGAGTCCGCCCCCCAGCCGGCGGGCGAGACCGAGCAGCAGGAGGGCGGGGATCGACGTCCCGCCAAGCGACCTCGCCGCAAGGGTGAGAGCCCGAGCGGCGGCGCGAAGGCCCCGAAGCGCAAGCCGTCACGCCCGCGCACGAAGCTTCGTAACCCTGATGGTTCGCCGTCTTCTTCGAATCCGGGGTTTGTGGATGCGTTGCCGGGGCCGTCGTTTCGGTCTGGGGTGCCGAATTTCGTGATTCGGAAGTTCAGGGTGCCGATCTTTTTGTTGCCGATCTATCAGGCGGCGGGGATCCAGTACGGGGTGCGGTGGGAGGTGTTGGCGGCGATCAACGAGATCGAGACCGACTATGGCCGCAACCTGAACGTGTCCTCGGCGGGGGCGTTGGGGTGGATGCAGTTCATCCCCTCCTCCTGGCGCGCGTATGGGGTAGACGCGAACAAGGACGGCCGCAAGGACCCCTATAACCCGGTCGACGCGATCTTCGCCGCCGGGCGCTATTTGAAGGCGGCCGGCTATTCCAAGGACGTGCGGCGGGCGATCTTCGCCTATAACCACGCCGACTGGTACGTCGACTCGGTCCTGCTCAGGGCGCGGTTGATCGCCGGCGTCCCCGCCGACCTCGTCGGGTCGTTGACGGGGCTGACAGAGGGCCGGTTCCCCGTCGCCGCCAGGGCCCGCTACGCCGACGACCTCCAAGAAGCCCAAGCGACCAAACGCGTCCGCGCGGGCCAAAACGCCGCCAACGTCATCGAATCCGACGACAACCGCCGCCAAATCGAGATCTACACCCGCCAAGGCGCCCCCGCCGTCGCCGTCAACGACGGCCAAATCAAACGCATCCGCCACACCCCCACCGGCCACCACATCACCCTCCAAGACGCCTACGGCAACCGCTACACCTACACCGGACTCACAGAGCATCGCCAAGCACTATCCGGTTCCGCGCCAGGACGTGGCACACACGGGCGGCAGCGCGCGAGCGCTGCGAGCCAATCGGGACACCGATCCGCGCCCGCGCGGCGCTGCCTCCGAGGGACGCCAGCCCGCGGGCGACGCTCCGACGGCCCAGCAGGAAACGCCCACCGCGGTGAAGGAGCGCCTCTTCGCCCACCCCGACCTGCCCGGCGCCCGCGAGGCAGGCGGCTTCGACCAGCTCATGGAGGCCGAGGCCGACGCGGGCAACCTCGCCACGTACGAGGGACGCCACGCCCGCCCCGTCCGGCTGGACCCCAAGCGCTTCACGCTGCGGCCGCTTCGCCGCGGCGCGCGCGTGATCGCCGGCACCAAGCTCGGTACGGTCGGCCAGCCCGAGCCCGACAAGGCTTCGCACCTGGACTTCGCGATCCGGCCCGCTGGTCGAGGCGCGCCGAAGATCGATCCCAAGCCGATCCTCGACGGCTGGAAGCTGCTCGAGGCCACCTCGATCTACCGCGCGTCCGGCAAGAACGTGCTCCGGGGCGAGGATGGGTTCTCGATCGGCCAGATCCTGCTGATGCCGAAGCCGTTGCTGGAGAAGCGCGTGCTGTCAGACGAGCGGATCGAGATCTACGACTGCGGCCGCGGCGACGTGAAGTCCGGCCAGATCGACCGCCGCGTACTCGCAACGCTCGCCTACCTCGCCGAGTCCGGGCTGCGCCCGACCGTCACCAGCTTCAAGTGCGGCCACGGCTACTACACCGCCTCGGGGAACGTCTCGCACCACTCCTCCGGCAACGCCGTCGACATCGCCAAGATCAACGGCGTCCCCATCCTCGGCCACCAGGAGCCCGGCGGTGTGACCGAGCAGACGGTGCGCAGGATCATGGCCCTGCAGGGCACGCTTGCGCCCAGTCAGATCATCTCGCTGCTCGACCTCGGCGGCACAACGGTCGCGATGGGCGACCACGCGGACCACATCCACGTCGGCTTCCGGCCACTGTTCGGCTCCAACGCCAAGCTCGGCAAGCAGGCCATCGCCGTGCTCAAGCCCGGCCAGTGGTCAGACCTGATCGACCAGCTGCGCAAGATCGACAACCCCGTCGTCCCCACCAAGCCGTCCAAGTACTCGCTGCCGGCGCGGCGGCCGGCGAGCCACGCCCACCACGGCGACTGATCGTCAGGGCACGCTGTCAGTCCACGGTCACGAGCGTCTTCGGGAACGACGTGAACACGTCCGCCCCGGCATCGGTCACCGCTACCAGGTCCTCGATCCGCACGCCGACCTCGCCGGGCACGTAGACGCCCGGCTCCACCGACACGACGTTGCCCGCCTTGAGGTCGCCCTCGGCCTGCTTGGTCAGGCGCGGGCCCTCGTGCACCTCTAGCCCCACGCCGTGGCCGAGGCCATGGCCGAACTCCTCGCCGTGGCCCGCGGCTTCAATCAGGTCGCGCGCAACCGCGTCCACGGCGCGGCAGCCGGCCCCGGCGCGCACCACCCCCAGCGCCTGCTCCTGCGCGTTGCGAACCAGCTCGTAGATCTCCGTCGCCTTCGAGTCGATCGGCCCGGTGGCGACCGTCCGGGTGCAGTCCGAGCAGTAGCCGTCCACACGCGCGCCCCAGTCGATCACCACGAGCACGCCGGAGGGGATCTCGACCTCCCGCGGCTCGGCGTGGGGCAGCGCCCCATGGGCGCCGGCGGCCACGATGACCGGGAACGAAGGGTCCTCGGCGCCCGCATCCCGCATCCCGCGCTCGATCGCCAGGGCCACGTCGCGCTCCGTCCGGCCCGCCAAGCCGCCCTCGAGGACGGACTCGAGCACCTCGGTCGCCAGGCGCGCCGCCTCGGCGATCCGCTCGAGCTCGCCGTGGTCCTTGACCTCCCGCAGGCCCTCGATCAGGCCCCCCGCGGGGCCCAGCTCGACGCCCTCACCCACCTTCTCGGCGAGCTTGCGGTGCGTGCGCACGCTCACGTGCGCGTCGTCGAACCCGGCGCGGCCGCGTAGCCGCTCGGCCAGCTCTCCCACCAGGTCACGACCCGCGGGCAGGCGCTGGAAGTCGGGGACCTGCTCCTCGGCCTGCTGGACGTAGCGGAAATCGGTGAGGAACAGTCGCTCATCGAGCGTCACGACGCACGCCCCATTCGTGCCGGTAAAGCCCGTGAGCCAGCGCACATTCACGAGGTTCGTGACGAGCAGCGAGTCGAGCTCGCGCTCGCGCATCAGCTCGACCACGCGGTCGGCGCGCGCGGCTGTCGAGACGGGCGTCACGACTCCAACGCGTCCTTCAGGAGCACGAGCGCGTCGCGGTAGCCGTCGATGCCCTTGCCCTGCACCGAGCCCACGCAGAGGTCGCGGATCACGGAGAGGCGGCGCCACTCCTCGCGCTCGTCGACCGCGCTGAGGTGTACCTCCACGGCGGGGACGCCCGCCAGCTCCAGGGCGTCGCGGATCGCCCACGAGTAGTGCGTCCAGGCGCCGGGGTTGAGGATCACGCCGTCGGCGCGCTCGGCGGCGGAGTGCAGGCTCTCGCAGTACACGCCCTCGTGGTTGGTCTGCCAGAACGTGAGCTCGAAGTCCAGCTCCTTGGCGAAGCCCCCCACCTTCGTCTCCAGCTCCGGTAGCGAGGTCGAGCCGTAGTGATCAGGGTCGCGGCGGCCGAGCTGGTCGAGGTTCACGCCGTGCATCACGTACACGCGCTTCCTCATCCCGCGCGCACCTCGTCGATCGCGGCCCGCAGGTCGCCGGGCGCGACGTCGTGACCGGGGCTGACGCCTCCGGGCGCCTCCACGAGCACGAACGGCACCCGGCCGCCGGTGCGCTTCTTGTCGCGGTCCGTGAGCGTCAGCACGTCGTCGGTGGAGACCCCGTCGAACTCGAGCGGGAGCCCGCGTGCCGCCAGCAGCTCCGCGACCTCTCCTCGCAGCGCGTCCTTACCCGAGAGCCGCAGCGCCACCAGCAGCCCGATGCCGACCGCCTCGCCGTGGCGGTAGCGCTTGTAGCCCGTGGCCGCCTCGATCGCATGCCCGACCGTGTGGCCGAGGTTGAGCACCTGCCGCCTGCCGGCGTCGCGCTCGTCCTCCGCCACCACTGCCAGCTTCGCGCGCAGACAGCCGAGGATCACCTCCTCGCCGGGCTCCGCGCCCGCGCGGACCCGAGACCAGAGCGGTCCGCCGGCGATCAGCGCCGTCTTGACCACCTCGACGTAGCCCGCGGCGAGCTCCTCGCCGGGGAGCGTGGCGAGCGTGGCCGGGTCGCAGAGGACGGCAGCCGGCTGGTGATACGCGCCTGCGTAATTCTTGCCCTCGGGCAGGTCCACACCGGTCTTGCCGCCGTACGCCGAGTCGACCTGGGCCACGAGCGTAGTGGGCACCTGCACCACCCGCATCCCGCGCTGGTAGAGGGCGGCGCACAGGCCGCCGAGGTCTCCGACTACGCCGCCGCCGACGGCCGCCAGCACGTCGCCCCGCTCCGCTCCCGCCCGCGCCAGGCCGCGCATGACCTGCTCCGCGGTGGTGAGCGTCTTGGCCTCCTCGCCGGCCGGGATCGTCACCGTGTGGTCCGCCTCGATGCGGTGGTGGCGCGCCACGTTCTCGTCGGTCACCACGAAGCGGCGGCCGTCGCCCGGGAAGAACATGCCACGCGCGAGCAGCCCGCTGCCCACGAACACGGGGTAGTCGCCCGAGGCGGCCTGCGCCCACACCATGCGAACGCCCTCGTGCCCGGCCGCCCGCGCCTCGCGCAGCGCCAGCAGAGCCGGTAGTGCGCGGCGGGCGACGTCCCGGCCGGCGGGTGGCAGCACGGCATGGGCCACCGACTCGTACAGCGCCGCGCGATCGGCGTGGAGCTGCTCGAAGCGGCCTCGGTCGCGCGCCAGCGGTCGGCCCTTGCCGGTCGCGCGCTGCCAGGCCTCCTGTGGCGTGACCTCCAGATGCGCGACCGTGTGACGCCCGAGCGCCTCCCGCACCGGCTCCGAGCCGGTCGCGCCGCCACCGAGTGCGATGACACCGTCGCCGGCTGTTTCGAGCAGGCGCAGCACCGTCTGCTCTTCGCGCTCCCTGAACGCGGCCTCACCCTCGCGGTCGAAGAACGCCTCGATCGGCTCGCCTAGCTCCGCCTCGAGCGCGCGGTCGGAGTCGAGCGGGTCGACCCCTAGCTCGGCCGCGAGCGAGCGCGCGGCGCTGGACTTGCCCGCGCCCATGAAGCCCACCAGCACCAGCGCCCCGCCCCCGCGCGCCGCGCCGTCCGAGCCCGTGGCGCCGCTCGTCAGCGCCTCCATCCGATCCGCTCCTCGTAGGCGCGCAGCGCCGCCACCGCATCGTCCACGTGGTCGCCGCCGAGCTTCTCCCGGTACGCGTCGGCCAGGACGAGCGCCACCATCGCCTCGGCCACCACAGCCGCCGCCGGCACCGTGCACGAGTCGGTCCGCTCGCGCAACGCCGCCGCGGGCGCCTTGGTGGCGATGTCCACGCTGCGCAGCGGCTGGGTCAGCGTGGGCAGCGGCTTCATCGCGCCCCGCACGACGAGCTGCCCGCCGGTGGTCATGCCGCCCTCGAGGCCGCCGGCGCGGTTGGTCTCGCGGTAGAAGCCGTGCTCCTCGCTGAAGAAGATCTCGTCGTGCGCCTCCGAGCCGACGCGGCCTGCCAGGTCGAAACCGCCTCCAATGCCGACGCCCTTCATCGCCTGGATCGACATGATCGCCTGCGCGAGCCGACCGTCCAGCCGCTCCCCCCAGGACACGTGTGAGCCGATTCCCGGGACAAGCCCGAAAGCGAGCGTCTCGTACACGCCACCGAGGGACTCGTTGGCCTTGCGGGCCGCGTCGATCTCGGCCACCATCGCGGCACTCGCGTCGGCGTCCAGGCAGCGCACCGGCGACTCGTCCACCGCCGCGAAGTCGACGATCTCGAGGCCGGATACGGCCGGTGCCTCCACGCTTCCGATCTGCAGCACGTGCGAGCGGATCTCCACCCCGAGGGCGCGCAAGAACACCTTGGCCACGGCGCCGGCCGCCACGCGTGAGGTGGTCTCGCGGGCGCTGGCGCGCTCGAGCACGTTGCGTACGTCGGTAAAGCCGAACTTCTGCACGCCCGCCAGGTCGGCGTGGCCGGGGCGCGGCAGATGGACCTCCTCAACCTCGCCGTCGACCGGCCACGGGTTCATCCGCTCCTCCCAGTTGGCGTAGTCGAGGTTCGCCATCCGCAGTGCGATCGGCCCGCCGAGGGTGCGCCCGTGACGGACGCCTGACGTGACCTCCGCGCGGTCCTTCTCGATCTTCATGCGGCCGCCGCGCCCATGGCCGAGCTGCCTGCGAGCGAGGTCTGAGTCGATGTCCTCGGGCGTCAGCTCGAGGCCCGCCGGGACGCCCTCGACGATGGCCGTGAGGCCCGGCCCATGCGACTCTCCTGCTGTCGTGAAGCGGATTCCCATCCCGCTTCACACCCTACTGGCGGGGCCGTCGGCCCCGGCGGGCTCAGCCGTCCGGGGTCGTCGGGTGCGCCGCCGGGTACCCGGCCGGCGGGTGAGGCCCGATCGGCGGCACCTGGTCGGTGTCGTAGTAGCCGAACGGCGGGTGGCGGTGGCAGCGCTCGGAGTTGAAGGGCTTGCAGGGGTTGAAGGGGTTCGTGTAGGCCCACGGGTTCGCCGCGAACGGGAATCCGGTGATGGCGTCGGCGAACCAGTCGAAGGGCCGGCGCACCTCGAACTGGTTCGAGAGGCCGTCGTGGTCGTTGTCGTCGGCGCCGTCGGCCACGCCGTCGCCGTCCATGTCGGTGTCGGCGAACGCGTCACGCTGGGGCAGGTCCTCGTTGTCGAGGAAGTCGATGTCGGGGTACTTCGACTCCTTCGGCTGGCCGGTGCCGTCGTGCTCGGCGGGCCACCAGGCCTCGAAGAACTGGCCTCGGGCCTCGTCCCAGTTGCTGATGCCGTCACCGTCGGCGTCGCGCTCGTCATCGCCGAGCACGCCGTCCTCGTCGAGGTCGAGCGCCCAGTTGAGCAGGCCGCCGGCCGGCGCCGCGACGCCGCGCGACCGCTGGAGCCCATCGCTGTAGAGCAGGCCTGAGAGCGTTCCCGGACGCCCCGACCGGGCGGCGCCGTCGCCGGCGAAGCGGAGCCACATCAGCGACTCCTCGCGCAGCGCCATGGCGTCGCCGTCGTAGTCGGTGTTGGCGTCCGAGGGGTCGAGCGCGTTCGGGTACGGCCGCTTGCCCGGGTAGGGCAACGGCGTCGCGCCCGGGTAGAAGTTCAGGTCGATGGCCGACTGCTGCTCGTAGCCGTCCTCGACGCCGTCGCCGTCGGTGTCCGCGAGGCACGGATCGGTCTTGATCTGCGTCTCGCGCGCGCCCGGCAGCAGGTCGCCGTCGAAGTCGCCGGCGGCGCACGAGTTGGCGCCACCGCCGTTGGTGCCGCCCACCTTCGAGCCGGAGTTGCTTGGCACGAGGACCGGAGACAGCCGGCGTGAGGTGAAGGAGCTGAACTTGCCCGCGAGCACGCGCAGCTTGAAGCGGGTGGGCTTGTTCGACAGGAGCTTCGCCGCTGCCGCGGGAACCTTGACGACCAGCTTCTTACGGCTGGCACGAGTCGGCTTCGCGAACGCGGAGCGGCCGCTGGGGGAGCGGAAGATCACGGTGTTGCGCTTGCGGCGCGAGCTGAAGTTGCGGCCGCGGATGGTCATGGTCGCGCCGACCCGCACGCGCATCGGCGTCACGCGGGTGATGCTCGGGCGCTTGGACTTCGACTTGGCCTTGGCCGCCTCGGCGTCCGCGGGCGCGGAAGCTGGGACGGCGGCGGAGGCCGCGAGCGCTGCGAGGGCGAGCAGGGTGATAGGACGGCGTCGCATCGGTCAGATCTCCTATCGGCCGCCCGAGTCCGGGCTTGAGCCCCCGCGGGTCGAAATGGTCTCCGTCACGAGGTCGGTCAGGATCCGCGGCTTGAACCTGCGCCGTGAGGACGTCGCCACCTTGCGCTTCGAGGCGGAGGCCTTGGACACCTTCAGCCTGCGGATCTCGTCTATCCGGATGGCGTAGGAGTTGCCGTCCTCGTCCACGAACTCGTGCTCCGAGCCCGCGCCGAGCGCGAGCACGCCGCAGTCGGAAGGACTGGGGCTGCAGGTGCCCTCGCCGGTCCCCTTCAGGGTGGAGTCCACAAGGAAGACCGCGCTGCCCGCGCTCTCGTCGACGCCCAGGAACAGCAGCAGCGGCGAGGACTGGCTGGGGAGCATGTCCAGACGGCTCAGGCCTTTGATCTTGCGCACCTTGCCGTTGGAGGCGAACGACACGTCCGCGACGTAGGTGAAGCTCGAGACGGTAGGAGCGCCGCCGCCGGGCGAGCCGGGGCTGGTGCCGCCACCGCCGCCCCCACCGGAGCCTCCCCCGGAGCCACCGCCACCGCTCTTGTCGTCGCCGCCACCCGAGCCACCGCCGGAGCCGCCGGCCGCGCTGAGGGCGTCCGCAGCGGTGGCCACGTCGGTGCCCTCCTGGGTGCCGGGCAGCGTCACCCCGTTGGGGGCGAACGGATCCTTGGCCTTGAATACGTCGAGGTCGGAGCCTGCGATCAGCACCTCGTTCGGGAGCTGCGCGATCTCGCTGCCGGCGACGTTCGGGACGTCGACCGCGACCGCGGCCTCATCGCCATCGTCCTCGGGAGCCGGCTTGGCCAGCAGGACGGGCACGGCCACAAGCGCGAGGAGAAGCAGCGCGGCGACCGGCCACAGGCGCTTCTCGCGCAGGTCGTGCCATAGGTTGAGAAAGAAGAGCTTCATGGGGTCACCGCGGCGGTCGGAGGAGTGGGAGTCGAGGGCTGCCCGGAGTCACTGGAGACCGTCTGGGAGGGCCCCTGGGGAGTCGCGCCGGCGGTCGCGCCCTCGCTCTTGGGAGCGAGGTAGACGGTGGCCTTGACCTCCGCCTTGAGCGCCGTGGTCGAACCCTCGTCGGTCGTGAACTTGAGCGCGTCCATCGTGAGCAGACGCCCCTGGATCTCGAGCTCTTTGTTGGCCGCCTTCACGAACCGCTTCATCTGGTGGAAGAAGTCGGCCAGGTCGAAGAAGCTGCCGCGGAACTCGAACTCCAGCGGCACGCACTCCAGGCCCGGTGCGCATCCAGCGCTGGACTGGCCCTCCTGGCCGCCGGTCTGACCGCCACCGACGGGCACCCCGCCCTCCTTGGAGGACGTGGAAGTCTGCGTGTCGCCCGGGTCGGCGCCGCTCTTCTGAGCCGCATCTTCGCGCTCGGCCGTGGAGGCGTTCGCGTTGTCGGCTCCGTTCTGGGCGTTCTCCGCAGCCTTGCCGGGGGCGCTCTGAGCGCCATCGCCCGAGCCGCTTTCACCGGAGCCGCCGGACTGACTGCTCTGCGCGGGCGCCGTGCTGACTCCGTCGGCGTACCGGCGGCGATCTTGGTGAACGAGATGCCCGTCCCCTTCGCGGCGATGTCGAGCTGGACGATCAGCGTCGGCAGGTCGACCGACGTCGGGATCGCCTTGCCGAGCTTGACCAGCTTCGCGAAGTCCTGGCCGAACGAGCTCCTGGAGCTCTTCAGCTGGTCCAGCTGGGCCTCAGCGTTGTCGCGGCGCTCCTCCTGCTTGGCCAGCTCGTCGGCGGCCTTGGAGGCCTCCTCGCGCTGCGGCGAGAGGAGCAGGAACCAGTACGCTGCGAGCAGCACCACCGGCACGATGATCAGCACGATCTTCCTGTCGCGGTCGGTCATCGTCATGACCCACCTCCGAGCTCTGCGGGCACGCTCTCGCCCTTGCCCTCGGTAGAGGACTCGGGCTCCGTGCCCGCGAACGCGACCGTCAGGTCGAAGGCGTAGAAGGGCCCGCAGTCGCTGCCGCTGGAGCTGGCGCCGGAGGCCGATCCGCCATCCTGAGAGCGCGTGGACTCGGTCAGCCCGACGTCCTCGACGCGGTGCATCCGGCGAAGGCGCACCATCAGCTTGGCCACGTCGGTCTGGCGCCGGGCGCAGCCCTTGAGCGTGGCGCGGGGGCCGTTGGACTGCGCCCGCAGCGTTCCGCCCTCACCGCTGCTTTCGTCGCTGCCCTCCGTACCGGCCACGGCGGCGTCCACGTCGGTAAGCCACGTCCCGGCCGGCAGCACATGTGCTAGCTCGCGTATGAAGCGCTCCCAGTCGAACCTTCCGCGCGCGAGCGCGCGGACCGACTCGGTGCGCGTCTCGGCGATCTGGGCGAAGTCTCCGAACGCCCCCAGGGCAGCGACCTGCGCCTCGGCCTTGGCGGCGTCGTTCTTGGCCTCGATCGTCTGCTCCTTCTTCGAGTTCGTGCGGTTCGAGCTGACGACGTACATCCCGACCATCACGACCAGCGCGGCCAGGACGCCCAACACCACATAGGCGCTGCCCGCGTAGCCGCCGGTGGCGCGTGCCGGGCGCTCAGACTCAGGGATGAGGTTGACGGGCCTCACGCGGCAGCACCCATCGCGAGCCCCGCCGCAACGGTGTAGCGGTAGGGGTTGCCGTCGAAGCCCAGACCGGACGCGTCGAGAGCGCCGAGTGGGTTCGCGACGATCACCGGCCTGTGCGTGGCCTCTGCAAGCGCGTCGGCGATGCCGTCCCGCTGGGCGCCCGGTCCCGAGATCACGATCTCGTTCACCGGCTGCGCGCCAGGCTGTGCCATGTAGTAGTCGATCGAGAGGCGGATCTCGTCCGCGAGCGCAGCCGCGGCGAGCTCGGGGTCGCCGTCGAGGGTGGTCGAGAGGGCGCGCGTGAAGATGCAAGACGATCCGACGGCCAGCGCCAGGTTGGTGAGGGCGCCGAGGTGGCAGTACACCTGCGCTTCCTCGCCGGGTGCGTCCGGCGATGCGAGCATGCGAACGAGCGCGAACGCGTCGAGATCGACGCTCTGCGGCTTCAGACCCGCCGACCGCACGGCGTGGAGCAGGTTGGCGACCATCGAGCGCCGCGCGGCGACCAACACGACCTTGAGGCGAGGAGCACCCTCGTCGCCGGCGGTCTCGCCGATCACCTGCCAGTCGAGCACGGCGTCGTCGAGCGGCATCGCGATCGACTCGGGCGCCTGGAACCGGATCGCCGCGTCGAGCTCCTTCTCGCCCTCGATCTTCGGGAGGTCGATCTGGCGCACCACGATCTGCTGGTTCGACACGCCGAGCCGGACCGCCTTGGGCAGCTCGTTTTCCTTGAAGAAGTCCTTCAGCGCCGTCCCCAGCGCCTCGGCGTCGGTGATCTCGCCCTCCGACACCACACCCGGGCGCAGCTCGGTGCTGACGGCCGACTGCACGTGCCCGTCGGTCGCGTGCACCGCGGCGATGAAGCCGCCGTCGATGTCGAGTCCCACGGTGCCGCGGGCGGAGTTCTTCTTGAGGGTCAGGGCCATGGGGGTCAACCGTCTTGGCCCGATATCGGCAGGCATGCGCCGCGCCTTGAACCGCAACGCGTCCAAGACTGGACACCCCGTGCGCCGGGGGTCACTACCGCGCGTCGGTCAGGAGAGGAAGGCGTCCTCGTAGAGATCGATCAGCTCGGGGCCGGCGAGTAGGCCGACCAGGCCTCCGAGCGCGAGGAAGGGCCCGAAGGGAACGCCCCGCTTGCGCGCGCCGGCGCCGTGGCGCAGCATCAGCCCGACCCCCACCACGGATCCGGTCGCGAACGCAACGAGCAGTGCGGGCACCAAGGACAGCCCCAGGTACAGGCCCATCACCCCACCGAGCTTGACGTCCCCCATCCCCATCCCGGCCGGGTACGCGAGCGCGGCGAGCAGCAGGAAGACAAAGCCGCCGGCGCCGGCCAGCAGCAGCTCCGGCAGCTCGCCCGGGTCGATCACGGCCGCCGCCACAACCCCGTAGACGGCGGCCGGCGCGACGATTCGGTTCGGAATGATCCGGTGCTCGAGGTCGATGGCCGCCACCGCGATCAGCACCGCCACGAAGGGAAGCTCGGCGACCAGGTCGCTGTCCACGCCGCGAGCCAGGGCCACGCCCGCGAAAGAGAGCGCCGTGAGCGCCTCGACGGCGGGATAGCGGACCGAGATGGCGGCGCCACAGTGGCGGCAGCGGCCGCGCAGGATCAGCCAGGAGACGATCGGGATGTTGTCGCGGATCGCGACCGGCGTCCCGCACTCAGGACAGCGCGATCCCGGTCTTGCCACCGACTCGCCCCTCGGTAGGCGATGGATGACGACGTTGAGGAAGCTGCCCACCACCGCGCCGATGAGGCCCACGGCGGCGACCTCGAGCGCTATGTCCCCTTCCCCACCGTCATTGGCGCGGCCACCCTAGCCAACGCGCTGGACGCGGCAGTCACGGTCCTCGGCTGTGACCACCTACCGGTCTTCAGCCGCGACCGGGATCTCGCGCCAGGAGTTCTGAACGATCCCAGCCGTACCGAAGGTCTGGAACGGCGACGTGGCGTTCTTGAAATCGTCGTAGGTCAGGTTCACCTTGCTCGACCCGCGCGTCCAGCTTGCCGCAGCCATCGATGAATATGCGGCCATATACCTCCACGGTGCCGCCAAGGTTCACGCGCGTGGTGCAGCTATTCGACGCGTTGAGGTGGTAGATGACTCCGTGGAACTCGAGCCCGCCGTTAAGCGTCAGCACGCCGTCGTTGACCACGAGGATGCCCGGCGCCGAGGAACTGTTGACCGTCGCGTTGGAGTTGTAGTTCCCGCATCCGGTCGCTTGCACCCACACCACAGCCCCGGTCAGCTGCGCGAGCGACGGGCAGGACGTGTAGTACGTGCCGTTAGCCAGTGCGGCCTCACGGAGCCGGTCCGTCATCTCCACTGGAATCGCGGGCTGACCTACGTACTCCCCGCCCGTGACCGACCCCGCAGGGCTGATCTGAGGCGGAGTCGTGTTGCGTCGGTAGTCCATGCAGTTGTCGTCGTTGGTGATGTTCGTGCAACGGACCGTGACCGGATGCGGGCTGGTCGCCGTCGACTTGGTGTCGACGATCACCTTGTTGCCGTTGTTGTCGGTCCTGAATGAACCCGCAATCACTGTGCGCTCGGGAAAGTTCAGCGTCTCGACCACGCGCTCGATCTGAACTTGGGCGGCAAGCGCGCGTGTCTTGCCGCGCACCGTTGAAGCAGCGCGAACGAAGACGATGCCGTTGCCGTTCGCGTCCCAAGACGGCCGCACGCGCACCTGAGCCCAGTCGAAGAACGCGCTGGTGGGGGTGCCGAAGTCATCCCGCACCCATGTCTTCCAGGCGCGACCGGCGGCGTAGTCGGCGCTGTCGTAGCCCTGCGCCAGGTCGACCGGCTGGGGGCAGAAGTCCGCGGGCGCGCTCGAGGACGAGCAGGTGGGCGTCGTGCCGGTGGCGGCCGGAACGAAGGCGCGGCCCGACGAGGCCGGCCAACGCCGGGAGAGCTTGAAGGCCTGGGTGTTCAGGGCGGCCTCCGCCAGGTTGAACGTGGACTCGCGCACCCGCTCCTGGCGCGCCTGGGAACTCTGGGTGTCCACCTGGGAGTAGGTCGCGAGCCCGGCCGCCATCACGACGCCCATCAGCGCGACCGCCGTCACGATCGTGATGCCCTCCTCGCGCTGCAGCCGCTTGGTCAGTCGCTTCATCAGTTCACCACCGCAGTCTTGGTCTCGTCGTCCTCACGCCCGCCTGCGTCCTTGACGCGGAGCGTGACCTGATGTGTCTGGGGGAAGGATGTGCCGGAGGGAGTCCAGTACGCCACCACCCCGGTCGCGATCGGCGTAGTGAAGTTGCCGTTCGCGTACCACGTGTAGCTGACGATCGCGTTCCCTTCGGGGTCCTCCGACGCCGAGCCGTTCAGCAGCAGACGGTGCGCCGTGCCCGTGTCGGTGGCCGTGAACGCTGCCAGGGGCGCACGGTTCTGGTTGCGCAGGAACACGCCGCTCTCGAGCCGGGTCGGCCGCGGCCGCGAGCCGACTTGCGCGTCGACGTTCAGCTCGGTGCGGATCGACGTGATCCTGTCGAGCACTGAGTCGTTGTAGATCCAGATCGGGCGCGTGCCCTGGTCTCGGTTGACGATGTCGTCGGAGACGCGCGTCTGGCTGGGCCAGCCGCCGCTGGGGCAGGTCGTGGTCGCCGGGGTAGCCGGCGGAGCCGCGGTCGTCCACGTTTGCGTCTGCTTCCACAGCGACGCCTTGCCTGCGGACGAGGTCCCGAGGCAGTAGCGCACGCGTGACAGGTTGCGGTCGTTGAGGCTCGCCCCCGGCTTGGTCGGCTGGATCGTCTCGAACACCAGGTCGTAGTCGGTCGCCTTCTCCACCGCCTGCGGATTGAGCGTGGACGGGCTGGCCAGGTTGCGCAGCTCCTTCGCCATCAGCTCGGTGTCCCGGCGCGCCTGCTGGGTGGCGTCGTTTTGCTCCTGCGTGCGCTTGTCGACCTTGCCGAACGAGTCGAAGATCGTGAGCGTGGCGCCCATGACGATGATCATGAGCGTGCAGGTCACGAGCATCTCGATCAGCGTGAAGCCGCGCTCTTCCGCCACGGTCTTCATGGCGCGCTCACCGGCCCCACCAGCACGGACTCCGAGTAGTTGTCGTCCACCGTCGTGACCCAATACTCGTGCGAGCCCCCGGCGTCGGTGTCCTGGAACACCACCTCGGTCTCGCTGCCGGTGCGGTCGAGGCGGTCGCTCAGCGCGGTGCCGTCGCGGTAGATCCGATAGAAGCGGATGGAGTCGCCACTGTACGAAGGCGACGCAGGATCGGCGGCCATCCAGTCGAGCTGTACCTGGCTCGCATCGATCCGTGTGGCCGCCACCGCGGAGGGAGGGTTCGGCCTGTCCGTCGAGCGCACGGCAGCCTTTACATCGGAGGGAGGACCCTCGCGGTTGGCGCCACCCGCATCCTTGTCCACTGCCACCACGACGTAGTTGATCGTTGAACCGGGCGGCGGCGCGAGGTCGATGCAATCCGTGGTCGTCGGACCGGTCTCACATACGAGTGAGGCAGGACCGCCGCCCACCGAGCGGTAGACGCGGTAGGCCACGATGTCGGACTCGTCGTTGGGGCGCCACTCGAGCTCGACGATGTCGCGCGCTGCGTTCCAGCCGCCCACGACGCCGGTGGGCTGCGCGGCGGATCGCGGTTGAGCTTGACGGTCAACGACCTGCTGGCGCCGGTCAGACCCTGGGAGTCGATCGCGGTGGCCGTCACCAGGTAGGTGCCGTCGGGCACCTTGGGCGAGCCGTTGAGCTGCCAGTTGAAGCTGGACGCGGTGCTCGATGGTGTGTCCGTGAACTTGACCGACCCGTCGATCGCGTACTTGACGGTCGCGGCCTGTCGGTTGGTCACCACGTTGAACGTGACGTGCGACACGTTGGTCACGATCTCCGCGTCAGAAGGGGTACGGGTGTAGCTCGTGATCCGCGGGCCGAGCGCGTTGCTGGGGTTGGTCACCACCGTCTGCTGCTTAACGGTGTGCTGCTTGCCCCCCTGATCCCACGTGACCGTCACCGCCGCACGCTTGTAGTCGTCGGGGTTGCCGTCGGCCGGGTTCGTGACCGTCGGGTCGGTGCAGAAGAGGTTGGTGCCCGTGTGGCTGCCGATCCCGTCCTGTGTGTCGTCGACCGAGCAGACGGTGGCGGTCACCTCGTAGGAGACGCCGCGCCGGTTGATCGTCCACGTGCCCCCCGGCACGGCGTCCGCGAGTCCCGCGACGGATTGCAGCTCGGTGTCGATGCTGGTGGGGGTCAGCTTCACGTAGGGCACCGCGCGGGCGCTCTCGGCGAGCTCCCTTGCCAGCGCGGTGCCGGCCTCGCGCGACTTGGTGGTGGCGGTCCGCGCGTTCGCGCCGTTGAGCAGCGCAGCCGCTCCCGCCAGGCCGACGAGCAGCACGAACATGGTCACGAGAACCTCGATCAGCGTGAAGCCGCGCTGATCTCTATGCGCGCGAGTGAGGAGGGCCATCGAAGTGAAGATCGGTCGCGCGGAGCAGAGCTTGAATCGGACGAACCGGTGCTAGCCGCGCCGCCTCGGCCATTTGACGACCCCGAAACGACAGAGGGCGGGCCCTTGGGCCCGCCCTCTGCGGTTACGACTGCTGGTGGGTGTCTACCAGGTGCCGTCGCTCGGGCAGCCGCCGTCGCCGTCCGTGTCACACGTACGGGTCGGAGCGCCACCGTTGGACTTGGTCACGGTGAACGTGTTGCCCGTGTCGGAGGTCGCGACGATCGAGTAGTCGTCGTCGCCGGCCGCCGTGATCGCCAGCTTGCTGGCGTCGAGGCCCGTGCCGGTCAGGACACCGTCGGCCTCCTCACACGCCGTGTAGTCGCTGTCATCCGTGTAGCACGACTCCACCTCGGAGACGGCGTTACGGGCCAGAGACTTGGCCTCGGAGTCCTGCGCCTTCTCGCGCTGACCCAGAAAAGCGGGCAGGGCGATCGCGGCGAGGATGCCGATGATCAGAATTACGACGAGGAGCTCGATGAGCGTAAAGCCCTTCTCCTCTGAAATGCGCTCGCGGATCTTCCGCATGTTTGTCTCCTCCTTGAGGTGACTGGTTTGGATTTGGGTTTGCCAGTCACCTCGGGGAGTCCGCTGGGGAGTCGCCGCGGGTCTGGCTGCCCACTAGATCGACACCCCTCTGCGTTCCTTTAGAAAAAGCGCTGCACCGGACTAGGCAATGCGTCCAATGCGCTCGACGGCACTAGCATCGAGGCGGTGGAACTGCGCCGCGCCCTGCTGCTGTTCGCGATCGTGCTGGGGCTGGCCGCGATCGTCACGTCGGTATCGACTCCCCGCGACGAGGGTGGCGACACGGCACCTGCCGCACCCGGCGCTGCCGCCGACTCGCCGGCGGGCGAGGTGGCCCAGCTGCGCTTCTCGGCGAAGGGAGCCCCGGCGACGGAGCGGCTGGCGGCCGGTAGCCCAGCCGAGGTAAGGGTGGAGGTCGAGGAGGCCGGTCAGGTCGAGCTCGCCGGGCTTGGCCTGGTAGCCGCCGCCGAGCCATTGACCCCCGCTCGCTTCGATGTGCTGACAGTCGAGGAAGGAATCCACCCCGTCCGGTTCACGAAGGCCGGCGCAAACGAAGCCCGGACGATCGGCACGCTCCAGGTCGTGCCCGCCGAATCGCGCTAGACGCGCCCCGGCACTGGGTCCTCCGAGCGCCGTGCGAGCCACTCCGCCCCCGGCGTGTCGGTAAGGCCGTGGGCGACGATTGAGACGAACACCGTGAGCGCCGCGAGGTTGAAGATCTCCTCACCGGCCGGGATGCCCTCCCCCAGCACGAACAGCGAGAAGGTCATCGTGGCCACGCCCTTGGGGCCAAACCACGCCATGAACGCCCGGGTGCCCCGATCGAGCGATGTGCCGGCCAACGCAACCGTGATCGCCACCGGCCGTGCGACCAGGAGGGTGAAGGCTGCGATCGCGGCCGCAGCCACGCCGCTCGAGAACAGACCGTCCAGCGTGAGCAGCGAGCCGAACACGACGAAGATCCCGAGCTTCACGACCTCGATGATGTCCTGCGAGCGGGTCTCGAAGCACACGCGGATGTCCTGGCGGCGGATGCCGAGCACGATGGCTGCCACGAACACCGAGATGAACCCGTTCCCGTCGAGCGGCAGCTCCGCCAGCGCGTAGGCGCCGAAGCCGATCCCGAGGGCGTAGAGGGCCTTTTGATGAGGACTGACCTCCGTGCCGAAGATCCCCGAGCGGGGCAGGATTACCGAGCCGAGCAGCCCCGCCGCCATTCCCGCGAGGAAGCCGATGCCGAGGTCCTGGAGCACGAACTCCCACCAGACGAAGTCCGTCTCGGCAGCGAGCGAGGCCGTCAGCGCCAGCACCGCCGGGAGCGCCAGCCCGTCGTTGAGCCCCGACTCGAGGTTCAGCGAATGCCGGACCAGACGCGGGACCCGGGGGTTGGTCACCACAGCCGAGGAGAGCACCGGATCGGTCGGCGACAGCAGCGCGCCGAGCAGGAAGGCCTCCGTCCAAGTCAGGTCCGTCAGCGCCTTGGCGGCCAGCGTCACCAGGCCCGCAGTCAGGGGCATGGCCAGCACCAGCTTGCGGAACGGAAGCCGCCATTCCCGCTGGAGCATCTCTGCCTCCACCTCGAGCCCGTCGCGAAACAGGATCAGGATCAGAGCCACAACCGCGAGCGAGCTGACGAAGCCCGACTCGGGGTCGAAATGAAGGACCTCCAGCCCCCCCTCGCCAAGCACGAACCCGGCCACCACGAACAGCGCGGTGAGCGATAGGAAGCTCCGGTGCGCGACGCCGGAGATGAGCGCGCCGACGACCAGCAGCGCCGCCAGCACGGCGACCGCCTCGTCGAACTGCCCTGTTTCCGTAGCGAGCGGAAGGCCCATCCGCGCCAAGCCTCTCAGCCCGGACGGCGGGCCGGACAGCTGAGGCGCCGCCGCGCCCTACTTGATCTGGTCGTAGACCTTGAACATCGGCAGGTACATCGCGATCACGATGAACCCGACGATCGCGCCGACGATCATGATCATCACGGGCTCGAGGATCGAGGTCAGCGCCTTGACCGCGGCCGCCACCTGGTCCTCGTAGAAGTCGGCGATCTTGCTCATCATCGTCTCGAGGGCGCCGGTCTCCTCGCCGACGCCGATCATCTGGGTGACCATCACCGGGAACGCCGCGGGCGCTTCACGCATGGGTGCCGTGAGCGAGCCGCCCTTCTTGACCGACTCACGCACCTCCTCCATCGCGTGCTCGATCACCCGGTTGCCGGACGTGCGCCCCGTGATCTCGATCGCCTCGAGCATCGGCACGCCGGCGGCGATCAGGCCCGAGAAGGTGCGCGAGAAGCGGGCCAGCGCCACCTTCTGGACGATGTCGCCGATCTTCATCGGCACCTTCAGCTTGAAGGTGTCCCACTGCATCCTGCCGGTCTCGGAGCGCTTCCACCTGCGGAAGGTCCAGACGACCGCCACCACCACCGCGAGCATGATGTACCACTTGCCCGTCAGCATGTGCGACATCCATACGGTGAACTTCGTGATCGCCGGGAGCTCGCCGCCGAAGTCGTCGAAGATCTTCTCGAACACGGGCACGAGGAAGGCGACCAGGGCCAGGAGCACCACCAGCGCGAAGCCGCCGATCAGGGCCGGGTAGATCATCGCGGCCTTGACCTGGCGCCTCAGCGCGTCGTCCTTCTCGAGCTGGTCGGCCACGCGCAGCAGCGTCGACTCGAGGATGCCGCCGGTCTCGCCCGCGGCCACCATCGCCACATACAGCTCGTTGAAGATGTCGGGGTGGCGACGGAGCGCGTCCGAGAACGAGATGCCGGCCTCCACGTCCTTGCGCACGCCTGTGAACGCGTCGCGCAGCTTGTCGTTCTCCGTTTGCTCCTCGATCACATAGAGCGAGCGCAGCAGCGACATGCCCGAGGAGACCATCGTGGAAAGCTGACGAGTGGCGATCGTGAGGTCCTCGGCCTTGACTCGCCTGAAGCGGGCCAGGAGGTCCGCGGCATCCGCGGACTTCTGCTCCTCGATGTCGAGAACGATCAGCCCCTTGGAGCGAAGCTGCGAGGCGACGCTCTGCTTGTCCTCGGCCTCCACCTCGCCACGCGTCGGCGATCCGGCGAGGTCGAGCGCCTTGAACGCGTACGTGCTCATCGGCTAGGCGACCCTGACCGTGCCCATCAGGCGGCGGAGCTCCTCCGGTGCGGAGGCGCGCGCCTCCGCGAGCTCGCGGGTGATCTTGTTCCTGCGCACCAGGTCGGCCAGCGCAGCGTCCATCGTCTGCATGCCGTGGGTGCCGCCGGTCTGGAGCGCGGAGTAGATCTGGTGGGTCTTGCCCTCGCGGATCAGGTTGCGCACCGCCGGTGTCGGGACGAGCACCTCGGTGCCGCAGACACGCCCGCTACCGTCGGCCGTGGGAAGGAGCTGCTGGGTCACGATGCCCTGCAGGGCCACCGAGAGCTGGACCCGGACCTGCTGCTGCTGGGAGGGCGGGAACACGTCGACGATCCGGTCGACGGTCTGCGCCGTGTCCTGGGTGTGAAGCGTCGCGAACACGAGGTGCCCGGTCTCGGCCGCCGTCAGGGCCGTCGCGATCGTCTCGAGGTCGCGCATCTCGCCCACGAGGATCACGTCGGGGTCCTGGCGCAGCGCGGCCTTCAGCGCCGCCGCGAAGCTCTGCGCGTCGGATCCCAGCTCGCGCTGGTTGACGATGCAGTTCTTGTGGCGGTGGAGGAACTCGATCGGGTCCTCGATGGTCATGATGTGCTCGTGGCGGCGCTCGTTGATCAGGTCGATCATCGCGGCGAGCGTCGTGGACTTGCCTGAGCCCGTGGGGCCCGTCACGAGCACGAACCCGCGCGGCTTCTTGGTGAAGTCTTCGAGGATCGGGGGCAGGCCGAGCTCGTTCAGCGCCGGCATCTTCTGCGGGATCAGGCGAAACGCGGCGCCGATCGAGGCGCGCTGGAAGTAGGCGTTCACGCGGAAGCGGGCCTTGCCTGGGATCGTGTAGGCGAAGTCGATCTGCCAGTCCGTCTCGAGCTTCTGGCGCTGGTCGTTGGAGAGGATCGAGTAGACGATCTCGCGGACCGTGGTGGGGTTAAGAGGCGGGTAGTCGAGAGGGCTGAGCTTGCCCTTCTCGCGCACCATCGGCGGGGACCCCGCCGTCAGGTGCAGGTCGGACGCCTCTCGCCGCATCACCTCGAGCAGCACCTCTGCGAAGTCCAGATCCATCCCGGTCCCTATCGGCGGCTGGCTCGTAAAACCTGAGCGCTCGATCTAGGAGACCCGCGCGACCTCGGCCACCGACGTGACCCCGGCTTTGACCTTGTCGAATCCGTCCTGGCGCAGCGGGCGCATTCCCTGCGCCATCGCCACCCGCATGATCTCGTCCGCCGAGCCGCGCTCGATCGTCAGGCGCCGGATCTCCTCCGACACGTTCATGACCTCGTAGAGGCCACTGCGGCCCTTGTATCCGGAGCCGCCGCAGCGACCGCAGCCGACCGGCTCGTAGGCCTCAACGTCGAAGGCCGCCTGGAAGCCCGCGGCCCCCAGCGCGTCGACGCTGAGCAGTGTCCGCTTCTTGCAGAACCGGCACAGCTTCCGCACTAGCCGCTGGGCGACCACGCAGTCCACCGCCGACGCGGTGAGGAACGGCTCGATTCCCATCTCGGTGAGACGGGTTATCGCCGACGGCGCGTCGTTGGTGTGCAGGGTCGAGAGGACGAGGTGGCCGGTGAGCGCCGACTCGACGGCGATCTTCGCCGTCTCCCCGTCGCGGATCTCGCCGACCATGATCACGTCCGGGTCGGCGCGCAGCATCGAGCGCAGGCCGCGCGGGAAGGTGAGCCCGGCCTTGAGGTTCGTCTGCAGCTGGTTGATGCCCGGCAGCTGGTACTCGACCGGGTCCTCGATCGTGATGATGTTCTTGTCGATCGAGTTGATCGCGTTCAGCGCGGCGTAGAGCGTCGTCGACTTGCCGGAGCCGGTCGGGCCGGTAACGAGCACCGCCCCGTATGCCTGGTGGAACCCCGCCTCGAACCGGTCACGCGCGTCGCCCGACATGCCGAGCTTGTCGAGCGTCATCAGCGCGGCAGCCTTGTCGAGGATCCTCATGACGACGCCCTCGCCGTGCACGGACGGCATCGTCACCACACGGATGTCGACGGTGTGGCCCTCGACGTTCAGCCCCACGCGACCGTCCTGCGGCACACGCTTCTCGGAGATGTCGAGGTCGGCCATGATCTTCACGCGCGAGATCGTGCCGGCCACCATCCGGCGCGGAATGCTCGTCGTTTCGCTGAGCACGCCGTCGACCCGAAAGCGCACGCGCATCTCACGGCCGTCGGGCTCGAAGTGGATGTCGGAAGCGCCGTCCTCGACCGCCTGGGCGATGATCGAGTTCACGAGCTTGATCACCGGCGCGTCCTCCGCGGACTCGCGGATGTCGGTGATCGAGGCGCCCTCGTCCTCCTCTTCCTCCTCGACCGCCTCCGCGACGGCGTCGTCCAGGCGGCTCATCCGCCCGATCAGGCCGGCGATGTCGTCGGGGGAGGCCACGACCGGCCGCACCTCGTGGCCGGTCATGAGCTTCATGTCGTCGAGCGCCAGCACGTTCGACGGATCGACCATCGCCACGAGCAGCGCGCCGTCGTCGCCGAAGCCGATCGGCGCGGCGTTGAAACGCCGGGCCGCCTGGGCAGAGATCAGGTTCACCGCCGAGAGGTCGGGCCGGTAAACCTGGAGGTCGACGTGGAAGAGTCCGAAGCGCTCGGCGATGGCGCGCGCCAGCTCGTCGTTCGTCAGCGCTCCCGACTCAAGCAGCACCTGCTCGGGCGTTCGGCCGCTCGAGCGACCTTCCTCGACGGCCGCCTCCACCCGCTCGCGCGGGAGGAAGCCGAGCTCGGCGATCACATCGGAGATGAAGCGCGCGCCGCCACCGCGGCGCTGCGGAGGAGTGAGCCCGGACCCGTCGTCGTGATCAGGTGCCGGGACTGCGGCCGCCACCTGGGCAGTCGGTCCCACGACGGGTCGCAGATGAGCTGCGCCCCCGCCGCTGTCCTCGCTCATCGCGAGTCCGCAACTTCCTGCGCCAGGGTCTCCTCGTCGATGAACCCTTCGATCAGCCGCGCCTGGCCGCGCCTACCCACGATCACCACCGCGGGGGCCTGCGAGATCGAGATGCTGCCCGTGATCGCGGCGAAGTCGTCGAGCCGGGAGATCGGCGCGCTGAACACCGCCACGCCGCGGTCGCCGCGGACGCCGGCCACCGCGCGGGCCGTGGCGTCGTCGTCGGCCGAGCCGCGCTGACGGAAGAGGAGGACCACCGTGCGATCGCGGGCGAGCGCACGCGCCACGTCCGCGGGGACCGCGGTAGCGGGCTGCTCGCGCTCGTCCTTTGCGGCCGTCGAGCCGGAGTCGACCGCGCGCGAGTTGCTGTCAGCCTTGGACGAACCGCCGTCGCCGGTGGTCGCCTCGGACTTCGCGGCGTCGCCCTTGCTCGCCGTGGAGTCGGAGTCCTTGGAGGACTTGGCGGGCTCGGACTGTGGCTGCGCGACCTCCGAGCCGCCGTCGTCGCCGGAGTTGCGCGAGCCGGAGGTCGCGTAGAAGACCACCAGGGCCAGAACCGCGCCAACGAGGGCAACGAGGAGGGGACGAGACACGGGCATTGCACCCGATATCGGCAGGAGCGGCCCGGAGCATTACCCGTTCTTCGCGGCGCGTCGCATGAGGTCGAGCGGGGGCTCCTTCCCGGTCCATCGCTCTAGGCTCCTGGCGCCCTGACGGACGAGCACCTCCAGCCCTTCGACCGTCCGCGACCCGCCGCCTCGGGCCCACTCGACGAGGGGAGTGCGAGCCTCCCGGTAGACCAGGTCCACGAAGAGCGCCGGCGGCTCCACCTCGGTCAGCCCGACCGCAGTCAGGGCGGCGTCGACCCGGGTCTCGGGGTCGAGCCCCACGGTCGTGCAGTTCACGATCAGGTCGGCCGCCACCGGCTCGCGGACGTGGGTCACTCCGAGGTCTGCTGCGAGCGCGGCGGCGCGCTCGGGCGTGCGGTTTAGAACCGACACCTGCGCGCCCTCCTCTCGCAGGGCCCAGGCCACCGCGCGGGCCGAGCCGCCGGCGCCCAGCACGAGGCTCCGCCACCCCCGCGGGTCGTCCCCCAGCGCGTCCAGGAAGCCCCCGGCGTCGGTGTTGTCCGCGTGCAGAGCGCCGTCCGCGAACGTGAGCGTGTTCGCCGCGCCGATCGCCGCTGCGGCCGGGCTGCGGTAGTCCGCAACCTCGAGCGCGGCGACCTTGTGCGGCACGGTCACGTTGATGCCGCGAAAGCCCGAGCCCGGCAGCGCCCGCGACGGTGGCGGCGAACAACTCGGCTGGCACGGGCAACGGCAGGTAGAGCCAGTCCAGCCCCAGCTCCGCGAGGGCCGCGTTGTGCATCGCCGGCGAGCGGCTGTGGCCCACGGGGAAGCCGGCAACGCCCAGCAGGGTGCGCGCCATCAGCAGTTAGTGGGGGACTTCCCGCCCCGGCGGGCGCGCTCGCGGTTGTAGCGCTCCACGTCGCGCTGGAACTCCGCGTCGGTCGCCGAGAACTCGTGCTCGCCACAGGTGCCCGGCTTGACCACGTAGAAGAGGAAGCGCGTGCTGCGCGGCCGCGCGGCCGCCCTGATCGCCGCCAGGCCGGGGCTTCCGATCGGCCCGGGTGGGAGCTTCTGCCGCGTGCGTGTGTTGTAGGGCGAGTCCAGTGCGAGCTGAGACTGCGTCAGCGGCTTCGTCCAGTTGTTGGTGGCGAACCTGATCGTCGCGTCGATCCCGAGCGGGATCCCCTCCCTCAGCCGGTTGTAGATCACGGATGCGATCAGCGGGCGCTCGCGCGCCACCTGCGCCTCGCGCTCGATCATCGAGGCGATCGTCAGCACGTCGTAGGGGGTCAGGTTCTTGCGCTTGGCGGCGGTCAGGTCGACGCGCTCGAACTCGCGCTCGAAGGCGGCGAGCTGCTGGTTCACCAGATCGGTCACGGGCCTGCCGCGGCGCAGCTCGTAGGTGGCGGGGAACAGGAAGCCCTCGAGGTTCCGCGCCCCCTTCGCGCCGTAGGCGCGCGGGTTGAGCTGGGGCGAGCGCACGGTGGCGGCCAGGTAGTCCCCGCTGAGCTGCGAGCCGACGATCCGGGCCACCTCGCGCCGCGAGCGCCCCTCCGGAACCGTGATCGTGACGATGTCCGGCGGCGGGCCCTCGGCCAGCGCGTCGAGGGCGGCGCCGTTGCTCATCCCCTCCCGCAGGCGGAACGTGCCGTGCTTGAGATCGTCGCGACGACCCGACACGGTGGCCCTCGCCTCGAAGAAGAACGCGCTCGAGACCACGCCCCGGCTCGGCGAGCAGGTCCGCGATCTCGCCGACGCCGGCGCCCTTCGGGATGGTCACCCGCACCTCGTCGTCTCCGTCGCCCTTGAAGGGCTGGAACAGGCCCAGCAGGAACCAGGCGAGGACGACCGCCACCAGTCCACCGGCGAGCGCAGCGACCAGCCGGCGGCGTCTGCCGGGCGCCGGCGCTGGTCCTTCGGGCGCCGTCGTCGATGGGGGCGGCTCGAACGGCGGCGGCGGTTGTGGTGGCTGTGGCTGGCCGGGCTGCCACGGTTGGCTCGGGGGCAGAGACGACCGGTGCCGGGGCCCGCGCCGGAGACGGGCCGGCTGTCACGTGCGCGCGCGGCGCGCCTCGCGCTCGAGTCGGGCGCGTTCGCGCTCCTCGGGCGAGCGGTCGGCGGACTCACTTCCGAGAACCGGCGGCCAGCGCGGCCAGGTAGCTCTCGAGCAGGTGGGCCGCCGCGCGCGAGTCGGGGTCGGCGCTGCCGGGCGTAGCATCCGCCATCCGCGTGGTCAGCCGCTCGTCGTAGAGCTCGACCGGAACGGTCAGCCGCGCCCCCAGGCGCCCCGCGAACTCCCGCGCGCTCGCGGCCTGCGCGCCCTCTTCACCCGCGAGCGTGAGCGGAAGCCCGACCACCGCCCGCTCGACCGCGAGCTCGTCCGCCAGCGCCGCGATCCGGGCCAGCCCCTTGCGCGTATCGGGGCGCTCGACGGCCGCCAGCGGGGTGGCCAGCGTGCCGGACGGGTCCGAGACGGCGCAGCCGCAGCGTGCCTCACCGTGGTCGAGCGCGAGGATTCGCACCCTCACGCCCCGAGCGCTCGCTCGATCTCCGCCCGCGCGGCGTCCAGCGCCTCGTCCAGACGGCCCGGGTCGCGACCGCCGGCCTGAGCCATCGTGTCGCGGCCACCGCCGCCGCCGCCGACCACCTCGGCCGCCACCCGCACGACGTCACCGGCCTTCACGCCCTTCTCGACGACCGCGGGCGCCACGTTCACGACCAGGTGCGCGCGCCCGTCGACCGCGGCTCCAAGGGCCACCGCGGCGTCTCCCAGCTTCTGTCGCACCCGGTTGGACAGCTCCAGCAACGCCTTCGCGTCCGCCGCGTCGGCCCGGGCCGCGACCACCGACACCCCGCCGACCTGTGCCGCGGAGCCCGCCAGGGCGTCGGCGGTGGCGCCGTCGGCCGCACCATCGCTCGGGCGCTTCTCGAGCTCCTTCACCTTCCCGCCGAGCCGCTCCACCGCACGGACCAACTCGTCCTCGGGCGCCTTGAGCGCAGCCGCGAGCTCGCGCACGCGGTCGGTGCGGGTGCGGAAGACCTCGTACGCGCCGGCCCCGGTCACGGCCTCGATCCGGCGCACGTTCGAGGCGCTCGAGGTCTCGGTTGTCACGTGGAAGAGCCCCACCTCCGCGCTCGACGCCACGTGGGTGCCCCCGCACAGCTCGCGTGACACGTCCTCGATCTCCACCATCCGAACCCAGTCGCCGTACTTCTCGCCGAACAGCGCCATCGCCCCGAGCGAGCGGGCCTCGTCCAGCGTCGTCTCGATCGCGCGCACGGGGCGGTTGGCGGCGATCCAGTCGTTCACTCGGTTCTCCACGTCGCGCAGCTCGGCGTCCGAGAGCCGCTCGCCGTGGGTGAAGTCGAACCGCAGCTTGTCCGGGCCCACGTACGAGCCCGCCTGGCGTACGTGCGTGCCCAGGCGCTCGCGCAGCGCGGCGTGCAGGAGGTGGGTGGCGGTGTGGTTGCGCATCGTCGCGAGCCGCGCGTCGCGTTCAACGACCGCATGGGCGGCCTCGCCCGCCGCGGGCGCCTCGCCCTCCAGCGGCTCGAGCGCCAGCGCCTGGTCGCCACCGAGCCGGTAGACGCCCACGACCTGCGCGCGCCCCGAGTCGGTCTCGATCCGTCCCGCGTCGGACACCTGCCCCCCGCCCTCGGGGTAGAACGGGCTGTCCTCGAGCTTGGCGAGCAACGTGCCGTTCTCGCGCTCGACTGCGCGAACCACCGTCTCGGCCTCCGTGGACTCGTAGCCGACGAAGCGGGTCTGAAAGCCCGCGGCGCGGGCGAACTCCGCCACCCGATCCGCATCCGCCGCCGCCGCCGGCGTCCTTGGCCCCCGCCCGGGCGGTGGCCCGGGCCTGCTCCATGAGCTCGGCGAAGCCCGCCTCGTCGACCTCCAGTCCCTCCTCGGCGAGCATCTCCTTGGTCATCTCGAATGGGAAGCCGAAGGTGTCGTGCAGCCGAAAGGCGTCCTCGGCGGCCACGCGGGTCGCGCCCTCGGCACGCGATCGCTCGACGAGCTCGCCGAGCATGCGCTCGCCCTGCGCGAGCGTCCGGTCGAAGCCCTCTTCCTCCGCGTTCGCCCACCGCTCGATCGTCTCGCGCTCGGCCCGCAGCTCGGGGTAGACATCGCCCATCGTCTCGACGACAACGCCGCAGAGGTCGGCCACGAATGGGTCGCGGATGCCCAGCACGCGCCCGTGGTGGATCGCACGCCGCAGGATCCGGCGCAGGATGTAGCCGCGCTCCTCGTTGGAGGGCACGACGCCGTCGGCCATCAGGAAGGCAGACGCGCGGCCGTGGTCGGCCAGCACGCGCAGCGCTCGGGTGCTGGCGTCGTCCTGCCCGTAGCGACGGCCCGAGCGCTGCTCGCCGAACTCGACCAGCGGCCGGAAGGAGTCGGTCTCGTAGACCGACGGAACGTCCTGCAGGATCGCCGCCATCCGGTCGAGGCCCATGCCCGTGTCGATGTTCTTCTGCGGCAGCTCGGTGAGCGACGAGTCCGGCGTGCAGCTCGTACTGCATGAACACGAGGTTCCAGAACTCGAGGATAGCGCTCGGTGTCGTCGCCCGGGCGGTCGGAGTCGGGGCCGAAGTCGGGCCCGCGGTCGAGGTAGAGCTCCGAGCACGGGCCGCACGGCCCCGTGGGGCCGGACTGCCAGAAGTTGTCCTCGCGGCCCAGCCGCACGATCCGCTCGTCGGGCACGCCGATCGAGCGCCAGCACGCGATCGCCTCCTCGTCGGGCCCGAGGCCCAGCTCGTCGTCGCCTCCGAAGACGGTGATCCAGACTCGCTCTGGCTCGAACCCGAACCCCTCGATCGACAGCTCCCACGCGAACTCAACCGCGCCCTGCTTGAAGTAGTCGCCGACCGAGAAGTTGCCGAGCATCTCGAAGAACGTGAGGTGCCGCGCGGTCAGGCCCACGTTCTCGATGTCGGTGGTGCGGAACACCTTCTGGCAGGAGGTGAGTCGTTTCGACGGCGGCTCCTCCTCGCCGAGGAAGTAGGGCTTGAACGGCTGCATCCCCGCGGTGGTCAGCAGGACGGTCGGGTCATAGCTCGCCGGCACGAGCGATGCCGAGGGAACGCGCAGATGCCCGCGCTCCTCGAAGAACGAGAGGAAGCGCTCGCGGATCTCCGCCGCCGTCATGGCGCTGAGTCTAGGTGCCTCGCCCGCCGGCGGCGTGCCGCGGGGCCGACGGCTCAATCAGATCCGCTGCAATCCATGCGTTTTCGGGGCTCGACTGCTGCGCAGCGCGATGGAGCTTCGGCACCGCAAACCTGCGCATTGTCCTTTCGCATGCGGGAGCGGACCCGGCCCAGCGCCGACTATGCACGCAGATGCTTCTCGCGGAGCAACTGGTCGGCGAGGCTCGCAAGCGGCGCCCGCAGCGCATGCCGCGACGCGAGCGCGTGGTGATGAGCGCGTCGGCCGCCGCCTATCTCGCCGCCGCGGTCGCCATCGCGGTCTTCCTGCCGTCCGAGCGCGACGCCGACCCGCCTGCTGATCGCCGGCCTAGTGGTCGGCTACGTGCTCGTGTCGCAGGTGCAGTTCGAGTTCGGCGGCTACTACGTGGTCCCGGAGCAGCTGATGCTCGTGCCGATGCTGCTGCTGGCGCCGCTGCCGTGCGGTGCCGCTGCTGGCGGGCGCCGCGGCCGGCGCTCGCGATGGCCTCCGACATCGTGCGCGGCACGGCACACAGGGACCGCTGCTCGTCCGCCGTCGGGACTCGTGGTTCGTGATCGGGCCCGTGCTGGTGCTCGCCGCGCTCGCGCCGGGCGACCCCGAGCCTCGACGTCGCCGGGGTGTATGCGCTCGCCCTCGGGGCGCAGATGCTGTTCGACTTCTCGTGGACCATGATGCGCAACTCGCTGCTCGACGCCTTGCCGTTCCGAGATGCCGCCGCACCACTTCGCGGGGACCGCCCGGGTGGAGCTCATCCTCTCTCCGATCGCGTTCGTCACGCGGACTGGTGGCCTACGACGAGCCGTTGGCCCTGCTGGCGATCGCGCCGCTGGTCTGGCTGCTCGAGCTGTTCTCCCGCGACCGTCGCGAGCGCTACAGCGCAGCGCTCGAGCTGCAGCGCGCCTACCGAGGCACGGTCACGCTCCTGTCCGACGTCGTGGAGTTCGAGGACCCCTACACGGCGGCACACAGCCGCTCGATCGTGGAGCTGGTCGAGGCGACGGCCGAGAAGTTGGGCGTCGCGCAAGGAGGAGCGCCAGCGGCTCGAGTTCGCTGCTCTCCTGCACGACGTCGGCAAGATCGCGATCCCGAAGCAGATCCTCAACAAGCCGGCGAAGCTCACCGACGAGGAGTTCGCGCTGATGAAGACCCACACGATCGAGGGGCAGCTGCATGCTCGACCGCGTGGGCGGCCTGCTCGGGCGAGATCGGCGAGATCGTGCGCTCATGCCACGAGCGCTGGGACGGCACGCGGCTACCCCGACGGGCTTGCCGGAGAGCGAATCCCCTTCGCCGCCCGGCTCGTGTTCGCCTGCGACGCCTACAACGCGATGACCACCGACCGCGTCTATCGCCGCGGCATGTCGCGCGAGGACGCGCTCGACGAGCTAGCGCGATAACGCGGGGACCCAGTTCGACCCGCAGCGTCGTCGCCGCGCTCACCGAGGTCATCGAGGAGGGGGAGCCAGCCGTCGCGACCGCCGACGAGATCCGGGCGATCCTCTCCCAAAGCGCTGCGCCCGCCCGCGTCGGCGTCGTCTCCTAGGCCGGCCGCGACGGCCGGCGAGGCCTCGGTCCAAACGCCGCGCAGCAGCGCGGTGGCCGCCGCCCACGACGACCAGGCCGCCGACGCCGGCCGCCACGATCGCGGTGCCCGGGCCCATCAGCTCGAGCAGCCCGCCCGCCGCGAGGAAGGCCAGCGCGAACGCCCAGGCGGTGAGCGCGTCCTTGACGCCGAACACGCGGCCCATGATCGAGTGGGCCACGCTGTCCTGGATCAGCAGCCGCTCGTACACCAGGATCAGGCCGTTGCCCAGGCCCGCGAGCGCGAACATCACCGCTGCGACCTCATAGACGGGCGACAGGCCCGCCGCAACGAAGCCGAGCGCCATCAGCAGAAGCCCGAGGAGGTACCTGCGCTTCAGACAGCGGCGAGCTGCCACCCGCCGCCCCCATCAGGGAGCCCACCACGAAGCCGAGACCATAGAGCGCGACCAGCATGGCGAAGCCGGATTCGCCGGCGCCGAGCTCCTCGGCGAACAGCAGCTCGGCCACGTTGAGGATGCCGCCGAAGAAGAGCGCCGCCGCTGAGGCCCACGAGCACGACGCGAACCCCGACCATCCCCGACGTGACCCTGATGCCCTCGCGGGCCTCGCGGAACAGCGACCGCTTGGGCTGGCCGGTGACGCCGGGCGGGCACGGCGCCGAAAGCGATCGTCGCTATCAGGATCGCCGAGAGGGCGAAGGTAACGCCGTTGGCCACGGTCACGGCCTCCGGGCTCGCAAAGCACGAACACGAGCGCGGCGAGGGCAGGTCCGACGGTGTAGCCGAGGTCCGCGATGGCCCCGTACAGGGACGTGGCCGCCGGCAGCCGCTCCTTCGGCACCAGGCTCGGCAGGCCCGCCAGCGCCGCGGGCGTGAAGATGCCCGTGCCGGTCCCGGCCACCGCCGCGAGCGCCACGGTGGCGACGAAGCTGTCCACCACTCCGATCCCGATGAACGCAAACGCACGGATTGCGTCCGCCACGATCATGCACCGCTTGCGCGACCAGCGGTCCGCCGCGGCGCCGAAGACCGGGCCGAGGAGCATGGCCGGCAACAGGTCGGCCACGAGGACGATCGTGATCGCAAGTGGCGACTCGAAGCGCTCGAACGCGATCAGGAGGAGCGCGACGTATGCCGCGCCGGTGCCAAAGGACGATTGGGCCAGCGCGATGAAGAAGAGGCGGGCGCGCTTCTCGGAACGCAGCAGGTCAGTCGCTTCGCGCATCAGCCGGCTCCACTTCCGGGTTCGATGCAACTGGTCCTAGAACGCAGCAGAGGCCGCTCTCGCGGCCTCTGTCTGTGAAACTTATCGACGGCAGCCCATATAGAAGTCCCTTCAGTGAACTGTGTTTGCACGGGTACACCGGGCAAGCCAGTGCAGCTGCACGTCGTAGTGTGACACGGCGTCAGGACGTTGCACAAGTTTCGTGCAGGAAACGTTGCATTGAGAAGGACTTTTGCCTGCTCAGCGCGCACAGAATCGCCCCGTCCGCTAGGCCGCCGCGGTAGGCAGCTCGTCGCCGGCGCTGAGCGGGCTCGCGGGCGAGCGCTCTGCCGCCGCGATCTCGTCCGCGGTCACCGACAGCGGGTGGTGGCAGGCCGCAAGATGGCCGCCGGGGTAGCGCGGTGAGCGGCGGCTCCTCCGATCGGCAGACGTCCGTCGCGTGCGGGCAGCGCGGGTGAAACACGCAGCCGGATGGCGGGTCGATCGGGTTCGGCGGCTCGCCGCTCACGATGATCCGCTCGCGCTCGCGGTTCTCCCTCGGGTCGGGAATCGGGATGGCGCCGAGCAGCGCAACCGTGTACGGGTGGATCGGCTTCGTGTAGAGCTCCTCCGCCGGCGAGACCTCCATCAGCTTGCCCAGGTACATCACGGCGATCCGGTCGGAGACGTGGCGCACCACGCTCAGGTCGTGGGCCACGAACAGGTAGCTCAGGCCGAACTCGTCCTGGAGGTCGTCGAGCAGGTTGATGATCTGCGCCTGGACCGATACGTCCAGCGCGGAGACGGGCTCGTCGAGGACGATCAGCCGCGGCTCCAAGCGCGAGGGCGCGGGCTACACCGATCCGCTGACGCTGGCCGCCCGAGAACTCATGCGGATAGCGGTTCAGGTGCTCCGGGCTGAGCCGCACTCGCTCGAGCAGCTCGCGGACCCTGCGCTCGACCTGATCCTTCTCCACGCCGTGCAGCCGCAGTGGCATGCTGATGATCTGGCTCACGCGTCTTGCGCGGGTTGAGCGAGGCGAACGGATCCTGAAACACCATCTGCATCTGGCGCCGCAGCGGCTCGAGCTGCTTGCGCTTGGCATGCGTGATGTCGTCACCCCGGAACCGGACGATCCCGTCCGTGGGCTCGAGGAGCCGCATCAGCGCGCGCGACAGCGTGGTCTTGCCGCAGCCCGACTCGCCCACCAGGCCGAGCGTCTCCCCTTCGCGCGAGCGAGAAGGTCACGTCGTCAACGGCGTGGACCTTCCCCACCTCGCGGTCGACCAACACCCCCTCCTTGATCGGGAAGTGGAGCTTGAGGTGCTCGACCTCGAGCAGCTGCCCATTGGCCGCGGCCGTCGGTCTCGGTCACGATGCCGCCGCCCTCCTTTGCCGCCGAGCCCGATCTCTCCGTCTGCGACCTCGCGCCGGCTGCGCTTCTCCTCGACGGACAACCAGCAGCGGTCCCGGTGCTCGGGTTCCTCAGGGAGGCGCGAGGCGAGCTCGGGCACCTTCACGCATTCCTCGAACTCGTGCGGGCAGCGAGGCCGGAAGTGGCACCCTTCGGGCCGGTCTGCGAGCGACGGCGGCAGGCCGGCGATCGCGGGCAGGCGCTCGGGCCGCGGCCGGTCCACGCGGGTGATCGACCCCAGCAGACCCCAGGTGTACGGGTGCTGCGGGTCGTAGAAGATCTCGTCGAGCGTGCCCTCCTCGACGATGCGCCCGGCATACATGACTGCCACCCGATCCGCGATGTCCGCCACCACACCGAGGTCGTGGGTCACGAGGATCACCGCCGCGCCCGTCGACTCACGAAGGTCGCGGACGCGCTCGAGGATCTGGGCCTGGATGGTCACGTCCAGGGCCGTGGTCGGCTCGTCGGCGATCAGGATGCTCGGGTCGCAGGACAGCGCCATCGCGATCATCACCCGCTGGCGCATGCCGCCCGAGAACTCGAACGGGTACGAATCGACCCGGTCGCGCGCGCGCGGGATGCCAACCCGCTCGAGCAGCTCGATCGTCCGCTCCCGCGCCTGCTGGCCCGAGATGTCCAGATGCTCCCGGATCTGCTCGATGATCTGGTCGCCGATCTTGATGGACCGGGTTCAGCGACGTCATCGGGTCCTGGAAGATCATCGCGATCTCCGCGCCGCGGATGGCCCGCAGCTGCGTCATCGGAGGCGGTGACCAGCTCGGTGTCCCCGTAGCGAGCCGAGCCATCGAAGCGCGCGTTCGGCGCTCGGGTCAGGCCCATCAGGGTCATCGCCGTGACGGACTTGCCGCAGCCGGACTCCCCCACCACCGCCAGGATCTCCCCCCGGGCCAGCTCGAAGGAGACGCCGTCGACGGCCTGCACCAAGCCCTCCTCGGTCTCGAACGAGACCGCGAGGTCGTTCACCGCGAGCAGGGGCTCGTCGTTCACTGGAGCCGGATCCTCGGGTCGAGGGCCGCGTAGAGGATGTCCACCACGGTGTTCAGCACGACGATCAGGCAGGCGCCGAACATCGTGATCGTCAGCACCGGCGGCACGTCGAGCTGGCGGACGGACTCGAACGCGTACTGGCCGACCCCCTGGAGGTCGAACACGCTCTCCGTGAGGATCGCCCCGCCGGCCAGGACCGCTCCGAAGTCGAGCCCCCACAGGGTCACGATCGGGATCATCGAGTTGCGCAGCACGTGCTTGAGCAGGACCTGGCGCTCGCTCACTCCCTTGGCGCGCGCCGTCCGCACGTAGTCCTCGTGCATCGTGTCCAGCACGCTGGAGCGCAGCAGGCGGGAGTAGATCCCGATGAACAGGAGCGACAGCGCGGTCCAGGGCAGGATCAGGTGATAGACCCAGTCGGTGGGGCTGTCGAAGAACTCCACGTATCCGCCGTTGGGAAAGATCTCCGCCTTGAACCCGAGGTAGTAGCTCATGAGCGCGCCGATCCAGAACACCGGCATGGAGACCCCGATCATCGCCAGGACGGTCAGGAACCGGTCGGCGAACCTCCCCGCCTTGATCGCCGTGTAGAGACCCAGTCCGACGGCGAAGACCATCCAGATGATGGCCGCCCCGATCGCCAGCGAGAAGGTGCGCGGGGCATCGTTGCGGATCTCGTCGACCACGTTGCGCTGCGTGGTGTAGGACACGACGTCGCCGGTGAAGATCTGGCCCATCGTCTTCACGTACTGCACGTAGACCGGCTCGTTGAAGCCCCACTCCTCGCGGATGCGCTCCAGTTGCTCGGGCTGGGGTTGCTTGCCGGCGAGCCGGACGGCGGGATCGCCGCCCGGGATCACGTTGAAGATCAGGAACGTGAGGACCGAGATGGCGAACAGCACGAGCAACATCGAGAGCAGTCGCCTGACGACGAAGCGGGCCATCAGCGCTCCAGCTTCACCGTGGCCCGCGGGTCGAATGCGTCGCGCACGCCGTCGCCGAACACGTTCAGCGCCAGCACCGCGATGACCAGCATCGTCCCCGGCACGATCGCCAGATGGGGGCCGGTGAGGATGTGCTCGACCCCGTCCCCGATCATCGTCCCCCACGAGGGCTCGGGCGGACGCACGCCCACCCCGACGAACCCGAGCGCGGCCTCGAGCAGGATCGCGTTGGCCACCATCAGCGGGAAGAAGACGATGATCGTCGACGAGAGGTTGGGCAGGATCTCCGAGAACATGATCCGCAGCGGGCCCGCCCCTTGTGCCCGTGCTGCCTCGACGAACTCGCGCTCGCGAAGGCCGAACACCTGTCCGCGAATCGGACGCGCCATGTAGGGGATGTAGACGATCGCGATGATCAGGATCGGGATCAGCTTGGAGTCCCCGCTGATCTTCACCACGCCCAGGTTGAGACCCGATAACGCGAAGGCGGTGCCCAGGGCGATGCCAAGCAGGATCACCGGAAAGGCCCAGATCACGTCCATCGTGCGTGAGAGCACCGCGTCCACGGCGCCGCGGAAGTAGCCCGACAGGACGCCGACGGCCACGGCGAACAGGGCGGTGATCAGCGCGGCGGACACGCCGATCAACAGCGAATTGCGCCCGCCGTAGAGCAGCCGGACCATCGTGTCGCGCCCGTTGCCGTCGGCTCCCAGGAAGTAGCGCGACTGCCAGGTTGGCCCGATCGGAACGCCGTCGGGGGTGACCACGTCCTTCTTCTCGCCGTCGACCGTCACCTGGCCGGTGAGGTTGTTCTTCAACGGGGTCGTGTGCGCGAAGTTGTTCGCCCATATCGGCGCGGCCAGGCACAGCGCGACCACGACCAGGAATACGGCCCCGAACGCGAGCGCCACCCGGTTGCGCCGCAGGCGCCGGAGCGCGAGCCGCCCGGGACCTAGCCCGGCGGCCCGCGCCTCCTCAGAGCTGCTCGACAGACGGCGCAGCGGCCACGAACGCCGGCTCCGTGCGTTCAGTGGCCATCGCCGTCTCCGCCGGCTACCCCTTCAGGCAGAACTGGAGCCAGTCGTTCTTGTACTGCGGATGCACGCCGCTGCAGTCCTCTGAGTTCATCCGCTCGGAGAAGAACGAGGTGGACTCCTCGATGCCGTATGGCGCCAGGTACGCCTTGTCCTGGACGATGTACTTGTCGAGGTCGGCGTACTGGTCGGCGACCTTCTCCGGGTCCTGCTCCACCAGGTCGGCGATCTTCTTGTTCAGCGTGGGGTCGTTGACATATTGCGTGTTGAACGTCGGCGAGGATTCGAGCGACGCCCCGGCCACCGACGGCTCCAGGAGGTCCGAGGGGTGCGGGAAGTCCATGTACCAGTCGGTGAACCCGATCTGCGGCTTGTTGCGCTCCTGGCCGAACTGATCGAAGTAGACCTGCTGGTCAAGCGTCTTGAGCTTGGCCTTGTACCCGATCTGGTTGAGCAGGTCGCGCATGTAGTCGCCGATCGCCGGGCGCGGGTCCTTGTTGTTGGTCCAGAACGTCACGGTCTGACCCGCGGTGCCGGACTTCTCGACCAGCTCCTTGGCCTTGGGGATGTTCCCAGGCCCGTCCGGATCGCCGTAAGGGCAATCGGCCTCCTTGTAGCCGATCACGTCCTTGGGGATGAAGTTGCAGGTGGGGTCGAGCCGGCCGCTGAAGACGCGCTGGAGCGCCCGGCTGTCGATCGCGTAGTTCACGGCCTGCCGCGCCTCGATCTTGTTGAACGGCGGGATCGTGACGTTCATCGAGAAGTAGTAGATGTTCGGCGGGTTGGGGGCGAGCGAGATGCGATCGCTGTACTTCTGCCGGACCTGCGGCAGCTGATCGCCCGACGGGTCCTCGGTCATGAAGTCCAGGTCCCCGTTGATCACGTCCTGCGTCATCTTCGAGACGCTTGACTTGATCACGGTGATCTTGTCGACCTTGCCCTGCGGAATGCCGGGAAGGTCGAAGTCCGGGTTCTTGGTGAGGGTGAACTGCCGCGACGGGTTCTGGATCGTCCAGGTGTACGGTCCGTATCCGGGCGGCGGCGGATTCTCCTGCCCCTTGCACGGGGACTTCGCCGCCGGCGTCGGCGCCGTCCAGGTCTCGGACAGGGCGAACCGGAACTTGGTGTCCGGTGCCGAAAGGGTGATCGTGATGTCACCGGTCTTGTCGTCGGTGACGATGCCCTCCAAGTCCTGATCGCAGTTCTTCAGCTTGTCGGTGCCCTCGATCCCCGTGACGAACGAAGAGAAAGGACCGCCGGTGACGACCAAGCGCTTGATGGTGTTCTCGAAGTCGCTGGCCTTGACGGGGCTGCCATCGCTGTACTTGAGCCCCGATCGAAGCTTGAGCTTGTACGTCTTGCCGCCGTTCGAGACCTCCGGCAGCGAGTCGGCGAGCCCGGGGATGACCTCGGCGCCCTCGCTTCCCTGGACGTGCTTGAACGTGTTCAGCGGCGTGTAAACGAGCTGCTGGGCCTGATAGGCCTGGATCGTCTGGTTCTGCGTGGGGTCGTACTTGTCCGGAAGCACCGAGCCGATCTTGATCGAGCCGCCCTCCTTGCTCCCGCCTCCCGAGTCGTCATCGTCATCGCCGCCGCACGCGGCGATCCCGAGGGCGATGAATACGACGGCGATAGAGGCGATGAGCGCCTTGGACAGCCTTGTCATGCGTGATACCTCCGGTTGTGGTCTACGAGCCTACGAGCCTTATTCCCACCGGCCATCGGACTTACCCATGCTGCGCTGTCCATGCACCGGGCTCGCCGGTTCATTCGGCAGCCGACGCTCGCTTCCTGCCGCTATTTGAGGCAGAGGCTGGACCAGTCCACCCCGTAGACGGGGTGAAAGCGCATGCAGTTCGCCACGTCGAGGCGTTCGGAGAACAGCGATCCCATCGTTGCGACGCCGAAGGGCGCCAGCGTTCCGTCGCGCACCACCTCGGCGTCGAGATCCGCCCACTCGCCCGCCAACTCGCGCGGATCGCCCTCTCCGGTGAGGGCCTGCGCCTGCGCTTGAACGAGCGGGGCGGCGACCGTCTCCAGGTACTCCGCGGGATGGGGGATTGCGGGGTCACGCTCGCCGATCCGGACCTGGGCTCGCCGCAATTGGTCCCGGGTGCGGGCGATCCTGGCCCGCAAGCCGATCTTGGACAGCGCCTGGGTGACGAAGCGCGCCAGCTCCGGCGCCCGCCGGGGATCCTGCCCGCCGGACACCAGCACCCGCGCGTCGGACTCCGGCGAGCGCTCCACCAGCTTGCTGGCACGCTCGAGATCGGGATTGCCCTCGCGTTCGCCGTAGGGACAGGGGTCGGGCGCGGCGAAA
This sequence comes from uncultured Thermoleophilaceae bacterium, assembly GCA_963802855.1. GTDB lineage: Bacteria > Actinomycetota > Thermoleophilia > Solirubrobacterales > Thermoleophilaceae > JAAYBF01. Next base: position 288,249 of record CAWDJP010000005.1, read on the forward strand.
CCCCGGCACCTGCCCGGGCAGCACGGCGCAGGCCGGCTCCATAAAGCCGTCGTATAGACGGCCGAGGGCCCTCTCGTCCAACGCGTAAGCCAGGGCCCGCCGCACGTCGCGGTCGATGAAGGGAGCGCGGTCGAGATCCATCTCGACGAATCTCGTCTTAAGGGTGGCCCTCTCCTCGTAGCGATCCTTGTACTTCGAGCGGATCTCCGGCAGAAGCGCCACCGGGGGCTCGCCCTCGAACACGTCGAGGCCTCCCCCGATCACCCTGCGAACCGCGACAGCGGCATCGGGCACGACACGGCCTGCGATCTCGTCGAGGTGACCGGCCGGGACGCCGGAGAGGTCGAAGTCCCTACGGCGCTCGAGCACGAAGGCGGTGCCTCGCCTGGGTCGCCGGAGCGAGTACGGCCCGACGCCAGCGGGCGGCCGGTCCGAGACGTCGGTCATCGGCACCCCCGGGGGCACCGGCGCCGCCCACGTTGCGGCCAGCGCGTACTTGAGACCCGGGTCAGGGGTCTTGAGCCGGATCCGCACCCGCCGTGTGCGCGTGTCGGCCTCGACGCCTCGAATGTCCCGGCCGGCGACTCCTGCATGGGCATATTCGCGTGCGCCCACCACGGCGCCGAGCTGCGCGTCGGCCGCGGCGTTCAGGCGCAGCGCCCGCCGCAGGCCTCGCTCAAAGTCCGTCGCCTGGACGGGTCGGCCGTCCGCGTACCGGAGGTCCTTGCGCAGGGTGAGCGTCCAGGTCAATCCCTCGTCGGAGACCTCGGGCATGCTCTCGGCGAGACCGGGCACGACCTCCGTGCCGCCGGCACCCTCCGTCCGCCGATAGGTCAGCGTCGGGGTGTACACGAGCGACAGCACCTGGACCGCCTGCGGGGAAGATGCGACGGCCGGATCGAGGGAGCCCGGCGCGGTCAGGATGCTGACCACCACGGATCCGCCCTCGCGGGCGTCCCCTCGGTCCTGCTCACCCGGCGAGTTGCAAGCCAACGCCGGTCCCGCTCCCAGCAGCGCGCAAGTCACAGCCACGGCTGACAGCGGCCGCGCGCGGACCCCGCTCAATCCAGCTCGTCCCGCATCGTCGCGAGCGCCTTGCGGATCAGGCGCGAGACGTGCATCTGGGAGAGCCCGACCCGTTCCGCGATCTGCGTCTGGGGGAGCTCCTCCTCGAAGCGCATCCGCAGGATCTCGCGCTCACGCGGCGGAAGGTGCGCGAGCGCGGGCGCCAGGGCGGCGCGCTCCTCGGTGCGCTCGAAGCCCTCGTCCTCGTCCCCGATCGACTCGAGCGGGTCCCCGTCCTCGTCGCCGCCGCCCGGCCCCGAGAGCGAGAGCGTGGTGTAGGCCGAGCCGACGTCGAGCGCCTCGAGCACCTCCTCGGGGGTGGCTCCCAGCTCGTCGGCGATCTCGGCGATGCTCGGCGAATGTCCGAGCCTTGCGGTGAGGCGGTCGATCGTGGAGGACAGCGTCGCGTTCAGCTCCTGGAGCGCGCGCGGCACGCGGATCGCCCAGCCCTTGTCGCGGAAGTGGCGCTTGATCTCTCCCACGACGTTCGGGGTCGCGTAGGTCGCGAGCGACACGTCGCGGTCCATGTCGAAGCGATCGATCGCCTTGAGCAGGCCGATCGCGCCCACCTGCTCGATGTCTTCCAGCGATTCCCCTCGGTTGGCGTAGCGCCGGGCGAGCGATCGGACGAGCGGGAGGTGGCGCGTCACCAGGCGCTCGCGCGCCGCCACGTCCCCATCGTGGTGGTAGCGGCGCAGGAGGTCGCGGTCCTCCTCGCGGCCGCGCGCTCGTTGCCCCTCCTCCGTCGCGCTCACCGCGGGGCCCCCACCTTCTCGAGTCGCACGACGATCTGGCCGGAGTCGGGCTCTTCGACGCCGTAGGAGTCCACGACCGTCGACGAGGATGCGTCCGAGCGTCAACGTGCCCGGCGAGCGCTCGCGATCCTGAAGCGCTTCAGCGAGGCCGCGCTCGCGCAGCGGGCCCGACCCGGGTGCGGATACGGCCCGCGGACAGCTCGAAGGAGAGCGCGACGCGACCCTCTGCACCGGCCTCCGCCAGCAGGCGCTCGATCGCGAGCTGGAGGTCGTCCATATCCTCGAATCCCAGCGACGCGCGCTCGGCCACCCCGCCCACGACAAGTCGCACCACGGGCTCGAACGCGCCGTCGAGCGGCGCCTCGAAAGCGACCCGGTCAGCCATCGGCTTCCGCCACGGTCCCCCACCCCACGACCAGCCCGCCATCGAGCAGGCAGGCCGTCTGGCCCGGCGCGGGTGCGGCCACCTCGCGACCCAGCGACAGGCGGAGCCGCGCGTGCGCCCCAGCCGCCGGAGCGCCGGCGACCGCACACGGGACTGCCGCGGCGTGGTAGCGCAGCCGCACGGAGCTTGCGCGATCGGCGCCGCGGTGCAGCACGGCGGGGGCGACCTCCGCCCTGCGGGTGGCGAGCGCGGCGCGCGGGCCCACGACCACGCGGTTGCGGCGGGCGTCCTTCGCCAGCACGTAGAGCGGCTCTGGCGACGACGACGCCGATCCCCCGCCGCTGGCCGACGGTGAAGGCGTGGTGGCCGTCGTGGCGCCCGAGCACGCTGCCCGTCGCGGTCGACGACATCGCCTCCCGCGGCAGCCGTCCGCACGGCGTTGCCGCCGTGGCGGCGCATGAACGCCCGCGCGCCGGTGCCGGCGAGGAAGCACAGATCCTGGCTCTCGCGCTTGTCGGCCACCGCCAGACCGGCGGCGCGAGCGAGCTCGCGCACGCGCGGCTTCTCGAGCTCGCCGAGCGGGAAGCGCAACCGCTCGAGCTCGTCGCCGGCCAGGCGGGCGAGCATGTAGCTCTGGTCCTTGTTCGGGTCGGCGGCCGTCGCGCACCAGCGGTCCTTCGGCGTCGTGCTCGATGCGGGCGTAGTGGCCGGTGGCCAGCCGTCCGCACCCGAGCTGCGCGGCCAGCTCCAGCATGGAGTCGAACCGCACCAGGCCGTTGCAGCGGACGCACGGGTTCGGGGTGGCGCCGCTCCCATAGCCCGCGAGGAAGTCGTCGACGACGTCCGCCCTGAAGCGGTCGCGTAGGTCGAGCGTGAAATGCGGGATGCCCATCGAGTGTGCCAGCGCCCGCGCGCCGGTGACCGCCTGCGGCGAGCAGCAGCTCCGCTCGCCGTCGGTCGCGGCGTCCGACCACAGCTCGAGCGTCACGGCGACGACCTCCTCACCCGCGTCGAGCGCGAGCTGGGCAGCCGCGGCGCTGTCGACGCCGCCGCTCATGGCCACCAGCGTCCGGTCGGCGATCGCCGGCAGCGTGACCGCGCCGTCGCGAGCGGCCAGGCCGAGCGCGCGGTGCAGCGCGTCGGCCGCAAGGTCCGCCGCGTGCGTCGCGCCCGGCGCGAGCCCGCCCAACTCGGCGGCGATCGCGCTCGGCGTCACATGCGCGGCGCGCAGGACCGACGCGCCCTCCACCAGCTCGACCGCGGCGCTGCCCGCCGCTCGCGCGGCCGCGCACCCGCGCGCGTCGAAGCCCGCCTCGGCGACGCGGTCGCCCTCCACGCGCACCGATACCCGAACGAGGTCCCCACATGCGGCGCCGCCGGCGGCGCCGGTGTGTGGCGCGCGCGCCAGGGCGCCGAGCCCGTGCGGGGTCTCGATGTGGCCGGTCAGCGCCCGTCCGCGAGTCTGGCTGCGAGCCGCCATATGGGCAGAATAGAAGTGGTCGGCTCCAGCTTGCCGCTGCCGGTCGGGAGTTGGGCCTGCTTCTGCAAGCGTGGGTGCCCTCCGGACCGCGCCTGAGGGCGAACCTCTGGCACGCCCCGAGCCGGGCTCCCATCCCGTTGATGTTGGCTCAACGTATGGGCCGGCTGGCGTACAAGCTCGAGCCTGTGGCCGAGGCTAGCAGCGTCAGCCCGGCCGCTGCTGGGGCCGCAGCCCCAGCTCGCGCAGCTGCCGCTCGTTCACCGGAGCGGGTGCTCCAGTGAGCGGATCGGCTCCGCTGGCGGCCTTCGGGAAGGCGATCACGTCGCGGATCGACTCGCGCCCGGCGAGCAGCGCGACGATGCGGTCGAGTCCGAACGCGATCCCGCCGTGCGGAGGGGTGCCGTACCGCAGGGCCTCCAGGAGGAAGCCAAACCGCTCGCGGGCGTCGTCCTCCGACAGACCCAGCGCGGCGAACACCTTCGTCTGCACCTCCGGAGTGCTGATGCGGATCGATCCGCCGCCGATCTCGGTTCCGTTCCAGACGAGGTCGTAGGCGCGGCTGCGCCACGTGCCCGGATCGGCGTCCAGATCTCCGCTCGGCGCCGTGAAGGGGTGGTGCAGGGCCTCCCAGCGCTTCCCCTCTTCGCTCCACTCGAACATCGGGAAGTCGACGATCCAGACGAGGTCGTGCCCCGGCCGCGGCTCGCCGACCTCGAGCCGAAGCTCCCCGAGCACACGCGCGGCGACATCTGGCGCGTCCGCCACGACGACGATCGCATCGCCCACGGTTGCGCCGGTGGCCCTCACGAGCCCCTCGATCTCCTCCTCCGAGAGGAACTTTGCCACCGGCGAGCGCCAGCCATCGGGCTCGACCACACCCCAGACGAGGCCCTTGGCCCCGAGCTCCTGCGCTTGCTCGGTGAGCCTGTCGAAGCGGGAGCGAGGGAAGTCGCCCGGGGCGGAGAAGCCGCGCACGACGCCGCCGCCGGCCAGCGCACCCGCGAACACCTTGAACTCCGAGCCGGCGAACACACCGCCGAGATCGGCGATCTCGATCGGGATCCTGCGGTCGGGCCTGTCCGTGCCGTAGCGCAGGAGCGCGTCGTCGTAGGTCAGGCGCTCCACGTCGCCCGGGAGCTCAATCCCAACGAGCGCGAGCAGCTCGCGCATGAGCGGATCGCACGTGGCGATCACGTCCTCCTCCTCCACGAACGACAGCTCCATATCGAGCTGGGTGAACTCGGGCTGGCGGTCGGCGCGAAAGTCCTCGTCGCGAAAGCAGCGGGCGATCTGGTAGTAGCGCTCGAGCCCGCCCATCATCAGCAGCTGCTTGAAGAGCTGCGGCGACTGGGGCAAGCGCGTACCACGACCCCGGCTGCAGGCGGCTCGGCACCAGGTAGTCGCGCGCGCCCTCGGGCGTAGAGCGGGTGAGGATCGGCGTCTCGACCTCGAGGAACCCCTCGCCCTCGAGTCGGCGGCGCATGGTCGAAACGACGCGGTGGCGGAGCGCGATCGCCTCGGCCATCGCGGGCTTGCGCAGGTCGAGGTAGCGATAGCGAAGGCGCAGCTCCTCCCCCACCGGATCGTCCTCGTCGATCTGGAAGGGCGGCGTCTCCGCATCGGCAAGCAGCTCGAACGAGCTCACCGCCAGCTCGACCTCGCCGGTGGGCAGGTCGGGGTTGACCGTGCCCTCCTCGCGCCGCACGAGCTTTCCGGTCGCGGTGATCACGTCCTCGGCGCGCAGGGCGTGGCCGCCCTCGTGCGCCTCGGGTAGATCCTCGGGATGCAGCACGAGCTGCAACAGCCCCTCGCGGTCGCGCAGGTCGATGAAGATCAGACCACCGTGGTCGCGGCGGCGGTGCACCCAGCCCGCCACGCGCAGCTCCTCCCCCACGCGGTCGGCTCTCACCGACCCGGCCCACGCGGTGCGGTAGCGGTTGTCGAAGGTCGGTGTCACGCCAGCTCGCCGTCCCTGGCCACCAGCTCGATCACCTCGGGCGCACCCGAGACCTCGGTCTGATCCCCGGTCTCCATGTCCTTCAGCTCGATCTGCTCGCCGACGATGACCACCGCGCGCGCACCGAGCCGGTCGGCGTGCTTCATCTGCCCCTTCATGGATCGGCCGGCCTGCTCGACTTGGGCGGGGAGCCCCGCCCGCCGGAGCTCCCGCGCGAGCGCGAAGGCGGCGCGCCGACGCTCGGGCTTGGCGACCGCTACGTAGACGGGCTCCTCGTCCCAGGCGATGTCGTAGCCGGCCGCCAGCAGGATCCGCTCGATCCCCGCCGCCCAACCGACGCCGGGCGTCGGCGGTCCGCCGAGCTGCTCGACCAGGCCGTCGTAGCGACCGCCGCCTCCCACGCCGCGCTGCGCGCCAAGGGACGGGCTCTCGAACTCCCACACCGTGCGCGTGTAGTAGTCGAGGCCGCGCACCAGAGTCGGATCGAGGTCGTACTCCTGGCCGGCCTCGTCGAGGAGCGCGCGCACCTCCGCGAAGTGCTCGGCGTCGTCCGGCCTGAGCCGGTCCAGCAGCAGCGGCGCGTCGGCCACCACCGCGCGGGTTCCCTCGTGTTCGGAGTCGAACGCCCGGAGGGGGTTGGTCTCGCTGCGCCCGCGCACCTCGTCGGAGAGCTCCGACTCGCGGCTACGCAGGTGCTCGCGCAGCTCCTCGGAGTATTCGCGCCTGGTCTCGGCGTCCCCCAGGCTCGACAGCCGCAACCGGCTCTCCACCCCGGCTTCCGCGAGCAGCTCGGACAGCAACAGAATCAACTCGGCGTCCAGCGAGGGATCGTCCGAGCCCAGCGCCTCCGCCCCAACCTGGGTGAACTGGCGAAAGCGACCGGACTGCGGGGACTCGTGGCGGAAGAACGGCCCCCAGTAACGCAGCTTCACCGGCTGGGGGAGCTTGTGCATCCCGTGCTCGACGTAGGCGCGGCAGACCCCGGCCGTTCCCTCGGGACGCAGCGTGAGCGAGCGCCCGCCCTTGTCCTCGAACGTGAACATCTCCTTCTCGACGATGTCGGTCGCCTCCCCCACCCCGCGCGCGAACAACTCGGTGTCCTCGAAGATCGGGGACTCGAATGCGCCGTAGCCCGCGCGCTCGAGCAGGCCGTTCGCGAACGCCTGCAGGATCTCGCGGCGGCGACCGTCCTCCGGCAGCACGTCGAACGTGCCCCGCGGGGCCTGCAACCTCTCCGCCACCGCGGCTACCGGGCCAGCTCGACGAGGAACGGGTTCGTCGCCCGCTCGGCGCCGAGCGTGGTGAGCCCCATGTGGCCGGGGAACACGCGGGTGTCCTCCGGCAACGAGTCCACCAGCGTGCGGATCGACTCGAGCAGGGTCGACCAGTCGCCGCCGGGCAGATCGGTGCGGCCGACGGAGCCCTGGAACAGGACGTCCCCCGAGAAGAGCGCGCCCTCGTCGGGGATCGAGTAGGTCACGTGCCCGGGGCTGTGGCCGGGGGTGAAGACCACGTCGATCTCGAACCCCGCCAGCTCCAGCCGCTCGCCGCCGGTCACGGTGTGCTCGGCGTCCCAGTCCTCGAACGGGCCGAAGCCGGGCCACGGGACGTATGCGTTGATGTCCGCCAGCACGTGCTTCTCGATCTCCGGCACCCATACCTCGGCGCCGGTCGCCTTCGCCACCGGCGCGACCGCCCCGATGTGATCGAAGTGCGTGTGCGTGAGCAGGATGCCGTCCAGGGTCACCCCCAGCTCCTCGATCGCTCGCAGCAGCAGCGGGGCCTCTTCCCCCGGGTCGACGATCAGCGCCCGGTCGGAGCCGTCGCGGCGGAACAGGAAGGTGTTCTCCTGCACCTGCCCGACGGTGAACATGCGGACGTCCATCTAAGTGCGCTTTCGCTGGCGGAAGTTGTAGATCGCCCTGTCGGTGAAGTACCCGAGCGGGATGTAGAGCACGAACATGAACAGCGCGAGGAACGCGCCCGACGCGACCTCTCTCCCGAACGCCACGACCACCAGCACGCCGAACACGGCCGCGGCGATCGCCGCGCGGTTCACCGCGCCACGCCAGGTGGGCTCGCGGTTCAGGCGCTCGGCGCGCCGGTCGCGCGCGATCTGCTTCGCGTCCCCCCGCGTGCGACTGCTGCCGGTACGGCCGGCACGCTCGATCGTGCCCGCGGGCGTGCCGCGGTGCTTGCGCGTGCGCTTCTTCTTCGTCTGGGCCATCAGACGAGTGAGCGTAACGCGTTCTCCAGCAGGTGCCGCTCGGGCGAGAAGTTGCGGATCGGCACGTCGTGCGGGAACCGCTGGAAGGCCGCGGCCGGCGCCAGCCCGATGAGCTCGGCCTCCGCGATGTCGGCGTGCTTGCGCACCTCCTCGACCACCATGCGGAGCGGTGTGATCCGGTAGTCGTGGACGTTGGTGGAGACCTGGGCCCGCCCGCGCGACTCGAGGAACAGCCCGATCGCACGGACGCCGGGCAGACCGCCCCCGGACTCCCGGATCGCCGCGGCGGCATCCTGGGCCACATCCACGTCCTCGGTGTCCAGATCGAGGTTGAAAGCCACGAGCGGCGGCCGCGCCGCCGCCAGCACGACCCCGGCCGTCGGGTGCGCCCGGGCCGGGCCGAAGTCAGGCCGGATCACCCCGCTCTCGATCCGCTCCGCCAGGTGTCGCCATCCTCCCTGTCGAAGCCACGACCGCTCCCGGTGCTCGGGAACGGTCGCCAGCTCCCCGTAGAGGATCACCGGAACGTCCAGCTCTTCTCCGATCTGCCCGGCTGCCGCCAGCACCTCCGCGCAGGCCGCGCCACGCGCCTCCTCCGTGAGATAGACGACGGGCATCACGTCGAGCGCCCCAACGTGGGGGTGCAGACCCGTGTGCCGGGTCAGATCGACATGCTCGACCACCGCCGCGGCACCCGACACGAGCCCCTCGGCCAGCTTGCCCTGTTCGGCCGCCAGGGTGTAGGCGGCGCGGCCGTGATCGGCGTCCGCGTGTATGTCGAGGAAGAGCGCGGGCGCAAACGCCCGCTCGACCTTCTCCATCACGTCCTCGTCCCGCCCCTCGCTCACGTTCGGGACCGCGAGGAGCACCTTCGCGTCCTCCATGACATTCGGTGCGTCCCCGGGCACGGACTAATCTTGACGCACTCGGCTCCGTAGCTCAGCGGTTAGAGCGCTCGACTCATAATCGAGAGGTCGGTGGTTCGAACCCACCCGGAGCTATCGCTCTAGCAAGCGGAATCTGTGGCCGCCGCCTCTCGCCAAACCCCGGGAGGGCAACGGATAGGGCAACACCCCGCGCTGGATGCTCGGTTGCACGCGTTTTCCTGAGCGGGGGATACTGGGCGGGCGATGTCGCAGGAGAACGTGGAGATCTCGTGCGCCGGCTCGCAGAAGCTTGGAACCGCAGCGATGTCGAGGCGGTCCTCGCGCTGTTCGACTCCGAGTGCGAGGTTGTCTTCCACGCCCGAGGTCCCAGAGCCGGGTCCCTTCCACGGTCACGCCGAGCTGAGGCAGTGGGCTGAGGGATTCCTGGCCGCGTGGGAGTTTCACCACTCGGAGGTTGTGGAGATCGTGGATGCGGGCGACAGCGTGGTCGCCGTCCTCCATCTGGTCGGGCGGGGGATCGGCAGCGGCGTCGAAATGGACGAGACCGATGCACACGTCTTCACGATCCGGGAGGGAAGGATCGTGCGCTGGCAGAACTTCAACCAGCGGGCCGACGCCCTCGAAGCCGTGGGGCTGTCGGAGTAGGCGATGTCGCAGGAGAACGTGGAGATCGTTCGCGCAATCTGGGAGCCGTTCAAAGGTGTGGACGCCACTGAGATCGACTGGGAGGGCAAGGCAATCCGGGAGATGATCGTGGGGAAATTCTCGCCGGAAGTCGAACTGAGATGGGCGGCGACCAATCCCGAGACCCGTGTGTATCAGGGCAGAGACGGCGTGATTCAAGCCCTCAGGGAGTGGGTGGAGCCGTTCAGCGAATATCGGACCGAGCCACTGGACTACATCGACGCTGGAGATCGCGTCGTCGTTCCGATGCGGCAATGGGGGATCGGGGCGACAAGCGGAGTTCCTGTCGAGATCGAGGTCACCACCGTCGTTGAATTCCAGGGTCACCAAATCACCAGGCTCGACGAGTACGACACCCTGAAAGAGGCGCTCACGGCCGTGGGGCTGTCGGAGTAGGCGATGTCCCAGGAGAACGTGGAGGCGGTCGTGGCCGGGCTTGAACGATGGAGCGCTGGCGACGAGACCGGCGCACTCGAATCGCTCGCGCCCGACGTGGAGCACCACCACAACGTTGGAGTCGGCAGCCCGTTGGAGGGCATCTACCGCGGGCACGCCGGAATGCGGCAGCTGTGGGCGGACATCGGGGAGTCCTTCGCAGAAACCCGATTCGATGTTGACCGCGCGACCGAGCACGATGGCCTTGTGCTTGTCCTCGGCACGTTGCGGCTGCGGGGCTCGGGCAGCGGCGCTGTCGCGGACACCGCATTTGGGCTCGTGGCCGAAGTCGAGCACGGGGTCGCAAAACGGCAGTTCCTTTGGACCGGCGACCAAGCCAGGGCCCTCGAAGCCGTGGGGCTGTCGGAGTAGGCGATGTCGCAGGAGAACGTGGAGTTGGTCCGGCGCATATATGCCTACGGCCTGCTCGATCACGCTGTCGACGCCATACAGCCGCTTCTCCACCCCGATGTGGAGTTCGTCAACCCCGCCGAGGCGGTCGAGCCCGGCACCAGGCGGGGGATTGACGAGGCCATGATCGCCTTCCGCGCCGTCGGCGCATTCGAGACCACGACGAGCGAGGTGCGAGAGCTGTTTCCCGCCGGAGATTCTGTGGTCGCGGCGGTGACATTCCGCGCCCGATCCCGCGACAGCGACGTTGCGCTGACCCAGGACGAGGCGCACACTTGGACCTTTCGCGACGGGAAGGTCACTCGCTTCGAGTGGTGTCGCAACCTCACATCAGCCCTCGAAGCCGCAGGGCTGTCGGAGTAGGCGATGTCGGAGGAACTCGTTGGCGCACGCGGCGGTGATCGACGCCGTCGGAGCGACTCGGCCTGAGGGGCGGTGCTAGCCGATGTCGGCCGCTGCCTCCTCGAACTGGCCCATCAGCCGACCGAGAGCCTCGCCGGTGTAGGCATTCACCGTCCCTGAACCGTCAACGATCATCGCTACCCGCGTCTGGAGTCGCTCGAACTCCGGGCTGCGCTGGACCTCGTCGAGCCGTTCCCGCTCGCCGCGCAGGAGGATGAAGCCGCCCAGATCGCCACCGTGCGACGCCAAGAAGAACGCCTCGAAGCCCTCGACCTTCCCGCTCTCCTGGAGCTGGCCGTAGTACTGGATCGACTCGTTGAACACTTCGACCGCTTTTTGCTCCCGGCCTCTCACAACCTCGCCCCATCCAATGAACAATGCTTCGTCTGCCATCTCTCCTCCGAGCGGTTGGTTGGGATCGAACCTACGCCTCCACCCAGGCCCAATCAAGCCCAACGCTCCGGCGCTGGAGCCCGTCCCTCGACGAGCGCTCGAAGCCCCGAACCCAGCTGCCGAGCCCTGAGAGGCTTCGCCGTGAGCCCGTCGCCGGGAATGGACCCCGGCGCGCCACGGGATCGCGACGTCGAGGGACAGGAACGCCGGGCCTCCCGTGCCCGGCGCTCCCCTCCTCGGACCGAGGGTGGATCAGGGGTGCCGCCCTCGGTCAGCCGCTTCCCTAGCCGGCATGGAGAAACCTAGCTGACACGGCGTCAGTCGTCACACCCCCACCCGGCCAACATGTGGCGGAACAGTTCAATGGACGAGCGCGCACCCCGGCTGAACCACGGCGTGCGCGGGTGGATTGAGAGGTGCCTTACGCTGCCGCGATGCCGTACGTGACCACCACGGAGGGCGAGGGCGTCACGGTCCTCACCGCCGATCGCCCTCCGGCCAACGCGATGGACATCGAGTTCCTGGGCCAGCTGGGCGACGCCGTGGAAAGCTTGGCGGCCGACGTCCCCAACGGGCTCGTGCTCGCCGGTCGCGAGGGCGTCTTCTCCGCCGGCGCCGACCTCAAGGCGGTGCCGGGTTACGGGCCGGACGAGCAGCGCCGCATGGTCGAGGGGATCAACCGCATGGCGCTCAGCGTGTACGGCCTGCCGTGCCCGGTCGTGTGTGCGATCACCGGCCACGCGATCGCGGGTGGCTTCGTGCTCGCGCTGTGCGGCGACCATCGGGTCGCCTCGAGTGAGGGACGCTACGGGCTGACCGAGGTCAAGGTCGGCGTCCCCTACCCGCAGGCGGCCATCGGCGTGGTTCGAGCGGAGCTGACACCTTCGGCCGCGCGCGTGCTCGCCCTCGGCAACCGCCTCGTCGACGCCGGGGAGTGCGTGCGACTGGGGGCATTTGATGAGGCCGTCGCCCCTGGCACCGTCCTCGACCGCGCAGTCGCCGTGGCCCGGGAGCTCTCCGACCTGCCGTCCGGTGTCTACGCCCGCACGAAGGAGGAGCTGCGAGGGGCGACGCTCGCTTCCCTGCGAGACGCCGCCCGACGCGATCCGCTGCGAGAGGCGTGGCTGGAGGCGAGCCGTGGGTCCCAGCCGGCGTAGCGGCGCCGGCGACGGGTGGGGGTTGCCACGCACGCCCGCGGTGCGGTAGGACTACGCCCGATGCGTGCGGGGGTTCCCGGCAGGCGGGCAGCCGGATCGGCGATTGCTTTGCTTGCCCTCCTCGCGTCCGGCGCGGGGTCCGGGTCCGCCGCGGTGAGCGGTCGCAGCGACAGCGCCGCACGGATCCCCATCTCGGGCCTGAAGGGCAGTCTCCAGAACCCGTGCTTCTCGCCCGACTCGACGCGCATCGCGCTGACGCGCTGGCCCAAGCGCTACAACGAGGGCGCGGCCTCGGTGCACGTGGCGGACTTCGCCACCGGGAGGGTGACCGCACGGGTCAGCCCGAGAGGAGGAACCGGCGTGAACCTGCCCGGAACGTGCTGGAACGCCACCACGGACCGGATCGTCTTCTCGCTCGAGCGCGACGCGCCGGACTGGCCCTACTCGGCAAGCCCCAGCGGCCAGGGCCTCAAGCGGCTGGTCAGGTTGAGAGGCCGGATCGCGATCGAGCCGAGCTTCTCGCCTGACGGGAAGCGAATCGTGTTCGAGGTCTCGAAGTACGACTCCGAGGGGAACGGCTCGATCTACGTGTCGAACGTGAACGGCACCGGCATCCGTCGTCTCACCAAGCGCTCGGACGACCGCCAGCCGAACTGGTCCCCGACCGGTGACCGGATCGTCTTCCAGCGCCGCAAGGGCGAGGTGTGGGACGCGTACACGATCCGCCCCGACGGCAAGGGCCTTCGAAACGTGACCAAGACGCGCCGGAGGTCGGAGACGGACATCGCCTGGTCGCCCGACGGCCAGCGACTGCTGTTCTCCACCGACGCCTACAGCGGGCAGATCGCCGCGCTGGCGGTCATCAGCGCAAACGGCGGGCGCCAGACGCGCGTCACGCGCGCGCGGCGCTGGTATGACGGTGCGCCGACGTGGTCGCCCGATGGCAAGGTGATCGCTTTCGAGGCACGCAAGGGCGACCCCGACGGGTCGAAGGGCACGCGGCTGTACCGGATCGCCGCGCCGCCCGCGCCCTAGCGCGTCTCGAAGGCCCCGGCGTCCAGCGCCGCGCCGAGTAGCCTCGGCGCACCGGTCAAGTCGGTCTCGCCCGCCAGCCGCGTCGGCACGCCGGCGTCGATCAGCGGCGAGCCCGCCAGCGGCCGCCCGTCGCCACCGAGCAGCGGATCGGCGTAGCGGCCCTTCGACTCCCCACCCGTTGCCCGCTGCCACGCGGCGAATCCGCGCACGCGCCTGGTGCGCCAGTGCCACACGGCGGCGCCCGCGCTCCGGCCGGGCGAGAGCCACACGTTGCCGTCGAAGACGTTGCCGCTGTTCTGCCGAAAGCCGTTGGTGACCAGGGCGCCCCGCGCCCGCGCGCGGAAGACGTTGTTGAGAACGGACGAGTCGGAGAGCCGGTAGTTGAGCTCCAGCTCCCCGACGCCCTCGCGAAGCTGGTCGCTCGAGAGGAACGTGTTGTTGACGACCCGAACCCGCTGTGTGCGGCCCCGGCGGGTGTCGTAGCCGCCCATGGTGAGGCCGGCCCTGTCGCTGCGGGTCACGAGGTTGTTGCGCACCAGGACGTCGGAGGTGGCACCCCTGCGCGCCTCGCTGGCAAGCTCGATGCCGAGGTTCGAGCGTGTCACGCGGTTGCGCTCGATCACGATGTCATCGCCGCCATCGACGTAGATGCCTCCCGCGCAGCGGCAGTTGCCGCCGCCCTCCTCGCGGTAGGCCGGGTTGCCGCGCGTGTCGACGTCGCTCACCACGTTGTCGGCGATCACGCCGTTGCGCGCCCGGTCGTTGCGTCGGGCGGTGCGTTCGTAGCCGATCGCGTCGATGCCGATGTTGTCCACGTCGTCGACCTTGTTGCGGACGACCTGCCAGCCGTCGACGTTGCCGTTGATCGCGATCGCCTCGCTGGAGCCGAGCTTGAGGTCGTGGACGCTGCTGTCCTCGATCCTCAACCCGGTGATCGGCGATGAGCCGGAGCTCCCGTAGGCGGCGATGCCATGGGCATCGCCGCCTCGCGTCCGAATGCCGTGGATGTCGAGCCGGCGCAGCGCGACGTCCCTGGACGCTCCACTGATCAACACCCCGGCCGGCGTGAACCGCTTGCGGCGATCGACCAGGTCGCGCAGCACGAGTCCGACGAACTCGAGGTACGAGCGGCCCTTGACGTGGATGAGGCCCGCTGCGCCGCTCAGTCGGCTCAAGCCACGGCCGCTGATCGTCACCCGTTCGCCTGGGTGGGCGGCGAAGGTCGTCGGGATTCCCGGGGCGCCCGAGACCCGGACGATAACGCGCTCTTTGTAGGTGCCCCCGCGGATGTCCACGAGCGCCCCCGGTGACGCCGACCGTGCCGCGTGCGAGATCGTCCGCCACGGCAGCGCCGCGGAGCCGGGATTCGAGTTGCTGCCGTTCGGCGCCACGACGAACACGGGGCGCTCGGGCGGGGACTGAGCGGGACCGTTGGCGGGCGGGCTGAGGGCAACCGCCGCAGCCGCGGCGGCAGCCGCAGGCAACAGGACCCGGCCCGTCACGCCTCGATTGTCTCATGGCCGCGCCGCTTATTCGCGGAGCCCCGCGAGAGCATCCGATTCCGTCCGGTAGAAGCCGAACCAGGTGAGCTTGAGGTCTCGGACGCGCGCGGCGTGCCAGTACGTCTGCTCGATGGGCACGCCGCTGGCGAGCGCCGTCGCGGTCGCCACGAACTCGGAGATCACACCGTCCTCGACCGGCTGGACGCTCGTCATCGTCGGGCGCCAGTCCGGGAACACCTCGTGGACGGCCGCCAGCCACTCGCGTGCGCCATCGTGTCCGCGGTAGATCGCGCGCTCGGCCTCCGTCATCAGCGACTTGATCTCCACGTCGGGGTCGAGCAGCGGAAGCAGCAGGTCGATGTCGCCCGCGGCGAAGGCTTGGAACACAAGCCCCACAACGTCAACGCCGTCGCGCGGCATCACTACTCCGTCAGCCCGACTGCGGCGAGCGCCTCGTTCGGCTCGTAGTAGTTGTCCACGCTCGCGATCAGCCCGTCGCGGAAGGTGTAGACCTGGCCCCAGCGCATCTCCGCGGGCGCGCCGCTCGATCCGCCGGCGCCCATCGTGCGCACTACGGCCACCACCTTTTCGCCCGCCTCGAGCACGGTTTCGACCTCGCCGCTGCCCCCCAGGTTCGCCACCCAGTCGACGAAGAACCGCCGCAATGCGGCCTGACCCTTGAACTCCTCTCCCATCAGGTCGGCGAACCCACCGATCAGCCGCCACTCGACGTCGTCGGCGAAGTTCCCCATCAGGGCATCGAGATCGCGGTCAGCGTAGGCCTGGAACCCCGCTCGCACCATCTCGACGTTCCGCTCCGACATGAGCCAGGCAGTATCGTCGAGCCGTGCAGGCCACGCGGACAGCGTTCGTGACCGGCGGTTCGGGCTTCATCGGCGGCGTCCTGCTGCGCAGGCTCGCTGCGGAGGGATGGACCGTGAAGGCGCTCGCCCGCTCCGAGTCCTCGGAGCGCAAGGTGCAGGAGAGCGGGGCCGAGGCCGTTAGGGGCGATCTCGACGACACGGACGCGATGCGAGCGGGCGCACAGGGCTGCGAGGTCACCTTCCACCTGGCCGCACACTTGGGCGACGCGGGTAGGTGGGCGGACCATGAACGCGCCACGGTCGCGGGTACGAGGAACACGGCCACAGCGTCACGCGACGCGGGTGTGCGGCGCTTCGTGCACACGGGCAGCGAGGCCGCCCTGATGCGCGGGCAGCCACTCGTGAACGCGGACGAAACCTGGCCGCTGCAACCGGACTCGCCCGCGTACTACCCCCGGGCAAAGGCGCGCGCCGAGCGCGAGGCGCTCGCGGCGGGTACCGACGGGATGGAGACGGTTGTCGTGCGGCCGCGCTTCGTCTGGGGCCCGGACGACACGACTCTGCTGCCTGCGATCTCCGCGATGGTCGAGAGCGGGCGGTTCGCCTGGATCGGCGGCGGCCGCCACCGAACGTCCACATCCCACGTCGACAACGTGGTGGAAGGCCTGATGCTGGCCGCCGACCGCGGTCATGCCGGGCAGGCCTACTTCGTGACCGACGGCGACCCGGTCGTCTTCCGCGACTTCCTTACCCGGCTGCTCGCGACGCGCGGGGTCGACCCCGGGGAGCGCAACCTGCCCGCCGGACTGGCGAAGCCGGTGGCCTCGGCGGTGGAGAGCGCGTGGCGGGTCCTGCCACTCCCGGGCGAAGCGCCGCTCACCCGCTTCGCGGTGTGGAACTCCTCGCTGGAGTGCACCATCGACGACAGCAAGGCGAGGCGGGAGCTGGGCTACGCGCCAGTGATCACGGTGGAGGACGGCCTCGCCGGCATGGCGTCCCCCGGCTGAGCGCCAGGCGGTGGGCCGCGGACCGAAGCAGCCCGTATCTGGGTGAGGTGAAGGTCCACACACTCAAGCGCGAGCAACTCCTCCCCCGCCCGGTCGATCAGGTCTTCGCCTTCTTCGCGGACGCGCACAACCTGGAGCGGATCACTCCCCCGCTGCTGCGCTTCGAGGTGCTCACCCCGAGACCGATCGAGTTGCGAGCCGGCGCCCTGATCGAGTACCGGCTCCGGCTGCACGGCCTGATGGTGAGATGGCTCACCCGAATCGAGTACTGGGAGCCGGGCGTCCGGTTCGTTGATTCTCAGCTCGCCGGCCCCTACCGGCTCTGGGAGCACACGCACAGCTTCGAGGCGCGCACCGATGGGACCCTAATGCGCGACGTGGTGCGGTACGCGCTCCCGGCCTGGCCGATCGGAGAGCTGGCGCGCCCGCTGGTGCGCCGCGACCTGGCGCGGATCTTCGACTTCCGCCATGATGCCGCCGCCCTGCACTTCGCTTCACTAAGTAAAGTAATGAATGGATGAGTACGTTCTGGCGCCTGCTCGGCTTCCTGCGTCCCTACCGGGCGGGCGTCGCACTCTCCTTCCTGCTCGCGGCGGTGGCGATGGGCATGGGGATCCTGATCCCGTTCCTGGTCGGCCGCACGGTCGACGACATCGACCGCGGCGGCGCGGACCTCACCACGCTCGCGCTGGCGATCGTGGCCGCGGGTGTGCTGCGCCTGGTGTTCGCGGTCGTGAGGCGACTCGTTGCGGGCAGGGTCTCGCTGGGAGTGGAGTTCGATCTCCGAAACCGAATGTATCGCCACCTGCAGTCGCTCGAGCTCGGCTTCTTCGACTCCCAGCAGACGGGTCAGCTCATGTCTCGGTCCACCGTCGACCTACAGGCGGTGCGCTTCTTCCTCGGCTATGGACTGATCTTCATGCTCCAGTCCGCACTCACGATCCTGATCGCGGCGGGTGTGATGATCGTCGTCAACCCGGTGCTGGCAGCGGTTGCCCTGGCGCCGATGCCCTGGGTGATCTGGGTCGCGTTTCGCTACGGACGGCGCAACCGGCCGGCCACGCAGGAGGTGCAGCAGCGGATCGCGGAGCTGACGGCGGAGGCCGAGGAGAACGTCTCCGGCGTGCGCGTGGTCAAGGCCTTCGCCCAAGAGGAGCGCCAACTTAGGCGTTTCAACCGAGCCGTCCTGCGCGTCTTCGATCAGTCGATGGTGTCGACGCGCCTGCGCGCCTTCTACAACCCGTTCATCGGGTTTCTCCCCCAGCTCGGGCTGGCGGGAATCCTGCTGGTGGGCGGACACCAAGCGATCAACGGCACGATCACGCTCGGCGACTTCGTCGCCTTCTACGGCTACGTGCTGATGCTCACCGGGCCGATGCGGATGCTCGGTGTGTCGCTTGGCATGGCCCAGCGAGCGGTGGCGTCCGGCGCGCGGGTGTTCGAGATCCTCGACCGCGAGCCGCGCCTCACCGCCCCGGACGACGCCGAGCCGCTCGCGCCCGGCGGCGGCCGGGTCGAGCTGCGGGGCGTCACCGTGGCCTACGCGGGCGGTGAGGAGGTGCTGCGCGACGTGAACCTGCACGTGGACGCCGGGAAGACGCTCGCGCTCGTCGGCGGTACCGGGTCGGGGAAGACCACGCTGGTGTCGCTGATCCCGCGCCTGTACGACGTCGACGAGGGAGCGGTGCTGGTGGACGGCGCCGACGTGCGGGATGTCGATCCGGCCGCGCTGCGGCGCGAGATCGCGCTCGTCTCGGACGATGCCTTCCTGTTCTCCGCGTCGCTGCGTGACAACATCGGCTATGCGCGTCCCGACGCCGGCGACGACGAGGTGCGGACGGCGGCTCGCCGAGCGGGGGTGGACACCTTCGCGGTGACGCTGCCCGACGGCTACGACACGCTCGTCGGAGAGCGTGGGCTGACCTTGAGCGGCGGCCAGCGCCAGCGGGTCGCGATCGCCCGCGCGCTGCTGGCCGAGCCGCGCATCCTCATCCTCGACGACGCGACCTCGAGCGTGGACGCCACCACCGAGAGCACCATCAAGGAAGCCCTGCGGGAGGTCATGCGCGGCCGGACCACGTTCGTGATCGCGCATCGGCTCTCCACGATCGCGCTCGCGGACGAGATCGCGGTCCTCGAGGACGGGCGCGTCGTGGCACAGGGCACGCACGACGAGCTACTCGAGGAGTCCGAGCTCTACCGCGAGATCGCCGAACGAGGTCTGCCGGATCAGGTGTTCCTCAACCGCAACCCGGTCGAGCGGGAGGTCGCGGGGCTGTGAGGCGCGTCTGGGACATCCTGCGCGGCGAGCGCGGGCGGACACGCAAGCTCGGCAAGCTGCTCGCCCTGCTGCGGCCCTACCGCGGGCGGGTGATCCTGATGTTCGTGGCGCTCGTGGTGGCCACAGCGGCCTCGCTCGCCCCGCCCTACCTGGCCGGCCTGGCGATCGACGACGGGATTCGCGCCGGCGACAAGAGCGCGCTGACGATGATCCTCGTCGCGTTCATAGGCGCCGCCGCGATCAACTGGGCCGCCACATACGCTCAGACCTACCTCGTGAGCTGGGTCGGCCAGCGCGCGCTCCAGGACCTGCGCACGCGCATCTTCGCCCACCTGCAGTCGCTATCGATCGGCTTCTACTCGCGCAACAAGGCGGGGGTGCTGATCTCGCGGCTTGACCAACGACGTCCAGGCGCTCGACCAGCTGGTGACGGACGGGATCGTCACGCTCTTCTCGGCGTCGCTGACGCTCCTGGGCACCGCGGCGATCCTGCTGTTCCTCGATCCCCAGCTCGCGCTCGTGACGTTCGCGGTGTTCCCCGTGCTGTTGGTGGGGAGCGTCGCGTTCAGGATCGCGTCGGCGGGTGCGTACCGGCTCACGCGGGAGAAGATCGCGATGGTGACGGCGTACCTGCAGGAGACGCTGTCGGGCATCCGCATCGTACGGGCCTTCGGACAGGAGCCGCGTCATGAGAGTCGCTTCGCGGAGCTCAACGACGAGAACCGCGAGGCCAACATGCGCACCGTCAACCTCAACGCGGCGTACTTTCCGTCGGTCGAGCTGCTCTCAGCCGTCGCCACGGCCGCGATCCTGCTCTACGGCGGCAACCAGGTCGTGGACGGCGCGGTGACGATCGGCGTGCTCGCCTCGTTCGTGTTCTACCTGCAGACCTTCTTCGACCCGATCCAGCAGCTCTCCCAGCTCTACACGACCTACCAGGCGGGAATGGCGGCGCTCGACAAGATCTTCCTCCTGCTCGACGAGCGCCCCGAGCTCCATGACGCGGAGGATGCGATCGAGCTGCGGCGCCTGCGCGGGGAGATCCGCTTCGAGGGCGTCGACTTCTCCTACGGCGGTGACTCGCTGGCGATCGAGGACGTGACGCTCGACGTCCCGCCTGGGCAGACGGTGGCGTTGGTCGGGGCGACCGGCGCCGGCAAGTCCACGCTAGCCAAGCTCGTGGCGCGCTTCTACGACCCCACGCGCGGACGGGTGCTGATCGACGGCCACGACCTGCGGACGGTCACCGAGCAGTCGCTTCGGTCACAGCTCGGAATCGTGCCCCAGGAGGGCTTTTTGTTCTCCGGCACCATCCGCGACAACATCGCGTTCGGGCGTCCGGACGCCGAGCACACCGACGTCGAGGCCGCCGCCCGGGCGGTGGGAGCGCACGAGTTCATCGAGCGGCTGCCGGACGGCTACGACACCGAGGTCGGCGAGCGCGGCGGCCACCTCTCGGCCGGCCAGCGCCAGCTCGTGGCCTTCGCCCGCGCCGCCGCGGCCGATCCGCGGGTCCTCATCCTCGACGAGGCCACCTCGAACGTGGACGTGCGCACGGAGGCGCGGATCGAGCACGGGCTGCGCCGGCTCCTGGCGGGCCGGACGGCGATCGTGATCGCGCACCGGCTGTCGACGATCCGCAACGCAGGAAGGATCGTGGTCGCTAGAGGGCGGCCGGATCGCCGAGCAGGGAACGCACGACGAGCTCCTGGAGGCCGACGGCGCATACGCCCGGCTATACCGCGACTGGGCCGAGCAGGCGGCGGCTTAGCTAGTAGCCGCCGTGCCCGTCTGATCCAGCGCCGGCGTCCGTCTTGGACCCGCCGTCGTCCTCGGGCTCGTCGGTTCCGCCTCCGGCCACGACCACCTCGCCCCTCATCCCGCGCTCCCTGTGGTTCCCGATCGGGCAATACCACTCGTAGCGCCCGCGCTCACCTAGGTCCACCTTCAGGGTCGCCGACTTGCCGGGCGCGATCGGGTCCGTCTCCCGCTCGCCCTCGGGGCCTTCGACCTCGAGGGCATGGGTGACCTGGCCGCGATTGGTGATCTTGAACTCGACGACTCCGGTCTCGCTGACGTTGGGATTCGCCGGCGTGAGCTCGAAGTCGGTCTCGACCACCCGGACGGTGGCCGCGACCGGGCCGGCGGGGGCGGCGCCCTCGGTCGTGGTTCCGGTGGTCTCGGTGGAGCCGCCGGTGTCGGTGCCGGCCGTGTCGGTGCCGCTGGACTCCACGGTGCCGTCGCGCTCGTCGTCCCCGCAGGCGGCCAGGAGAACGGCGGCAACCAAAGCTACAAAGAGCGACCGGGCGGGGCGCATCCCCCGTGAGGCTAGCGTGCTCGCGACCGCGTGCCGCGCAACCGAATCCCATCTGTTGTCGGGCCTGACGCGCCCTGTTCCCCATGCTTCATTCTCGCGACAGACTTGTGGTGTGCGACAGTTCTGTTACGAGTGCGAAAATAGGCCTATTTGCAGGGTAATCCGTCCGATCACCCGCCTATAGTTGGCCCAGAAGCAAAGGCTGCGGGGCAGGGACTCGAACCCCGATAACCAGCTCCAGAGGCTGGCGTCTTGCCATTAGACGACCCCGCAGTGTCGAGCCGAGCATATCCAGTGTCCTCCTCTCACGACAAGCGTTCGCGCGGACCCCGTCATCCAGTCGGGGGCCCTCGCAGGCTGGTCGCAGAAAGGCTCTATCGCGGCATGGGCTGAGCGAGATCGCTCACGAGCTCGGCCTCGTCAAGTCGACTGTCTGCTATCACGCCCGTCGGCTTGGGATCGCAGGAGATGCTCGCTTTGCGCGGCGCTACGACTGGGACGCGCTCCAGTCGTACTATGACGAGGGGCACTCAATCCGTGAGTGCGCGAACGCGTCCGGGTTCTGTACGGAGACCTGGCACCGCGCGGCCCGTCTGGGCTCAGTCAAACCTCTTGGAGGTCAGTCGACTCATCGGCCAGCTTCGCCCGGTCCACCTCCACCCCCTCCGCGATGAAGCGCCGCGCGTGCTCCAGGTCGTCCGAGCGGCCCACCGTCAGCGCCGCGGTCACATGGTTGCCGTCGACGTAGAACGCGGTGAAGTCACCGTCGTCGAGCGATCCTCTCACCACCGGCTCGCCCGCTCCGGGGCCCAGGTACTCGAGCGACGCCCAGTCGGCGAGGTCGGAGAAGAAGTAGGGGATCGTGTCGTGGGGCGTGTCGCGGCCGAGCATGTTCAGCGCCGCGGTCTTGCCCTGGTTGAAGGCCACGTCCCAGTGCTCGACGCGCAGGTGGCGGCCGTGGATCACGCTGTCGTACTCGCAGATGTCGCCGGCCGCGTAGATCCCGGGCACCGATGTCTCGAGCCGCGACGAGCACTTGACGCCGCTCGCCTCGCCGAGCTCCAGGCCCGCGGAGCGCGCGAGCATCGTGTCGGGCATCACCCCGGCTCCGATCACCACCATGTCGCAGTCCAGTTCGAGCCCGGCCTTTGTGACCACCCTGCCTACGTTGCCGTCTGATCCCTCGAAGCGATCCAGCTCGTCATTGCCGTGCACCTCGACCCCGTGGTCTTCGAGCACGCGCTGGAAGAAGCCGGCCACGCGGCTCCCGAACTGGCGCTCCAGTGTCGTCGACTCCTGCATCACGATCGTGCAGTGCCGACCCTGCGCGGCCACCAGTGAGGCCGCCACCTCACACCCGATGTAGCTGCCGCCGATCAGCACGACCCGCTCTGATTGCTCGGCGTGCGTGCGGATCGCGTCCGAGTTCCCCAACGCCCGCAAATAGTGAATGCCGTCCAGATCGCTGCCGTCTGCACGCAGGCGGCGCACGTTGGCCCCTGTGGCGAGCAGCGCCTTGCCGAAGCGCAGCTCCTCCTTGTTCGAGAGCGTCACCAGTCGCTCGTGCGGGTCGAGCTTCATAACGCTGGTGCGCGTGAGCAGCTCGATCGCCTGCTCATCCCACCACTCGCCCGGCCGAAACAGGACGTCCTCTCGCGCCTCCTCCCCGCGTAGATAGCCCTTCGACAGCGGCGGTCGGTTGTACGGCGGGTCGGGTTCGCGCCCCACGACCAGGACCGACCCCTCGGCCCCCTCCTCGCGCAGCCAGCGGGCGCAATTCGCCGCCGCGAGCCCGCCACCGATCAGCAGATAGTCGACCTCGCGCGTCGCCACCGCGCCCTACGCGGTCACGCGCCCGGAGAAGCGCTCCGTGACTGCGTCCTCCAGCCCGATGTCGAGGACCAGGAGCACCTCGTCGCCCGCCTTGACCACCGAATCGCCGGCGGGCACGAACCCGCCGCCCTCCCGGAGGATCGAGATCACGAGGGAGCCATCCGGCAGGCCGAGGTCCTTGACCGCCACACCATCGGCAGGGCAGCCCTCGGCGACCTCCATCTCGATGATCTCGAGCCGCTCCTCCTTGAGGTCGAGCAGGTGCACCAGGCCGTACTTGGGCACCTCGTGCTCGATCAGGCGGAGGATCAGGTCCGTGGCAGAGACGGCCGGCTTCACCCCCAGCAGCTCGAAGTGCTGGAGGTTGCGAGGGTTGTTGCAGCGCGCGACGACCCGCTCCACCCCGTACTTCTCGCGAGCCATCTGGCAGATGAGGATGTTGTCCTCGTCGTCGCCCGTCACGGCGATGACGAGGTCGGCGCGTTCGATCCCGGCTCGCTCGAGGATCCACAGCTCGGTGCCGTCGCCGTACTGGATGTTGTGCTCCAGCTCCTCCTCGACAACTTCGTAGCGGCGACGGTTCGACTCCACGATGGTCAGCTCGTGGCCTTTCTCGATCAGCTCGCGAGCCAGGTTCCAGCCGACCTTGCCGGCTCCGACGATCAACACGTACATGTCAGCCGGACACCCCCTCGAACCGGATCTGACCGCGCACTGCGGCCTCGAGCAGCTCGATCGCCGTTTGAGTCGGACACACAGTCTGGAGGCCCTGCTCGGAGTACCACTTGGCCCGTGCGGGATCGAGCACGCGCACCACCACCCGCTCGACGTTGAAGCGCCGACGCGCGATTTGCGCGATCACGAGATTGGTGTTGTCGCCGTCGGTGGACGCGACGAAGGCATCCGCGCGATCGATCCCCGCCGCCAGGAGCGCGTCGATCTCGAGCGCCGTCCCGACCGTGAACGAGCCACCAAGGTCCTCCCATGTGCCGTCTTGCCCGCGGTTGAGCAGCGCGATCGCCTCGGAGTTCTCGTCGAGCACCGAGACCTCATGACCCTCCACGAGCATCGACTTGGCGATCGAAGAGCCCACCCTGCCGCAGCCGACGATCAGCACGAACATTGGCCCACAATAGCGCTGCGCTGCGGTCGGCCGGGCGGATCAATCCGCCGTGGGAGCGGGCTCCTGCTCAGCCGGGGCCTCGGCGTCCGCGGGCGGTGCCGTGAGGATGACCTTGCAGGGAGCCTTCTCGATCACGTAGCGGGTGACGTCGCCGGCGAACCGGTCCTGTGAGCGGCCCAGTCCGCCCAGGATCGCGCCGCCCCGGATGCGGCTGGGCGCCTCGGCGGCAAGCACGATCACCTCCACGCCGCGGCGCTTGGCCTCCTGCACGATCACCGAGCCCGCGGTCCGGCCGCGGATCATCGCTGTGGCCACCTCGACGCCCTCGTACTCCCCACCAACCTCCCGTGCTCGCGCGAGCGCCTTGCGCGCCTTCTCGAGCTTCTCGTCGGGCACCCTGGCGTCGATCGGCAGTGACATCGGAATCTCGATCACGTACAGCACCTCGAGCACCGCCCCGCCCTCGCCCTCCTCGGCCTCATCTGCGGCCAGCCGACCAGCGGTACCAACGATGTCGTCGTCCAGCGCCTCCCCGAAGACGGGAACCAGGATGCTCCCGTACTCCACGTCCTTCGCCTCCCGGAGCGCCTCCGCGGGGATCGTGAACCGCTGCGTCAGCGACTTGCCCTGCACGCTGCGGTAGATCACGTACATGACGATCCCGAACAGCATCCAGGCGCCACCGGCCACGCGTGCGCCCTCGTGCAGGGCGATCACCGTGACCCATGCGACGCCGCTCATGAGTGCACCCAGTGCGGCCGGCAGCGGGATCGAGCCGCGACCCACCTTCACGCTCGGAGACACCCGGAAGGCCCGCGGCGCGTCGGGCTCGCGGAACCGGAGCACGATCACCGAGAGGTGCGCGAGGGTGAAGGCGAGCATCGCCCCGAACGCGAAGATCCCGGCGAGGAACTCGATGTCCTGGGACAGGGTCAGCCCGAACGCGATCGCCGCCGCGAGCCAGATCGCCACGTAGGGGGTGGCGCGCTTGTCGTCGAGTCGGGAGAGAAGGCTGGGGATCTGTCGGTTGGTCCCCAGTGAGTACGACAGCCGGCCGATCCCGAGCATCTGCCCGCTGACCGCCTGCAGCAGCACGAGCGCTCCGACGCCGCCGACCGCGTAGCGGAGCGCCTCCGCGAGCCAGTCGGGGTCGAGCGCGTCGACCACGCCCAGGACCGGAGCGTCGATGAAGGCACCTCCCAGCTCCGTGGCGCCGTCCTCCACCGGGACCGCCATCAGGGCGACGAACGAGATGCCGACGAAGACCAACAGCACTCCAATCGACGCGACCACCACCACGCGTCGCAGGTCCCGTCCCCCCACGCGCACCTCGCCCGCCAGGCCGGAGGCGGCCTCGATGCCGGTGCACGCGACCGTTGCGATCACGGCGGCGAACACCAGGTCGTCGACGTCCGGGGCCGTGCCGGCGTCGGTCAGCAGGGAGAGGTCGTAGAGCTGCGCCAGCCCGATCACCACGATCGCCCCGAAGAGCACGAGGCCCACGAGCGCCAGCCGCAGCACGTATCGGTACCGCTCCGCGGACAGCCCTCGAAAGTTCACCGTGGCGACGAACGCGAGCGTCGCGGCGGTGATCAGGATCTGCGCGGCGCCCTCGTCGGCGCCGTCCCAGAAGACGGCAAGGTAGTGGGGCAGCACGAACGCCCCGATCGCCATCACGATCAGGTAGTCCAGGAGGATCGCCCACCCTGCGATGAAGCTCCAGAGCTCGTCGAACGCATGGCGGGCGAACACCGACGCTCCCCCGGGCTCGGGGTGGAGCGAGCTGCCCTCCACATAGGTGAGCATCGTGAGGACGTAGAACAGCGCGGCGGCCAGGAACACCACGGGCGTGAGCGCGAGCGCGTCCCCGGCCACGATCCCGAGCGCAAAGAGGATCGCGAAACCCACGCCGCTCGCTGCAATCGCGAACAGCGCCGGCGCTCCGAGGCTGCGGGCGATCCTCGCCTCGGTGATCGACTCCCGCCGTAGGCCCTCGGATCCGCGGCGCAGCCCCTCCGACCCACGGCGAAGGCCCTGGCGCATCCGCTCCCGCCCGGCATCTCCGCCTTCACGGCGCGGGGTCACGGCTCGCGGCTCCCCACCTGCATCGCGAGCCATACGCGCGCCGCCCCGAGGACCGTGAACAGCGCTCCCACGACCACGCCGAGGGCCAGCGGCCCGCCCCCGCGCGCCAGGGTGCTCACGACCATCGCCAGCCCGACGAGGAACAGCAGCCCGCCGAGCAGCCGCGAGCCGGCGAAGAGGACGCGATCCACACGGCGAATCCTAGGCCGGGGCCTTCTCCCGGACGTCGCGGGAAGCATCGATGATCACGCGACAGGGCCTGTCGGCCAGAACGGTCTCGAGCGTCCGCCCGAAGATCGAACTCCCCGTGCGGCGCGGCGGCAGCCCCATCACGATCGCGGCCGCCTCGATCTCCCGCGCCTCGCTGACGATCCGCCTGCCCGCCTCCCCGGCTCGCACCTTCTCGCTGTGCCCGGTGACTCGTCGCCCGCCGCGTACGCGAGCCGAATCGATCGCTGCCTGCGCCTTGGCCTCCGCCTCGGGCATCACTGCGTCGATCGGAGCGCTCGCGGGGACCGTGATCGTGACGACCACGTGGATGCCCCGCCTACGTCGCGCAGCGAGCTTGACGGCGGTGGCGATTACCTCGGGCGAATACCGCCCATCCTCGAAGCCGACCAGCACCGACTGGTACTCCACCTCGTGGTCGACGATCGGCTGGAGCACCTTCACCTTCTTCGTCTCGGTCAGGCTCAGCCCCTGGTTGCGGCGGTAGAGGACGTAGCCCGTGATGCCGACCGCGATCCAGAGCACTCCGGACACCAGCACCTCGATGTTCAGCACCGAGAGGACGATGAACGCGACGCCCGTGCTCAGCCCGCCGATCACCGAGAGCAGCGGCAGCTCGTTCCCGCGCCAGTGGATGTTGCCGGGGATGCGGTAGGGACGCTCGATGTCGGGCGCCTTCGCCCTCAGCACGCACACCGAGAGATGCGCGATCGTGAACGACAGCATCGCCCCGAACGCATAGATCTTGCCGAGGAACTCCGCCTGCCCCGGCACGATCGTCAGGCAGGCGATAGCGCCGAAGACGATGATCGCGACGTACGGGGTGCGGTACTTGGGGTGAAGCTGGCGCAGCCCCTCGGGAAGCTGGCGGTGCTGGCCCATCGAGTAGGTCAGCCGCGACACGCCGATCATGCCCGCATTGGTGGCGATGAAGAGGATCGTGGCGGCGAGGATGCCGACGTAGATCTCGGACGCGTGCTGGAGGACGCCGAGGTCGATGTTCTCCACCACCCCGAGAATCGGGTCGTCGGCGTAGCCGCCGTCCTCCTTGGACAGGGCCAGCACGGTCTCGCCGTCCACGACGGGCATCGCCGACAGGGCCACCGCCGGCAGGAACGCGTAGATCACGGCCACCGCCACCACCACGCCCCCGATGCCCCGCGGGATCGTCGTGCCGTAGTCGCGCGCCTCCTCGGCGAGGTTCGACACCGTCTCGATGCCCGTGTAGGCGAGCATCGCCACCGGTATCGCCACCAGGAACTCCTTGACCGTGGGCGAGGTGCCGAAGTCGACGTTGTCCACCAGGACCTCCGGCGAGAACACGAGCACCAGTCCCACGATCACCAGGACGACCTGGGTCAGCGAAGTCCGCGACCGCGAAGAAGACGTTGACCCCCGTCGACTCCTTGGCCCCGCGGATGTTCACCACCGCGAGGATCACCACGACGAGGATCCCCGCGACCACGTCGGCCGGCGACTCGCCCAGCGGGTCCCAGAAGACCGAGAGGTAGTGCGGCACGAAGAACGCCGAGATCGCGACGGTGATGATGTAGGTGAGCATCTGGCCCCAGGCGGCGAAGAAGGACCAGAACTCGTTGAACGCGCGGCGGGCGAACGAGGACGAGCCGCCCGCCTCGGGGTACATCGTGGTGGCCTCCGCGTAGGAGGCGGCCGTGGCGGCGAAGATCAGGCCGGCGATCACGAACACGACCGGCGTCAGTGCCGAGCGCGAAGCCCGCCACGAGCCCCAGCGCGTAGTACAGCGAGCTGCCCACGTTGCCGTAGGCGCTCGCGAACAGGGCGCCCGTGCCCAATACGCGCTCTAAGCCCCCGCCCTTCGGACGCCGTTCAGCCATCAGCGCGGCAAAGGTACTGCGGGCGCCGGGCAGGGCCGAGTTTCCAGTCGCCCGGACCCCGGTCACCAGGATTAGGCCCAGGCAGCGAGGCTAGCCCCTGGGGACTGGGGACTCGGCTAGACCAGGAACGGAATCAGCAGGATGGCCACGATATTCGCGACCTTGATCATCGGGTTGATGGCCGGGCCCGGCCGTGTCCTTGTAGGGGTCGCCGACCGTGTCGCCGGTGACCGAGGCGGCGTGGGCCTCGGAGCCCTTGCCGCCGTACTCGCCGTCCTCGATCAGCTTCTTGGCGTTGTCCCACGCGCCGCCGCCGGACGTCATCGACACCGCGGCGAAGAAGCCGACCACGATCACTCCGATCAGCAGGCCGCCGAGCGCCTGGTAGGAGAGGAGGCCGACGACGACCGGCACGATGATCGGAATCAGCGCCGGGATGATCATCTCGCGCTGCGCCGCCGCGGTCACGATCGAGACGCACTGGGCGTAGTCGGGCTTCTCGGTGCGATCCATGATGCCCGGCTTCTCCTTGAACTGGCGCCGGACCTCGTCGACCACGCCGCCGCCGGCGCGACCGACCGACTCGATCGAGAGCGCGGCGAACAGGTAGACCATCATGCCGCCGATCAGCAAACCGATCAGCACCTCGGGCTGCGAGATATCGAAGCCGAGCAGTCGCTCGCCTTCCTTGGCGGCCTCCTCCCGCAGCTCTTCGATGAAGGCGGCGAACAGCACGAGGGCAGCGAGCACCGCCGAGCCGATCGCGTACCCCTTCGTGACGGCCTTGGTGGTGTTGCCGACCGCATCCAGCGGGTCGGTCACGTCGCGAACCTCCTGGGGCAGCTCGGCCATCTCCGCAATCCCGCCGGCGTTGTCGGTGATCGGGCCGAAGGCGTCGAGCGCCACGATCAGGCCGGTGAGCGAGAGCTGGGCCATGACCGCCACGCCAATGCCGTAGATCCCGGCCAGCTCGTTGGCGGCAAGGATGCCGAGCGCGAGCAGGATCGCCGGCGCGGCAGGGGCCTGGAAGCCCTGGGCGAGGCCCTGGATGATGTTGGTCGCGTGGCCGGTCTGCGAGGCCCGGGCGGTGGTCCTGCACCGGCCGGAAGCGAGTGGAGGTGTAGTAGTCGGTGATCACGAACAGGCCGGCCGTGATGGCGATCCCGATCAACGTGCAGAGCCAGAAGTCGAATCCGCTGGCGGCGTCGCCGCCGCCGGTGAGCAGTGCCGCCGCGTTCTCCTGGAAGGTCAGGTCGTCCATCAGCCAGAGCGTGATCGGCAGGAACGCAGCCGCGGCGAGCACGCCGGACACGATCAGCCCCTGGTAGAGCGCGCGCTCCACGTTGCCCGCGGCGCTGCGCACCGCGAAGGTCCCGATGATCGAGGCGACGAGCGAGACGCCGCCGATCACCAGCGGGTAGACCGCCACCTCGCCGATCTGCTCGAAGGTGAGCACGCCGAGCAGCATCACCGCGACCGCGGTCACCGCGTAGGTCTCGAACAGGTCGGCCGCCATGCCCGCGCAGTCGCCGACGTTGTCGCCCACGTTGTCGGCGATCACCGCGGGGTTGCGCGGGTCGTCCTCGGGGATCCCGGCCTCGATCTTGCCGACGATGTCGGCCCCGACGTCGGCGGCCTTGGTGAAGATGCCGCCGCCCAGACGTGCGAACACGGAGATCAGCGAGCCGCCGAACCCGAGGCCGACGAGCGCGTCGATGGCGTCCTTCTCGTCCACGTCGGCGAGCAGGAGGATCGCCGTAGTAGCCGGCCACGCCCAGCAGCGCGAGGCCGGCCACGAGCAGGCCTGTGATGGCGCCGCCCTTGAACGCCACGTCGAGCGCGGACCCGACGCCGCCGCGCGCGGCCTCCGCCACCCGCGCGTTGGCGCGCACCGACACGTTCATCCCGATGAAGCCCGCCGCGCCCGAGAAGGCGCCGCCGATGGCGAAGCCGATCGCCGTCTCGATGTTGAGCGCGATCGCCAGCAGGACGACCAGCACGACGGCCACCATCGCCGATGATCTGGTACTGGCGGGTCAGGTAGGCCTTCGCGCCCTCCTGCACCGCAGCGGAGATGTCCTGCATCTCCTGGTTGCCCGGTGACTTGGCCAAGAGCCAGCGGGACGTGGTGAGGCCGTAGACCACGGCGGCGCCCGAGCAGGCGAGCGCGACCAGGATGCCGTAGTCGGTCAGGAAGTCGGTCAAGGGGAAGTGTCCTCCATATGGATTCGGTGGGCGAGCCCGGGGCCGCGCTGACGGAGCGCCTAGTGGACGATCGCGCTCGACAGAGCCGAGGCGCACGAATCGTCCGGCTGAGGCCCGAATCTCGGCACCGCCCGGAACAAAAGCGCGCGCAGTCTATCGAGGTTCTCGCGAAATACCGCGAACGCCGCGTCGGCCGACACCGGGGGCACGTCCGGCATGCCCTCCAGGCCCGACGTCGTAGTCGGTCACCAGCGAGACGTTCGCGTAGCAGAGCTCGAGCTCGCGGGCTAGCCAGGCCTCCGGGTACTGGGTCATGTTCACCACGTCCCAGCCGGCCGCGCTGAACCAGCGCGACTCCGCGCGGGTGGAGAACCGCGGTCCCTGGATGACCACGACGGTGCCGCCGTCCGCTACCGGGATCTCCAGCTCGCGCGCGCACGCCGAGCAGCGTCGCGCGCAGGTCCGCTGCAGTACGGGTCGGCCGCGGATACGTGGGTGGTCTGCGGGCCGTCGTAGAAGGTGTCCTCGCGCGCCCGGGTGCGATCCACGAACTGGTCGCAGATCACGAACGTGCCGGGCGCGAGCTCAGGTTTGAGCGCTCCGCACGCCGAGGGGCCGACGATCCGCGTGACCCCCACCTGCTTCATGGCCCAGACGTTGGCGCGGTAGTTGATCCGGTGCGGCGGGAGCGTGTGCTCGTCGCCGTGGCGCGGCATGAAGGCGACCCGTGTCCCCTCGATCTCGCCCGATCCGGACGCGCGCGGACGGCGGGCCGTACGGGGTATCGACCGCCACTTCCTCGACATCGTCGAGGAAGCGGTAGAACCCCGACCCCCCGAAGATCCCGATGGCCTCGCTCAAGCGCCGGGCGGCGTCCAGATCTTCGAGCGCGCCCTGGCGCGCTCCGCATCCTCGGCGGACGACGTGCCTGCTGGGCGTCTTCGTCCTGCCCCCTGGGGACTGGGGGCTGGCGCCTGGGACTCGTCCGCACCGGCCGC
This sequence comes from uncultured Thermoleophilaceae bacterium, assembly GCA_963802855.1. GTDB lineage: Bacteria > Actinomycetota > Thermoleophilia > Solirubrobacterales > Thermoleophilaceae > JAAYBF01. The sequence goes on from CAWDJP010000005.1 coordinate 319,781, forward strand.
CGATCCCGCCTGCGCCGCCTGCGCAAACGCCATCTGGACCTGGGACAACGCCTGGCGGATCGGCCTCCTGCTGGTCCGGCGGACACATCGGCACCAGCGCCCGCGCGGCGTCAATCGCCAGCTTCGCCTGTTCGAGGTCGCGCTCGTCCTCGGCGCCCGCCAGCCCGAGGCGTCTGCCGGCCAGGTTCACCAGCGTCGCCACCGACTGGAGGACCACGTCCTCCACCCGGATCCGCCGCATCTGCTCCTCCATCGCCGCACGCAGCTCCTCCTCCGTCGGCGTCACGCATCTCGCTCGTGCACGTTCAGCTCCTCACTTCGACTCCGGCATAGGTTCGTTGCGTCTCGGCGAGCTCGGCGGCAAAGACCTCCTCGATCGACGCTCCGTCGGCCAGTGCGCGCCGCTGCCGCTGCGCGCCGTTCTCGCCCGGGAGCGCCACCTCGATGCCCGAGCGCCGCGCGGGCCGGGCGCGGTCCAGGCCAGCAGCCGGTCTGGGACCACCGCCGGTGGGGAACTCCTCGCCGCGCTCGAGGTCGATCAGCTTGCCGTCCAGGCCGTGGCGGATGGCGCGCCAGAAGTTCTCCTCCACGAGCCTCCGCGGCGGGTCCTCGAACGCCACCCCCTCGTCGTGGTCGATCGCCGCCTGGGCGATGCAGGCGGTGATCATCCCCGCCAGCGCGGTCGATGCGTCTCCGCTCGGATCTGGGCATCGCAGATCCGGAACTCGACCGTGCCGAAGCTGTGATGCGGCCGCACGCTCCACCACAGCTGCGTGTGCTCGACGATCGAGTTCGTGCGCGACCAGGAAGTCCACGTAGTCCGCGTAGGCGTCGAAGCTCCCGAACGGGTCCGGGATCCCGCAGCGCGGAAAGCTCTTGGTGAAGATCTGGCTGCGCGCCGAGTGAAGGCCCGAGTCGCGGCCGTCCAGGAACGGGGAGTTGGCCGAGAGCGCGAGCAGCTCCGGGCAGGATCGGCCGCAGCCGGTCGCATACGGCGACCGCCCGGTCGGCCCCGCGGATGCCCACGTGCACGTGGAGGCTGAACGTGTTGTTCCGCCAGGCCACGTACTTCAGGCCCTCCTCGACGCGGCGGTAGTGCTCGGTGTCGATGATGCGCTGCTCCTGCCACGGGCTCCAGGGATGCGTGCCGGTAGCCGACAGCAGCGCGCCGCGCTCGGCCGCGAGCGCGAACAGGCGGGTCCGAGCCTCGCGCTGGCGCGCCGTGGCGTCGGCGAAGCTCTCGCCTTTGCCCGAGCGGATCTCGATCTCGGACTCGATCAGCTCGCCGGCGACCGACTCCGCCAGCACCTCGTCCGCCGCGGCGGCGTCGCTGCAGCTCCCCGAAGCGCTGGGCGAGCGAGCGCGTGTCGGGATCGATGATCCCGAACTCCTCCTCGAGCCCGACCGTGAAGTCCTCGGAGGCCTCGAACACCTCCCGCGCGCGAGCCATGTCGAGCATCTCGGTCAGGCCCCTAGGTCAGGTAGAAGTAGAGCGCGTACAGCAGGTCGACCGCAGGGCTGGAGGTGTGGACCGTGACCTCGGGCGGGACCTGCAGGAGCGCCTCGGAGTAGTTGAAGATGATCTTCACGCCCGCGTCCACGAGCTCGTCGGCCACCTGCTGGGCGGCCTCGGTCGGGCACCGCGATCACGCCGACCACGATCTCGTCCTCCTCGACGACCGCGGGAGGTCGTCGAACGCCCGCACGACGAGCTGGTCGTTCACTCGCCGGCCGATCTTGTCCGGGTCGGTGTCGAACAGCGCGACTATGCGGAAGCCGTGGTCGGCGAAGATCTCCGAGCCCGGCGATCGCCTGCCCGAGGTGCCCGGCGCCGAAGAGCGCGATGTTGTGCTGGCCGCTGGTGCGCAGGATCTTGCGGATCTGCGAGACCAGCGAGTCGACGTTGTAGCCCACCCCCCGCTTGCCGAACTTGCCGAAGCCGGACAGGTCGCGGCGGATCTGGGTGGAGTTCACGTGCGTGTAGTCGGCCAGCTCCTGCGAGGAGATCGTCTCCTTGCCCATCTTGCGCGCCTGGGTGAGCACCTGGAGGTAGCGCGAGAGGCGAGCCGCCACTCCGATCGAGAGGCGCTCCGGAGCGCCCGGCTCGACCGCCGCGCGCGCGGCCAGTGGCTCGCGGAAGCTCACGTGCCCACTCTACCGAGCAGCTCCCGCAGCGGCAGCCGCGTCGAAGCCCAGCTCGAGCGCCTCGTCGCCGTCGACGTCGAGCACGGGGATCCGCTCGCCGTAGCGGTGGTGCAGGCGCGGGTCGAGTGGAGACGTCGACCTCCTCGAGGGTCGAACTCGAAATCGTCCTGCGACCTCGGCCAGCGCCTGCCCGCGCGTCGTCGCACAGGTGGCAGCCCGGCTTTTCCGTAGAGGGTCAGCGTTCATGGCGCGAGCTTCGCCGACCGCGTCCAGGGACAGGTAGTCGCGGGTACGGCGATCGGGTCCGTGAAGCGGGCGGCGGCCGCGATCATCGCCGCGTTGTCCGTGCACAGCTCGGCTGGTGGGCGTGTAGAGGCGGACCCCGAGATCGGCGCACAGGTCCGCCAGGCTGCGCCGCAGCTCGGAGTTGGCCGCCACACCGCCGCCGATGCGCCAGCCGCTGGTACCCGCTCGCGCCCTATCGCCTGCGCGGCGCGGGCGGTGAGCGCCGCGACGATCGCGCGCTGATAGGACGCCGCCAGGTCGGCGCGGCGCTGCTCGGCCTCCTGCTCGCCGAGGTCGCGGATGGCGTACAGCAGCGCGGTCTTGAGCCCGCTGAAGCTGAAGTCGAGCCCGTCGCCGGGAGCCGACGCGCGGGAACGCGAACGCGTCCGGGGTCGCCGTCGCGCGCCAGCCGGTCGAGCTCGGGGCCGCCCGGGTAGGGCAGGCCCGAGCATCCGCGCCCCCTTGTCGAACGCCTCGCCGGCCGCGTCGTCGAGCGTCTGGCCGAGCACGGTGTACGACCGTGGGTCGTCCACTCGCGCGATGAAGGTATGGCCCCCGCTCGCCACGAGGCAGAGGTACGGGCGGCTCGATCGGGTCCGGGGCCAAGCGTGCTGGCCACCACGTGCCCGTGCAGGTGGTCGACCGGCGCCAGTGGCAGCTCGCGCGCGGCGGCCAGCGCCTTCGCGCGACGACACGCCCACGAGCAGGGCGCCGATCAGGCCCGGGCCGCGGGTGACGGCCACGAGCCCGACGTCCTCCAGCGTCGACGCCGGCGCGTCTCGAGCGCGTCGGCCGTGACCGCGTCGACGAGCTCGAGGTGGCGGCGCGACGCCACCTCGGGCACCACTCCGCCGTAGCGGGCGTGCAGCAGGCCCTGCGAGGAGATCGCGTTCGACCGCACCTCGCCGTCGCCGTGACCACCGCGGCGCAGGTGTCGTCGCAGCTGGTCTCGAGCGCGAGGATCACGCCCCGGCGGCGGCCGCGCGCTCGGGCGCGGTGCGCCACATGATCACGGCGTCCTCGCGGTTGTCGTGGTAGTAGCCGCGCCGGCGCCCGGCGGCGCGGAAGCCGAACCGCTCGTAGAGGCGGATCGCGGCCTCGTTCGAGGTCCGCACCTCCAGCGTGTACTGCTCGCCCGGCCCGTCGGCGGACGCGAACAGGTGCTCCATCAGCGCGGTGGCGATGCCCTGGCGCAGCAGCCGGTCGTCCACCGCCACGTTCATCACGTGCCAGACGGTGTCGTAGCGCGAGCAGACCAGGTAGCCCACGAGACGCTCGTCTCTCAGCGCCGCCAGGCAGATGCCCGGATGGGCTTCGACAGCTCGAGCACGAACATCGCGAGCGACCATGGCGTGGAGAAGGCGCGCCGCTCGATCGCGATGACCTGGGGCAGGTCCGCGTAGGTCAGGCGACGGATCTCGAGGGGGTCGATCATGTGGATGGGGCTTGGCGTCCGGCTGTCGCTGGTAGTCGGGGAGAACGGCCTCCGGGGGTGCCACGGCGGCCGCGTGCGCCAGCCGGCAGACTGCCGAGCCCGCGCACGACGTGGGCTCTCGAACCGGCCGGCTCCACGCGCACGCCCGCCGCCTCGAGGACGTCCCGGAATCGTACCGAGCCGTCCCCGGCCGCCAGCGGCTTCAGGCCCGCCTCCGCCACCCGCGCCGCCACGTCCTCCGGCGTCCGCGGCGAACGGCGGCCATACGCTGCCGCTCGCCCTCGAACAGCGCCGCGAACACCTCGCCCCGGCCCGCGTCGATCAGCGGCAGCGCTGAGCGGCGCCTCGATGCCGCGAGCCAGGGCGGCCAGCGAGGACACCGGGCGCAGCTCGAGCCCACGCGCCGTGAGCAAGCGCCCGCGCGGTGGCGACGCCGATCCGCAGACCCGTGAACGGCCCGGGTCCCACCCCCACCGCGACCGCGTCGAGCTCGTCCCAGGCCAAGCCCGAGCGCGTCGAGACAGTCCGCCACCGCCGGCATCAGCTCGGCGGCGTGGACCGGCCGGCGAGGTCAGCGCCTCGGCGGGCGGCTCGTGCTCGAAGGCCTCGCCGTCGGCGCGCAGCACGCAGGCGGCGCTGGCGGGCGTCGAGGTGTCGATGCCCGAGCAGGTTCATTCGATCGTGATCATGCGCCGGTCGCCGCCCGCGTGCTCGAGCCGCACCCGCGCCACTACCCCGTCCAGTTCAGGCTCGGCGACCTCGGGCCACTCCACGAACGCCGATCCGGTCGGGCGTCAGGTAGTCGTCGAGCAGCGACGGGTCCTCGCCCGCCAGGGACCCCAGCCGGTAGAGGTCGAGGTGGGCGACCTCGACCGTTTCCGGGCAGCACGTGGCCGATCGTGAACGTGGGGCTCGTGACCGGGCCCTCCACGCCCGAGCGCCCGGCAGGCGCCGCGCACGAACGTGGTCTTGCCGCTGCCGAGCTCGCCGCTGACCAGGACCACGTCGCCGGGCCGCAGCCGGGCGGCCAGCTCGCGCCCCGGCGGCCTCGGTCTCCGCGGCGCTGGAGGTCTCGAGCGTCACGCCGGCCAGTTTGCCGGGCGCGGCGCGGGGAGGTCAGCCGAACAGGCCCATCTGGTCCGCCTCCGGCGCCGGGGCGGCCACCCGCGACGGCTCCGAGCCGCCCGGGCGGGCTCCACGTCCGGGAGCGCCTCCGCCAGCAGCGCCGGCAGGCGGGCGAAGTCCTCGCGCAGCTGCTCCTTCACCCGCGGCGTGCGCAGGGCCGCCGCCGGGTGGAAGAGCGGGTAGAGCGCAACGGTGCGGCCCGCCGATCTCGTGCTCCTGCGGCGGCCGTGCACCTGGGTGATCCCGCGACTGCGAGCGGGTGAGCAGCTTGGTGGCGAAGTTGCCGAGCGTGCAGATCACGCGCGGCTCGATCAGCTCGACCTGACGCTGCAGGTAGGGCCGGCAGGCCTCGATCTCGCTCCGGCTGGGGGTCGCGGTTGCCGGGAGGCCGGCATCTTCAGGACGTTCGCCACGAAGACCTCGTCGCGCGCTCAGGCCGCTCTCGCGCCAGCAGCTCGTCCAAGCAGCTGGCCCGCCCGGCCCACGAACGGGATGCCCTGCTGGTCCTCGTGGAACCCGGGCGCCTCGCCCACGAACATCAGGTCGGCGTCGGCGTTGCCGGCCCCGAACACCACCTGCGTGCGGCTCTGCGTGCAGCGGGCAGCGGGTGCAGCCGCGCGCCTCCTGTAGAGGGCCACGAGATCCTCGCGGCGCTCGGCGGCGGGCCGGGACACGACCGAGCAGCCTAGGAGCGCCAGGCCTGCCCGGCCAGAGCCCCGAATCGGCTTTCTGCCGAATCAGCGGTATCCTTGCCTTCAGGCGGCCGCTACCCGACCCGGGAGTGGACCAGCCGGAACCGAGTACCGACCGGTACCTCGCCGTCAGGGGACCGGAACGGAAATGGACAACAGAGCCACAGATCCCCCCTGCGCTGCCCGCGCGCGTCTCCGTCGTCGGCACCGGCCGCCTCGGCGGAGCCTGCGCGGGCGCCTTCAGCGCCGCCGGCGATCGACGGTGCGCGGACCCTACGGGCCGCGGCGAGGCCCCGGACCCCGCGCGACGCCGTGCTGCTGTGCGTGCCCGACGCCGAGATCCCCGCCGCCGCCGCGGCGGCCGCCGGCGCGGCGCCCCTGGTCGGCCACACCAGCGGCGCGACGCCCCTCGCGGCACTCGCGCCGGCAGGCGCCGACGCATTCGGCCTGCACCCGCTGCAGACCTTCGCCGGCGGCGAGGCCGCCCGCGCGCTTCGCCGGGGCGCGGGCTGCGCGGTGGCGGGCGTCCACCCCGGAGGCGCTCGGGGCCGCGCCGCGGGCTGGCCGCGGCGCTGGGCATGCGCCCGTTCGAGATCGACGACTCCGGCCGCGCCGCCTACCACGCCGCCGCGTCGATCGCGTCGAACTTCCTCGTGACGCTCCAGGCCGCCGCCGAGGAGTTGGCCGGCGGCGGCCGGGCTCGAGCCCGCGGAGGCGCGCGCGCTGCTCGCCCCGCTCGTGCGCGAGCACGGTCGACAACTGGGCCGCGCGGGGGCCGGCGGCGGCGCTGACCGGCCCGGTCGCCCGCGGCGACGAGGCCACCGTTGAGCTGCAGCGCGACGCCGTCGCCGAGGCCGCCCCCGCATCTGCTGCCGCTCTTCGACGAGCTGGTCGAGCGCACGCGGGCGCTCGCGGGTCACGAGGTGCCGGCATGAGGACGGTGCGCACCGTCGCCGAGCTGCGCGCGGCGCTGGCGCCCGATGCGCCGCGCCGGCCAGCTCGATCGGCCTCGTGCCCACGATGGGCGCCTTCCACGAGGGCCACCTCTCGCTCATGCGCCGCGCGCGCGGGGACTGCCGACGTGGTCGGTGGTCTCGCTGTTCGTGAACCCGACCCAGTTCGGCGCCGGAGAGGACCTCGAGCGCCTATCCCCGCGACGAGGCCGCGACGCCGCGCTGGCGGCCGCGGAGGGCGTGGACCTGCTCTTCGCCCCGGCGCCGTGAGGAGGTCTACCCGGACGGTTTCGACACCGTGGTGCGCGTCGAGCGGCCTCACCGAGGTGCTCTGCGGCGACCCCGAGCGCCGCGGGCCCGAGCACTTCGACGGCGTGACGACGGTCGTCACCAAGCTCTTCAACATGGTCGGGCCCGACGTGGCCTACTTCGGCCAGAAGGACGCCCAGCAGGCGCTCGTGATCCGGCGGCTGGTGCGCGACCTGGACATGCCGGTGCGGATCGAGGTGTGCCCCACCGTGCGGGAGCCGGACGGGCTGGCCCTGAGCTCCCGCAACGCCTACCTGAGCCCGGCGGAGCGCGAGCGCGCGCTCTCGCTCTCGCCGCGCACTCGACGCCGCGGACGCGGTGGTGGCGTCCGGCGAGCGCGACGCCTCCGCGGTGCTGGCCGCGCGCCCGCGCGCAGCTGGAGGCGGGCCGGCGTGGAGCCCGAGTACGTGGAGCTGCGCTCCCCGAAGACCTTTCCCCCGTCGAGCGCGTGAACGGCTCGACCCTGCTGGCGGTGGCGGCCCGCGTGGGCGCCGCCCGACTGATCGACAACAAGGTCCTGGGAGGGACGAAATGAGACGAACGATGCTCAAGTCGAAGATCCACCGGGCCACGCTCACCGGCTCGGACCTGAACTACGTCGGCTCGATCACGGTCGACGCCGACCTGCTCGAAGCCGCCGACATCCGCGAGCACGAGCTGGTGCACGTGCTCGACATCGACAACGGCGCGCGCTTCGAGACCTACACGATCGCCGGGCCGCCGGGGCTCCGGCGACATGCAGGTCAACGGCGCCGCCGCGCGGCTGGTGCACACCGGCGACAAGGTGATCGTCGTGTCCTACGCCGAGTACGACGAGGCCGAGCTCGAGTCCTACGAGCCGCGCGTCGTGCACGTGAACGCGGACGAACGAGATCGTGACCGTGGACGACGCGGTGGCGGAGCTGCTGTCATGAGCGCGCGGCCCAAGCATGGCGACCGCGCCCCCCGCCAAGGGCAAGCCGGTCACGCTCTCCTCGCTTGCGCGAGAGGAAGGCGCTCGGCGAGCCGATCGCGATGATCACCGCCTACGACTACCCCAGCGCCCAGGTGGCCGAGGAGGCCGGCGTGGACGTGGTGCTGGTGGGCGACTCCGCCGCGATGACCGTGCTCGGCTATCCGAGCACGGTGCCGGTGTCGGTCGACGAGATGCTGATGCTCGCGGCGGCGGTCCGCCGCGGGCTGAAGACGCCCCTGCTGGTGGGCGACCTGCCCTTCGGCTCCTACGAGGTGTCCGACGAGCAGGCCGTGGCCACGGCGCAGCGGTTCGTGAAGGAGGCCGGCTGCGACGCGGTGAAGCTCGAGCGCGGCGGCAGCTCGGTCGAGCGCGCCCGCGCGATCGTGGCCGCCGGCATCCCGGTGATGGGCCACGTGGGCCTCACGCCGCAGACCGCCACCGCCCTCGGCGGCTACCGCTCGCAGGGCCGCACGGCCGAGCGGGCGCTCGAGGTGGCCCGGGACGCGCTGGCGCTGGAGGAGGCGGGCTGCTTCTCGATCGTGTTCGAGGCGATCCCCAGCGACGTGACCGACCTGATCATGCCCCGGCTCCAGATCCCGGTGATCGGCATCGGCGCGGGGCCGGCCACCGACGGCCAGGTGCTGGTGTTCCACGACCTGCTCGGCATCTACGACGGCCACGCCGCGCGCTTCGTCAAGCGCTACGCCGACGTGCGCGAGCAGATGATCGCGGGCGTGCAGGCGTTCGCCGAGGACGTGCGGGCGCGGCGCTATCCCGAGCCCGAGCACGGCTACACGATGGCGCCGGACGAGCGCGAGCGGCTGAAGGCGATGCTCGAACGGGCCTGAGCACCGCGCCGTGCCCGTTCACGCGGCCGAGCTGCGCTTCTCGACGCGCGGCGACGGCGACGTCGATCGACCTGACCGACGGGCCTGCGACCGTGGTCGTCGCGCAGTCCGGCGTCGCGCGTCGGCGTGGTCGTCGCGTGTTCGTGCCCGGGTCGACCGCCGCGGTGACCGCCATGGAGTACGAGCCGGGCGGCGTGCGCGACCTGCGCGAGGCACTCGAGCGGCTGGTGCCCACGCGAGGGCGACTACGAGCACAACCGGCTGAACGCCGACACCAACTCCCACGCCCACATGCAAGCGCCGCGATCGTGGGCCCGTCGGAGACGCTCCCGGTCGCGGGCGGGCGGTCTGGTGACGGGCACCTGGCAGCAGATGGTGCTGCTGGACTTCGACGATCGGCCGCGGGAGCGGCGGGTCGTCGTGCAGGTTCTCGCCTAGATAGGAGGCCCATCGTCCGCAGCCCGGGCGCTGGACACACGGTCACCCTCCGCACCCGGGGAGCCGTCGGGGTGTTCTGCTAAGGGTGACTAGACGAACGTGCGAGATGGAGGAGGCAACATGAGGCGCTTCATCCGCCGGCCGTCGCCGGCCATGGTCGTGGCGTGCATCGCGCTGTTCGTGGCGATGGGAGGGGTCTCCTACGGCCTTGCCACCGGGGTCATCGACAGCCGTGAGATCAAGAACAACACGGTCCGCGGCAAGGACGTGCGCAACGGCACGCTCACCGGCAAGGACGTGAAGCGGGACGGCCTCGGCGGCTGCTCGGTCAACGAGGGCACGCCTCGGGCACGGTGCCCTCGGCGGAGACGCTCAGCCACTCGGCCGTGGTCACCGCCGGCGGCAGTTCATCCGCGGACAGCGGCGTGTCCAGCGTGGCGCGCACCGCCACGGGGCGCTATCAGGTGATCTTCAACCGCGACGTTCGCGGCTGCGTCTACGTGGCGACGCGTCGGCGGACGCCAGCGCCGCCGGCACCGCCGGCCGGGACCAGCCTCGGTCGTACGAGCCTCGCCGTCAGCAACGTCAACGGCGTGGCCGTGCGAACGGTGGCTTACAACGCCAACGGCGACGTGCTCACCAACAGCCGTTCCACCTGATCGTCGAGCTGCTGAGCGTCACTGAGCCGTACTCGATCTCGCGCAGCACCTGCGCGGGCGCTCCCGCCGCGATCGAGCGCGGCGGGAGGTCGCGCGTGACCACGCTGTTGGCGCCGATCACGCAGCGCTCGCCGATCGTCACGCCCGTGGTGACGACCACGTTGGCGCCGCACCAGACGTTGTCGCCGATGCGCGTGGGCCCCTTGGTGGTGAAGCCCTGCCAGGTGACCGGCTGCTCGGGGTCGTCGAAGCGGTGCGAGCCGTCGGTCACGAAGCAGCCGTTGGCGAACATGCAGTGGTCGCCGATCTCGACCAGCTCGACCGCCGCCACCATCACGCCGATGTTGAGAAAGAGCCCGGCGCCGATCCGGATCCGCGCCGTCGCCGGGCGCGGTGAGCCACACGTTGGGCTCGAACAGCGTGCCCTCCCCCACCTCCAGCCGCCCCTCGCGCAGCGCCTCCAGCACGTTGCCCTGGATCGGCCAGCGCGCGAACGCCCCGCGGCGAGCCATCTCGCGGTGGATGGCCAGGCGGTTCCACGGCAGCGAGTTGCGCTCGTACCAGCGCCACTTCTGCAACCAGAGCCTCGCCCTGTTCGCTGGTCCGTGACACGCCGCCGGGACGTCTCAGGCACCCTCGAACGGACGGCAGACCGCAAGCGTTGACGGCCGTCCGGCCCAATCGACAGGATGCTCCCAGCCGGGGCACCCCGGGAGCGAACACCTCAGGAGGTTTGACATGGCCCGCATCCTCAGGCGGCGACCGTCGCCGGCCATGGTCGTCGCGCTGATCGCGCTGTTCGTCGCCATGGGAGGCGTCTCGTATGGCGTCGCCACCGGCTCGATCGACGGCCGCGAGATCAAGAACAACACCGTCAAGAGCGGCGATCTGCGCAACAACGACATCCGCGGCAAGCGACATCCGCACGGGCACGATCGGCGGCTCCGACGTGGCGTCGAACACGCTGAAGGGCGCCGACATCGACGAGTCCAGCTTGACCCTCCCGCAGGGGGCCGGACCGGACTCGAGCCTGTCGGTCGACCGCTTCACGCTCACGAACGGGCAGACCCGGACGATCGCGACGCGCGGGCCGATCTCGCTGGTGGCCGAGTGCGCGATCAACGCGGCGAACAACGACACCGCGACGGTGCGTGCGATCACCACCGCGGACAATGCGACCCTTGACGCGTACGACGAGACCGAGGACCTCGACCCGGGCACGCCGGCGACCAACCGCGAGTTCGCTCGCGCCAACGGCACACCGACCGGCACCGCCGAGGTCGAGGCCAACGACTCAGGCGTGTTCCTCGCGCCGAACGGCCAGTACATCAGCACCCCTGGCTTCCTCGTGGGCGGTCAACCTGCCCGCCTCGGGCAACAGCACCTGCACGTTCGCGGGCAAGCTGCTGCTCGGCTAGCCGCAGCGCCGCGGTTCTCGAACCGCGGCCGACAGGCTCAGGCGGCCGCCGCGACCTTCGGGCGCGGCGGCCGCCGCCGCTTCTGGGCCGCCGGCTTGACGATGTCCGCCAGGAACCGCCCGTGTAGGAGCCGGCCTTGGCCGCCACCTGCTCGGGCGTGCCGTGGGCCACGACAGGCCGCCCTCCTCGCCGCCCTCGGGGCCGAGGTCGATGATGCGGTCGGCGGTCTTGATCACGTCGAGGTTGTGCTCGATCACCACGACCGTGTTGCCCTGCTCGACCAGGCGGTCGAGCATCTCCAGCAGCCGCCGCACGTCGGCGAAGTGCAGGCCGGTGGTGGGCTCGTCGAGGATGTAGAGCGTCTTGCCCGTGGCGATCTTGCTCAGCTCGCTGGCCAGCTTCACGCGCTGCGCCTCGCCGCCGGACAGCGTGGTGGCCGGCTGGCCCAGGCGGACGTAGTCGAGCCCCACGTCGTGCAGCGCCTGCAGCCGGCGCTTGATCTTGGGCACGTGCTGGAAGAAGTCGAGCGCCTCCTCGACGGTCATGTCGAGCACGTCGGCGATCGTCTTGCCCTTGAAGCGCACCTCGAGCGTCTCGCGGTTGTAGCGCTTGCCGTGGCACTGCTCGCACGGCACGTAGACGTCGGGCAGGAAGTGCATCTCGATCTTGATCTGGCCGTCGCCGCGGCACACCTCGCAGCGCCCGCCCTTCACGTTGAACGAGAACCGGCCCGGCTTGTACCCGCGGGCCCGCGCCTCCTGGGTGCGCGAGAAGAGGTCGCGGATCTGGTCGAACAGCCCGATGTAGGTGGCCGGGTTCGAGCGCGGCGTGCGCCCGATCGGCGACTGGTCGATGTTGATGATCTTGTCGATCTGGTCGAGGCCGGTGATCCGCCGGTGCGCGCCCGGCCGCTGCTTGGCGCGGTGCAGGCGGTTGGCCACCGCCTTGTGGAGCACCTCGTTGACGAGCGTCGACTTGCCCGAGCCCGGACACGCCGGTGACGCAGCAGAGGACGCCCAGCGGGATCTTCACGTCCACGTCGCGCAGGTTGTGCTGCGAGGCGCCCTCGATCCCGAGGTAGCCCGACGGGCGCCGGCGCTTGCGCGGCACCGGGATCTCCTCGGCGCCCGAGAGGAAGCGGCCGGTGAGCGACTCCTTGACCGCCATCACGTCCTCGCGGGCGGCCCTCGGCCACCAGCCGGCCGCCGTGCTCGCCGGCGCCCGGGCCCGAGGTCGACGAGGTGGTCGGCCGCGCGCATCGTGCCCTCGTCGTGCTCGACGACGATCACCGTGTTGCCGAGGTCGCGCAGCCGCTCCAGCGTTGGCGATCAGGCGCTGCGTTGTCGCGCTGGTGGAGCCCGATCGAGGGCTCGTCGAGGATGTAGAGCACGCCCACGAGGCTGGAGCCGATCTGGGTGGCCAGCCGGATCCGCTGCGCCTCGCCGCCCGACAGCGTGGACGCCGCGCGCTCCAGCGACAGGTAGCCCACGCCCACGTTGTCGAGGAAGCGCAGCCGCTCGTCGATCTCGCGCAGGATCAGCCGCGCGATCTGGCGCTCGGTGTCGGTCAGCTCGAGCGCGTCGAACCACTCGATCGCCCGCTTGGCGGACATCGCGGTGAGCTCGTGGATCGCCGAGCCCGCCGACCTTCACCGCCAGGCTCTCCGGCCGCAGCCGCGCGCCGTCGCACTCGGGGCACGGCCGCACCGACATGTACTCCTCGATCTTCTCCCGCGACCACTCCGAGTCGGTCTCGCGGTAGCGGCGCTCGAGGTTGTTCACGATCCCCTCGAAGCGGGTCATGTACGAGCGCTTGCGCCCGTAGCGGTTGCGGTAGGAGACGTAGATCCGCTCGCCGTTGGTGCCGTAGAGGAAGGTCTCGCGCACCTCCTCGGCGAGGTCCTCCCACGGCGTCTCGAGGTCGACCTCCCACTTCTCGGCGATCGCCTGGGTCATCTGCTCGTAGTAGTTCGAGGCGCTGGTGGACCACGGCAGGATCGCGCCCTCGCCCAGCGACAGCGACGGGTCCGGCACGATCAGCTCCGGGTCGATCTCCATCTGCGAGCCGAGGCCCGTGCAGCGCGGGCAGGCGCCGTGCGGGGAGTTGAACGAGAACATCCGCGGCTCGAGCTCGGGCATCGAGGTGCCGCAGTGCAGGCAGGCGAAGCGCTCGGAGTAGGTGGTGACCTCGCCGCCCTCGACCAGCTCGACGTCGACGATGCCCTCGGCCAGCGCCACGGCGGTCTCGATCGAGTCCGCCAGCCGCTTGCGCAGGTCGGGCCGCATGACCAGCCGGTCGACCACCACCGAGATGTCGTGCTTGTACTTCTTGTCGAGGTCGATGTCCTCCTCGAGCCGGCGCAGCTCGCCGTCGACCTTGACGCGCGTGAAGCCCTCGGCGCGCAGCTCCTCGAACAGCTTGCCGTACTCGCCCTTGCGCCCCCGCACGACCGGCGCCAGCACCATGAACTTCTCGCCCTCGTCGAGGGTCATCACCTGGTCGACGATCTGCTCGGCCGACTGGGCGGCGATCGGGCGGCCGCAGTTGTAGCAGTGGGGGTGGCCGACCCGGGCCCACAGCAGGCGCAGGTAGTCGTAGATCTCGGTGACGGTGCCGACCGTGGAGCGCGGGTTGCGCGAGGTGGTCTTCTGGTCGATCGAGATCGCCGGCGACAGGCCCTCGATCGAGTCCACGTCGGGCTTGTCCATCTGCCCCAGGAACTGGCGCGCGTAGGCGGACAGCGACTCGACGTAGCGGCGCTGGCCCTCGGCGTAGATCGTGTCGAAGGCAAGGCTGGACTTGCCCGAGCCCGACAGGCCGGTGATCACGATCAGGGCGTTGCGCGGCAGCCTGAGGTGGAGGTCCTTCAGGTTGTGCTCGCGCGCTCCCGAGACGACGAGCTCGTTCTGCGGCTTCACATAAGCGAGTCTACGCGGCGAATCGGAGCGAACGTCTGTTCGTTGACAGCGCGGGCGCGCTCAGCTCTCGACGCGCGCGTAGGCCTCGTCGAGCACCTTCTCGCGGTCGTCGAGCTCGAAGTTCTGCGTCGAGGTAGCGGGCGGTCTCGTCCCGCGGGGTGCCGTTCAGCGCCATGTTCAGCGCGACCAGGCGGGCGCCCTCGGCGCCGTCAGCCTTCGCGCTGGCGTCGCTCGTGGCGGTGGCGCCCGCCGCCTGTCGCTTCCTGCGTCGGTCCTCGGGGACGGGCACGCGCCCCGGCCTCGGAGCCGCTCGCGCGCGGCCTCCTCGACCCCGTCTCCGTGCTCGGCGTCGCCCTCGCACGGCCGCTTCGCCTGCCGCCGCGTCGGGCTGAGCGGGCACGTCACCACGCGCATCGCGCGCGACGGCGAGATCCGACTTCATACCCGCCAGCTCCGCCTCCAGCGACTGGCGTTTGCTCGCACGCCGTCCATGGCGGCGGCGATCGCGCCGCCGCAGCTCGTCGACCAGGCCGTTGAGGTCGGTCTCGACCGCGTCGGCGCGTGCTGAGCATCCGCTTCGAGGCCTCCTCCACCTTCGCCAGCTGTGCGCGGCCGCGGAGTCCGCCTGCTCGCGCGTCTCGCCGGCGCGTAGCGCGTTGCGTCCCCGGTCACGCGGTCGGCCTCCGCTCGCGCCTCGGACTCGATCACGGCCGCGCTCTGCTCCGCGGCCTCGACGATCGACGCGCACCTGGTCCGCGGCCGCGCCGGCGACGGTGCTCGCCGACCGCTCGACCTCCTGGGAGCGCTTGAGCTCCTCGACCGCGGCCGCGATCTCGGCCAGATGGCGGTCGACCTCGTGGTGTCGTAGCCACGGCGCGCCTGGGAGAAGTCCGCCCGCTCGATCGACCTACGTTCAAGCTCCAAGCCGTCTCCCTCGTCCGTTGCCTCGCCGCGCTGAGCGTAGCCAAGATCGGTCGGATACGCGCATGTACGACCTGCGTCAGCGAGGAGGGCGCCTAGGCGCCGGCCTCGATCTCGTCCAGCTCGCGGCGCAGCGCCTTGATCTCGTCGCGCAGCTTGGCCGCGTACTCGAAGCGCAGGTCGTCGGCCGCGGCCAGCATCTCCTCCTCGAGCTCGACCAGGGTCGCGGCTGATCTCCTCCGCCGACATCCCCTCCTCGGCGGGTGAGCGGCGGCGGCCGCGGCCCCGCGGGACCTTGGACTCGGTGGCCAGGAAGTCGGCGATGTCGGACACGCCCTTCTTGATCGTCTCCGGCGTGATCCCGTGCTCCTCGTTGTAGGCGACCTGGATCGCTCGACGGCGGTCCGTCTCGGAGATCGCCGTGCGCATGGCGGCGGTCTCCTTGTCGGCGTACATGATCACCTTGCCGCGGATGTTGCGCGCGGCGCGGCCGATCGTCTGGATCAGCGAGGTCTCCCCGCGCAGGAAGCCCTCCTTGTCGGCGTCGAGGATCGCCACCAGCGACACCTCCGGCAGGTCGAGGCCCTCGCGCAGGAGGTTCACGCCCACCAGCACGTCGTACTCGCCGAGCCGCAGCTCGCGGATGATCTGGATCCGCTCCAGCGTGTCGACCTCGGAGTGCAGGTAGCGCACCCTCACCCCGTACTCCATGAGGTAGTCGGTCAGGTCCTCGGACATCTTCTTGGTGAGCGTGGTGACCAGCGTGCGCTCGCCGGCCTCGGTGCGCGCGCGGATCTCGTTCATGAGGTCGTCGATCTGGTTCTTGGTCTCGCGCACGTCGACCTCGGGGTCGATGATCCCCGTGGGCCGCACGATCTGCTCCACGACCTGCGCCGAGTGGGCGCGCTCGTAGTCGCCGGGGGTGGCGGAGACGAAGACGATCTGGTTCGTGATCTGCATGAACTCGTCGAAGGTCTGGGGGCGGTTGTCGAGCGCGCTCGGCAGGCGGAAGCCGTGGTCGACGAGCGTCTGCTTGCGCGACCGGTCGCCCTCGTACATGCCGCCGATCTGGGGCACGGTCTGGTGCGACTCGTCGATGAAGCAGACGAAGTCGTCGGGGAAGAAGTCGACCAGGCAGTAGGGCCGCTCGCCCGGCTTGCGGCCGTCGAGGATGCGCGAGTAGTTCTCGATCCCGTTGCAGAAGCCGAGCTCGCGCAGCATCTCCATGTCGAACTGGGTGCGCTGGCGCAGGCGGTGCGACTCGAGCGGCTTGCCCTCGGCCTCGAGCTCCTTCGTCCGCTGCTCGAGCTCGTCGCGGATCTCGCCGACCGCCCGCTCGATCGTGTCGCGGTCGGTGGCGTAGTGGGTGGCCGGCCAGACCGCGGCGTGCTCGAGGTCCTTGAGCACCTCGCCCGTGAGCGGGTCGAACTCCTGGAGGCTCTCGACCTCGTCGCCGAACATGACCGCGCGGTAGGCGGTCTCGGCGTAGGCCGGGAACACCTCCAGCGTCTCGCCGCGCACCCGGAAGGTGCCGCGGCCGAGCGCACTGTCGTTGCGCGAGTACTGGATGTCGACGAGCTTGCGCAGCGTCTCGTCGCGGTCGACCATGTCGCCGGTCTTGAGCAGCAGCATCAGCTGGTCGTACTTCTCCGGCGAGCCGAGGCCGAAGATGCACGAGACGCTGGCCACGACGATCGTGTCGCGGCGCCCGAACAGGGCCGCGGTGGCGGCGTGGCGCAGGCGCTCGATCTCCTCGTTGATCGAGGAGTCCTTCTCGATGTAGAGGTCCTGCGCGGGCACGTAGGCCTCGGGCTGGTAGTAGTCGTAGTAGGAGACGAAGTACTCGACCGCGTTCTCGGGGAAGAACTCGCGGAACTCGTTGCAGAGCTGGGCGGCCAGCGTCTTGTTGTGGGCGATCACGAGCGCCGGGCGCTGGAGCTGCTCGATCGCGAACGCCATCGTCGCCGTCTTGCCCGAGCCGGTCACGCCGAGCAGCGTCTGGAAGCGGTCGCCGGCCTCGACCCCGGCGGCGAGCTCGTCGCGAGCCTTGGGCTGGTCCGCGACCGGGGAGTAGGCGCTGTTGAGCTTGAATGGCGGCAAGCGTCATTGACGCTAGCAGCGGCCGCGGAGGGGGCGAAATGCGGGGCGCGTGCGACTTAAGCACCCATATAGAGGGCAAAGTCGCACACCCCACCCGGACGTGCGGATCGCGGAGCTCGCTGGCGCCCAGCACGGGCGGGTCAGCACCGCTCAGCTGCGTGCCGCGGGCCTGGGAACGAGCGCAATCGCGCTCCGAGTGCAGCGCGGACGCCTGCATCGCGTGCATCGCGGGGTCTACGCCGTCGGTCGAGTGGACGAGACCGCGGAGGCGCGCTTGGATGGCGGCTGTGCTGGCGTGCGGAGGGCGCGCAGTCCTCAGTCATATCTCGGCGGCCGCGCTGTGGAAGCTGACCCGTTGGCTCCCGGGCCCCTCCCACGTCACGGTCCCGTTAGAGCGCTCACAGGCACCGGAGGGTCGGCATCAAGGTCCACCGCTCCCGCCATCTACCGCCCCGCGTAATCACCCAACGCCGAGGGATACCCGTGACCGCCGCGGCGCGCACCCTGATCGACTTCGCCGAGGACGCGCCACGCCGACACCTCGAGCGAGCGATCGAGGAGGCCGACAGGCTTCGTGTGTGCACCCCCGCCGAGTTGGCGGCGGTGGCAGCGGAGCATCCGGGGCGGGCGGGCGCCGGTCAGGTGTCGAGAATCCTGCGCCCTACAGGAGATAGGCAACACGCTCACCCACAGCGAGCTGGAAGAGGCATTCCTCGCCCTCTGCCGCGAGCACTCGCTGGGTGTGCCGGTCGTGAACGCACCTGTAGAAGGGTTCAGGGTGGACTTCCTCTGGCCGGCAGAACGCCTCATCGTCGAGACGGACGGCTGGGAGAGCCACCGCACTCGCGCGGCATACGAGCGCGACCGCGAGCGCGATGCCCTCCTCTCGGTCCGCGGATACCTCGTGGTGCGCTTCACATACCGCCAGGTGATCACCCAACCCAAGGTGGTGGCGACCCGGCTGCGATCGCTACTTCGGTCGAGGCGCGGTCAGGACTACAGCCCGAGCTCCTCGCGCGTAGTGCTCCGAGTACTCGTCGCGGTGCTCCAGAACGCCCCCCGACGTAATCGCGCGTCTCGGGGAACGGGATGTCGTCCTCCGCGGAGAACTCGCCGGCCCCACCCGCGGCGTCCACCCAGCGGCTCACGTTGGTCTCGCCGGCGTTGTAGGCGGCGACCGCAAGGGTCACGTTCCCGTCGTAGCGCCTGAGCAGGTAGCGAAGGTAGTACGCGCCGTAGGAGATGTTGATCTGCGGCGTCGCGAGGTCGGCCTGGGTGAACTCCGGTGCCGCCCGAGTCGCGGGCGATGAACCTGGCCGTGTCGGGGGTGATCTGCATCAGGCCGCGCGCGCCGGCGTGGGAGGTCTGGTCGCGGAACTTGGACTCCTCGTAGATGACCGCTGCGATCAGGGCCGGGTCGATGTCCTTGTCCGCGGCCTGCTGGCGGATGATGTCCTCGTGGCGCAGCGGCAGCGTGATCTCGCGCACCGCGTCGCCAAGCGGGCCGACCCCCGCCACCATCGACGCCAGCGCGCCACCGGCGACTGCCGCCACGACGATCGCCACCGCCATGCCCCGCCGTCTGGCGGCCGACCGGCGCCCACCCGAGCGACGCCGGGCTGGGGTGCGGGAACGCGTACGGGCGGTTGAGGGGCAGACTGGGCCATCTTCGATCAGCCTCCCATGGAAGCAAGCAGCTTGGACAACTCTGCCTTCAACTCCTCGCGGGTGCCGTCGTTGCGGACCGTGAAGTCCGCACGCTGCGACTTCTCCTCCTGAGTCAGCTGGCGACCCGTGCGCCCCCCCACCGCCTCGTGGCCGCGCGCGCCGGCACGCTCGGCGCGCAGGTCCTCGTCGGCCACCACCGCGATCGTGTGGTCGAAGACGGCCTCCATGCCCGACTCGAACAGCAGCGGAACCTCCACCACCGCCGCCGGGGGCGGCGACCGCCGCCGCTCCAGCTCTTCGCGCCAGTCGGCCACGCGCTCGCCCACGCGGGGCCACAGCAGTCCCTCGAGCCACTCGCGGTCGTCGGCGGAGTCGAACACCCTGCTGGCCACCGCCGCGCGATCGACGCGGCCGCCGCTCACCACCTCCGCGCCCAGCCGCTCGTCCACCGCCTGCCGCAGCTCCTCGGTGCCGCAGCAGCTCGTGGACGACGGCGTCGGTGGACAGCGTCGCCGCGCCCAGCTCGGCCAGCGCCTCCAGCGCCGTGGACTTCCCCGCGCCCAGACCGCCGGTCAGGCCGACGAACGGAACCCGCCCGGCGGGCCTTGCCACTACGACTCTTCAGGTTCCGGCTCGCCGGCCGCCTCGGCCTCCTCGGAGGCATCGGGCTGGTCGGCGGCGGGCTCGGCGTCGGCTGCCGGCGGCTCTGCTCCGGCGGACTCTGGCTCCCCCTCCGCGGACGCCGCGGGCTCGGACTCGCTTTCCGTGGGCGCCTCGGGCTCGGACTCGGCCGGCTCGGCTCCTCAGCGGGCGCCGCGGGCTCGACCGAGGCGTCCTCCGCCGCCTGCGCCTCGGCGACCGCGGCGCGCAGGTCGCCGGCGCCGCTCACGTCCGGCCCGGCGAACACGTCGTCGGACAGGCCCAGGTCGCGCACCTCGCCGAGGTCGTCGCCCTCGCCACCTGCGCTCGGGGCACCGCCCTCGCCGCGGGGGCGGCTCGTTGCCGGCCACGCGCTTCACGCTCAGCGACAGCCGGCGGCGCTCGGAGTCGATCTCGAGGATCTTGACCTTCACGTCGTCGCCCGGCTCGACCACCTCGCGCGGGTTCTCGACGTGGTGGTGGGCGAGCTCGGAGATGTGCACGAGGCCCTCGACGCCGTCCATGATCTCGACGAACGCGCCGAAGGTCACGACCTTGGTGACCTTGCCCTCGAGCTCGTCGCCGAGGCTGTAGGTGTCGACGACCCGCTGCCACGGGTCCTCCTGGGTCTGCTTGAGCCCGAGCGAGATGCGCTGGCGGTCGCGGTCGATGTCGAGCACCTTGACCGGCACGGTGTCGCCGATCGAGAGGATCTCCGACGGGTGGTTCACGTGGCTCCA
This sequence comes from uncultured Thermoleophilaceae bacterium, assembly GCA_963802855.1. GTDB lineage: Bacteria > Actinomycetota > Thermoleophilia > Solirubrobacterales > Thermoleophilaceae > JAAYBF01. Next base: position 340,029 of record CAWDJP010000005.1, read on the forward strand.
CGAGAGCTCGGAGATGTGGATCAGGCCGTCGATCCCGTCGAGGTCCACGAACGCGCCGAAGTCGACGATGTTCGAGATCGCGCCCTCCACGACCTGGCCGGGCTGGAGCCGGTCGAGGATCTGCTGGCGCACCTCCTTGCGCTCCTCCTCGAGCACCGCGCGGCGCGAGAGCACGACGTTGTTGCGCGAGCGGTTGAGCTCGATCACCTTGCACTCGATCTTCTGGCCCGAGGAACTCGTCGAGGTTCTGCACGCGGCGGATGTCGACCAGCGACGCGGGCAGGAAGCCGCGCACGCCGAGGTCGATGATCAGGCCGCCCTTGACGACCTCGATGACGGTGCCCTCGACCGGCTCGCCGGACTCGGCGGCCGCCTCGATGCGCCGCCACGCCTTCTCGAAGCGGGCGCGCTTCTTGGACAGCAGCAGGCGGCCGTCCTGGTCCTCCTTGGTGAGGACGAGCGCGTCGACCTCCTCGCCCAGCTCGACCTCGTCGGACGGGTCGACCGACTTGCGGATCGACAGCTCGTTGGAGGGGATGACCCCCTCGCTCTTGTAGCCGATGTCGACCAGGACCTCGTCCTGGTCGATGCGGACGACCTTGCCCGAGACGACGTCGCCCTCCTCGAAGGGGACGAGCGTGGCGTCGTAGTTGGGGACGATCTGCCCGTCGACCTCGATCAGGAGGCCGTCGGAGCCCTCGACTGCCTTCGGGGGCGGTGTAAGCGTTTCGGCTTCGGGCACGGCGACCGCATAGGGTAGCGGCATGCTGCGGCCCCGGTACCCTGCGACTGCCGATGCCGGTGCGCAAGACCAAGCGCGGTGACGAGCGCACCCCCCTCTGGGCGGGGACTACGACGTGCTGATCTGCGGCGCGAGCTTCGCGGGCCTCGCGGTGGCGCGCGAGCTGGCGGCGCGCTGCGGCCGACGGTCCCCGCCCGCGTGCTGATGCTCGACCGCTACGAGGTCGGCGAGCGCCAGACGTCCGCCTGCGGGATCCCGACCGCCTGGCTCGAGGCGCTGGGCCTGAGGGCTCGCACCGCCAGACCTTCGCCGAGCTGGTGGTGCACACGCCGCACGGCACCTCGCGCTGGCCGCTGCCCTGGACCTTCTCGACGTTCGACTACCGCGAGCTGTGCGAGCTGCTGGTCGACCAGGCCGACTGCGAGTTCGAGACCGCGAAGGTGGACGGGCGCACCGGCAACACGGTCCACACCGACCGCGGCGACCTGACCGCGCCGCTGATCGTCGACGCGCTCGGCTGGCGCCGGGTGCTGGCCGGCGACGGCGGCTACCAGCCGCCCGACGCGCCGCTCTCGCGCGGGCTCGAGGTGCACCCGCACGGCTCCGGCGACGACCTCGAGATCTGGATCGACCGCTCGATCGTGCCCGCCGGGCTACGGCTGGAGCTTCCCGGCGCGACGACGAGCTGCGGATCGGCGTCGGCTCGTTCGACCCGCGCTTCCACGTGAAGGACAACACCGTGAAGCTGGCCGAGGACCTCGGCTCGGACGCCGTCCGCTACCAGGGCAACTGGATCCCGCACAAGCTCCGCCCGGCGACCGAGGACGGCATCTTCTTCGCCGGCGACTCGGCCGGCCACTGCCTGCCGCTGACCGCCGAGGGCATCCGCACCGCGTTCTACTTCGGCATCGCCTGCGGGCGCGAGCTGCGCGCGGTGCGTCGAGGGCGCGCGCACGCGCGAGGAGGCGCTGCGCCGCTACGGCGCGTTCAGCGACTCGCCACGAGTGGAAGTTCCGCTGGATGCTGCGCGCCCAGCGGATCGTCCCGCGCATCTCGCCGCCGCTGCTGAACCGCGTGGTCTCGCGCGATGACACGCCGCCGCGCTCGTCGGACTGGTCGTTCGGGCACTACCTGCGGATCGCGCCGCCGGAGTTCGCGCGGCGCAGGCGCCGCAGCCGCGGGTTCGCCGCGGCACGACGCCGAGCGCGCGGCCGCCTAGACCAGACGCGTCGCCGCAGCTGGGGCCGCATGGGCTTGGTCACCAGCGATGCCGGCGGACCAGAAGCCGCTCGACGAACCGCGCGACCCGTCGCGCACCGCGCCTCGCTCTCGACAGCGACCGGAGCTTGCGCCGGCCGCGGTACCTCGCCGACACGCTCCTCGAGCCCGAAGCGCGGCTTGGCGTCGCAGCCATCTGCCGACGTCGCCGAGCACGTCGGGCAGGTCCCCGACCTACCTCACCAGGGGCGCGCCAGTCCTCGGTGCGCGGCAGCCGCGAGCAGTCCGCCTGAGCGCCGCGCTCGATGCAGGTCGGCAGCTCGAACGGCGTCGGGCTGACGCGTCGGTCACCTGCGGCGGACGACTGTCCGGAGCGTGTCGTCCGACGAAGGCACGTGCTCCTCGACGTCGATGGTCGCGCCGCTGCCCGCTGACCGCGAGGCGCAGCGACCCGACCATCCAAGATCTCGAGCCGGCTGATCGCGAACGTCACGCCGACCGGTCGATCGCCCCGCTCGGCGCCGCTAGTGGCGTCGATCCTGATAACGCGAGAAGACGCGCGGTCGGCGGTCCAGTCCTGCGTGCCGTTCTCCAGCTGCAACCGAGTCCTGACGAACCGTCTGCGGCGCTGGCCGACGGACGGGCAAGCGCGGCCACGGCCGCCAGCGACTCCCACGCCAGAGCGCCAGCCGTCAGGCGCGGTCACTCGAGCGCTCGTCCCGAGCTTCGAGCTGCGAGACGACCCTCGACCGTACCACCGCGCCAGGCTGCGGCGCTGCCGTCAGTCCCGCACGATCAGGAACACGCCCACCGCCAGCAGCACGATCCCAGCCACGCGGCCGGCCGTCAGCGCCTTCTCGGGCAGGCCGAGGATGCCGGCTCGGTCGATGGCCACGCGACAGCGTCGAGCTGGCCGGCGATCGTGGCGGCGGTCACGCCGCCCGCCCCGAGCTCCGCACCGCGACCAGCGCCGTGGTCACGTAGACGGCGCCGAGCAGGCCGCCGGTCAGGTAGTACCAGCGCAGGTCCGCGGCCTCGCCGACGTCGCCGAAGCCGCCGCCGACGAGCAGCGTGATCGCCACGAGCACCGCGAGCCCGATGGCGAACGACAGCGACGCGGCGGCGAAGGTGCCCGACGGACTTGCCGAGCGTCGAGTTGATCGGCGCCTGCAGCGCGACCAGCCCGCCGGCGGCGACGGTCGCCAGCGACCGGCAGCCACTTGCTCCATGGCTACTTCGCCTCCAGCCAGTTCGAGCCCGCGCCCACGTCGACCTCGAGCGGCGGGTCCATCTCGAAGGCGCTCGCCATCTCGCGCCGGACGATCTCCGTCGCCTGCGTCGACCTCGTCCTCGGGCGCCTCGAACAGCAGCTCGTCGTGGATCTGCAGCACGAGCCGCGTCGACAGGCCCGCGTCGCGCAGGGCGGTCGCGGCAGCGGACCATCGCGACCTTGATGATGTCGGCCGCGGTGCCCTGGATCACCATGTTCACGGCCAGCCGCTCGCCCAGCAGGCGCGTCTGTCGCTGGCGCGCGCGCAGCTCGGGGATCCGGCGGATGCGGCCGAACAGGGTGGCGACGTAGCCCTCCTCCGTCGCCTGCTCGATCGTGTCCTCGATGAACTGCCTTGACCGCCGGGAAGCGCTCGAGGTAGCGGTCGATGAACTCCTGCGCCTCCTCCTGCGGGATCTGCAGCCGGTCGGCGAGCCCGTACGCGGACAGGCCGTAGACGATGCCGTAGTTGACCATCTTGGCCTTCGAGCGCGTGCCGGGGTCGGCCTTGCCGCCGAGGATCTGCTCGGCGGTGGCCGTGTGCACGTCCTCGCCGCGGCGGAAGATCTCCTTGAGCACCTCCTCGCCCGCGATGTGGGCCAGCAGCCGCAGCTCGACCTGCGAGTAGTCGGCCGAGATCAGCCGGCTGCCCGTCCTCCGCGACGAAGCAGGCGCGGATCTCGCGCCCGCAGCTCGGTGCGGATCGGGATGTTCTGGAGGTTCGGGTTGGTGCTCGACAGGCGCCCGGTCGTGGCCGTGGTCTGGCTGAAGGTGGTGCGCAGCCGCCCGTCGGCGCCGAGCAGCTCCGGAAAGGCGTCGAGATAGGTGCTACTTGAGCTTGGTCAGCTCGCGCCACGTCCTCGATCTTCGGGATGATCTCGTGCTCGGAGCGGATCGCCTGGAGCACGCGCGCGTCGGTCGAGAAGCCGGTCTTGCCGCGCCGCTTCTTCGACAGCCCGAGCTTGTCGAAGAGGATCTGCCGCCGAGCTGCTGCGGCGAGCCGATCGTGAACTCCTCGCCGGCCAGGTCCCAGATCTCGCGCTCGAGCGCGGTCGCCTCTGCGTCCGACCCGCGCGGCGATCTCTCGCACGCGTCTTCACGTCGAGCTTCACGCCCGCGCGCTCCATCTCGACCAGGACGTCGACCAGCGGCAGCTCGACCTCCTCGAGCAGACGGGTGAGGCCCAGCTCCTCGAGCACGGCGCGCTGGCGCTCGGCCAGCGCGCGCGTGAGGACGGCGCGCTCGGCCACGCCGGTCGCCGCCCTTGACCTCGGCGCCGAGCCCGAGCTCCTCGGCCAGCTCGTCGAGCGGATAGCCGCGGCGGGCCGGGTCGATCAGGTAGGCCGCTACGAGCGTGTCGTGCTCGAGCGGCGGCGACTGCACGCCGCTCACGGCCTGCGCGTCCGGCGGCCGCTCGCCCGCCGGGTCCTCCGCTGCGATCAGCGACTTCCAGTCGTGTGCGACGACCGGCTTGCCGCCCCATGCCGCCAGCAGCTCTGCAGGTCCGCCCGGCGCCTCGCCGACCAGGACCTCCTCGCCGCCCGCGTAGGCGGCGAAGCGCAGCGGCTCCTCCTCGGACATGCCCGGCAGCTGGTCCTCATCGGCTGCGGCCGCTCCGCCGCCAGCGTGGCCGACTCGCCGTCGAGCGTCCGCCAAGCGCGGCCGGCGCGACCTCGCGCGCGCGAGCGGCGAGCGTCGGCCGCCGGCTCGATCCTGGGCGCGGCCGCGTCGCCCTCGCCCAGCGCCTCCTCGAGCCGCCGCAGCGGGTCGCGCAGCTCGAACTCGCGGAAGGTCTCGCGGAGGCGGGAGCGGTCGGGCTCCCCGCACCAGCGAGCCGTCGAAGTCGACGTCGACCGGCACGTCGCGGATCGAGGTCGCCAGCTGCTTCGAGATCCGGGCGTCCTCGGCGTGGTTGATCAGGTTCTCCTTGCGCTTCGCGCCCGAGATCTCGTCGACGTTGGCCAGCACCGTCTCGAGGTCGCCGAAGCGCTGGAGCAGCTGCGCGGCAGTCTTGTCGCCGATGCCCGGGATCCCCGGGATGTTGTCGGAGGTGTCTCCCTTGAGGCCGTAGAAGTCGGGGATCAGCTCGGGCGGGATGCCGTAGCGATCGATGACGGCATCGCGGTCGTAGATCTTGGTGTCGGTGATCCCGCGGCCGGTCGCCATCACGCGGACGCCCTCCTCCACCAGCTGGAACGTGTCGCGGTCACCGGTGACCACCATCACGTCGATGACCGCGCTCGCGCGGCCGCGAGCGGCCAGCGTCGCGATCACGTCGTCGGCCTCGTAGCCCTCGGCGCTGCACGTTCACGTAGCCGAACGCCTCGACCAGCGGATGCATGTGCGGCCACTGCTCGCGCAGGAGGTCGGGCCGCGAGGCGCGGCCGGCCTTGTAGTCGGCGTAGACCTCCTCGCGGCCCGAAGCGCCGGCGTCCCAGGCGACGATCGTGGGCTTCTGCCCGTACTCGGTCAGCAGCTTCACCAGCATCGACGCGAACCCGAAGATCGCGTTGGTCGGGAAGCCGCGGGAGGTGGAGATCGTCTCGGGCAGGGCGAAGAACGCCCGGTAGACGAGGCTGTTGCCGTCGATCAGGAACAGCTCGCGAGGGCCTTCGTCGGTCACCCAGCAATCCTACGAGGCCGCCCCGCTGGCCCTCTATATGATCGGCCGCCCTCCGATGGCCACCACCAGCGCACAGTTCTCCTTGACTCTGAGGGTCGAGCTCCCGCACGAGTCGGGAACGCTCGGCAAGGTCACGGCGGCGATCTCGCGCGCGGGCGGCGCGATCGTCGCGGTGGACACGGTCGAGGCCGGCGGGCAGGGCACGCTGCGCGAGATCACGATCGACTGCGAGAGCCAGGACCACCGCGGGCGCGTGATCAAGGCGGTGCAGGGCGTGCGCGACGCCAAGCTCGTCGAGACGACCGACCGCACCTTCGAGCTGCACCGCGGGGGCAAGATCCACACCGGGCTGGCGGCACCCCTGAAGACGCGCGACGACCTATCGATGGCCTACACGCCCGGCGTGGCCCGGGTCTGCACGTCGATCGCAGAGAACCGCCAGAAGGCGTTCAAGTACACGATCAAGGCGAACACCGTGGCGGTGGTCACCGACGGAACCGCCGTGCTCGGCCTCGGCGACATCGGCCCCGAGGCCGCGATGCCCGTGATGGAGGGAAAGGCGATGCTGTTCAAGGAGTTCGCGGACGTCGACGCTTTCCCGATCGCGCTCGACACGAAGGACCCGGACACCATCGTCGAGACGGTCAAGCTGCTCGCTCCCACGTTCGGCGGCATAAACCTCGAGGACATCTCATCGCCGCGCTGCTTCGAGATCGAGCAACGGTTGATCGATGAGCTCGACATCCCCGTCTTTCACGACGACCAGCACGGCACCGCGATCGTGGTCCTCGCGGCGTTGATCAACGCCTGCCGGTTGACCGGTCGCACGCTGGAGGACCTCTCCGTGGCGATGGTGGGCGCCGGCGCCGCCGGGGTGGCGGTGGCCAAGATCTTGATGAATTCGGGCATCACCAAGATCGTCGCCTGCGACCGCTTCGGTGCGATCCACACCGGTCGCGACGACTACGACGCCGGATCGATGAACGCGCCCAAGGTGTGGCTTGCGGAGAACACGAACGCGGAGCTGCGCTCTGGCTCCCCCGCCGACATCCTCGAGGGCACCGATCTGTTCATCGGCCTGTCCGGTCCCGGGATCATCTCGGCGCGCGATCTGGAGCGGATGAACGACGACCCGTTCGTGTTCGCCATGGCCAACCCGAACCCGGAGGTCAAGCCCGAGGAGGCACAGCCCTACGTGCGGGTGATGGCCACCGGGCGCTCCGACTACCCGAACCAGATCAACAACGTGCTCGCCTTCCCGGGGATCTTCCGCGGTGCCCTGGACGTGCGTGCGCAGGCGATCACCGAGGAGATGAAGCTCGCGGCCGCCAAGGGCATCGCGGCGACGGTGGCCGACGAGGAGCTCGATGAGGACTACATCATCCCCAGCGTCTTCAACCGCGACGTGAGCCGTCAGGTCGCGCGAGCCGTAGCAGAGGAGGCGGAGCGCGCCGGCGCCGTGCAGGACCTGCCGCAGACCGCCGAGTTTTCGATTCCAACCTGAGGAGACGCCAGCAGTGAAGGTGACCGTGACCGGAGCGACCGGCACGCTCGGTGGCGCGCTCGTTCGTTCCCTGCTCGACCGGGGCGACTCGGTGACCGTGCTCACCCGCAATGCCGAGCGTGCGCGCTCGACCCTGGGCGCCGACGTGAGCGCCGTCGAGTGGAGGGAGCCGAAGGGATCGCCGGCCCCGGTAGAGGCGGTCGCCGGGCAGGACGGCGTGATCAACCTGATCGGCGAGCCCGTGGCCCAGCGCTGGAGCGAGGCCGCCAAGCGCGAGATCCGCGATTCGCGGGTGCTCCCCACGCGCAATCTCGTGGCCGCGTTTGGGGAGGCCTCCGAGCAGCCTCGTGTCCTGGTGTCGCAGTCCGCGAGCGGCTGGTACGGGCCGCGCGGTGACGAGCCCGTGGATGAGTCCGAGCCGGCCGCCGACGACTTCCTCGCGCAGGTGTGCGTCGACTGGGAGGCCGAGGCGCAGAAGGCGAGCGACCTCGGCATGCGCGTGGTGACCACGCGCACGGGCGTGGTGCTGTCCGAGTCCGGCGGAGCGCTCGAGAAGATGCTGCCGCCGTTCAAGCTGGGCGTGGGAGGACCGGTGGGCAGCGGGCGCCAGTACGTGCCGTGGATCCACACCGAGGACGTGGTGGGGGCGTTGATCTTCTGCCTCGACACCGACGCGGCCGCCGGTCCGGTGAACCTGGCGGCACCCGAGCCGGTGACGAACAAGGAGCTGTCGAAGGCGCTCGGGCGGGTGCTCAAGCGCCCGGCGGTGGCCCCGGTCCCGGCGTTCGCGGTGAAGCTGCTCTACGGGGACATGGCGCAGATCGTGACGACGGGGGTGAGGATGGTCCCGAGGCGGCTCGAGGCGCTCGGCTACGAGTTCGAGCGTCCCGATCTCGAGAGTGCGCTGCGCGCGGTCGTCCGCTGAGGGTTGTCAGCGTCCTAAGACCAGACCGAGGAAGCGCTTTGTGCGTTCCTGGCTCGGACTTTCGAAGAGCTGCGCGGGCGACCCCTCCTCAACGACCCTCCCGCCGTCCATGAACACGACGTGGTCCGAGACCTCGCGCGCGAAGCCCATTTCGTGCGTTACAACGATCATCGTCATACCCTCCGACGCCAGCTCGCGCATGACGTCGAGCACCTCCTTGATCAGCTCCGGGTCGAGTGCACTCGTCACCTCGTCGAACAGCATCACGTGTGGGTCCATCGCGAGCGCGCGGGCAATCGCCACCCGCTGTTGCTGGCCGCCGGACAACCGCTCGGGGTATTCCCCCAGCTTGTCCGATAGCCCGACGCGCTCGAGCAGCGCCGTCGCCTTCTCGTGCGCCTCCTCCCCAGATCGCTTGAGCACGGTGCGCTGGGCAAGCGTGACGTTGTCCATCACGCTCTTGTGGGGGAAGAGATTGAACTGCTGAAAGACCATGCCGACCCGGCGACGCACGAAGTCGACGTCACTAGAGGCCGCTGCGGTGATCTCGTGGTCTTCGAGGAAGATTCGTCCCTTGTCGGGCGGCTCGAGCAGGTTGATACACCGCAAAAGAGTGCTCTTGCCGGACCCGCTCGGCCCGAGGACGCAGACCACCGATCCGCGATGCACCTCGAGGTCGATGCTCTGCAGCACGTGGAGCTTGCCAAAGCTCTTGTGCAGGCCCTCTAGGCGCAACATCGCAGCGCGTTCGTTCACGCCGTTCTCCGGAAGCGAAGCTGCTCCCTGGCGATCTGCCTGTCGACGATCCGGGCAAGCGGGATGGTTACAAGGACGAACAGCAGCGCTGCGAGGGTCAGCGCCGAACTGTTGAACGTCTCGGCCTGAACCTCACGACCGGCCTTTACGACTTCGACGACCCCGATCACCTGTACCAGCGAGGTGTCCTTCATCAACGCGATGAAGTCGTTCAGCATCGGAGGGATCACGTTGCGGACCGCCTGCGGAACGATCACGTGCCGGAGCGCGACCGCGTGACTCATTCCAAGCGAACGCGCCGCCTCGGTCTGGCCGAACGGGACAGAATCCAGCCCCGCCCGGTACACCTCGGCGTAGTAGGCCGCATAGGTGAGCGTAATCGACAGAACGCCGTACCAGAAGATGTCTGGTTTGCCGAGCATGTCCGGCGCCCGCAGCCACTGCGGGAGGAAGTCGAGGAACGGAAAGCTCCCCGAGACGAGGAGCACGACCAGGAGCAGCGGAATGCCGCGCATCACGTCGATGTAGGCGATGGCCAGCCCGCGCACGGGTCTCATCCCGCGCCCGGGGGCCGCACGCAGCAACGCTATGGCGAGTCCGAGCACGAGCGCCAGTGCGGCACTGATCACCGCCAGCTGCACGGTTTCCCAGAATGCTTCGACCACGAAGCCGAAGTTCTCGCGGATCACGTCAAGGTCGAAGTACTGCTTGAAGAAGACGTCCATCTCTGGCCTCCAGCTCTCCTTGTCCGGGCACGCGACACCGGGCCAAGCGGATCATCGCGGTCCGCCGCCCGAGGCGAGCTAGCTCGCTTCAGGTCTGAGCTTTCGGAGACCCGCTACGGCCGGGGTCCTCGGCGCGGCCCGCTATTGCTCGGCGATGTTGCGGCAAGGGTCCTTGCCGAACCATTTGCTGAATAGCCGGGTATAGGTCCCATCAGCCTTGATCCGGGCGAGCGCCCCGTTCACCGCGCTGCGCAGAGCCCCCGACCCCTTAGCGAATGCAAGGCCGTAGCTCTCTCCGGTCTGGATCCTCCGGACCACTGTCAGATCGGGCTTCGACCGCTCCGCGTACTTCGACACCGGGCAGTCGTTGATCACGGCGGCGATCTGCCCGGTCTGGAGCGCGTTGAAAGCGTCGTCGATCACGTCGTAGGTGCGCAGTGACTTCGAGTCGATCTTGTCCTTCGCGTAATCGGCTCCCGTGGTCCCGAGCTGGGCCCCGATCACCTGCCCCTTCAGGTCGGCGACGGTGGCGATGCTGCTCCCCTTCTTCACCATCAGCGACTGATCCGCAGCGAAGTACGGGGCGGAGAAGTCAACCGTGCGCTTGCGTTCCTCCGTGATGGTTGAGGCCGACGCCACCAGGTCGAATTTTCCCTGCGCGAGGTTGCGGAAAATAGTGTCGAACGGAGTCTTGACGAACTCGGCCTCGAGCTTCAGGCGCTCGGCGATCTCGGTCACCAGGTCGATGTCGAAACCCTCGTAGTTCGGGGCTCGGCCAAATTCGAACGGTGCGTAGGGAATGTCCGAGCCGACGGTGAGCTTGCCTGCTCTGATGGTGCTGAAATCCGCGCCCGAGTTCTGCTCGCCGTCGCCGCCGTCGTCGTCGTCCCCGCAAGCGACCAGCACGAGGCCGGAACACAACAGCAGCATGACCGCTGCAAGAGAAGCCAAGCGCTTGCCCATGGCGAGCGGCAACATAGCGCATTCGGCGGGCTCCGGGACAAGCGGCGTTGGGGGTGTTGCCCCGGTGCAGGCCTAGCACTCGAGACGGGCGGCGCCCTCACCGGGCGGCCTGCAGACCCTGGCCCACCTGTAGGTGAAGCGGCGGTAGTCGACCGTCGCATCGAAGGTGTCCCCCACCACAAATCGACCCTGCGGGTCACGCGCGGTCACGGCGAGACAGTCGTAGTCCGAACCACGGGCCTCGAGATCGCGCTCGACGGGGCGCCGCGAGGGCGGGTTGATCTGACACTCGGTGGTGAGCACGGGCCCTTCCAGCCTGCCTGCGCGCGCGCGTGCGCGAGCGTCACGGGTGATATCGCGCTCGAGGCTGCGCACCAGCGCACGGCGCGCCCGCAACTGCTCCGCAGTGGAGAGCGGCCCGTCGGGTCGCTTGCCCCGGCCGCTGCGCGGTCGAGCCTCCTCAGCTAGCCGCCTGCGCTTCTGGGCCTGAAAGGCGGCGTCGCGACGCTGCTCCGAGCGCGTGCGCTCCTCCTTGCCCTGCTCGATCGCCGGGACCAGCAGCGCGGCCGCCGCGCCGGCGACGACCACGGCTGCCACCGCTGCAATCGCGATCTTTCGCCAGGGCGGGCGGGGCACCTCGGCGTCGCGTGAAGGGGTCCACACACCCAACCACGCGCCGAGCTTCTCCCACCAGGCAAGACCGGGTTCCCGGTGCAGCGCCCCTCAGTCCTCGGCCGCACCGCGGCCGGCTTCACCCGCCTGCTCCGCTCGGGCCTCGGCGACGGTCTTCTCGCCCCGCCCGAGCGGGCCCTGCACGCTCCAGCGCGACTCCTTGCGGGCTGGCCACACCAGCCAGATCAACACGCCCACGGCGCTCAGCAGGAGCCCGGCCGCCAGGCCCGGCTTCTCTCCGTAGCCTTTGCGGTCGGAGAGCCAGGAGGCGACGATGGCCGAGCCCAGCCAGATGAAGGTCAGGTACAGGGCCGTGGCTCCGATGACTGCGAAGAGGCTCACGTGCCGAGATAGGCCTTCTGGACGTCGGGGTTCTTGCGCAGCGTTTGGGCATCGTCAGCTAACGCGACGGTCCCGGTCTCCAGGACGTACCCCCGCTTCGAGACGCCGAGGGCGAAATTTGCGTTCTGCTCCACCAGCAGGATCGTCGTCCCCTGCTGGTTGATCTCGGCAACGGTCTCATAGATGCGCTCCACCAGCACCGGCGCGAGGCCCATCGAAGGTTCGTCGAGCAGCAACAGCTTGGGGTCGGTCATGAGCGCGCGCCCGATCGCCAGCATCTGCTGCTCGCCGCCCGACATCGTGCCGGCCTTCTGGCGCTGGCGCTCCTCAAGCCTCGGGAATAGCTGGTAGACGCGTTCGAGGTCCCGCTGGATCTTCTCATCGCGACGCAGATACGCCCCGAGCTCGAGGTTCTCGTGCACCGTCATCCGCTGGAATATCCGCCGTCCCTCCGGAGACAGGGAGATGCCCCGCCGCACGATGTCCTGGGGTGGTGTCTCGCCGATCTCCACGCCCTTGAAGCGGATCGATCCCTCACGCAGCGGCGTGAGACCCGAGATGGACCTCAAGGTAGTGGACTTTCCGGCGCCGTTGGAGCCGATAAGGGTGACGATCTCACCCTCCTTGACCTCGAGCGAAATGCCCTTGAGAGCCTCGATGTTTCCGTAGAACGTGTGCACGTCGGTCAGTTCGAGCAACGTGGCGGCGTCCTGCGAGTCGCGCGTGGCCATGTCTAGGAGGTCGACGCGCCGAGGTAGGCCTCGACCACTCGCTCGTTCCGGCGGATCTCCTGCGGGATGCCCTCTGCGATCTTCTCGCCGTGGTCGAGCACCGTGATGCGCTCCGACACCCCCATGACCACCCTCATGTCGTGCTCGATGAGGAGGATCGTCAGACTGCGATCGTCACGAAGGGTGCGCATGAAGTCCGTCAAACGCTCCGACTCCTGCGGGTTCATGCCCGCCGTCGGCTCATCTAGCAGCAGCAGCTTGGGGTCGGACGCGAGCGCCCTCGCGATCTCGACGCGCCGCTGGTCCCCGTAGGAGAGGTTGGCCGACATTTGATCGGCCACGCCCGGGGTGAGGCCGACGTAGTCCAACAGGTCCCGCGCTCGTTCTGCGGCCTCGCGCTCCTCGCGGCGGACGCCGGGCGTGCGGAGTATGGAGCGAAACAGCCCGGCACGCGTCCGCGCGTGCTGGCCCACGAGCACGTTCTCCAGCGCTGACATGGTCGCGAACAGGCGGATGTTCTGGAACGTGCGCGCCACTCCGCGTTTGAGAATCCGGTCAGGACGCAGGTAGGTCACATCCTTGCCCTCGAAATAGATACGTCCCTCGGTGGGGCGGTAGAGGCCCGTCAGCATGTTGAAGAAGGTCGTCTTGCCCGCGCCGTTGGGGCCGATGATGGAGACGATCGACTTCTCGGGGATTTGGAAGTCCACGCTGTCGACGGCCACCAGTCCGCCGAAGGCCTTCACTACCCCCATCGCCTCCAGTACGGCGCCGTTTCGCCCCTCCGCAGCCTCCGCGTCGTCCCGCGGTCTCTCGAGACTCCCGCTCTCGTCGTTCACGCGCGAGCCTCGAACACGGTTTCGCCCTCGCCCACACCTGCGGTCTCGCCGGCACCGACACCTGCAAGCTCGAGCTTGCGTCTTCGCTCCGGGAGCAGGCCTTCGGGTCGAAGCACCATCATGATCACGAGCAGGAAGCCGAAGATCCCGAAGCTCAGCTCGGTCAGGTCGAAGTCCAGCCCCACCTTGGAAGGCACCTCGTTCAGAACATCAGGGATCAGGTAGGTGTTGACGAACGAGAGCACGACGGCTCCGAGCACCACCCCCCAGACGTTCCCCATGCCGCCGAGGATGACCATGGCCAGCACGAAGATCGAAAAGGCAAAATTGAATTGCTCGGCGTTCACGGTGTTGAGGAACGATCCGAGGAATGCGCCCGAGATACCGCCGAAAGCCGCCCCGGTGGCGTAGGCGAGCAGCTTGGTCCGCACGAGCGGCACCCCCATGCTGACGGCCGCCACTTCGTCCTCGCGCACGGCGATCCAAGCTCGCCCCAGCCGCGAGTCGCGCAAGCGGAAGTTCACCAGCAGCACCAGGGCGACGATGCCGAGAGCCGTGAAGTACCACGGTCTGAGGTTGAGCGACGTGAACGGCTCGGCGAACGGGAGGTCGATCTTGTCCACCGGGGTGATGCCCTGCGCGCCATTGGTCAGTGCGTAGTCGCCGAACTTGATGTCGTTGCCGTTCACGGCGATCACCCGGATGATCTCTCCAAAGGCGAGCGTGACGATGGCGATGTAGTCGCCCCGCAGGCGCAGGGTCGGCAACCCGATCACGGCCCCCGCGATCGCCGTGGTGATGATGGCCGCGAGGACGACGAGCAGGAAGTTCAGATGGATGCCAGGCAGGTTCTGCGCGAACTCGCCTACGCCTACGTGGATGCCCTTGCCGTCGTTGATCCTGTCCGCGAAGCCCGAGGCCAGCCATCCGCAGGTATAGGCGCCGATCGCGAAAAAGGCCACGTATCCGAGATCGAGGAGGCCGGCGAAACCCACGACGATGTTCAGCCCCAAGGCCATCACCACGTAGGCCAGCGCGGTGATCGCGTCGTCCAGGAACGGGCTGCTCTCGGTGAAGAAGAACGGCAGGATGGCCGCGAAGCCCAGCAGGGCCACGGCGATGGCCAGGTCGCGGTGGCGGTCGAGGCGCTCCTGGATCAACCGGCCTCCCGGGTCTGCTCGCCCAGCAGGCCCTGCGGCTTGAGCACCATGATCAGCACCAGGTACGCGAACACCACGGCCGGAGTCCACTCACCGCCGATTCGGTTGTCGGAGATCTGTTGGATACACCCGATGATCACTCCGCCGAGGACGGCGCCCGGAAGGCTGCCTATGCCCCCCATCACGGCGGCGGTGAACGCGATCAGGCCCGCGTTGAAGCCCTGGAAGTACCAGATCGTCGTCTGGTAGAGCGCATAGATCAGGCCCGCGGCGCCCGCCATCAGGCCGCCCAGTAGGAACGTGAACGAGATGGTGGTGTTCACGTTGATGCCCATCAGACGCGCGGCCTCGGGATCTTGCGCGGTCGCCCGCATGGCCTTGCCGATACGACTGCGCGTGACGAAGGCCCCCAGGAGGAGCAACAAGGGCACGGTCGCGGCAATCGCCAGCACGTCGCCCCGGGTGATTGGTACGCCCAGGAGGGAAACCAGCTCGTCCTGTGACCGGACCAGGTCGGGAGCGGCCTGCTGGGCGCTGCCGAGCCAGAGGATGCCGACGTTCTGAAGCAAGAAGGAGAAGCCAACGGCGGTGATCAACGGAGCCAGCTTCGGCGCGTTGCGTAACGGCCGATAGCCCACGCGCTCGATCATCACGTTGAGGATCCCGCAGGCGATCATCGTGACGACGAGCACCGCCAGCAGGCCCGCGACGAGGCCTATCACCGGGTTTCCGGTGGCGAGCCCCACGGTGCCGTAGAGCCCGACCGCCACGAACGACCCGATCATGAACAGATCGCCGTGGGCGAAGTTGATCAGCTCGATGATGCCGTAGACGAGCGTGTAGCCCAGGGCGATCAGAGCCCAGATCGCCCCGTTGGAGAGCCCGTCCTTGAGGTTTGTTGCCAGCCTCGAGATGTTGCCCTCATCCTGGAGGTCCTGAATCCCGTAGAAGACCGGCAGGGCCAGCAGGACGACGATCAGTCCATAGCGGTCGACCCACCGACGAGCCGCCTCGACCGCCCTCCGTGTGGTCGGCGTACGCGGCGTTGCGGTCGTAGCGGCCTCGATGTCTGCCTTTACACCGGGGGGGTGAGCGCGAGCGGGGCCCCAGGGAATCGTCCCCGGGGCCCCGATTACACGCCGCTATTCGAGCGGCTTTCCGTTGCTGTCCTGACTGACCTGAACGGTCTTGATCGGAGTGAGCTCGCCGTTGGCGATCCGATGCCGACCAAACTGGCTCAGCGTGACATCGCCGTCCTTGTCGATGTCGTACGTGCCGGTCACGCCCTCCTTGCCCTTCGTGTTGAAGAACTCGTCGATCACGGCCTGCCGGTCGTTGCACTTGCTGCCAGCCCGATCCATGGAGTCGAGCACGACGTCCATCGCCTCGAAGCCATAGATCGCGTACGGCTGGATGACCTTCTGGTTGTACTTGGCCCTGAAGTCCTTGAAGAACTTCTGGCCCTTGGGCCCGTAATCCTTCGGATTGATCGTGGCCACCGTGATGTACGTGCGCTGGGCGATATCTGCGGGGAGGTCGTTGGTGAACGCGGACTCGGCCACGCCGTCCGGGCCCCACAGGGTGGCGTTCGGGAGCGCGGCGCCCAGGTCCTTGTACAGCTGGACGCCGTTATTCGCGGTGATCCCACCGAAGAAGACGGCGTCTGCACCGGAACCCTTGATCTTGGCCGCGAGCGAGCGGTAGTTCGGTGCCTTCGGGTCGATGCTGTCGCTGCCCACGACCTCGATGCCGTTGAGCTTGGCCGCATCGCGCGTCGTCTTGGCCACCCCCACGCCGTAGACCTGCTTGTCGTCGAGCGTGTAGAGCTTCTTGACGCCCACCTCCTTCATCCACTCGGCCTGCGCCGAGCCCTGGATGTGGTCGGCGGGGACGACCCGTCCATAGGTGCGCTCGCCAGCCGGGTAGTACTTCTCCGGGGCGCCCTTGTCGTCCTTGCCCGCGTCCTTGGTCAGCTCCAGAGCGGTGTTGGACGGGCTGACCTGAAGGATGCCCGCCTCATTGGTGATCGGGATCGAGATTGCAGAGGCGCCTGAGTTGAACTCGCCGATGAGGGCGATCGCGTCCTCGTTCTGTGCCACCCGGCGCGCGTTGGCCGACGTGGCACCCGCATCCCACTGACCGGCCTGCGCAGTCGAGTCGTCCAACTTCTTGTAGCTGACCGTGCACTCGCCCGCCTTGGCATTTCGCTGCTCGAGGGCGAGGGTCGCGCCCCGCTGAACGTCGAGCGAGTTGCCTCGAGTCGCTCCCTGGAGCGGCAAACTCGAGAACACCGTGACGTTCTTACTCGCGGTGGTCCCGCCGCCTCCTCCGCCGTCATCGTCGTCATCGTCGCCGCAGGCCGTGACGCCCAAGGCGAGGGCGCCGAAGAGGCAGCACAGCACCGCCATCCAACGTACTCGCAAAATGTTCCCCTCCTAAGAGAATTGGTGAGACTGCGCCGCATCCTAGAGGGATCGGGAGTCGAAGCGCAATGGCTTAACAGTTGAACCTCTTAGCGGCTAGCTGGCCCGGACTGAAGTTCGAGCACCGCCACACCGCGCCCGCCGACGTCGCCGGTCCGCACGACCGTGTAGGCGCCGGTGGCACCCTTTCGGGGCTCGTGAGCCAGCGCCGCCCTCACGACCTTCTTGCGATCGGCCCCACCAAGGCGCACCGCGTCCAGTACCAGCCGCATCGCGTCGTAGCCGTAGAGCGCCTCGGGCCGGTTCGCCTCGGGGTCCTTCCGCGCCAGCCGACGCAGCAACCTGCGTCCGCGAGGGGGCTGGTCGCGCGCCGGGATCACGCCGGTGACCGCGGCGGGCGCGCCGGACGCCGGGGGCGCTCCGCCGCCAGCGAGCGCGGCCGAGCCGACCACCGGCGTTCCGGGGAGGCGGCGAGCGAGTCCCGACAGCAGCGACGAGGCGGCTGGGCCCGGGACCCCTGCCAGCAAGATCGCCTGGGGCGTGCGCTCGGCCACGTCGCGCACCAGGTCCGCCGTCGAGTCGGCATCGTCGCGGACCGGCTCCACCATCACCGCCGGGCGCCCTTCGCGATCGAGGCGAAACGCCAGGATGCCCGCCAGCTCACGCTCGGCGAACCCCTCCGTGTGAAGGACGGCCACGCGCCTGGCACCCCGCTCGCTCGTCAGCCGCAGCATCTCGTCCGCCAGCTTCAAGTCGTTCGGCACCAGGCGCACGAAGCTCCGCACGCCCTCGGGGTAGTAGCGATCGGGGCCTGCTCGCGGGCGCCCCGGAGGGGACCGCGTGAGGCTCGTGAGCCCGTCGGCCGGCGATACCTGCAGCAGTCCCGCCCGGTTGGTCACCGGTAGCGATACCGCCGAGCCACCGAGGTCCAGTTCGCCGAGGTACGCGATCGCTCCAGCGTCGTCTACGGCACGCTCGGCGTTCGTCTCGACCGTCCCGGGGTCCCAGACCGTGTCGCCGGGGCGTGTCGAGGAGAGCTCGACCAGCCGAATCCGCCGGCCGCCAGCGCGACCGCCGGCGTCGGCGAGCGCCCGCCGCGCTCCCGCAGCCGCCGCGCGTCCCGCGGCGGCAGACACGCCGTGCTCGGGCATCGCGCTGTAGACCGTGAGGGTGCCGCCGCGCGCACGATCGCTGTCGGGCTGGTCGCCGGCACAGCCGGCCAGGGCGAGGGCCGCGAGAAGCTGAACGAGGAGGCCGAGCGGTCGCTGTCGCAAGCGACCGATTCTAGGAACGTGTGCTCAGCGCTCGCCGGGCCGGGGGGGCGGGCGTCGCAGGACATCCTCGACGTACGGCATGGCTATGCGCACACCCGCCGCAACGACGGTGATCACGGCCGTGAACATGAAGGCGTCGAAGGCCTTGATCCCGAACGCCCAGGCCGTGATCCACACGACGAGGCCGAAGGTGAGCGTGACGAGGACGATCATCGCGCTGCGCGCGCGGCCTTGCGTACCTTCGTGACCGCATTGAAGGTCGATCGCATCGCGCGCTCGGCGCGGCTGTCCTCCGCCGGCAGCAGCCCGACCCCGCGGGCGAACGCGGCGCCGTCGTAGATGCCGGTGTTGCGGGTGATGACGCCGTCCTCGTCGATCTCGAGGCAGTCCGTGCCGCGCAGCTCGATCCGCCGCCCCGTGGGCTCGATGCCCTGGAAGGGCGCGCCCGTGAACGTGCCCCCCGCGCGCCACTGGACCGCCGCCACCTCGTCGTCCGCGGTGATCCGCGAGACCGTGACCTCCATGTCCGGCATCGCGGCGAACATCTCACGGAACAGCGCCCGCACCGCCTCCGGGCCGCGAAAGACCCCGAGCGGCACGATGTCGTCGACCCCGTTCGCGTGCCAGTGCCCGGCCACGGCGTCCGGATCCCGGGCTCCGAGTGCGTCGAAGTACGACGCGGCAGTTTCCTTCACCTTCTTGACGCGGGTCGCACGACGCGGACGGGCGGGTCGCTTGGCGGGCTGTTTTGCCCTCGGGTCGGCGACTGCTGTGTCTGACTTGGGCATCGGCGGGACCCTACAACAGCCCCCGGCGGAGATCGGCGATCAAAGCGCCGACGGCATCGGCACCACCCTCCGCGGCCGCCCGCACCACCCGGCTGCCCACGATCACGCCGTCCGCGAGCTCGGCCACGGCCCGCGCGTGCGCGGTGGTCGATATCCCGAAGCCCACCGCCACGGGCAGCGCCGTGGCAGCGCGGACGCGAGCCACGGTCGCGGCAAGCTCGGGCGGCAGCTCGCTCCTCTCCCCCGTCGTGCCCGTCAGCGAGACCGTGTAGACGAAGCCGCGGGCGTCCGCTGCGATCGCCGCGAGCCGCCCCGGGGTCGTTGTCGGGGCCACGAGCGGCACCAGCGCGAGCCCGCGCTCGTCGCAGGCTGCGCGCAGCTCGGCCGCTTCGTCATGCGGGAGATCGGGCACGATCAGCCCGCTCGCCCCTACCTCCGACGCACGGGTCGCGTACTCCTCGACGCCGGCTGCGAGGACCACGTTGGCGTACACCATCAGGACGACCGGCAGCTGCCGGGAGGCCTCCTCGCACACACCGAGCACGTCGTCCGGGGTCACGCCCGCCGCGAGCGCCTCGGTGGCGGCCGCATGGATGACCGGGCCGTCGGCCAGCGGGTCCGAGAACGGCACACCTAGCTCGAGCAGGTCCGCGCCCGCCGCGGCGGCGGCGCCGGCGGCGGCGATCGAGGTCGTGACGTCGGGGTGGCCGCCCATCAGGTACGGCATGAGCGCCGCACGCTTGCCGTGCCCGGCGAAGGCGGCGGCGATTCGCTCGGCGGCCGCAGCGGCCGGCGCGTTCATCTGCCGAGCACCTCGGCGAGGTCCTTGTCTCCGCGGCCCGACAGGACCACCACGTCGAGCCCCTCGGACGGGTTGGCGAGCAGCCACGCGAGTGCGTGGGCGGGCTCGAGCGCCGGAATGATCCCCTCCAGCTCGGCCAACCGGTGAAAGGCCGCGATCGCGTCTTCGTCGGGCACTGCCGCGTAGCGGACCCGGCCCTCGTCCCGCAGCCACGCGTGCTCGGGGCCTACGCCGGGGTAGTCGAGGCCGGCGGAGACCGAATGCGCCTCGAGCACCTGTCCGTGCTCGTCCTGGAGGATCGCCGACATGGCGCCGTGCAGCACCCCCCTGGCGCCGATCGTCAGTGGCGCCGAATGGCGGCCGCTCTCGAGCCCTTCCCCCGCCGCCTCGACGCCTATGAGCTCGATGTCCTCGTCGTGCACGAGCGGGGCAAAGGCGCCGATGGCGTTCGAGCCACCCCCGACGCACGCGATCACGCGATCCGGCAGACGGCCCTCCAGGTCCAGTGCCTGGCCGCGGATCTCGTCGCCGATCACCCGCTGCAGGTCGCGCACCAGCGCCGGGTACGGTGCCGGCCCCACGGCGGAGCCGATTACGTAGTGCGTCGTCTCGACGTTCGCCACCCAGTCGCGGATCGCCGCGCTGATGGCTTCCTTCAGGGTCCGCGCGCCCGCCTCCACGGGCTTCACCTGCGCCCCCAGCAACCCCATGCGGTCCACGTTCGGGCGCTGGCGGCGCATGTCCTCGCTGCCCATGTACACGATGCATTCGAGGCCGAGCAGAGCGCACGCGGTCGCGGCGGCCACCCCGTGCTGGCCGGCGCCCGTCTCGGCGATCACGCGCCGCTTGCCCATGCGCTGCGCCAGCAGCGCCTGACCGAGAGCGTTGTTGATCTTGTGGGCGCCCGTGTGGAGCAGGTCCTCGCGCTTGAGGTATACGGTCGAGCCCGCGACCTCCGAAAGGCGTGGGGCCCGGTACAGCGGCGTCGGGCGGCCGGCGTAGTCGGACAACAGCGCGTTCAGCTGCTCCGCGAACGCCGGGTCGGCGCGCGCCTCGAGCCAGGCGCTCTCCAGCTCGTCCAGCGCCGGGACCAGCGTCTCCGGCACGAAGCGGCCGCCGTAGGGGCCGAAGTCACGCTCGCGGCCGAGCCCCTCGCCGGGGCTCATGCGTGCGTGCGCTCCGGTTGCGCGGCCGCGACCGCGTCGAAGAAGGCGACCAGGCGATCGGGGTCCTTGCGGCCGGGGGACGCCTCGGTGCCGCTCGCGACGTCGACAGCGAACGGCCCAACCGAGTCGATCGCCGTGCTCACGTTCTCGGGGGTGAGGCCTCCGGAGAGCACCAGCGGCGGGGCGCCGCCATGGGCGCGTGCGAGCTTCCACTCGAACGTCTCGCCCGTCCCCCCCGGCAGCGGCGCGTGGGCATCGAGCAGGTGGTAGTCGGTATGGAAGGGCTCGAGCTCCCGGATAGCCGACGCGTCCTTCACGCGCGCGGCCTTGATCACCCGGCAACCGGTTCGGCGCGCCACCTCGCGGCAGTAGGCGGGGCCCTCCTCGCCGTGGAGCTGAACCAGCGTGAGCCCGAACCTGTCCGCGGAAGTGGCCACCTCGTCGAGCGTTTCGTTCACGAACACCCCGGCGAGCTCGGGCCCCCGCCGCAGCCGCGCCCCGATCTCCTCCGCGATCTCTGGCTCGCAGCGCCGCGGACTGCCGGGCCAGAAGATCATCCCGAGCGCCCACGCGCCGAGCCCGGCGGCTCGGCGCGCATCCTCGAGGTTCGTAATGCCGCAGATCTTGACCCGTGTCACGACCTCATAGGGTCGCAGGCGCGCGCGGGCTACGGCAGCTCGGGCAACAGTCCGCCTCCGCCGCCCTCGGACGAGCCCTCGGCGTTGAGGTTGGTGGGTCGCTTGCCCAGCTTCACCTCGGCGGTCTTCTTGTCGCGGCCGCGGTAGTACTCGATCCGGACCGTGTCACCGGGCTGCTTCTTGGCGATCGCGGCGGACACGTCGTCGGAGTCGGATGTCTTGCGACCGTCGACGGCCACGATCAGGTCGCCGCCCGCCACGAGGCCCTCGCCAGTGGGAGTGCGCCCGCCCTTCAGTCCCGCCTTGTCTGCGGGGCCGCCGTCCTCGACGGTCTGGATCAGCGCGCCGTTCTTCGACGGCAGGTTCAGGTCCTCGGCGACCTGGTCGGTGACGTCGGCCATCTTGACCCCGAGGTACGCGCGCTCGATCTCGTCGCCCGCCTTGAGCTTGGGAAGCAGCTTCTTGGCCGTGTTGATCGGCACCGCGAACCCGATCCCGACCGAGCCGCCAGAGGAGCCGCCAGTCGCGATCTGCGAGTTGATCCCGATCACTCGGCCCTGCGAATCGAGCAGCGGGCCGCCCGAGTTGCCGGGGTTGATCGAGGCGTCGGTCTGGAGCACGTCCGGTATCTGAAAGCCGTTGGGCGCGGTGATCTGGCGCTGGAGGGCCGAGACGATGCCAGTCGTGACGGTGCGTGAGAACCCGAACGGGTTTCCGATCGCGATCGCGGCGTCGCCAACCGCGACCTTCGAGGAGTCCCCCAAGGGAATCGGCGTCAGCTTGGCGTCATCGGGGTCGACCTTGAGCACG
The DNA here is from genome assembly GCA_963802855.1 of uncultured Thermoleophilaceae bacterium. Lineage (GTDB taxonomy): Bacteria > Actinomycetota > Thermoleophilia > Solirubrobacterales > Thermoleophilaceae > JAAYBF01. The sequence goes on from CAWDJP010000005.1 coordinate 362,400, forward strand.
GCGACGTCCGTAGAGGCGTCGCGCCCCGCGACCTTCGCATCCACGAAGTCGTCCCCTTCGCCGAAGCGCACCTGCACGTCGTCGGAGCCCTCCACGACGTGGGCATTGGTGAGGATCGTCCCGTCGTCGTCGACTACGAATCCCGATCCGGTGGCGGTGCCACCGCCGCCCTCGGGCTGGCCGAAGGGCGTCTGTGAGCCGGAGCTGACGCCCCGCGCCTGCACGAACACGACGCCGCGACCCTCCTGCTTGTAGATGTTGGAGACCGTGCGCCCGTCGTTGCCGCCGGAGTCCGACACTGGCCGAGCGACGCCGCCGGACTGCACGACCTCGCGGGTGGTATCGCCCGTGTCGATCACGTCGGTGGCGATCAGCACGGCGCCCAGGATCAGGACGATCAGTCCGCCGAGGGCGCCGGCGAGGAGGTTTGACACGGACGGCCGCTGGGAGGGAGGGCTCGGATTCATGATCCCCTTTCTAGGCCGACAGGCTTAACGATCTATAAGTGTGGTCGCCTTAGTGCGAGGCCGGGCGCCGACCCGCGGGGCCTCCGGGCGGGAGGGCCAGGTATCCCCGCAGACGTGCGAGTGGACCGCGCCTTCCGGCCGTCAGTTCGCGTCGAAGCGCGCGCCGCTCCGAGCGCGGAGGCGCGGCAGTGCCGGCGGCGGAGAAGCGGCCCGCGCGCAACCGCGCAATGTACCCGGCGGAGGCGGGGCCGGCCGCCCGCGCCAGGCGTCGCTCGAGCTCGAGCAGCGTGGTCCTCGGCGGGAGCGCCCAGCCCAGGCGGGGGAGCGCGCGTTCGAGCTCGCGCAGGCCCGCCTCGTCGCCCGTCGCGCTCCTCTCCCCCGCGACTCTCCGTCGCCACAGCCCGAACCCGATTGCGCTCGCGAGCACGGCCACGATCAGCACGGCCAGCAGCGCCGAGCCGCCGCCCCCGTCGGCTCCGGCCTGCCCGGTGGAATCGGTGCTCCGATCGGACTGCGGGCCCGTGCCGCCGCCCGAGCTAGTCGCGCCGGCGCCGCCGCGTTCTCGGTCCAGGGCGCCCAGCCCCTGACCGGCGCGGTCGGCAGGCGCGGCAGGTGGAGTGGGGTCGAAGGTGACCCAGCCGATCCCGGGGAAGGCGACCTCCACCCAGGAGTGGGCGTCGAGGTCGCGTACGCGGAACTCGCCCGTGTCGCGGTTGAGCGAGCCCGGCGAGAAGCCGGACACCACCCGGGCCGGGACGCCCGCCATCCGGAGCATTAGCGCCATCGCGCCGGAGAACTGCTGGCAGTAGCCGAGCTTGTCCTCGAACAGGAACGCGTCGAGCGGGTACTCCCGGCTCGGGGGCCGTTCGCTGTAGGTGAACTCCCGGCGGAGGTGATCCTGTACCCGCCGCACGGCGTCGAACGTCGTGGGTGCGCCCACGGTCAGGCGCCGGGCGAGCCGGTACGTGCGGGCATACGGCGATTCCGCCAGGGCCCGTTCGGCCGCGCGGTCGCGCGCCCGACCGCCCACCAGCGGGATCGTCACGCGCGGCCCTTCGGCTTCGTCCTGCGCCGGGTCTAGCGAGGTGTGCAGGGCGTTCTCGCCGGTCGCCGGCAGCTCGAGCGTCGTGTATTGGATGAGCGTGGGCTCGTAGGTGCCTTGCGCTGCGCGCATCTCGCGCGGCGACGGATCGGGGACGTAGGCGTTGACCGTGTAGGAGTCCCCCCGGCGAAGCGGCTCCTCGAGGCTGCGCAGGGTGCCGTCGGCCGAGCCGCTCACCGCCTCGCCCGCGCCTGTCACGAGCTTTGGCGTGCCGGCCGCGACGAGGAAGTCGGTTCGCAGCGAGCGCACGGTCACGGTGAGACGCTCATCCCATCGTCGGTCCTCGCTCAGGGGGAGCTCGCCGCGCGGGCTGGTCCGATCGTTCGCGTCGGAGCGCATCCAGCGCAGGCCGTCGAAGTGGTCCAGCACCTCCGCCTTCCAGTAGAGCGCGCGGTCCGCCTCAACCTGGAGCAGAGTGGTTCCCTCTCGCGGCCAGTCGAGCGGCCCGTAGGAATGGTTCCAGTCGAACCTCACGTCCTTGCCGCCGAACCAGTTCCACGAGCGGTAGTCGATGGCCGCCGTGTCGGCGTCGAGCCGCGCAGCGAGCGGCAGCGCGAGAACGCCCACGGAGAGCACGACCACCGCAGCGGGAAGCGCCTCTCGCGGACGCAGCCGCGGCAGCCATAGCCAGGCCGCCACGAGCAGGAAGAGGACGAGGCCGCGGAGCAGCGACGAGCCGCGGTCGTGCTCGGTCACCGCCGTGCCGTACATGGCCAGCAGGGCGATCAGCCCGAGCGCCCGCAACAGCCCCGCCCCGCGGCGGACCGGCCAGAAGGCGAGCGCCGCGGAGATCATCAGCATCAGCGGCGCCCCCAGCAGGATCACGAGCCGCACCCACAGGTCGTCGCCGCCATAGGGCCACTCGACGGTGCGGATGCCGGAGAGGCCGCGATCGAGCTCCTCCGCGAGTTCGTCCCAAGCGCCGGGTGGAAGCAGGCGCGCGGGCAGCCCCATCGCCACGAGCGCGAGGGCGCCGGCCCCGATCACGATCCCGGCCGCCGCAGCGTGGCGGGCCGGACCGGACAGCTCGAGACGGCCCAGCCAGGTCAGGGCCGCGGCCGTGCCCGTGGCCACCGCCAGCACGAGGATGGTTCGCATCACCGGCGCCCCGCTCACGAGGCCGGCCCAGTGACCCGCGCAGAAGGCCGCCAAAGCGGCAAAAGCGGCAAGCCGGGCAAGTGCGGGATCGACGCCGACACGGGAGCGGTCGCGCGCAGGAGCCCTCGGCACCGGCCAGGGACTTCGTGCCGCGGTCGCGCTCACGCCGCCCTCCCAACGCGGACGCCTGGCCCTAGCCGCCGGCCATAGCAACCGGCGACCGTGAACGCGAACCGGCCGTGCCCGACATCGTCGGGGACGACCAGCCAGCTGCCGCCGCTGGCGGCGCGCCCGAGCTCCCGTGGCGCGTCGCCACGCGCGCTGACCCAGATCACGGCGCCGGCCCGGCGCGCGCGCGCGAGCGGCGGGCGCGTGCGCGCGGCGCCCACCACCGCGAGTCGGGCGTGGGCGGCGGGCCACGCGGCCAGGTCCGCCGCCACGACGAGCGGCCGGCGATCACCCGGCAGCAGGAGCGCGCACCCGCCCCGCCGAGCCAGGTGCAGGCAGAGCGACGCCGCGGCGCGCACCGCCATGTCGAGCGCCTCCTCCGAGGGCGGCGCGGAAGTGTCGAGGACCACCAAGGGAGCGGAGTCCCCGTCGGCGGTCAGCCTGCGCTCGAGCATCTCCCCGCTGCGAGCCACGGCCGGCCAGTGGATTCGAGATGCGGGCGTGCCCTCGCGGTAGGGCCGCAGCCCGTCGAGGTCGAGCTCCGCGGCAGAGCCGTCCACGCGCCCGCGCAACGGTGCGCGACCACCGCCCCCGTCGGGCCCGGCGGTGCCTCCCCCGCCTCCACCGCCGCCCTGTGCCAGCACCGGCTCGACGCGCGGGAGCACGAGCAACTCGGTAGGCGCGCCCCGCTCGCAGCACTCCCGCACGGCCAGGCGCAGGGGGTCGTGGATCGATACCGCACCGGGTTCGAGCGCGCGGCGGCCACGGCGAGTGAAGCGCACGTCGATTCGGATCCGGCCAGAGGCCGCGGTCGCGAGCGGCACGGGATCATCCAGCAGCGGGTCGCGCAGCTCGCCCCCCGGCGGAGGCACCAGCCCGGGCTGGAGCTCCAGCCGAAGCGGGTAGGGGTGCTCCTCCTCGACCGTGTGCGGCCCTGGGATCCTGCGGATGCCCGCGCCGCGTGCCGCGAGCAGCACCCACACGGTCGCTCCCACCGCCAGGCACCCGAGGGCCACTCCGGGCACGAGCAGCGACGGCGTGTCGAAGAGGAGCCCAGCGAGGGTCAGCGCCGCTGCGAGGAGGGCTGCCCCGGCCGCCCGCGTCACGGCAGCGCGGTAGAGGCCGCCGCGGTCACAGCGCGGGCACCCGGTCGAGCGCGTCGCGCACGACGGTCGGCCTGTCGTCGCCGGCCGATTCGGGCGCGAGCAGGAGCCGGTGGGGAAGCACGGCGGGCGCCAGCGCCTGCACGTCGTCGGGCAGCGCGTGGTCGCGGCCCGACAGCGCCGCCCGCGCCTTGGCCGCGCGAAAGAGCATCAGTCCGGCGCGCGGGCTCGCGCCCAGCTCGACGCGCGGATCGGCGCGCGTCGCGTCGAGCACGGACACGATGTAGCGGCGCAGCGCGTCGCTCCCATGCACGGACGCCACGGCAGCCTGGGCGGCAAGCACCTCGCCCACTCCCGTCACCGGCTCGAGATCGAGCACACGATCGTGATCGGAGTGAGCGGCGAGCATGTCCTTCTCCTGCTCGGGCGAGGGGTAGCCGAGCGACACCCGAACCATGAACCGGTCGAGCTGGGCCTCGGGCAGCGGATAGGTGCCCTCGTACTCGATCGGGTTCTGCGTGGCCAACACGATGAACGGGCGGGCCAGGTCGTGCGTGTGCTTGTCCACCGTCACGTGGCGCTCCTGCATGCACTCGAGCAGTCCCGACTGCGTCTTGGGCGAGGCACGGTTGATCTCGTCGACCAGCACGACGTTCGCGAATACCGGGCCCGGCCGGAACTCGAACCGCCCCTCGCGCTGGTTGAACACGTTGGTGCCCACCACGTCGGCCGGCAGTAGGTCGGCCGTGCACTGCACGCGCGAGAACTCGGCCTCGAGCGAGCGCGCCAGTGCGCGGGCGAGAGCCGTCTTGCCGACGCCCGGGTTGTCCTCGATCAGGACATGCCCCTCGGCTAGCAGCGAGATCAGGACGTCGCGAATCACGTCCTCCGGCGCCTTCACGGCCCTCGCCACGTTGTCGCGCAGCCGCCCGCCGAGCTCGGCAACCGCGAGGGGGTCGAGGTGGGACGCGGTGGCCATCGACACGATGGTAGGGGACCTGCCCAGCGCAGCAGCCAGGCGCGGAAGCCCTCCTTACGGGGCCGCGGGGTCCTCGCCGCCGATCAGGGTGCGCACGGCGGCCTCCGGGTCGTCAGCGCGCATGACCGTCTCGCCCACCAGCACGGCGTCGACGCCCACCCGCTCGAGCTCCTCCACCTGCTCGCGGAACACGATCCCCGACTCGGAGACCACGGTCTTGCCGGCCGGAACGTCGGCCAGCAGGTCGAAGGTCCTCGTGATATCGACGGTGAAGTCCTCGAGATCGCGGTTGTTGATGCCGATCACGTCGGCGTCGATGTCCAGCGCGGTCTCGAGCTCCTCGGGAAGGGAGATCTCGACGATCGCATCGAGGTCGAGCGAGCGGGCGCCGTCATAGAGCTCGCGCAGCTCCGCCCGGTGCAGCGCCCCGGTGACGAGCAGTACCGCGTCCGCGCCAGCCGCCTTGGCCTCGTACAGCATGTAGGGGTCCACCGTGAAGTCCTTGCGCAGGATCGGCAACTCGGTGGCGGCGCGGGCCTCGCGCAGATCCTCGAGCGAGCCGCCGAAGTGAGCCTCCTCCGTGAGTATCGAGACGGCCGCGGCCCCGCCGCGCTCGTATGCGGCGACGAGCTCGGCGCACGAGGCCCCCGACCGGATTTCCCCCGCTGAGGGCGACCGGCGCTTGTGCTCGGCTATCAGCGACGTGCCGGGACGGGCGAGCGCCTCGGCGAAGGGGCGAGCATCGCTCTTCGCCGCTGCAGCCTCCTCCACGACCCGGGCGTGCGGGGTCGTGCGCCGCCGCCGCTCGAGTGCCTCACGCGTGGCCTCCACGAGTCCCTCGAGGCGAGGATTCACGCCTCCGGCTCCTGGGTCCTGGCCACGAAGCGATCGAGCACCTCGCGGGCAGCTCCTGAATCGATCGCAGTCTCCGCACCTCGCACGCCGGCCTCGATCGTATCGGCGCGCCCGCCCACGTAGATCGCCGCGCCGGCGTTCAGCACGGTCACGTCGCGCTCGGGCCCCGCTACGCCGTCGAGCACGCGCCGCGCGATGCCGGCGTTCTTCTCGGGGGTGCCCGCGGCCAGCGCGTCGATCGGTGCGCCCTCGAGCCCCACCGACTCCGGCGTGACCGTGTGCGCGTCGATCCCGCCGTCGCGCAGCTCGACCACGTGCGTCGGACCTGACACGCTGAGCTCGTCCAAGCCGTCATCGCTGGCGACGACCAGGGCGTGCTCGCAGCCCAACTCGCCGAGGCTCGCGGCCACGATGTCGAGGAAGCGGCGGTCGGACACCCCGATCACCTGCCGGGTAGCGCCAGCTGGGTTGGTGAGCGGCCCGAGGAAGTTGAAGATGGTGCGCACCGCCAGCGCCTTGCGCACCGGAACGACGTGCTTCATCGCCGGGTGGTGGCTCGGCGCGAACATGAAGCCGAACCCGATCTCGTCGATGCATGCCGCCACGGCTTGCGGGGACAGGTCGATGCGGGCACCCAGCGCCTCCAGCACGTCGGCCGAGCCGGAGCGGCCGGTTGCCGAGCGGTTGCCGTGCTTCGCTATCCGGCAGCCGGCGCCCGCGGCCACGAACGCCGCGGTGGTCGAGACGTTGAACGTGGGCCGTCCGCCCCCGGTGCCCGCGGTGTCCACCAGCCGATCCCCTGTCGCCTTCACCGGCACGGCCAGGTCACGCATGGCACGTGCCATCCCGGCCAGCTCGGCGACCGTCTCCCCCTTGGTCCTGAATGCGATCAGCAGGCCCGCGACCTGCGCCTCCGAGCCGCGTCCCTCCATCACCTCGCGCAGACAGGCCGTCGCCTCGTCGGCGCTGAGGGCCTCCCCGCGGCAGAGCCTGTCGATCGCCTCGGTGAGTATCGGGTTGGGCATCAGCTCGCCGGCGTCCCTGCGCCGCGCTCCACGAAGTTGCGCAGGATGGCCATTCCGTCGTCGGTGAGCACCGACTCGGGGTGAAACTGCACGCCCTCGGCGGGCAGCTGGCGGTGGCGGATGGCCATCAAGGTGGAGCCGGACGACGCCGAAGGCTCGAGCTCGGGCGGCAGGTCCGGGTCGACCACGAGCGAGTGGTATCGACCCGCGGTGATCGGCGTGGGTAGCCCGGAGAAGATCGTCTTCCCGTCGTGCTCGACCTCCGCCACCTTGCCATGCACGGGCTCGCCGCGGACCACCGCACCGCCGAACGCCGCCGCCATGGCCTGGTGGCCGAGGCAAACCCCCAGCACCGGGGTGCCCGCCTCCGCAAAGCGGCGAATCGCCTCGCTCGAGACACCTGCCTCTGCTGGGGTGCATGGGCCGGGCGACACGATGACGCGCGCTGCCCCGCGCTCCAGCAGCTCATCGACCGGTGCGGCGTCGTTGCGCACGACGTCGGGCTCCGCTCCCAGCTCGCCCACGTACTGCACCAGGTTGAACGTGAACGAGTCGTAGTTGTCGATCACGAGGACCCTCATGCCCAGTCCACCTGCGCGCAGGCGAGCTCGATCGCTCCGAACACCGCGCGCGCCTTAGCCTCCGTCTCGCGCACCTCGTAGTCGGCTTCGGAGTCGGCCACTATCCCGCCGCCCGCCTGCACGTGCACGTTGCCATCCTTGACGAGCGCCGACCGGATGTAGATGCACGTGTCCAGGTCGCCGGTGTACGACAGGTACCCGACCGCACCGCCGTATGGCCCCCGCCGCACCGGCTCGAGCTCGTCGATGATCTGCATCGCGCGGATCTTGGGAGCACCCGACAGCGTGCCGGCGGGCAAGGACGCCCGCAGCGCGTCCATCGCGCTCACGCCCGCTCGCAACGTCCCCGACACCGAGGACACGATGTGGAGCACGTGCGAGTAGGTCTCCACCGCCATCAGCTCGTCGACCGTGACCGAGCCGTACTCGCAGACGCGACCCAGGTCGTTGCGGGCCAGGTCGACGAGCATCACGTGCTCGGCGCGCTCCTTCTCGTCGGCCAGCAGCTCCTCCCCTCGCCGGAGGTCCGCCTCAGCGGTATCCGCTCGCGGCCGCGTGCCGGCGATCGGGCGCTGCTCCGCGCGCCTGCCCGTGACCTTGATGAGCGCCTCGGGCGATGCGCCCGCGATCTCGAAGTCCTCGAAGTCCAGGAAGTACATGTACGGGCTGGGGTTGATCGCGCGCAGCCCGCGGTAGATCGAGAACGCCTCGACCGGCGCCTGGGCGCTCCAGCGCTGGCTGGGCACGACCTGATACGCGTCCCCGGCTCGGATGTACTCCTTGCAGCGCTCGACCGCGTCGGCGTACCCGGCCGCACCGATGTTGCTGTCGAAGGCCGGGGGATCGCGGCGCTCGGCGTGGGCGCGCGGCACCGGCGCGGCCAGTCGCTCGCGCACGTCGGCGATCGCGGCGACGGCCTCGGCGTGCGCCCGGTCCACGTCCTCCTCGACGAAGACGTTGGCGAGGATCGTGACCTCGTGACGCAGGTGGTCGAAGGCCACGAGCACGTCGCTGACCATGAGCGCCAGCTCCGGGGTGCCCACGTCGTCGGGGTTTCCCTCGCCCACCGAGGGTTCGGCGCGACGCACGAGGTCGTAGCCGAACAGCCCCACCGCGCCGCCGGCGAACGGGGGAAGGCCGTCGAGCGGGGCGATCGAGTAGCGCTCCAGCTCCTCGGCGACGGCGGCGTAGGGATCATCCGCGTCGCGCGCCTCGCCCCCGACGGTGAGGACGCCGTCATCGAGCCGGATCACGGTGCGTGGACGGCAGCCCAGGAACGACCAGCGCCCGAACCGCTGCCCCTGCTCGGCCGACTCCAGCAGGAACGAGGGGCCGTCGCCGCGCAGCTTCAGGTACGCGGACACCGGCGTCTCTGTGTCGGCCACGTAAGTGTGACGCAGCGGCACGAGGGTGTGCTCGCGCGCCAGCGCGCGCACCTCGGCCAGCGACGGCGCTATCTCCAGGCCGTGCGCCTCGCTGGTGAGCGTCATGGACTCCGGCGCCTGCGGTTGAGCTCCGCGAACGCCTCGGCCAGGTTCAGGTCCCGAGAGGCCATCAGCACGGCCAGGTGGTAGAGAACGTCCGCGGCCTCCTCGCTCACGCGGGCATCGGACTCCTCTGCCGCGGCGCGCGCGACCTCCTCGGCCTCCTCGCGGACCTTAGAGCCGATCCGCGCGGGCTCCGCCAGCAGCGCGGCCGTATAGCTCGTGGACGCGTCCGGAGCGTGGCGGCGGTCGGCGATGGTGCGCTCCAGCGTGGCCACTGCCTCCGCGGGCTGGGGGTCCATGTCACCGTCGTGGAAGCACGTTCGCTCCCCGGTGTGGCATGCGGGACCCGCGGGGTCGACCAGCGCCAGGAGCGCGTCCCCATCGCAGTCCAGCCGCAGCGCGCGCACACGCATCGTGTTGCCGGAGGTCCGCCCCTTGTGCCACAGCTCCCCGCGCGAGCGGCTCCAGAAGTGCATCTCGCCCGTCTCGCGCGTCCGCGCGAGCGCCGCCTCGTTCATGTAGGCGAGTGTGAGCACCTCGCCGGTGCTCGCGTCCTGCATCACGCAGGGCACTAGGCCCTGCTCGTCGAATCGGATCTGCTCCACGCGAAGGATTGTCTCAGGGAGCGTCAGTCGATCCCGAGCCGGTCGAGCAGGGCGTCGTCGCGGCGCCAGCCCTTGCGGACTCGCACACGCAGGTCCAGATGAACGCGGCGTCCGGTGGCCGCCTCGATCTGCGGCCGCGCGGCGGTGCCGATCGCCTTGACCATGCGTCCGCCGGCGCCGATCAGGATCGCCGCCTGCGAGTCGCTCTCGGCCCAGATGTTGGCGTGGACGCGCAGCAGACCGTCGCCGCGCTCCTCCACCTCCGTCACCTCGACCTCGACTGCGTGCGGCAACTCGTCGCGTGTGCGGCGCAGCACCTGCTCGCGCACGAGCTCCGCCAGCAGCACGTGTGCGGGCTGGTCGCTGCGCTCGGCCGGCGGATAGAGGAACGGCCCCTCGGGCGCCAGGGTCACAAGGTGCTCGACGAGCGCGTCCACGCCCTTTCCCGAGCGAGCGCTGACGGGGAACAGCTCCCCCGGCACCTCGAGCTCGGCGACAGCGGCGAGCGCCTCCACGGTCCGGCCGCGGCCGAGCAGGTCGACCTTGTTCAGCGCGGTCACCGCCGGAACCCCGGCGGCTCGGATCGCTCGCGCCACGAATCGGTCGCCCGGGCCCACGAGCTGGGTGCCGTCCACCACGAGCAGCGCGGCGTCCGCGTCCCCGAGCGCACGCTCCACCGTGCGCTGCATGCGCTCGGTCATCGGGTCGCGCGGGCGCTGGACGCCCGGCAGGTCCGTCAGCACGAGCTGCCAGTCGGGTCCGGTCGCGATGCCCCTGATCTCACGTCGCGTGGTCTGCGGCTTGTCGGAGACGATCGCCACCTTGTCCCCCACGATCCAGTTCACGAGCGTCGACTTGCCGGCGTTGGGTCGCCCGGCCAGCGCCACGAACCCGGCGCGCGTGGCATTCACCGCAGGCCGGCTAGCACGCGCTGTTGGAGCTCCAGCATCTCGCCGTCGTCGGCTTCGTGGTCGAAGCCGCATAGGTGCAGAACCCCGTGCACCACGGCCTCGGCGAGATCCTCGGTGTGCTCGGGGCAGATCGCGACGTCCCCGAGCTCGCGGGGTCCCACCGCCGGGCCCGGCCCGTCGACCGGGAACGAGAGCACGTCGGTGGGGCGGTCGAGCCCGCGGTGCTCGCGGTTCAGCCGCCGGATCTGGCTCTCGTCCACCAAGGCCACCGCCACGTGCCCGTCGGTGACGCCGGCAGCTTGGAGGGCAGCCGCCGCGGGTGGGCGCAGCACGCCGTCATCGCCGCCGATCACCTCGACCTCGACGATCGGACCTAGGCCTTCTTCCGCCCCGCCGTTCGCAGCTCGGGCGCCTGCTTCTCGGCGTGCTCGTTGTAGGCAGCGACGATCCGCTGTACGAGCTTGTGCCGCACCACGTCCTCGCCGCCGAAGCGGATGAACTCGATTCCCTCCACGTCGGACAGGATCTCGCCGATCACCAGCAGGCCTGAGCGCTGATCGCGCGGGAGGTCGACCTGCGTCACGTCTCCGGTCACCACCATCTTCGAGCCGAAGCCGAGCCTGGTGAGGACCATCTTCATCTGCTCCGGCGTGGCGTTCTGGGCCTCGTCGACGATGATGAAGGCGTCATTGAGGGTTCTACCCCGCATGAACGCCAGCGGGGCGACCTCGATCACACCCCGCTCCAGGTGGCCGTTCACCTTCTCGGGCTCCAGCATGTCGTAGAGCGCGTCGAAGAGCGGGCGCAGATAGGGGTCCACCTTCGCCATCAGGTCGCCCGGGAGGAACCCCAGCCGCTCGCCGGCCTCGACCGCGGGGCGGGTCAGGACGATCCGGTTGACCTCGCGGCGCGCGAGTGCTGCCACCGCCATCGCCACGGCGAGGAACGACTTCCCGGTGCCGGCGGGCCCGATCGCCACGGTGATCGTCTCGTTGCGGATCGCATCCACGTAGCGCTTCTGGTTGACCGACTTGGGCGCGACCTTGAGGCCGCGGTGGCGCCACACGACGTCCTCGAGGATGCGGCTCGGGCTCTCGTGGCGTTCGAGCGCCCCGCCGATGGCCTCGATCGTCCCGGGAGCCACGTCGTGGCCTTGGCGGACGAGGTCCGTCAGCTCGCGCACGACCGTCTCCCCCATGGCCACGTCGTCATCGGCGCCGTCGAGCGTGAGGAGATTGCCGCGTAGGTACACCTCGCAATCGAGGTGCTCCTCGAGCGTGCGCATGATCAAGTCGCCCGGCCCCGCGAGCTCGGCGGCCACGTCGTTCGAGAGCTCGATCTGCTTGCGCGGCACTACGCCCGAAGCTTCTCCTGGACCGCGGCGCTCACGCGCTTCCCATCGGCGCGACCCTTCAGCTGGGGCATCACGATCGCCATCACTTTTCCCATCTCCTTGGGCGAGGTGGCGCCGGAGGAGGCGACGGCATCGCCGACGATGGCCTCCAGCTCCTCATCGGAGAGCTGCTCGGGCAGGTACTCCTGGATCAGCTCCGCCTCGCGCTCCTCGGCCTCGGCGAGGTCGACGCGGCCGGCGTCGCGGTAGGCCGTGGCCGACTCGAGCCTGCGCTTGCGTTCGCGCTGGAGAACCTCCACCTCGCCCCCGGCGCCGCCGTCCTTCTCCGCCTTCTGGAGCTCGGACACGACCAGCCGCAGCGCGCCCGCGCGGACCTTGTCGCCGGCCTTGAGGGCGGCGGTGGCGTCAGAGCGCACTCGTTCCAGGACTGCCATATGGTCAAGTGTAGGCCGCATGCCCCCGGTGAAAGTCGCCAGCTTCGACTGCTACGGGACCCTCGTCGACTGGGAGGGCGGCGCCGCCGCGTTCCTCTACGACCTTGCCCGGCGCCACGGCGACTCGGATCCCGGACCGAGCAGAGAGATGCGCGAGCGCTGGGAGGCGATCCAATTCGAGTGCATCCAGGGCGACTACCGGGCCTATCGGGAGGTGCTCGCCGGATCGCTGCGCACATGGGTGGCCGAGCGCGGCTACCGCTGGAACACCAACGACGGCGAGGCATTCGAGCGCGCGATGCAGACCTGGCAGCCGTTTCCGGACACGATCCCCTCGCTGACGCGCGCGCAGAAGGCGGGCATCCGCCTGGTGATCCTCTCCAACACCGACCGCCACATCATGGAGCACACGCTGCGCCACCTGGAGCCGGTGACCTTCGACGCGGTGATCGTGGCCGAGGACGTGCGCTCGTACAAGCCGGACTCACGCAACTTCGCCAAGGCGCTGGCCGCGAGCCAGGCGCGACCAGAGGAGATCCTGCACGTGGCGTTCGGGTTCAAGTACGACATCGGGCCGGCGCAGGAGGCCGGGATGGCCACCGCCTGGGTGAACCGCCACGGAGCGCCGCGGCCGGGCGAGGAGCAGCCGGATCACGAGTGGCGGGATCTATGGGCGCTGGCGGAGCTTGCCGAAGGGCAGCAAGCTGCCTAATCCGGCACGTGCGCGACCACGCGCGCCGGCGCTCCGCTTGCTCCCTCGATCTTGAGCGGGAAGCAGCTCACGGTGAAGCCGGTCGGCGGCAGGGACCCGAGGTTTACGAGGCGCTCGATCTGCGAGTAGGGCAGGTCGGCCTGATGCGCCTCCCAGAACACGCCTGACTCGCCCGAGTCCTTGGCACGCTCGGCCTGCAAATGCAGCGGCGCGTCCCAGCCCCAGGCGTCGATCCCCATCACCCGCACGCCACGGTCGAACAGCCAATGGGTGGTCTCCGCGGTGACGCCTGGGCCGCGGGCGGCGTAGTCGAGCTGCTCGTAGAACTCGTCGCGGCCCGTCCTGACCAGCACGATGTCGCGCGGACGCAGCTCGTGCCCGATGCGCTCCAGCTCCGCCTCGGCCTCCGCGACCGTGACGGCGTCGCCGTCTGCCTTGGCGGTCATGTCCAGCACAACGCCCGGAGCGTGAAACCACTCGAGCGGCAACTCGTCGATCGTCGGGGCGGGGCGACCGGCGACGAGCGAGTTGTAGTGCCAGGGAGCGTCCACGTGGGTCGAGTTGTGCGTGCCGAAGCGGGTGAACTCCTCCACCGCCCAGCCCTCCCCGTGGCGCAGTAACTCAGCGGGAACTCCCAGCATCTGCTCTATCTGAGCGGCTCCGGCCGCGTGCCCCGAGTACTTGATGTCGGTGCGGAGTACGTCAGGCAGCTCGGCGGAGCTCTGCGAGATGCGCGCGGAGAGGTCTATCAGCGGCACAGCGAGGATCCTAGACCCGTACATACACTCGGCGAGTGGAGGACGGAAGCCTCATCCTCGTCGCCGGCGCGTTGCTCGCGCTCGGGATAGCCGCCTCGCTCGTCGCCGGCCGGGTGCGCGTGCCCGGACTCGTGCTCGTTCTGGCGGTCGGGATGCTCGTCGGCTCGGACGTTCTCGGGCTGATCGAGTTCGGCGACAGCATCGAAGACGTCGAGTTGGCGCGCAGCGTCGGCATCGTCGCGCTGGCGCTGATCCTGTTCGAGGGCGGACTGGCGGCCGGCTGGGGCGAGATCCGCCCGGTGCTGGGGGCAAGCCTCTCGCTTGCCACCGTGGGCACCGTCGCGACCGCTGCGATCGTGGGCCTGACGGCCTCTTGGCTGCTCGACCTGAGCACGCTCGAGGGACTGCTGCTGGGTTCCATCGTCGCCGCGACCGACAGCGCAGCGATCTTCTCCGTGCTGAGGGGCTCGACCCTCGAGCGGCGCCTCGCTCGCGTGCTCGAGGGCGAGTCGGGCTTCAACGACCCGGTGGCCATCGTGCTCGTGCTCGGCTTCATCGAGTACATCCAGCAGCCCGACTACGGCGCTGCCGGACATGCTGCTGCTCGCCGTCGCGGAATTGGGCATCGGCACGGCGGTGGGCCTTGCCATCGGCCGAGTCGCGGTGCTGGCCTTCCGCCGCGTGCAGCTCGGCACGACGGGTCTCTATCCCGTCGCGTCGATGGCCGTAGCGGCGCTGGCGTTCGGGGCGGCGGACGCGCTGCACGGGTCGGGCTTCATCTCCGTCTACCTCACCGGACTGGCGCTGGGCAGCGCCGCGATCCCGGCCAAGCGGACCATCGTCGATTTCCACGAGGGCCTTGCGTGGATCAGCCAGATCGCCATGTTCCTCACCCTCGGACTGCTGGTGAACCCGTCCGGAGTTCGGGGACATTTTCGGCGAGGCCCTGCTGATCGCCGCCGTGCTGATGTTCGTGGCGCGACCGGTGTCCGCGATCGTGGCCACCGCCGGGGCGCGGCTGACCCTGCGCGAGTCAGTGCTGGTGGGCTGGGCGGGCCTCCGAGGGGCGGTGCCGATCGTCCTCGCCACCTTCCCCGTGATCGAAGGCGTGGAGAACGCAGAGCCGTTCTTCAACATCGTCTTCTTCGTCGTCCTCGCCTCGACGCTCATCCAGGGCGCCACGCTCGACCCGCTCGCGCGGGCGCTGGGCGTGACCACCGACGCAGCCGGCGATCTCGCGCCCGTTGCACGAGGTGGGCACCATCCGGCGCCTCGGCGCCGAGGTGCTCGAGTTCCCGGTGGGCGAGTCGGACGCGATCGTCGGACTGATGGTCAACCAGACGCGGCTGCCGCGCGATGCGCTGGTCAGCGTGATCGTGCGCGACGACGAGGCGCTGCTGCCGCGCGGATCGACGGAGATCGAGGCCGGCGACCGGCTCCACATCCTCGTGCGCGGGCAGGTGCGCGACAGCGTCGAAGACCTGTTCGAGCGCTGGCGCGACGGGACCGCTGGCCGAGCCCGAGCCCTACGTCCCGGTGCTAGTAGGCCGGCCGCCGATCTTCAGTGTCCGGCCGTGGCGAGAGGAAATGGGCGACCCGGCTCACCCCGACAGCATCGACGGGATCGGGGTGCGCAAGACGCTGCGGACGCGGCGTGAGCAGCCCGGCGCGCTCTTGCTGCTGACCGACGGCCGGCTCGCCGTCACCGGAGACGGCGTTGTGGCCGTGGGAGGTGCCCGCCAGCTGTTTCGCTATTGCCGCGAGCGGATCGAGCGGGCGGATTCCGGGCAGGCGCGGGCTTGGTGGCAGGAGGTGGCCGGCGTGGTGTCGCAGACGACGGTGCGGTGACGCTACCCGCGTCGCGGCGTTTACGGCCGCCGGATAGGGGGCTCATGGCAACGTTTCGCTGCGCGCTTTCTCCCCGCGCTCCCTACCAGCCTCGGTAAGCGCCGGACCGCCGAATCGGCATTGAAACCCTGCCGATCACTCGCGCTCCAGCAGCAGCGCCCTCCAGCCGCGATCGGACAGGCGGTCTGTCGCACGCAGCGGCGCGAACGCCGCCGCCACCTCGTCCGCTTCCTCCTCCAGCAGGCCCGAAGCGATCAGGGCCCTCGGGTGATGCTCCATTCTCTCAGCGACGCGCAGGAGCAGTGGGCGCATCAGGTTCGCGGCGACCACTTGGGCCCGGGGCGCCGGGGTCGCGCGCAGGTCGGCGCGCTCGACGCGTTCCAGCACGACGCCGTTGTCACGCGCGTTCGCTTCGGTGGCTTCAATCGCGAGGCGGTCGGCGTCCACTGCCGCCACGGGTCCGAAGCCGAGCTTCGCCGCGGCGATCGCCAGCACGCCCGAGCCACAGCCGAGGTCGCAGAAGGCCCCGCGCTCGTCTCGCGCGGCGAGCCGCAGCAGGAGCTCGAGCGACATGCGCGTGGTCGGGTGCGAGCCGGTTCCGAACGCGCGGCCGGGATCGATCACTATGTCGACGACGCGCGGGCGGGCGGGCGCCTCCTCCCACGACGGACGGACCCACAGGCGACCGCCGATGAGCACCGGCGCATGGAATCGCTTCCAGCGTTCCTCCCAATCATCGGGAACCTCCGTGCCGCTCACGGTCACGCACACCCCGCCGACCTCGGCCTCACCCTCCGCCAGCTCGGGCAGCTCACCGGGCGCGCCGTACACCCCGAACTCCACGGTGGCGCCGTCATCGACCTGCTCGACGCCCTCGGGCGTCAGCTCCAGCAGGGCGGCGAGAACCCGCTCGGCCGCCTCGGCCGGCGCGCGCACCGCCAGGCGGATCAACGGAAGGCCCGGCGCACCTTCGAGAGCAGCGACTCGGCCGCGACCTCGCGCAGGTTGTCCTCGGTCACGCTCTCACCCAGCTCCTCCATCAGGTCGCGCTGGCGCTCGGTCAGGTTGCGCGGGATCACCACGTTGAGCACCACGTTCTGGTCGCCGGACCGGTTGCGTCCGATATGCGGCATCCCGCGCCCGCGCAGCGTGATCACGGTGCCCGGCTGGGTCCCCGGCTCGAGCTCGAGCTCTTCCTCGCCGTCGAGCGTCGGCACCCGCACTGTCGTGCCCAGCGCAGCGGCCGGCGCTGGAACGTCCACCACCGAGATCAGGTCACTGCCGTCGCGAAGGAAGCGCTCGTCTTCGGTCACGGTGACGAGCACGTAGAGATCGCCCGGCGGACCCCCGCGGTCGCCGGCGTGCCCGCGCCCCGCGATTCGCACCCGCTGGTCGTCGGCGATTCCGGCCGGCAGGTTCACGTCGAGCGTGCGCCGCCCGGCCCGCCGGCCCTCGCCTCCGCACTCATGGCAGGGTGTCCGTGCCACCTTTCCCTCACCGCCGCAGACGTCGCATGCATGCGCGCGCACGAGCTGGCCGAACGCCGTGCGGGTGGCCGCGCGCAGCTGGCCACTTCCACCGCAGCGGCCGCAAGTCTCGATCGGCGTCCCAGGCTCGGCGCGGTTGCCGTGGCAGCGGCCGCAGGTCTCGACGGCGTCGTAGGCGACCTCCACCGTGGTGCCTGTCGCGGCGTCGGCCAGCGAGATCTCGACCTCCACCCCGACGTCGCCACCTTGGACCGCTCGTGGGCCGCGTGCACCCCCGCCGAAAGGATCACCGCCGAAGAAGGCGTCGAAGATGTCCGCGAAGGACCCGAAGCCGTGCGAGTGCGTCGCATAGCCGCGCGAGTCGAGCCCGTCCCAGCCGTAGCGGTCATAGACCGCTCGGCGCTCGGGATCCGAGAGCACCTCGTAGGCCTCCGCAGCCTCCTTGAACTTCTCCTCGGCCTCGGGGTCGTGAGCGTTGACGTCCGGGTGTAGCTCGCGGGCGAGCACGCGAAACGCCTTCTTGATCTCCTGCTCCGCCGCGCCGCGCTGGACCCCGAGCAGCTCGTAGGCGTCACGCCTCATTCGTCGTACACCTCGGCCACGAAGCGGGACAGCTCCGCGGCGGCCTGCCGCACGGCGATGATCGCCGCGGGGTAGTCCATCCGCACCGGCCCGAGGACGCTGACCGTCCCGAGGTTGCGACGCGCCAACCCGTAGTTGGCAGCCACCATCGTGAGCGACCGCAGCTCAGGCGCCACGTTCTCGCGCCCGATGCGCAGGTAGACGCTGGACTCGGACAGTGACGCCCGCAGCGCGGATAGGAGCGCGACGCGGCGCTCGAGCACGTTCATCAGGTCCGACAGCTGCGGAAGCTCCTGGAACCGATGCTCTGACAGCAACCGCGCAGCGCCGTCCACGAAGAGGGTGTCGCCCGCGGTGTCCTCGAGCTCCGTGAAGGCCGGCGCGAGCGTCTGCAGGAACGCTCGCTCGCTGGTGTCCAGCTCCGGTTCGGTGAGCTTGCCGTGCAGCATCCGCGAGCCGACATCGAGGCCTCCCATAGCCTCGTTGAGATAGCTGCTGGCCCAGTCGACCAGGCCTCGGTCCAGCGCGTCGTCGTACGAGATCACGCGCTTGGTGACTCCCCCGGTGGAGGTGATGACGACGACCATCGCGACCTGAGGCTGGAGCAGCAGCACCTCGACCCTGTGGATTGTGGCCGTCTCGATCGGAGGCGCGGAGACGAGCGCGAGCAGGTTGGTCACCTGCGACAGCTGCTCGGTCGTGACGCGCATGGCCTCGTCGACCTCGCGGCGCATGTCGCTGAGCTGCAGCGGCTTGCGAAGTACCGGAAGGTCGCCCTCCTCCAGCAGCTCGTCGACGTAGAAGCGGTAGCCGGTGTCGGTGGGGACCCGCCCGGCGGACGTGTGTGGGTGCTCGAGCAGGCCGGCCTCCTCGAGACGAGCCAACTCCGAGCGCACCGTCGACGGACCCCAGGGCACGTCCTCCCGTTCGGACAGCCACTTAGAGCCGACCGGACTGCGCAGCGACTGGTGGCCTTCGACCAGCTTGCGAAGGATCAGGCTCTGGCGGGACGTCAGTTGCACGCTCTTATTGTGCCCAAGCGCTAAGAGGTGCCGGGCAACCGGTGCTCGATTAGAGCTTGAGCTCGGCTTCCGCGTTTTTGATGATTTGATTGCCGGACTGCTCCGCCACGGTGTCGACCACCGCGCGGTCCTGGCTTGCCTCCTTGACCGTCCCGGTCACGACGATCTCCTGCTCGGGAAGGCCCATACCGCGGAACTGCACCGACAGCCGTCGCAGCACGCGTGGGTCCCCGCCCGCCGCCGCGGTGTTGGCGCGTGCCACCTGCGCCATCCCGTACAGCCCGTGCAGGATGTTGCCCGGGAGGCCCATCGCCTTGGCGAGCTCCGGGTCGAGGTGGATCGGGTTGAAGTCGCCGGACGCGCCCGCGTATCGGTGCGGCAGGTACTTGTCCGGGGTCACGCGCAGCTCGGGTATCGCTTCGCCCTCTTTCATACGCCCCTCACGATGTTCGTCCATGTGGCCCGCACGACCTCGTCGCCGTCCTGGTTGGTGGAGACGGATTCGAAGACGTAGAACCCCTTGCCGTCCTTCTCGTAGATCTCCTTGATCTCGGCCGCAGTGGTGATCGTGTCGCCCGCGCACACGGGCTCCCCCCAGCGAAAGTCCTGGCCGCCGTGCACCATCATCCCGAGGTTCATCCCCACCTCCGGGTCGAGTATGGCCGGCGCCATGGCGCCCGCCGAGTAGACGACGGCGAACATCGGCGGAGCCGGGATGTCGCGAAAGCCCGCCGCCTTGGCGGCGTCGCGGTCGAAGTAAACGGGATTGCCCTCGCCCACGGCCTGCGCGTACTCGCGGATCTTCTCCTTGCCCACCTCGTACTCGTAGGCGGGGTACGACTTGCCCTGCGCAGTGGCGTCGACCGGCACGGCGCGGCAGTCTACCGTCGCGCGCGCGGCGCTACGCGACGTCGCGCAGGCCCTGCGCCTCGGCGAGGCTGGCGAGCTTGCGGAGCGCGTGCTCCTCGACCTGGCGGGTGCGCTCGCGGGTCAGGCTGAATATCCGACCAACCTCGTCGAGCGTGCGCGGGTGCTCGCCGAACAGGCCGTGGCGCAACTCGATGATCCTGCGCTCGCGGTACGAGAGGTTCTCCAGCGCCTCGGAGAGCGCAGTGCGCGTCATCGCCTCGGCGGCGGTCTCGAACGGCGACTCGGCGCGCTCGTCGGGGATCAGGCCGCCGAGCTCGGCGGCATCGTCCTCACCGCCCCCGACCGGCTTGTCGAGCGAGACGGGCGCACGCGACGCGCGCAGAAGGAACTCGGCCTCGTCGGCATCGACGTCGGCGCCCGAGGCGGCAACGATCTCCTCGACGGAGGGGTCGCGGTCTCCGGTCGACTCAGCTTGCGCTGCGCGCCATCGAGCTTCTGCAACGTCTGATTGATGTGAATCGGGATCCGGATGGTGCGCGACTTGTCAGCGATGGCGCGCGAGATCGCCTGCCGGATCCACCAGGTGGCGTAGGTCGAGAACTTGAAGCCCTTGCGGTGATCGAACTTCTCGACCGCCCGGACGAGCCCGATCGAGCCCTCCTGGATCAGGTCCATGAACGGAAGCCCCTGATTGCGGTAGCGCTTGGCGATCGACACGACGAGCCGGAGGTTCGCCTGGACCATGCGGTCCTTGGCGGCGAGGTCGCCGCGCTCGATCCGCTTCGCCAGCTCAAGCTCCTCGGCGGCGGTCAGCAGCCGCGTCTTCGCGATGCCGTCGAGGAACAGCTGAAGCGAGTCGATGGTCGGATCTGGTGCAGTCTGGGTGGCCACGGTCGGCGAAGCTACGCCCGCGACCTAAGGCCTCCCTAAAACTCATGGGGGCGCCCTATTAACCCCAATCCAGGCTCAACCGCTTCCTTCGTCACCGATCTCCAGCACCGACAGGAACGCCTCCTGGGGCACCTCGATCCTGCCGACCTGCTTCATCCGCTTCTTGCCCGCCTTCTGCTTCTCGAGCAGCTTTCGCTTGCGGGTCACATCGCCGCCGTAGCACTTGGCGATCACATCCTTGCGGATCGGCTTCACCGACTCACGGGCGATGATCTTCGACCCGATCGCCGCCTGGATCGCGACCTCGAACTGCTGCCGCGGGATCTGCTTCTGGAGCCGCTCGGTCAGTCCGCGACCCGCGGCGTACGCCTTGTCCTTGTGTACGACCATCGAGAGCGCGTCAACACCGTCGCCCGCGAGCATGATGTCCAGCTTCACGAGATCCGAGGCGCGCATCCCAGCGAGCTCGTAGTCGAGTGACGCGTAGCCCTTCGTCCTGGACTTGAGCTGGTCGAAGAAGTCGAGCACGATCTCGGCGAGCGGCAGGTCGTAGAGCAGCTGCACACGCTGCTCGGAGAGGAACGACATGCCGGCGTGAGTGCCGCGCCGCTCCTGACACAGCTCCATCACAGCCCCCACCGCCTCCTTGGGGCAGAGGATCGTGGCGCGGATGAAGGGCTCGCGGATCTCGGCGATCCGCGCGCGGTCAGGCATGTCGGACGGGCGAGTGCACGGCCGCCACGCTGCCGTCCGTGAGGGTCACCTCGTACTCCACGGTCGGGGTCGTGGCCAGGAGGTCGAGGTCGTACTCGCGCTCGAGCCGCTCGCGCACGATGTCCATGTGGAGCAATCCCGAGGAAGCCGCACCGGAAGCCGAACCCGAGCGCCTGGCTCGTTTCCGGCTCGTACGAGAGTGCGGCGTCGTTGAGCGCGAGCCTGTCGAGGGCGTCGCGCAGGTCGGAGAAGCGGTCGGTGTCGACGGGGAACAGACCACAGAAGACCATCGGTTTGACCTCGCGGTAGCCGGGCAGCGGCTCGGCGGCGGGCGAGCTTCTGCTCGTGAGCGTGTCTCCGACCCTCAACAGCGACACGTCCTTGATGCCGGTGATCACGTAGCCGACCTCACCCGCCTTCAGGGAGGAGACCGGCGTCATCGCCGGGCCGAAGAAACCGATGTCGTCGATCTCCGCCTCGGTGCCGGTCTGCATCGCGACGATGGCGTCGTGCTTGCGCAGCTCGCCGTCGACCACCCGCACGTAGGCGACGACTCCGCGGTACTGGTCGAACTCGGAGTCGAATATGAGCGCGCGGGCCGGGGCCGCCGTGTCGCCCTCGGGGGGCGGCACCTGCGCGACGATCGCCTCGAGGAGCTCCGTCACGCCCTCCCCCGTCTTCGCCGACATCCGGATCACGTCGTCCGCCGAGTCTCCAAGCAGCTCCGCGATCTCGCCCGCCACCCGCTCCGGCTCGGCGCCCGGGAGATCGATCTTGTTCAGTGCGGGGATCAGCTCGAGGCCGGCGTCCACCGCGAGGTAGGTGTTCGCCACGGTCTGGGCCTCGACCCCCTGGGCGGCGTCGACCACCAGGAGCGCCCCGTCGCACGCCGCGAGCGATCGCGAGACCTCGTACGTGAAGTCCACGTGGCCGGGCGTGTCGATCAGGTGGAGCCTGTAGGTCTCGCCGTCGCGCGCCGTGTACTCCACCCGCACCGCCTGCGCCTTGATCGTGATGCCGCGCTCACGCTCCAGGTCCATCGAGTCGAGCAGCTGCGGCCGGTGGTCGCGCGGATCGACCGCTCCGGTGGTCTCGAGGATGCGGTCGGCCAGCGTCGACTTGCCGTGGTCGATGTGGGCGACGATCGAGAAGTTGCGGATGTTGGAGGCCGGGGCGCTCACGCGTTGGATTATGGACAGGCGCCGGCGTGAGCCTCGGTGCTCGGTGCTCGGTGCTCAGTCCCCAGTCCCCAGCGGCGTGCCGCGCGCCGCGGCGTCTTCCGCGAGGTGACGACGAAGGCGAGCGGAGCCAGGAGCCGCGGCCACAAACGCCCGGAAGGTCAGGTCCGACGCGCCGCGCGCAGCAGGACGTCGACCTGCTCCTGCTTTCGCATGATGATGTGCTCGAGGCGGTGCTCGATCGCTTCGGAGGCCGCCTCGCGCCCGGTCGGCTCAATCGCGTCCTGGAGCGCCTGGAGGGCCGCGCCCTCCGACTCGACCAGCCATTCGAGGGCCCGTCGGGGGTCCTCCGAGAAGCGTAGAGCGGCCATGTCGGCGACCGGATCGCCACCGAGCGCGGTGATCTTCTCGACCAGATGGCGAGCGTCAGCGAGCTCCGCGGCGGCGAAATCGGCCAGCGCGCCGGCGAGCCCCTGATACTCGAACCCGAACAGCGCGCCCGCGGTGAGGGTGTACTGGAGCGCGGAGCGGTACTGCAACGGCAGTGCCGTGTTCAGGGCGTCGATCTGGCCCTGCAGGTCGATCGTCTCGTCGGACACCTCGGTCGCTTACCCCGGCACGGCGGCTTTTCATTCGCGTTGGCCGGATCTGCCCGGTGCATGTCATTGCGGCCAGGAGCCGGAGCAGGCATGATCGGGCCATGGCACCTCGTCGGATCGTGCACGTGGCCTTCGAAGGCGTGCAGTCGCTCGACCTCGTCGGGCCGCTTGAGGTCTTCTCGGTGGCCGAGCGATTGGTCCCCGGCAGCTACTCGCCGGAGATCGTGGCCCCCGGCGGCAGGCCGTTCGCATCCAACAGCGGCATGCTGGTGACGCCTCACCGCTCCCCGGCCGGTTGCCGTGGAGCGATCGACACGCTCGTGGTGGCCGGTGGACTCGGCGTCCACGCCGCCGCCGGCGACGAGGCCTTCGTCCGCTGGGTGCAGGCGGCCGCCCGGCGCTCCCGGCGCGTGACCTCGGTGTGCACCGGCGCGTTCCTGCTCGCCCGCGCTGGACTGCTCGACGGACGCCGGGTCACGACCCACTGGGCGTCGGTCGAATCGGCTTCGCGAGCACGACCCATCGCTGCGCGTGGAGCCGGACAGCATCTTCGTCCGCGACGGCGACGTCTGGACCTCGGCAGGAGTGACCGCCGGCATCGACCTGGCGCTGGCGCTCGTCGAGGACGACCTCGGCCCCGAGCTGGCGCTCGAGGTCGCGCGCTGGCTGGTCGTGTTCGTCAAGCGCCCAGGCGGCCAGGCCCAGTTCAGCGCCCCGCTGGCCGCGCAGTCGGCTCAGCGCGAGCCTCTGCGAGAGGTGCAGGAATGGGTGCGCGCGAACCCGGCTGCCGATCTCTCCGTCGAGGCGCTGGCGGCCCGTGCCTGCATGAGCCCGCGCAACTTCTCGCGCGCGTTCGCGCGGGAGGTGGGCATGACCCCGGCGGCCTGGGTCGAGGCCGCACGCGTCGACGTCGCCAAGGGGCTGCTCGAGACTGCAGCCGCCGACACGGCGTCCGTGGCCGCCGCGAGTGGGTTCGGCTCCGTCGAAACGCTCCGTCGCGCCTTTCGCCGGCGGGTCGGCGTGAGCCCCGGCCAATACCGAGACCGTTTCCGTGCCGCACTTCGCCGCGCCGCCTGAGACCCCGAGCAAGGAGCAAGAGATGGAGATAGCCATCCCGATCTATGACCGCTTCACCGCCCTCGACGCCGTGGGGCCCTACCAGGTGCTGTCGGGCCTGCCAGGTGCCAACGTGCGCTTCCTCGCCGCCGAGCCGGGGCCGGTCAAGACGGACAACCGCATGCTCACGGTCCTCGCGGACGGCCGCTACGAGGATGTGCCCGACCCCGAGGTCCTCGTGATCCCCGGCGGGATCGGAACCCGAGCGCTGCTCGAGGACGAGCGGTTGCTGGGATGGGTCCGCTCGGCACACGAGACGTCCGAGTGGACCACGTCCGTCTGCACCGGCTCGCTCGTGCTCGCCGCGGCCGGCGTGCTGGACGGGGCTCGAGGCGACGACGCACTGGATGGAGATGGAGCTGCTCGGCAGCCTGGGCGCTAAGCCGACGTCGCGCCGAGTGGTGGAGCAGGGCAAGGTCATCACCGCGGCCGGCGTGTCGTCCGGGATCGACATGGCGCTGCGCCTGACGGAGCTGGTGGCCGGACCGGAGGTGGCTCAGGCGATCCAGCTCGCGATCGAGTACGACCCGCAGCCTCCGTTCGACGCTGGATCGCCGGAAAAGGCGCCCGCCGAGATCGTCAGCGCCGTCCGCACGGTGATGGCGCAAATGGAGGCTAGTGCTTAGTGCTTAGTCCCCGGTCCCCAGTTGCCGGGAGCCAGGTCTAGCGCCGCAGGAGGGTTCGGATTTGGCGGGCTTCGGGGACGCGGAGTGCCCAGACGGCTCCTACGTACGCGGCCGCGCCGGCGGCTACCGCGATGCCTACTGAGATGATCTGGGCGCCTAAGGAGCGGCCCAGTGCCTCGTCGAGGCCGTACCAGGTGGCGTAGGCGACTCCTGAGAGCGCGGCCGCGGCCACGAGCATGGGGATGGTCGAGGCGAGCAGTCTCCTTCCCTCGATGCCGCGGAGCTGATCGCGCAGGATCCAGCCCTGTGCGACCGTCATCGTCAGGGTCCCGGCGACCGTTCCGATCACGATCCCGGTGATTCCCAACGGCTCGTACAGCGCGAGCGCCACGAGCGCGTTCACCCCGAGGTTGGCGCCCGCGAGCGCGGTGGTGGCCCACGGTCGCTGGAGGCTGAAGAACGTGCGCGAGAAGAGCAGGCTCACCCCCTGGAAGGGCAGCGAGATCGACCACCACACGAGCGCCTCGGTCACCAGGTCCGTTGCCTCCGGGCCGAACTCCCCGCGCTGATAGAGCAGTCGGGTGATCGGCTCCGCCAGCACGGCCATCAGGACGGCGCTGGGGATCAGGAGCAGGCAGATCTGACGTACACCTGCCGACATCGTGCGACGCAGGTCGTCCGTGTCGCGGCGGGCGGCCATCTTGGCCAGCGTCGGGAACAGGATGGTCGCGATCGAGATCGAGAAAAGCCCCTGGGGCAGTTGATAGATGCGGAACGCTTTGTCGATCGCGGCGGGCGCCTCGTCCTGCACAAGCGTGCCGAACAGCGAGTTGATCACCAGGCTCAGGTTGATCATCCCGAGCGCGAGCGTGACCGGCAGCATCAGCTTGAGCACCTTGAGCACGTGCTCGTTGCGCCAGTCGAGGTTCACGGTGAAGCGTCCGCCCCGCCCGCGCAGCCACGGCAGCGGAAGCAGGAACTGGACCACCGTTCCCGCTAGCACCCCGATGGCGTAGGCGTAGATCTCGTCCTCGGCCGGGAACAGCGGCGTGAGCCCGACGAGGGCCCCGATGATCACGAGGTTCCAGGCGACCGGCGCCAGCGCCGGCACGCTGAAGTGCTCGAACGAGTTCAGCATCCCGACCACCAAGCCGGACAGCGCGAGCAGGACCACGATCGGTGCCATGAGCTGCGCAAGCGAGACGGTGAGGTCCCGGAGCGTCGGGTCGTCGTCGAAGCCGGGCGCGAATACCGACATGATCGGCTCGGCGAACAGGACGAACACGGCCGTCAGGGCACCGAGGACCAGCGCGATCAAGAAGAGCAGGCTCGAAGCCACGCGGAACGCCTCCCGCCGCTCCCCCTTCTCGATCAGCTCCGTGAACACCGGCACGAAGGCCCCCTGGAGCGCCGAGTCCGCGAATAGCGCGCGGATCAAGTTGGGCACCTGGAAGGCGATCGTGAAGGCCGACATCGCGCCCGTAACGCCGAAGAGCTTTGCGGCCACGACCTCGCGCACCAGGCCGAGCACGCGTGAGAGACCCGTCGCGATCGAGAAGAATGCGGTGCTTCGGGCGAGGCGGCCGCCGCGCTGGTGCGGTGTCTCCGCGGTGGGCTCGGAGGGCACGGGTCGCGCTACACTACGCGGCCGCCGCCGGGGGTCCTGCTCTCTGGCGGCCTCTTTGCGAGATGGCCAACATCGCCTCACAAGAAAAGCGGATCCATCGGGCGGAGCGAGAGCGCGCCGAGAATCGACGCTACACGTCGTCGGTCAAGACCTACGTCCGCCGCCTCGAAGCAGCGGTTCAAAGCAAGGACGCTGAGGCCGCCGAGGCCGAGTTTCGCGCGGTCTGCTCGCGCATCGACCGCGCCGTTCGCAGCGGGGCGTACCACCGCAACACCGGGGCGCGCAGGAAGGCTCGCGCCGCCCGCCTCCGCGCCAGCCTGTAGCCGCCCCATCAGGCACCGCGGCCGCTGGTAGGGTCGCGCCGCGATGGAGACCCGCCTGCTGATCGGCGGCGAGCACGTGCCCGGCGACGGGGCTCCGCTTGCCGTGGAGAACCCCGCCACGGAGGAGATCCTGGCCGAGGTGGGCACCGCCTCCTCCGAGCAGGTGGACGCCGCCGTGGCCTCCGCGCGCGAGGCGGCGCGTGCGTGGGCCGCGATCCCTGCCGTGGAGCGGGCCGACCTCCTCCACGAGGTCGCGGCCCGGCTGCGGGCGAACTCCGACGAGCTGGCTCGCACGATGACGCTGGAGGGCGGCAAGCCCCTCGTCGAGAACGCCGACGAGGTGTCCTGGACCGCGGCGGCCTTCGACTTCTACGCGCAGATCGGGCGCAACTTCGCGGGCCGCGTGATCCCGCCGATCGAGTCGACGCAGCTCGCGCTGGTCCTGAAGGAGCCGATGGGCGTGGTGGGAGCGATCGTGCCGTGGAACTACCCGCTGCTGCTGCTGGCCTGGAAGCTGGCCCCGGCGCTGGCGGCCGGGAACGCCGTCGTGGCCAAGCCCTCCGAACTCACCCCGATCTCGACGTTGATGCTCGCCTCGTGCGTCGACCACCTGCCGGCTGGGAGCGTGTCGCTGCTGGCGGGCGCGGGCGACGTCGGAGAGCAAATCGTCTCGGACGAGCGCGTGGACTGCGTCGCGTTCACCGGCTCGGTGGAGACCGGCAAGCGGATCGCCGCACGGTGCGCCGAGCGGGTGGCGCGCATCAATCTCGAGATGGGCGGCAAGGACCCCTTCGTCGTCTGCGCGGACGTGGGCAAGGACGTAGAGGTGGCCGCCCGCGGCGGCGCATGGGCCGCCTACCTCAATGCCGGACAGGTGTGCACCTCGGCTGAGCGCTTCTACGTCCAGCGCGAGGTCTACGACGACTTTCTGTCGGCGTTCGTTGACCACACGCGGTCGCTCGCGGTCGGGGACCCGCTCGACTCGGGCACCGACGTCGGGCCAATGGCGTCCGCGCCCCAGCGCGGCAAGGTGGAGGCCCAGGTCGAGGCGGCCGTGGCGGCGGGCGCCGAGCTGGTGATCGGCGGAGACCGCGCCGGCACACGACCGTGGGCACTTCTACTCGCCGGCGGTGGTGACCGGCGCACCGGCCGAGACCGACCTGCTGCGCGAGGAGACGTTCGGCCCCGTCGCCCCGATCGTGCCGGTGGCGTCGCTGGACGAGGCGATCGCGCTCGCGAACGGGACGCGGTTCGGCCTCGGGGCCAACGTCTACACGCGTGACCTGGCCACGGCGGTGCGCTGCATGCGCGAGCTCAAGGCGGGCACCGTCTGGATCAACGACCCGCTCACCGACAATGACGCGGGGCCCTTCGGCGGGTTCAAGCAGTCCGGGCTCGGGCGCGAGCTCGGCCAGGAGGGACTGGAAGCATTCCAGGAGACGAAGCACGTGCATATCGAGACCGACATCGGTCTCAAGGAGTGGTGGTACCCGTATGGCGGCTAGGCCGCCGCGCTCGCCAGCGCCAGCGTGACAGCGGTCTCCTCGTCCAGGCTCGCGCCGCCGCGTAGCTCGAACTCGAGGTCCGCGAAGCGGCAGATCGCGCGTTCCAGGGTCGCCCTGTCGGCCTTTCGGGCGAGCGGCAGCGCCTTCTTCACCTGCCACGGGGGCAATCCCTTTATCCGCTGCTGCAGGTCCTGCTCCGCCACCCCGGCCTCGAGCAGCGAGAGGATCCGGCGGACCAGCCGAAGGCGGTTGACCACGGGGTAGACGAGGCCGCTGGGCCGCCCGCCCTGGGCGGCCAGCTCCTCCGCCAGCGCCAGCGTTGCCTCGACGTCGCCGCCCGCCACTGCGTCGGCGAGGTCGTAGACCTTGGGGGCGGTCTCGCCGCCGGCGAAGCGCTCGACGTCGTCGCTGCCCGCCACCGTCTCGGGGTAGACGGCGATCGCGAGCTTCTCGATCTCCCTGGCGAGCCGCTGTTGACCGGTGCCGACGATCGCGACCAGGGCCTTGGCGCCCTCGGGATCGAGGCGCAGCCCTTGTCCGGCGGCATGGTCGATCGCCCACTTGTTCATAGCCCAAGGCTTGGGCGCCTCGTGCTTGCGGACCTCACCGTCGGCGGCTTCGACGGCCTTCGCCAGCGCCTTGAGGGGCGGCTTTCCACGCACGATCAAGACCAGCACCGTGTCCGGGGGCATCGCGGCGATGGTGTCTGTCAGCGGCGCCAGATCGCCGGCCTTCCAGGTCTGGACGTCATCGGCCAGCAGGTACCGCGTGCCCTCGGCGAAGCTCAGCGTGGCGAGCGCGGCGGCCAGCTCCTCAGTTGACGTGGTTGGGCGTCGAAGGACTCGAGCCCGCCAGGCCCCAACTCGGCCTCCGCGCGCCTGCGCACGCGCGAGCGCCACTCGTCGATCCTGGCGTCGTCGCCGCCGTGGACGAGGTAGACGGGCTTGAGCTCGGCCATCAGCCCATCGTACGCGGCGGTCCCGACGCGGCGCCGGGGCACATCGTCCGCCGTGAGGGTCGGACCGGATCACGCCGCCGTCCTGCCCGCGCGCGATCAGCGTTCCGGTCAGCTCAGGGCTCGCGCGCGGTCTCGACCCGCGCCGCGCCTCCCCTCACCACCAGGCGCACCGTGCCGTGACGGTCCGTGCGCAGCGTTCGGACGTTGGCCTCACGCAGCGCCGCCAGGGTGTCGGGCGACGGGTGCCCGTAGGAGTTCGGCCCCACCGTTATCGCGGCGACCTCGGGGCGCAGCCGGGCGAGCAGCTCTCCTAGCCCCGGGTCCGCGCTCCCATGATGGGGCAGCTTCATCGCGTCGACGTCGAGCAGCGGCAGGCCGAGCAGGGTAGGGCTCTCCGCGTCCGCCGACAGCAGGAGCTCGAAGCCGTCGACCGCGACCACCGCGGTGACTCCGCGCGGGTTAGGGTCCTCCGGTGGCGGGCCGGCCGGGCGCGGCTGCGGGGACAGGACGCGAATGGCGATCCCACCTGCCCGCAGCGTCATCGGAGCGAGCGCCGGCACACGCCGCGCTCCGCGGCGCACCGCGTCGCGCACGATCTGCCGGAAGTCGCGATCGGTCGTCCCGTCGCCTCCGTCGAGAAGCAGGCCGATCGGGACTTTCTCGACCACCTCCCGCAGGCCGCCGTGATGGTCGCGCGAGGCGTGGGTCATGACGAGCACCGACAGCCGGCGTATACCGGCGCGCCGCAGCTGCCTCGCCACCCGCCCCTCGGGTGGGCCGCCGTCGAAGAGGATCGATGCGCCGTCGGGGTGCTGTAGGAGCGTGGCGTCGCCCTGGCCGACATCGAGAAACGACACCGTGGCTTGCGCCGGCGGCCCGGGTGGCGTCAGCGCGCCGGCGAACGGAAGGGTGACGACCACGACAACGAGGCCGACAGCCATCACGCGACGTATGCGGGGCAGCCGGCGCCACCAGGCCGCGACCTCCGTCGTGCGCGGCTCGACGCGTGATGCGACGTATCGCAGACCGAGGGCGGCGGCGCCGAGCGCGGTGTATCCCACGGCGACGCCGGTCCGCGAGCCGAGCGGAGGGGACAGCTGCCCGCCCGGAAGGTCGGCGGAGATCGCCGTCAGCCTGCCGAGGGCGCGGAGGAGTAGGGCGAGCGCGAACCCCGGCGGCGCACCCAGCGCGTGACCCACTGCGCCGGCAGAGTCGCCGAAGGCAGCCAATTGCCCGGAGGCGGCGCGCACCATGCCGAGCCACATGATCGGCGCGACCAGCGGCAGCGCCGCGATGTTGGCCGGCAGCCCGGCGAGCGGGACGGAGCCGAAGTGGTGCGCCACCAAAGGAGCGGTGGCAAGCGTGGCGGCCGCGGTCACCGCAATCCCCTCGGCCAGCGGGCGCGGCAGGGGGCTGAGCACGCGCCGAAGTTGCGGGGCGAGGGCGACGATGCCGGCCACGGCCGCAAACGACAGCTGCCATCCGGGATCGGCGCACGCACGCGGATTGAGACTGAGCGTGGCGGTGGCCGCGAGCAGCAGCGCATACGAGCGCGACGCCGGGCGCGCGACGATCAGCGCCGCGAGCGATGCCACACCCATAACCCCTGCTCGCTGCAGGGGAAGGCCCGCCCCCGCGAGCGGCACGTAGAGGGCGATCATGGCGATGGCCGCAACCAGGCGGGCGATCGGCCCGAGGCCCGACGCGGCCAGCAGCGGTAGTGCGAGCGCCGCCAGCAGCATCACGTTCTGCCCACTCACCGCCAGTACGTGAGCGAGCCCAGCCGCGCGGAAGTCGTCGCGCACCGAGGGGTCGATCCGCTCGTCCTGGCCGAGGACCATCCCGAGCCCGAGGGCGCGCTGGGCCGGAGCTAGCCCAGCGCCCAAGCCGCGCTCGGCCCGGCGCCGCACTGCGTCGAGCCACCCGGCCGGGCCGGAGCGGCGGCGCCCGGTCGACCGTGCCCGCGTCACCGCGAGCTCAGCCGCCACGCCGCGCAGCCTCAGGTGGTCGGCGTAGTCCGATCGCCTTGGCGGGCGCCGGACCAAACCGGTCAGCAGCAGCTCGTCCCCCGGGCCGGCGTCCGGGTGCAACCGCGTGCGCCTAGGCAGCCAAGCCACCAGCCGCGCTCCCCGCGCGGGTCCCGCCGCGACGCGCACCTCGACGGACGAGCCGAACGGGGCGTCCCGCGGCCGCGACGTCAAGTGCACCAGGCCCTGCACACGGTCGCCGGGATCCAGGCGCTCGGCCGGCGCGTCGATCGCGGCGAGCCGCGCGCTCCCCCCAGCCGAGCCCACCAGCACCAGGACGCCGACCAGCAACCCGAGCCGCGGGGCGCGCACTGCGGCCAGCGCCGCCACAGCGAGGGCGACGACGCCGAGACGTGCCGCGGGCGGGGTCGACGCCAGCGCCAGCCCGCCAGCGCATGCCGCGAGGGCGACGTGGCGCGAGTGGCGCCGGAGTCCGCGCAGCCTCGCGACGATCTCGCGCATCACGGCCGCAGGGCAGCCTTAAGCGCCTCGAAACGCTTCTCCCCGATCCCGTCGACCTCGCGCAACTCGGCCAGCGACCGGAAGCCGCCCGTGCGCTGACGATGCTCGACGATCCGCCGCGCGAGCGTGGGGCCGATCCCGTCGAGCGAGTCGAGCTGCTCGATCGTCGCGGTCGCGAGGCTGATCGAGCCGGCCGCGCCTGCGGTTGGGGCGGTCGCCCCGCTCGCGGGCCCGGCCACCGGCGACCCGGGCGCCCCGGAGCCGGGCGCGATCGCCGAGCCCGCCGACCCCAGGCGGGGCACCACCACCTGCTGGCCGTCCTCGAGCGTGGCGGCGAGGTTGATCGCCGTGAGGTCCGCCCGACGCCCGGGACCGCCCGCGCGCTCGATCGCCGCGGCGACGCGCGAGCCCAGCGGGACGCGCAGGAGCCCCGGCCGCCGCACCGCGCCGGCCACGTGCACGTAGAGCTCGCCGCCACGAGCGCGGTCTCCGCTCTTGCCCGCGGCACGTCCGTCGACCTGCACCGACGGCGCCGCGCCGCTCCTCCCGGGGCCATCCGAACCGAGAACGCGGATGGCGACGAGCACGAGCAGGGCAGCCACCACCGCCCACGCGACGAGCTGCCACTTGTCCCACTCCGCCACCCGGTCGAAGCTAGGAACCGCCGGGGCTCACCGGTGTGCGCTGGGTGACGGTCTCGTTCCAGGACGGTGACAATCGCCGAACCCCGGCGATTCCTTGCGCGTGCTGCAGGTGTCGTCCGGTAGCGGTGTGGCCGTCCGGCCGCGCGCTGCAGGTGTCGTCCGGTAGCGGCGTGGCCGTCCGGCCGCGCGAAAGGTGGATCGTCCCGGGTAGGGGTCGAATAGCGACCCTCAGGCAGGACGATCCCGCGGGTCGGCCCTCAGCCCACGTCGAAGCCGGTCGCGCCCTCGGGGTCCTCCTCGATCACCTCCAAGCGCTCGACCCGAGCCCGGCCCGGCCCCTCGCGACAGAGGGTGACCAGCGCCGCGACTTCCGCGGCCGGGCCTTCGAAGACCGCCTCGACGGCGCCGTCGGGCCGGTTGTGCACCCACCCCGCCACGCCACGCGCGCGGGCCTCGCGCCGTACCGTGTCGCGAAAGAACACACCCTGGACGCGCCCGTGGGCGACCACGCGCACGCGCCGGACGGCGTGGTCCGCCTGGGCCTCGCTCACGGCCCCCGCTCCACCAGCCGGGCCGCGAGGACGCCGAACGCGGCGATGGCCCCCTCGAGGTCGTCCTCGGGTGTGTCCTCCTCCGGCGCGTGGCTGACGCCGTCGTTGGACGAGCTGAAGATCATCCCCGCCGGCACCACCCGAGCCAGCTCCGACGCGTCGTGCAGGGCGCCGCTGGGCAGGGAGCGATCCGAGCCCGCGGCCTCACGGCACGCCTCGCGCGCCGCCTCAACAACGCCGCCATTGAACGGAACCGGGTCGATGGCCCATACGCGCTCGGCCTCGACCGAGCAGCCCTCCGCCCCAGCGCTGCGCTCCCACAGCGCCCGCACGTCGCGGAGCATCCCCGCCAGCGCACCAGGGTCGAGGTGCCGCTGGTCGATGAGCAGCGTGGCGCGGCCCGGCACCGCCGTGGCGATGCCCGGCTCGAGATCGAGCCGCCCCGCCGTGCAGACCCCTCCTGCGGCGCGGGCCACGTCCACGAGCCCGGTGATAGTGCGAGCCGCGGCAACGCCGGCGTCGCGGCGGCGATCCATCGGCGTCGAGCCCGCGTGCGCGGCGCGGCCGGTGAAGGACACCCGGTGGCGCTCGACCCCGACCGTCCCGAGCACGGCACCGCACGGCAGGCCCTCGGCCTCCAGGACCGGTCCCTGCTCGATGTGCAGCTCGGCATATGCGCAGAGCGAGTCGCGGCGATCGGCGCCCGCGGACGTCAT
>CAWDJP010000006.1:0-208707 GCA_963802855.1 uncultured Thermoleophilaceae bacterium
CGCGGGCGCGATCTTGCGCTCGTCTGCGCGGGATGACGGCTGAAACTGCGCACCCAGTTGGCCACGGGGCATGCCATCGACGCAGGATCCGCCCACCCGTGTGTAGCCTCTCGCGGAATGCCGACCTCGATCGTGACCGGCGGTGCCGGGTTCCTCGGCTCGCACCTGTGCGACTTCCTCCTCGCGCGCGACCACCGCGTGATCTGCATCGACAACCTGGAGACGGGCTCGCTCCGCAACATCCAGCACATCGACGGCGGCGCTGCTTTCAGCTTCCGGATGCTCGACATCACGTCGCACTACGAGGTCGACGAGCCGGTCGACTTCGTCTTCCACATGGCCTCGCCCGCGAGTCCGATCGACTACGCGCGGCTGCCGCTGCACACGCTCAAGGTCGGCGCCTACGGCACCCACAACTCGCTCGGCCTAGCCAAGGCAAAGCGGGCGCGTTTCCTGTTGGCATCGACCTCCGAGGTGTACGGCGATCCGCTCGTGCATCCCCAGCCCGAGAGCTACTGGGGCAACGTCAACCCGATCGGCCCGCGCGGGGTCTACGACGAGGCAAAGCGCTACGCGGAAGCGCTGACGATGGCCTACCTTCGCCAGCAGGGCGTGAACAGTTGCATCGCCCGGATCTTCAATACGTTCGGCCCGCGCATGCGACCGAACGACGGCCGCGCCGTGCCGACGTTCCTAAGCAGGCGCTCATGGACCAGGCCGTGACGGTCTTCGGGGATGGCTCCCAGACTCGCAGCTTCTGCTTCGTCGACGACCTGATCCGGGGACTGGTGGCGCTGGCCGAGTCCGACGTTCACGAGCCGGTGAACATCGGCAACCCCGATGAGCTGTCCCTCTTGGACATGGCCAAGCTCGTGGTGGAGCTCAGTGACTCGCGCTCGGAGATCGTGTTCGATGCCCTGCCGGTGGACGATCCTCAGGTACGCCAGCCCGACATCACTCGCGCGCGCGATCTGCTGGACTGGGCGCCCGACGTGTCGCTGCGCGATGGCCTGACGAAGACGATCGAGCCATTACGTGAAGACGCTGGGCGGCCCGCCGCGCGCTGAGGGCGATGTCCTCCTCGGAAGTCAAGAACCTCGAGGCCATCACCAAGGCGATCGACCAGCACAACCGCAATTGCGAGTTCCCGGCGGTGGCGGTCGCGATGAACCCGTACGAGGTGGAGCGGCTGGGCTGGGACACGATCCGTGGACTTCCGATCCGCTCCGACCCCAACCTCGGGACCGGGTGCTTCAACGTCATCTGCGGGGGCGACGAGGAGGAGCCGGGCCTCGAGGAGGCGTGGAGGCCGTGGCGGAGGACGTCGTGCCGGTGGTGGAGCCGGTGGGTCCCGCCGAGCCCGCCGGGCCTCGTTAGTCGGCAGCCGCTTCGACAGCGGCGACGGGAACCTGGGCAGCACCTTCACGCCGTCGAGCCAGTCAGTGAGCTGAGCGGCCTCGTTCTCCAGGGCGCGCCGCCCCTCGGCGCCCACGTCCTCCAGCGGCTGCAGCACCACCTCACCGGAGTCGCTCCTGGCGCCAGCCCCCGACAATCCGGCCGTCCCACCACATGGTGGGCCCGGCGTTGCCGGCGGTGTCGAACAGCTGCGCCTTGTGAGGGCCCAGGTACCAGTCACGCTCCTTCCATCCCATCGTGGTGGGATCGAGCGGTGGCAGCAGCGCGGCCCACGGCTCCACGGGGTCGGTGGCCTCGAGGTCGTCGGGCATCAGGTAGCCCGTGCGACCGTCCACGTCGACTTCGACGGCCTCGAGCTGCGCCAGCGCGCCGCGGACGGCGCGTGAGGGTCGAGCCCAGCCACCACTTGAGGTCGGCCTCGGTGCCGGGGCCGAAGGCGCGCAGCCAGCGTTCGATCAGCGCCGCCAACCCGTCGGCCTCGGGCGGAGGCTCAAGGGGGGTGCCGAGCCAGGACCCCATCGATGCCCAGCGTGGGCGCGACGCGGTCCAGGCTCCGTCGTTGGAGGCCCGCACGATGAGGCCGGATGCCGAAAGGATCGTGAGCACCCGGGGCCCGACCGACACCTTCCCGCCCCACGACTTGCCCTCGCCGTAGGTCATCGAGCCCTCCAGCGCAGGGATCTCCCGGCGCAGTTCTGACGCCGTGGCCTCGCGCCCATCCGACAGCGCCTCCAGCACCTGCTTCGACGCCGCCGCCAGCCAGCGCTCGCCGTCCTTCTGCAAGCCAACCTGCTCGACCTCCTTGACCAGCCGACGGCGCTCGGCGCCGGCCACGCGCTGGCTCGCGCCCGCCTGGGCCGCGCCCAGGATCTCGCGCGGAAACACGAACAGTGTGCGCCTCATGGCCATGTGCTTGATCAGCGACCGGTCCTCGTAGAGGGCGCGGTCCAGGTCGGCCCTGCTCATGTCGTCGACGCGCGCCCACGCGGACATGTAGATGGTCGAGGGATCGGTGCCGTGCAGGCAGACGATGCTCCGGACGGCAGCCACGACATCCGCCGCGCGGAGCCCGGCCGCCAGGCGGTGACGGCGGGCCAGGCGTGCTCTGCGCTCCGCGACCTCGATCCTGAGCATGGTGGGCATCTTCGTGTGAATTGAGGACGAAGGGCGGCCTGAAGGACGCCGGGGCTAAACTGGCATCCGCTTGGTGGGCGTAGCTCAGCTGGTAGAGCTCCTGGTTGTGGTCCAGGCGGTCGCGGGTTCGAGTCCCGTCGCTCACCCTCACTAAAGGCCTGCAAGGACGGCCCTTCTGTCGGAGGTCACGGCGGACGCTCGCCCGAGCGGGCTCCAAACGGGCTCCAATATGTAGGCGGACCGAGGCTTCTCATCCGTGCCCACCGATGCCGTGAGAGCACGCGGAAGTAACCCTCGTCCCCTGGGAAGAGGGAGACGCGAGGCCCGAACAAGGCTCATACCGCATACTCCTTAGGAGACCGAGCGGCGCGCCCAACTCCACTTACGCCTGGTCTCCCCTTCGGACTCAGCCCCGCTGACACGCGCGCTTGCGTGAGGCGTTCGTGTCCCACCCCCCGCCACCCCTTCAAAGGGCATCTGGGGACCCCGTCGGGCTGGGACTCCCAGGAGCGGGCGCGCTATGGGCGCTTAGACCTAGGTCGAAATCGGGAGCGGCTTCGGATCCGGCCGAGCGCGTCGGACCCTCTGGTCCGGCGCAACGGGTGGGGCCTACGTGTGTGGCCTAGCCGGTCGCGAGTTCTGCCAGGCGGCGATCCACGGCCTCTAACACCGTGCGTCGGTTGCGATGCGTTGCCTCATAGAGGCGCACCGCTCCGAGAACAGCGGCGCCGTCTTGGCCGGCAACGGCCTGGCGCACCTCGGCGGCCTTGAGCTTGGAGTAGCCCTCCCAAGGCTGGTCGACGTGAACTTCGGCCCCGGCTCCGTCTTCCATTCCCGCGTCTGCGGACTGCTCCACGATGGGCGCCGGGGCGGGGGTGGGCACCTCGACGGTAGGCCCGGGGGGCGTCGGGCGTGGAGCTGGGCGCGCCGCGCGAGCGGGTGAACGTCTGCGGGAGGTATCCCTGACCGCCGGACGCGTGCGCCGGTGCGGGGGCTTAGGCACCACGAACGGCTGCGCTGTCTCGTCGCGGCTCGGGCTGACGAGCCGTGTGACGAGCCGGACGCATGCCGCGGCTTGACCGAGAGCGAACTCGCCTGCATGCCAGGTCGCCCGCAGGGGCAGGAGTGCGAGTTGAACCGGGGCGGTCGTCATGCCAACCGCCTACCCGGCCGCGCCGACGGAAAACGAACGCTGGAGACCTCCAACCTGCCGGGGCTCGGTGCCGGGCGATGTAGTTGCACCCGAGGCTGTGAGCTCGAGCGGGAGTCCCTCCAAGGCCCGGCCTAAAAACCCCTCCCGCGGGTGGCTCGCGGATGGCGCGGACCTTCAGCACGCGGTGGCGGCGTTTCACCGTATGCCGACGACCCCACCGCCATGCGTGACCTCGAGGCGTTACGGATCGGTTGAGCGTCCGCCATAACCCCTGTAACCTGGGCGTCGACGCGACGACCAAGGCAGGGGAGAGCCGGAACGCCGGGAGGGCAGACCGGCTCTCTGCCGTTCCACCCGCGCACTCTGTTGCATCGCAGGGGCGCTGAGACCCAAAGACAACCCTGCGGGTAGCGTGCTCGGTGCATTTGAGTCGCCACTCCGGTGCCACGGGGCGAGGCCGTTTGCGCGGTGCCGCTCCACTTGATTGACGGTGGTCACCCTCCGCCTGTCCGGGGATGGGAGCAAGGGCGGGTCGGCCTGGCTGGTCTGCTCGTACCGCGCCTGGGTTCCGACGCCGGGGCGGGAGCTTGTTGTGGGCGCTTGGGTTTGGTAGGACACGCAACAGGGCGGCGGGAGACGTTGGGGTCGCGCCCTGTTGTTGTGTCTACGCCAAGCGGGCTGGAGGAGAAGGGGATGCCTAGGTTCATCGCTCTGATCGCGGCAGTTGGGGTCCTGTGTGGGGCGAGTGTTGCGCTCGCGGGGCAGGGCGCCACTAATGAGAGGGGTGACTTCGTCGCCCTGAGCGTCGCCGTGTCGCCGCCGGTCGCTGGGACCGCGAAGGCTCCCCGCGGGGTGGGGGTGTCGCTGGACTCGTTCTTGGGCAACCGCATCAACGGCAACACGCCGGGCACGAACGACACGGTTGCGGTGCGCTTCAACAGAGGCTTTAGGGAGAACCTGCTGCGCTTCCCGGGGTGCAAGATCAACCCGACGGACTACACGGTCTGCCCGAGGTCGACTCAGGTTGGGACGGGGACGGCCGAGGCGAGCATCGCTGGGACCAGTGGAGCTCCGCCGTCGTTCGTTCCGGCCAGGGTCGCCGTCTATAACGGCAAGCCTTACAACAAGAGCAAGGCGCCGACGCTGATCTTCATCGGGTCTGTCAACGGTGCCCCGTTGGCTGAGCTGGACTTCAGGGTCAGGCAGCAGCCGACCGGTCCCTATGGGCTCGTGTTTGACGACATCGGCGCTGCCGAGTTCCCGAGCTCGACCCCGCCTCCAACCGCGCCGTTCACGCTGACGAAGTTCAGCATCAAGATCCCCGACCGGACCGTCACCAGGAGGGTCCGGGGGAAGAGGGTCAGGTTCCATCTGCTCGAGGCCCCAACAACGTGCCGTGGGTCGTGGAAGTTCGCGCAGACGAACACCTTCACCAACGCAAGCCCGCTGACCGCGACCGACACCCAGCCCTGCACAAGACGAAGGCGCTAACCCCCGGCGAACGGGGCGCACCTCCACGGAGCGGGCCGAGTCCTCGGGTAGCCGGTCGAGCGCCCCGAGCGCCACCCCTAGCTGCTCGAGGCCGACGTCCTTTCGAGCGCCAGCCTCGCCAACCAGCGGCAGGCCGCGCGCTCGTAGGTCATCGGCTGCGGTTCAGCAGCCGTGGCGTCTGCTCGACCGTCAGTTCACGGACAGCAGGTCAGGCGTTCGGTGCCGTACTGCCGGGTCACGCTTTGAGAACGCGAACAGCCACACAGCCGCCCGCTGATCCTCGGTCAGCTCGGCGATTCCGTCGATCGTGTCCTCTACTTGATCGAAGCTCTCGCCCGCCTCCAGCAACTCGATGACCGTGTTGCGGTAGCCGGACAAAGCCCCCGCGGTGGTCTCACTCATCGCGGACCCTCCTCTTAGGTTTCTCGCCGCTGGTGCGCCCCAGCGGCCCCTAGCCGTGGAGCGCGCCACTATCACACGCGGCCACTATCGAGACTAGGACCCCACGCAGTTTGCGCGAGGTTCTCCCAACGAAACGCCTCGGAAACTGCGGGATCATCCTCTCGCGCAGCGTCCTGCGTGTGGGCAATCGGGCGGCGGGCAAGCGACCGCTGGCTAAACGCGGCAAAATGGCTACCGGAGCTGAGCGGCACCGAGCGGGCTGGAGCGGGAACGCGATCCGACAACACGCCGCCATTTCGGCTCTAGCAAGCGGCGAAGCCCGACTTTCGAATCCCCACGGCGGTACTTGCGGGTTGCGGGGCATCTGGCACCTGACCGCCTATAGTCGAGGTCCACTTCGTACGGCAGCGAGCCCATCGGGCTTGAGTCGAGTTCCGGTGGCGGGGCGGGGTGTAAAGGACATACCTAAGGGTCATCAAGCCAGGGGCGTGAAGGGCGAAATCGCGGACACGAGCGCCGGCGTGGTGGGTAGCGCCGCGACCGTGGCGAGCGCAGGGGTGGTCGGCTCCGCGGCCACCGCGGCAAGCACCGGGGTCGTCGGCTCCGCGGCCACGGTCGCCTCCGCCGGCGTGGTGGGAAGCGCCGGCACGGCGGCGAGCGCCGGGGTAGTAGCCAGCGCCGGCGTGGTGCTCAGCGCCGCGATCGTCAGCAGCGCCGCGATCGTGGGCGGGGTCGCGAACATCGCCTGCGCCGGCTGTGTCGGCTGTGTTGGCTGTGTCGACTGCGTGGGATGCGTCGGCTGCGTTGGCTGCACCGGGCTGCGAGGGGCAGTCGGCCGGGTGGGCGAGCGCCCTTAGAGGCCCGCGGCGGCCGGCGAGCCGTTCTACTTCTTGAGTTCTCGCGATGAGGTCAGACCGTGACGTATCCCGCTAACGAGCGCGGTTTAGCGTGAGTCGTTCTGGACGGTCGCTGAGCCCTCCGACACTCCGTACCGAGTCTGAAACGTGTCGGACCCCCCGACCACCCCTTCGGGCGGGATATGAGGACCCCGCCGGGCAGGACTCCCGGGCGTGGGCGCGCTAGTGGCGCTTGGACGCTTGAGGTCGAGGACGGGATGCCCCCAGATGACGATGTGCGGCGATCCGATCGTCAGCTCGTGCCCCGGGCGGGCCGTTTGCGCGGGGCCGCCCCACTTGCTTGACGGCCACCACTCGACGCCGGGCCGCCGACGCGAGTAAGCGCAGGCGCCGGTTTCCTGAATATGAGCTTGGGTAGTTGCGTGCGGGCAGGGATAGTGCAGTCCCCGGGAGGGGCCGCCCGCGAGCCGGTCCTCTTGGCTGGGAGCGATCGCCTCGGCGGCTCCTCCCCTTCCTCAGTCCCCAGGGAGCCGGTAGATCGGCTCGGGAAGTGTTGGCGCGCAGGCGCTGGGTAGGTCCCCGGGAACCGACCGAGGGAGTTCTCATGGCCGATCCCGTCCCCGCAGGCAGCGACGTGTCAGCCGGCACCTACCAATGCACCAAGTGCGGAAACACGATGGATGTCCAGTCCACGCAAAGCTTGCCGCCATGCCCCGAGTGCGGCAACGGGGAGTGGACGACCCAAAGCGGCGGAGATAGCGCCGAGGACCCCTACCCCGACCGCTGACCTCGTAGACCCGTTCGGGTTTTCGCGAAATAGGCCCGGGTAGAAACACGGGGCGGTGGGAGTCGCCGCGTGCAGTCCCCTGGAAGGGCCGTCGAGGATGCGCTCCAGCCCACTGTGAGTGTCGTCCCGGCGGCCCTTCCTCAGCGGCATCTTGACGAGCGCAGTCGCGCACCGCGTGGCCTGCCGCGGCACCGGCGCATCCACCGCGCCGCGCTCCTTCTGGGCGCCCGCTCAACCTAACTGTTGTTGGCCTGCGGCGAGCGTTAGGAGCCGGGGGCGTTAAGCCTCGATGAACGGGAGGCCCGGCGGGGATTCCTGATGTCTCCCGTGGGTAGGAAGCCATCCCCGACCGAGCCACCCCCTTGCCCCACTCCACTTGCCCGAAATGCCACGCCGCCTACTACTCCGCTTGCCCGGAAACTGCGACCGAGCCCTGCGCACGGGAAGATGGAGACGAAGTGTGTGGCGGGGTGCCGGTCATCACCGATAGCCCAATGACTTCCCAGTCCCGTCGCTGGAGGCACCTCCTGCGAGGGAACCGTGTGACGTGGCTGTACAGGCTCAGGTAACCGAGCTTCCTTGGCTCGTCTGCACCCACGCGAGCGGGACTGCGTCAGCTTCGTGGCCAAGGGCGGCAAACAGAAGGCGTAGCCCGGCTGGCGGGGTCAGCGGGCGAACCGGGCCAGTACCTCGACTGACCGGCTAGCCGGCAGGAGGCCCAGTCGCGGCGGCGGGCGGCTGCTCACGGTCGCCTGCCGCTTTCTTAATCAGCGCACCCGGCGCCTACCGCGCAGCGCGGGGACGGAGGTTTCAGTGGTGATTCCGGGGTGTCGAGAGCTTTACCGCAGCTTCGCCGTGTACTTGACCTTCGGCGTCTTGCAGCCCGCGACGTTGATCTGGTATTCGCCCTTGAACTTCGTCGAGCTTGTGAACTTGCCTGTGACGAGGAGCTTGGTGGAGACGAACTTCCGCTTGCGCGCGTCGAACCACTTGATCTTGCCGTTGTACTTGAACTTGCCGGACTTGATCTTGAGCTTGCCCTTCGCGGGGCCGCTCTCCTGAGTCCCAGTGCACTTGTGACCATTCCTCGGATCGTCGGCCTTGCGGATGTAGCCGAGGAAGAAGGCGTCGAAGGACTTACCGCCCTTCGCCACGGTGGCGAAACTTTCGCCGGAGTGGGCGTCGCGCTTGGTGAGGGTGAAGCCGTAGGAGCCGGCCTTGGGCTTTGCCGCGGCGGCCGCGCCCGGCACCGCGAGCACCGCCGCTAGGGCAACGGCCGGGATGAAACGTCGTCGTACAACTCTCAGATGCATGAACCCCTCCCGTTCAGCTTGGTCGCCAGCCATTATCTCGTAAACCCGCCCTTTCGCCACCACCCCCGCTCATACGTACGTAGGACTGCGGTGAGGGCCGAGCCTCCGGCTGTGGAGCGAGTCAGCGGGCGAACCGAGCGAGTACCTCGACTGACCGGTCCGGGTCGTCGGGCAGCCGGTCACCGCCGGTTTGACCTCCCAGGCGGGCTGGTGGCTGGTGTTCGGTGTAGTCGCAGCCACGGTGGTGCTCGCTTGGTTTCTGCTGCGAAGAGGGGTGGCGGAGTAGGCGATATCGCAGGAGATCGCCAGAAGTTTGCGTCGCGTTGTGCGGCTCTCTGACCGCCGAACAGCTGAACCGGTGCCCGAGAGGACCAGGGACCTCTCAGGATGCGCACCTAGCCGTACACAGCCGCGATAGATGGCAAGCAGGCGACGCCGCTGGCGTCCATGAACGTTGTGGAGTGTTGTCCTTCGCGTCCGCACAAGTGTCGCTTTTGGGAGAGGCAAGGCACCCTCCGGCCACCCCTTCGATCCGGATGTGGGGACGCCGCTGGCTTCGGAGTCCCGTCGAACTCAGATCCGCTGCTCTAGGGCGATCCAGCCCTGATGCAGCAGATCTGAGGCAGCGACGACCGCGAGCATGCTGGCTGCGGTGCGGGTGGTGCGCGGATCGCGGATGTAAGCGGCTGTCAGTCCTGTCGCGACCCATTCGCCGACGCAATAGGGGCAGATGGCCAGCTCGCCAATGGCCCGTCGGAGTCCTTCACCTCGGGGCTCTTCGGAGACCTCGGTCGGTCCGGCTTCGCCGGTGTAGCGGGTGAAGGGCGCCCGCGCGAAACTGGTCACGCGCGCCTTGGTCGTCAGACGGCTGAGCTTGTACGTCGCCACAGCTAACAGCGCCAAGTCGCCGGCGCTGATGCGCTCGGGCAAATCCTGCCCGCGTCTGCGGCGAGTCACTTCAGCCAGGGTGACGACAGCGGCGAACGTCCCGGTCAGTGCCGCGTATGCCGCCAGCGGCTTCGGATCGGCGTCCGAGTACGAATCGGTCGGTGCCGCTCTTAGCTGCTGAAACGTTTCGTGCTCATTGGATGCGGTGGAGCTTCCGTCGACGATCAACCGTCCTCCTCATTGGGATCTTCATCGGCCGCCAGATTCAGTGAGCCGTCTAGGACTCCTGCAGGTGGCGCTCCTGGATTGGCAGGGCCCATTCGGGTGAGCTCGCGCAGTTCCTTGACATCTGCCCGCTCATTGGGCTTGGCCAGGATGGCCCAGTGGCCGACGTCGCCGGCCTCGGCCATGGTTAGGAACTCGAACCCGTCCAGCGGGTCATCCTCGCCCGCCAGGCAGGTCTCGCGCATGGCGTGGGTGTCCTGCTTGACATCACGGGCGCTGTCGAGGATGGCCTTCCGCCTTTCAGCGGCTGGAGAGTCGGTCGGACACGCGTCCGACTCCCTTCGCTACGCCCTGAAGCGGTTCGACCGTCTCTGCCACGGTCTCGACCGAGTCCTCGAGCTGTTCGACGGTGTCCAGCCCCTCCATGAGGCGGGGAAGCGCAGCCCGCAATACTCGCAGAGACTCGGCCAGGTCCTCAGCTGCGGCAGTGAGGTCCTTCCCGCCAGCAATGAGCTCCTGCGTGTGGCCGTCGAGGACGTCGCCGGTGCGACGCAGGTCACGTCCCCCGGTCTCGATCGCCTGAGCCGTCGAGTTCAGGTCGCGGGTGGCCGCCAGAAGATCTTCGCCCCCTGCACCGAGCGTAACCGCGCTGGCATCGACGCTCTGTATGGCGCCTCTGAGTGCGTCGACGCGATCGAATACTGCGTCAACTCGCTCCTGGGTCGCTTCGATGACGCCGGGCTCGTGCCGAGCGCGATCGGCCACGGCGTGCAAATCCTCGGCTGCGCGAACGATCAATTGACCGGCGCGCACCGGGGCGAGTATCACAGTCATGGGGCCCACTAAACGCTCTCTCTTCGTGGCAGCGTCGAGGTGTTGTCACTTGCCCCGACCTGGGCGGACTCC
The DNA here is from genome assembly GCA_963802855.1 of uncultured Thermoleophilaceae bacterium. GTDB lineage: Bacteria > Actinomycetota > Thermoleophilia > Solirubrobacterales > Thermoleophilaceae > JAAYBF01. Next base: position 10,573 of record CAWDJP010000006.1, read on the forward strand.
GCTGGGAGCGGTGCGGCTGAGAGGTCCTCGTGCGCGGGGCTTGCGGGGCCATCGCTCTCCGTGAACAGCGGCTCCAGGGCCGTTCGGGTACTGCGGCGTTTGCGACGCGCGAGCGCCGCTGCTCCGATGGCAGCGGCGCCCACGAAAGCCGACGCGATCCTGGGCCGTCCCTCTCTCGAAACAAGGGGTTTGACCCTGACCGGTAGGCGTTCGGAAAACCTCGTCGCATAGGCCCGGACTGAACCTTGCCGAGAGGTCCGCTTTCCCTTAGCCCGTGGCGATCGCATCCCAGGTCGTCTGATTCCGGACGACTTACGCCGACCGTACCTCTTGAGCCTTGTCCTGAGCGTTGTCCTTCAGGCCTTGAGCGTGGTCCTGCCCGGCTTCCTTGGCCGTCTCCGTAGCGCTGTCCGCGGCCTGCTGGGCGACGTCCTTGCCGCGCTCGATCGCCTCTTGGCCGGTCTCCTTGACCTTGTCCTTGACCTGGTCGGCCATCGCGCCGATCTTTTCGTCCTCGACCTTCGTGGACGGCACGAGCATTCCGGCTAAAAAGCCCACGGCCGCGGCGCCCACCGCCAGCCCCAGTGGGTTCTCCTTGGCCACGCCCGCGGCCTGGCGCGCACCCTGCTTGACGTCTCCCGAGTCAGGGGTCGACCCGGTGACCTTCGAGGTGACCGATTGCACCTTGTCGCGAGCGCGACCGGGCACGTCAGCCTTGTAGCCGAGGGCCTCGACGGTGTCGCCCATCTGGCCTCGGGTCTGCTCTATGTCCTGCTTGATTTGGCTCGGGTCTTGGCCCATTCCACATCCTCCTTGGTGCTTTCGAGTGCTTGTTCGGGCACCGGCGGTGCCGCGTCTTGAACCTGCTTCTTGCCGCGAAGGGCGAGCACGCCGGCCACCGCCGAGTACACGACGGCGACGATCAGGGCGGCCAGCCAGAACGGCATCGCCGTATCGAGCGCGCCGATCAGGCAGGCTGTCAGGGCAGCGAAGGCAAACACGCCGAACAGACCGGCGCCGCCGACCATCCCGGCGCCCACGCCCGCTCGCTTGCCCTTCTCGCTCAACTCGGCCTTCGCCAAGTCAATCTCCTGACGCACCAACTGCGTCGTCTGCTCCGAAAGCTCCTTGAGAAGCTCGCCGGTCGGCCGCTCGCGCAGCTCCTGATTGTTGTTGGGCCCGGTCGCCATCGTTAGGGGCGCGGCGTGCCCGGCGTGGACTGGGCCGCCGGGACGTCTGGGATGGCCGGCGTGCCGGGTGACCCACCGTGCCCGGCTGCGACGCCGTTGCCTGACGGCAGGGACCTTGAAGGCGAATCGCCCAGCGACGACTTGTAGCGCTCGCTGCTCGACGCCTTCAGCAGCCGAGAGGCCGCGAAGCCCAGTGCGAGTCCCCCGGCCACGACAGCCCAGGGGTTGCTTCGGCCGAAGTCCTCGACATCGCGCAGAATGCGATCACCGTCCGACTCGGTGAGCCACTTCCCCGCCCGCTCGGCGCGATCAGCTGCCTGCTCCGCGTACTTGGCAGGAGCGTCCTTGCCCTGCTTGCGCAACTCCTCCGCCACGCTGCGGACGTCGCCGGCGCTCGCCTGAACCCGGTCACCAGCCTCAGTCGAACGCTGATCCACCTGCTCGCGAACGCGGTCGCGGGCCTGCTGGCCTGCCTCCTTCGCCTTCTCCTGAGCCTGGCCTGCGGCCTGCTCAGCCTTCTCTTGCACTTCAGCCACGATCTCTTCTCCTTCTCGATTGATGCTGCGTCTACTCAGACTGGGACTTTGAGGCCGCGCGGGGCCTTGACTCAGGGCCGCGGGACGCCTTGTCCTACGAGCCGTTCCCGAGCGGTGCTAGAAGATCGGATCCGCCGCCTGTACTCGACTTCCTCCGGCTGGCGGTAGCGGATCAGACATCGGTACCCGTCTGACCGACCGGCAAACGCAATCAGCGATAGCGCTGACACAGCCGGAGGGTCAGTTAGCCTTCTGGCGTGGGGATGAAGGCAACAACCGTCCGGTTCGGCGAGGACCTGTGGGCGATGCTCGAGCGAGAGTCCACCCGTCTGGGGGTAAGCGCCGCGCAGTTCGTGCGGGAGGCGACGATCATCCGCTTGGCGACGCTCGCGGGCAGCCGCGGCGACCCCGACGCTGAGCTGGCGATCGCCGACATCGCGGCCCAAGCGAAAGGCCGGGCCCGCCCCGACAGCCTCGCGAAGGCGCTCGCCGAGCCCGGACGTCTTGCCGCGCTCCACGACGCCGCCCTGCTCGACAGCGCGCCCGAAGAGCCGTTTGACAGGCTCACGCGACTCGCCGCCAAGGTCGTCAACGCACCCGTCGCGCTCGTATCGGCGGTAGACCGCGACCGGCAGTTCTTTAAGAGCTGCCTCGGGCTACCGGAGCCGTGGGCTACCCGCGCGAGACACCGCTCTCGCACTCCTTCTGCCAGCACGTCGTGGCGGCCCGAGAGCCGGTGATAGTCAGCGACGCACGCAAGGACGAGCGCCTGCTCGACAACCTCGCGATCCGAGACCTCGGCGTAATCGCCTACCTGGGCGTACCCCTCATCACGCGCGAGGGCCACGCCGTCGGAACGCTGTGCGTCATCGACCACGAGCCGCGCATCTGGACACCCGACGAGATCAACCTCGTCAAGGACGTGGCGGCCGCCGTCGTAACCGAGATCACGCTACGCGGCGACCAACCCTCCAGACCGTCCACGGCCGCCGGCGCGGTCGAGGAGACGTAGATGCTGAATACCCGGATGGACCCGCTCGTGGAGCAACGCTAGCGGCGTTGCGGCCACTACCTCAGGAAACGACTTCACCGTCCTGGCGGCCGCCCATCCTCTGCGGGTGTGGGGCAATTCAACTCGAAGTTCAGCGCCGCCCAGCGTGACGCAATCGCAAACGCACTGAACGTCGAGGGGCTGACCGCTCCCGAGGCCACTGCACGGGCCAGGAACAGCCAGCTCGGCGGGCTCCCACCCTTCGACATGGCCGAAAGCACAGCCCGAGAGATCGCCGCCCGCTACCGTCAACAAGCACCCGACGCCACAGCCCGGCAACGCGCCCAGCACCAGGACCAGTTGCTCGAAGCCGGACTGAAGTTGATGCAGCGCGAACTCGACCGCCTCGAGGCCTCCGAGAAAGGTCAGCTGACAACCCAGGAGGTCACGCGGCTGTCCAAGATCCTCCGCACCATGAGCGACCTAGCAGGCAGTCCCGCCCCGCCGGCCTCGCCCGACGAACCGCAGCCCCGAGCTCAGCCCCCGCGCAACTCGGGCGTGCTGGACCGGATGCTCGCCGACATACACCAGCGCCCATGAGCTGAACTGCGAGAGGCCCAGCGGCTGGCGGGTTAGATCATCGAAGGGCGCGCCTACCCGGATGGCGGGCGCGGGCGTGCCGTTGCGCACCCTGCAGGAGTGGCTCGGACACTGCGACTTCAAGACGACCCTCGTCTACGCCGACTACCAGCCGAGCGAGCATGAGGCGGCGCTGGTCGAGCGCGCGTTCGGAGCGGGCTCCAATTCGGGCTCCAATCTGAGCACAACTGGGAGCAACTCGGGACAGCAGAAACCGCTCTAGCAAGCCAACCAGCACCCCGCTCGACCCCCGCACACGGGTTGTGGTCCAGGCGGTCGCGGGTTCGAGTCCCGTCGCTCACCCTTCGGGAAGCCCTGCATACTGGACGCTTTGGTGCCTATCGCGTCACGCGCGTCGCGATCTGAGGTGCCAATGAGGTGCCAAATAGGTTCACGGTCGCGTCCCCGATGGGCCGTAGGCGCTTTGAGCCTTAATCGAGGTGGCGCCCAGCGATGAGAAGGCAATCGCGGCGAACGTGGGGGGCGCTGTTTCCGAAGCAAGGACTGCCTCCACCGGCCTACAGACGTTCGTTGGCGGCGAGACGGGTGGATGCGTTTCGGAGCGCCGCGTTGCCAGTTGAGATCTCGCTCTCACGTCGAGCATGGACGCCTCCATGCGTGTATACATGCCATGCGCTGGATTCGCTGGCTACGGAGGGAGAACGACTTAAGTGTTCATAGCCGCTGACTATCCGTTCCTGGATGTCTTCTGGACGATGATCATCTTCTTCTTCTGGGTGATCTGGATCTGGATCGTGATCACGGTCTTGGTCGACGTGTTCCGCCGCCACGACATCGGCGGTTTCGCCAAGGCGGCATGGGTGATCTTCGTAGTCATACTGCCGTGGCTCGGCGTGCTGATCTATCTGATCGTCGAGCACGACGGGATGCGCGAACGCAGCGTGAAGCAGGCCGAAGCCCAGCAGCAGCAGCTCGACCAATACGTGCGCGATACGGCAGGCGGGTCCGCCGACGAGATCGCCAGGGCCAAGGCACTGCTCGACGAGGGGACGATCACCCAAGCAGAGTTCGACGCGATCAAGGCGAAAGCGGTCTCGTAACGCGACCGGGGAATCGGCCACACTCTCGATAGCGCCGCTCGCATTGCCCGTCTGTCACCGATCAGGGTGGTGCAGCGTAGACCTCGCCACCGTATGCTCGCGGCATCCGCCCCCGTCCTGAGGTGAGGTGCACGATGTCGAGGATGCTGTCCATCATGGTCGTGCTGGCGGCCGCGGCGTTGGTGGTCGCAGGCTGTGGGGGCGACGACGAGCCCGCTTACTGCTCGAATGTGAGCGATCTCCAGCAGTCAGTCGACGACCTCAAGAACGTGCAGCTAAGGAGAGCGGGTCGCTCTCCTCCCTGCAGACCGCCATCCAGGAGGTGCAGAGCGACGCAGACGCGGTCGTGAGCTCGGCGAAAGAGGATTTCCCGAACGAGACCAGCGCGCTGAAGTCATCGGTCTCGAGCCTTTCGACCACGATCGAGGAGTTGCCTTCGTCCCCGACGGCGCAGCAGCTGGCGGCGCTGGCACCGGAGATCAACGGCGTCGTGACGGCTGCGAAGGATCTCGATAGCGCAACTAACTCCGAGTGCGACTGAGCAAGGGGCGTGCTGGAGCGCCACTCGGCCAGTTGGGGCGACAAGCTTCGACGCGGAGGCAACCAAACCCGGTGGCTGCGCTTGCTGTGTTGCTGCTTGGGACGACAAGCACTAGCGCCGGTACCGAATAGAGTTTGCCCTTCCTCAACGTCCCACTTGGCACGGGTTTGCCGATCCCGCCCGCTCGAGGTCGAGCTCGGGCTGACGAAGCGGAATTAAGGTCTCTCCGACCGGTATCGCTAGGCATTGGAAAGCCCAAGCGGGCAGCTCGCGGCGAGCATCCGTTTCATCGCGCGCTAGGGCGACGAGGAACGGCTCAGTGCGGCTTCGATTCGTTCGAGCCGGCTGTCGAGTTGACGGAGTTGCTCTGCCAGCGCAGTCTCGGCGTCCGAGGGCTCATGCCGTGAGCGCGACACGAAGGTGCTGGTGATCGAGGCGGTGATGACCGTCAGGAAGCCGATCCCCAACAGCATGACGAGCACCGCGACGAGCCGTCCCGCGAGATTCATTGGAATGTTGTCGCCGTACCCGACGGTCGTGACGGTCTGGACGGCCCACCAGAGTCCCGATCCGATCGACGGATAGGTCTCGCTGTCGACAACTGTCACCAGGAGCCCGGCGACGACGGTGATCACGGTCGACGCCGTGGCGATCACGATGGCGGCGCCGCGCGGCGTGGTGGCGCGAGCCACCGCCCTGTCGAGCCGCCCTTCGAGTCTCGACTCGTCCACCACCTGTCTGGGTTCGCGTTCGCCGGTTCCAGTCCTGCCATCCCTGGAGGACAGCCGACCGGGTGATTCGAGAACGCCCCCGGACCAACACCTGTTGCACTGGACGATTTGAGAAGCGATCGCGGATCAGCGGCACGCCTGCTGCTCGTCTTGAGCGGGAGCGCGCCCGGCGCGGGACCGCCATGCACTTGGACCCGGCGCGCCGACCGTGCCAGCGCCGCGCTCCCGGTTGCGAGGCGCTTGTCAGGCACCCTATCGCGGACCGCCGAGTGAGCCCCTTTGCATGGGAAGCCGAAGCCGCTCGCTCGGCCACTTGGCCTGTCCGAGTTGAACGCTCCTCAGGTGTCCTGTCCCTCCCCGGCGGGCGGGCTCGCTGAGGTTCTGCTTGATCCTCTCCACCGTACGGCAGCGAGGGGAGGGCGGTTGGCGCGCTACTTGGCCTCCGCCGTCAGCTCGGCTACCTCAGCTGGCTTCGTTTGCCGAGGCGTACGCCGATCAGAACGAGCACGACTACAACGCCCTGCGGGAGGCGGTTGCCTCCGGTCGGGTCGCGGCCGAGACAGGCCTCTGAGCCGCCCGGTTCGTTGGCTCGGTCGACGTGCACTGCCGCGGAGGTCAGCGGGGCCGCAGCGGAGCGAGCACACGCGCATACAGGCTCCCTGAGCAAGGGCGCTCAAGTGCGAATTTCATGCCATCTGAATGATGAAGCAAGTTCTGCTTCGCGCTTCAATAGTGCACGGTCGAGGACAAGCGGCCGATCCAACTCTCAAGGAGGTACGGCAATGCGAGGTGCAGGCCGAGTCATGTTCGCGGCAATCATGCTGTTGGTTGTGGGCACCCTCAACATCATCTACGGCATCGGTGCCCTGGACAAGGCGAGCATCTTCGTCGACGACACGCGATACATACTCACGAACCTCAGCACCCTCGGCTGGGTCCTGATCATCCTCGGGGTGATCCAGCTCACCGGAGGCTTCTCGTTGATCGCGGGTAACACGTACGGCCGAGTCATCGGCATCATCGGCGCCAGCCTCGGAGCATTCGGGGCGCTGCTGTCGATCGGGGGCGCGTACCCATGGTGGAATCTCGCCCTCTTCGCCCTCTGCGTGTACGTCGTCCACGGCCTCATCGTCTTCGGCGAGGACGAGCGGCCGGGAGAAGCTGAGCAGGCCGGCCATCTGATCACCCAAGACGATCGGTTCCCGATCGCTTTGGCCGGCAGTAGAGCCGGCCGTCGTTCAACGCGTCAGTCTCCCTGTTGTGGTCCGCCAGGTAATGCCGCGACTTCCGTGGGTTGTGTTGGTCCGCGGGGGCGCGTGACGTCGGTGGGGGCGCTCTCCATTGGCGGGGGCTGGTCGCGCGGGTGTTGCTCGTACCAGCGGGCGTAGCGGTTGGCGAGCGGGGCGGCGCTCAGGCCATGGGCGAAGACCGAGAGCCCGACGGTGAGGTAGATCGCGAGCGCGATCAGGTGCTCGTGGGGGAGGTTTGATTCCTCGATCACGATTACTGCGAACACGATCGATGCCAGACCGCGGGGGCCGAACCAGCCAAGAAAGGCGAGCGTCGGCGCCCGGCCGCGCGTACGCAGCATCGCGATCGCGACCGGCAGCATCCGCACGACGGTGAGGCTGAGCACGGCGTAGAGGGCGAGCTGCCAGGTCAGCTCGCCGAGCGCGGGGCCGAGCAGGATCGCGCCGAAGAGCAGGAAGGTGACGCCGTTGAGCACGTTCCCTACCTGTTCGCTGAGCTCGTTGATCTGCTCGGGGTCGCGCCCGAGCGCGAGCCTGAAGGTCATCCCGGCGACGAACGCGGCGATGAAGCCCGATCCGCCGAGCGAGGCGGCAGTGCCGTAGGCGAGCGCGGCGCCTGCGGCCGGGATCACCTGCCGCCACGCAGGCGCGATCAGGTCTCGGCGGCCGGCGCGGATCACAATCGCCGCGACCAGGAGCCCGCCTACCACACCGCCGACGACCCCGAAGCCAATCTCCTCGAGCAGCAGCGTCGCGGCGCTGCGCCCCTCGGAGATCTCCGATTCAACATCGGCCACCGCGACCGCCGCGAACAAGAGCGGCACGCAGATACCGTCGTTGAGCCCGCTCTCGACGTTGAGGCCCTGGCGGACCCGGCCCGGCACGCGCGGCTCTGTCACGACCGCCTGCCCCAACGCGGCGTCGGTCGGCGCCAACACAATCGCCAGGATCATCGCCTCCTCGACCCTCAATCGGTCGAAGATCACAGCCGCCGCGACCGCGCCGAGCGCGATCGTCAAAGGCAGCCCTACCCCGAGCAGCCGCAGCGGCAACCCGACCTCGCGGCGAAGCAGGCGTAGATCGATGCGTGAGGCGTCGCAGAACAACACCAACGCCAGCGTCGCCTCAGCCAACGTCCGCACGGTAGCGCTCGAACTCTCAAGATCGATCCCGTCAAGCACTTCGGGCCCGACCAGTAACCCGACCGCGACAAAGACCATCGTCGGCGTAACCGGCGTCCCCGACAGTCGCTTCGAGATCGCCGCGACTCCGAGCAGCGTGAGCGCCACGATGGCAAGCGACCACTCCATTCAGAGCCCCCGCGGGTTGAAGATCGCCCCACCCTCTATGTAGGCGAGCAACGCGATCAGCATGATCGACCTTCGCCAGCCGAGGGGCGAAATCAGCAGGCTGGCGACAAGTCGGGGCGGTGCGGGCGGTCTCGGTCTCGTTCGGCTATTCCTGGTTTGCCGCGGCGAGCGAGCGGAGCGCCGAGGCGGATGCAGAGGGGTGAACCCACTGTTCCATGACCAGCGCCATGGCCATCCCCAGCGCCGCCTGAACGGCCTCCTTCCTCGTCTCGTCATCCCCGCCGTCCCGCTCGACCCGGACGATCGCCCGACCTCTGGCGTGTGCCACCGCTGCGGAAGCCTGACCCTCGAGCGTGGGATCGATCACGCCGATGATCATCGCCGTTCCCGGAGCGAGGCGCCCCTTCAGCGCCTGGCTGGCCTTGTGCTCGACGACCATCCCGATCGGCCCCCCGCCAGTGTGGTCCATGCTGATCTCGTTTGGGGCGTCACTGGTGGCGAGGACGAGCACCTTCGACCTGTCCATGACGAGACCGGTCTTCGGGAGCTCCTCCTTCAGGACGGAGTACCCGTGCTGCGCGCTGTCGCTGTCGTCGTAGGCGGCGACCAACACGCTCAGTTCCTTGCTCATCTCGTTACTCCTTTCGCTCCGCCGTCGGTCGTGGAGGCAACGCTTACGCGTTGGCGGCGTGCACCGAAGCCATCTGCTCGTGCTCTTCGTGCAGGCGCTGCTCGTGCTCCTCGTGCTCCTCGCCCGTCTGGGTGAGGTGCGGCTTGAGGTCGAAGGTCACCAACTTGATCTCTCCGGTGAAGGGGAAGGGCGCACGATCCTCGTAGCTGCGGTCCACGACCAAGCCGTTGTCGCGGCCGATGTCCATGCCTGCGTAGGCGTTGAACCGGAAGGAAACGGTGCGGTCCATCCGCCCGCCGCCCACTTCTGAGTCGTTGACGAACAGCGTGACCTGGCCACCGGTGTCCGGCTTCGGCTCGTCGGCGGCGAACTCCATGCGGACGTTCACCTCGCCGGCGGGCAGCGGCTCGGACGCCTCCTGCGTGTACACGTAGACGCCCATGGTCGAGTAGGTGTGCTTGAGCACGCCGTCGTCGACGAACAGCGCGAACCCGCCGAGGTGGTCGGCCTCCGCGACGATCACGCCCTGAACGCCTTCCTGGGGCACCACGAGGTCGGCGCTGATCGAGTACGAGTGCCCGTAGATCCTCGGGATCATCCCCGTGGCGACGTTCTGCACGTCGGAGCGGTAGTGGAACTTCGTCCGGCCGACCATCGGCGGCAGGATGCCGAAGAACACGCTGTATCCCCCGAGCATCGGCAGCACGTTGTATCGCTCGGCGTCCTCCCAGAAGGCGGCCTTGAGCTCCGCGAGCTTGTTCGGGTTCTCCGCCGCGATGTCCCGGGCCTGCGAGAAGTCGTCCGGCAGGTAGTACAGCTCCCACTCCTGCTTATCCGGGTCGTAGACGTCGGGAGCGAACGTGCTCAGCGTCTCCTCCGTGACGTCCCACGGGATCCTCAACGGCTTGCAGCTCGCCCACCAGCCGTCCTCGTACATCCCGTAGTAGCCGAAGCTCTCGAAGTACTGCCGCGTGTGACGCTCCTCGGCCCCGGCGTCGCTGAACGTGTAGGCGAAGCTGGTGCCCTCGATCGGCTTCTGCTCGATCCCGTCCACGCGCACGGGCTCCGGGATCCCCGCGACCTCGAGGATCGTCGGCGCGATGTCGATGCAGTGGGTGAACTGCTCGCGCAACCCGCCCCTGTCCTTGATCCGCCGCGGCCACGAGACCACCATCGGGTCGCGGGCCCCGCCGAGATAGGAGGCCATCTGCTTGCCCCACTGGAACGGGGCGTTCCCGGCCCAGCCCCAGCAGGCGGAATAGTGCGGCGCGGTCAGCGGCCCGCCCCACGCGTCGAGGCCGCCGAACTGCTCTATCAGCTCGAGCTGCTCCTCCTCGGTGAGCACGATCCCGTTGTGGACGATGAGCTCGTTGAACCCGCCGGTAAGCGTTCCCTCCATGCTGGCGCCGTTGTCGCCCCAGATGTAGATCACGAGCGTGTCCTCGAGCTCGCCCATCTCCTCCAACGCGTCGAGCACTCGGCCGACGTTGTAATCCGCGTTCTCCTGGTAGCCCGCGTAGACCTCCATCTGCCGGGCGTAGAGCTTCTTCTGTGCGTCCGTCAGCGAGTCCCAGGCCGGCATCACGTCGTTCCGGGGCGTGAGCTCCGCGTCCTCCGGAATGACGCCGAGCTTCTTCTGGCGCTCGAACGTCGCCTCGCGGTAACGGTCCCAGCCCTCGTCGAACCGGCCCACGTACTTGTCGGCCCAGTGCTTGGGGACGTGATGGGGAGCATGAGCGCACCCGGTCGAGTAGTACATGAAGAACGGCTTCTGCTCGTCCTGCGCCCGCACCCCGTGCAGCCACTCGATCGCCTTGTCGGACATCGCGTCCGGGAAGTAGAAGTCCTTGTCCTCGGGCACGCCGATCGCGGTGTTGTTCTCCGTGATCACGGGATCGAACTGGCCCGCCTCGCCGCCGAGGAAGCCCCAGAAGTAGTCGAAGCCCCAGGCGTTCGGCCAGCGGTCGAAGGGGCCCGCTGGGCCCTGCACGTGGTCGGGGGTCAGGTGCCACTTGCCGAAGGCCGAGGTGCAGTAGCCGTTCATCCGCAGAGTCTTCGCGACGGGCGCGCAGCTCTTGGGCAGCTGGGCCGTGTATCCGGGGAACGGGCCCGGCAGCTCGCCGAGCGAGCCGAACCCGACCGAGTGGTGGTTGCGGCCGGTCAGGGTCGCCGCCCGGGTGGGCGAGCAGACCGCGGTGACGTGGAAGCGGTTGTAGCGCAGGCCCTCGTCGGCGACCCGCGTCAGGTTCGGGGTCTCCACCGGGCCGCCGAAGGTCTCCGGGTTGCCGAAGCCGGCGTCGTCGATCAGCACGAGCAGCACGTTCGGAGCCCCCAGGGGCGGGCGCACCGGTGCCAGCATGGCCCAGTCGGCCTTCGAGTCCTTCAGGGTGCGAGTGATCTTCCCCTTGAACTCCGGGTCGGGCATCGGAAGCACGGTGCGGTCGATCGACTCCATTCGACTCTCCTTCGGGGGGTACTTGATCTGAACCGATCGAACTACGCCCCACCGGTCGGCGCATCGTCCGATGGGGATGAAGTTTCGTCGCGCCTTAGCGTCGCGACCTCAGGTCCCTGATCGCTTCCCGCAGCGCGCCTATGGTCTCGTTGAGCCTCCTCTGCAGGTCACGGTTCCTGTCGATCGTCCTCTGCAGGTCGATGTTTCTCTCGAGCTTCCGCAGCAGGTCGATGTTCCTTCGAGCGTCCGCTGCAGGTCGAGGGTCCGGTCGAGACTTCTCTGTATGCCGCTTGGGGAGGGCGCCTGGCGGTTCGCTCTGTTCGGCCTGGGCCTGGGCAAGCGCCGCCTGCTTGTTCGCCTGATTGATGCGGGCGCCTGCGAGAGCCTCCTGCGCCAGGGCTCTGCGGGCTGAGGCGTTGCTCTCGGACTGACTCGCAAGAGCGGCCTGGCCCTGCGCCCGAAAAGTCTGCGATTCGGCTTGCGTGGCGTCCAGCGCGGCGCGCCTGGCCTCTTGGCTCTGTGAGGTCTGGCGTAGGGCGGCCTCTCGCCGCTCTTGGCTCTCCTCGAACAGGGCGATCAGCTCTGCGGTGTTGTCCCCGCTCCGGTCAAGCAGGATCGTGGAGAGCGTGAGTGCCCAGGCCACGCCGATGACGAGGACAACCAACGCGGCCCAAGCCCAGCGCCGCCACTTGTCGTGTTCGCTTCGTTCATCCTCCTCCGAGTTCGGCGGCTCTCCTTCGGCGCCATCCGAGTCGAAGTCGGAGTCATCGTAGCCCCGACCGGAATCGTCTGGGGGCGCCATCAAATCGTCGCTGTCCTCCCGATCATCAGTCGGCCCGTCGTCCTGCGAATCCCTTGGGTCCATTTCGGCCATTCCTCACTCCTTTGCCGGCTCGCGGGGCGGCGGCCGGTAGCAATCAGCGTGACCGAGCCCCTCGGGCTCCGGCCATGCAAATCAGGTGAGCTGGTAATCACGATGGACGGCCTGGAGGGGGCCGGGAATCGGCAGTTGGGGCTCCGAACGCGTCTCGATCAGACCGCGCTTCCGCGCGCGCTCCACCGCCTCGCGTCGAGTGCTGGCGCCGAGCTTGCGATAGACGGCCCGCGCCTGGCTCCGAACGGTATTCACGGAGACAACGAGCTGTTCACCGATCTCGCGAAACGAGTAATGCGTGGGTAGGTACTGCAGGGTCCGCAGCTCCGCCGGCGTGAGACCTGAGTCCCCGTTCGCTGCGGCAATGGATGCGTCCAGAGAGGACCTTGCGCGTCTCAGCCATGCGTCGAGCACGGGCGCGCCGGGAATGAGCTCGAGTACCGCAGTGGCCTCGGTGAGTCGTTGTCGAGCGCAATTGGGTTCGTCGAGGCGCATGGCTGCGTGCGCGAGCACGATTCTGATCTCGGCCTCGTACCAGGATGGGAAGTCCACGACTTCATGAAGCAGACGGATAGATCGCCGCAAGTCGCGGCGCGCATCTTCGACACGGCCCCGATGGGCGTCCACCAAGGCGCAGATCGCCGGCACGAGCGCGACGCTGGGGTAGGGAGCGAGCCCGAATCGCTCGCCTTGCGCTCGGGCGCGACACGCCAGCCGCGCGCCCGCGTCCCAGTCGCCCTGCTCGATCGCCAACAGGGCCAGTTGCGCCAAGCAGAGGACCTGGACCAGCGGCGCCACGACCGCGCCCCGGCGGGCTCCCTCGTCGAGCCTCGCTCTGGCCCGCTCGTGGTCGCCGCCGAGGTGCGCCGCAATACCGCGAAGCAGGCAGCATTCCGCGAGCCACGGGCTTTCTTGCGACAACGACTCGCGCAGCGCGCGTCAGCGTCCGCGTCCATTCGCGCAATGCCGTCGCGGGCGAGCGAGGCTCGGATCAGGGCGAAGGCGCTCGCAAGGGATCCGCCGGCCGCCGTAGCGCCGGCATCATCAAGCGCTTTGACCCCGATTCTCGCCCAGTGTTCGCCGAGAGCACCGTCGCCATTCGCCAGGGCCACCGTGGCCGCCGCCAGGCAGAGCGGCGGGGAGGTGGCGATCTGCTCGTCGCTGAAGCGGTGCAGCCAGCTCCGGATGGTGGCGAGGCCGCCTCTGTTGAGGTAATCGGGGACGCTCTCGCAGATCAGCTCGGCCGCACGCTCGACGTCCTTCGCTGCGATGCTGTGCTCGATCGCGTGGCTGAAGTCCAGGCTGTCGGCGTACCAGGCACTCGCCCGGCGGTGCAATGGCGGCTCGCTCTCGGGCTCACGGTGGCGTAGTTCCGCCTTGAGCATCTCCGCGAACAGGGGGTGGTAGCGGTACGCGTGGTCGTTTCGATCGAGTGGGACGAGGAGCGTGTTCGCGCGCGCAAGCTCACGAAGCACTTGGGCGGAACCCGATCGCTCGAGGACGGCGTCGCAGATGGGGCCGGCGAGCGTGTCGAGCACTGAGGTGCGCGTCAAGAACTCGAGCTTGCGTCGCGACAGTCCCGCCAGAAACTCGTCCCGAAGGTAGTCGACAACCAACCGATCGTCGCCGGTAAACCGCGCCACCGCTCTGCCGACGTCGCGCTGGCCGCGAAGCGACAGCCCCGCAAGATAGATGGCCACCGGCCAGCCCTCGGCTCGCCGAAAGAGCCTTGCGACGTCCGTGGGATCCAGCTTGAGGCCCATCCGCGTCAGCAGGTCGCCACCCTCGGATCGCGTCATCGCCAGATCTCGTTGCTTCAGCTCGGCGAGCCCACGGTGCGCCCTTCGGCGGCCGAGTCTCAGGGCGGGTTCGGTTCGCGAGGCGAGCGCAACTTGGGAGCCGCTGGGCAGCTGGTCGATGATCGCCGTCAGCGCCGCGAGAGATTCCCGGTTTTTCAGCACATGGACGTCGTCGAACACGAGGACGAAGGGCCGCCGCCGGGCGCGGACGGCGCGCGCCAGGCGGGAAAACAGGATCGTCGAGGCACCGACCTTCGGGTCGACTAGCGTCGCTGGCACCTCCCCGAGGGTGTCCTTCATCTCGTCGAGCGCGTCGATCACCGACGCCACGAACAGTGCGGGATCGTTGTCGCCGTCAACGAGCCTTACCCAGACGAACGGCCGATCGTCCTCGGCCGCCCACTCAGCTAGCAGGGTCGTCTTGCCGTAGCCCGCGGGGGCGGTGAGCAACACGAGCGTGGCCGAGCGCGCTCCTCGCAGGCGCGCCACTAGTCGTGGTCGCCGCACCAAGTCGGCGCGAAAGCCCGGAGCCGGCTGCCGCGCGACGACCCGACTGGCGCGCGCCAACTCGGCAGCCGTGTCGACGGGCGTCGGCGATTCCGGCGCCCGCGGCGCCTCGAGGCCGGCTGCCGGGCTCCGCCCACTCGGTGCCAAGGCCAAACTCCCGCTCACTGGATCGATCTCGCGCAGCGGAAGCCGACGTTGCCGGTCGAGCTGTCCGGCGTGTTACGACCGCGCGCCGCGACTCGGTAACGGTTGCAGTAGGAGCGATGACACAGGTAGGAGCCGCCCCTCGTGACCTTCGCGTCTCCGCTTGGCGGGCCCTTGGGGTCGCGCCGCTCCGACGCCCGGCGGTGGTAGCTCGCGTGAAACCAGTCCGCACACCATTCCCAGACGTTTCCGGACGTGTTGTGCAACCCGTAGCCGTTCGCCGGGAACTCGCCGACCGGGCAGGTGCCGTAGTAGCCGTCCTCTCCCGAGTTATGGGTCGGAAACGTGCCCTGCCAGATGTTCATCCGGTGCTCTCCCCGGGGCTCTCGCTCATCGCCCCACGGAAAGCGCTTCCCGACCAACCCTCCGCGCGCGGCGAACTCCCACTCGGCCTCGGTCGGAAGCCGCAGCTGCGCCCAGGCGCAAAAGGCCTCGGCGTCTCGCCACGAGACGTGTACGACGGGGTGATCGAGTCTGTCTTCGATCACGGATTGCGGGCCCTCGGGGCAGCGCCAAGTGGCACCGAAGACCTGCCGCCACCACGGTGCGTCGACGACGCCGCGCGTGTCGGGAAAGCTGTCCGGCAGCAGGCCCGCGAAGACGAACGACCAGCCGTAGCGCTCGGCGTCGGTCATGTGGCCCGTGGCGTCGACGAACTCCGCGAAGCGGCGATTGGTCACGGCATGGGCCTCGATCGCGAACGGGCTGAGCTCCACCTCCCGCACGGGGCCCTCTCCGTCCTCGAGGAACCCCTCCGCGTCCTCGGCGCCCATCAAGAAGCTGCCTCCGTCCAGCTCGACGAGGCCCGACGGCTGCGGGTTCTCCGCGACCCGATGGGTCGGAACGTGCAGGGCAGGCGACGCAGCGAGTCCCCGTCGCTCCGGAGCGCAGCAGGCCGGCGGTTTCATCTCCCGAGCCGACACCCCGCTAGCTCCCCTCGCGTTCGACAGGCACACCACTTGGATCCGTGAGGGCGGAACGCCGTCCACCATCGAAGGGGCGTCGCGGGCCCCTTCTGGTCCTGCGATGCTCGACCAGTCGCCGCAGGCGGCGTCGACCCACGCGGTGCGGCGCCCGTGCTCCGGCCGGCGAACTCATTGCTCGATCCCTTCCGTCCCCTCGAACGCCGCGTCGACGTCGTAGCCGAGCGCCAGCGCCAGCTCGGGCGCGGCCGAGACCACGCGCGCGATGCCGATGGTCGGAGCCACCGCGATCAGGGTCCCGACGATCTCGTCGACGTTGGCGCCGGCGGCGAGCGCCAGGTCGATGGTCGACTGATAAGAGCTCGGCGCCGCGTCGATGGCGAAGGCGGCCCCGAGGCGGACCAGGGCGTGCGTCTTCTTATCCAGCCGGGAGACCTCGACCGTGTCGTGGCCCATGCCGAGCACCTCTTCCAGGAAGCCCTCGTCGTTCAGCGCCAGGCTGCGCAGCGTCTCTTTGTATGCGGCCATTTCCTCCTCGGCGGCATCCCGGGAGGTCAGATCCCGGGACGGTCCGCAATCGTGCGAGCGGCCATCGCGCACTTCACACCCGCGGCGCGGCCACGTCATCATGCAAATTGCATGAAAGTCCGCCGAGTGCCGGCCTTGGCTTAGAGCAGTCCGAGCTCGCGGGCGCGTTCGACCGCGCCGCTGCGGGAGGTGACGTTGAGCTTGCGGTAGACGGCCATCGCCTGTGATCTCACTGTATTGCGCGATACGTAGAGGCGCTCGCCGATCTCGCGGAAGGAGAGGTGCGTGGTGAGGTAGGGGACCAGGCGTAGCTCCGCCTCGGTCAGCGTCGAGGCCCCGGGGGCGTTTGCGCGCATCGTCTTCAGGCTCGCGCGCAGCTCGTCCACCTCGGAGCGGAGCGTGCCGAGGTCTGGTTGTCGGCGCAACAGGGCCTCGATCTCGCGCAGCATCGTCTCGGCGCCGCCGGCGTCGGCGATCGTCAGGTAGGCGCGGGCAAGCTCCAAGCGGCACTGGACGGCCAGGTGCGGTATCGCGTAGGTGAGCCCCGGCCGCAGGCGTTGCGCCCGTGTGAGGAGCTCGTGGGCACGCTGGGCTTCGCCGCGGTGGAGCGCGACGCGGGCCGCCAGCGCGCAGACGAACGCGCTGGTGGGGTACTCGTCCAGCCGCGCACGGTGGGCAACCCGAAGCGCTCGCTCGGCGAACTCCTCGGCCTCGACCCATCGCCCGCGTCCGATCGCAACCGCGGCGCGCTCGCCGAGCGCCACCGCCGCCACCTCGTGCGCTCCCAGCTCGAGACCCTCCTCGACAGCGTCCGCGAACAGGTCGTCGGCCTGGTCGACCTCGCCGGCCAGCCAGTGCGAGACCCCTAGCAGCACCATGGCATGCGAGCGGAAGCGCCTCCCACGGGCGGGCGTCCGGAGCGCAAGCTCCGCATCCGCGCGCATTCTCGCCACCCCCCTGGGACAACGCTGGGCACGCAGGATGCACAGCCAGGCGAGGGTCGTAGGGCTGCCGTCGGGAAGGGTGCGGCCGTAGGCGTGTTCGGCCGCGTCGGCGAAACGCTCCGCCTGTTCAGGCCGGCCCTGGGCTGTGGCGATCACCCCGCCGATCACGGCTGCCAGGGCGTTCCGCTCGAGCGCCCCGTGATTCTCCAGCCAACGGAGCCAGCGCTCCGAGGTCGCGACGCGGCCGCTCAGGTAGGCGGATAGAGCGCAACGCTCGACCAGCTGTGCCACCCGGTCGACGTCGCACGCCTGCTGGGCGTAGCCGATGGCGGTCTCGGGCTGCCCGTTCGCCTCACACCATTCGGTTGCACGAGCGAGAAGCGAATGTTCGAGATCCGGCTCGGCTCGGACTAGCTCCGAACGCAGCATCTCCTGGAAAAGGTGGTGATAGCGGTACCACCCCCCGTGGGTGTCCAGCGGCACCAAAAAGAGGTTGGAGCGTGCGTACGACTCCAGAATCTCCGCGGAGCCGCTCTGCTCGAGGACCGCGTCGCAGAGCGGCCCGGAAATCCGCTCGAGAACGGCGGTACGCGTGAGGAAACGAACATCGTCCGCGGGCAAGTGGGCGAGCAACTCCGACCTGCAGGTAGTCGGACACGAGCCGGTCGCTCCCGGAGAACGTCGCCGCGCTCTTGGCCCTGAGTCCCCGGGCCCTGATCGACAGCGCGGCGAGGTAGAGGCCTGCGGGCCAGCCCTCTGCATGCTCGGTGAGCTCCGCGACCTGGTCGTCCGGCAGGTCCAGTCCCGCAGCGCTCAGCAGTTGGCCGGCCTCGGCTTCGTCCATGCGGAGGACGTCCGGCCCAATCTCCAGCGTCAGACCCCGCGCCCGCGACGCTGCCAGCGGGAGCGCCGGCCGGCCTCGCGACGAGAGGGCCATCTGCGACCCCTCCGAGACGTGTCGCGTGAGTGCTTCGATGGCGTCAAGGGAGGCCGGTCTATCGAGCCGATGCAGGTCGTCCAGGACCAGAACGACCTGCTCGCTCATACTTCGCCAGAGCCGCCCCCAGACGCGGGACGAGGGTCCCCTCGACCGACACACCCGGCTTACGCCAGCGCGTCGAACACGCCCGGGTCGAGCCTCGACACGCGGTCGAGGGCGACAGCCACATAGGTCAGCAGGACGATCGGATCGTTGTCCCCGTCGTCGACGGATACCCAGGCGAACGGGCGCTGCGACCGAGAGGCCCATTGAGCGAGGAGAGTCGTCTTCCCCCAGCCCGGGCCGGCAGACAGGAGAACGAGCGGAGGCGCGCGCGAGCTTTCCAGCCGGCTGATCAGCTCTCCGCGCGACACGGTCCCGATGGGACCCTGCGGCGGAAGCAGCTTCGATTCGAGCAGCTCGAACGGCGGCGCCGAAGGACCTGCAGCACTCACCCTCCCGGGCGTTGCCCTGGGCTTCCGTGCTGAGTCCGGGCGGCTTAGGCCAGATTGCCGGAGCCGGATCGACAAGTCCCTCGATCCCCCTGGTTGTTGGGCCGGAGCGGACAAGGCTATTCCTCTGTCCCCACTCCGTGTGAAAGACCTGCAAAGGACTTCCGATGAGCGGTGCTCACACGGGGCGTCGTCCGTGACGTCCGAACGTGCGCTCTAGATCATCCAATTCGGATGATGAGCGGCTCGGCTCGGCCGCGTACGCTCGCTCTGCATGTCGCAGGCCGGCGAGTCGGTGGACACGCGCGCCGAGCGCACAGGGGAGTGGCGGGACGCCGGCGATCGCGTACTGCGCGCCTACAGGGCCTGGTGTGCCGCCACCCGAAGCGATCGCCACGAGCTGTATGTGTGCTTCCTGGACGCGCTCCGGCGGGAGGAGCGAGCAGCGTGGCAGGTCCAGCGCGCCACGTCCGGCCAGGGCGCCGCAGACCGTGACGCGCCGCACCGATGTCGTGACCGTGCGTCTTGCCCTTCGGCCGCGAGGAACTGGGCGTCGAGGCTCGTGAGCTGGAGCATCAGCCGCTCACCTTGGCGTCGGAGTGGTGCTGGGTTGTGACGGGATGGCGGGTCGATCGCCAGGTCGCCAGGGAGATGGCGAGCAGCCACCCGCCGAAGGTGAGAGCCGACGACCAGGGCGAACCAGCCTTGGGGAGAGAACGGACCGGTTCCCGCCTTCACGGCGAACGGACCGACGAAGCCGATCAGCGCCACCGGGACCCCGATCCATGCCGTCCATAGCGGCAGCACCCGGTGCCTGAGCGTGGCTACGGCGACGATCGCGATCCAAGCGCTGAACCCGAACCCCGCGGTGTTGTATGCCAGCCAGCCGGCGTCCCAAAGCGCCCGCGCCACATCGGGATCTGTGGCCGGGCGGTAGGCGACGGCCATGAACAGCGCCGTGCCGGCACCGAAGATCCCAGCGCCGACCACCGACGCTCGCCAACGAGGCCATCGCGAGCCAGCCGTCCTTGCCCTCGGCGCGCCTGATGATGCGATACAAGCCCCGCGGCGAAGACCATGATCACAGCCAGCCCCACGGCGAAGAGCAGGTAGCTCGCGAGCAGTTGACTGCGGTGTGCGGTTGCCCAGTGGACGATCTCGGCGCCGGGTGACCCAGAGTCGGGCGCGTGCGCAGGGGTGAGCGCAATCGCGACGAGATACAGCACGACGGCGATCCCACCGAACACCGCCACTGCCTTGTCTTTGACATCAAACGAATCCATCACACACCATCCTGTCGTTGTCGAATGAGCGTCATGTCACCGGTGCGGGCGCCGGCGGCTTCGACGTGCGGCTTGAGGCCTGAGCGCAGCACGCGCCCGAGCAGCCGGAGAGCACGATCGCCAGCGCGCGGCCGGTTCCGGGCAGCTTTGGCCGGAAGCGGATGGTCCAGGTGAGCTCGGTCTGATCGCCTGTCCGCTCGCAGCCGGATCTCGCCCTGGTGGCAGACGAACGGAGATCCCTTTGTCACGCGGTATCGGTAGGAGGTCGGCGGCTCGTAGGCCACGCACCTGTTCCGTGATGCGCGCGCCGGGAAGCTTCAGCAGCCGTTCGGACCCGCGACCATCCCGATCCGGTGCGCCGTCGACCGTCCGGCGGACGGAGCCGAGACCGACCCACTTGGGCATGTTCTCGTGGTCTGCGATCGCATCCCAGGTGGTCTGCGACGGGCGCGGCGATCCGCACCGTCCGCTCGATCGCGTGCGTGTCCGCCCTCGGCCGCTTGCCCGCCGGTCGCGGCGTGAATCCGAACCGCTTGTCCGAGCGCCGGGGACATCCACAGCAGCTCGACCGAGAACTGGTCCGGGTCGTTCACGTAGACGACGCCCGCGCCAGGCAGGCGAACCGGCCTGCGGTTCTCCCGCGCCCCGGCCGCGCGTGCGCGGCGGTAGAGCTCTGTGTGATCGCGCCTGCTCCGCGCGCCGAAGGCGACGTTGAGGATGCCTTGATCTGAGATCCGGTAGCCGGCCGGGCGGCGCCGCCCGACCGGATCGAGATACTGGACGAGCTCGACGAGGACGCTGCCGGCGCTGAACACGCTGCTGCGCGTCCGCGCGCCGGTCCAGACCCCACAGCGCCTCGTGCTCAGGGGCTCGCAGCGCGGCATCGAGAGCGCTCCAGGCCGAGTCCGCGGGAGAAGAAGGCTTCGGACCGGGCGAGGTCGGGGACCGAGAGCGTGACCGAGCGCACGGCGACGGGGCATGCCGATCTGCTCGGGGCGAGGCCAGCGCCCGAGAGCGGGTCGTCCTCCATGATCTCGACGTACACGCCGTCGGGATTGCGCACGCATGCGCGACGCGCCCCGGCGGGGCCCACCGGGTCGCTGAGCGGCGATGAGCCCAGGCGCCCCAGTCGCGTCAGCGTCTGGTCGAAGTCGGCCACCCAGACGCCGATCCGCGTGTACCCGATGTCGCACGGCCGGAAATCGTGCGCCATCAGCCGCGCGAGCGGCCGCTCGAACTGGAACATCTCGAGCTGGAAGAACTCGTTGCGGTCCACCATCCACCAGCAGGTCGAGGCGACGCGAGGAAGGCCTTGCACCGCTGACGCCAGCGGACCGCGCATCATCCGCCGCGAGCCACCCGCCGGCCAGAACCCGAGCCCCTCGCGGAACCAGCGCTCGGTCGCGGCCAGATCGACGACCGAGAACGCCACCTGGGTCAGCGGCGGGGGTGTGGGGAGCGTCGATTGGCCGGTCATCGATGTTCGGTCAGGTCCCGCGGCGCGATGCCGTGCTGGCGGCAGTAGGCGAGGTAGCGCTCCATCGAGGTGAGGTGGTTCTCGCGGGCGATGACGTTCCCGTTCTCGTCGAGGAACAGCAGCTCACCGACGATCACGAAGAACACCTCGGCCTCCTCGTCGCCGCAGCTCTCGGGGGTGTGCGCCGATCCGGCCGTCTCGTAGACGGTGCCGCCCGCGCGCGAGACCCAGTCGTGCTCGAGGTAGCGCCATGCGCCCTTGATCGTGTGTGCGATCACGATCCCGGTGTGGTAGTGGGTCGGCATCCGCAGGCCGGCCGGGAACCGCATCGAGACGAGGATCTCCCCCTGCACCGGGTTGATGTGGTGGTACTTGAGGAACACCTCGTCCGAGTAGGGGGCGAACGGAACCCAGGGGATCTCGTCGCCGTCGACGCTCTTGGTGGTGATGGGTTTGACTTCTGTGCTGCTGCTCATCGCTGCTCCTTTGGATGTCGATTTGGGTGCGTGAGACCGTCTTGGCGTCGGAGCCGAGCACTCCACGTGCCCGTGCGTGCGTCGGCCAGGCTGGTCAGCACCGTACGCGCGCCATCCCGGGAGGACCCGTCGCGTCCCGCCAGCCGGTCCCTCAACGTTTGTCGCATTCGACAATCCGCTAGGCGCGCGCCGGTACGGTTGCGCGCATGGAGCCGGAGTGGAACAGCGGGCAGCGGCGCGCCTGGGATCAGGTTCTGAGGCCCGTCGCCGGCGAGCTCGCAGCCGGGGCGCGGGAGATGTCGGTCGAGGTGACCCGGGCGATCGGCGAGCGGCTTCCCGACCTGCTGCCCGACCCGGAGTCGTTCGAGGCCAACCGCGCCAGCACCGAGGCGAGCATTCTCGGCTTCGCGCAGATCCTCGAGCAAGGCGCGGATCCCGCCTCCACCAGCCTCGGAGCAGCGACGCTCGCCTACACACAGGAAGGTGCGCAACGCGGCATCCCGCTCACCACCTTGATACGCAGCTACCGACTCGGACACGCTGCCGCCTGGGAAGGGATCGCGGCCCTGATCGCCGCGCGCGCGGGCGACCCAGAGCAGCGAGCGATCGCGACCGAGCTCTGCTCAGCGTGGCAGTTCGCGTACGTCGACGCAGCGCTGTGTCTCGCCGAGGATTTCTACAGCGCCGAGCGAGAGCGCTGGGTGCGGAGCGCGGCCGCGACACGAGCCGAGACGATCGACACGATCCTCGCCGGCGAGCCGATCGACGCCGCACTGGCCAGTCGACGCCTCGGCTACGAGCTCGACCGTCAGCACATCGCCGTGATCGCGTGGCTGCAAGCACACGAGGAAGGGCGCGACACCCACGCCGCGATGGAAGCCGCGATCGCGGCGATCCGCGATCGTCTCGGTGCCACACGCGCGCTCGTGCACCCGCTCGGCATCCTGTCGATCGCCGCGTGGATCAGCACTCACGACGCTGTCTCGCCCCGCCAGCTGGACGACCTCCGGTTCGACACGCAGGCCGCCCCCGGGGTTCGGATCGCGACCGGCGAACCCGGACACGGCATCGCCGGATTCCGCCAGAGCCACAACGAGGCCGTACAGGCCCGCCGCGTCGCGGAGCTCGCCGCCCGACCGTCCGGCACCATCACCCGCTACGCCCAGCGTCGCGCTCGCCGCGATCGCGACCGCCGACCTCGACCAGGCCCGCACATTCGTGCAGCGCGAGCTCCGAGGCCTGGCCGCCGACGACGATCTCACCACCAGACTCACGGCCACGCTGCGCACCTACCTCGACGAGCACTCCAGCCGCAGCCGCACCGCCAAACGGCTCGGCATCCACGAGAACACCGTCAGCTACCGAATCAAGCAGGCAGAGGAGATCCTCGGGCGCAGCGTCGACCAACGGACGCTCGAACTCCGCGTCGCGCTCGCGCTCGCGCACCTCGTCCGCGATCAGACCCGCTGACCGATTCGCCTACAGCGGGATCTCCCACAGCGGGAGCTGAGGCCCGAAACCGCGTCCACGTCCGCGGCACTCCGGGCCATGAACCCAAGGACCGCTGCCTGAGGCGGTCAGCCCGACTCGTCGGCTGAGGGTGCGGGCGTCCTCACGAACTCCCGCGCCACCTCGACCGCCGCCTCGGTCGAGCCGCCGACGAGCTCGGTGGCCTCGAAGATCCGCACCGGGCGCTCACCACCCGGTCGCCGCGCGCCCGTACGCGTGCGCCGCAGCTGAGCTACCAGCTTCGGATCGACTCCGCTGACATACATGCGCCCACCGGCCTCCGCCACGCGTGCCGCGTAGTCCTCGACGACGACCACGAATGTCGCGCCCAACGCCATCCGTCCGCGCAGCCGCAGGACCACGGCGGGACGGTCCGCGCCGGTCGGGTCGGGCAACCGGGCCTGCAGCGTGCGGGCGCCGGCGAACAGCAGGCTCCCGTACGCCTCGAGTACCGTCACGTCGCGATCGTCCAGGCGAAGCGGAGCGGGCTCCTCCCGGAAACGTCCGCCGGCCACCGGCACGAGCCGCACGACGCGAAGGTCCATCGCCTCGCGGTTCAGCTGCAGCAGCAGCGACAGCACGACCCCGATCCCGACCGCCACCGCGATCGGCAGGAAGAGCGTCGCAGCAAAGGTGGTGGCGAGCGCAACCTGTGAAGTGACCGAACTGAGGAAAACGGTGCGCAGTTCGCCGACGTCGATCGATCCGGCGGCGGCAAAGATCAGGACGGCGGCAAGCGTCGGCATCGCCACCTCCCCGACGACGCCGGAGAACGCGACGAGGATCAGCAGCATCCAGATGCCCGACCAGATAGAGGCCCAGCGGGTGCGCGCGCCCGCCGCGAGGTTCAGCGCGGTCTGCCCGACCGACCCGCCGACCGGCTGCCCCTTGAACAGGCCGCTGGCGATGTTGCCGATGCCCTGCGCAACGAAGTCGCCGTCGACGCTGGACGGCGAGCCGCCGGCGTTGGGCGCGACCTCGCGTACGCCGGCGCCTTGCACCAGCACGATCACGGCGATCGCGAGTGCGCCCACCACCAGGTCGATGGAGAACTGGTCAAGCGCCGGCAGCGCCGGCAGCGGGAGGCCGCTCGGAATGTCCCCGATGTCGTCCACGCGCTGCACGACGTCATCCCCGGTTACGACCAGCACGGCTGTGGGGACGGCAAGCGCGAGGAGCGCGCCGAACCCGCCCAGCGTCGTGTGCGACGCGATCAGCAACAGCGCCAGCGCACCGATTCCGGTCAGGGCCGACGCCCATTCGATTGCGCCCGGATCCGTCACGACGTCGAACGCCTTCGCGACCGCGGTGCTACCTTGCGCCGGGACGCCGAGCATTTGGGGCAGTTGGCCGAGGACGATGTTGGCAGCCACGCCGGTGAGGAACCCGGTCATCACCGAGTGCGATACGAAGCGCGTATAGCGACCGAGCCTCAGCAGGCCGGCGGCGACCATCACGGCGCCCGCGAGGATCGTAAGCAGGAAGAGCGCCTCCGGACGCTCCGCGGGATTGATCTGGTCGATCGCCGAGCCCGCTGCGAGCGCGGCGGCGCTCGTCGTCGTGATGACCATGCGCTGCGTGCTCGCGCTCAGGCCCCCCGCGATCGGGCCAACAAGGCTCGCGTAGAGGCCGTGGATCGGGTTGACGCCGGCCAGCACGCTGGCGGCCATCCCGTCCGGCACGCTGCCGACGGCGCCGGGGATCCCCGCGACCGCATCCTCTTTCGCGGAGCCCCGGTCCGGCGCGCGGGAGAGGAGCCAGCGCAGTGGGGCCACTACGATCGCGGCGGCGTCGACCGCGGGGGTGAGACCCGTAGGGTCGCGAGGAGCAGAACCACCTCGAGCTCCTCGGCGATCTCCGCGATCGCGTCTCGGCCGACCAGCTTGTAGGCACTCACCACATGGTTGGCGGCGCCTGGCCATTCCCGGCCGTGCTCGCGCCGCATTCCGGTCGGGTCGCCGGCATCAGCGCGAGGGGACAGCTCGAGGCCTGGAGCGGCGGCTGACGACGATTTCAACCTCCGCTCGAACATGCCGCCCAGCGTAGGAGGGGCGGTCACGACCCTCATCGTCCCGATCGGATGATTCTGTCCGGGGCGCCGCGCCATTTCACTCGATTTGGACGATGCGCTGGGCGCCGTGGGGCGATTGGATCGCATCGGGCGTGATCCGTGTGATGAGCCCGGCGACACGCACCAGAACTACCAACACCCCCACGATCCCCGTGGGGCATGGCCATTCACGAGTACAGGAGGCAGAGGCCGCCATGACGAACGTCCGCGAGCTCACCCGTCTACCGCGAAAGCAGGTGGCGCACGTTGGTTGGCTCCTCGTCGTGCTGCTGCTCGCCCTGACAGCCTCTCCAGTCGGATGCGGAGAGTCGGACGCCGAGAAGGCGCAGGACCAAGTCTGCGACGCTCGCGCCGACCTGGAGAAGCGGATCGATGACCTGGCGAGTCTCACAGCGACAACCGCGACCGTCAACACGATCGAAAACAACCTGAACGCCATTGAGAAGGACCTCGAGCAGATCCGGGACGCGCAGGGCGATCTCAATGACGAGCGAAAGCAGGAGGTCGAGTCGGCAACCCAGGAGTTCACCTCAGAGCTCGAGACGGTCGCGGACGACCTCGGCTCGGACCTCTCCCTAAGCGGCGCGGCGGCGAAGGTGGACTCTGCAGCCGCCGACCTGGCGAGCTCCTACGAACAAACACTCGCGACGGTCGACTGTGAGTGACCTAGTCCTAGGTTAACCAGCGTGCACAGCTTGCTCACTCGCTCGCGAGGGCAGGGTCTGGCCCCTCTGCCAGGGGGAGCGTCTCATCCCGCTCGTCCTCGGCACGGGCGCGCGATAGGTCGGCCGAGGCTGCGCGCCGTCGAGCGTGCGCTGCGTGACGCCGCTGAACTGCGCCATTCGGATCGGGAGCTTGCTTCGATCGGGCTGGCTCATCAAGTGACCCCCGGCCTTGTGGATCGCCGTTGCGCTCTTGCCGAACGTGATCGTACGGATCGAGTCACACGGCGGCGGCCACAGGGGGAAGAGCCCATCGCCATTAGGCCATCGCCCGTTGCGGCGCCGCGGCTGTCGGCCCAGCAGGCGCTGGACGGGTATATCGACTCGCAGTTAGACCGAGTGGGGACGCCACCCCGAGCAGCCAGAACGGCCGCTCTCTATGCAAAGCGACGGTCTTGGACGAAGGCGGCCTCAGCAGATTTGTTCCCCGAATTGTGCCCCGGCTGAAACCGCGCGGACTTCTAGGAGCCAGTCGTGCTCGACTCCGCAAGCGCCGTGCCGAGGTCGCGATTGCTAGCCCTGTTCCAGTCCGGCGCGCGCCAGATGAGTAGGGCCCTGGCAGTCGTGTTCTTTGTGGGGGGTTTTGTCATTGTCGGCATCGCGGGCTTCGTCCTATTAAGCGGAGACGACACGACCGGCTCGCGGGGCTCGATCTCGGCTTGTAATGGCAGTGCGACGCTCTGTGACCGCCCGCTGAACGACGTGGTCTTCCCCGCCACCCATAACTCGTTCGCCGGCGCCGACGTCCCCGGCTTTCGATTTCCGGAGCAGGAGGTTGGGATCGGCGGGCAGCTCGATGACGGGATCCGCGGCCTCCTGATCGACACCTTCTACGGGATTCCAGGGGACCTCGTGTACACGGATACCTCGCTCATCAACCCCGCGCTCAACGCATCCCTGGAGGAGGAGCTAGGTCCTGAGTTCACGGCGGCCGCCGACCGCCTCCGCGCGCGGATCTCGCGCCCCCGCGACAAGCAGCCGCGCGTATATCTGTGCCACGGCTACTGCGAACTCGGAGCCGTGGACGCACTCAGCGCCTTCCGCGAGATCAAGCGGTTTCTCGACGAGCACCCCGACGAGGTGCTGATCATCGACATCGAGGACTACGTCACGCCCCGCGACATGGTCGCCTTGCTCGAGGAGAGCGGTCTCGCGAAATACGCCTACAGCGGGCGGTTGGAAGCGCCCTTGCCGACCCTCGGCGAGATGATCGAAGCCGGCCAGAGAGTGTTGATCGTCGCCGAGCACATGAGCGGGGGTGCTCCCTGGTACCTGCCGACCTACGGGCCCTTCCAGGAAACAGTGTTCAACTTCAGGCGGCCCTCGCAGATGAGCTGTGCGCCGAATCGCGGCAGCGCCGGCAACCCCCTCTTCCTCCTCAACCACTGGATAAATTCTGATCCGAAGCCGCTGCCGGAGACCGCCAGGATCGTCAACCGCTACGGCTTTCTGTTGGATCGAGCGCAACTCTGTGAGTCAGAGCGCGGGCGCCTCCCGAACCTGGTGGCGGTCGACTTCTACCGCGAGGGAGATCTGTTCGGCGTGGTCAGGACGCTGAACGACTCAGAGGGTGAGCCGCACTGAGCCCTCTCGGCGAGCCCTTCGACGTACGGCTTGAGGCCTGAGCGCACCGGCGGCGGCTCGCCAGCGCGACCGCTTTGGCCACAAAGCAGGCGTCCGGGCGGACGCGGGTCGCGCTTTCCCTCAGGACGAGAAGCGGCAGCGAGGCACGAGTTCGCCTAGGCCGCCAGGCGGTACCGCTGCATGATCCGAGCGTCGCTCGGAGGGACGAATCGGGCCGCCGATCCGACACCCGCGCGGATTTGGCCCTGAGCAGCGGAAACCGGTGACCCGCGGAAGCGCGATTGCTTCTGCTTTCACGCGAATGCGCTAGCGAGTTGCCGATCCGTCTCGGCCATTGAGGAGGTCGAGCGCCACAGCGGCTGCCGACTCTGTCCACCGCTACGGCGCGGCTCAGGTGACTTCGCTCAGCATGGCCGTCTCGACGTCGTATACGAACCCACGCACGTTCTTGAGGGGGATGAAGGGGCTGGCGTTGATGCGGGCGATGGAGTCGCGCACGTCCTCCTCGAGGTCCGAGAACGTCCGCGCGGGCCAGGACGGCCGCACGCCGGTCTGCTCCTTGAGCTGGTCGGAGAACTGCTTGTCGTCGAAGGTCAGCATCCCGCAGTCAGTGTGGTGGATGAGGATGATCTCCTCGGTGCCGAGCAGGTTCTGCGAGATGGCCAGCGAGCGGATCTCCTCGTCGGAGACGACGCCGCCGGCGTTGCGGATGACGTGCGCGTCGCCCTCCTCCAGGCCGAGCAGCTGCGAGGGCACGATGCGGGCGTCCATGCATGCCACGACGGCCACCTTCTTGGCCGGCGGCAGCGGCAGCTCGCCCCGCTCGAAGGTCTCCGCGTAGGCCTCGGCGTTGCGCAACAGGTCGTCGGTGGCGCTCATGGCCATTCTCCTTCGTGGGGTCGCGGTCGACCCCGAACTCTAGGCCCTCCCAACCCTCGACATGCGCTGCGCGCGCTCATTCTCGAACCCGTGGTGCCGATCCGAAGACGACGCCTGGAAGGTCGTCTCTTGACACGCGGATCCGATAACCAGCGAGCAGCCAGCAGACTCGGTGCTACAGCGGTAGACCACGGTCCGGGTCCTCCTTTGGGCGAAAAGGGGCCGCGCGGGCTACTTGAGCGCGAGAGCTAGAGCAGGCGCGGAGCGTGGGAACCGGAGTAGACGTCCTTGCGGGCGATGAGGCCGTCGCGGAAAGGGAAGACGTCGACGCCATCCCACTCGACGGCGCGGCCCTCGGCGTCCATCGCGGTCGCCGTCCATTCGCTGACGACGAAGCCGTCGCCGACGTAGCGGCGGCGGCCGCGGAAGCGCAGGTCGGGCTGATCAGCGAAGGTGGACTCGAGCAGCTCCCGGACAGCCCCTCCCTCGACCCGGACGCCGCGGGTGTGGTTCTCGAACACCATGTCCGACGTGTGCATCGACATGATCGCTTCGACATCTTGCTCGTTCCAAGCCTGGTCGTAGCGATCGATGAAGGCGGCGAGGTCGACGACGCAATCCTACGCGCGCGGACGCTCGCGCACCGGCTCGTCTGCCCCGGGGTTACCAGGCCGGGAACAGAGCCGTCCAGGCGAACACCACCGCCAGCGCAAGACACAAGACCCCGGCTCTCTGGAATCCGCCCCCGCCTGATCCGAGGCCTTCCCTCCGTCGAGGTGGGCCGGTGGGCCGGGCTCCAGGCACGTGCGCATGCCTGTCGCACGAGCGGTCGATCATGTCCGTGAACACGCGGAAGTCGGCGTTGATCTGGAGAAGGTTCAGGTCTGGCAGGTACTTCGCCGCTCGGTCCTCAAGTAGGTCCAGGGTGCGCGTCCCCTCGGCCAGGGTGATCCACTGCGGCTCGGGGTCGTTGTCCGCCCGGACCTCCTAACGAGCCGGGGGTCGCCGCCCTCGGCCTCTGAGGCTGACCGGGCCGCGGCGAGACGCGGCGTGGAAGCTAGGCTGCGGGGCGTGAAGGTCGCCTACATCTTCTCCACCTCCGGGCACACGGCGAGCTACAAGCTCGGCAAGATGATCCTGCCGCAGCTCGAGCAGGGAAACCACGGGGTGGAGGTCGTCGGGATGTTCTTCTTCGACGACAACACCTACGTGCTGCGCGCGGGCGATCCGCTCGGCGAGCGCCTCGCCGAGGTTGCCGAGGAGCAGGGGATCATGCTGATGCTCTGCGACCGGTGCGCGATCGAGCGCTCGCTCGCGGAGGGTGAGCCGGGCGACTGCCGTCCCAGCGGCACGGTCGCGGGAGTGCGGGTCGGCTGCTTTCCGGACCTCTACGGGGCGCTGTCGGGAAACCCGCCGGACCAAGTGATCACGCTGTAGCTGCGAAGCGCAAGGCGGTCTCAGGGCTCGGTCGAGCCCGCTAAGCGACCGGCTCGCTGCCGGCCACCGAGGCGCGCTGGATGTCGGTGGGCTCGGCGCAGCAGAACCATGCCTCGGTGAGCCGCGGGCGCGGCTCGACGTCGCCAAGGTCGGCGGGGTCGGCTGAATGTCCCGCGGCATCGGCCACCGCCCGATACAGGGTCCGAAACGTCGACACGCTGTCGACCTCCGCCGCGACATCGGCCTCGACGATTTCGGCGAGCTCGGCATGGAGGCGATCCAGCTGCGGATCCCCGGCTTGCCAGTCATACGTGAGGCGGTCGCGATCGTAGTCCTGCAGGTGCGGTGTGATCTCGGGGCGATCGAGCAGCAGCGAGCCCTTGGGCACGAGCAGACGGATCGTGTACTGGATCGGATCCACGTTCCCCACCATCTCGTTGGCAATCACGAAATCGAGGATCTCGAGGATGTCCTGCGGTGTCGCCCAGGGCGTGAACGGCAACCACGACGGGCGGATCTCGATCCCATGCTCGCGCAGCAAGGCCACCGCCTGGGCGGCCTCGTCGGCGGTGTGACCCTTGTCGAGATAGGTGAGGATCTCGGCGTTGAGCGACTCGAACGCCGAGATCACGAAGAGGCACCCGTATTCGCTGAGCTCGGGCCAGACCTGACGATGCTCGAGGATGTGCTCGACCTTGGTCGTGCAGTCGAAGGTGACCTCGGGAAAGTGGCGGTGAAGCTCGCGCGCCACTTGCAGGGAATGCTTGACGCCGTTTAGGAAGTCCGGGTCGCCGAAAGTGATATGCCGCGCCCCCGCCGCCACCAACTGGGCGATATCCGCCATCACCACGGAGCTCCCGACGATCCGGATCCGGCCGTCGTAGGCGACGGGCACCGGGCAGTGCCGGCACTTGTGCACGCAGCCGTGGCTGGCCTCGACGTACCCCGCGAGCTGCTCCTCGCCATCGCGCTCCAACCGCGCATAGCGCTTGAGGGGCGGCAGCTGCCCTCGGCTCGGGGTGTGAAACTCGTGGCGCCCCAGGTCAATCGAGCTGGTTGCCGGTCGCAGCGCCGGCGAGTCGCCGAGCGCCTCAACCCACTCCACCAGCTCCGACTCGTACTCGCCGGCGATCAGCCGGTCGACCAGTCCACCGATCGTCGGGTCGTCACTGACCGCGGCGTAGAGACCGTAGAAACAGATCGGCAACCGCGGCCGGATCGCTCGAATTTGCTCGCCGGCGCCAATCGCCAGTCGCATCGCGGTGTGCATCGGAACGGAGACGCCGACGGCCTCGGCCCAGTCAATCTTGTCTCGATCAAGCTGCTCGACGGAGAGATCGATGCACCGAACCCGATGCCCGGCGGCCTCCAGGGCGGCCGCCGGCGAGGCCAGGTGCAACGGCTGATGACCAAGCTCGTAGGTGGAGATCAGCAGGACCCGCACAGCGCCAGGATAGCCTTCGCTTCGCTTCACTCCGACGGCTCGCCGATCACGATCTCGAGCTGGCCGTGGGCGGTGCGCAGCGTCCGCTCGACCTGCTCGGGCGTCTCGCCCCGGGCGAAGAGGAAGCCGAGATAGCGGTCGGCCTCGGGCAGCGCCCGCACCGCCTTGCCGCGCGCGATCGAGATCTCGAGCCCGGTCACGCCGGGCACCGCCCGTGCCTCGGCCTGCCCGCGCACCTCCTTCAGCACGCCCGCCTTCGGGATCGGGAGCATCATCACCCCGGAGGCGGCGGCCTCGCGGCTCAGGTCGTCGAGCGGCAGCCCGAGGGCGTGGCGCAGGATGAGCTCCTCGAGGCTCACGCCCATCCCGAAGCGCAGCGAGCGCGAGCACAGCCCGCCGATCGAGCGGGCGGCGAGCTCGAGCATCCACACGCTACCCCCGTCGATCCGCAGCTCGGCGTGTATCGGCCCCTCGACCAGGCCGAGCGCGGCGGCCGCCTCGGCCGTGAGCAGGCTGACGGCCTCGAGGGTCTCCGCGGGCAGGCGCGACGGGGTCACGTAGATGGTCTCCTCGAAGTAAGGGCCCTCGAGGGGATCCGGCTTGTCGAACACCGCCAGGATCTCAAGGGCGCCGCCGCGCAAGAGGCCCTCGACGGCCACCTCCACGCCTGGGACGTAGCGCTCGACCAGCAGCGGCGCGTCCGGGTCCTCGCCGGCCTCGGCGAGGATCGCCCTGACCCGCTCGGCCGCCGCGCTCGGCCGCCCTCGGATCGTCGGCGCGGATCACGCCGCGGCTAGCCGACAGCGAAACCGCCTTGACCACGCAGGGAAGACCGACCTCGCCGGCGAGCCGCGCCACGTCCGCGCCGGGCCCGGCAACCCGGTACTCGGGCTGGGGCAGGCCGGCGGCCGCGAAGGCCCGGCGCATGGCGGTCTTGTCCCTGGTCGCCGCCACCGCCTCGGGCGGGTTGTGCGCGAGCCCCAAGCGCGCGGCGGCCAGCGCGGCCACGAGCACGCCCTGCTCGTCAGCGCCGACCACGGCGTCGAGCGGCTTGTCCTGTGCCCGGGCGACGATGGCCTCGGCGGCGGCCTCGGGCCGCCTCAGGTCCACGACCAGCGCCCGGTCCCCCATCGTCCCGGACATCGCCTGCCGGCGCTCGGAGGCGACCACCACCTCGGCGTCCAGCGCCCGGGACGCGTCGAGGAAATCGCTCGCGCGGTAGGTGGCTGTGGGCAGCAGCAGAAGAACGCGGGGCATGGGCGTATCGTAGGTAGCGGGGGGCCGGCGCCACCGGCGAACGACCAGCCATACGGGATATGAGATGACCGCCGAAGACACAGCCGAGCCGACGCTCGCGATCACCGAGCAGGCGATCGAGAAGGTCAGGGGGTTCCTGCGCGCAGTCCGAGGATCCCGAGAGCCAGGCGCTGTGGGTGGAGGTGAGCGGCGTCTCGGACGGCGAGTACGTCTACAAGATCTCCCTCAACGCATTGCATGTTGCGCGCCAGGACGACGTGGTGCAGCGCCACGGCGACCTGGCGATCGTGGTGCCGGAGTCGAGCGTCGAGAAGCTGCGAGGCGCCACCATCGACTGGTCGGAAGGTCTCGCGCAGAGCGGCCTCGCCCTCGTGAACCCGAACAAGCCGCCGGCTCCGGCGGAGCTGCCGATGATGAGCCCGCCGATGGCGCCACCCGCGAGCCCGCCCATCGACGCTCCTCCGCCCGCCGACCTCAGCGGCGACGTCGCCCAGCGGGTCATCCAGGTGATCGACCGGCAGGTCAACCCGGCCATCGCCGCGCACGGCGGGCATGCGGAGCTGGTCGCGGTCGAGGAGGACACCGCCTACTTGCGCCTGGGCGGCGGCTGCCAGGGCTGCGGGATGGCCACCGTCACCCTCGGCCAGGGGATCGAGGTCGCGATCACGGGTGCGGTTCCCGAGATCGCCCGCGTGGTCGACGTCACCGACCACGCCGTCGGCACCAACCCCTACTTCGAGCCCGCCAAGAAGTAGGGCACCCGAAGCGCACCTCAGGCCGGCCGATCGGCAGGCGAGCGCGTGAGCTGAACTCGACGGCGCGACAGTAGCTGTGCTCGCCGAGTTCGTCCTCGCAGCGAACGAGGTCTACCGCGACGCCCTGAGCTCGAAGCCTCCAGGCAAGCACTAAGCCAAGCGCTACGCTGGGCACGAGATTCCGACCTCGCTGCTGCGAACGTTCTTGACCTCGACCCTAGGTGCCCCGGCGAGCGCGCTCGGCCTGATTGAGGGAGTCTCGGATGGTCTCGCGGGCGCCGCTCGACTTGGCGGAGGGGCGCTCGCCGACGATCCCCACCGCCGGCGCGCGACGGCTGTCGGGGGCTAGGCAAGTACCGCCGTGCTCTTGGCTCTGATCGGGGACGCGCCGCGCAATCCGAGCTCTACCCGGGCTCGTCCTCGGACTCGGGCTCGGAGCGAGCGGCACGCTCAGCCGGGATCTCGAAGAGGTTCCGCAGAACCTGGGTCGTGAACTGCAGCGCCCGGCGCGCCGTCTTCTCATCGACGTGAGATGCCTGCGCTCCTACGGCCTCGAGGACACGGATCGCGTCCTCGTAGTACGGGCGTACGGCATCGGGCAGGTGCTCGCCGCACACATCGGCACCGTGCTCAGGCGCGACCTTCAGCAGCTGAGGCTGCGGGTCGTTCGGAGGGGTGTGCTCGATCAGGATCGCGCCGCCACAGCGCGGGCAGGAGATCACGGACCAGTATCGCGGGGTCGAACCACGTCGGTCGGCGCTGAGGTTCATAGCGAGGTGCCGCATCTGCGCGTCGCGCAGTCCGCACCAGGGACAGTCGCGGAGGGTCCAGTCGCCCGAGAATGGCATCGGCGAGGAGCCTAGTCGGGGGCGACGGGTCGGGTCTGTCACGGTCTCACCGGGCGAGCGAGGTCCGCCCGTTGCCACGGCGCGGACGGGAGGCGATCTTTGCGCAAACCGACCGGCTAGTAAATGTGCAGCTTGTCGAGGAGTGCGAGCGGGTCGTCGAGGGACTGAAACAAGTCCTTGTTGTGCTTGATCATCTTGCTGCGCATGTAGACGCGGAGCCACTGCTTGTACATGAACAGCTCATAGCGATCGAGCACGTCCTTGAGTGATAGGTCACGCCGCGCCATGAGTCCTGCCAGGTACATCGCGCACTCGAAACCAAGCGAGATCGACTGAAAGTACGGAGAGCCAATGGCCGAATCGCCGGCGAGGAACACCGGCGAGCTGGCGAAGGGGTGGTCGCTGGGCCCCGCTGCAAGCCACTGCCGGCTGGTCGCATTGCGGGCCCGGAACAGATCCAGGGGTATCCGGACAACCTCGAGGTCGCCTAATACCTCGCCATGAGTTTCCGCCTTGATCTTGTCGATGAAACGGTCCATCGACTCCGCGACGCCGGGGAAGTTGCTGCGAAGCCACTCGCCGTCGACGCGAGACGGCATCGCCTCATACTCCTCGGCGGTGATGTTGACGATGCCCGTCACATGGCTGACGCTGCCGTCGGAATGTATGCGGTGGACCATCGGAATGAACTTGTAGTGCGTGTTCTCGATGTTCTTGTAGTACTTGCAGTACTCGTTGCAGTCGTATGTCTGGCCGTACAGGAAGGTGACGACAAGCGCGTATTCGAGCCGGATCTTGAGCGTGTTCGCGGCTCCATCCACCTCGCCGGAGTCAGTCGTCAGGTGATCTCGGAGCAGCGAGTTGCAGCCGGTGCAGTCGATCAGGATGTCCCCCGGCTCGAGCATCGCCATCGCGTCCTCCGCCGTTACGACGGCCGCGGTGCGCTCCACCGCGTTCGACCCACGCTCATCGATCAGATCGCTGATAGAGCGCTCGATGGCGTTGAGCGGGCAGAACCCCAAGGTCCAGCCGCGAAGAAGCGCCATCAGGTCCGAAGGAAGGGACTGTCTGAACGCGAGGCCCTTGTCGAGCTCTTCCGGATCGAAGATGGCATCGATGCTGTCCCCATCGATGGAATCCGTACTGTAGGCCTCGACTGAGTCCGCCACGACGTACGGCGCGAGCTGGACCATCCGGGTGCGCGTGTACTCGTGCCGCTTCTCGTAGAGACGCACAGAGTGCCCCTCCATCGACTGGAGCAGTGCCGTGAGCAGAAGACCCACGGGTCCTGCGCCCACGACGTGCACTCGTCCCCCGGAAGGCAGGGTCTCTAGAGAACCGGCTGGCGCGGGCATTCGCGTCCTCGCGCGAACGGCGGATTACACGCCAGCCAGCGCGCCGCTTTCGACCTCGTCGAGGTAGGAGATCTCAAGAGAGTCGGCATCGACGCCCGCCTGGCTCATCGCGTCCTTCAACTCGGGCATTGCGAAGAAGGCGCGCGCGGCCTCGGGTGAGTCAAAAGTGTGGGTCACGATGATGTCGTCGGGGTTATCGATCGAGCGCAGCACCTGGTGGCTGCGCACGCCGTGCTCGGCTTGCGTGGGCGCGAAGCCGTCGTACACCTTCTTCCATGCGTCAAAGTCGGCAACGCGGTGGCGGACAAGAGCAATCGTGCTCATCATGGGGCTCCCTTCAGAAGCGGATTCCCTGCTGCGAAAGGGCACGCTTCATGAGAAGCGCGCAACGAGGGCCAGGCTCGACACTCTACTCCTCACATTCGACGAGCGTTTGACTGACGCGCCCGATAGCCACGCTCCTCAAGAGACATTCCTGAACACTCGCGCAGGCGAGCGTGCAGAAATGTTCCTGGTGTCCGCGTGCCGGCCAACAGGTCGTCCCGGTCGCGCAGCGGACTTGGCCCTAGCCGCCCTTCACCTGCGCGACGAACCCCCGCACGTCCGCGGCGGGCTCCGAGTACGCCTCGCCGAGAGCCGACTCCACCGCGCTCATGTAGTCCTCGGCCCAGCCCGGGAAGTCGTAGTCGATCCCCCGCAGGAACTCGAGCGTCGCGGCCAGCCGGATGTCGGCGATCGTCGGCTTGTCGCCGCCGATGAACGTCTTGCCGTCGAGGAAGAACGCGCGGTAGACGTCGAGCGGCTCCGCGAGAGCGGCCTCGGCGTCCTTCTGCGCCTTCGCCTTCATGGCGTCGTCCGCTTCCGAGGTGGCGACCTCGCCCGCGTATTGGGGGAAACCGAGCGTCGGGTAGGTGGCGCGCGCGACGAGTGGATAGAAGGTGCCGACCAAGTAGAACATCGCGCTGTCGACCATCGCCCGCTCGGCCGGGTCCTTCGGGTAGAGCTCCGCGAGGTCGTGCTTGTTGCAGAGGTACTGCATGATCGCGCAGCTCTCCCACAGCGACCCTCTGGGCAGGCCTTGCTCCTCGAGCATCGGCGTGAGCAGCGCCGGGTCCTTTCCGACGAACCCGGGTTCGTCCTTCTTACCCCAGACGTCCAGCTCTTCGAAATCGAGTCCGGCGGCGCGAACGAAGATTCGAGCGGTCAGGTTGTTGACACTCGGAGTGAGGATGCTCAACGTGTTCTCAGCCATATGGATCCTTGGGCGATCTGTCGTCCGCGAGCGACGCCCGTGATCGCGTGACGAGCGTCTCGATTGCGTCCGCGAGGTGCACCCGGTCGATGTTGTAGTCGCCGCGCTCCACGCGGATCCGGTGCGCCTCGAGCAGGACATCCGCGTGCGTGTAGGCGAACGGCGGCTCGAAACGATACGACGCGAGCTCGATCAGCAGGCCCATCGGGTCCTCGAAGTAGATCGAATCCATGAAGCCACGATCCTTGACGCCGCTGTGCTCGATCCCGCGCTCGTCGAGCCGCTCCACGGCCTGGTGGAAGGTCGCCTGGGACAGCGCGAACGCGATGTGGTGCACGCAGCCGGGGTCCGTCGGGGTGCGGCTGGGATCGGCCTCGCGCTCCTCGCTCGTGAAGATCGTGATCAGGCGGCCGTCGCCCGGGTCGAAGTAGAGGTGGCTCTCCGCCTCGTTGTCGAGGTTGGGCTGCTCGAAGACGAACGGCATGCCGAGCACGCCC
Source organism: uncultured Thermoleophilaceae bacterium (assembly GCA_963802855.1). GTDB lineage: Bacteria > Actinomycetota > Thermoleophilia > Solirubrobacterales > Thermoleophilaceae > JAAYBF01. Next base: position 47,964 of record CAWDJP010000006.1, read on the forward strand.
TCCCAGAAGTCGATCGAGGTCTGCCGGCCGGCTCCGACGATCGTGATGTGGTGGACGCCCTGGCTCTGGAGTTTTCGCATCTGATCTCAGTGATCGACAAGTTTCGACTTGTATTCCCTGCGCCCCAAGCTCCTCGGAGGCACGAGTAGCTCACGCAGTCTCTCGCGGATTGCCTCGGCGAGGCAACCATCCGCGGTCGCGCCCGGCGCGAGGTCGACGCCGCCGGCTTTGCAGGCCGACGGCCGGAGGGCCTTCGGGCTCTCTAGAGCGCTTTCCGGTGTGCCGAAATCGACGCCGCCCGGGAACGAAAACTGCCGGAAGAGCTTGCGGAGACCGTCCTCGTCGCAGCCGATGTCCGGGTAGCGGCGCCGCCCGTTTCTGGGCGGTTTTCCGCAACACGCCCTAAGGGCGTTTAGCGAAATTGGCCCGTTCTTGCGTCCAGATAGGAGTAAGCTGGTGGAACTGGCCCTGCGGCCAACAAGTTCCGGCCCCAAGAGAGCAAAGACCGTCGAAGCGCGAGCAACGCGCCGAGGCAAGAGACTCAGAGGCGCACGGGATCGCTGCGGGGCCAGGCTTCGTCGCGATGCGCGGGCGTCTGCCGAGGCAAGCAGCGCGAGAAGCGACAGCCACCGTCGGCGGGTCAGGCCGCCAGCCGATACCGCTGCGCTATCCGAGCGTCGCTCGAAGGGACTCCGGATCAGCTGCAGCCGATTGACCGGGTTCCGCAACGCTTCGCCGAGACGCACGTTCTGACGGCGCATCGCCTACTCCGACAGCCCCACGGCCTCGAGGGCCTTCGAGCGATCCAGGAAATCGTCCTGCCGGACAACCAAGCCTCGTCGGAGCGTGAACAGCTGGAATACCGGCTCGCTAACGGACACGCCGCTGCCCGATCCGCGTCCCCTCTGGTTTGTCGTGACGAGGAGCTGGGCTCCGAAGTCGAACATCTCCTCGGGGTCCCACCGGATGTCCTCGAACGCGTCGAGCCAATATCGCCAGAGGCGGAGGTATCCGTCGTGGCCCTGGAAGACCGGCTCCAAATCGGGAGGCATCAGTTCAGTGCTGGGCCGATATTCACTCTCCGGATGCCAACCCAGAAGGACCACGTCGAAGTCACGTCGGTTCGCTGCCGCATATGTCCGAGCCATGAAACCCGCGAGCATCACCCGCCGAAGGCGAGATCGCAGGGGCAGGCGCAGGAAGCCGTCAGCGAGCAGGCGGTAGAGGGCGGGGAAGCGAACGAAGAGGCGCTGATCGAGACTCCGACGCTGACTGGCCCTCTCACTGAGGCGAGGGAGCGCGATTCGAGTCCCCCGCACGACCTCCACGTTCTCCTGCGACATCGCCTACCCGGCCAGCCCCACGGCTGCGAGGGCCTGCTCGCGGCTGAAGAACATGTCCAGCCGGGCGAGCTTGCCATCGCGCAGCGTGTGGATGTAGACGACGACGAACTCCATCTCGATTCCGCTCTCGGCACCGCGCCCGTGATGCCGCGTCACCGAGATCACCCGCTCCTCGTCGACATCGATCAACTCCACCAACTCAAGCCTGAAGTCCTCCCACTGCGAAGGCCAGTCGGTGGCAGCATCAGCGAAAGCGGTAGGCCCCCGATACGTTTTAGCGTCAGGGACCTCGGGTGGCTGCACGATGACGAGATCCGCGTGGGAGTTCTCCTGAACGAGCGCCCAGTCGCGTTGCCCAAAAGCCTCGAACCCGAGCCTCACCAACTCCACGTTCTCCTGCGACATCGACCGCCAGTATCGGCTGCGACATCACCCAACGCAATCACGTCGAACACCAGGAGGCAGAATGACCGGCGACCAGAACACCCGCCCCGCCCAGGGCGGGGCCTCAAATCACGACCGAGCTCGCGACGGACACCCCCCACGTCCCGATGGATCCACTCGACTTCGCCGACGAGTTAGCCCTCGCTATTGCTCACGCCTCGGCGGGAAGCATCCCGGGAGGGCCGAGAATCTCGATTCCCTGATCTGCTGCCGCGTTGGCGAGCTGCGCTGGGTCGCCGTGCCGGCCGGCGGGTGGGAGCTCGGCAGTGGGCGCCGGCTCGCTAGCGGCGCGCAGGAACTGCTCGTACCCTGCGGGCGAGTTGATCACAATCCAACGGGCCCGGTCTGAGTCGACTCTGTAGGAGTGCGGGACGCCGCGCGGAGCAAACGCCGCTTGACCGGGGGCGAGCACGATCTGGCGATCGCTGAGGAACAGTCGCAGTTCGCCCTCGAGGACGTAGAACGTCTCGTCGTTGCGGTGGTGGACGTGTAGCGGCGGCATGTTGCCGCGGGCGCCCCAGGTCTCGCTGAGGCTGAACGCCCCGCTCGATTGCTCGCCATCGACGTGGACGTAGACCAGGTTGTCGATGAACCACAGCGGCTGCGCACTCATTAGGGGATCGGTGGTCATTGGCCGACGCGGATCGGTTCAGCCGGTTGGCGGATATCTTGGGCGATCTGGTGGGCGACGATAGCGCAGCCGATATCGAGCGGGGTCCCGCGGGGCGGCTCTCGTCCCGTCGCCTCGCGAGCGAAGAGATCAGCGATCTGGTCCGCGACGGGAGGCTCGGCCATTCACGGCCGGGGAGTACCCAGCCATCACGTAAAGACATCCCGTAGCAAGCTCATCTCTGGTCGCAGTCTCCTGGCGGAGAAGTGTCACATCGTCCAAGGGACCGAGTCTCGCGACTTCGGCACGAGCTGCCGAGGTGGACGAAGCGGCCGTGCCCGGTGACTCGCGTTTCCGCTTCCCCGGCCATGGGTAGCGACGGGCGGGGCGTGATGCGCTCCCCAAACGGGGGCCGCCAGGTTCGCTCCTCCAAGCTGCAAGGAGCAGCGACCCTGCGCGGCCCCCTTCTCCAACAAGGGGGCGCCGATTACCACGACGGGCTCCGCCGCCGCGACACCCGCGTACGCCCACCCAGTTTTTCCGCCCACGTTTGGTTCTTGCTCCGGTCAGTCCCGTCGCACGCCAATCGCTCGGAGTTTGGTGGTGTCGGCCGCGATGCGTTCGGGCGGGAGGGTGCAGTCGAGGTATCGGCCGAGTTCGGAGCGGCCGTGGGTCGCGCGGGCGCGGTCCACGTTGGTCGGCAACTCTTCCGAGTTGAGGGCGCTGCGGGTGATTGCGAAGTACGTCGTGTGGAGTGCGCCCATCAACGTGTCCACCAGCGTCCAGCGCCATTTCTCGTCGTCTCCGCTGGTGGGGATTGGCGTTGGCTCGCCACCGATTCGCCATCGCATGTCGCGACCCTATGGGCGGTACGGGTGTGCCAGAGCGGGCCCGAGCCGCCTACACCGCATTTTCCGCCCGGTTTGGGCCGGTTCGCGGTTGTAGGTGGCCCCGGCGACGCCGAAGCGCCCCGGGGCCTGGCGTCAGGGAGGTTGGGTTCCTGATGCACTACCGCACAGTAGGGAACGCGCCTCACCCGGACGCGAGATTGGACGAAAGAGCGTGCCTACTCCGCCAGCCCCACGGCTTCGAGGGCTTGTTCGCGGCTTCCGTAGACCTTGAAGCGCACGACCAGGTCGTCGCGGATCGTGAGGTCGAACTCCGCGTCCGGCGCCACCTTGCCGGACGCGCCAGCCGTAAGTCCACGCGGGTCTGCGTAGATGCCGCGCACGATCTCGACGTTCTCCCGCGACATCGCCCGCCCAGTATTCCGGCCAGGCGGGGGGCGATCAATCACAGCCGCCGAACTCTGGACTCACGGTGCGTCTCGGTCGATGCTAGGACCAGGCGGCGCGAGGGATCGATTACTGATCATCGCGGTGCGCCCCTCGTGGCGGCTCACGCGTCGACCCCGCGTACCCGGAATCGGCGCCACCGCGCGTTCATGCCCTGCCCTATGAGCGAGCGACTGCGACCGTCCCGGATCGGCTGCATCGTCCAGATCCCGAACCCGATGCGAGCGTGTTCGGGGATCACTGTGCCGTGGGCCTCGTAAACCCTGTGGCCGTCGACGCGCCAGGCTGCGGTCGATCTGTTCCGGTCGAGCGTGATCTCGCACGCGCGAAGGCGGGTGAAGTCGTCGTCGAAGTCCTCGTACGGCGACTCGACGACGTGGTAGAACGGCTCGCCTGCTCCGCCACCACCCAGGCCCAGTTGCTCGTGCAGCGCGAGCACGCGGGTGGAGGTGCCGCAGGCGGCGAACACGCGCTTGGTCACGGCGAGGTCGAAGACGTGGAAGGCGGCCATCCCCGTTCGGTAGTCCCCCGGTTCCCCGCCGATGTTCTTGACCGCGAGGTCGACGGCGAACGTCGCGGGCCGATCCGGCGGCAGCTCGAACTGGGCAGTCGAGAAGGTGAGGTACTTGGGGCTGTCGGCGGACTGAAACCTGTCGTGCGACAGCGAGAAGCGCGGGATCGTCACTCGCACCTCGCCCTCGCCGACGGCCAGCTCCGCGTTGGGGTCCAGCGGGATCTGCTCGCCGCCCGTCGGGAGCGGCAGGCGCGCCGGGCTCCAGCGCGCAGCGTCGAGGTCCGGGCCCGTGAGCTCGTCGTACGTGACGAAGTCGTCCGGGGCGGCGGCCGGGGGCTGCGTCTCAGGCGTCACGGCTTCCGCCCCCAGGGCAGATCGATGTGCCGATCGCACCGCTCGCTCCTGCAACGAAGACTCGCATTGTGTTCTCCTTTGGTCACATCGTCCGCGTCGCGCGGGTCTACTGGTATGACCTACCCCGATAACCGGATGTGACCGATGGATGAGCGCGAGTTTCTGGCGCAGCAGTTCGAGGAGCACCGGACCAGGCTGCGCGCCGTGGCCTACCGGATGCTCGGTTCGCTGAGCGAGGCCGACGACGCCGTCCAGGAGACGTGGCTGCGCCTCAGTCGGATCGACTCGGACGAGGTGGAGAACCTCGGCGGATGGCTGACGACCGTCGTCGCGCGCGTCTCGCTGAACACCCTGCGCTCGCGCCGATCGCGGCGCGAGGAACCCCTCGATGTGCGCATGCCGGAGCCGATCATCGACCGCGCCGACGGCACCGACCCCGAGCACGAGGCGCTCTTGGCCGACTCTGTCGGCCTGGCGCTGCTCGTGGTCCTCGAGAGGCTGAACCCGGCCGAGCGGCTCGCGTTCGTCCTGCACGACATGTTCGCGGTGCCGTTCGACGAGATCGCGCCGATCGTCGACCGCTCACCCGAGGCGGCGCGCCAGCTCGCGAGCCGCGCCCGCCGCCGCGTCCAGGGCGAGGCCGCGATCCCCGACGCCGACCTCGACACCCAGCGCGAGGTCGTCGACGCTTTCCTCGCGGCCGCACGCGAGGGCGACTTCGAGGCGCTACTCGAGGTGCTGGACCCGGACGTGGTCCGCAGGGCCGACAGCGGGGCCGTTCCCATCGGCGCCTCGAGGGTTGTCCGCGGAGCGGCCAACGTGGCCCAACAGGCGCTCGCCTTCTCGCGCCTCGATATCGAGGTGCGGCCGGCGCTCGTCAACGGCGCAGTCGGCACGGTAACCCTCCGGGACGGGCGGCCGTTCGCGATCGCGGGCTTCACGATCCGAAACCGAAGGATCGTTGAGATGGACGTGCTCGCCGACCCCGAGCGCCTCAGCCAGCTCGACCTGACAATCCTCGACTGACCGTCGCCACATTTCAGGGAACGTGACGCGGCCATCCTCCCTCTTACCCTCCACGGGCAAGGGGACGCCACGAGCGCCTACGCCAACGCTTCGGTAGTCCTGCGGCTTCGCCTATGGCTCCGCGTGAGAGCAGGCGCTCGAGCCGACCAACGAGCCCGAGCGGGCTCTGGTAGAACGCCGGATCGTGACGATCAACAGGACGGTGCCGAACATAAGGTCAGACCACGCCGCCGAGACGCGCGATTTCTTCACAGAGTTGCTCGGCTTCGAAGTGGCGATGGACCTGGGCTGGGTCGTCACCGTCGCATCGCCGACCAACCGCTCGGCCCAGGTGACCATCGTCAGCAACGACGATCCTTCCGCGCCCGGCATCTCGGTCGAGGTCGATGACGTCGACGCGGTCCACGCCAGGGCAGCGGAGCGGGGCCTCGAGATCGCCTATCCCCTGCGCGACGAGGAGTGGGGCGTTCGTCGCTTCATGCTTCGAGAGCCGAGCGGCACGATCGTGAACGTTCTCTCCCACCGCTCCGACTGACCTCGGACGCGGCGAAGCATGCGGGACGCGAAGCGGCTCCTGACACGCCCCGCCACTCGCATCCGAGACGTCGACGTCAGCGACGGCCCCGAGTGCCCACGAACGCAGCCGCCCAGTGCGGCACACCCCACCGGAATACCGCACCGTGTTGTGGTCCAGGTAGGGTCCGCAAGTCCACGAGGAGGGGGTAAGACTTGACGACTGCGGACTCGGAGCTGAAGGGCCGGCATCGCAAGATGTGGGCCTCGGGCGATTACCCGGGGATGGTCGAGACCTTCCTGCTGCCGCTAGGGCCGCGGCTCGTCGAGGCGTGCGGGATCGGCTCGGGCATGCGCGTGCTCGACGTGGCCGCCGGGACGGGCAACGCCTCGATCCCGGCTGCTCAAGCCGGCGCCGAGGTGACCGCGAGCGACCTGACGCCTGAGCTCTTCGACGCTGGCCGCAAACGCGCCCAGGAAGCCGGCGTCGAGCTCGACTGGGTCCAGGCCGACGCCGAGAACCTGCCTTTCGACGACGAGTCCTTCGACATCGTGATGTCGTCGATCGGCGCGATGTTCGCCCCGATGCATCAGCAGGTCGCCGACGAGCTGGTGCGCGTCTGCCGCCCGGGCGGCACGATCGGGATGTTGAACTGGACTCCCGAGGGGATGATCGGCGCCCTGTTTCGCACCATGGGCCCGTTCGCGCCGCCCCCGCCGCCGGGCGCGCAGCCGCCGCCGCTATGGGGCGGCGATGACCACGTCCGTGAGCTGTTCGGAGATCGCGTCGACCTCCACACGCTCGAGCGGGACGTGCTCGAGGTCACGGCCTTCGAGCAGCCGCAGGATTACGGCGAGCACTTCAAGTCGAAGTACGGGCCGACGATCGTCGCGCGGGCGAATGCGGAGAAGGACGGCAGGGAGGGGGAGCTCGACGCGGCTCTGAACGAATTCTGCGACGAGTGGAACCTGGGGACGCCCGAGCAGGCGCGCTTCGAGCAGGAATACCTCGTCGTCGTTGGCACACGCCGCTAGGCCGCGGGAGGCGCCGAACCTCAGAATCCGCCTCGCCTCGCCTGGCCTGGTTCTGGGGTCGGGAACACGGCCGGGTCCGTCGCAGCACCCTTTCGCCGACTTAGGCCGGCGTCAGACGGGATCGGCGCCGATCCTCGCCCAGGCGTCGGGGTCCGGAGCGTCCAACGCCGCGAAGCCGTCGAAGAACTGCTCCATCCCCGACGGGGTGAAATGAATGAGGATTCGAGCAGGTTCGTCCCCGACGTTTTGGAACTTGTGCGGCGCGCCACGCGGGACGAAGACGAACGACCCGACGCCCCCCGTCTCCAGCTCGCCGGCGAGTTTGAATCGCACCTGGCCGTCGACTACGTAGAGCGTCTCATCCTCTCGCGAGTGCTCGTGCAGCGGAGGCCGACAGGGGGTTCGTCGACGTTCCCCCCTCACCAGGCGACTCGAACAACGGCCTTGCCATTACACCCTCCCTCGTAGTTCGGCGATCTCTACTGATCGGCGCTCCTGCACGCCGCGACGGCCAGATCACGCTCAGGCCCGCTCGGCACCGCGCGTCGCACGAGCCTGACGCAAAGCGCCCTCGAGAACCCCTGTGCGGCACGCGTGTCCCCGCTGACCGCCTTCTCGCACTCCTTCTTCAACGCCGCCTTGTCGCCGGCGGTCAGCTGCGGGTTCTGATCAATGTTCTTCCGGCACGAGGCGATCGCCTGTCTTGACAATGCTTGCCGTGACGGGGCTGCGCTCTCGCTGGTATTGCTCGGCGCCGTGTCGGTGCCGCGATCGTTGGGGCTCGGCGCTGTCTCCGTACCGTCACGGCTGCTGCTCGTCTGATCGCCGCCGGTCGAGGGCGCTGTGGTCGTTTCGGTGGTCTTCGCCGCGGTATCGGCCTTGCCGCCGTTGCTCTCCTCATCGTCCCCGCCACCGCAGCCTGCCGTGAGGAGGGTGACTAAGAGCAGCGCGGCGAACTGCGAGTAGGGGCGTAGCGCCAAGGATCGTCCTTTCGGTGGTCGCGTTGGCTTCAACCCATTCGATCCTATGAGCTGAGCCGCGGTCCCAGTCTGGTCGGTCAAGGCGACTGGGGCAGCTTGGCCGCACCGCGCTTGGTGACCGGTGCGGAGGGTGGCGGGACGACCGGTCCGATGTCCCCGTCGGGTGCCTCATCCAGGTCGATGATCACGGGTGCGTGGTCGCTCGGGCCGCTGCCCTTACGGGCCTGGCGGTCCACCCATGCCGCCTGGACGCGGTCGGCGACCGTCCCGCTCGCCAGCATCAGATCGATTCGCATCCCAAGGTCCTGGTGGAACATCCCCGCCCGGTAGTCCCAGTAGGTGAACACCCGCTCGTCGGGCCACCGTTCGCGCACGACGTCGCGCAGGCCGACTGACTGCAGTTCCCCCAGGGCCGCGCGCTCGTCCGGCGTGACGTGGGTCTGCCCTATGTAGGCGTCGGGATCGAACACGTCGTCGTCGGTGGGCGCGATGTTCATGTCGCCGCACACGACCGTCGCGTCGGGGCCTCCGGCGACCATCTCGCGCAGCGAGGCCAGCCAGGCGAGCTTGTACCGGTAGTGATCGGAGTCGGGCACGCGCCCATTCGGCACGTACACCGAGACGACTCGGATCCCGCCACAGGTGGCCGACACCGCTCGCGCCTCCGGATGCGGGAAGCCCGGGGCGCCGGCCACACCGGCGGCCACGTCGTCCAGCCCCACGCGCGAGAGGATGGCCACGCCGTTCCACGTCGCCTCGCCGTGCAGCGCCACCGCATAGCCGCGGTCGTCGAGCTCGCTTCCGAGCAACTCGACAAAGGCGTCGTCCGTGAGCTTGGTCTCCTGCAGGCAGACCACGTCCGGCCGCCGCTCGTCCAACCACGGCAGCAGCCGCGGCACGCGCTGCTTGACGGAATTGACGTTCCAGGTCGCTATCCGCACGGGCCCCTCACGCTAGCGCGGCTGATCCGCGTCGAGGGCAACCTACTGGTGTAGGTTGGGCCCTACCGGTTGGGGGGTCCCGCTCGCAGTGAGCGCTTGTCCCTCACGGTCCGAGCCCTGAGCATCACTCACTCCTCCGGGGGGCGGCGCAAATCGCTACGCCCGAGGACCATCAGGCCCACGAGGCGCGATACCACCAGCGCGACGTAGGCGAGCCCCGCCAATTGCTCCATCATTACCAGGCTGCGGGCAAACGGTTTGACGGGCGTCACGTCGCTCAAGCCGGTGCTCGTCAGCGTTGTGAAGCTCAGGAACAGCAGCTCCATCCAGCTGCGGTCGCTCTCCGGATCGATTGCCGCCGTGAAGCTGCCCGGCTCGATGGCCTGGCACACCGTGTAGGAGTAGGCGAATGCCCAGGCGACGAGAGTGAAGGTGGCGCCCACAGCGAAGAGCTCGTCCCGCGTGATGTCGTGGTCGGCGAGCATGTAGCCGATCAGCGCGCCCGCCGCGTAGAAATAGAGAACGGCTTCGACGGCGGACGAATAGGGGAGCAGCGCGTCGTCCCCGGTGATTGCCTGGATCAAGAGGAGCACCGTCGCGGGGAGGCCGAGCGCGACCCCGAACCAGGTCGACGCCGCAGAGCTGCGCACCGCCATGACGACGAGTCCGAGGATGGCGATACCGAAGACGCTGAAGAGGGCGCGGCCGGCTTCGCTGCCCTCCATGAAGGGATAGAGCAGCACGGCCCCAAGCTGAGCGACGAGCAGGATCGCGGAGGGCTCTCGTCGCGCAAGACGCAGCACGCCGCCAAACTAGTTGCCGGACCGGTCGCAGCCGCGACTGGCATCCGCCCAGGAGAGGAGTCATGGGAGCACAGGCTTGCCAACACCTAGACCAGATTCGCGTCGGCCGCCCGGCTGAGGTGGCGGGCTGCGAGGAGTGCCTGAAGACCGGTGACCGGTGGGTCCACCTGCGGGTGTGCCGCAGCTGTGGGCTGATCGGCTGCTGCGACTCCTCGCCCAACCAGCACGCGAGCAAGCACGCGGCGGCCAGCGGCCACCCGATCGTGAGCTCGGTCGAGCCCGGTGAGGACTGGTCCTGGTGCTATGTCGACCGGCTTGCGTTCGTCGTCGAGCCGTAGGCGCATGACCGACCCCGCGATGCAGGCCGGAGCATGAGCCCGGTCCGTCCGACGCTGACGGTCGTGGGGCGCCGACGCGACCCGGGGGACCATCGGCTGCGGGACTTCTTGACCAGGATCGCGCAGCCCTTCGATTGGGTCGAGGCCGGCGATCCAGAGGCGCAGCGGGTCCTTGACAATCGCGGTCTCGGCGACGCGGAGCTCCCGGTGGTCTTCGATGGGGACGCGACCATCGCCCCGGCGACCGTCGAGCGGTTGGTCGCCGCGTGGCAGCAGACCCCGACACCGTCCCGCCGCGACTACGACCTGGCGATCGTCGGTGCGGGACCGGCTGGATTGGCCGCGGCGGTGTACGCCGCTTCGGATGGCCTCTCGACGGTGGTGGTCGAGGCGGACGTTCCCGGCGGCCAGGCTTCGCATACGTCGCTGATCGAGAACTTCTTCGGCTTCCCTGGTGGCATCGGGGGCGCCGAGCTGGCCCGGTTGGCCGGACGCCAGGCCGAGGGCTTCGGCGCCGAGCTGGTGCTGCTGCGGGGAGTCATCGGGAGCGAGCGCGGCCCTGACGGCTTCGTCCTCCAGGTCGAGGACGGCCACGAGCTGGCGGCGCCCGTGGTGATCGCCGCGCCCGGAATGGTCTGGCGGCGGCTGACCGTGGACGGGCTCGAGGAGCTGATGGATCGGGGCGTCTACTACGGAGCCGGTCGGAGCGAGGCCGCGCAGTGCGGCGGCGAGGACGTGGTCGTGGTGGGCGCCGGCAACTCGGCGGGGCAGGCCGTGATGAACCTGGCGAACGCGGGTGCGCGGGTCGTGATGCTCGTGCGCGGCGACCAGCTCGGAAAGTCGATGTCGGCGTATCTCATCGAGCGGATCGCAGGGCATCCGCTCATCGATGTCCGGCTACGCACGGAGGTCGAGGCCGTCAGCGCGCGCGACGGACATCTCAGCGGCGTGACCGTGCTTGGTGCGGACGGTGCTCACGAGAACCTCCCGGCCCAGGCGCTGTTCCTCTGCTTGGGCGGCGAGCCTCGGACGGGTTGGGCGGCCGGAAGCGGAGTCGCCACCGACGCCCGCGGCTACGTGCTCACCGGCCCGGACCTGCTCGAGGCCGGCCGCCGCCCCGAGGGCTGGCCGCTGGCGCGCGATCCACTCGAGCTCGAGACGTCAGCTCCGGGCCTGTTCGTCGCCGGCGATGCGCGCCACGGGTCGATCAAGCGAGTGGGCGGCGCGGTAGGGGAGGGCGCCATGGCCGCCGCGCTCGTGCACCGAAGGCTCGAGGAGCTCGACCGCGGCGAGTTGAGGTCTACGGCCCGAAGCTTGAGCTGACGCCGCGCTTCAGCGCCCGCGCCCGGTCGGTGCCGCGCCGGCCGCGCCACGGGTGCGGTCCCTTCGCCCACGGGTGCCATCCGATCGTCCCGTAGTGCTCGCGTATGGCCGCCTTGAGCTCGCCCCGGTGGCTCCCGCACGCGTAGCGCGTCGGCCCGTAGATCCCGCCCCCGTGCCATACGAGCCATCGCTCCGGCTCCACGTCCACGTACTCGCCGTGGCGCAGGTCGAGTAGCTGGCGCTCGAGATTGGCCTGGGTCTCGCGGCCAGGCGAATCGCCGCAGAACTCGCACTTGAAGACGACCGCGACCGACACGGCCCAGACGCTAGCGGTCTCAGCCGGCGGCCGCGCGCGCGGCCCAGCGGATGTCGCCGAGCTCATCGGGGGCGGAGCCGCGCAGCAGCCAGGTGCGGTCGGCCCTACGGACGATGAGGCCGCTCTCGCCGATCCGCCGCAGCGCGGTGGTGACCGAAGCGCGGCGGCATCCGACCAGCTGGCCGAGGAGCTTGTGCGAGACCTGCAACCGGACGCTGATGCCGTCCGGGGTGACGCGGCCCCAACGCTCGGCCAGGTGCCAGAAGAGCACCAGTAGCCGCGTCTCGACCGGCGAGAGCTGCAGCAGCGCCTGGTGGATCGACATCTGCAGCGTTCGCCTGACCGCGCGCTCGAGCAGTGCTCCCGTCACCTGCGGCCAAGAGGCGAGCGAACGCGCGAACTGCTCGTCGAGGACCGCGAGCCGAACCGGCGAGAGCACATGCCACAGCACGTGGTAGCGGACGAGGCCGTCGTCGCGTGCCGCGAACCAGCGGTTGGAGCACGTCGCCTTCACCGATCAGCTCGGTGCTGGTCGTACCCGCCAGGATGACGTCCCTCGCCAGCAGCCCCTCGAGCATCAGGAACCCGAGCCGGCCGCGGTCCCGCTCGCCGTGGGGGACCTCCCAGCGGCCCCGGGGGAGCGACTTGACGCGCGCCGTCAGCTCGGCGCGTGCGCGTGCGATCTGAGGCGCCGGAACCCGAAGACCGAGCTCCGGATCGACCTCGAGGATGCGGACCAACTCCTCCGAGCGCGCCCCGCCGCCCTCGGCGGAGGGAGCGAGAGCGACGTCTGGCTGCGGGCGGCTGGGGGTCACGAAGCCTTTCCCTCGTCTGCGGGGCGAGCCTACCCGCATGGGGTGTTGAGCTGCAACGTTGGAATTCAACATGGCGCCTGTTGATCGGCACAGCGCGGGCGTAGGCTCGCGGCTAGCTAATCGGAGGAGTCACCGTGTGCCTGGCCATCCCCGGCCAGATCATCGAGGTCGTGGACCGCGAGCTGCGCCTCGCGAAGGTTGACGTTGCGGGTGTTCAGCGCACGATCAACATCGGGCTGCTCGACCACGACGGCGCGGGCGTAGACCCCGGCGAGTGGGTGCTGATCCACGTCGGGTTCGCGATGTCGCGCGTCGACGAGGAGGAGGCGATCGCCACCCGCAACCAGCTGGAGCGGCTGGGCCAGGACTACGAGGCCGAGCTCGAGGAGCTCAAGGCCAGCGTGATCGAGTGAACGACTGCGGCGACCACTGCATCACCTGCTCCGACGAGGGCATCCCGATGCAGGTGGAGCGCATCGACGCCAAGCGCGGACTCGCTCTCTGCGCTGCCGAGGACGGCTCGAAGAGCACGGTCGAGACCGCGCTCGTCGAGCCGGTGTCGCCGGGCGACCGCGTTCTGGTTCACGCCGGGGTCGCACTCGTTGGGTTGGGCGCATGAAGTACGTCGACGAGTTCCGAGACCCCGAGCTCGGGCGCGTGCTGGCCACCGAGATCCTGGCCGCCGTCGAGCCGGGCCGCCACTACAAGTTCATGGAGGTCTGCGGCGGCCACACGCACTCGATCTACAAGTTCGGGGTGGACGACCTGTTGCCGGCGAACGTGGAGCTGGTGCACGGGCCGGGCTGCCCCGTCTGCGTGATCCCGATGGGCCGCGTGGATGACGGCATCGCCGTCGCGCGCGAGCCGGGCGTGATCTTCGCGTGCTTCGGCGACATGATGCGGGTGCCGGGATCGGATGGCAGCCTGCTCGATGCGAAGGCCGAGGGCGCCGACATCAGGATGGTCTACTCGCCGCTCGACGCGCTTCGGCTCGCCAAGCAGAACCCCGACCGCGAGGTCGTCTTCTTCGCCATCGGATTCGAGACCACGGCACCGTCGACCGCGCTCACGCTCAAGCGCGCCAAGGCGGAGGGCGTCAGGAACTTCTCGTGCATGTGCAGCCACGTGACGATCGTGCCGCCGCTGCGGGCGCTGCTCGACTCGCCCGACCTGCGGCTCGATGGCTTCGTCGGCCCCGGACACGTGTCGACCGTCGTGGGAGCGCGGCCGTTCGAGTTCATCCCCGCCGACTACGGCAAGCCGATCGTGGTGGCCGGCTTCGAGCCGCTCGACATCCTGCAGGCGATCCGGATGATCCTCGCGCAGCTCGCCGAGGGTCGCTGCGAGGTCGAGAACCAGTACACGCGCGTGGTCCCCTACGAGGGCAACGCCCGCGCGCTCGAGGTGATGGCCGAGGTGTTCGAGCTGCGCCCGCACTTCGAGTGGCGAGGGCTCGGGTTCATCTCGCAGAGCGGGCTGAAGCTCTCCGACGCGTACGCCGAGATGGACGCCGAGCTGCGCTTCAGCGTCCCCGGGGTCCGCGTCGCCGACCCGAAGGCCTGCCAGTGCGGCGAGGTGCTCAAGGGAGTGATCAAGCCGTGGGAATGCAAGGTGTTCGGAACCGCGTGCACTCCCGAGCGCCCGATCGGCACCTGCATGGTCTCCTCGGAGGGCGCCTGCGCGGCGTACTACAACTACGGCCGCTTCGCCCGCGAGCGGGAGCTGGTGTAGGTGGCGGAGCAGCCGACCGCCGTTCCCGTCAGCGATCGCGAGGAGCGCATCCTCGGGATCATCGAGACGGCGCGCCGCAAGCGCGGGAAGTTCCGCGACGAGCGGATCACCATGGCCCATGGAGCAGGCGGCAAGGCGACCCAGAGCATGATCGAGGGCCTGTTCGTGCCGGCGTTCGGGTCGGCCGCCCTCGAGGCCATGGGCGACGCGGGCGCGGTGGAGGCCGACGGCGCCGAGCTCGCGATGACCACCGACTCCTTCGTGGTCAAGCCGCTCCGCTTCCCCGGCGGCTCGATCGGCGACCTGGCGGTCAACGGGACCGTCAACGACCTCGCCGTCTCCGGGGCCCGTCCACTGGCGCTCACGCTGTCGCTGATCCTCGAGGAGGGGCTGAGCGCGGACGAGCTGAGGGCCGAAGTCGATGCCGTGGCGCGCGCCGCGCAGGCGGCGGGCGTCCAGATCGTCGCCGGCGACACGAAGGTCGTCGAACGCGGCGCCGCCGACCAGATGTACCTCTGCACGACCGGCGTCGGCCTGCGCGACCCCAGGGCGCGGGTCGCGACGAACGCGATCGAGCCGGGTGACCGGATCCTGCTCTCCGGGACGATCGGCGAGCACGGCACGGCGATCATGCTCGCGCGCGGCGAGTTCGAGCTCGACGCCGCTATCGAGTCGGACACGCGCTCGCTGTGGCCGGTCGTCGACGCGCTGCTGGAGGAGGCCGGCCCGTCGCTGCGCTGCATGCGCGATGCGACCCGGGGCGGGGTGGCGTCGGTGCTGAACGAGCTCGCGCGCACGTCGGAGGTGGCGATGCTCGTGCGCGAGGCCGCGGTGCCGATCGACCCGGCGGTGGCGGGCGCTTCCGAGATCTTGGGAATCGACCCGATGTACGTGGCCAACGAGGGCAAGCTCGTCGCCTTCGTCGCCCCGGAGGCGGTGGAACAGGCGCTCGACGCGCTGCGTTCGGTGCCCGGATGCGAGCGCGCGGCGGAGATCGGCGAGGTACGGACCGAGCCTCCCGGGATGGTCCTGGTGGAGACGAGCTTTGGCGGCAAGAGGGTGATGGACCAGCTGGTGGGGGACCCCCTGCCGCGGATCTGTTGAACGAGAGGGGAGCGCCATGGCGACGACCGACGTATTCGCAGAGCACAAGAAGACCGAGGAGGTCACCGCGCACGTTCTGTGGGTGACCACGGGTCTCTCCTGCGAGGGCGACTCGGTGGCCATGACGTCGGCGACCAACCCGAGCCTCGAGGACATCATCACCCAGGCGATCCCCGGGATGCCCAAGGTCGTGATCCACAACCAGGTGATCGCCTACGAGGTCGGCGAGGAGTACATCCAGGCGTGGTTCGACGCGGAGAACGGGCGACCTCGACCCGTTCGTGCTCGTGATCGAGGGCTCGCTCGGCAACGAGAAGATCAACGGCGACGGCTACTGGACCGGGCTCGGGGTCGACCCCCCGACCGACCAGCCGATCACGATCAACGAGTGGCTCGACCGGCTTGCGCCGAAGGCGGCCGCCGTCGTGGCGGTGGGCACGTGCGCCACCTACGGCGGCATCCCGGCGATGAAGAACAACCCCACGGGCGCGATGGGGGTCCCGGACTACCTGGGCTGGAACTGGAAGTCGAAGGCCGGGCTGCCGGTCGTGTGCATCCCGGGCTGCCCCGCCCAGCCGGACAACATGACCGAGACGCTGCTGTACCTGGCGCTCCACCTGGCCGGCCTGGCGCCGGCGCCCGAGCTCGACGAGCAGCTGCGGCCGAAGTGGTTGTTCGGGCGGACCGTGCGCGAGGGCTGCAACCGGGCCGGCTTCGCCGAGGAGGGTGACTTCGCGACCGAGTACGGCAGCGACCACCGCTGCCTCGTCAAGCTCGGCTGCAAGGGCCCGGTGGTCAAGTGCAACGTGCCGATCCGCGGCTGGGTGAACGGCATCGGCGGCTGCCCCAACGTGGGCGGCATCTGCATGGCCTGCACGATGCCGGGCTTCCCCGACAAGTACATGCCGTTCATGGACCCCGACCCGTGGGGGAACCGGGCGTCCGGGTTCATGTCGGTCGCCTACGGCCCGATGGTCCGCTACTTCCGCAAGCGCAACATCAAGAACAAGTACGACAAGGAGCCCGAGTGGAGACACAACAAGCCCGAGCTCACCACCGGCTACTCCAAGCGCTGGTAGAGGGAGAGACGCATGTCGACTGTTGAGACACCCCGCGAACAGAAGGTCGTCGTCAAGGAGATGTCGTGGGATCCGATCACCCGCATCGTCGGGTCGCTCGGAATCCACACGGAGATCGACTTCTCGAACCAGCAGGTCCTGAAGTGCTACTCGACGTCGATGGTGTTCCGCGGCTTCGACATCTTCATGAAGGGGATCGATCCGCGCGACGCGCACTTCATCACCAGCCGCATCTGCGGCATCTGCGGCGACAACCACTGCACCTGCTCGTGCCTGAACCAGAACATGGCCTACGGCGTCAAGCCGCCCCCGCTGGGGGACATGGCGTTCAACCTGGCCGAGAGCGCGGACTACATCTTCGACCACGCGATCTTCAACGACTGCATGGCGAACGTGGACTTCTGCGAGCAGATGGTCAAGGAGACCAACCCGAGCCTGCTGGCGAAGGCCGAGAACACCTCGGCTCCGCACTCGGACATCCACGGCTACAAGACGGTCGCCGACATCATGCGCGCGCTCAACCCGTTCACGGGCGAGTTCTACCTGGAGACCCTCCACGTGGCCCGTTACACGCGCGAGATGTATTGCCTCTTCGGGGGTCGGCACACGCACCCGTCGACGATCATGCCGGGCGGCTGCAGCGCCGACATCACCCACCAGACGTGCACCGACTACTACGTGCGCCTGATGAGGTACTTCGACTACGTGAAGCGCAGCGTGCCGATGCACGACGACCTCTACGACTTCTTCCTCACGGAGTTGCCGGGGTACGACATGGTCGGCTACCGGGACACGAACCTCGTGAACTGGGGCTCGTTCGACGACCCGGACTACGTCGACTACAGCTACGAGAACATGACCGAGTGGGGGCGCAAGCGCTACATCACCCCCGGCATCGCGATCAACGGTGAGTTGATCACGACCGATCTCGTGGAGATCAACCTGGCGATTCGGATCCTGCTCGGCAGCTCGTACTTCGACGGCTGGGAGAACGAGCGGACGTTCGTGACGAAGGACCCGCTGGGGAATCCGGTCGACAAGAACCACCCGTGGAACAAGGTCACGCTGCCCAAGCCGCAGAAGCGCGACTTCACGGACAAGTACACGTGGGTCGTGTCGCCGCGGATCTACGACAAGCGCACGGACACGCACGTGTGCTGCGACACCGGCGGCGGCCCGTTCGCGCGCCAGTGGTGCACGGCCAAGGCCGGGCTCGTGGACTTCGGCTACGTGAAGGCCACGGGCGACAGCCTGCAGATGGTCCTGCCGCGCTCGCCGAGCATGCCCGAGATGGAGATGGAGTGGAAGGTGCCGGAGAAGTCGAACGCGATCGAGCGGGATCGCGCGCGCACCTACCACCAGGCGTACTCGGCGCTGATCGCGCTGCACAACCTGGAGCGGGCGATGAAGGAGGTCCAGGCCGGCCGGACCAAGAGCTGGAACGAGTTCAAGGTCCCCGAGTCGGCGGTGAGCGTGGGCTTCCACGAGGCCGCCCGCGGCGTGCTGTCCCATCACATGGTGATCGAGGGCGGCAAGATCGCGAACTACCAGCCCTACCCGCCGACGCCGTGGAACGCGAGCCCGCGCGACGTCTACGGGACTCCCGGCCCCTACGAGGACGCGGTGCAGAACACGCCGATCTTCGAGGAGAACGGCCCGGAGAACTTCAAGGGGATCGACATCATGCGAGCGGTGCGCTCGTTCGATCCCTGCCTGCCGTGCGGCGTGCACATGTACGGCGGCAAGGGGCCGGTGCGGAAGGTGGTCCACACGCCGACGGCACTCGCCTGAGCCATGGAGTCCGAGCAGCTCATCGCCCGTGTGCAGGAGCTCACGGGGCGACTGGAGGACCTCGACGATCCGGCCTGCCGCAGCTTGGCCGAGGAGCTGACGTCCGCCGTCGTGCAGATGTACGGCGCCGGGCTGGAGCGGATCGTCGAGCTGGCCGACGCGGACACCCGCGACCCAGATGGCGGAGGACAGCCTGGTGGCGGGGCTCCTGATGATCCACGACCTGTATCCCGGTGCCGATCGAGGAGCGGGTGGCTCAGGCGCTCGACACGGTCAGGCCGTACATGGAGTCCCACGGCGGCAACGTCGAGCTGCTCGGGATCGAGGACGGGATCGCCAAGCTGCGCCTCGAGGGGAGCTGCAAGTCATGCCGCGCGTCCTCATCGACGCTCGAGCTGGCCGTGCGGCAGGCGCTCGAGGCGGCGGCTCCCGACCTCGAGGGCATGGACGTCGAGGGGGTCGTCGAGGAGGAGGAGCCGGCGATGCCGGGCGTGCCGCTGCCGATCGTTCAGGTCAACGGGACGCCCGCCTGGCACACCCTGAGCATCGACGCGTCCCCCAGGCGCTCGTGGCCACAGACGTTGACGGAGTGCGCTGGTGGTGGCCAACGTCGACGGGACGCTGCTCGCCTACCGCAACACGTGCGCGGACTGCGGCGGCACGCTGGACGGGGGAGCCCTCGACGCGGGCGCGCTCCGCTGCCCCGGCTGCGGGCGCAGGTACTTCCTGCCGCAGGCGGGACGCTCGATGGACGACGACCACCTGCAGCTCGAGCCCGTGCCGCTGCTGCGCGAGCAGGAGGAGATCAAGGTCGCGCTGTGAATCGCATCGACCTCGACAAGGCCGTCGCGGGTCGGCGGCGGGCGATGATGGTGTCGGGCCTGCGAGGGCTCGCCCGGCCGGAGCCCTCGCCCGCTGCCCCAGGCGCGGAGGCCGCCGAGGTCGCCCAGGCCGCGAACGCTGCGACCTGTGCGAGACGACCGTGCCGCCCGATCACCGGCACATGCTCAACCTCTACGAGCGCCAGATCGTCTGCGTCTGCGAGAGCTGCTGGGCGCTGCGCTCGGGCGACCCCGAGTTCCGCCCGACCGGCAACCGCACGCTCTGGCTCGAGGACTTCGAGCTGCCCGAGGAGATCTGGGCGCAGTTCCGGATCCCGATCGGGCTCGCGTTCTTCATGCACTCGAGCGTCACGAACTGCGTCGTCGCGCTCTATCCCGAGCCCCGCCGGCGCGACCGAGAGCGAGCTGCACTTCGAGACGTGGAGCCGCCTCGCCGAGATGAACCCGGTGCTGAAGGAGCTCGAGCCCGACGCCGAGGCGCTGATCGTCAACCGGATGTCGGATACGCCTGCCTACGCGATCGCGCCGATCGACCGCTGCTACATGCTCGTCGGGCTGGTCAAGGCGTCTTGGGAGGGCATCTCCGGCGGCGCCGGGGTCGAGCAGGCGATCGAGCGGTACTTCGACGACCTGCGCGCGGTGGCCACGTGAGCCAGCCGGAGACGCTCCAGGTTCCGGTCGCGCCGGAGCCGGAGTTCCAGGTGCTCGGCGCCACCGGCCGGCGCCACGCCGCCGTGCCGGCGCTCGACTTCGACGTGCACGTGACCGAGCCCGGCGGGCGCCAGGTCTACGCGATCGCGCTCACCGCCCAGATCATGATCGAGCCGGCGCGACGCGCCTACGACGCCGAGACGCGCGCCAAGCTGGTCGAGCTGTTCGGCGCGCCCGAGCGCTGGGCCACCACCACGCGCAGCCTCGTCTGGCATCAGGCCGACGTGCTCGTGCCCGCGTTCACGGGGTCGACCACATTCCGGGTGGCGGTGCCGGCGACCTTCGACATGGAGGTGGCGTCGGCGAAGTACCTGAACGGGCTGCCGGACGGCGAGGTGCCGCTCGCGTTCAACTTCAACGGCACCGTCCACTACCGCGGCCGACGACGGGCGGCTGCAGATCTCGCTCGTCCCGTGGTCGTGCTCGGCCGAGTTCCGGCTGCCGGTGAGCGACCTGGCGCGAGCTGATCGACCACTACTACCCGCAGCACCGGCTGGATCGCGCTCCAGGCGCGCACGCTGGAGGCGCTCCAGCGGGAGAAGGCGACGCGCGCGCTGCCGACGCTCGACGCGTGCGTGGCGGAGCTGCTGGAGGAGGGAGCGTGAGCCTCGACGAGCTCGTCGACTCGCTGCTGTACGAGGGCTACGCGCTCTACCCGTACACGCCGGGCGCGACGAAGAACGCGACGCCCACGCCGTTCGGCATCGTCTACCCGCCCGCGTACGCGCGGGCGCTCGACACGACCCACGACCACCTCGAGCTCCAGTGCGTGGTCGAGGGCGAGGGCGAGGTCGCCGCCGAGCGTCCGCTTCCTGGTGCCGAGCGGCGAGCGCCACCGGCGCCGAGCCGCAGCGGGTCGAGGGCAGTGGCGAGTTCGTCCGTCGGCGGGCTCTCGGTCCGCACGCGGCTCGACGGTGACGCCGCTCGGCGACGACCGCCGGCTGGTCGCCTACCGGGTCGAGAACCGCACCGACGCGCCGGAGGGCCTGGACCGCGCGGGGGCGATCGCGCGTTCGCTGATCTCGACCCACCCGGTGCTGCGCGTCGGGGCGGGCCGCTTCATCTCGCAGCTCGAGGCCCCCTGCGACAGCGTCAACACCTGGCCGGTGCTCGCCTCGCCCGGAGGACGACGCGATGCTCGGCGCCGCGATCGTCTTGCCCGACCATCCGCAGATCGCGCCCGAGAGCCGCGGCAACCTCTTCGACAACACCGAGATCGAGGAGGCGCTCGTGCTCCACGTGCAGGCGCTCAGCGACGAGGAGCGGGCCGAGATCGAGCAGCAGGACCCGGCGGTCAGGGAGATGATCGACCGCGCGTGCGCGGTCACGCCGGAGGAGCTTCTGGAGCTGCACGGGCGCGTCGAGGTCCGCGATCCGGTGACGCGCGAGCCGCCGCAGCCGTCCGCCGACGTGCGCGATCCGACGCGCGGGCTGCCCGAGGTGGAGGTGGACGGCGTGGTCTTCCGCCGCGGCGGCCGGGTCGTGGTGCGCCCGGGGCTCGAGGCCGACCTGCAGGCGCGCATGCTCGAGGGCCGCACCGTGACGGTCGAGCGGATCTACCGCGACTACGACGGCAAGGTGCACCTCGGCGTGAGCGTCGACGAGCCCGGCCAGGAGGTCATGCGCGAGACGGGCCGCTTTCTCTGGTTGTTCCCCCCCGAGGTGGAGGTGGTGCGATGAAGCGGATTCTCGTCGCCGGGATCGGCAACGCTTGGCTCAAGGACGACGGCTTCGGCGGCGAGGTGGTCAAGCGCCTCGGGTCGCGCGAGCTGCCCGAGGGCGCCGTCGTGTTCGACTTCGGGACCGGCGGGCTCGACCTCGCCTACGAGGTCATGCGCGGCTACGACGCGCTCGTCCTGATCGACGTCAGCCGCCAGGGCGGCGAGCCGGGCACGCTCTACGTGATGGAGGCCTCGAGGAGGACGTCGAGGCCGGGATCGAGGACGGCCAGGTGGTCAACCCGCACGGCATGGACCCCCAGACCGTGCTGCGGTTCGTGAAGACGCTCGGCGCCTGGCCCGGCAAGGTGGTCGTGGTGGCCTGCGAGCCCGCCGAGGTGGAGGAGATGGGCATCGGCCTGAGCGACGAGGTCGCGCGGGCAGTCGACGGCGCCGTCGACCTCGTGGTCGGAGACGATCGAAGAGCTCGGCACCGACGCCGCCTACGCGGTGGAGTACGCCGGAGACCATGATGCACGAGCTGTCGCTCTCCGGCGCGATCGTGAACACCGTCGTCAAGCACGCGCAGGGACGGCCGGTGAGCGTGGTGAGCATGCGCGTCGGCGCGCTGCGCCAGGTCGTGCCCGACACGCTCGACTTCTACTTCGGCTTCGTGTCGAAGGGGACGGTGTGCGAGGGGGCGCGGCTCGAGCAGGAGCTGGTGCCCGCGCGGCTGCGCTGCGCGAGCTGCGACGCGCGAGTGGGAGATCGACATGCCGATCTTCATGTGCCCTACGTGCGGCGGCGGGGGCCGGGTGGAGGTGGCGAGCGGGGACGAGTTCGAGGTGGAGTCGATCGAGGTCGAGGAGGCCGAATGCATCGCACAAAGGTGAAGATCGTCGAGGAGGCGCTCGACGCCAACAACACGATCGCCCAGGCGAACCGGCGCGACTTCGACGCGCCGGCGTCCGCGTCGTCAACTTCATGAGCGCGCCCGGCGCGGGCAAGACCGCGCTGCTGGAGCGGGTGGTCGCCGACCTGGCGGGCGTGCGCGTCGGCGTGCTCGAAGGCGACGTGCAGGGGTCGATGGACGCCGACCGGCTGGCGGCGCTGCACATCCCCGTGACGCAGCTGAACACCGACCCGAGCTTCGGCGGCGAGTGCCACCTCGACGCGAACATGGTGCGCTCGGCGCTGCCCGACCTGCCGCTCGACGAGATCGACCTGCTGGTGATCGAGAACGTCGGGAACCTCGTCTGCCCGGCGGAGTTCAAGGTCGGCGAGGACGCGCGGATCATGGTCTCCGCGATCACCGAGGGCGAGGAGAAGCCGCTCAAGTACCCGCTCATGTTCCGGGCCTGCGAGCTGGTGCTCGATCAACAAGATCGACCTGCTGCCGCACCTCGACTTCGACCTGGACAAGTTCCTCTACAACCTCGACGCCGTGAATCCGGGCGTCGGCGGATAGCTGGTCAGCGCCAAGACGGGGGAGGGGATCGACGAGTGGCGCGACTGGCTCGCCGGGGTCGGCGCGCCGGCGGAGGCGCCCGCTTGACCCACGCGCTCGACAGCGATGTCCTGACGCCGGCTCGAGACGGCGCTGGCCGAGCGCACGCGGGCCAACGCCGAGTTCTTCGAGGCGGAGGCGGAGCGGCTCGCGCGGCTGTGCCATCGGATGGCGGAGCGCTTCGCCCGCGGCGGTCGCCTGATCGCCTTCGGCCGCTCGCCCGCCGCCCGCTCCGACGCCCGCCACGTGGCCGTCGAGTTCGTGCATCCGGTGATCGTCGGCAAGCGCGCCCTTCCCGCCATCGGCCTGGCCGGAGAGGGCGGGGCGCTGGCGGAGCAGCTGGCCCTGATCGCGGAGCCGGACGACATCGCGATGGGCTTCGGCGCCGACGACGACGGGGGCGACGCTGCGGCGGCGCTCGCGCTCGCCCGCGAGCGCGGCTGCCTCACGCTCGCGTTCGCGCCCGCCGGCGCGGAATGGGAGTTCGAGCCGCCCGTGCGCGACGCTTCCATCCGGCAGGAGCTGGTCGAGACGCTCTACCACGTGCTGTGGGAGCTCGTGCACGTGTTCTTCGATCACCGCGGCCTGCTGGAGGGCCGCAGCGCGCGCCCCACACACGACCCCGGCGCGTCCGGGTTCCTGTACCCGTTCCTCGGGGAGCGCGAGCACGACCTGGAGGGGATCGTGGAGGACGTGCGCCGCTCGGTGCTGGCCAAGGCGGAGGAGGTCGGCGAGCTGCGCGCGCAGACGCTCATGGACAACCGCGCCGAGCTGATCGCCGCCGCGGCAGGGATCCGGCGCGACCTGGACGCCGGCGGCTCCCTGCTCGCCCTGGGCAACGGAGGCTCAGCCACGGACGCCATGGACGTCGTGGCCGACTTCCGTCGTCCGCCGGACCCCGCGCTGGCGTCCGCGCCGCGCGATGGACCTGACGGAGGACCCCGCGATCCTGACCGCGATCGCGAACGACATCGGCGTCGAGGCGATCTTCACGCGTCAGGTGATCGCCCACGGGCGCGAGGGTGACGCCCTGCTCGCGATCTCCACCAGCGGCAACTCCGCGAACGTGATCGCCGCGCTCGAGGAGGCACGCGGGCGGGGCGTGACGACGATCGCGATGGTGGGCTACGACGGCGGGCGAGTGGCCGCTGAGCGGCTCGCCGATCACGTCGTCGTGACGCGCTCCGAGCACATCCCGCGGATCCAGGAGGCGCAGGCGAGTGCCTACCACCTGCTGCGCGAGCTCGTGGAGGCGACGCCGTGAACGAAGTGGTCCACGCCGCCATGCGCGGGGCGGTGGCCGCGATGGCGATGACCGGCATGCGCGCGTTCACGGTCAGCGCGGGCATCGTCGAGCAGCCGCCGCCGCAGGCGATCCTCAAGCAGAAGGCGCGCGGGCTGCTCGCCGTGGTGCCGCGCAAGCGTCGCCGCGCGGCGATCGAGCTCGCCCACTGGGCCTACGGCGCCGGTGGGGGCGCGGCGTTCGGGCTCCTCCCCGGCGAGGTGCGGCGGCGTAGCTGGGCGGGACCCGTCTACGGCCTCGCCATCTGGCTCGGCTTCGAGGTCGGGATCGCCCCCGCGCTGGGGCTGAGCCAGGCAAAGAAGCCCCGCCCGGTCGACCGCGCGGGGCTCGCGGCAGACCACCTTCTCTACGGCCTCGTCCTCAACGAGATGCGCGAGCGCCCACAGGAGACACCCGGGTGAGCCGGGTCCGCGCCCGGGTCGAGGGAACCGTCCAGGGCGTCGGCTTTCGTCCCTACGTCTACCGCCTCGCAGGGGAGCTCGGAGTGGCGGGGCACGTGCTGAACGACTCACGCGGCGTGGTCGTCGAGGTGGAGGCGCCGGCGGAGACCGTCGAGCGCTTTCTGGCCCGGCTCCCGCTGGAGGCGCCGCCGCTTGCGACGGTCGAGCGGGTCACGGCCGAGACGCTCGCGGAGGTGGGGGAGGCCGGCTTCTCGATCCGCGAGAGCCCCGTGGGTGGGGAGCCGCGGGCGGCCGTCACCCCGGACAGCGCCACCTGTGCCGACTGTCTCGCGGAGATCTTCGACCCCGCCGACAGGCGCTTTCGATACCCGTTCACCAACTGCACGAACTGCGGTCCGCGGTTCACGATCGTGCGCGACGTTCCCTACGACCGCCCGAACACCACGATGGCGGCCTTCGACATGTGCCCGGCGTGCCGTGCCGAGTACAGCGATCCCGGCGATCGCCGCTTCCACGCACAGCCGAATGCCTGCCCGGACTGCGGGCCGCACGTACGCCTGATCCACGCCGACGGGCGCACGGCGGCCGATGACGCTGCTCGTGATCCGGTCGAAGCCGCCGCCGGCGCGCTGTTCGACGGCGCGATCGTGGCAGTGAAGGGGATCGGGGGCTTCCACCTGGCCTGCCGCGCCGACCACGAGACCGCGGTGGCCGAGTTGCGCGCGCGCAAGCATCGCGAGGACAAGCCGTTCGCGGTGATGGCGCCCGACCTGCGTGGGGCGCGCGCTCTCGTGCACCTGTCGCCGGCCGAGGAGAGCCTGCTGCTCGAGCGGGCGCGCCCGATCGTGCTGGCCCGCCGTCGCGCCGACGCCCGCGTGGCGAGAGCGGTGGCCCCGGCGTCCGCGGAGCTGGGCGTGATGCTGCCGTACTCACCGCTCCACCACCTGCTGCTGGCGGACACCGCGACGACGCTCGTCATGACGAGCGGCAACGTGTCCGACGAGCCGATCGCCTACGAGGACGAGGACGCGCGTGAGCGACTCTCCGCGATCGCCGACCTCTTCCTCGTCCACGACCGGCCGATCGAGACCCGCACCGACGACTCCGTGGTGCGGATCGCCGACAGCCGCCGGGCGTTCCTCAGGCGCTCGCGCGGATACGTGCCCGACGCGACCCCCCTGCCGCTCAACTGCGGCGCGCATCTGCTCGCGTGCGGCGCGGAGCTCAAGAACGCGTTCGCGGTCGCGAAGGCCGGACGCGCCTGGGTCGGGCATCACGTCGGCGACCTCAAGAACTACGAGACGCTCAGTTCGTTCACCGCGGGCATCGACCACTTCCAGCGCCTGTTCGCCGTCGCGCCCGAGGTCGTCGCCCACGACCTGCATCCGGAGTACCTGTCGACGAAGCACGCGAAGGGGCTCGACGATGTCCGCCTGATCGGCGTCCAGCACCACCATGCACACCTGGCGTCGTGCCTGGCCGAGCACGTCACGACCGGGCCCGCGGTCGGCGCGATCTTCGACGGCACCGGGTATGGCGAGGACGGCACCGTGTGGGGCGGCGAGCTGCTCTTCGGCGGGCTCGAGGGCTTCGAGCGGGTGGGGTTGCTCTTCCCAGTTCGCATGCCCGGCGGCGAAGCCGCGATCCGCCAGCCGTGGAGGATGGCCTGCGCATGGCTCGCCGCTGCCTTCGACGAGTCGCCGCGGCTACCGCGGCCGCTGCACGGGAGGGTCGCCGCCGGGACCTGGACGCAGGTGGCCGAGCTCGCTCGAACCGGGGTCGCCTCGCCGCTCACCTCGAGCGCCGGTCGGCTGTTCGACGCGGTCGCCGCCCTCTGCGGTCTGCGCGTCGAGGTCAACTACGAGGGCCAGGCGGCGGTGGAACTGGAGGCCGCGGCCGATCCCGCCGAGCACGGCTCGTACCCGCTGCCGATCCGCGACGAAGGCCGTGGCCCGCTCGTGCTGGACGCGCGCGCCACCGTGCGCGCGCTGGTGGCCGATCTCGACGCCGGAGCCGAGCGCCCGACGGTCGCTGCCCGTTTCCACAACGCGCTGGCCGCGGCCACCGCTCGTTCCTGTGAGCTGGCGGCCGAGCGGTGCGTCACCGACACCGTGGTGCTCTCGGGTGGCGTGTTCCAGAACCGCCTCCTGCTCGGCCGGACTGCCTCGCTCCTCCGCGCAGCCGGCCTGCGCGTCCTGACCCCCGAGCGGCTCCCGCCCAACGACGGAGGCATCGCGTACGGGCAACTGGCGGTTGCCGCGGCGAGACTGGCCGCGGAGCGGGAGGGAAGGCGCGCCCGCGGATGAGCGCCCGCGCGACACCCGACGCCGCCAAGGTGCTCGCCGAGCATGTGTTCGCGGGCGGGCGCTCCAAGCCGTTCGCCGAGCTCACGCTCGACGAGGTGAGGGGTCGCGCCGAGGAGCTACGCGCGGCCACGGGCTGGGGGCCGACCGCCAAGGTCGCACCGGTTGCCAGCGCGTGGGCCGAGCTCGCACGTCTGATGGACGAGGCGGGCGCGCCGACGGTAGCCGGCCTCGACCATGAGGCCGTGGCACAGCGAGCCGAGCGGCTCTGGGTCGTGCCGCCCGGCGGGAGCTTGCTGTAGGAGAGGAGGCCCGGTTGGGCCGCGACGGAAAGGAGAGGTGCGCATGCTCGGGGAGCATCCGATCGATGTCGTCCTACTGGCGACCGATCTCGAGACATCCAAGGCGTTCTATGCCGGGAAGCTCGGCCTTCAGATCTTGATGGAGAACGAGGATGAGATCGTCTACAAGTGCAGCGGGGACAGCCAACTGGTGGTCACCAAGAGCACAACGGGCACGGCCGACGAGCAGACCCAGGCTGGGTGGCGGGTGGACGATCTGGACGCCGAGATCGCTGAGCTGCGGTCGCGCGGGGTCGAGATCCAGGAGTACGACATGCCGGGGCTGAAGACGGTGGACGGCGTGGCCGATCTGGGATTCGCGCGGGTTGCGTGGATCGTCGATCCGCACAAGAACGCGTTGAGCATCGCGCAGCTGAAGTAGGGGAGAGTCGCCTCAGAGCCGCTCGTTGCTCAGTGCGGGCTTGACGTCGACGATGGGCGTCTCGTCCACCGCCTCGAGGTCGCGGACACGGAGCCGCCGGCCCTCGACCGACACGACCTGCACGGGATGCAGCCCGATCGGGTTGGGGCGGTCGGCCGAGCGGGTGCTGAAGACTCCTCGCTCCGGATTGGCGGGGTCGTCGCGCGGGTGCACGCGCAATACGTCGCGGTGGGCACGGTCGAGCCAGGTGAGGACGATCAGCCGATCACCCGGTCCAATGTCCGCCAGTCCGTCCAGCACCGACGGCTCGAAGGCCAGCCAGGCGTCAGGCGAGCCTTCGGGTCCCTGCTTCGGCGCCGTCGCCGGATCCGTCAGCGGGGATTCGACTAGCCCGATCGGCTTCAGCTCGTAGTCGGTTGGGTTCATGTAATCGCTCCTCAGTCGGGTAGGAGGGGGACGGACGGGCCCTGGTCGCGGCCCACCAGGACGGCGCGCGTGATGGCGTCGGATCCGAATCGGTCGCGGACGTCGTCGAGTGTGGCGTCGAGCAGGATGGCGCGCTGATCCTCGAACGGGAGTGCGAGCTGGATGGCGCAGTCGTCCTGGAGATTGCCGAGGGCGATCCCGAGGAGAGTGAGACCCTGCGCCTCGACCATCGGCATCGCGGTGGCGAGCAGGCCTCGCGCGGTGGCGAGGAGCGCCTCGGTGCCCGCCGTCGCCTGGGCAAGGGTGTGTGAGCGGGTGGCGCGCGAGAAGTCGCCGAAGCGCATCCGCAGCACCACCGTACGACAGACGCGGTTCGCCCCACGCAGCCGTCGCGTCAGGCGGTCGACGAGCCCCACGAGGACGGCGTCCAGCTCCTCCGGCGAGCGCGCCCTACGGCCGAGCGCCCGTTGCGTCCCGATCGACCGGCGGCGACGACGCGTCCGCACCCGCCGCGGGTCGCGGTTGTGCGCGAGGGCGTGGAGGTGGCGCCCCGACGCGCGCCCGAGCATCGCAACGAGCGCCGCCTCGGGGATCTGCGCCACCTGGCCGACGGTCGTCACGCCACGGCTACGAAGCTTGTCGGAGGTCACGGGGCCGACGCCCCACAGCCGCTCGACCGCGAGCGGATGGAGGAATGCCAGCTCGTCCTCGGGGGGCACCACGAGCAGCCCGTCGGGCTTGGCCACGCCGCTGGCCACCTTGGCCAGGAACTTGGTCCTGGCCACCCCGACGGTTATCGGGAGGCCCACCTGCCGGCGGACGTCGCGACGCAAGCGGGCGGCTATCTCCGCGGGTTCGCCGGAGATGTGCCCGAGCCCGCGAACGTCGAGGAACGCCTCGTCGATCGACAGGCCCTCGACGAGCGGCGCCGTGTGCTCGAACACCTCGAATACGGCCTTGCTCGCCTCCGAGTAGGCCGACATTCGCGGCTCGACCACTGCCGCGTGGGGGCACAGGCGGCGGGCTTGGGCCCCACCCATCGCCCCGCGGACGCCGCATGCCCTGGCCTCGTAACTCGCCGCCAGCACGACCCCGCCCCCGACGATCACCGGTCGTCCGCGCAGCCGCGGATCGTCCCGTTGCTCGACCGACGCATAGAACGCGTCGAGATCGGCGTGCAGGATCGTGGCCTCGGCCGGCACGAACACATGTTCGCATCCGGTGGCGACAGAGGGCGTCGCCTAGGTGGCCGCTGCCTGCCGGGCCGCCGACCGCAGCTTCGCGGCCGTTCGAAGCGGCCAGCGTCCGCGCCACGCCGGCCACCTCCACAGGCACTCCGTGCTTGGGGGCGAGCGTGATGTTGCGGAGCACGACGGGGTCGGCGTCGGCTCTCAGCGGTCGCAGTCTGACGGCGGGCACGGCCACCCGGAGCACCTCGACCATCTCGGCCTGCGCCAGGGCCGCACCGATGCAACGGCGGATCCCGCCACCAAAGGGCAGCCAGGAGTACGACTCGGCCTCCTCGTCGATAAACCGCTCTGGGCGGAACTCGTGCGCCTGGGGGTAGAGATCCTCTCGCAGGTGAACGAGGGCAATTCCGGGGTACACCTTGACGCCGGCGGGAAGCGCCCACCCGGCGACGGTCCGCGGCTTGGTCAGGGTTCGCTCGGCAGCGTCGATGACAGGACGCAGCCGGAGGGTCTCTTTGGTTACGGCGTCGAGATAGGCGTCGCCTCCGTCCTCGTCGATCTGGTCCCGCAGTCGGTCGAGCACCGCAGGGTTGCGCAACAGCAGCTCGAACGCGAACGCCAGGGCTGTCGCAGTCGTCTCGTGCCCCGCGCCGAGCATCGTGAACAGCTCGTCACGCAACTCAACGTCGGTCATCGGGCTGCCGTCCTCGTCGCGCGCGCGCATCAGCAGGGAGAGGACGTCGGTCCGCTCCTCCAGGTCGGGCTCTTCCCGGCGGCGCGCGATCTCCTCGTAGAGAAGCGCGTCGGCGGCGTGTAGCCGGCGTTTGAAACGGCGGCCCGGGCTGAGCGGGCCGAGGTCCGCGCGTGCCACACGGGTGACCAGGTACAGCGGGTTGCCGTCGATCAGGGCGGCGAATGCTGCCCGTAGTCGCTCGACTCGCCGGGGCTCCGTGACCCCGAAGACCGCGCGGCAGATCACCTCGAACGTGAGCGCCCGCATGCGCTCTCTCAGGACGAGCCGCGTTCCCTCCCGCCAGCCGGAAACCTCTCGCTCCGCGACGTCACGGATGACTTCGCGGAACGCGGCCACGCGCGAGCCCTGGAACGGCGGCAGCAGGAGCTTGCGCTGGCGCAGGTGCTCGCGCCCGTCGAGAACGAGCACGGAGTTCGACCCGAGGAGCGGCTCGAGGAACGAGTTCGCCTCGCCCGCATGGAGATCGGACTGATCGCCCGTGAACAGCTCGCGGATCGCGTCCGGGTCGACCACGTAGACCCCAGTGCCGAAGCCCATGAGTCGGATCGTGAAGGCGTCGCCGTAGCGGGCGTGCCACGCAGCGAGCGCGTCGAGCGGCCGGTGAGCGAAGCGCACCGAATTGACCAGGGCGGGTGCACGCGGACCGGGCGGAAGCGCCACGGTGTCGAGTCTACGGGCCCTGACTAGTCCGGACGACGCACCAGCGGCCCGCCCACGAACAGCACCGAGACGACCAGCCCGAAGAGCGCGAGCAGCGCGACCAGGCGGAAGGCCCACTGCATCCCGGCCGCGAAGGCATCGCGAATCAGCTCGAGCAGGCGATCCGCGATCGGACCGGGAAAGCGCGCGAGGATCTCCTGTGCGGAGTCGGTGCCCGCGAGCGCCCCGTGCAGCGTGTCGGTCTCCTTCCCGCTGAGCCCCGCTCCGCTGAGGTCGTCTTGCAGCCGATCCTCGGATGCGGTGATGAATACCGTCGTGGTGAGCCCGAGGCCAACGGAGCCGCCCGCCACCTGGAACATGTAGACGATTCCCCCGGCCAGGCTCGAGCGCGAGGGATCCAGCGCCGTGACCGCCGCGGTCGTTATCGACGAGTAGAAGAGCCCGACGCCTATGCCGGTCACGACCATCCCCGGTACGAGCGCGGCGAAGCCCGAGTCGCGCTCGATCAGGGAGATGAGGAACGCCCCGAGCGTGAGGCAGACCGCGCCCGCCGAGACGATCACCTTCGGCCCGAGCCGCTCGTAGAGTCCGCCGGCGACGAATGACGTGACCGCGAACACGGCCATCATCGGCAGCAGTCCGGCACCGGCCTCCAGCGGCCCGTAGCCGAGGATCTTCTGAAAGAACTGCGGCAGGAACAACAGCGAGGCGAAGAAGACGGCCGACATCAGGAGCGTGGCGATGCAGGCGGAACGAAAAGCGGGGTTGGACATGACGTCGCGCGGGATCAGCGCGCGGGTGCCCGCACGTCGCTCGATTCCCGCGAACGCCACGAGCAGCACCGCGCACAGGGCGAGGAGCGCGAGGATGCGCGGGTCGGTCCAGCCCCATTCCGTCACCTGATCGAGCGCGATCAGCAGCGCGATCAGCCCCACGCTGAGGCTCGCCACCCCCGGATAGTCGATTCGCTCGCGCTCGCCGTCGGTGCTCGACTCCTGGATGAACCGCCAAGTGGCGAAGCAGGCGATCGCCGCGATCGGCAGGTTGAGGAACATGACCCAGCGCCAGCTAAGAGCCTCGGTCAGGCTGCCGCCGATGAGGGGGCCGGCGGCGTTCCCGAACCCGGCCACGCCGATGATCAGTCCTCCGGCGAGCCCGGCCTTGTCCTCGGGCAGCACGTCGTACGTCATGCCGAGGACGGCCGGCCACATCATCGCGCCCCCGACGCCCATGAGCGCGCGGCAGATGATCAGCCACAGCTCGTCCTGGGCCAAGCCCGCGAGGAGCGAGAAGGCCGCGAAGATCGCCGAGCCGTAGAAGAAGATCCGCCGGCGGCCGAACATGTCCGCCAGCCGCCCGCCGGTCACGATCAGCACGCCGAAGACGAGGGCGTAGGCGTTGATCACCCACTGCACGGCCGTGACGTCCGAGTCGAAGTCCTTCTCGATGACCGGCAGCGCGACGCTGAGGGCCGTGATGTCGTTGGCGATCACGAAGACCGCCATCGCCATGGCCCCGAGCGCCAGGAGCGTGCCGCGATCGAGGCCGCTCATGTCGCGCACGCTACATCGCCGTGGCGTGCGCTATGTGGCTGTCGCTATGGCAGGTCCGCTTGCAGCGACGCTGCCCCCGGTACGTTCGCGTCGACCGCCAGGCGCCGGAACGCCGTCCGATCATGTTTGAGGAAGCCGTCGAAGAAGTCGGCCGTGGAGTTCACGGTGGGATCGACCCACGGTGGGATGTTCGGGATATGGGGTCCGTTGACCAGGGTCACGAATGCCTTCGGTGGAGAGGCTTGGCGATAGATGTTCACGCTGGCGGGGTAGGTTGGGTCCGCTGTGCCGTGTACGAGTAGGAGCGGCGGCGTCGGCACCGAGAAGTAGCTCCCGCCGGTGAACGGCAGCTGGAGGCCCGCCCACGCCACCGCGGCGTCGATGCGTCGATCCCGGCAGCAGCTGTTTACCGCCACTGCGAGGGTGGTCACCGCGCCGAGCGAGTGGCCCGCCGCGCCGATGCGGTGCCGGCTGATTGTCTTTCGCAGGCCCCCTCGGTTTCGGCGCGCCAGGCGCAGCACGCGGTCGAGCACGAAGCTCACGTCGGCTGGCTGCTCCTGGTAGTCGACGCCGCTTGGACCGCCGGGTGCGGTACCGCTCGACAGCGGGAAGGTCGGAGCGGCCACCACGTAGCCCTTGCGCACCCACGCCTCGAGCGCGCTGAGGTACGGCGGCACGGTGGCCCCCTGGCCGTGAGAGAAGACGATCAGCGGGAACCGGTGCCTCTTGCGAATCGGCCTTGCTTTCTTCACAGCGCCGCCCGCGGGGTCGCCCTTCGCCGGGTAGAGCAGCAGCGTGGGCAACGTCCGGGTCGGAGCACCCGGGTAGGTGCCGTTGCGGGGCGTCGGCCGGCTCCTGTCGATGAAGGTGTACGACCGCGTGCCCACGGCGTAGGGGCCGCCGCGCTGCTTGTGCTTGTGGTGCGCGGCGGCAGACCCCGCGGTGGCGGTCGGCGCCGCTACCGCCATGCTTCCGGCGAGCACGACGCCTGCAAGCAGGACTCCGAGCGGACGTCCGCGACCCCTTGTCTGGCGCACCATTCCTCCCTTTGCCCACCCCCTGGGTGGCTCGACGCCTTTCAGGCGACGCTACCAGGGGCCGCGCCGTTCTGCCTTGACAACCGAACGCGCGGTGCTAGGACTCGGGTAATCCGATCTGGAGGAGGTGCGAGGTGAAGCACGTTCGGATCAAGCTCGCGGCGGTGGTCGCCGTCTTAGGGGCCCTCGTCGTTGTCGGTGGGGCCATCGCTGGAGGCGGCAAGCAGATCCGCGAAACGCTGACCGGCTTCGAGGAAGTGCCCTCGGTCTCGAGCGAGGCCAGCGGCAAGTTCCGCGCGAAGGTGCACCGCGGGGCCGACAAGATCGCGTTCAAGCTCAGCTACGCCGACCTGGAGGGTGCCGTCCAGCAGGCACACATCCACTTCGGCCAGCGGGCGGTGAACGGTGGCATCAGCGTGTACCTGTGCACGAATCTCGGCAACGGGCCCGCGGGCACGCAGGCTTGCCCGCCGGCGCCGGCGACCGTCGAGGGCACGCTCGAGGCGGATGACGTGGTCGGCCCCGACGGCCAGGGGATCGCGCCGGGCGAGTTCGATGAGCTGGTTCGGGCAGTCAAGGCGGGCGTCACGTACGCCAACGTCCACAGCTCGAAGTTCCCGAATGGCGAGATCCGCGCTCAGCTGGCGGACTGACCGCAGCCGGACGCATGAGGTAGCACGGGCCCGCCGCGAAGGCGCGGCGGGCCCGTCTTACGAGCGACAGAACGCTGTGGCGTCTACGGCACTCCGCTTGCAGCGACGCTGCCCCCGGTACGTTGGCGTCAACCGCCAGGCGGCGGAACGCCTTCCGGTCGTGTTTGAGGAAGCCGTCGAAGAAGTCCGTCGTGGACCTGACGGTCGGCTCGAACCAGGGTGCCCCAAGCGGCGTGTGCGGGCCGCGTATCAGGGTCACGAACGCCTTCGGCGCGGGAGCGTTGTTGTACGCGGCCGAACTCCCCGCATAGGGGACGGTGCGGTCCAGGGTGCCGTGAACGAGCATCAGCGGTGGCGTCGGCACCGAGAAGAAGGTGCCGCCCGCGAACGGCAGCTGGATGCCGGACCATGCCACCGCCGCGTCGATGCGCCGATCGAGGCAGCAGCTGTTGGTCGCAACGCCGAGGGTCGTGATCGCGCCGAGCGAGTGTCCGGCCGTGCCGATGTGGCGCTTGTCGATCGTGCGTCGCAGCCCGCTGTGGTGGCGCCGCGCCAACCTGAGGACCCGCGTCAGGACGAAGCTCACGTCGGCGGGCTGGTTGACGTAGTCGGTGATCTTCGGCCCGCCGGGCGCGCCCCCGCTTGACAACGGGAACGTGGGCGCCGCCACCACGTATCCCTCGCGGACGAACCGCTCCAGGACGACGCGGTAGGCGGGTCCGGTTGCGCCGAAGCCGTGGGAGAACACGATCAGAGGGAAGCGGTGCTTTCTGCGGATCGGGATCGCGTTCTCCACGGCCGCGCCCGCCGGGTCGCCCTTGGCCGGGTAGAGCAGGAGCGTGCGCAACGTGCGCGTGGGGGCGCCGGGGTAGGCGTTGTTTGACGCCGTCGGCCGGCTCTTGTCGACGAAGGTGTAGGACCGCGTGCCCACGGCGTAGGGTCCGCCGCGTTGCTGGTGGTGGGCGGTGGCAGACCCGGCAGCTGCGACGGGCGCGCCTACGGCCATGCTTCCGGCGAGCACGACGCCCGCAAGCAGGACCCCTACCGAACGTCCACGAACGCTTATGTGGCGCACCATTCCTCCCTCTACCCATCCGTTGGCGGCTTGACGGCTTACGGGCGACGCTACCAAGGCCCGGCATTGAGTTGCCTCACCAACCGGGTGGTCCCACGATGCCTTAGGGTCGATCCATCCCGATCGGCGAGATCATCCTCGAGTTCGACAGCGGCAACTCGCTCGGCGAGGAGGCCAGCCGCGCGGGGCTGATCCTGCTCGGTTCTCTGCTGCTCTCGTTCCTGTTCATCCGCACCAGTGCGCGACTGATGCGCAGTCCCAGGGTGCCGTGGTGGCCGGGAAGCATCAAGACCGAGGGCGGGCTGCACGTGCACCACCTCGTGTTCGGCATCGTGCTGATGCTGATCGCGGGCTTCGTCCTGGCGCTTCAGCCGGGCAGTCCGTGGCTGGAGATCATGGCCGCAGGGTTCGGGATCGGGGCCGGGTTGACGCTGGACGAGTACGCCCTCTGGTTGCACCTGGAGGACGTGTATTGGGAGGAGGAGGGGCGCCGTTCGGTCGACGCGCTCGTGGTGGCGGCGCTGATCGGCGGCCTGGTATTGATGGGCTTCCTGCCGTTCTCGACCGACGATGGCTGGCCCGCGATCGTGTTCAGCGTCTTGGCGGTGCTCGCGATCTCGACCGTTGCCGTGCTGAAAGGAAAGCTGTTCCTGGCGGTGGCCGGCATGCTCTTCCCGCTGGTGGGGCTGGTGGCGGCCATCCGGCTCGCCAAGCCCGACTCACCCTGGGCGCGACGGCGCTACCCCGAGGGTAGTCGCAAGCTCGAGCGCTCCAGCGCCCGCTTCGAGCGTCACCAGCGCCGCTACCAGCGCTTCCAGGACAGGCTGGCCGGGGCCCCCGGCCGTCCGCCGGAGGCCGGTCCCCACGACGGCACCCCCGCCTGAGCCGCAGCGCGGCTGACGTGCCGGAGCGGCTGACTTTCGCGGACGCGGCCGGCCGCGCGTGGGAGGTCTACCGCGAGCACACCCGCTTCCTCTTGCTCGCGGCGCTACTCGTCCTCGTTCCGATCGCGCTCGTGGACGCGGCCGGCGAGCACCTGCACGCCGATTCCGACGACCTGTCGGAGCTCGAGATCGCGGGCGTGCTCGTGGCCGTGCTCGTCAGCGCCACCACGTCGACTCTCGGCGAGCAGTTCTATACGGGGGTCGTCCTGGCCGCGGTTGCGCAGACGATGACCGGCAAGCCACGCCCGGGCCTCGGACGCATCCTTCGCACGCTCCCTTACGCGAGCCTGATCGCGATCGACCTCCTCTTCACTGTCGGGCTCGCGATCGGGCTGACGCTGCTCGTCGTGCCGGGCGTGATCTTCTTCGCTCGCTATGCGCTCTCCGCGCCGCTGCTGAGGATCGAGGTGGAGGGCGTGCGAGACGCGTTTCGGCACAGCCGCGAGCTAAGCCGCGGGAACGCCCGCGTGATCCTCTTGCTGCTGGGCTCGCTCTACCTGCTCTCAGGCACGCTGACGAACTACCTCCAGTCCGACGCCGGCGCGGCCGTCGGCGATACGTTCCTGGCCGACTGGCTGATCGCCGCGGCGGTCTCCTGCCTGGTGACACCCGTGTGGGCGGTGGCGACCGGCGTGGTCGCCTGGCGCCTGCTCCATCTCAAGCGGGGCGGGCCTGCTACCAGCGGCTATCCGAGTCGCGTGTGAACCCGCGCTTCTTCGTCGGGTACTGGCGCTTGTTCACGGCAATGGCGAAGCCCAAGAAGGTGATGAAGAAGGCGGCGAACACCACGTAGTCGGCCCACTGATCGGCGATCAGCACCGCCGCAAGGACGATCGCGCCGAGAAAGGCCGCGGCGAAGAGCAGTTGCACCCACAGTGGCTGGCTCATAGGGTTGCCATTCGCTAGGCACCACCCTACGTCAGCGGGTCGCGCGCGCGCAAGGAGGGAAGATGGTCGAGACAATCGCTGTCGGAACCGACGGCTCGGATACGGCAGCGATCGCCGTGGACTTCGCGGTCGACATGGCCGAGAAGTACGGCGCGAGGCTCGTCGTGATCAGCTCCTACGAGCCTGTGCCCGAGGACCGGCTGCGCAGGGAGCAGGCCGAGGCACCGCAGGACGTCGTCTGGTCGATCAACCCGATGGAGGACGTGGAGGCCACCCTCCGCGAGGTGGAGGAGAAGGCCCAGGAGCGAGGCCTCAGGACCGCGGCGGCCGCGCAGCAGGGCGATCCTGCCGACGTGCTGTGCTCCGTGGCCGGCGAGCAGAACGCCGACGTCCTGATCGTGGGCAGCAAGGGCATGCACCGCCGCATACTGGGGAGCGTGCCGAACACGGTGTCACACAAGGCGCCGTGCTCGGTGTTGATCGTCAAGACGGACTGAGCCGAGGGAGCTGTGCCCGCCCTGTGGTCGCGTGGCGACCCCTAGGCGACGCGCCGGCGAGAAATCGCTCGGGAGGCACCCCTACCCAGCGGCAGTAAACGCCCGCGGCCCCACCACCTCGCCCCGGCGGTGCAAGACCACGTACGCGACCCCGGCGGCGGTGAGGGCGGCCACCGCCCCGAGCATCAGCCCCGCGCGCGGCCCCGCGAGCTCGGACAGCGCGCCGGCGATCGGCGCGCCGATCGGTGTCGAGCCCAGGAACACGACCGAGTAGAGCGCCATCACGCGCCCGCGCATCTCCGGCTCGACCGCCAGCTGCAGGCTCGAGTTCACGCCCGCCGCGAAGGTCACGCTCGCGGCGCCCACGAGCACTAGCGCCACCGTCACGAGCGGGAGCGTGGGGGCGACCGCTGCGAGGACGGTGAAGCCCCCGAACGCCAGGCTCGAGCCGACGAGCAGCGCCGGCGACACGCGCCCCCGCGCGCCGGACACGAGCGCGCCGGCGAGCGAGCCCACGCCCATCGCGGTCACCAGCAGCCCGAACGTCTGCGGGCCGCCGTCGAAGCTGAACCGGGCGAGCAGCGGGAGCAGCACCTGGAAGTTGAAGCTCAGGGTGCCGACGAGCGCCATCATCGCCAGCGGTATCGACAGTGCCGGAGTTCTGGCGACGTAGCGCAAAGCGGCGCGCAGCGCGCCTGGCTCGCGTCGGCACACGTGGAGGCGTGATCAGCTCGGAAGGCGCCATCAGCGTCAGCGCCACGATCATCCCGGCGAAGGACGCCGCGTTCAGGAGGAAGCACGGCTCCACCCCGGCGGTCGCGATCAGGACACCGGCAGCCGCGGGGCCCACCATGCGGGCACAGTGAACGATCACGCTGTTCAGGCTCACGGCGTTGACCACCCGCTCGGCTCCGACCATCTCGATCACGAAGCTCTGCCGCGCGGGGTTGTCGATCGCGTTCACAGAGCCGCGCGCGAACACGAGCGCGATGACCATCCAGACCTCCACGGCGCCCGTCACCGCCAGCCCGAACAGGACCAGGGCGGGGATCGCCATCGCCGCCTGGGTCGCCATCAGCAGCCTCCGCTTGTCGAAGCGGTCGGCCAGCACGCCGCCGTACGCGCCGAAGAGCAGGATCGGGGCGAACTGGCTGGCGGTGGTGAGGCCTACAGCCAACCCGCTGCCGGTGAGCTGGAGCACGAGCCATATCTCGGCGACCATCTGCATCCAGTTCCCGCTCAGCGAGACCACCTGGCCGGCGAAGTAGCGCCGGTAGTTCGGTACCTCGAGCGAGCTGAATGGGCGCCGCAGGGCGGCGGTCACCGGTCGTCCTCGAGCAGCCGCTCGAGAACCTCCGCCGCGCGCTCCAGCGCGGCGACGTCCTCTTCCGGCAGGTCGCGCAGGCGTCGCGCGAGATAGGCGTTCTTGCGCGATCGCATCTGCCTCAGCAGGGCGCTGCCGGCCGGGGTGATGCTGACCCGCGCGACGCGGCCATCGTCGGGATCAGTGGCGCGATCGACGAGCCCCGCGTCAGCCAGTCTGGCAACGATGCGGGTGGCCGTCGGGCGCTTCACGCGCTCGATCTCGGCGAGTTGACTCGGCGTAACGGGGCCGCGGCGCTCGATCGTGGCCAGCGCAGCCGAGAGCGAGGGGGTGAGGTCGGTCCCGGCCTCCTGGCGGAGCCGTCTGGCCGTGCGCGTGACCGTCAGCCGGAGGCGGGTTGCGAGATCGGTCTCGGTCGGAGGCCGGTCTGCGGTCGCACCAGTGGTTAGCATCGATAATTAGTTTAGCAAACCACCTGTCAACCGCGGTCATTGGCGAATCGCTTTCACCCCCTGAAGGGAATTCGCCAAACGTCTGCGTGGAACCGGGCCCGCTCGCGGTCAGCGGCGGCGGAAGTTCCACTGGAACAGCAGGTCGATCCCGGGCATCGAGTAGCCGTCGACGCGAGGATCGCCTCGCCGCGTGCGGGGCCAGTAGCCGGTTGCCGTCGGCGTTCCGGCGACGATGCTCCCGACGTTCGAGAGGACCCGCAGCGGCAGGGTCCCGCTGCCCTCCGCACTCAGCGCCAGCCCGTCGGAGGAGTGGATCCGATGCCGCAGGCGCTTGCTGCGCACGTTGTACACGCGCACGTTGACGCGCTTGGTGGTGGTGCGATTGGCGCGCACGCGGAACGGGCGGCTCACGTAGCGGGCCGTGCAGCAGGTGTATGTGCCGGGCACGTCGCGACCGGTGAACGTGTTCACGCGGCTCGATCCCGTTAGGACGGTCAGCCGCAGCTTCGCCGGCCGCGGTCCCGACCGGATCCGGATGTGAGTGATCCGTCCCGTGGAGGGCACGTTGAAGGTGAGCCGGTTGGAGAACAGGTAGCCGGTATGGCGGTAGGTGCAGGACCGCTGCCCGGTGGGCGACAGCTGGATGCCGCCGATCGGCCCGAACACGGCCGCCGCCTCGCATCCGTAGGTCACGTTCGGCGCGCCGCGAAGCTTGCTCCCGTACCAGCGCGCAGACGCCGGGGCCGCGAAGACCGCGCAGCACAGAGTCGTCATCGCGAGAGCAGCGGGCCAGCGCCGAGTCACCCACCCAATCTAGGGCCCCTGGGCCAATGCGGCCAGGACCGCGGAGTCCGTTGTGTGATGCAACTCACGGTAGAAAAGTGGGTTGCGAAACGAAATTGGCTCGATGGAGCGGAAGTGGAAGGTGCTCATGGTCTGCCCGGTGCGCTGCTGTTCGGGGCCGGCTGATCTGTTTCTGGCTTCGTCGATGGACGCGAGCCCTAATTACACGCGCGAGCTCCTTCCAGGGCAGATCCTCACCGGCAGTGGCGTCGGCCTGAGCTTCGCCGCATGGGGCAGCGCGGCGGTCGCCGGGCTGCCTGCGGCCCGCTTCGCGATGGCAGCGCCGTGCTCGCGTGCCTCCGCCAGGTGGGGGCGGTGCTGGGGATAGCCGTGCTGGTGGCGATGCTCGAGAGCGCCTCGCCGCTTGATCCGGTCGCGGCCTTCACGGATGCCTGGACTCTGATGGCCGCGGTGGCAGCCGTGAGCGCCGCGATCGCGCTCGGCCTAGGCCGGGTGCGCGCACTCGGCGCGGGCGATGTCGTTGACGCGGCCGCTCCCTCTGCGGTCGCCCAGGCGGGCCCGTCGGTGGCGCACTTCGGCCAGGCGTCATAAAGCTCAAGTGAGCTTGATATAGGGGCACAATCTTGATTCCCTGTTGGGGTGGCCACACTTCTGACGATCGGCGAGGTCTCGCAGCGAAGCGGCGTCGCCTCATCCGCATTGCGCTTTTACGAGGACCGGGGATTGATCACCTCCGAGCGCGCCGGTTCCGGGCACCGTCGCTTCCCGCGGCCGGTGCTGCGGCGGATCGCGTTCATCGTGTTCGCGCAACGCGTGGGGCTGACGCTCGACGAGATCGGCGCCGAGCTCGCCAAGCTGCCTCCCGACAAGGCGCCCACCCGGCGCGACTGGTCGCGCCTGTCGAGCCGGTGGGGCGCGCGGATCGACGAGCGGATCGCCGAGCTGGAGCGCCTGAAGGCCGGCCTGACCGAGTGCATCGGCTGCGGCTGCCTCTCGCTCGAGCGCTGCCAGCTCGCGAATCCCGAGGACCGGGCAGCCCGCCTCGGTCCGGGGCCGCGTTACTGGATCGGCGACCGTCCGCTCACCGGCTAGCGGCCACGTCGTAGTCTGCGCCCGTGCGTCAGCTCGAGATCACTGGTGCGCGGACCGTGGAGTGGCGCGAGGCGCCGGCACCCGCGCTTCAGGGCGACGGCGAGGCGCTCGTGCGCCCGCTCGCCGTGGCCATGTGCGATCTCGACAGTGCGTTCCTGACGGGCCGCATTCCGATCGGTGGGCCGTTCCCGCTCGGACATGAATGCGTGGCCGAGGTCGTGGAGGTGGGCGACACGGTCGGCGTCGCGTCGCCGGGGGATGTGGTGATCGTTCCGTTTCAGATCTCCTGCGGCACGTGCGAAGCGTGCACGGCCGGCCACACGGGGAGCTGCCTGACGGTCCCCCGCGGGTCCGCCTATGGCATGCAGCCACTCGGAGGCGACTGGGGAGGTGCGCTCGCCGACCTGGTGCGGGTGCCCTTCGCGGACGCGATGCTCGTGCCGCTGCCGGAGGGAATCGATCCGGTCGCAGTCGCCAGCGTGGCGGACAACGTGCCCGACGGCTTCCGCGCCGTCGCGCCCCCGCTCGCGGCCGATCCCGGAGCCGAGGTGCTGGTGGCCGGTGGGCAAGCGCGCAGCGTCGGGCTCTACGCCGCCGCGTGCGCGGTGGCGCTCGGAGCCAAGCGAGTGGTCTATGCCGACACGGACTCCAGACGTCTTGAATCCGCGGCCGCGCTCGGGGCGGAGGCGCATCGACTCGAGACCGACAAAGAGGGCGAGCCGAAGTGGCCGGCCAAGCTGGGGCGCTTTCCGATCACGGTCGACGCCACAGGGGAGCACGGTGGGCTACATGCGGCGATCAGGTCCACCAGCGCGAACGGGACCTGCACGTCGGTGGCGATCTACTTCGAGCCGGCCACGCCGCTGCCGCTGCTCGAGATGTACACGCGCGGGTGCGCCTTTCACACGGGCCGCTGCCATGCCCGGGCGCTGATTCCGCAAGTGCTCGCGCTCATTGCCGACGGTCGGCTGGAGCCGGCGCGTGTGACCAGCTCGGTGGTGGGTTTCGACGACGCGCCCGACGCGCTCGCGGATCCGCCGACGAAGCTCGTGCTGGTCCCCTGAAGCCGCACCCCGCGCGGCGCCCCGAGCGCTGGGTTACGATCGCTCGGTGCCTCGCGCCGGGTGTTGCGAACCTCGAACGGAGGGAGTCCTGATGAGACGGCTGCGCATGGCGCTCCTTGCTCCG
This sequence comes from uncultured Thermoleophilaceae bacterium, assembly GCA_963802855.1. GTDB lineage: Bacteria > Actinomycetota > Thermoleophilia > Solirubrobacterales > Thermoleophilaceae > JAAYBF01. The sequence goes on from CAWDJP010000006.1 coordinate 90,304, forward strand.
GTGGCAGCCCTTGCCCTGGCAGGCCCGGCCGCAGCCGGCGCTCCGCCGCCGGCCGGGGATTCGGTTCGAGGCACTCAGGACGGGCCTTCCTGGGTCTTCGACATCGATGCCTCCAGCGGACCAGCGGGCGAGAACCCCACGGGCACCGTGCAGATCGGGCCGGCGCCCTCGTTCCCCCTGACGGTGACCTGTCTCTCGGTGACCGGCAACACGGCCATCATCGGCTTCACCGGCGCCGAGCAGTTCATGAGCATCAGGTTCCCGGTAGCGGGGCTGATCAAGGTCGTTGACGGTGGCGGCCCAGGTTCCGGTCTCGACAGCTTCGACTGGGCCTACGACACCGGCCCGCCCGACCGCGTCGCGACCCTGCCGGGGCCGACGACCTGCTCGGGGTTCCCCGGCCCGTTCCCGCCGGCCTTCTTCGAGATCCCGGTCACCGGTGACATCGCGGTGACAGACGGGCAAGCGCTTCCGTCGTCGAAGAAGGAGTGCAAGCACGGGGGCTGGAGGGACTTCGGCTTCAAGAGCAAACACGCCTGCAAGCGCTTCGTCCGGCTCCACTGACCGCGTCCGCGCGCCAGGGTATTTGCAGCCCAACCGCAAACTGCTAGGCTCCGTCGCGTGATGCGCGTCCTTCGAGGAGGCGGCGTCCTATTGGTCGCTTGCCTCGTGCTCTCCCTTGTCCCCGCTGCCCAAGCCGCGCTGCCCAGCGGCACGGAGCGCACGACCTACATGGTTGGACCGCTCAAGATCACGCCGGGGCAGAACCGCATCTCCTATCGCCCGATCCGCGAGAAGCCGAAGGTCGACGGCTGGATCACGCGCATCAAGCCGAACCTGGTCAACGCCGATGGCTCGGTGCCCAACACCGACCAGGTCATGTTCCACCATGGGGTCTGGGTCAACCTCTCCGGTGGGAACGCCACCTCGCGACTCCCGGAGCTCTTCTTCGCCGCCGGTGAGGAGAAGACGATCTCGAAGCTGCCCAAGGGCTTCGGATACCACTACAAGGCGAGTGATCGGTGGCTCCTCAACCACATGATCCACAACCTCACGCCGAAGGCGATGCAGCTCTACGTGAGCTACACGATCGACTTCATCCCGGACACGGCGCCCGCGGCGAAGTCGATCAAGCCGGTGCGGCCGATCTGGATGGACGTCGAGAACGGCCGCCTCTATCCGGTGTTCGACGTGTACCGCGGTTCGGGCAAGAAGGGCAAGTTCACCTACCCGGATGATGCGGTGAACCCGTATCCGCGCGGGCGGGAGAAGAACAAGTGGGTCGTCGACCGCGACGGCGTGCTGGTTGCGACCGCCGGCCACGTGCACACCGGCGGCCTGTACACCGACATGTGGCTGACCCGGCCCGGCGCGCGCTACGCGGGACCGCGCTGCAGCAAGCGCGCCACGGCCGCCAAGCGTCGTAAGTGCAAGACGAAGGCCCCGCTCGTTCGCGGCAACAAAGCGCATCTCTTCAGGTCGATCGCGAAGTACTTCGAGCCGGCCGGCCCGGTCTCGTGGGACGTCGCGATGACCGGTACGCCCGAGAACTGGCGCGTTGCGCTCAAGAAGGGCGACACGCTCGAGATCAATGCGACGTACGAGACCAAGCGCGCCGGCTGGTACGAGTCGATGGGGATCATGGTGGCCTACATGGCCGAGGGCAACGCGGGCAAGGACCCGTTCAAGTCGAAGGTCAATCACAAGGGCAAGGTCACCCACGGACACCTGAAGGAGAACCGCGTCCACGGCGGCAAGAAGACCAAGCTGCCCGACCCCCGCAAGCTCGCGTCGGGCCCGTTCTCCGCCGACCCGCTCAGCATCGACGGCTTCAGCTACGAGCTCGGCGATCTGCGCCGCCAGGGGGTCGCCCAGCGCCCGCCGGTGGTGAAGCAGGGCCAGTCGCTCACCTTCGAGCTGGGCAACGGTGACAACTCACAGGAGATCTGGCACTCGCTCACCTCCTGCAAGCCGCCCTGCAACCGCTCGACCGGCATCGCCTATCCAATCCCGGACGGCAAGAACCAGTTCGACTCTGGTCAGCTGGGCACCGTGCGGCCCCCCACGGTCGGCCGCAGGACGTGGCAGACGCCGGCCAACCTGCCGAAGGGCACGTACACCTACTTCTGCCGGATCCACCCGTTCATGCGCGGCGCCTTCCGCGTCACGCCGTAGGCGCCTTCGGACTGAAACGGTCGGGGCGCGGAGCGCCAGCGCCTCTAGAGCAGCGCTACCGCGGCGATGATCACGCCGGCCCACGCCGCGAGGCAGAACGTCAGCGAGATCACGACGATCGCGATGAACGAGCGACGCAGCTCGTGGTTTCGCGAGGCGAGAGGAGAGAGTGTTCGGCTCGAGGACATGGGGCGTGTCCTTCTCCGCGCGAATGTAAAGCGCCCGTCGGACGGCCAAGCGGCGGCTACGGGCGCAGTCGTACCGGCAGCGTCTTGAGCTGATTGATGAACTGCGATTCGGCGTATTCGGCCTTCCCCGCCGGTGCGATCGCGGGAAAGCGGGCAAGGGTCTCCTCGAGCAGGATCCGCAGCTCCAGGCGCGCCAGCGCGGCCCCCAGGCAGAAGTGTCGCCCGCCGGCGCCGAAGGCCTGGTGCTCGGTGGTGCGGGTGATGTCGAAGCTGTCGGGATCCTCGTAGCGCGACTCGTCGCGGTTCGACGACACGTACCACATGACGACCTTGTCGCCCTCGCGGATCTGCTGGCCGTTCAGCACGCATTCTCGCGTGGCCGTACGGCGGAAATGCGCGAAGGCGGGGAACATCCGCAGCGACTCCTCGACCGCGCTCGGGATCAGCGAAGGGTCGTCGAGCAACATCTGGCGCTGCTCGGGGTGGTCCATTAGGGCGCGCATGCCGCTGCAGTAGGTGGCCTTGGTGCTGTCGTTGCCGGCGGCCAGAAGGAGGAAGAAGCCCATCACGATCTCGTGCTCCTCGAGCCCGCGGCCGTCGAGCTCGGCGTGCACCAGCACGCTGGTCAGGTCGTCGGTCGGGGTCTCGCGGCGCTCCGCGATGAGCTTGCGGCAGCGCTCGAATATCTCCGGCACGTCGCGCTCCATCACCGCGCCCGCGCCCTCCGGATTGAGGTCCGGGTCGCCGGCCCCGAGGGTCGTGTTCATCAGCCGCGCCCAGACCTCGTCGTCCTCGGGCGGTATTCCCATGAAGCTCCCGATCACGCGCGAGACGACCGGCTGCGCGACGTCTGTAACGAGGTCGCACGTCTCACGATCGGCAACCCGCTCCAGGACGCCGACGGTGATCGCCCGAATCCTGTCCTCGTGCTCCGCGATCCGCTTGGGGGTGAAGCCGCGCTGGAACAGCGACTTGAGCCGGTCGTGCTTGGGCGGGTCCATCCCGATGAACATGGCCCGGGTCAGCTCCAGCGGGATGATGGCGTTCGTCAGGGCGGTGATCCCGCCGAGCTCGGACGAGTAGGTCTGCCAATCGCGGCTGACCTCGTGCACGTCGTCCGCCAGCGTGACCGACCAGAAGCCGGCCTCCTCGGGGTACTCGGCGATCTCTGACGTCCAGTGGACGGGACACTCCGCGCGAAGCCGCTTGAACAGGTCGTTGGGCGGTCCGTCGAGCCAGAGCTCATGCTCTGCGATCTGGACCTCATCGAGCGCGATCTCGTTGATGGACACGAAAGCCTCGGCCGGGGACGAGTCCGTTCGAGCCTACCGCGGCGCCGACGTGCCTGCCAGGTCAGCCTGGCTCAGGCGTCGGACGCGCACAGCACCACCGTCTGGCGCTCGACGACGGTGCTCCCGTCTGCCAGGCGCAGCACGACGCGCAGCCGCTGCCGTCCTTCGGCGCGTCGCTTGAAGCGAACTCGCCCGCCCTTGCCCCCGACGCGGAGGCGACCCACCTGTCGCCCGCCGAGCAGGATCCGCCCGGTCGCGACCGTGCGGCGCAGCCGCTTAGGGGGCTTGACGGTGATCGAGCGGTCGGTTGTGCAGCGAATGCCCCGGCGGCCGAACCCCTTGGGGTCGGCGACGGGCAGCTCGACCTCGACGCGGGACGCGTCGAGGGTGCCGCGGGCGCGCTGGGTCACCCAGACCGCTGTGCCCGCAACGAGCTGCAGGGCGTAGCGGCCGCCGGCCGGTGCGACGGACGTGATCGGCACGAGCCGGCGCGTGAGCTTGTGGCGGCGTCCGTCGAGCTGCACCCGGATAGGGGTCGCCTGGTTGCCCACGACCACACCGCGGTCGAGGTTCACGAGCTGGGCGTAGACGCGCGCATCGGCGGGGGTGCCGGTGCCCTTATAGGTGATCGTGACCTTGGGCGCACCGAGCAGGTGGCTGCGTCGCTTCACGCGCACCGGCACGTTCAGCGAGCCCGCGGCGACCGGCGCGGCGAGCGTGGCGCCGCCCGAGGTTGCGCCCGGTGTGATGGACAGGCTGCCCGCTCCCTTCCAGCGCACCGGCTTGCCAGGCGCCACCGGATACTGCGGCGCCGTGCGGTATGTCCCGTCGTCGGAGCGGAACTCGAACTCCGGGCCGGTGCGGACCCCCTTGTCGCCCTTGAGGTAGCGCGCGAGCCAGGCTGCGCTGGCTGCCTCGAGCCGTGGGTCGCCCCCTCCGCTGCCGATGATCGACCCGACGTCGAGCCCGGCGCCCTTCTTCCCGCCGTTGCCCTCGGCGCACTGGCCGTGGCCGCCGCAGAACCAGAACATCTTCACGGGCGTCCCGCGCGACTTCAGCAGCCGATAGACCTTCACGTCCTCGTCGGGCGGGAACAGCGTGTCCACTGTGCCGCCCACCACCATCGTCGGCGCCTTGATGCGGCGAATGGTCGCGTCGCCGGGGCCGCGGTCGCGGAACCACTGCTCGTCCTCGGCGCTCAGGACGCCGGTGGAGTTGGCGCTGTTGTAGGCCGAGATGATGTGGGGGTCCAGTCCGCCGGTCTGGATACCGGCCGGTCCGCCCGCGAGCCCGCCGGTCGTGGCCGCCGAGAACCCGATCGAGTAGAGCAGCGTGTTCCAGCCCTGCTTGAAGGTGCGCTCCTTGTAGAGGCTGGTCTCGAGCGAGTGCCACGCCACCACCGGCACGATCGCGTCGATGCGCCTATCGATTCCGGCGGTGGAGAGCTGTATGCCACCGCCGTAGCTGCCGCCGGTCATGCCGACGCGCGGGTCGCCGGGCTTGTCTAGTCGGACCTGCGGCTGCTGGGCCATGCGGTCGATCAGCGCCTTCGCGTCGCGCCCCTCCACCTGAGGCGCGTCGATGCTCACCAGGCCGCCCGACTTGCCGAAGCCGCGCGGATCCCACGTGAGCACGTTGTAGCCCTGGTCGTGCAGTCGCTTGATGGCCCCCCGGGCAGGGTTCTTCTCGCCCGGCGAGCTCCACCCCGGACCGTTGAGAACGACGGGTGCCCGCTGACCGGGCGCCAGCGACGGGTTGGGGAACCAGTGCGCAACGATCGGTGTGCCGTCGAAGGATGTGACGACCAGCTCCTCCGCGTGGGCCGTCGCCGGCACCAACGCGGAGAGAGCGGCCATCGCACCGATCCAACGCCTCAGCCTCACCGTGGGGGCACCCTAGCCGTTCCTCCTGTGAGCGGCGCCGGAGGGAGCTAGGTTTGCGGGATGCAGACTCGCGCTCAGGGGAGCCCAGCGCTAGACCGCGTGTTGGACCTGCTCGAGCCGGAAGTCACCCCGGCCGAGCTCGAACGCGGATACCTGGACCTCCTGGGCGATGAGGATCCCACCGGGCGACTGCCCGGCCAGCGGCTGATGGCGACCAGGATCCTTCCGGTGATCTACGAGCGCCTCTGGCGTCCGTTGGGAGGGCGGCTCCTGATGGGCGCTGTGGGGCCGGGAATGGACGACGAGCGCCGGCTCGCGCTCGAGATGCTCGCCCTCTGCCCCGGGGACGTGGTGCTGGACGTGGGCTGCGGGCCGGGCAACTTCACCAGGTCCTTCGCGGCTGAGGTCCGGGACGGGCTGGCCGTCGGACTGGACGCCTCGAGGACGATGCTGGAGCGGGCGGTGGAGGAGACGCGTGCCGACAACGTCGTCTACGTGCGCGGGGACGCCTCCTCGCTGCCGTTTCGCGCCGAGAGCTTCGACGCCGTGTGCTGCTTCGCCGCGCTCTACCTGATCGAGAACCCGATGCGGGCGATCGCCGAGATCGCGCGCGTGCTGCGGCCGGGCGGGCGGGTCGCCCTGCTCGCCAGCGTCACGCGTGGACCGGTGCCCGTGGCGGCGGCGAACGTCGTCGTCCGCGGCGTGACCGGCGTGAGGATGTTCGGGAGGGACGAGCTGACGAGTGAGCTGCGTCGTCACGGCCTCGTCGAGGTGGGACAGCGGGTGGCCGGCCTCGGTCAGTTCGTGTCCGCCCGCAAGCCGGAGGCCGAGAGCTAGGGGAGGGCGTTCTTCGCCGCGATCCGCGCGTAGAGGCGTGCGCTGGGACGGGCGCGGCGGGAGAGCGTCCGCGGGTCGAACGCGTACAGCCCGAAGCGGGCTTCATACCCCTCCGACCACTCGAAGTTGTCGACCAGCGACCAGTGGAAGTAGCCGCGCACCCTGGCCCCGTCGGCGATGGCCGCGCGCACGGCGCGAAGGTGACCGGTGAGGTACTCGGGACGCTCGCTGTCGTCCGCGTCATCGATCCCGTTCTCGGTCACGTAGATCGGGCGCTTGTACGAGGCCGCCAGGTTCAGCACGTTGCGCAGGCCGCTCGGGTCGATCTCCCAGCCGAAGTCGGTGCAGCGGCGGGGGCAGGGCGGGCCGTTGGGGTTGCCGGTTCCGCGGTAGGCGATCGTCGGGGCGAAGTCGAACAGCGGCACCCGGGTGCTGACGGGCGTGGGCAGGCCAGTCGCGTAGGCGGGCGAGTAGTAGTTGACGCCGATGAAGTCGGCCCTGCGCGCAAGTCGCGGCCGCCGTTCGCCGGGATCCACGTTGCCATCCGCGTCGGTGTCGTACACGCCGCGTACGACGGCGTTGAGGAACACGCGGTTGAGGATGTAGTCGGCGTGCTGCGCGCCGCGCCTGTCGGCCGCGCTGGTCGGGTTGGTGGGCCGCCAGTCGGCCATGTTGTGGACGAAGCCCACGCGGCTGCGGCGCTTGACCGCGTGGATTGCGTCGTACGCGGCGGCGTTGCCCAGCCCCAGGTTCTCGACTGCGGTGATCGCGGCGGTGTAGGACAGCAGTCCCGGTGCCTTCACCCCCGTCACACCGGGGATGCTCACCAACCCCTGCGACACCTGCACGAGCGGTTCATTCATGGTCGCCCAGGTGTGGACGAGGTCGCCGAACTTCCAGGCGGCGTATGCCGCGTACTTCCGGAACTCCGTGACGGTGGATCGGTCGATCCATCCGGCGCGGTCGAGGTTGGCGGGCAGCGGGTCGTCCGGTCCGCGCCCCGCAAACGCGGCCCGGGTGGCCGCGGGGTCGTGGAGCCAGATCGGGAGAGTGAAGTGGTGGAGCGTCAGCATCGTCCGCAGGCCACGGGCCTCTGCGCCGCGCAGCACGCGGCGGTAGTGACGCACCGCGCTCTTGCTGGCGAGCTTGTCGAGCCGCCTGAGCTGCGCACTCGTGATCCGACCGCGCCCGACCTTCACCTTCGCGGTGGAGCGGGGGAAGATCCGGCTCCATTCGATGCCGATCCGGATCGCGTTGTTCTTGAGCCGCTTGCGGGCCAGGTCGAGGTCACGTCGCCAGACCCGCCAGTGGCCCGGTCCCCGCTCCACGAGGTCCCCGCTGACCAATCCCCGGCGGATCAGGTCGGGGTCGTGCGTGAAGGCCCACCAGTCGCTGCGGCGGTCCGAGTTGGAGGGCGTGCCGCCCGCCTCGACCTGGAAGCCCGCGGTGGCCGTGCCCCAGAGGAAGCCGCGCGGAAAGCGCTCGGCGCCCATTGCGGATGGCGGGGCGACCAAGGCGAGGGTCAGGACTGCCAGGAAGACGACTCGCGTGACCCTCATCCGGCGCGGAGACTAGTCGACCGCGGTTATCATGCCCGCCGTCCGAGAAGCGCGACGAGGGGAGAGCGGCATGTGGCGTAGGTCTGATCGGGGTCGTCGGCTCGCACTCACGGTCGCGGTAGCGGCCATCGCCGTTGCGATGGCGGCACCGGCGGCGGAAGTCGTCCTCGCGCAAGCACCAGCGGCCGTCGGTCAGCTTCGACCGACTGGAGAGCTACGCCGCGCCCGGCACGCCCGCTCAGTACAACAAGGTCGGGGTCCTCAAGGTCGGCTCGCGCAAGGCCCGCAACGTCCTCGTGCTGATCCCGGGCACCTCCGCCAGCGCCGCGTACTTCCAGCCGCTCGCCAAGTTCGTCACCAGGCGCGCGCCCGACTGGCAGGTGTGGGCGGTTGAGCGGCGCGAGAACCTGCTCGAGGACCATTCGGTGCTCAACGACGTCAAGCGCGGCACCGCCACGATCAAGCAGCTCTTCGACTACTACCTCAACTCGGTCACCACTCCGACCATCACGCCCAAGCACACGGCGGTGCCCGACTCCGCCGTCCCGTTCGCCCGCTCGTGGGGGATGCGGGTCGCGGTCGAGGACATCCGTCGCGTCGTGAAGAAGGCGCGTGGGCGCGGCGGTCGCGTCGTTCTCGGCGGGCACTCGCTCGGCGGGTCGATCACCACGGCGTATGCGACCTGGGACTTCGACGGCAAGGCCGGCGTCAAGGACCTGTCGGGGCTCGTCTACATCGACGGCGGCAGCGGCAACACGCCGCCCACCCCGCAGGCGGCCATGGAGTCGCTCCAGAGCCTGCAGGCCGGCAGCCCGTGGCTGGTGTTCGGCGGCATCCCCGCTCCCTTCACCGGGCTGTTCAACATCGTCGGCTCCTCGGCAGCGATCGTCGAGCCCAACGAGCGCGCGATCCTGGAGGGATGGCCGCTCCTGCCCGCGAACCTCAGGCCTCCGGTCGTCCCCACCAACGAGGGGGGCTACGGCTATGCGCTTGACGCCGAGACCTCGCCCGCGGGCCTGCGGGCCGCCCAGGTCAACGCCGGCCGTCTCGCCGCCAGCGGCGACCCGCGCGGCTGGGACCGAGCCGGCGAGATCACCCCGATCCAGCGCACCGCGCGTGCGTTCGCCGGCTGGCGCCTACAGGGGCTGGACGGCACCGCCTGGTATCACCCTCGCCGCCTGTCGATCGACTCGGGCGCCGTCGCAGCGGGCAACGCCAACCCCGCCCAGGCGGTGCTCGACGTCCGTGCCACGCATGGGCATGACCTCGGCAAGATCCCGATCTACGCCTTCGGGGCGTCGTTGGGTGGTCAGCGCGTTCTGGACGGCGCCCGGCTGCTCGCGACCCAGAACGGGATCCCGGAGAGCAAGCTGACGCTGGTCGACCGGGCGACGACCTACACGCACAACGATCCGAACCTGGCGTACCCGAAGAACGACTTCGTGGATGCGTTGGTGCCCTACCTGCGGAGCGTCAAGGGGCATGGGCGCAAGCACGGACGACGCGGGCACCACGGACATAAGCGTCACGCGCGCAAGCACAGTCGGCACAAGCAGCACCGCAGCAAGCACGTGCGCTGAGCGAACGCGCGCGGGCTTGCGAAGATGCGGCCAGTGACCTCGGCTGCCGCTCGCCCGTCCGCGCCGCGCCTCTCCGCGACGCTGCGCACGGAGGAGCGGGTAACCCCGCTCGAGCTGTTCTTCGACCTGGTCTTCGTGCTCGCGCTCACGCAGTGCACGGCGTTGATGGCCGACGAGCCGACCTGGGAGGGGCTAGTCAAGGGGCTGCTCATCCTCGGCGTCCTGTGGTGGGCGTGGGTCGGCTACGCGTGGTTGACGAGCGTCGTGGACCCCGAGGAGGGGCTCGTGCGGTTCGCCATCTTCGCCGCGATGGCGGGGCTGCTGATCGTGGCGTTGTGCGTGCCCGAGGCCTTCGAGGACCTCGGCCTGTTGTTCGCGTGCGCCTACGCCGTCGTCCGCGCCGGACAGATCGTCTTGTTCATCGTCGCGAGCCGCGACAACCCGGCGCTTCGGCGCTCGGTGACCGGCCTGGCGATCGGGACGGCCCTCGGCACGGGCATCCTGGTTGCCGCCTCGTTCGCCGATCACGAGCTGCAAGGGGCGCTCTGGGCCCTGGCGCTCGCCCTCGACATGGGAGAGCCCTACGTGTTCGGCTCCGAGGGCTGGAAGCTGGTGCCGGCGCACTTCGCCGAGCGACACGGGTTGATCGTGATCATCGCGCTGGGCGAGTCGATCGTGGCGATCGGGGTCGGCGCGGAGGCGGGCGTCGACGCCGGGGTGGTGGCCGCCGCCGTGCTCGGAATCGCGGTGGCGGCGGCGATGTGGTGGCTGTACTTCGACATCGTCGCCCTCGTGGCCGAGCGGCGACTCTCGAACGCCACCGAGGGCAGGGAGCAGAACGAGATCGCGCGCGACTCGTTCTCCTACCTGCACTTCCCGATGATCGCGGGCATCGTCCTGCTGGCGCTCGGACTGAAGAAGACGCTCGAGCACGTGGAGGACCCACTCAAGGCGGTTCCCGCCGCGGCCGCGCTCGGCGGCACCGCGCTCTACCTGGTGGCTCACGTGGCTTTTCGATGGCGCAACGTGCACCGCCTCAACGTGGCGCGGTTGGTCTGCGCCGTTGTGCTGGTCGCGCTGGTCCCGGTGGCCCTGGAGCTGCCCGCGCTCGCCACCCTCGCGATGATCGCCACGGCTCTCGCGCTGTTGATCGTCTACGAGAACGTGCGCTACGCCGAGCTGAGGGATCGCCTGCGACACCAGCTCTCAGGCGAGCCGGCCGCGGCCGACTGACGGCCTGGGACCGCCTGTTTGCCCCGCCCTCGGACGGGTAGCGAATGCATTGTCCAACGGCGATAGGAGGAGACGATGGCCAAGACCGCGCGAGACGTCATGACTCCTGACTGCGAGTGCGTCGGTGAGCAGGAGAGCGTCGCCGACGCCGCTAGGAAGCTGGCAGAGCTCGACGTGGGCGCGATGCCGATCTGCGGTCGAGACAACAGGCTGAAGGGCATGTTGACCGACCGCGACATCGTGGTGAAGGTGATCGCCCAGGGCAAGGACCCGAGCGTGATCACCGCCGGCGAGCTCGGGCAGGGCAAGCCCGTGACGATCGGCGCGGACGACTCGACCGACGAGGCGCTGCGCACGATGTCCGAGCACAAGGTGCGCCGACTTCCGGTGATCGACGGCCACGACCTGGTCGGCATCGTCAGCCAGGCCGACCTGGCTCGCAATGTCGACGAGGAAAAGGTCGGCGACCTGGTGGAGGCGATCTCCGCCGCGTAGCTTCCGCTTGACCGCGGCGCGTTTGGAACCCGCCGCGGCCTCGCTCGCCGTTTGTAAGACTGGCCGCGTGAAGGCCCTACGCGCCGCGGCGCCGTGCGCGGTTGGACTCTGCGTGATCATGGCGGTGGCGCCGTCCGCCAGAGGGTCCACCCGAATCGGCTCGAACGCGATCGTCGTCGAAGCGCCCGGCGCGCGTGCGGTGATCGCGCGCTCGCCGTTCCGGCTCGCGATCCAAGATGGACGGCGCCGCACCGTCCTTCGTCACGTCTCCGCCGCCGGTGCGCGCTCGCTCACCGTCCCCGACACCTCGCAGGTGCTGTTCAACCGCCACACGCAGGCCCCCGCGACCCTCTACGCGCCGTTCGCGTTCCTTGTGGGCAAGCACGACATCGAGCAGCAGCTCGGCGGCACGTGGACCGGGAACCTCGCAGAGGTGCGTCAGGGCGGGATGAAGTACTCCGCGCGCGCGGTCATCGCGGCGGTGAGGTATGGCGGGGGAGTTCGCCTCACCGTCTCCACGACGGATCCGGCCGGCCGGCGGCTGGTCGTGACGGTCCGCCCCGGGCCGCGCCGAGGTGCGATTCGCGTGTCGGCGCGGGTGACCCCGACCGTCGGCGTCGTGGCGATGTCGGACTCGTTTCGCTCGCCGAGTCGCGAGGCGTTCCGCGGCTTCGGCGGCCGCCACAACTCCCTCGACCAGCGCGGCGGCGCCTTCTACACGTGGGTCTCGCAGCAGAACGTGAGCACTGGGACACCGGAAGGCCTCACGCCGGTCACTCCTGTGAGCGTGGGGCGGCCCTACCTGTGGCCGAACGGGCCTCATGCCGCTTACAGCCCGCAGTCGTCGTTCATCTCCTCGGCGGGCTACGGCTTCCTGCTCACGCGCGACGAGCTATCGCACTGGCGCATGGGCTCCGATCGCCCGGGCGCGTGGCAGACGGAGGTGGCGGCCCCGGCGATCGACTACGTGGTGGCTCCGGGCGGCGGGCCGCGGGCGGTCGGGGCGGTCACGGCTATCGCGGGTCGCCATCGTGTGCCCCCCGGGTGGGCCGTGGGTCCCGCCTTCGATCGCGAGGTCCTGTTTCCGACCCCCGGTCCGGCTGACTACGAGGCGGACGTACGTCAGGACCTGCGCGACATCAGCCGCTACCGGCTGCCGCTCGATGCGTACCGCATCGAGGGCTGGCAGTTCCTGCCGCGCCCCGTCCTGCGGGAGATCATCGCGACGCTGCGCGCGCGCGGGATCCACCCGCTGGTGTACTTCCGCGCTTTCGTGGGGCTCGACGAGATCGGCACGGACGACCCCGGCGCCTACCGGGAGGCGCTCGCCAACGGGTACGTCGCCACCCGCTCCGACGGCTCGCCCTACGTCTTCACCTCGAACTTCGCGACCTCCGGCGCGGTGATCGACTTCACCGACCCCGCCGCGGTGCGCTGGTGGGGCCGGCGGATCCGGGCGGCGCTCGACCTGGGTGCCGACGGCTTCATGCAGGACTTCGGCGAGCAGGTGCAGACGGACATGCACTTCCACAACGGCAAGACCGGGGCCACGATGCACAATCGGCTGCCGGTCCTGTTCGATCGCGCCACCCGGCGCGTGGTGAACGCGTACGAGCGCGACCACCCGAAGCGCAGGATCTTCTTCTACACGCGCTCGGGCTACTCGGGGACCCCGGGCTCGAACGCCTACGCGAGCGCGAACTTCCCAGGCGACGAGACCACCGACTGGAGTCGCGGCTCGGGCATCGCCTCGCTCGCGACGGACATGCTGAACCGCGGCGTGGGTGGCGCCTTCGGCCTGCAGGTCGACATCGGCGGCTACTGGGACATCCCACCCCAGAAGACCACGACCAAGGAGCTGTTCCTCCGATGGGCGGAGTGGGCCGCGCTCTCGCCCCTCTACCGAGTGCACGGCGCGATCACGCGCATCCACCCTCCGTGGAGCTTCGACGCCGAGACCGTGCGCCTCTACAACGCGTACTCGCGGCTCCACATCCGGGCGCGGCCGCTGATCCTGAAGTTGTGGCGTCGGGCCGTGCGCACCGGGATCCCGATTGCGCGCCCGCTGTGGCTTCACCACCCGCGCGACCGCCGGGCCGCGCGGCAGGACCAGGAGTGGCTGCTCGGTCCGGACGTGCTGGTGGCCCCCGTCGTGGTAGAGGGCGCAAGGTCGCGGAGCGTGTACTTCCCGCGCGGGTGCTGGCGGCGTGCGGGCCGTGGCCGCCGCTACCGCGGCGGGCGCGCGGCGACCGTGAGCGCGCCGCTGGGATCGCTGCCGTACTTCTTCCGCTGCGGGACGCGGCCGTTCTGAGGGTGCCGGCGCAGGCAGGCTCGCGCTAGGACACCTGCACCCAGCGCGCCTCCGACGGGCGGCCCTCGCCGTCGGAGACGAACAGCATGTACCAGCCCGGCGGCAGCAGGCCGGAGTTGGATGGGGATCTTCACATCGATCCCGCCGCTTCCCTCCGCGTCACGTCGAGCGCGACCGAGCGCTGCTCCACGTCGGTCACGTGCGTGACCGAGCTCGGGCCGCATCAGGCGTGCGCTCGTGATCGAGCGGCGTCCGGGCTGCGGAAGCGAGCCGTGTCGCCGTACCCGAAGCGCTCCGGCCCGCCGGTGAGCTCGGGCCGCCCGCCCTGGTGCAGGTAGGGGGGAGAGAAGATCTCGATCCGCTTGTCAAAGACGCCGGGCTTGGTGTTGTCGGCGTCCCGGTAGAGCGGGTCGCTGCCGAGCGTGATCACTCGCCCGTCGGGCAGCAGCAGCGCCTGCGAGTGGTAGTTGCGGCCCGACGGTGGGGTCGGCAACGCGGGTGAGGCGTGTCCCTTGCGGGTCGTAGAGGTTGCAGATCAGTGTGTCGCTGTCGCCCTCGCCGCGGTAGCCGCGCGACCCGCCGGTGATCACGACGCGGTCGTCGGGCGTGATCACCATGTTCGGGTAGCGGGTCGGCTCGTCGAGGTCGGGGCCGGGGGTGAAGCGCGGGTTGGCCTGCTTGAGGTCGATCACGTCGGTGCGCGCGGTCGACTTCTTGGACTCGCCGACGCCGCCGCCGCCGGCGATCATGTAGCGCTGGTCCTGGGCCGGCGGCAGCAGGACGCTGCCGCTGGTCTCCGTCTGGGTGGGATCGCGCAGTCCCGGGACCTTGCGGAAGCTGTTGTCCTCGAGGTTCCAGATGCCGGGGTCGCGGCCCACGGTGTCCGAGCCATAGCCGGCGTTGCTGCCGGTGTAGAAGAGGTTCCCGCTCGGCATGAGGAACAGCGACGGGTAGGTGGGGAAGGTGCGCTTGAGCTGCGGGCGCCGCCTCCCACCGCTTCGTCTTGGGGTCATAGAGCTCGTTGTGGCCCCGGATGATGCGCCCGAACTCGTCGAGCCCCGAGACGGCGAGCACGCGCCCGCTCTTGAGCCCGATGAGCGTGGGGTACCAGCGCGCGAGCTTGAGGTTGCTGACCGCCTCGTAGCGCTCGGTCGCCGGATCGAAGAGGTAGGACTTGTCGTCGCCCCAGTACTCCTGTTTGGCGCGGGTGATCGACGCCGACGACGCCGTAGACGTTGCGCTTCGGGCGCCGCGTGAGGCCCTCGACGGTGAAGTTGGAACCCTCCTTGACGTCCGAGCTGCGGCCCTTCTCGGCGGCCTCGACCCAGACCTGGGTGGAGCTGGCCGTGGTGGTGGCCCCGCCCGGGACGACCTCGCTTGGCGGCGGGCTTGACCGTGACCGCCCTGCGTGGCGCGGTAGGCCTTGCCGTTCGCCGGACACGAAGCGGGTTCCCTTGGCCAGCGTCGAGACGCGGGCGGCCGTCGGGATCCTCGTTCTTGACGGTCATCACGCCGGCCGCGTGGGTGATGTCCGCGTCGAGCTTCTCGTAGCGCTTGGTGCCGCCGGCGATCAGCAGCTTGCCGTCGGGGAGGAAGATGTGGCCGGCGCAGAACACGTCGCTGGGGGTGTGGACGAGCTTGAACTTGTCCGTCTTGGGGTCCCAGATCAGCGTCTTGAAGGTCTTGGCGTCGAAGTCCTTCCGGTCGTTGCCCGACCCGGCGATGATCAGCACCTTGCCGGTGCGCAGCATCGCTGCGTGGATGGCGTTGACCCGGAAGCCGTCCGGCACGCCGAGGATCGACCAGTGGCCGTTGCGCTCCTTGTAGCTGGAGCTGTTGATCTTGTAGTCGTGCAGCGCGTCCTCGGCCGTCGAGGCGACGGTTGGGCCGTTGATCGCCACGAGTCCGGCCGCGATCAGCGCGAGCACGAGCGCCCTGGTCAGGCGCCTGCGCGCGCCCGGGCTCACGCAGCGGCCTCCTCAGCCACCCGCGGCGGTCGGCCGCGCGCTCGCGTCGCGGGACGCGCTGACTGCGCGTCTGGGTCCGGTGCGCCAGGCCGAAGCGCCAGATCGCGACCGGCAGCAGGCAGATCACGAGCGAGGCGAGCGGACCAGATGCGCATGGCAGGGTGGTCGTTGCCGAACGCGAACGAGGCCGCCAGCGGGAGGCCGAAGATCACGCTCCACTGCAGGTGCCTGCGGAACGTGGCGATCGAATCGGCGCTGGCCGAGTCGCCCTTGGGCGTGGTCACGAAGCCGCCCTTGCGGCGCAGCGCCACCGCCACCAGCGAGGAGACGTAGATCGGCGCCGACAGCGCCGAGATCAGCATGCCCGCCAGGCCGGTGGAGCCCTCGTCCTCGTGCGGGCTCACGTTGTGGCGCCGGTTGAAGAAGTAGAGCCCCACCTGTAGCACCGCGGCGTCGACGTAGAGCATGAGCCAGATCTGGCGCGGGGACGACGACGCCGCCGGCACCGAGGGTGAAGTAGAGGATCCCGTTGAGGGCTCCCAGCGCCCAGGCGATCCCGGCGGTCGGGTAGTAGCAGGTGAGCAGCATGTAATGCATGAGCGATCGTGGGGTGAGCCGGTGCGCGAGCCGCCAGAAGCGGCGCGCCAGGACCTCGTCGGTTCCGCGCGACCAGCGGTCCTGCTGGCTGAAGTAGTCGGTGAACGACGACGGGCCCTCGCCGACGGCAACCACGTCCGGCGTGTAGACGGAGGACCACCGGCGGCCCGTGGCCGCGTTGCGCCTGCTGTGCATGACCAGGCTCGTGGCCATGTCCTCGGTGATCGAGTCCTGGTACCCGCCGATCGCCTTGAGCGCGCTGACGCGCAATGCGTTGTTGGTGCCCACGAGCATCGGCGTCCGGGAGCGGTTGCCGGCCCGCTGGAGCAGGGAGTGGAACAGGAACTGCTGCGACTCGGCGGAGCGCGCCACGAAGCCGCGGAAGTTGCCGTAGACCTGGGGTCCCACCACGAACGCCACGTCCGGGTCGCGGAAGTAGCCCAGGAAGCGCTGGGCGAAGTTGGGAAGCGGCACGTGGTCGGGATCCACGCGACATGAAGAACTCGTATTGGTCGCCGTGCGCGTCGAGCCAGGCGTTGTAGTTGCCGTGCTTGGTCCTCGCCTTGTTCGGACCGGAGGGCCGGTTCCAGCGCTCCACCCCCTTGCGGGTGAAGTGGTGGACGCCGAGCTCGGGCGCAGAGGGCCTTGACGTCCTCGTCGTCGCCCTCGTCGAGGAGCCAGACGTCGAGCGGCCCGGAGTGGCGGATCTCGAGCGCCGCCTCGAGCGTCGGGCGCACCAGCTCGAGCGGCTCCTTGCTCGGGCACGATCGTCGTCAGGAACGCGACTCGCGCGCCCGGGCTTGGCCCGCACCGGGATCGGGTCGCGGGCCAGGAGGGTCGCCCGGCAGAGGGTGGCCACGTTCAGGAAGGCGAAGAAGCCGATGATGCCGGTGGTCACCGTCATCACGATCGAGGCGATCTGAACCGGCAGATCCTGGCCGCCCGGGGCCAATGGCTCGGGCAGCATCAGCCAGACGAGGAAGCCGCCGACGAACAGCAGCGCGGCTAGCACCAGGATCGACGCGACGATCGGCCGGGAGCGATCGAGGCGGCGGAAGCGCACCCGGTAGTCCTCGCCGGCGTCGGCTCGGTGAGCGGGCCCGCTACCCGGCTACGGCGGTCGTAGTCGAATTCCTGCCGAGCCGCTCGCGCACGCGCGTATTGGAGTGCGGATGTCGTGTCCTGGTGCATATTGGGGCGTTTTCGTTGCCGGGAAGGGGTCCGCTGGGGCGCGAATCAGCAGGGCGTGCGTCATGGCGCGCGGCTGAGCGGCCGCTTCCACGGTCGACACGGCTGTGGCGGCTCGGTTCCAGAGCCTCGCCTACCGTCGTCCTTGACGTCGAGGCTCTTGCGAGTCCGAAGTCTGATCTGCATCTTGTCTACATCAGGTTCGGCGATTGCGCAAACCCGGCCGGCGCATCGCGAAGACCTCGCCCTATCCTCGGATGCGTCTTGACGGTACGGCCCTCCGACAGATGGCGGCTTCTCCCTGCCCTGGCGGCCCTGGTGGCCGTGGCGGCCTCGGCGCTGCTCCTCGGACGAGGACTCGGCGGGCCCGGCCGCACCGGGGAGTCGTCGGCCGCGCGCTCGGACAACCCGCTGGCCGGTCAGTCCCTGTACGTGGATCCGCGAAGCCCGGCCGCGCGCGCAGGCGGTGCGATGGAGGGCCGAGGGCCGTAGTCGCGATGCGGCCGCGATGGCAGGAGCTGGCGGCGCGCCGCCGTCGCCACCTGGTTCACCGACGACACGACGCCACGGCGGCGCGCGTGCGCGCGCTCACCGTCGCGCGCTGCGGCCAGGAAGAAGACCGCGCTGCTCGTCCTCTACTCGATTCCCGGCCGCGACTGCGGCAGCTACTCGGCCGGCGGGCGCCGCGTCGCCCGGCCGCCTACCGGCGCTGGGTGCGGGCCGTCGCGCGCGGCATCGGCGAGGCGGCGGGCGGTGGTGATCGTCGAGCCGGACGCGATCCCTCAGAGCGTCACGGGATGCGTCCCGCGGCGATCCAGGCGGATCGCTATCGGCTACTGCGCTTCGCGGTACGCGACCCTGTAAGGCGCGGCCGAACACCAGGGTCTACATCGACGCCGGCAACGCGGGCTGGATCCGACCCGCGAGTCGGCTGGTCGGGCCCGCTGCGCAAGGCGGGCGTGGGCGATGCGGACGGGTTCGCTCTCAACGTCAGCAACTTCTACGAGACGGGTCGCACGATCCGCTACGGGCAGCGGAGCTCTCGCGCCGCCTGGGCGGGGCGCACTTCGTGATCGACACCGGCCGCAACGGCAACGGGCCATTGCGTGCCTCGAGGCCGAAGGGTCCCAACTGGTGCAACCCGCCCGGCCGCGCGCTCGGCAGGGACCCGACGACGAGGACCGGCCAGCGCCGGGTGGACGCATACCTGTGGGTGAAGCGGCCGGGCGACAGCGACGGGACCTGCCGCCGGGGTGCGCCGCCGGCGGGGCAGTGGTGGCCGGAGTACGCGCTGGGGTTGGCGCGTAACAGGGATAGTGCCCCAACCTCCTCATGGGTTGCCCGGTTTGGGTAGGCTCGGGTTCGCATGATCGCCCCGCATGCTCGCCCGTCCCGCAGGCTCAGTGCCGTGGCACTCGCTACCGCTCTTGGCGCCTTGGCGCTCGCCAGTCCCGCCGCAGGGCAGGCTCCGGCCCCGATCAGCCAGAACCCTGCTGACGTGGCGGCTGCCCAGCCCGATTTCGCCGGTGCGGCAGCCAAGCCCCGGCGGGTTAACGCGCCGCGCGTGCCGCGCCATCCGTTCATGGCGCCGAACGGGCTCAGCAATATCCATAACGACGGCTACATGACCGACACCTACACCTGGTCGGGGCCGCTCGGGCGCAACCCGCAGGTACGCTCGGCCGCCTACACTGCCGCCGCGTTCGGGCTCTGTGGCGGCACGATCACCTTCGATCGCCGGGGACGCCTGGTCACGGTGTGCATCGCCCCTGACTTCACGGTGCGGCTGAGGCTGCTGGACCCAGGCACTCTCGCGACCCTCGCCAGCTACGACCTGCCGAACCGGATCGTCCCGCCGGGCGCCAACCCCTTCCAGAGCTTCACCGGCGGGGGCTACTTCTACCTCGACCAGCGCGACCGGGCGGTGATCCCGACAAGCACCCGCCACCTCGTCGTGGTCGCATTGCGCGGCGGCGCGAGCAGCCCACGCTGGGAGCTCGCGCGCGACTATGACGTGAGCGGCACGGTGCCCCCCGGCGATGGGATCGGCTCTGTGCTGCCGGACCACCGCGGCCTTCTCTGGTACGTGACCAGGGATCACGGCGTGATCGGCGTGGTGAACCCGCGCACCGGCCGGACCAAGACGCGCAGGCTGAACGAGGCGATCGGCAACTCCTTCGCGGTCGATCCGAAGGGTGGCGTCTACGTCGCCAGCGACAAGGCCCAGTACCGCTTCGACGCCACCCGCTCCGGCGCCCCGCGCGTGACCTGGCGCGCGCGCTACAAGAACATCGGCGTGGTCAAGCCCGGCCAAGTCGACGCCGGCACCGGCACGACTCCCACGCTCATGGGGCGCAAGTACGTGGCTATCACCGACAACGCCGACCCGATGAACGTCGTCGTCTACAAGCGCGCGCGCCGCGTGCGCGGCAAGCGGCGCGTGTGCGAGCAGCCCGTGTTCAAGAAGGGCGCCGGGGCGACGGAGAACTCGCTGATCGGCACCGGCACGTCGCTCATCGTCGAGAACAACTACGGCTACACGGGACCGCCGGCCACCGCCGGGGCGCTGACAACGACCCCCGGGATCGAGCGCGTCGACGTGAAGCGCAACGGGCGCGGGTGCCGAACGGTGTGGAAGAGCAACGAGATCGCGCCCTCGGTCGTGCCCAAGCTGTCGCTCAGGAACGGGCTCGCCTACTTCTACACGAAGCCGGCGGGTCTGCCCGAGCGCTGGTATCTCACCGCGGTGAGCTTCCGCACCGGCAAGACGGTGTGGCGCAAGCTCGTCGGCACGGGCTTCGGCTTCAACAACAACTACGCGGGCTTGGCGATCAGTCCGCGCCGGGTGTTCTATCTCGGCGTGCTCGGAGGGACGGTCAGGGTCGCCGACCGCTGAGGCTCGGATGACCCGCCTGGCTCGACCCGTCGTCGCATGCGCCCTCGCGGCAGCCGCGCTGGCCGCTGCCGCGGCCCCGGCACAGGCCCAGACGGGAGCAGGCGTGACGCGTGAGCAGGCCGAGGCCCTCGGGCGCGAGGCCTACCGCTATGGGCTGCCGCTGCTCGAGTTCCTGCGCGTACGCCGTGAGAACACGAGCGTGAAGGCGCCGGACAAGGAGGGAAACGCCCCGCTGAACCGCTTCAGCCACGCGCGGAAGTTCGCCGGGCCCGAGAACCGGACGGTCGTCGCGCCCAACGTCGACACGCTCTACTCGATCACCCAGCTCGACCTCGGCAAGGGGCCGATCGTGCTCAGCCACCCCAACATGCGCAAGCGCTACTTCGTGTTCCAGTTCCTCGATCCGTACACGAACACGATCGGTTACGTGGGAACGCGGACGACGGGGTCGAAGGCGGGCCGCTTCGCCATCACCTGGACCAAGCGTCCGGGCAAGAAGGTGCGCGGCGTCCGCGTGGTGCGCTCGCGCTACCGGCGCCTGTGGGTGATCGGGCGCACCCTGGCAAGCGACGAGGCCGACCAGAAGCGCGCGTACAAGCTAATGCGCCGCTACACGCTCACTCCGTTGAAGCGGCTCGGCAAGGGTCCGATCAGATACCCCAAGCGCAAGGCCGGCGAGCCCGTGAAGGCGACGACCCCGCAGGGGCTCGCCTTCCTCGACGCGCTCGGCCCGGCGATGAAGGCCAACCCGCCGCCGGCGCGCGACAAGCCTCTGCTGAGGCGACTGGCAACGGTGGCCATCGCGCCCGGCCGCAAGCCGAGCACGGCGGGGCTGCCCCCGGCCGTCCTCGACGGTCTGCGCGCGGGCGCCGAGGCGGAGGCCGCTCGTCTCACCGGCGGGACGCGCGCGCGCCTGCTGTCGCTCGCGATCGCCAACGGCGGGTGGTACGTACCGCCGCCCAACATCGGCAACTACGGCACCGACTACGAGCTGCGCGCAATCATCGCGATCGCCGGGCTGGGCGCGAACACCCCGATCGAGGCGATCTACCCGTCGGCCCTCGCTGACTCGACCGGCCAGCTGTTCAGCGGCGCGAAGCGCTACCGGATCACCTTCCCGCCCGGCCAGGCACCGCCGGGCAAGGCCTTCTGGTCGCTGACGATGTACGACCTGGCGGGCTACCTCGTGGCCAACCCGACGAACCGCTATGCGATCGGCGACAGCCACCCGCCGCTGGTGAAGCGGCCGGACGGCTCGATCGTCGTGGCCATCCAACGCGACGACCCGCGCGACGCGACGGTGAACTGGCTGCCATCCCCCGCCGGTCCCTTCCGGATGAGCCTGCGGATCTACCTCCCGGAGCGCAGGGCCCTGACCGGCGCTTGGAAGCCCCCGCCGGTGCAACCGGTGCCCTGAGCCGGTCGTCGAAACGGACCATGGGCGCCGCGACCGAACACATGGTGCGCATTCCGGGCGGGGCGTTCGAGATGGGCTCGGAACGGTTCTATCCCGAGGAGCGACCCGTGCGGAGCGTGGAGGTGGACGGCTTCTGGATGGACGAGCGACCGGTGACCGCCGCCGAGTTCGCGGATTTCGTTGACGAGACCGGCTACGTCACGGTCGCCGAGCGGCCGCTGGACCCATCGCTCTATCCGGGGGTCGATCCCGCCCTGCTGGTCCCAGGATCGCTCGTGTTCCATGCGACCGAAGGGCCAGTGGATCTCCGCGAGCCCGCCAACTGGTGGGCCTACGAGCCGGGCGTCGCCTGGCGCGAAGCCCTTGCCGAGGACCACCCGGTCACGCACGTGGCCTACGAGGACGCCGAGGCCTACGCGGACTGGGCGGGCAAGTCCCTGCCTACCGAGGCGGAGTGGGAGCGCGCCGCGCGCGGTGGGCTTGAAGGCGCGGTCTTCGCCTGGGGCGACGAGGAGATGCCCGGCGGCCGCGCGATGGCCAATACCTGGCAGGGCCGCTTCCCGTGGGAGAACCTGCTGACGGACGGCTACGCCGGCACATCGCCGGTCGGCTCCTTTCCGGCGAACGGGTACGGGCTCTACGACATGACCGGCAACGTCTGGGAATGGACCGCGGACTTCTTCGCGCTCCAGATGACAGCGAATGCCTGCTGCGTTCCCCGCAACCCACGCGTCGACTCGCCCGAGCAGAGCATTCGCGACGGCTTCCCGAGCCGTGTGATCAAGGGCGGCTCCCACCTGTGCGCACCCAACTACTGCCTGCGCTACCGCCCGGCCGCGCGGCAGTCTGAGGCGATCGACACCTCGACCGGCCACATCGGCTTTCGCTGCGTCGTGCGGGAGGCCTGAGCCTTGTCGGGCGATTCGCCACCAGCCGGCTCCGCTTATGCAACAGCCTCCTGGGACCGGGCGCGGTCGCCGCGGATGCGGAGCCCGAGGATGGGAAGGATCGCCGTCGACAGGATGCCCGCGCCCACCAGCGAAGCCGCGGTGGACGAGCGCATGTGCCCCTCCTCGACCGCGATTGTGGTGATGGCCACGACGAGCGGCAGCTCGGTGGCGGAGAACACCGCGAGGGCCGTTCGGTCGCGCAGGTCGAGCGCGCTTCTGTAGAGCAGCAGGGCGGGCGCGCCGCGGACCACCAGGAACAGGCCGAGGAACAGCGGCAGCTCGAGCAGGTGCACGGGGTCGTCGACGAGCGCGCTCAGGTCGAACTTGACGCCGCTGATCACGAAGAAGAAGGGGATCAAGAAGCCGTAGCCCAAGGCGGTGAGCTTGGAGTCGAATACCCGCACCTCCCGTCCCTTCAACGCGATCCGGGTGATCACGCCGGCCACGAAGCCTCCCAGGAGAAGCTCCAGCCCCAGTGAGCTCGCCAGCGCCACCAGCGCGAAGACGATGACGACGGCGAGCCGGATGGCCAGCTGGCTACTCGTCTCGAACGTTCGCTCGAGCGCGCTCCAGCCGTGGCCGATCCCGCGCACAGCGACCACCGCCACGACCACCGCCACCGCCACGAAGACGAGCAGGATGACGGCGTTGGTCGCGGCGCTCTTGGTGGAGAACACCAGCGTGATCAGCAGGATCGGGCCGAACTCACCGATCGCGCCGACCGCAAGCAGATAGGTGCCGAAGCGCGTTCGCAGCTCTCCCGCGTCGCTCAGGATCGGGATCAGCGTGCCGATCGCCGTGGTGGCCATCGCCGAGCCCGTGAACACGAGCGAGAGTGCGAGACCGGAGAGCTCCAGCAGACCTCCGAGCGCGTAGGCGATGGCCAGGGAGAGCACCCAGCCGAGCGCGGCGAGGTGCAGCGGGCTGCCCCGTATCCGCTCGAAGTCGATCTCGTAGCCGGCGAAGAAGAAGAGCATTCCGAGACCCAGGTTCGAGAAGAAGTCGAGGAAGGCGTCGGGTTCCGCGAACCCGAGCAGCTCCGGACCGACGATGATCCCGAGCACGATCTCCACCACCACGACCGGCAGCGCCAGGTGGGGCGATACGAGCGTCGCCACCGACGCGGCGAGCGCGGCGACGACGACGACGGTGAGGAAGGACTCGGTGTCGACGGTGATCATGGGGCGGGCGCGACTCTAACCGGGGTGCGCACCGGCGCAGTAGGATCGCATCGGCCCACCTCCCGCGGATTCGCTATCGGGCCACGAAAGGTTTCCGTGGCGTCCGACACCAGCCACCCGGGCAGCACCAGGCTCGACCATCGCCGGCGGGTGCAGCTTGCCCTGATCGCCGCCGGCGGCCTCTTGGCGAGCGTCGGCCGCCGCCGTCTTCGCCGCGACCGGCATGCCGGGGGAAAACCCGGCGCTCGCGGCGCTGGGCCGCGCGTCGATGGTGGCCGTGCCGATCGGGGTCGGCGCCTATGCGTGGTACCGGCGGCCCGGCGAGCGGTTCGGCACGCTCCTCATCGCGGCGGGCTTCGGTGCATTCCTGGCCACGCCGGCGGAGTCGAGCAACGACGTCCTCTACAGCATCGGCCGTGTCGCCGGCTGGGGCGTCGAGCTGGGGCTCGTCTATCTCATCCTCGCCTTTCCCTCGGGGCGCCTCGAAACGCGCGTCGATCGCGCCATCGTGGCGGCCGGAGCGCTGCTCGTGGTCACGCTCTATCTCCCGACCGCCTTTCTTGCGGAGGGCTATCCGCTGCCGAACCCGTACACGAGCTGCGACGGCGGCTGCCCGGACAACGCCTTGCTTCTGCTCAACTCCGAGCCGGGGTGGGTGGACTCGATCGTGGTCCCGCTCCGCGAGCTGCTCTCGATCCTGCTGTTCGCCGCGGTCCTCGCACGGCTGAGCCAGCGCGTCCGCCGGGCCACCCCGATCATGCGACGCAGCCTCAACCCGGTCTTCGCGGTCGCCCTGGCTCGCTGGGGCGTCCTGGTGCTTGCGATCAGCGGGCGGCGGCTCAGCCCCGACTCGCAGGTCGTGGAGGGGTTGGTGTGGATGGTGGGGCTGGCGCTCCCCGCGATGGCGGTGGCTTTCGCTGTCGGGCTCGTGAGATGGCGCTTCTTCGTCGGTGACCAGCTGCAGGGGCTGGCCCTGGGTTTGGGGGGAAACATGAGCGCCCAAAGCCTCAGGACTGCGCTCGCGGAGGCGCTTGGCGACCCCGACCTGACGGTCGTCTACTGGGTCGAGAGCGATGGGGGCCGCTGGGTCGATGCGGACGGCCTCCCCGTGGAGCTGCCATCGCCACACTCGGATCGGCGCGCCACCGAGGTGAGCTCCGAAGGGCGGAGGATCGCCGCGCTCGTCCATGACGCCGCATTGGAGGACCATCGTGACTTCATCGCGGCCGCGGTTTCCTACGCGCGGATGGCCCTCGAGAACCAGCGGCTGTCCGCCAGGCTCGAGTCGTCGCTCAGGGAGCTGCGGGATTCCCGCGCACGCTTCGTGGCGATGGCCGACCGCGAGCGCAAGGGGATCGAACGCGACCTCCACGACGGCGCCCAGCAGCGGCTCGTAGCGCTCCGGATCAGGCTCGCCCTGGCGGAGGAGCTGGTGAGGGAGGATCCCGACCGCGGCGTGGAGCGACTGCACGCGCTTGGCGATGAGGTGACCGAGGCGCTCGAGGAGATCAGGGCGCTGGCGCATGGTGTCTACCCGTCGCTGTTGGTCGATCAAGGTCTGGCCGCGGCGTTGCGGGCCGCCGCCCTGAGGGCTCCCATTACCACGGAGGTGGTTCCCGACGGGGTCGGCCGCTACGCGCCGGAGCTCGAGAGCGCCATCTACTTCTGCTGCCTCGAAGGGCTCCAGAACGCGTCGAAGCACGCCGAGGGCGCGACGAACGTGACCATCTCGTTGGGACAGGGCCGTGGACTCAACTTCGAGGTGCGCGACGACGGCGCCGGCTTCAACGGGGATGCGCACGTTCGGGACCGGGCTCACCAACATGCGCGACCGGCTGGCCGCGCTGGACGGGGAGCTGAGCGTGCGCTCGAGACCGGGGGAGGGGACCGTGGTGTCGGGCACGATCCCACTCGCCTAGCAGCGCAGACCAGCGCTCAGTGCACGGGCTCGTGGTCGGTGTCAGCCAGGAAGAGCAGGGTTGCCTTGACGCGCTTGCTCACGTCGTCCGCGTGCGCAAGCCCGAGCTTCATGAAGATCGAATTGATGTGCTTCTCCACCGCTCGCTTGGTCAAGACGAGAGACTCGGCGATGGCGGAGTTGCTCTTTCCCTGCGCGATCTGGGCCAGGACCTCACGCTCCCGGGGGGCGAGCTCGGACAGCGGGGAGCGCTCGGCGCGAGCACGGGCCGCCACCAAGACCTCCACGATCTTCGGGTCGATGACCGAGCCGCCGCTGGCGACGGCGTCGACGGCGGACACGAGATCCCCTCGGTTGTGAATCCGCTCCTTGAGTAGGTAGCCGCGCCCGTCCGAGCCGGCCTCGAGCAGGCTCAGGACGTACGTCGGGTCCGAGTATTGGCTCAGGACCACAACACCGATCGCGGGATGGGTCTCGCGCAGCCGCGCCGCCACGCGGACGCCCTCGTCCGTCTTCGACGGAGGCATGCGAATGTCCGTGAGCACGACGTCGGGTTCGTGGCTCTCCACGGCCCCCACGCAGGGAGTCCACGTCACCGCAGGCCGCCACGACCTCGATGCCCGGCGAGGACGAGAGCAGCTGTTGCAACCCCTCGCGGACTATCAGGCTGTCCTCGGCGAGAACCACGCGGATGGGCACGCGCAGACCTTATCCGGCAAGGGGGCCGGACCTCGAATCAGTTCGAGCCGTGGACCGACCACAGGCCCCGGAGCATCCGCGAGCCGAGATCCTGCTTGCGAACCAGCGCGACGGCCCCCGAGGCACCGGCGGCGGGGGGCAGGTTCGTGGGGTCCTCCATCGAGATCAGCACGACGACCACCTCGGGGTGCGCCTGATTGATCCGGCGGGAGGTCTCGATGCCGTCCATGCCCGGCATGCGCACATCGATGAGCACGAGCTCGGGTCCGAGCTCGTCGACCGACCCGCAGCGCCTCCTCGCCCGAGGAGACCTCGGCGAGGCTGGTGAAGCCGGGGGTGGCGTCGATCACCTCGCGCGCGGCGGTGAGGAAGACCTGTTGGTCGTCCACGGTCACGACGGTCACTGCCCACGCGCAAATCCCCTAGGTCGCCCTGAACTCGTCGGATGCAGCTGCGCATCCAGGTCGCGAAGCATCGTCCACCCCGGCGCACCGAGGCAATGGCGCACACGGGTGTCGGTGAGGGGCAGCCTGCACCCCCTGGAGGGGAAGCGCCGGCCTCGACCCGAGGGCTCCGGATGCCAGCACCCACCCAAAGGTGGATGCGCGCCCCCGTCGAACTACAGGAGCGCCTCATTGCGCCACCAGCTGAGAGCGGAGACGATTCGCTCGCTACCTGCGTCGGTGTGGAGTGGCTCTGGCCAACCGAAAGGAGAGGTCTCATGAACGACAGGGTCGAAGGTGGCGGCTGGCTGATGTTCGCCGGCATCATGGTGCTCATCGCGGGCATCCTGAACTGCATCTGGGGGTTCGCCGCGATCGACAGCGCGAACTTCTTCGTCGAGGAGGAGCGCTACATCTTCGAGGACCTCAACACCATGGGTTGGGTCATCCTCGTAATCGGCATCATCCAGATCATCGCGGCATTCTCGATCTGGGCTGGAGGCGAGTTCGGCCGCTGGATCGGCGTGTTCGCGGCGAGCCTGTCCGCGATCGGCGCGCTCCTGTCCATGCCCGGCTTCCCGCTCTGGTCGGTGTGCGTGTTCTTCATCGATGTCCTGATCATCTACGGCCTCGTCGCGTACGGCGGGCATCAGTCGCGGGCTTCGTGATCCGTTAGAGGCGACCCGCACCCGGAGCTGAGAGCGTGGGCCTAGAGTGAGCGCTGACGAGCCCACGCCTCTCTCCGACTCCGACACCGCTCTACCCCGGACGCACCTCGCCGCGGAGCGCACGTGGCTCGCCTGGTGGCGGACGGGGCTGGCCGCGACCGCGGCGGGACTCGCAGTCGGAAGGCTGCTGCCCGAGGTGGTCGGCGGGACGACCTGGCCCTACGTCGCGCTGGGCTGCGGGTACGTGGTCTGTCGCGCGGCAATGACCCTCGCGGGAGGCATTCGGCAGGCGCGGCTCACTGCCTCGCTTCGACGGGGATCGTTCGAGGCCCTGGACCAGCGGTGGATCGGTGCCTTCACCGCCGCCGGCCTGCTGCTCATCGACCGCCACGCTCACGATCGTGCTGGTGAACTCGTGAACGTCCGCGCACGACAATCCTCACCTACGGCCTGCGTCCGGCAGCCGCTGCGCTGGAGATCGGTGGCCGCATTGGGCGAGGTGCATCGTCGGTCGCCCTCGACGCCGCCGGATCCACCGCGCTGGTCGGCCTGGACGCCGTGCTTGGCTGGCGGTACACCGATGAGGCGAGTCAGGCGCATCCTCGCCAGTCCACTCGCTGAGCGGGCGGTCGGCAGCGCGCTGAAGGGCCCGCTCGTCGAGGCGGTCGCGACGTGCGCCACGCGGTGAGGCGCGGTCACGCGAGCTGCTTGCCATGGAGCCGGGATCGGTCGACGAGCTGCTCGCCGAGGGCGCTGCCGAAGGGATAGCCGGCCGCCTCGTGCAGGGTCCGGAGCTGGAGCGGATCGTGGCGAGTGCCCTGGAAAGCGCTGGCATGGACCGGCTTGTCCATGGGGTCGTCGAGAGCCCCGGGATGGAGCGACTCGTGGCGCAGACGCTCGAGAGCAGGCTGCTCGACACAGTGGTCGAACGTCTGCTCGAGAGCGAGGAGCTCTGGCTGCTGGTCGACCAGATCGCCCGCAGCCCCGCGGTCACCGAGGCGATCGGGCGGCAGAGCATCGGCTTTGCCGATCAGGTGGCGGGAGAGGTGCGTGCCAGCTCTCAGCGCGCGGACGCGGGCCTGGAGCGCGTCGCTCTGCGACTCCTGCGGCGCAAGCGGCCGACGACCGGCGCCGACGAGGTGGGCCCGGATGAGCCTCGGTGAGGCCCACGGCTCCTCCGAGGTAGAGGCCGACGGCAACGGGCGGCCCGACGAGTCCACCCACGCTGCGGTGAGAGCACGCGCACAGGCCGTGGCGGCCGAGCGCGCGCATGGCCCCACGAGCTCTCCTCCACCGGCCCCTCCGTACGCGGGGCTCGTGACGCGTGCGCTCGCGTTCGCCATCGACGCGGCGATCGTGAACGGGACCGGGTTGCTGGTGGGCGTGGTGGTCGGGCTAGGCCTCACGGTCCTGAATACCCCCGAGGAGGTGGACAAGATCCTGCTTGCGATCGGCGCCGCTTGTTTCTCGCGTGGAACGTGGGTTACTTCGCGACCTTCTGGTCGACCACCGGCCAGACACCCGGGATGCGGGTCATGCGGATCAGGGTGCGCCAGTGCGAGCGTCGACGAGCCGCTGCGCCCGGGGTGGGCGCTTGGTGCGGCTGGTCGGGCTCGTCCTGGCCGCGCTTCCCCTGCTCCTGGGCTTCCTCCCGATCCTCTTGAACGATCGGCGCCGCGGGCTGCAGGACTTCCTGGCGCCGCAGCGTGGTCGTCCAACCCGCTGCGAAGGCGCCAGCGGACAGGGCTCAGGTCAGGTCGTCCGTCGACGTCGTAGCCGAGCGCAAGCGCCAGCCCGGGCGCCGCAGCCACAGCCCGCGCGAGGCCGATGGTTGGAGCGATCGTCGAAAGGACGCCCAGGATCTCCTCGTCGGTCGCCCCCGCGCCGTACGCGCGCCTCGACGGCGCAGCGGTAGGAGGTCGTGGGTGCGCCAAGCGACATCAGCGCGCCGAGGCTGACCAGCGCTCTGGTCCTGCCGTCGAGCGTCGGCAAGGGGTCACCCCACCTCTCGATGGCCAGCGGCGACGCGACGACGTTGCTCGTCGTTGAGCGCGATTCGCCTGCAGTAGGCGCTCGGGCGGGTCCGCTGCCACTCGCTCCATCGCTGCGAGCGTATCGAGGGCAACGGCGCCGCGGGCATCCCCCGGATCGGATGATCTTGTCGACTCGGCGGTCAGGGCCCGCCGAGCGTGTCCAGCAGGCCCGTTCTGGCGGGCCTGGACCACCGCCTCCGCCCTCGAGCGTGGCGTCGAGCTTGCGATAGACCGCGCGCGCGTGAGTCTTGATCGTGTTCGGGGAGACGCACAGCCGCGCTGCGATCTCGGGGAACGACAGGTGGCTCGGCAGGAACTGGAGCACGCGCAGCTCGGCGGTGGTCAGGACCCAGCCACCCGCGACGACCGGTGGCCGAGGCGGCGTCGGCCTGGGCCCGCGCCTCCTCGAGCCACCGGCGCAAGACCGGAGAGTCGGGCACCCGGCGCAGGAAGTGGCGCCGCTTCGGCGAGGAGCGCCCTCCCCGTCGGAACGTCGCTCAGCCTGAATGCTGCGCGCGCGAGGGCCAGGCGGACCTCGGCCTCATACCAGGGGGCGAAGTCGGTGAGCCTGGCCAGCAGGCGCTGGGACCGGCGAAGGTCCCGACTCGCCTCCTCGACGCGCCCGCGAGCGGCGCGGACGGCCGCGGAGACAGCGAAGACCAACAGCCTGCGGTCGGGTAGTCGCCTAGCTCGAAGCGCTCGACCTGCGTCAGCGCGCGGCCGGCGGTCGCCTCGGCGTGGCCGAGGTCGTCGTCGTCGAGGGCGATCAGCGCGAGCTGGGCGAGGCACAGCGTCTGGATCGGCCGGCGCGGCGGCCGCGCCCCTGCTCGCACCCTCTTCGAGAGCATCGCGGGCGCGCTCGTGCTCGCCGGTGAGCTGGTGTGCAACGCCCTCGAACAGGCGGCACACCGCGCGCAGGGGGCTGTCGGCGGGCTCGAGCCCGTACGCACGGCCGCGTCGGCCCGCATGGCGTGCAGTCCGTCCTCGCCGGCCGCGAGCATGACCCGGAGGCCGGCTTCGAGGCCGGCCGAGCGGTCATCGTGCGTGACTCGGTCAGGCCGCGAGCCGCGGCCGAGGCCCAATGCCTCAGCTGGTTCCCGTCGCCGCGCGCGAGGTCGGTGGTGGCCGCCACCAGCGCGAGCGCGGGCTCGTCGGCGATCTCGTCGACACTGAAGCTGTCGAGCCACGCCTCGGAGCTCGCGTTCTGGCCGCGAGCCGCGTAGCGCGTGGCGTTCTGCCACATGAGCTCGCCGGCGCGTCCGGTGTCGCGGGCGGCGATCGCGTGGTCGATCGCCGCTATCGGGATCGTCATGCTCGGCGTGCCACTCGGCTCGCCCGCCGGTTGAGCTCGCGCTCGCGGCTCAGGCTCCTGCCGCCGCAGCTCCGCCCTGAGCGTCGCTGCCAGCAGACGGGTGGTAGCGGTACCACTCATCCCGGCGGTCGAGCGGAACGAGCAGCAGGTTCGAGCGGGACGAGGCGCCGTCGAGCGTGGCGGCGGAGCCTTGCCGCTCCAGCACGGCGTCGCACAGCGGGCCGGACAGCCTTGTCGAGCACCGACGTTCGCAGGAGGAACTCAGCTCGGCCGGCGAGAGCCCGTGACAGGAGCTCGTCTCGGAGGTAGTCGGCGACGAGGCGATCGTCTCCCGTCCAACCGGCCAACGCCTTTCCTGTGTTCGGCTGGTCCCGGAGCGGCAGCGCAGCCAGATAGAGCCCTGCGGGCCAGCCCTCCGTTCGCCTGACCAGCGTGTCGACCTGGCTCGGTTCCAGATCAAGGCCCGCCGCGGCGAGCAGCGCGGCCGACTCGGTTCGGGTCATCGCGAGCTCCGTCGAGCGGAGCTCCAGGACGCGCCGATGCGCGCGCAGGCGACCGACGGGAAGCCGAGGTTCGCTGCGCGACGCGATCGCCAGCTGGGATCCGGCCGGCAGGTGATCCACGAGAGTTGCCAGCTCGCCCATCGAGTCGTCGCCGATCAGGTGCGCGTCATCGACGACCACCACCGTTGGACACTCATGGTCGGCGATCGCGCGACGGAGCGCGCTCACGGGAGCCAGGCCGTTCCGGTCGGGATCGGGTGTGACGAAGGTGAAGGGACGAGCGTCGCCCTCCGCCCATTCCGCGAGCAGCGTTGTCTTTCCGAATCCCGCGGGCGCCACCAGCAACACCAGCGGCACGTAGGTGGGCTCGAGCAGTCGGGCGACCAGGCGGGCGCGCGGCACGAAGCCGTGCCTTCGGGCGCTTGGCCGGAGGCCGCCGCCGATGGTCGCTTCGAGCACGGGCATCGCCTCACCGTCCGGCGGCCCGGCCAGGGGCGTTGCGATCGTCGCGGGCATGAGCTCGAACCGTCTCTCATGTGGACCTCGCTGACTAGTGCATCCGCCTGCGTATCGGCGGGGGGGAACGCACCACTCCCGCGCGGGGGTGCGGGCTACAGGAGCCTTACCCGACGAGGCTGTTGATCGTGATCACTATGAACAGGCCGATGACGATCTCGTTGACGATCCACGAGTTCTGGTTCATCCAGTCGCGCGCCTTCGGCAGGAATGCTTGCGCCCGATCACCGAACGCGAGCAGCAGCAGCGAGGGGAGGGCAAGGAGGAACACGGTGAGAGCCAAGAACGGCAGCAGGTGCCACCACGGGTCGCCGTGGCCGGACAGATACGTGCCAACGGCGAACGAGGTGAGGATGTCGGTCGGAAACACCCCGAGGAGCAGGAACCCGAGCCTGAACGAGAACTTCGGGGTCGCCGTCTGCAGCTTGCCCATCCATTTCGGTGGCTCGGACGTCTTTCGCGCCAGGAAGGTGTGGATCGCCGCCGCGACGAGCAGGACGAGCACGATGATGTAGAGCGTGTCGTCGGAGGCTCCCCCGCTCGAAGCGCCGTCGCTCACGAAGAACGCGATCGTGACGATCAGCGTGATCGACAGTGTCGCCCCCGCGACGTAGGCAGCCGAGTTGCGGGGCCAGTTATCGCTCGTGGCGAGGAAGATGGCGCTCAGGATCTGCGGCCCGGCGATCATCACGAACGCCATCGGGAGGATCTGGAGGAAGCCCACGGTCGCGCGAACCTAACTGACCGGTGGGTTATCAACGTCACCCGGACGGGGTGACGGCGGTCCGGGTCGAATTCCCCAACTGCACGTGACGGACCGGCCGGGGTCCAGCGAGATCAGGTCCTGACCCGTACGAAAGGCGTTCGGCGGGCAGGTCATGGGCTCGACCGCGAGGCTGCGGCGGGCGACGTCGGGAAGCGGGTCGCCGGTGAAGATCATCAGGTACGGATAGCTCTCGTCCGACCCAGAGGGAGAGCGCCCGCCCGCCGTTGGGATCTCGGAGCTCGACTCGAGCGACCCCCTCGTGGTCTCGCTCGAGGTCGGTGAATCCGTTGTCCATCTCCGTCCGACCGATCTCCCGCGGCTGGCGGAAGTCGTACTCGGTGCCTTCGACCGGCGCCGTGCCAACTGGGATTCCGCGCTCGTCGGACTGCAGCACTGTGCCCGCGGGCACTTGCAGCGCCAGCGAGTCGATCGTCGCGGTGCCGAGCGTCAGGTAGGGGTGTGCGCCACAGCCGTAGGGGCAGCGGGCGGCGCCCACGTTCGTGGCCGTCGTGGCGACCCGGAGGCCCTCGCCGGAGAGCCGGTACTCGATGCTCAGCGCGAGCGAGAACGGGTAGCCGGGCCGCGGGTGGATGACGTGCTCGACGACCACGCGGTCCGATTCGTGCTCGCGGACGGTCCAGGCCGCCCAGCGCACGAGGCCGTGGATCGCGTGGTGTTCGGAGAGCTGGTCAAGCGGGAGCTGGTGCGTCTGCCCGCCGAACTCGTAGCTCCCATCCTGGAGTCGGTTCGGCCACGGGATCAGGACCTGTCCGCGTCCGGACTTGCACATCTCGTCGGCGCCGTAGGCGTCGAGCAGCTCGCGGCCACCGGCCGAGTACGAACGCACGCCGCCGCCGGCCTCCACGACGATCGCGCGCTGGTCGCCGTGCGCGATCTCGAGCTGGTCGCCCGACGGTGGGCGGGGTGATGTGCGTTCCTTGCGCCGAAGCGCCACCCCTCAGCCCTCAGCCTCCTCCTCGAGGATGCTGCGCTGGGAGAGCGTGTACAGGAGCCCGAGCGCCGGCAGGACGACCACGACCGCGATGCCGAAGACCACCAGCACGGCGGTGAGGGTTTCGCTTGCGGCCGCGCCCTGCTCGATGGTCAGCTTCTCCGGGAGCAGGTAGGGGTACTGCGCGGCGCCCCAACCGGCGATCACCGCGACCACGGCGCCGACGGCGAGCGGACGGACCGCGCGCTGCGCGCCGCGCCAGAGCGCGATCATGGCCCCGAATCCGCAGACCATCGACAGCAGGACCAGCGGCAGGCCCTCGCTGCGTCAGGCCGTCGTAGATGTAGCGGGCGTCGTCGCGCAGGACGAAGATTCCCGCGATGGCGATCGCTCCCGCCACGGCCGCCGCGCCGAGTCGCGCGAGCCTCGAAATAGCGCTCCAGGCTCGGATCCCCGAAACGGCGCGCGTCGCTGACCAGGAACACAGCGGCGAGGTAGGCGCCCGCGGCCACGAACAGCGCCCCGATCAGCAGGGAGACCGGATTGAGCCAGCTCGTGACCGGATCTCCCTCGGCGTTGCCGACCGGCACCCGTCCGGAGGCGACCGCGCCCACGACGGTGCCCATGAAGAAAGGAGTCAGCACCGATGAGACGGCGAACGCGACCTCGGCCATTCGCCGCCCCGAGGCCGTGCCCGCCACGCGGTGAAACGCGAACCCCGCGCCTCGCAGCACGATCCCGACCGCGGTCAGGCAGAGGGGGATGAACAGCGTCGACATGATCGACCCGAAGGCCTCGGAAAAACCCGTCCAGAGCGTGACCAGCACGAAGATCAGCCATACGTGGTTGGCCTCCCAGACCGGACCGATCGCCCAGTCGATCAGCGCTCGGGGGCGCTTGCCGCGCTCGCCGGTGCCGGCGAGCAGGGCCCAGAAACCCGCGCCGAAGTCCGCGCCCGCGAAGACCGCATAGAGCGTCAGGCCGACCCAGAGCACGCCCGCGACGGCGTCCGCGCTGCTCAAGACGGCCCCTCGGGCGGCTCCTCCGGCGCGGGAGCGCGGACCGTAGGGAACGTCGGTCTCCGCGAGGTCGGCCGTCCGCCAACGCCGGGCCATCGCCCGCAGCACCAGCACGAGCGCGGTCCCAAGGGCGGCGTAGAGGAGCATCACCGCCGCCAGGCTGACCCAAACTCCGCTCGCGTCGGTGACCGCGTCCTCGGTCCGCATCACCTCGTAGACGATCCAGGGCTGGCGGCCGACCTCGGTCACGATCCAGCCGCACTCGAGGGCGATGACCCCCGCAACGCCGGATATGGCCACCGCTCGCAGGAACCAGGGCGTCTTTGGGATGTCGCGTTTTCGCAGCCAGCTCACGCCGAGCCACAGCGCCAGCAGGATCGAGAGCCGAGCCGATCCCCACCATGATGTCGAAGGCCCAGTGGAGCATCGTGTTGGCCGGTGGGCGGTCTTCCGGCGGCACGGAGTCCAGCCCGATGACCTCAGTATCGGTGCTGAAGCCCACCAGCCACGAGTCGAGCCCCGGGATCTTGATCCCGCCCTTCACCCCATCGGACGGTGCAGCGGCCGCCGAGGTACTCCGGTCACGTGCGTGGCGGTCTTCTGCACGCACTCCATCGCGGCGAACTTGACCGGCTGGTCCTTGGCGATCGCCCGCGCGGCCGTGTCGCCGACGGCGAACTGGATCGGCGTGGCGATGGCGGCGACCGTGAGTGGGATCAGCAGGCCGAGGCGATGATGGCGGTCCCTGCGCCCTCGGAGCATCGCGACCGCATAGACGGACGCCACGAGGTAGCCCGTCACGAGGTACGCCGCGAGGATCATGTGCGGGGCCTCGTACCCGAGGGCAGAGTTGAAGAAGGCGTCGACCGGGTCCACGTCGATCACCGACCCGTCAGAGGCCAGCTTGAAGCCCTCCGGCTGGTTCATCCAGGAGTTGACCGCGACCACCGACACGGCGCCGCCCAGGCCGGCGATCACGATCGGCACGCCGGTCCAGAAGTGCGCCCACCCGGAAAGCCGCTTCCAGCCGAAGATGTAGATCGCCACGAAGATCGCCTCGGTGAAGAAGAAGATGCCCTCCAGAGCGAACGCGGGGCCGAAGACATCGCCGAAGCGGCTCATGAACTCCGGCCACAGAAGGCCCATCTCGAACGAGAGCACCGTGCCCGGTGACCGCGCCGACGGCGAAGGTCACGGCCGCCACCTTCGACCACCGCTGCGCCAGCTCGAGCGCGACGGGGTCGTTCTTGCGCAAGCCCCTGTAGTTCGCGATCAGGATGATTGCCGGGAAGGCGACCCCGAAGCTGGCCAGGATGATGTGGAAGCCGAGCGTGAAAGCCATCTGGCTCCGCGCGGCTTCGAGATCGGCGGCTAGGGGGAGGAGGTCGGCGTCCACTGGGTGGCTTCTGCGGTGGGCGGCGCTCGCTCGACGCTGGCCAGCTCGCCCTCGATCAAAGCGCTCTGGCGCTCGCCGAAGCGGGCGCCGACCCATTTGATGAGCACCTCGAGGCGCCGGCCGACGGGGCCGCCGAGGTAGTACAGGTGCACGCCCGAGGTAGGTGAGGAAGGCCGGCCGGCCCCACAGCTCGACGCCCGCGGATCGCGCACACGGCCTTGCCGCGGCCGACGACGGCCAGCGCGCCCTTGTCGAAGTAGCGGAACGGGGTGGAGGCCCCGGGCCCGCCCTCATGGATCGCCTTGGCCACGTGGTGGGCCTGCTGGATGGCCACCGTGGCCAGCCCGGGAAGCGGCTTGCCCACCGGGCCCGGCCAGGCTCGCGACGTCGCCGATCACCGAGATCTCGGGGTGGCCGGGAACCGTCAGGTCCGGGTTGACCTCGATCCGCCCGCCCCGGTCCTTGCTCGCCCCGGTGGCGCTTGGCGACGGTGTCGGCGAACGGGACGGCGTGCACGCCCGCCGCCCAGACCACCGTGCGCGTGGCGATCCGCTCAGAGGCGCCGGCGACCTCGATCGTCACGCCGCGGGCGTCGATCTCCGTTGCGCGCGCCCCCTCGCGGACGGAGACCCCGAGCTCGGCGAGCTGCTTCGCCACCTTTCCCGAGAGCTTCTCGCTGAACGCCGCCACCAGCCGGTCACCGGCGTCGAGCAGGATCACGCGCACCTCCGAGGGGTCGATGCGCCGGAACTCGCGCTTCATCGTGCCGGCCGTGATCGCGAGCTGGCCCGCTACCTCGACTCCCGTCGGCCCACCGCCGACGACCACGAAGGTCAGCCACTCAGCCCGTTCTGCGGGATCGTCGGTGCGCTCGGCCTCCTCGAACGCCCCGTAGAAGCGTCCGCGCAGGTCCAGCGCGTCGCGCAGGGTCTTCATGCCGCAGGTGACGTCGCGCCACTCGTCGTGGCCGAAGTAGGACGTCTGCGCGCCGCAGGCCACGATCAGGCTGTCGTAGTCGATGCGGTCGCCGCGGTCGAGGACGATCTGGCGCCGTCCGCGTCGACATCGGTGGCCTCGGCCATCAGCAGCGAGGTGTTGGGGCTCCGCTTGAGCGCGGGGCGGATGGGCGCCGCGCAGTCGCTCGGCGACAGCGCGCCCGCCGCCACCTGGTAGAGGAGCGGCTGGAAGAGGTGATGGTTGAGCTTGTCGACGATCGTCACGTCGACGTTTGCGTGCCGCAGCTTGCGCGCGGCCGCGAGTCCGCCGAACCCGCCGCCGACGATGACGACCCGGCGCCGTCGCCCGCGTCGGTCTCAGCCGGCACGAGTGCCGTCCGTATCGGGCTGCGCCGCGGGACTCGTATCGGCGCCCAAGCGCTCCAGCAGGTGATCGCCCACACGCAGGGCGTTCGCCATCGCCGTCAGCGCCGGGTTCACCGCGCCGATGCTGGGGAAGAAGCTGGTGTCGACCACGTACAGGTTGTCGAGCTCGTGGGCGCGACAGTCGGTGTTGAGCACCGACGACTTGGGGTCGGACCCGAAGCGGCAGGTTCCGGCCTGGTGGGCGACGCCGGCCACCGGGATCTCGGTCTTCAGGTAGGCGTGCCGCGGGATCAGGTGGTCGGGGTGCATCCCGCAGTGCTTGAGCAGGCCCTTGAGCTCGTGGAGGAGGCGCTTCGCGGACTCGTTGTTCGTTTGGGTGTAGCTCAGGCGAACGTTGCCGTCGCGATCGAGGGTCACCCGGTTCTCGGGTCGCGGCAGGTCCTCGGTGGAGAGCCAGAAGTCGACGGCGTGGCGGGCCATGTTCTCCAGGGTGCGCGTGGGCGCGAGCTTGGTCTCGAGCGGCTTCTCTCCCCGGTACATGTCCGCCTGACGACTTGCCGACCATCTGGATGTTGCCCAGCGGGAACTCGAAGTCGTCGCTGCCGAAGTAGAAGTCGTTGAGGCCGAGGGTCTTCTGGAAGACGGTCGGGTTCTCCTCCTTGGACAGGGCCAGCACGGCCTGGCTGTTGTGGAAGGTGTAGTTGCGCCCGAGCTGGTCGGATCCGTTGGACAGGCCGTTCGGGTGCTTGTCGGTGGCCGAGGCGAGCAGCAGCTTGGCCGAGTTGGCCGCGCCGCAGGACACGACGACGATGTCGGCGGTGAACGTCTCGCAGTGCCCTCGCGCTCCACCGCCACGTCGGTCACGGCGGTGCCGGACGGGTTGGTGTGCAGCGCGACGACCTTCGAGTTCGTCAGCAGCGTGACGTTCGGGTACTCGAGCGCCGGCCGTACGGCCAGCACCTCGGCGTCGGACTTGGCGTGCACCAGGCACGGGAAGCCGTCGCAGGTCGGGCAGCGAACACAGTTGCTGTAAGCCATGTCCGCCTCGTTGAGCATGACCCCGCAGGGCGCGTGGAACGGCTGGTGCCCGATGGCCGCTGAGGTCATCCGAGAGCTGCTGGATGCGCGGCTCGTGTGAGACGGCCGGGAACGGATAGGGCGCGCTGGCCGGCGGCTCGGTCGGGTCCTCTCCGCGTGCGCCGTGCACTTGGTAGAGCGCCTCGGCCTGCGTGTAGTAGGGCTCCATCTCGTCGTACGAGATCGGCCACGCCGGAGAGACGCCGTCGTGATGGCGCAGCTCGCCGAAGTCCTCCGCGCGCAGGCGGTAGAGCGCCGCGCCGTAGAGCTTGGTCGCGCCACCGACGAAGTAGTGCACCTGCGGCTGGAAGCCCTTCGCCGTGTCCGCGTCGTACCAGGTGTCCTCTGAGATGTAGCGGTTGTCGATGAACACGTCGGCGGCATCCCAGTTCTGGGGCTCGCGCGGGAGCCAGTCGCCGCGCTCGAGGAGCAGGATGCGCTTGCCCGACGGCGCGAGGTGCCGCACCAGGGTGCCGCCGCCGGCGCCGCTGCCGATGACGATCACGTCGTAGGAGCTCATCCCGTGATCTCCTCGATTCGCTCGGCCAGGATGATCCGCGCAGCCGCCTCGATGAGCGCGAGATGGGAGAACGCCTGCGGGAAGTTGCCCAGGTGCCTGCCGGTGCCGGTGTCGAACTCCTCGGCGTAGAGGCCCGAGCGGTGAGGCGACGCTGAGCAGGCGCTCCATCAGGTCGCGGGCGCGCTGGCGGTCGCCGACGATCGCCAGCGCCGACACCAGCCAGAACGAGCAGATCAGGAAGCTGCCCTCCTTGCCGGACAGGCCGTCGTCGGTCTCGTCGGTGCGGTAGCGCAGCACGAAGCCGTCCTCGGTGAGGTCGTCGGCGATCGCCTCGACGCTCTGGCGCAGGCGCTCGTCGTCGCCGGGAAGGAAGCCGAAGATCGCCGCCAGCAGCGTGGACGCGTCGAGCGCGTCCGTCTCGTAGTGCTGGCGCAGGACGCCGTCGCGAAGGCCGTGCTCCAGGATGTCCGCCTTGATCTCGTCGGCGGTCTCGCGCCAGGTCGCCTTCAGCTCCGGGTCGCCGCGGATCTCGGCGAGCTTCGACGCGCGGTCGAGCGCGACCCAGCACATCAGCTTCGATGACACGTAGTGCTGCGGCGCCCCGCGCGCCTCCCAGATCCCCTGGTCGGGCTCGCGCCACACCCGGGTGGCGCACTCGGCCTGGGTCTGGACGATCGGCCACAGCCGCCTGGGCAGGCGCTCGCTGCGGCGCGTATGCAGGAGGATCGAGTCCAACGCCGCGCCGAAGACGTCGTTCTGGCGTTGGTCGAATGCGCCGTTGCCGATCCGCACCGGCCGGGCCCCCGCGTAGCCGGACATGTCGTCCCGGGTGGACTCGGTCAGGTCACGGCGACCGTCGATGCCGTACATGATCTGCAGTGCGCCGTCGTGGTTGGGCTCGAGGTCGGCCACGAACTGCATGAACTCGTCGGCCTCCCAGTCGAGGTTGAGGAAGTGCAGCGCCTGCAGGGTGAAGGTCGAGTCCCGGATCCAGGTGAAGCGGTAGTCCCAGTTGCGCTCCCCGCCGGGCGTCTCCGGCAGCGAGGTGGTCGCAGCGGCCACGGTCGCGCCCGTCGGCATGTACGTGAGGCCCTTGACGACCAGGGCGGAGCGCTGAATCGGGTCGCGCCAGCGGTGGTCGGGCAGGCGCGCGCCGCCCAGCCAGCGGCGCCAGTAGCGCGTGGTGGCGGCCAGGCGTGCGTTCGCCTCGTCCACGCTCTGGGGCACCGCCAGGTCCGCCGCCCAGGACAGGGCGCAGTAAGCCTGCTCCCCCTGCTCGAGCGACATGGCGCGCCCGGACCCAGTCGCCCTCGATGCCGAGCGCCATGTCCGTTCGCAGCCGGATCGTCAGATCGGCTCCGGTGGCGTCCGCGGTATGCCGGTCGTCTCCGACCAGCGCCCAGTCGGCGGTCACCCGGCCGTAGTCGAAGTCTGGCTCGCAGATGAGCTGCATCTCGACGTTGCCCTCGAGGCAGACGATCGTGCGCACCAGCATGTGGTCGGCGTCGTCATCGGCGGGCGGCCGAGTGTGGGGCGTGACGGTGTCGTCACCCTGGCGCGGCCCCATCGTCAGCGCGTCGCGCACCAGCGCCCAGCCGGTCGGGGTCTTCCAGGTCGTGGCGACGATGTTCGTCCCGGGCTCGTAGATGCGCGCCGTCGGCACGTTGATTCCGAAGGGCCCGAGCCGGAACGCGCCCGCCTGGCGATCGAGCAGCGTTCCGAACACGCTCGGCGAGTCGAAGCGCGGGACGCAGAGCCAGTCGACCGAGCCGTCAGGAGCCAGAAGCGCGCTCGTATGGCAGTTCGAGAGGAACGCGTAGTCGGCGATCGGCGGGAAGGGCGAGGGGGCCGCCGCGCTCTGGGGGCTGTTGCAGCCGCTGGCTCGTCGCTCATGTCGCCACCCACGGCCCGTGCCAGCCGCCGTGCTCGGCAACGAGATCGTCCGCCGCCGCCGGGCCCCACGATCCCTTCTCGTATCCGTGGACCTCCGGGGGCGAGTCGAGCAGCGGCTGCATCACCCGCCACCCCTCCTCGACGCTGTCCTGCCGCTTGAAGCGCTTGCTGTCCCCGACGAGCGCCGCGTGCAGAAGCACCTCGTACGGGGTGGCGCCTTCCCCACCCTGATCGGCGAACTCCATGTCCAGGCTCACCTGCTCGGGCTCCTCGGAGTCGGCGCGCTGGGCGTCGACGAGTAGCCGGAAGCCGGTCGAGGGGTCCAGCTTCACTATCAGCTGGTCGGAGTCCGGCCGCCTGCTGCCATCTGCGCTGAAGCCGAGCCGTGGCGGCTCATTGAAGACGAGTCGCAGCTCGGTCTGGGTGACCGGCAGTTGCTTGCCGGTGCGGATGTAGAACGGCACGCCCGACCAGCGCCAGTTGTCGATCTCCAGGCGCAGCGCCGCGTAGGTCTCCGTGGACGAATCGGCGGCCACACCGTCGATGTCGCGATAGCCGTCGTATTGGCCGCGGACGTAGTGGGCGGGGTCGGCAGCCGGCATCGCCTGGAACACCGACACGACGGCGTTCTTCAGTGTCGTCGCCGCCGTTCCGGCGGGCGGCTCCATCGCGGCCGCCGCCACGACCTGCATCAGGTGGTTCACGACGACATCGCGAATCGCGCCGACGGGGTCGTAGAAGTGGCCGCGGTCCTCGACACCGAAGCTCTCGGCCATCGTGATCTGCACGCACGAGAGGTAGTTGCGGTTCCAGATCGGCTCGAACATCGTGTTCGCGAACCGCAGGTAGAGGATCTCGTTGAGTCCCATCTTGCCCAGGAAGTGATCGATCCGGTAGAGCTGGGACTCGTCGAGGTGCTGGTGCACCTCCTCGTTGAGCGCGGCCGCTGAAGCCACGTCGTGGCCGAAGGGCTTCTCCACCACGACGCGCGCCGACTTCGTCAGCCCGGCGTCTGCAAGTCCCTTGATGACCATCCCGAACAGCGAGGGCGGGATCTCGAGGTAGAAGACGGGGCTGCGCGCCTCCTTGATCTGCCCGGCTACCCGCGCGTAGGTGTCGTCGTCGGCGAAGTCGCCCGGCAGGTAGGACAGCCGAGCCGAGAAGCGGGCGAAGACCTCGTCGTCGATCGCTTCGCCACAGTCCTCGATGCACTTGCGCGCGTGTGCGCGCAGGTCGTCGACCGTCCAGTCGTCGCCCGCCACCCCGACGATCGGACAGCTCAGAAGGCCGCGTTGCTCCAATCGGTACAGCGAGTGGAACGTCATGACCTTGGCGAGGTCACCGGTGATGCCGAAGATCACCAATACGTCTGCGGGGCTGGCGGCCTTGGTCCCTTCGCCGGCTCGAGCCGCTGTGCTCATGGAGGGCCCTTCGTTCAGGGAAGTCGATTCTAAGCGCACCGATCCTCTCCAAGCGACCGGGGTCGCGCATCACCCGAATCAGATGATTCGGATGAGGCTGGAAGCTTCTAGGCTCGCCCGGCATGGACATGAGCGCACGCGAGTTTCGCGAGCTCTTCGAAGCGGTCTCCAACTGGGGGCGGTGGGGCGAGGACGAAGACCGCGGGGCGCTCAACCACCTGACCCCGGCGCGGAGTCGCCGCGGCGGCGGGGCTGGTGCGCAGCGGAGTCACCGTCACGTTGAGCCAGCCGCTCAGAACGGACGCCCGGATCGACATGCCGGAGCCCGCCGATCATCACATGACCATGCTCACCGACGTGGACATCGGGTCCGGCTCCGTGCGGTTCGCCAAGGACTACATCGGCGTCGACTACCACAACGACGGGCACAGCCACATCGACGCGTTCTCCCACGTGGCCTTCGACGGCCGCCTGTTCGGCGGGGAGGCGGACGGCTCGGTGACCGCCGATGGCGCTCAGGCGGGTGCGATAGAGGTACTCAAGGACGGGCTGATCGGCCGCGGCGTGCTGCTCGACATTCCGCGCGCGCGCGGCGTCCCGTGGCTCGAGCCCGGCGAGCACGTGTTCACCGAGGACCTCGAGGCCGCCGAACGCGGTCAGGCGGTGACCGTCGGGACCGGTGACATCCTGCTCGTGCGCACGGGCCACACCCGCCGCCAGGCGGAGGTCGAGCCGTGGGACACCACGAAAGCGAAGGCGGGTCTGCACCCCACCACCGCCTCGTTCCTGGCGGACCGCCGCGTCGCGGCGCTCGGCTCGGACGGCAACAGCGACACGGCTCCGAGCACCACCGAGGGGGTCGCGTTCCCCATCCACGTTCTGGCGATCAACGCGATGGGGATCCATCTGCTCGACTACCTCCAGTTCGAGGATGCCGCGCGCCGGTGCGAGGCCGAGAGTCGCTGGGAGTTCCTGTTCGCGGCCGCGCCGCTGCGGATCGTCGGCGGCACCGGGTCGCCGATCAACCCAACCGCGATCTTCTGAGAACCGGGGACCACAGACCGGAGAGGCGGATCCCGGATGAGGACGCTCGAGTGGTCGGCGAGTCGCGTTGGCCGATGGCCGCGGCGGTCGTCGTCGCCATAGTCCTGACCGTCCTGCTGCCGAGTGAACAGCGGCTGCTGCCTGCAGGGCTGGTCCCGGGCATCGAGTTCATTCTGCTGATCGCGCTGATCGCCGGGGACCCGGGAGCGATCGACCGCCGGTCGAGATCGTTGCGGGTGGGCTCGATCCTGCTCGTCTCGATACTCGTGTTGAGCGCGCTTGCGGCAACGGTCAAGTTGATCGACGCCCTGATCACCGGGGGCGCAGTAACGAACTCGGCCAGCGAGCTGCTCCAGGCGGGCACGATCATCTGGGTGGGGAACAACCTCGCCTTCGGGCTTCTCTACTGGGAGCTCGACGGTGGTGGCGCGGCTGCTCGTGCGCACCACGCGCGCAGCGACGTCGATTTCGCGTTCCCGCAGCAGATGAACCCCGAACTCGCGCCCGCGGACTGGAGCCCTCAGTTCGTCGACTACCTGTACCTCGCGTTCACCAACGCGACGGCCTTCAGCCCGACCGATGCCATGCCGATCGCGCGCTGGGCCAAGGTCGCAATGCTCGTCCAGGCGCTGATCTCCCTCGCCATTCTCGGCTTGGTGATCGCCCGCGCGGTCAACGTGCTCGCCTGATCATCCGATCTGGGTGATGACCGGGCAGGCGTCCGTGTGGTCGACTGGGCCGAGAAGAGATGCTCCATCTCAGCGCGTACGGTCGCTCCGCCACCCTTGCCGAGGTTGGTTTGCGACTCGAGGACCGCGGCTCCGTGCGGCACATGGCGTTAGCCCCGGGCGTGAGGCCGGGAAACGCCCTGCTGACCGGCGAGGTCAGCCCGGAGTCGGCCGATTCCGTTCTGCGCTTCCTCACGAGCAGCGGTGTGGCGCAGGAGGACATCTCACTCACACGCACCGACGACATCGGGGCGAGCGCACGCCCGCAGCCGACGGCCGCGTTGATCTGGGCGGACGTCTTCGGGCAGGCCACGGCCAACGCGCGCGTGGTGGGGCGTTACCTGGTGTTCATGTTCGTCGCGGGCGTGATCGCCGGGTTCGGGGTGATCGAGGTCAACAGCATCCTGATCGTCGGCGCAATGGCGGTGAGCCCCGACATGCTGCCGATCACCGCTGCGTGCGTGGGGATGATCGGCCGCCGGCGCCACCTTGTCAGGCAGGCGCTCATGACCCTCTTCGTGGGCCTGGGCGTGGCGTCGCTCGCGGCTGCCGGCCTTACCGCCGCCCTCGACCTCGCTGATGCGCTTCCATCTGGCTTTCACGTGGGCGAGTCCGCACTCTCCGGACTGACGACCGTCAACGTGACCACCGTCGGCGTGGCGCTCGCCGCCGGGATCGCCGGCATGCTGGCCGTCGAGACGCGAGCGAGCGCCGCCGTCGGCGTGGCGATCTCGGTGACCACGATTCCAGCCGCCGCCTACGTGGGCGTGGCTGTTGGAGCCGGCGAGGCGGGCAAGGCGTCCGGCGCCCTCGCGGTGCTGGCGGTCAACGTCACGATGATCCTCACGGGTGGGATCGTCACCCTCCTCGTCCAGCAGCGGCTGGCCCGACGCGCTGGGATCATCCGATCGGGGTGATGAATCTCACGGCCGTCTCTGGTCCGATTCGGACGACTCATGGCGCCCCAGGCTGAGACATCGACCGCGCCTGGGC
Source organism: uncultured Thermoleophilaceae bacterium (assembly GCA_963802855.1). Lineage (GTDB taxonomy): Bacteria > Actinomycetota > Thermoleophilia > Solirubrobacterales > Thermoleophilaceae > JAAYBF01. Next base: position 135,276 of record CAWDJP010000006.1, read on the forward strand.
GCGCGGGGCTCGTCCTGATCTCGCTGATCCTCGTCGCAGCCGTCGCGAACCTGAACCTGGCCGTGGCCAACGTCGCCTTGCCGGACATCGGCAAGGCGTTCGACGCGGGGCAGACGGAACTCAACCTCGTGGCAGTGGGGTACTCGCTCGGACTCGCGGCGTCGGTGCTCTACTTCGGGGCCCTCGGCGACCGCTACGGACGCAAGCTGATGCTGATCCTCGGCACGGGCCTGGCGATCCCGGCCTCTCTGCTCGCCGCCTTCGCGCCCTCGATCGAGGTCCTCTTCGCAGCCCGCGTGGCCGGCGGCCTGGCGGCGGGCATGGCCTATCCCACGACGCTGGCGCTGATCACGGCACTGTGGTCCGGGCAGGAGCGCACGAAGGCGATCGCATTGTGGTCGGCACTCGGGGGCGGGATCTCGGCGCTCGGGCCGCTGCTCTCAGGCGCCCTGCTCACCGGGTTCGACTGGGGCTCGGTCTTCGTCATCACCCTTCCCCTCGCGGTGGTCGCCCTGTACATGGCGTGGCGGTTCGTCCCGGCCCACGTGAACGAGGCCACCGATCCGGTCGACAACCTCGGGGGCATCCTGTCGGTGCTGCTGGTTGCGACGCTCGTGCTGGCGATCAACTTCGCGCCCGTGCCGAACGAGGGAGCCGTTGCGCTCGGGCTGGGGGCCGTCGCGCTCGCGGCCGGCGTGGCGTTCGTGATTCGCCAGCGTCGTGTTCAGTCGCCACTCTACGACCTCGACGTGGCACGGCGCCGGGTCTTCTGGGTGGCGGCGTGCGCGGGGATGGTCGTGTTCGGCACGCTCATGGGGGCGATGTTCGTGGGCCAGCAGTTCCTGCAGAACGTGCTCGACTACTCGACGCTCGATGCCGGATTCGCAATCCTCCCGGCGGCCGCGCTGATGGTCGTGGTCGCGCCCCGCTCGGCCAAGCTGGTAGAGGCGCGAGGAGCTCGCTTCACGCTCCTCACCGGCTACGCGTTCTGCCTGCTGGGATTCCTCGTGATGCTCCTGCTGTGGAAGGAGGACATCTCCTACTGGAAGGTCGGCCTCGGATACGCCCTGATCGGGACCGGAGTGGGGTTCGCCGGCACGCCGGCCTCGCATTCCCTCACGGGCTCTGTGCCCGTGCGCCGCGCCGGGATGGCGTCGGGCACGGCCGACCTCCAGCGGGATCTCGGCGGGGCGATCATGCAGTCGATCCTCGGCGCGGTGCTGACGGCGGGATACGCCGCGGCGGTGAGCGCCGCGATCGCGACCGCGCCGAACAAGGACAAGATCACCGACAGCGTCCAGACCGAGCTGACGAGATCGTTCTCGAGCGCGACCGAGACCGCGGAGCGCTATCCCGAGTACCAGGCCCAGATCGTGGCCGCGGCAAAGTCGTCGTTCCTGCAGGGAGACGAGTGGGCCTACACCGCGGGGATCGTGGCCATCCTGATCGGCGCGGCGATCGTGTTCTTCCTCTTCCCGAAGAAGGAGCGGGAGGAGGAGCTGCTGGCGCAGTACCGCGCCGAGGATGCGTCGGGGGAGCCACCGGCGGTGATCGGGACGCAAGCTTGATCGGTCATGCGCTGGCCGTTGCCCCGCGGCGCGCCAGTAGCGAAACCTGGGACCGCTGGATCGCCGTCGGGTTCGCGGTCGGGTCGGCGTGCTTCTTCATCGGCCCGTTTCCCGGGTTCGTCCAGCTCGTAGGCGCCGGTGCCGACGGCGTGGTGTTCTTCGCCGGTTCGGTGTTCTTCACGCTCGCGGCGGCGCTCGAGTTGCGGGAGGCCACGCTGAGGCTGGGACGGTGGGCTGCCGACCCCTCGTGGTGGAGCGCGGCCGTACAGTTCGCGGGCACCCTGCTGTTCAACCTCAGATACCTACGACGCCATGCAGACCGGGCTGTCCACCGAGCAGCAGAACCGGTTGGTCTGGACCCCCAACCTCGTCGGCTCGGGCTGCTTCCTCGTCTCGGGGGCGCTGGCCTACAGGGTTGCGCAGCGGGCCGCGAGGGCGCCCCAAACGCGGGGACCGGGCGTGGAGGATGGCGGCCGTGAACCTCGCCGGGTGCGTGTTCTTCGGGGTGTCGGCCATTGCGTCCTACGTCGTGCCGGCGAGCGGGTCCATGCTCGATCTCGCCGCCGCGAACTGGAGCACCGCGCTCGGCGCGCTGTGCTTCTTCATCGGCGCCCTGCTGCTCTTTCCGCGCCGGCAACCGGAAGCTCCGCATCCTGCAACTCGCCCACTCATCTCCAAGGAGGCATGACATGACGCTCCATGACCGTTCCCGGCCTCGTCCTCGTCGGAGGGGGCTGCCCGCCGCGCTGATCGAGCAGATCGATAGCTCGGCCGCGCGCTTCGGCACCCGCTTCCTGCTCGAGCCCGCGCCCGACAACGAGCTGCCGGAGCACGGCATGCCCGTCGATCGACGCGATGCGGCTGATCGGCGAGGAGCTCGTGCTCGACGGGATCCCGATGCGCAACCTCGCGACCTTCGTCACGACCTGGATGGAGCCGGAGGCCCAGCGCGTCATCGCGGAGAACCTCCACCGCAACTTCATCGACCACGCGGAGTACCCGCAGACCGCCGAGATCGAGCAGCGCTGCATCCGCATGCTCGCCGACCTGTTCCACGCGCCGGGCGAGACGACCGGCGCGCGCACGCAGGGGTCCTCCGAGGCGATCATGCTCGGGGCGCTGTCGCTCAAGTGGAAGTGGCGCCAGCGCCGCGAGCAGGCCGGCAAGGACACCGACCGGCCGAACCTCGTCTTCGGCGGCGACGTGCACGTGGTGTGGGAGAAGTTCTGCCGCTACTTCGACGTCGAGCCGCGGATCATCCCGCTCCAGAAGGACAAGTACACGATCGGGCCGGAGGACGTGGAGCCGCACGTGGACGAGAACACGATCGGCGTGGCGGCGGTGCTGGGGACCACGTTCACCGGGCACGCCGACGACTTCGTCGGGATCAACGACCTCCTGGTCAGCCTCAAGAACGAGCGCGGGCTCGATGTCCCGCTGCACATCGACGCGGCGAGCGGCGGCTTCGTGTGGCCGTTCCTGTATCCCGACTCGAAGTGGGACTTCCGGCTCGAGCAGGTCCGCTCGATCAACGTCTCGGGTCACAAGTTCGGGCTCGTCTATCCCGGGATCGGCTGGCTCATCTTCAGGGAGACGAGCGATCTGGCCGAGGACCTCGTCTTCTACGAGAACTACCTCGGCAAGCGCGACGCCACGTTCACGCTGAACTTCTCGACCGGCTCGGCCATGGTGCTCGCCCAGTACTACAACTTCGTCCGCCTGGGCCACGGCGGCTATCGGCTCCTGATGGAGACGATGCAGGAGAACGCGCGCGCGCTCGCCGAAGCGGATCGCCGACATCGGCGAGTTCCGACTTGATCGGCGACGAGGGTCAGGAGCAGCTCCCGCTCGTGGCGTTCCAGCTGGCGGGGGAGCACGACTACGACGAGTTCGACGTGGCCTCGCAACTCGCCGCGGAGCGGGGCTGGATGGTGCCGGCCTACACGCTCCCGCCGAACGCCGACCACGTGACGATCATGCGCGCGCTCGTCAAGCTGACGCTCGGCCACACGCTGGCCAGCACGCTCGCGGACGACATCGCGGAGGCGTGCGAGACGCTGAAGGTGAAGGGCGGGCTGCACGAGCGCGACCGCCGGCGCGTCAAGACGGGGACCGGTTACTGATCCGCAGCGGAACGCGGTTCACCCGGTTCGGGTGATGAGAGCTCCGAGCCGCGGGGCGGCTAGCCCGGGGGGCCGTCGGCGGGGTCGCCGGAGGTGCCCAGACGCGCTTCGATCGTGCTCAGGCGCGCGGATATCTCGTCGAGTTGCGCCGACAGTTCGGGCTGGGTTGCGCGACCGGCCCGCCGACGCGCGGTCTCAATCAGGACGGCGGTCACGGAGGCTGTGATGACTGTCAGGAAGCCGATGCCGCTCAGCATCACCAACGCGCCTATCAGGCGGCCGCCCGTGTTGGTGGGGACCACGTCGCCGTAGCCAACCGTCGTCACCGTCTGGAGCGACCACCATAGGCCGACGCCCAGGCTAGGAAAGTCGTGGCGGTCGGTCAACCACGCCGCGACGCCGCCCGCGACCGTGACCACGAGCGTGAAGCCCGCGATGATGAACGCCGCCCGCCGGGCGGTCAGCGGCTTTCGCTCAAGTACTGAGACAAGTCGTTTGGGGTGGATTCGCTCGCTGCTCGGCATTTGCCAAGCTTGAGCCGCGCTGCGGTCGGATCGGCCCACTCCGCCGCTGCGAACGGTGCCACGGCAGTGGTTCGAGGTCGCGGCGTGATCGTCGCGCGACGGCCCGAGATGACTTCTGCGGGATAGGGTCCGCCGCCCGTGCGCAAGTGGCTTCCCCTGCTCATACTCGGCTCGGCCCAGTTCATCATGGTGCTCGACTCGAGCGTCATGAACGTGGCGATCTCGCAGATCGTCGACGACCTCGACACCACGATCCAGGGCGTTCAGACGGCGATCACGCTGTACACGCTCGTGATGGCGGCTTTCATGCTGCTCGGCGCGAAGCTCGGCGACATCATCGGCCGCAACCGAGCGTTCGCGATCGGGCTGGCGATCTACGGGGTCGGGTCGCTCACGACGGCGCTGAGCCCCAACCTCGCCGTCCTCTTGGTTGGCTGGTCGGGGGTCGAAGGGTTTGGTGCCGTGCTCGTGGTGCCGGCGATCGCCGCCCTCACCGCCGCCACCTACGAGGGCCGCGACCGCGCGCTGGCGTACGCGCTGCTCGGGGGGATCGCAGCCGTCGCGGTGGCCGCGGGCCCGCTGATCGGCGGCTGGGTGACCACGGAGTTCACGTGGCGCTACGTGTTCGCCGCCGAGACGGTGGTGGTCGTCCTCATCTTGCTCCTGCGCGGACAGATCGCGCAGGCTCCTGCAGCAGAGCGGCGTCCGCAGCTCGACATCGTTGGCGTGATGCTTTCCTCGGCGGGCCTGGGCGTGATCGTCTTCGCGATCCTGCGTAGCAGCGTTTGGGGCTTCGTGCAGCCGCGCAACCCGCCGACGATCAACGGAACCGAGATCACGCCGCTGGGCTTCTCCCCGGTGCCGTTCATGGTGCTTGGCGGTCTGGCGCTGCTGTGGGCGTTCGTCGAGTGGCAGCAGCGCCGCGCCCGTCTGGGCAAGGACCAGCTCCTCGACACGGCGCTGCTGCGCGTCTCGCAGCTTCGTGCGGGGCTCTCGACGCTGGTTGGGCAGCAGCTGGTCCTGATGGGCACGTTCTTCGTCATTCCCGTGTACTTGCAGGTCGTTCTGGGCCTCGACGCGTTCGAGACCGGAAAGCGGCTGCTTCCGCTGTCGGTGGCGATGCTCGTCTTCGCGCTCCTGGGCCCGCGGATCGCGGCTCGCCGTTCGCCGCGCGTCGTCGCGCAGATCGGGCTGGTCGCGGTCAGCATCGGCTCGATCGTGATGCTTGCGACACTCGACGTGAAGCTGAATGACACGGGCTTCAAGACCGCGCTCGCTCTCACCGGCGCAGGTGCGGGGCTGCTCGCATCGCAGCTCGGGAACGTGATCATGTCGGCCGTCGCGCCCGCGAAGACCAGCGAGGCGGGCGGGCTCCAGGGCACGGCCCAGAACCTGGGGTCCTCCCTCGGCACGGCGATCATCGGCGCGGTGCTGCTCGGCTCGCTCGCGACGGGCTTCAGCGAGCGCATAACCGCGAACCCGGAGGTCCCCGCGGCTGCTCGCGAGACGATCGCCGCCAAGGCCGAGGAGGGGATCGACATCGTCCCGGTCGAGGATGTCGAGAAGGCCGGTGTCGACGCAGGGCTCACAGAGGACCAGGCGACTGCAGTCTCCGCCGACTACGGCGACGCGCAGCTCGACGCGCTGCGATTGTCGCTCGGCGCGGTTGCGCTCGCGGCCCTTCTGTCGCTGTGGCTCACTCGGAGACTGCCGACGAGGTCGCTCGCTGAGAATGAGGTCGGGGCGACCACGGGAGCTCGGTCACCCTAAAGCCGCCGCTTCGACGGAGGTCGAGGGCTCAACGTCGGGTAGGCGCATCATGCGGAACGAGTTGAACAGCCCGAGGAGGCCCGCGAGGATCGGCACGAGCAACGCCACCTGAAGGGCGAGGTTCGTCGCGTCGGTGTTGATGCTAAGGATCTCTTCCTGGACGGCCGGCGGCTCGTCGGTGAGCAGTTCGTCGAGTTCCGTGTTACTCACGACTTGCGCGTCGTCCTCCAGCGTTTGCGCGATCTGCTGCTGCTGTGAGGAAGGAATCGTGGGGCTCGCGTTCGTCATGTTGGTGAAGGCCAGGGAGAGCGTTGCGAGGAGGACGCCGCCGGCCACCGCGAGGCCAAACGACAGCCCGAACGACCCCGATGCCGAGTTCACCCCGGCCGCCTCGCTGATCCGCTCTTCATCGATCGGGGCGAGCGAGTAGTTGTTGAGCTGCGACACCAGCAGGCCCAGCCCCGCCCCCGCGATCACGAGTGGGATGAGGAGGTACCAGCCGGAGTCCGCCTCGGGCACGATCGGGATGATCAGCGCCAGTCCCAGCGTGGTCAGCGCGAACCCGGTCCGGATGATCTTGGCGGGGCTGGCTGCGGCCGGACTTCCGTCCCGCGAGGATCGCGACGGCGAACATGGTGAGCGAGAGCGGGGCAAGCGACAGGCCCGTCTCCAGGGCGTCGTACTCGAGCTTGATCTGCAGGAAGATCGGCAGCGCGATCATCGCCCCGCCGAGCGTGATGTTCTGCAGCATCTGTCCGGTGATCCCGGTCTTGAAGTGCGGAAGCCGGAACAGGTCCGGATCGAGGACTGTCACCTTGCCGTCGCGATGGCGCCGCACGAGCCAGCGGGCGAGCGCCCAGAGCGCGAGCGCGCCGGTCGCGATCAGCAGCACGACGTAGTCGCCGCCCTCCTGCCACACCAGGATGCCCAGCACCACGCCGCCCATCCCCAGCACGGACAGGGCCGCGCCACCGGCGTCGACCTGCCGCGCTCCCGTGTACGGGATGTCCTTGACGAGCCCGATCTGCGACAGCACGACCGCGATCACGACGGCCTCCAGCAGAAAGCCGACGCGCCAGGACAGGTAGGTAGTGACGAAGCCTCCGAGGAGCGGCCCGACCGCGGCGGCGATCGCGGCCGCTGCTCCGATGAGTGCATAGGTCTTCTTCTGTGCCGCTCCCTCGAAGTTGCCATGGACGAGGGACTGCATGGCCGGTAGCAGGAGCGAGGCGCCGAGGCCGCCGATGATCGCCCAGAAGACGATGATCGCCGCCAGGTTCTGGGCGAGGGTCATCGCCAGAGCCCCGGTTGCATACGCCAGTAGACCCACCACGTATGCCCTCTTGCGTCCGAAGAGGTCGCCGAGCTTGCTGCTGACCAGGATGAAGGCCGCGGAGACCAGGGCCTCAAGCGCGATCGCGCTCTGGACAGCGCTTACGGTCGTGTCCAGATCTTTGACTACCGCCGAGATCGACACGTTCATCAGCGACGTGTCGACGACAAGCACGAACATTGCCGCCGCCAGTAGGAGCGACAGCCGCGTGGTCCCGCCTTCCTCAGGTGTAACGCCTGAGGTCGGTCCCCCGGTCACGAAATGTCACCCAACCGCAAGCGCACGAGCACCACCACCTTGTCTCTCTCCTTGTCGCTCGTCTGCGTGGACAGCCGGCCGACTCCGCGAACAATGGGTACGAGTCTGGAGGAGATCTTCCTTCCCGTGCCAGGCGCACGCAAAGTTGCGCCCACGTCCATCGTCTTGGGGGGCCGCTCCCCTGGGTCCTCGAGCATCAAGCTCAACGCCAGTCGGCGGAGCGCCCGAGGGCTGTGGCCCGCCCGGCACGCGGCTGCGGACAGATGGTCGCGGGTGGTCATGGATGCCTCACACGCGTTGTGAAGGCGTCAGCTAGCTGTCCCCTATCCGGGCGACATCGCATCCGACTCGGCGGCTAGCGTCCCATTGCGTGGCCGCGTCTGTTACCGGCGCGGTGTGGTCGCGGACAAGCGGCCGAATCTACTAAGGAGGTACGGATGCGAGGTGCGGGCCGAATTGTGTTCGCGGGGGCGCTGCTGTTGATAGCGGGCTTCCTCAACGTCATCTATGGCATCGGTGCCCTGGACGATGCGAACATCTTCGTTAACGACCAGAGGTTCATATTCACGAACCTCAACACGCTGGGCTGGGTCCTGATCATCCTCGGGGTGATTCAGCTCACCGGTGGCTTCTCGCTGTTGGCGGGGAACACGTACGGCCGCGTGATCGGCATCGTCGGTGGCACCCTCGGTGCGATCGGGGCCCTGCTGTCGATCGGCGGCGCCTACCCGTGGTGGTCGCTCGCCATTTTCGCCCTGTGCGTGTACGTCGTGCACGGCATCATCGTCTACGGCGAGGAGGAGAGGGCGCCAGGAACCTGAGCTGACTGTGGCCGCGCGGCGAGCGGGGCACGAGGCTCACGCTCGCCGCGGGCTCACGTCGGGAGCCGCGGGCGCCCGCGGCCGCCACTCAGTAGCCTCGGGCAACCCAGGTCCGCGGGGTCGCTCAGGGACCGTTTGGATGGGGTGGAAACTCGTGCGCCGTTTGGCGGCGCAGCACTTCGATGCCGACCACGGCCAGCACGGCGAGCAGCACGATCACGAGGACCTGGCCGAGGTTGTTGATCCCGGGCATGACGGTCAGCCAGAGTAGGAACAGCACGGCGGCGACGAAGTAGACCGCAGCCGGCTGGTCGCGCAGGTGCGGTGCGAGGGTGCGGCGCGCGGCGACTGCCCAGCGGGCGGGCCCTGCCAGCAGGCCAGCGCCGACGAACGCCAGTCCGATGACGAGGGCGAAGATCGCTCGTTCGCGCAGCGTCCCGGAGACGATGTCCCAGACGGATTGGATGGCCGGTTGGACCGTCTCGGAGCCCGCCACCGAGTCCACGACCGCGCCGCCGAGCAGGCGCCGCGTCAGCAGGACTAGCAGCGTCGCGGCAAGGATCCCGCCTCCGGCCGCGATCAACGCTTGCCGGCGCCACCCCTTCGCCAGGTAGATGGCGCCCAGGTAGAGCAAGAGCACCAGCAGCGGGAGCACGAAGCCGAGGTTGCGGAGCGCCCCGACGAGGGTCTGAACTCCGTCGAGTTGACCGGACTTCATCACGACGAGCTCGCCGGGGTTCTGCAGCGCCGGGCGTTCGAGTAGGTCGGTGACCCGTGCCTGGGTCGAGGCGAGCGCGGCGTCGAGCCGATCGACGTTTGCCTGTTGGGGATCCTCGAGCACGGTGGCGGTGCGATCCTCAACTGCGGTCAGCCGACCGTCGAGGGCGGATAGCCGCCCGTCGAGCTTGGCGAGGCGGTCCTGGAGCTGCGCCGGGGCTTTCCCCTGTGCGCTCTCGATCTTCTTGTCGAGGCTCGCGATCTTCCCCTGCAGCTTGGCGGCGTTCGTCTGGAGCGTCTGGAGATGCTGTTCCAGCTCCGGGCTCAGCGTGCCGCCCTTCACCTCGGCGAGGCCTGCGCGCACCGACTTGATTCGGGTCTGAGCCGTGGTCAGGCGCTGCTTGAGGTCCTTCGAGACGTCCTGCACCAGGCTCCGGACCTTGGAGATCGTCGCTGGGTCTACCCCTAGGCGGGTGGCCAGGTCGGCTACGACGTCCCCGTACTGGAGCGTCACGGCGCCGCCGGTGGTCGAGACGTACTCGCTCTCGTCCTCGATCAAACGGACGAACTGACCGTGCGACCTGCGGATGGAGTTAGAGACCAGGTCCTGGACCCGGGGCGAGGCGAGCGCCTTCTCCGAGACGTTCAGAGCGAGTTGCCTGGTTGCCGCCGCGACGGGCGCGGACAGCGCCTTGGCGCTGTCTCGGCAGCTTCGCCTCGATCTGGCCTTGGACATCGACGCTGGCGTACACCTGATCGACCAGGTAGATGCTGAGCGCCTCCTGAACATCCTCGTCGCTCAATATCTCGTCGCTGGTGTTCACCACCTCGTCCGTGTCCAGCACCGCGCGCTGAACCCAGTTCGCGGTGAGCGAAAAGACCAACAGCACCGACGCGAGCACGATCATCGACCACACCAGCACGCGACGACGCCGCTTGGGCTCCGGACCCCCCGCTCGTCCTGGCGGCGGGCTCCCCGGAGGACCCAGATGCGGACGCCGGGGCTCCCTCGGGCGGGGAGGTGTCAGCCTGGTCGGGCACTACTGGAGGATTGGCAGTAGGGGTGTCGCCATGGACGAAGCCTCACGCACGGGGCCGGCCGGGCACAATAATGCAGGCAAGCAAGCGGACGGGGTGCGCACACCCGCACACCTCGATGCCCGAGGCGTCGGCCCGACTCCTCTTCGGATGGGTTCGGCGTATCCACAGATCGCGGACGTCGCGCATTTGATGAGCGCGTGGCGAAGCGGCCGGTGCAGGCGCGCGGTCTACTGCAGTCGGGCGCCATCAACGAGGCCGAGTTCGAGCGCCTGAAGGCGAGAGCGCTCGAAGGCTGACCCGCGCAGCCGGCCGGGCCAGGCGGGGGGCCGGCCGTGCGCTATCGATCTTCGGCTTCGTCGGCGCCCTGGGCGAGCGCCGCCAGCAGGTTCGGGCCGAGGTTCGCGAGCGAGTCGGCCTCGACGAACTCGCTCGCCAGCGGCGTGCCGCCCGTTCGCGACACGGCATCCTCGAGCGATCGTGCCCAGGCGTGCTCTACCAGCACCGCCACCAGCGCCTCGCCCGGGTCGAGCACCGCGCCGAGCTCCCGGAGCTTGTCCGCCGAGAGGCCGCCCGTGTCGCTCAAGGCCTTCTCGGTCGAGCGACGCCGTTTCGCGGGGTCGAGCCGGAAGTCGAGCAGCGGTGCGACGATGCCGCCGGCGCGACTGCCGCGAAGATCCACCGCCACGAGCTCGCCGGTCCCCGCTTCGCGTCCGACGAACAGCGCCTCGAGGATGCGCAGCGCGCCACCGCTCTCGACACGCTCGAGGATCCCCATGAGCCGACCCTCGAAGCTGGCATCGGACCCGAATCCGTAGACGAGCAACTGCGCGTGTAGAGAGTCTGCCGGTCTGGTCAAGGACCTAGCTCCCCTCGGGCGGGCGCGGCTCCGCTGGCTCGGCACGTAGGGCGCTTCGCTCGCCAGGCGCGAGGATCCGCACCTCGACTTGGGGTGCGAGACGGGCGGTCGCGCTGGCGAAAGCGCGTGGGGGCGCCAGCGGGTCCGCGCCACGCTGCGCGCCCACGGCCGCCAGGGTGCCCCAGTGGATCGGAATTGCCACGCGTGGTCCGATGAGCGCAACCGCTCGGGCGGCTCCCTCCGGGTCGAGGTGTCCCGGCGGCAGCCGCGGTCCCCAGCCCCACACCGGCAACGCCGCGACCTCGACGCGACCGGACAGCGCAGCCATCTCGTCGAACAGGTCCGTGTCCCCGGCGAAGTAGACACCCACCGGCCCTTCGAGGAGAAACCCCAGGGCGGCCTGGGGCCGGCCGATCGGGTACCGGCGGCCGTCGTGACGAGCCGGCACGGCCTCCACGGACTATCCCGCCGATGCAGTGCCGGTCGCCGGCCTCGACCTCTACGACCTCGAGCGCCCCGCTGCGGCGTGCGATCCCACCGCATCCGCGCGGCACGATCACCGGACAGTCGCGTGCCACCTGGCGCAACGAAGCCGGATCGAGATGGTCGTGATGAGCGTGCGAAACGAGCACCGCGTCGAGTGCATCCAGGTCCTCGACGCGAGGCAGCGGCGCGCGCCGCCGGATGTGGCCGATGCCCGACCCGAGCACGGGGTCGGTCAGGACACGCGCCCCGCCGAGCTCCAGGAGCAGCGTGGAATGTCCGATGTAGGAGATGGCGTCGCTCAAGGGCGATCACCGTTGCACGATCCCTCTCGCGGCGGCCTCGGACGCCGGCGTGGCCGCCCCCTGTGGGAGCTGGCCGCCGCCCTGCAGCCTGCGTGCGCCAGTCCGACAGCACCCCGTGTACCGCGGCGGCACCGATGGTCGGCTCGTCGGGGACCGGCAGCGACTCCGGGTGCAGGATGAATGCCTCGCGTCTGGGGGCCTCCCAGCCCGCCGTGGAAGCAGATCAGCTCCTCGAAGGCACAGCCTTCGTCACGATCTGGGTCATAGAAGCTGCCGACCATGATGTCCGCGACGTGCTCGAACCCATCCGTACGCAGGAGGTGTGTAGCGGCGGTCGGGGAGAACGGGGCCAGTGGATCCTTGCCCTCGATCCGCCCGGTGGACAGGTAGCGCGCGCCCTCCGGCCCTAGGACCACCGGTCCGTGCTCAGCGGAGGACACGAGCAGCCACCCGACGTGCGGGTGCTCGCGAAGCGCTGGAATCAGATCTGGGTGGCGCTCCTCGATCTCCTCGAGCGTCAGGCGGCGCTTCTCCTCCATCAGATAGACGAGGCCGAGGTTCCCCGAGCCCAGGACCACCGCCTGGCGATCCGAGACGTCGTTCTTGTCGCGCTTCTTCGGCTCCGCGCCCGTGGCCTCGCTGACCGCGTGGCCCGACCATCGCCGTCTGCTCGTCGCCGCCGGAGAACGCCGCGACGTCACCGCCGGCCAGCGACCGCTCCACGAGCTCGTCGAGCCCGTAGCCGTTTCGCTGCTTGAAGGTCGCGCCCTGCGTCTGCCCGTGGTCGGACAGCACCACTATCTCGTAGGGCCGGGGCGCATAGCGGCGTGCGTACTCGATCCGCCCGAATTGCTGGTCGAGCTTACGCAACGCTTCGAGCGTGTCGGCCCGCTCAAGGCCCGAGTGGTGCGCCACCTCGTCATAGCTCGAGAAGGTCGCGTACACGGCAGGCCGCCCGCGCATCATGTCGGACAGGACGCCGAACACGATGGCGTTGCGAACGATCACGCACAGCGCGCCCCGGAGAAACGGGTAGTAGCCCCCGCGATGACCGCGGGGGCGCACATCGCGGCGCGCCGCTCGCCGCGCCGCCGTGACCTCCAGCAGAACCTCCCAGACGAACAGGACGAGCGCCTGGGTCACGTTACGTCCGTTGGCGAGGAAAGCCCGGTAGCCGGGGTTGGCCCCTTTCTCTGCCTCCATGCGGCTGACCGTCAGGATCGTCTCCTCGGCCTCGCCCGAGAGCAGGTTGCCGCGGCTGGCGCCGCCGTTGGCGAGCAGGCCGATGCCCGTGGAGTGGCGTCGTTCGATCTCGGCGCAGTGCTCCGGTGATGAGCACACCATCATCGTGCCGGTCTCCTTCTCGACCCACCTGAACGCGGGAATGTCCTCGTTGGATCCGAGCAGGATTCCCGCCTGGCTCGCCCCGGTCTGCGAGGAGAGGTCCGTCTCCCATTCGGCCAGCCGGTAGCCGTCCTCCTCCATCCAGCGGGCCATGGCCGGGGCGTTGCCGTCGCGCATCGCACGCCGCAGGACCGGCAGCGCCAGTCCGTCGATCTCCAGGTAGATGATCCCGGGCGTGTCAGTAGGGGCGGCGGCGCCCTGTCGGCGCGCCACGCGTCGCACGACCCGCAGCGTGTTCTCGTCGTCGTCGTTGGTCCCGAGGATCACTTGAATCACCATCGAGGCGGCGGCCATGACCAGGGCGGCAAGCAGGGCGATCCCGAACGAGTCGACCTGTCCGAACTCCGGCACGAGGTCGTCGGCGATGACAAGGGCGGCGGCGTCCACGAGCAGGACGAGCAGGAAGCCGAGGCCTAGCGTCCACGGCAGCCTCAGCGCCGCGACGATCGGCGGCAGCACGGCGTTGAACAGCGCGATGATCGCCGCGATCACGAATGCGGCGCCGGGGCTCTCGAGGTCGAAGCCGGGTATGAGCGCGGCCACGTAGACCGATGCCGCGGCGACGATCCAGGCGACCACCACCCTGAGGACGCTGAAACGCGGCTTCGCCGGCTGCCAGCCCGTGGATTGACCGTAAGTCGGCGCCGAAGCTCCGCTCTGCACCCCGCCATCCTCGCCCATCCGCCGACGAGACGCATCATCCAAAGCGGGTGATGATGCCCTCCGACGGCGGTGACACGCTACGGCGATGCGACGATCCACCCGGGGCGCGTGATCCGCGGCCGACGGCGACATCGCGGAGACGAGGGCGAAAGCGGTCGCCGCGAGGAGGAGTTCATAGAGATCGACGCCGCGGGGCTGACGGCCGCCTTCGCGACTCCCCGCTGGCTGCGCGATCTGGGCTTTACCGCCTGGATGCTCGTGGGCGTGGCGCTGCTGCTCGTGGGGATCGTGTGGATCCTGTCGCTCACCCATACGATCGTGACGCCGGTCATCGCGGCGGCGGTCGTCGCCGCGGTCGCGTCGCCCCTCGTTCGCTGGCTCCACGACCGCGGACTGCCGCGCGCCGCGGGCGCGGCGCTCCTGATGCTCGGGGTCGTCGTCCTTGGGGCGCTCGTCGTCGTCGTCGTCGTCGGTGGAATCACCAGCCAGTCCGGCGATCTGGGAGGGCATCTCTCCGATGCGAAGAGCACGCTCGAGGGCTGGTTAAAGGATCTCGGCGTCGATCCGAGCAAGGCCAAGGACGCCACGAAGGACGCCAGCTCCTCTTCCACCAGCGCGGTCAAGGCCCTGCTGGACGGCCTCGGGCACCGGCATCAAGACGCTCTCCTCGCTCGTCTTCTTTCTCTCTCTGACGGCCCTGAGCCTGTTCTTCCTGCTCAAGGACGGGCCGACGATCGGGCATGGGGGGAGCGACACATGGGCGTGCCGCTCCCGGTGGCGCGCACCGTCAGCAGTCGCAGCCTCCAGTCCCTGCGGGGCTACTTCCTGGGCGTGACGCTGGTCGCGGCCTTCAACGCCGTGGTGGTCGGGGTCGGCGCGCTGATCCTGGGCATCCCGCTGGCCGGGACGATCGCCGCCGATCACGTTCCTCGCCGCCTACGTCCCCTACCTGGGCGCCTGGACGGCGGGCGCCTTCGCGGTGCTGATCGCGCTCGGAGGGGCGGGCACCGATGCGGCGATCGGGATGATCGTCATCCAGCTGCTCGCCAATGGCGTGCTTCAGCAACTGGTGCAACCGTTCGCCATGGGAGCGGCGCTCGGGATACACCCGCTGGCGGTCCTCATCGTGACGATCGGCGGCGGCGCCCTCTTCGGCGCGGTCGGGCTGATCCTCGCGGCGCCCGTTACCTCCGCCGTCGTCCGGATCTCGGCGGATCTCGCGCGCGCGCGTGGGGAGCCGGATGCGGAGCGGCGGGACGGCCCAGCGGGGGAGCCGACGCCCGAAGCGGCGGGCGCCTGAGGCTGCGCCCCAAACCGCGCCTAGCTCGCGAGGATGCGGGCCTTCTCGCTCTCGAACTCCTGGTCGGTCAGCGCCCCTTGCTGCTTGAGGGCGGCCAGCTCCTTGAGTTGCTCGACGCGGTCCTGTCCGGCCGGCGGCGCGGCGGGTGCCGCGGGCGGCGGCTCCGCGTACTGCTGTCCTCCGGAGGGCGGCGCATCCTGTGCGGCCCAGCGTTCGCCCTGGCGCCTGCTGACGCGGTTCGACACTGCGGTCGCTGTGCCCGCGACCACGGCTGTGCGGGCCATCCCGCGAAGCAATCCTGGCATTGGTCGTCCTTTCGGTCAGGACGCTGCTTCGGCAGCGTCGAGGGTGGCGATCAGGTCTTGAACGGGGATGCGCTGGAAATCGACCAGGATGCCGCCGTTTCGTCGCACGGCGGCGGCGAACGGCGCCGCCCAGCGGTTCTCGTAGACGATCACGACCGCCGCGCTACCTGGCTCGATCGCCTCGGCGGCTGTGGCCACGTCTTCGTCGCCGAGCAGGCCGGTCGAAGCACCCTCGAAGATCTTGAGATCGCCGATGCGGTCCGCCTCCAGGTCCTTGGCCTCGAAGCCCGAGAAGGTGCCGTCCTCGTTCTCCATCACGAACAGGACGTCGAGCACGCGGATGATGCCGCGGTCGACCAGGTCCAAGAGCAGCGGCGCGGCGTCGCCGGTCATCGGTGCGTCTGCCGGATAGGCGATGACGACGATGTCGATCGGGCCGAGGTCTTCTTCGTGGGCTTCCATTCATGCCTCCGTTGGTCGGCGGTCCTCGTCGCGAAGCGGTGGGATCCTACGCGAGATACGCCATCGCGTGCCGCTCATGTCTCGGCCGGTCGGGCGAAGGCGCCGAAGATCCACAGGATCGGGAAGAAGATGCCGAAGAAGAACAGCCAGCCGTGGCCGTTCCGCAGCGTCGAGAGGCCCAGCCAGAAGAACAGCGCGAGGTAGAGCACGCCCAGCAAAGCCCAAATGAATGTGTCCACGAGACCTTTCTTTCGCGGGATGTTCATCGAAGCTAGCTTGGCGCCCCGTCCTTGGCATCACCCCATCGGGATGATGCGACTCGAGCGTTCCGTTCGTAGGGTTGTCCCTTGACCGCGACGCTCGCAGATCGCGGGTCGACCGCCATCGCGCCCCCCGACGGGTGGTCGACGCTGTTCAACGCGGCCTTCAAGAGCTCGCAGAACGCCATGGTGCTCGTGGACGGGCGTCGCCGCATCGTGGACGCCAATACCGCCTACCTGAGGCTGCTCGGGTACGGCCGGGCGGCGGTGATCGGGAAGCCCATCTACGAGTTCGTGGTCGGTGGACCCGTGATCTCCCCCGAGGAGTGGGCGAAGGCCCTGGGCGTTGGTCACTTCACCGGTGAGACGGACTTGCTCTGTGCGGACGGGAGACAGGTGTCCGTCCAATGGGGCGCCGAGTCGGAGATAGCGACGGGACGTCGACTCATCCTGTTCGTTGCTCTGAGCACCGCGCGCTGGGGGCGGCGCTTTCGCCGCCCGATCTCTCCCGAGCCGGAGCCCGGAACGCTCTCCGAGCGCGAGCGCCAGATCGTGGCACTGGTGGCCTCGGGCAGGACCGGGCCCGAGATCGCCGATGAGCTCAGCATCGCCCACGACACCGTTCGCACCCACGTGCGAAACGCGATGATCAAGGTCGGCGCGCGCTCGCGCGCGCACCTGGTGGCCAAGGCACTCGGCGAGGCGCACGCGCTGCGCTGAAACGCGCAAGATCGCGCAACTGCGGTATCGACTGACGGGCCGCGCCAAGCCACGATGGCTCGCGTGAAGACTCTGACCGTCCTGGTAACGCCGTGATGACCCCGGAGCCGTGGCCGCCGGACCGCGCGGCGACGGTGGAGCGGCTGATGGCCGTTCTCCACGACATCGACGCGAGCACCGACGTGGATCGCCGCGCGTTGCTGTCGGACCTGCTCCGCGTGGCGTGGCCGACGTGGTGGGCCCAGGACCAATGAACGCCCTCGCCAAGTCGGATGCTTCGATCACCGGCGAGACGGTGGTGGCGCTGCGGGCGCTCGGGTTCACCGAGCGCGATCAGCTCCGTTTCCGCTTCTCCTTCGAGGAGTCGAGCCTGCGCCGGGCGGTCGACCTGGCTGCCGAGCTGCGGACGATGACCCGCAGCACGGTTCAGGTTCGTCCGGGGCGGTGGCTCCTAAGCCGAGGCGGGTGGACGGTGTCGTTGACCACGGCGCCGATACCGGTGACGTTGATCGTCATCCGGCTGTGGGAGGACGAGATGCTCGGCGTGGCGGACGGGCGTCCCGGATGCCGGCTCGTGGGCTGGAGGCCCTTGATGAACGGCGCCGGCGACCTACCTCAGCCGGCTTCCCCGTGACGGCGAAGTCCGGTGAGCCTCGGGATGTATCGGTGCGCGTGCTGATCGTCGACGACGCCCCGTGCTTTCGGCGGGCCGCGCGCGAGCTTCTGGAACGAACGGGGTACGTCGTCGTCGGTGAAGCCGATAGCGCGGCCACTGCGATGGAGGCGGTGGAGCGACTCTCGCCCGACGTCGTCCTGCTCGACGTGCAGTTGCCCGACGGAAGCGGGTTCGACGTGTCCGCGGCGATCACGCGCGCCGCACCGGCGCCGGCCGTGCTGATGGTCTCGGCGGGCTACGCCGGGGCCGGCCAGTCGCTGGCGCTCGCGAGCGGAGCGCGAGGCTTCGTGGTCAAGTCCCTGCTCGACGCGACCGAGCTCGCGAAGCTGCTGCCGATCCGCTAGTCCCTGCCGAGCCTGCGGACAGCGAACGCGTTCACTATGTCGGTCATCCCGTGCAGCAGGGCCCAGATGCCGGCGAACACGAGCAGCACGTACTGCTTCTCGAAGAAGAACTGACCCCCGGTCCAGAAGGCCATGATCACCATCAGGATCCCCGAGATCAGGCCGAGCCACCACAGCTCGTTCTCCTCACGCGCCACGAAAGCGCCGAGGATCCAGAACACGCCGACGATCAGGAACAGGAACCCGAGGATGTCGGCGATGCCGGCGAAGGTCTCCTCGGGATTGATCAGCGCGATGATCCCCGCCACGATCAGCAGCACGCCGAAGATCGTGAATATCCACCCTCCGCGGGCAGCCATCCGGCCCAGCGTGAACTGCTGTATGCCCGAGAGCAGGAACATCAGGCCGATCAGCGTTCCGACGGTCCTGATCGAGGCGTCGTCGAACTGGAGGATGACCAGCGCGATGACCACCCACGCGATCCCGGCGACGAGCCACAGCCACCAGAGCCTGCCGACGGCGGCTTCGGCGTCTCGCAGATGCTGCGTGCTCGGTGTGCCTGCTTCCATGAGTCCACCCCTTCCCTCGGTTGGGCGCGACTCTAATGTGGGCGTCGGCTGACTCGAGGCGCTCGCTCTTCGCGTTTCAGGCGCAGCGCTCGGCTTCGGGCGCAAGCTGCGGACTCCGTCTCGCCGCGCGTGGCTGAATCCGTTGCTCGTCGGGGTCGGACTCATTAGTGCACCAGGACCTTGAGCAGCACGAGGATCAAGCCGAGCACGGCCCCGCCCAGCCCCGCCAGCAGCGCTTGCGGGACGCTGCCGCCGGTGGATCGCCGCAGGAACGCCGCCCAGCCGAACAGCACCCCGACGTTGACCCAGAAGGCGACGGTCATGCCCGTGTCGACCGAGTAGACCCCGACGGCGGCCAGCGCGAGCGCCGCGCTAGCCGGTAACGCCGCCTGGACCATCGGCCACTCGTGGCGAAGGCCGTGCGCGAGCGCACGTGGCCTGAAGGGCGTTCCCGACTCCGCGCTCCTTGCGAGCCCGAGCGCCCAGGCGTGGGCCAGCGCGAAGACGAAGGCCGTGACCACCACCGCGGCGATCATCGCTCCCGCCCGGTCCTCGCTCGGTGAGCCCCACGAGCGTCGAGCCCACGAGCACGGTGCCGTAAAGGCCCGCGGCGATGTCCCCTTCCGGGAGCAGTCGTCTCATCGCGGCGCCCGACCCTACGCCCACCGCCGCCGATAGAGCGCGAGCCCCAGCAACCCGAGCGGCATCGGGAGCCAGTAGCTGAACAGCCGATAGGCGAACGTCGCGAGGACCGCGTCGCCGGCCTGGACGCCGGCGAGGGTGAGCATCCCGGTGAGGCCCGCTTCCACGAAGCCGAGGCCGCCCGGGGTCACCGGGATCTGGGCGAGAAGCTGGGCCGCGCAGAAGGCCAGCAGGACCAGCCCAGGGCGCGGATGCGATCCCACGGCCGCGAGCGCCGCGAGGAGGGTTGCGTAGTCGAAGGCCCAGCGGGCGCTGGTTGCGATCAGCGCTCGGGTCCAGCGGCGCCCGAACGTTCCCAGGATCCGGTCCCGCTCCTTCAACAGCCGCCGCGGCAGCCCGGTGAGGGGCTCCGACTTGCGGCGCAGCTTGTTGCGGATGGCCTGGATCACACGCCCGAGCCGCGCGAGCGGACCATCGATGGCCAGCAGGAGCGCGCCGATCGCGGTGAGCGCGACGAACACGACCACCCCGATCAGCGTGGCGGCCTCGAGGTCGTCGTTCACGGAACCGCGTAGCAACGCAGGCAGCGCCAGCACGGGGAGCCCGAGCATGACCGCGAAGACGAGCAGGTTGGCCGCGGTCAGCCCCGCCACCGCGCGCGCCCTGGCGATCCCCGCCTGCACGAGCAACCGGTACTGGAGCGCGGCCCCGACCGCCCCGCCGCCGGGGGCGATCTTCGCCAGCCCGTTGCCGGCAAGCTGGGACGTGATCACCGCGTGCCAGCCGCCGGTGTGGAGGGCGAGACGCTGCAGGAACCACAGGCAGAGCCACGAGACCGCCTGGGTCCCAGCCATCACCGCGAGCCAGACCGGATCCAGCTCTTGGACGTCCTCGTAGGAGCCCAGGACGTCGAACAGCGCAGGGGCGACGAGGTATAGGGAGACCGCCGTGATCGCCAGCCAGATGAGCGTACGGCGCAGGCTGCTGCGAGCAACCGGCTCCGCGTCGGCCTGCTCGAGCTCGCGCTCGAGGTCGACGTGCTGGTCGATGGCGCGCTCGAGCCGGTCACCGATTCGCGCGCGCTCGGTCGGGGCCACCGGCGCAGGCTAGTGACTAACCGAACGCCTCCGAGGGTACGCTGCCCCCTCGATGGAGCTCACCGCGGTCACCGGCTACGAGCTGTCGCTGTCGCTGCACATCACCGCGGTGGTCGTGGGCTTCGGCGCCACGTTCGCGGAGGCGGTGATGTTCCCGGTCGCGATGCAACAGAGCCCCCGGCACCTCCCGTACGTGCACCGACTCCAGCTGGCGATCAACACGTGGCTCGCCACGCCCGCGCTGGTGATCGTGCTGGCGACGGGCCTCTACCAGACCTTCGACGGCGATTGGGACTTCGGCGCCTTCTGGATCAGCGCGACGCTCTTGATCGTGCTGATCATCGGAGGTCTGCTCGGGGCCTATTTCATACCAGCGGATCGGCGCCTGGGCCCGATGGCGGAGCGTGACATCGCAGCGGCTGGGGACGCCGAGCCGGTCATGTCCGACGAGTACCAGAAGGCGGCGAGGATGGAAGGCGTCGTGGGCACGGTGACCGGCGTGCTGATCGTGATCGCGATCTTCCTCATGGTCATCAAGCCCGGCGCGTGATGGAGGCGCCGCCCGAGAGCGCGGTGGCGAGCTCGGCCGTGGCGGCCAGCGCCGGCGTGGTGGCCAGCGCCGCCACCGTCGCCAGCGCGGGGGTGGTCGGCTCCGCAGCCACGGCCGCCTCCGCCGGAGTGGTGGGCAGTGCGGGGACGGCGGGGAGCGCGGGGGTGGTCGGTAGCGCCGGTGTGGCGCTCAGCGTCGCGATCATCGGTAGCGCCGCGATCCTGGGCGGGGTGGCCAACATCGCGTGTGCGGGCTGTGTCGGCTGCGTTGGCTGTGTCGACTGCGTGGGCTGCGTCGGCTGTGTCGGCTGCATCGGCCTGAGGGGAGCGGTCGGCAGCGTTGGCGAGCGCGCTTAGCGGCGCCGGATTGAGGCAGCTAGCTTTCGGGCAGCCCCTTCAGAGAACACGACCTCCCGGAGGATTCGAATGCCGTCCATGTTCAGCAAGATCTCGAAGTTCGCCCGCGGCCCCGAGGGCAAGCGGCTCGCGGACAAGGCCCAGAACTACGCCAAGAGCCCGGAGGGCAAACGGCAGATCGAGGGGCTGCGCAAGCGCTTCGCGAAGAAGCGCTAGCTCGGGGGCTCGCGCGGGTCGACGTTCAATTCGCCGCGGGCGCCGACCGATACCTGGCGGCGGCCCGCGATCAGCTCGCGCAGCTCGTCGCCGACCAGCTCGCGGCGCCACCCGTCCAGCGCGCGGACGCCGTCGGAATTCTCGCCCCGTCGCACGGACGCCACCAGCGCCGTCAGCTCGGACTGGGTCGCAATCAGCTCCGTCGCCACGCCGCTCTCGCGCGAACGGTGGCGGACGACCGCCTGCGCGAGCGACACGAGCGGCGCCTCGGCTGGATCTCGCCTGGGCGGCTTGGGCGGGGGAGGGGGTGGCTCGTCGCCTCGCCCGCGGGCGATCTCCGCGAGCAGCTCGCCCGCGCGGCGGTGGAGGGTCTGCGGCGGCAGCCCGCGGATGTTCTCCAGGCCTGCCTTGTCCCGTGGGGCGCGCTTCGCGAGGTCGACCACGACCTGGTCGGGGGCCACGAACGCCGGCGGTCGGTCCATGTCCCTCGCAACCTGCTCGCGCCAGATGCACAGCCGGCGGGCAACGGCCCGGCCGCGGTCGTCGAGCCGGTTCAGCTTGGGCAGGCGCTCATACGAGCGCTCCGCCGAGCGCTCGTCCCTCGAGCTCTCCACGATCCGGCACTCCTCGCGCGCCCACGCCAGGCGACCCTGCTGCGAAAGCTCGCGCTCGATCGCGTCGCCCAGCGCCAACAGGCAGCGGGCGTCGTCCGCGGCGTACGAGAGCTGCTTGGCGGTGAGCGGGCGCTTGTCCCAGCGCGTGAAGCCCTCGCCGCCGCCCAGGCCCACGCCCAGCACGCGGCGGACGAGCTGTTCATAGCCCTCCTGGTTGCCGAACCCCAGGAAGCCGGCGGCCACCTGGGTGTCGAACACGTTCGTCACGTCGGTCTGCCAGGTGCGGCGCAGGATGGCCACGTCCTGGCGTCCAGCGTGCACGACGATCTCCACGTCGGGGTCCGCGAGCGCGCGGGCGATCGGCTCGGGGTCGAGGTGTGCTCGCTCGTCGAGCGGGTCGAGCACCTCCGTTCGGACCTCACCGTCGCCCTCCTGGGCCGCCACGGACAAGAGGCAGAGCTGCGCCTGGTAGCGCCGCTCGGAGACGAACTCGGTGTCGATCGCGAGTCGCCCCTGTTCGCGCGCCAGCGCTGCGACCGCGGCGGCCGCGCTCGCCGCCACGGTCAGTCGCTCGCGCGCGGCGCCACGCTCGCGCCGCCAGGCGCGGCCATGCCGGGACCGCGTGAGGCGAAGTAGTCCTCACCCTCGATGCTCACGCGCGGCAGGATCCGGTCGAGCCAGGAGGGCAGCCACCAAGCGGCCTTGCCCAGCAGCACCATGATCGCGGGCACCAGCAGGCACCTGACCAGCGTCGCGTCGATCGCGATCGCCACCGCTAACCCGACACCGAACTCCTTCACGGTCGGGTCCCCGTTGAGGATGAAGCTCGTGAACACGCAGACCATGATCAGCGCCGCAGAGGTGATCACCCTCCCGGTCGTGGCAAGTCCATCGACCACCGCCTTCGTGGCGTCGCCTTCCTCCTTCCAGCGCTCCTGGACCTGGGTCATCAGGAACACCTCGTAGTCCATGGAGAGCCCGAACAGGATCGCGAACATCAGCAGCGGCGCGAAGCTCACGATCGGGACAGCGCCGTCGAGACCCAGCAGGCTCGCCCCGTGCCCATCTTGGAACACGAACGTGACTACGCCGTAGGCGGCGCCCACGGACAGCAGGTTGCAGATTGCCGCCTTCAGGGGCACCAGGACCGACCGGAACGCGATCAGCAGCAC
Source organism: uncultured Thermoleophilaceae bacterium (assembly GCA_963802855.1). Taxonomy (GTDB): domain Bacteria; phylum Actinomycetota; class Thermoleophilia; order Solirubrobacterales; family Thermoleophilaceae; genus JAAYBF01. Next base: position 158,425 of record CAWDJP010000006.1, read on the forward strand.
GATGCAGCTCAGGCCGACCACGATCAGGATCATCGACGGCAGCTTGTCGCCGATCCGCTCCGCCAGGTCGATGTAGCCCGCCGTCTGCCCCCCAGGCTCACATCGAGGTCGGTGCCCTTGGTGGCCTTGGGGATCACGTTGTCGCGCAGGTCGTCGACCAGGTCCTCGGTCTGGTTCGACGACGGCGCGGTGGTCGCGATCGCCGTCATGATCCCGGCGTCGCCCTTCTTGTCGAGCACCGGCTCCGAGACCGACTTGACGCCCGGTGTCTTCTCGATGTCGCTCTTGAGCGTCTGCAGCCGCGGATCGCTGGCCGGGGACTCGAGGAACTTCTTCTGGTCCGCCTGCTTCTGCTGGTCCGACTGGCTGGGCGGCTTGGCCTGGCCGGACTCCACCGCTGCCTGTTGCTGCTGCGCCTGCTTGTTCACGTCGTCCAGCTGGGACTGGTCGTTCTTCGCCGGGCTCCCGAGCTTGATCGCCACCAGCAGCGGCCCGTTCTGCCCCGGGCCGAAGCCCTCGGAGATCAGGTCGTACGCCTGCCGCGCGGTGGTGTCCTCGGACATCGCGCCGACGTCGTTCTGGCCTAGGTGGAGGTTGAGCGCCGGGACGGCGAGCACGATCAGGACGGCGGCGGCGGCGATCATCGACCCCCACGGCCGGCGCGCGACGCCGCCGGCCCAGCGCCGCCAGCCGTGGGGCTCGTGGTCGTCGGGGTGAGTCTTGCCGAGGTGCACGCGCAGCGAGTCGATGCGAGGCCCGAGCGCGCCGAGCATGGCCGGCAGTAGCGTGACGGCGGCCACCACCGCCACCGCCACGGCCACGGCGGCGGTGTAGCCCATCGTGCTGACCAGCGGGATCCCGGCGGCCACGAGCGAGCAGAGCGCGATCACGACCGTGGTGCCCGCGAAGACCACGGCGCCGCCGGCGGTGGCGGTCGCGCGCGCCACCGACTCCTCCATCTCCATTCCGTCCTTGAGCTGGAGCTTGTGGCGTGTGACGAGGAACAGCGCGTAGTCGATGCCCACACCGAGGCCGATCATCGTGGCGAGGGTGGGCGCCACGGTCGGAACCTCCGCGAGGTGCCCGATCAGGCGGATGATCGCCAGGGAGCTGATCAGGCCCAGCACGGCGGAGATGATCGGGAGGACCATCGCCGCCGCACTGCCGAACGCGAACAGCAGGATGATCACGGCCGCGGTCAGGCCGACGACCTCGCTGCTGTGGGTCTCCGGCTTCGAAACAGCCTGGCCCAGGTAGCCGCCTGCCGCGACCTTCAGCCCCGCGTCCTTGGCGGGATCCGCCGCGTCGATGATCTCCTGGGCCTCGTCCTTGTCGAGGTCCGCCGGGCCGATGTCGAGCGTGACCGGGATTTGCGCGATCGTCTGGTCCTTGCTGAGCAGCGAGCTGCTGCCGCTGCTGAGCGGGTTCACGGCCTTGATCACGTGGGGCGCCTTGTTGAGCGACGTCACGGCGTCGTCCACGGCCTGCTTGTACTTCGAGTCGGTGAGCTTGCCCGACGGCGCCTGCACGACGATCGGGTTGCTGCCGTAGGCCTGGTCTGGCAGGCGTGCCTCGAGCAGGTCGGTGGCATCCGTCGATCCCGTCCCGGGCAGCGACAGGTTGTCGTTGGTCTGGTCGCCGGCCGCTCGGCCGACGAGGGCCAGCGCGATCACCGCGATCACCCAGACGGCGATGACAGCGCGGTGATGGCGAGAGCAGAAACGCCCGATGCCGTACAGGAGGCCAGTCATCGGTGGCTGCCTAGCCTACTCCGCACCCGCCCGCGTAGCGAGCGAAGGGAGAAGACAGCCAGGTCCGCCACGGCGCTGTAGAGGTGGCCAAGTGGCCCGGTCACCAGCCACGCGGCCGCGCGCTCGGGCGCTCTGCGCCGGAGGCTGGGCGCATCGTCGGTCACGGTCGGCCACGCTATCGCGCCTATGGACCTCGTCCCCACGTTGCTCAGCACTGGCTGGGCCTCGGGCGTGAACGCCTACCTGACCGTGGCCCTGCTCAACGTCCTCGGTCGCGCCGGGGTGGGGGAGGTGCCGGACTCGCTCCAAGGCGACGCCGTGCTGGCGGTCGCGGTGGCGATGTTCGCGATCGAGTTCGTGGTGGACAAGGTGCCATGGCTCGACAGCACCTGGGACGTCGTTCACACGGTGGTCCGGCCGGCGATCGCCGGCGTCCTGGGCGTGAACTTCGCGGAGGCGGACGGCCTGAGCGGACTCGACGAGATCCTGGCCGGCGGCGGCAGCGGCGCGACCGCCCTGGCGAGCCACTCCGTCAAGGCCGGGGTCAGGCTCGGGGTGAACGCCTCACCCGAGCCGTTCACCAACATCGGGCTGAGCCTGCTCGAGGACCTTCTGGTCGCGGGCGTGGTCTCGCTGGCGATGGAGCACCCCGTCGAGGCCGCGGTGATCGCCGGGCTGCTCCTGGCGGGAGGCCTGGCACTGGTGGTGGCCGTGGCGAGCCGCATCCGGCGTGGCCTCCGGAGATGGGAGGCACGCCGCACGGCACGCGGCGGACCGCCGCCGTAGCGCTATCGTGGCCGCCCCGTGGCCGCGGTGAAAACCAAGACCGAAGAACTGGGCGACTCGCGCGTGCGCGTGGAGGTCGAGGTCGAGCCCGAGGCGATCGAGCGCGAGTTGACCGGCGCCGCGGGCGAGATCGGGCGCGACATGCGCGTGCCCGGCTTTCGCAAGGGCAAGGTTCCCGCCCAGGTCGTGCTCCAGCAGGTGGGCCGCCAGGCCGTGCTCGACGAGGCCGTCCGTCGCGCGCTGCCGGGTTGGTACGAGGACGCCGTACAGGAGGCGGGCATCGCCACCGTGGGCAATCCGAGCGTCGACATGAGCGACCTCCCCGAGAAGGGAGCGCCCCTCGCGTTCATCTTCGAGGTCGGCGTGCGCCCTCCGGCGAAGCTGGGCGAATACAAGGGCGTCGAGGCCGGCCGCCGCGAGCCCGAGGTGTCCGAGGAAGAGGTTCGCGCCGAGCTCGACCGGCTGCGGGAATCGCTCGCGTCGCTGGAGACCGTCGACCGCGCGGCCGCGACGGGGGACTACGTGGTGATCGACTTCACCGGCTCCGTCGACGGCGAGCCCTTCGAGGGCGGCGAAGCCCGCGGCTTCTTGCTCGAACTGGGCTCCGGCAGGCTGATCCCGGGCTTCGAGGAGCAGCTCGAGGGCGTCAGCGCAGGCGACGAGCGCGAGGTCACCGTGACCTTCCCCGACGACTATCAGGCCGACCACCTGGCCGGCAACGAAGCGTCGTTCGCCGTGTCGGTGAAGGAGGTCAAGGAGAAGCGCCTGCCGGAGCTCGACGACGACCTGGCGGTCGAGGCCGGCGGCTACGACTCGCTCGCCGAGCTGACCGAGGACGTGCGATCGCGACTGCGCGAGGCACAGGACGCCACGATCGAGCGCGAGTTCCGCGAGGCCGCGGTCGACGCCGTTGCGGCCAACGCGAAGATCGACATCCCGCACGACCTCGTCCACGCGAAGGCGCACGAGATGTGGCACCTGACGGCGCGCCGCTTCCAGCAGCAGGGACTGGACCCGGCGCGCTATCTCGAGATGGTCGGGAAGACCGAGGAGGAGCTGGTCACCGAGTCCGAGCCCGACGCCGAGCGCGCGGTGCGGCGAGAGGCGGTACTGGCTGCCGTGATCGAGGCCGAGGGCATCGAGGTCAGCGACGACGAGCTGCTCGATGCCCTGCGCGAAGCCTCCTCACAGCCGGGGGCCAAGCCGCAGAGCGACAAGGCGCTCCGGCGCTCGCTCGAGAAGGCGAAGAAGCGCGGCGCCGACGAAGCGCTGCGCGAGGACATCGCGATGCGCAAGGCCGTCGACCTGATCGTCGAGGCCGCCAAGCCGATCCCGGTCGAGCAGGCCAAGGCGCGCGAGGATCTCTGGACTCCCGAGAAGGAGGCCGCCTCCGAGCCCGCCAAGCAGATCTGGACACCGGGCTCCTGAGCCCTCTTCCAGCCCGGCCGGCGGGCGAAAGGCCGTTGCTAGGATCAGCGCCGTCCGGCAGGTATACGTCCGAGCAAGCGAAAGAGCGAGAGCTATGAGCCCCCTGGTACCGATGGTCGTCGAGCAGACCTCTCGCGGAGAGCGCGCGTTCGACATCTACTCCCGGCTGCTGAACGAGCGGATCGTGTTCCTCGGCACGCCGGTCACCGACGAGATCGCCAACCTGATCGTGGCCCAGCTGCTGCATCTCGAGTCGGAGGATCCCGACAAGGACATCTCGATCTACATCAACTCGCCGGGCGGCTCCGTCTACGCGGGCCTTGCGATCTACGACACGATGCAGTTCATCAAGCCCGACGTGCAGACGATCTGCGTCGGCATCGCCATGTCGATGGGGGCGCTGCTCCTCTCCGGCGGGGCGGACGGCAAGCGAATGGCGTTGCCCAACGCGAAGATCCTCATCCACCAGGTCTCGTCGAGCTTCCAGGGTCAGGCCACCGACATCGAGATCCACGCCAAGGAGATCATCGACGTGCGCCGCCGTCTTGACGAGATCCTCGCCAAGCACACGGGCCAGAAGCTCGACAAGGTCGCCAAGGACACCGAGCGCGACTACTTCATGAGCGCGGAAGAGGCGAAGGACTACAACCTCATCGACAGGGTGATCTCGCAGCACTAGCCTTGTCGGGGCACCGTCGCTGGGGGGTCCCGCCTCGGAAGTCGCGTTTCGATTGAAGGGCTCGGCGTTGCTGCCGAGTATCTATTGGGGCAGCGCTTCGCTGGTACCCTCGGCTTGTCAGGAGAGATCTCGCACGTGGCCCGTCCGACCGACTCGAACGAACAACTCCTCTGCAGCTTCTGCGGCAAGTCACAGCGGCAGGTCAAGAAGCTGATCGCCGGGCCGGGCGTCTACATCTGCGACGAGTGCATCGATCTCTGCAACGAGATCATCGACGAGGAGCTCACCGGCACCTCGACCTTCGACCTCGAGAACCTCCCGAAGCCGAAGGAGATCAACTCGGTCCTCCAGGAGTACGTCGTCGGTCAGGAGCCCGCCAAGCGGGCTCTTTCCGTTGCGGTGTACAACCACTACAAGCGCGTGCAGATGATGCAGTCCGACGGCGAGCAGGACCTCGAGCTGCAGAAGTCCAACATTCTGCTGCTCGGTCCCACGGGCTGCGGCAAGACGCTGCTCGCGCAGACGCTGGCGAAGATCTTGAACGTTCCCTTCGCGATCGCCGACGCCACGGCGCTGACCGAGGCCGGGTACGTCGGCGAGGACGTCGAGAACATCCTCTTGAAGCTGATCCAGGCCGCGGACTTCGACGTGAAGAAGGCGGAGACGGGGATCATCTACATCGACGAGGTGGACAAGATCGCGCGTAAGGCGGACAACCCGTCGATCACGCGCGACGTGTCGGGCGAGGGCGTGCAGCAGGCGCTGCTCAAGATCCTCGAGGGGACGGTCGCGTCGGTCCCGCCGCAGGGCGGCCGCAAGCATCCCCACCAGGAGTTCCTCACTATCGACACCACGAACATCCTGTTCATCTGCGGCGGCGCGTTCGCGGACCTTGACAAGGTGATCGAGCGCCGCATCGGTCACAAGGGCGTGGGTTTCGGAGCCGACGTGAGCTCCAAGCACGACAAGGACGCGGGCGAGCTGTTCGAGCAGGTCCTCCCGGAGGACCTCGTCGAGTACGGGCTGATCCCCGAGTTCATCGGCCGCCTGCCGGTGCTGTCGGTGATCCACCAGCTCTCGGAGGAGGACCTGGTCACGATCTTGACCGAGCCGCGCAACGCGCTCGTCAAGCAGTTCCACCGCTTCTTCCAGTTCGACGGGATCGAGCTCGTTTTCGCCGAGGAGTCGCTGTCGTCGATCGCCGACAAGGCGCTCGAGCGTGAGACCGGCGCGCGCGGCCTACGGTCGATCCTCGAGGAGACGCTCCTCGACGTCCAGTTCGAGCTGCCGTCGCGTCGCGACGTCACCAAGTGCGTCGTCACCAAGGAGACGATCGAGAAGGGGCTCAACCCCACCCTGGTGACCGAGGCCGCGAAGGACGAGCCGGGCGACGAGAAGCAGGCCGAGTCGGCCTGAACGCATAGGGTTGGTGCGTGAGCGCCTTCCGGTCAGCTGTCGAAGCCCGCGATGTGGACGCGATGGAGGCGGCGCTTGCCCCCGACGTCGTCTTCCGCTCGCCAGTCGTCTTCAAGCCGTATGAGGGCCGCGACGTGGTGATGCACCTGCTGCGGAACGTGCTCGAGATCTTCGAGGAGTTCGAGTACCTCGACGAGCTGCACGGCGACGGCAGCGAGGCGCTCATCTTCAAGGCGCGCGTGGGCGACCGCTGGGTCCACGGGCTGGATCACCTGAGGGTGGGCGCCGACGGGCTCGTGACGGAGTTGATGGTGATGGTGCGGCCGATGTCGGGCGTGATCGCATTGGCCGAGGCGATGGGAGCGCGGCTCGCCGCGTCGCCGGTTCCCGAGACTGCGACGTGAAGGAACTCGCTCCCGGCGTCTGGCAGCTGAAGGGCAGGCTGCCGATCCCCAACGCGATCAACACCTACCTGCTCGAGGACGTGCTGGTCGATGCCGGCGCCCGCTTCGACGGCAAGAAGATCCTGTCGCAGCTGCAGGGACGCAAGCTGTCCGCGCACGCGCTGACGCACGCTCACCCGGACCATCAGGGAGCGAGCAAGCTGGTATGCGAGACCTTCGGCGTGCCCTTCTGGGTGCCGGAGAAGGACGTGGCGAAGGCCGAGCGCCCGGAGGCGATCCGAGAGGAGCAGCCGCCGTCGACGATGGGCCGCCTGTTCTTCAGGACGATGCACGGGCCCGGGCATCCGGTCGACCGGCGGCTGGTTGAGGGCGACGAGGTCGCGGGCTTCAAGGTGCTCGACGTACCGGGGCACTCGATCGGGCACGTGGCCTACTGGCGCGAGTCCGACCGCGTGCTGGTGCTCGGCGACGTGCTCAACAACATGGACGTGATCACCGGCATCCCCGGGCTCCGCGAGCCCAAGGACATGCTGACTCCCGACCCGCCTACGAACCGCCGCTCGGCCAAGCGCCTCGGCGAGCTCGAGCCGGCGCTGGTGCTCTTCGGTCACGGCGCCCCGCTGCGCGACACGCGCAAGTTCGTGGACTTCTGCCGCGGGCTGCCGGGCTAACCGCGAGCCGCGGCCCGCGGACCTAGCACCGAGCACCAATCCCCCGCGCCTACACTTCGGCGCCCGTGCCGGACGATCGCCTGAAGGCCCTCCAGGAGCGCACCCGCTACGTCGCCAAGGACGTGGAGGCGCGCGTGTTCGAGCGCTGGGAGCAGGCCGGCATCTTCAGCCCGGAGCCGGAAGGCAGCGCGGACGAGAACTTCTCGATCGCGGTGCCGCCGCCGAACGTCACCGGGGCGCTGCACATGGGCCACGCGCTGAACGGGTCGATCCAGGACCTGCTCATCCGGGTGGCGCGAATGAGGGGCAGGCGAGCCAAATGGATCTTCGGGACCGACCATGCCGGGATCGCCACCCAGATCAAGGTCGAGGAGGCACTCCGGGCGGAGGGCACGTCCAAGGAGGAGCTGGGTCGAGAGGTGTTCGTCGAGCGCGTGTGGGAGTGGCGGCGCGAGCACGGTTCCACGATCACGGAGCAGTACAAGGCACTCGGCGCTTCGCTCGACTACCGCGACGAGCGCTTCACGATGGACGACGCCTACGCGAAGGCGGTGCTCCACGTGTTCGCGAAGCTGTTCGAGAAGGGGCTGATCTACCGCGACAACTACATGGTCAACTGGGACCCCGGCACGCGGTCTGCGATCTCGGACCTCGAGGTGGAGGCGCGCGAGACGAAGGACACGCTCTACTACATCGACTACCCGCTCGCCGCGGGCTCGGGCTCGGTCACCGTGGCCACCGTTCGCCCGGAGACGATGCTGGCCGACACGGCCATCGCGGTCAATCCCTCCGATGAGCGCTACACGCGCCTGATCGGCGAGAGCGCGGTGCTGCCGCTCGTGGGCAGGCGCCTGCCGATCGTCGCGGACGAGTACGTGAAGACGGACTTCGGGACGGGCGCCCTGAAGATCACGCCCGGCCACGATCCCAACGACTTCGAGATCGGGCGCAGGCACGGGCTCGATGAGGTCTCGGTGATCGGCGAGGACGGCCGCATGACCGATGCGGCGGGGCAGCGGTTCGCGGGCCTCACCGTCGAAGCGGCGCGCCGCGACGTAGTGGCCGCGCTGCGCGAGGAGCGCCTGGTCTCGGGGACCGAGCCGTACCTTCACGAGGTGCCGCACTCCTTCCGGTCCGGGATGCGCATCGAGCCGCTGATCTCGCTCCAGTGGTTCTGCGACATGGAGCAGCTGGCGGCGCCGGCCATCGCCGCCGTCAAGGAGGGCCGGTTGCGTTTCCATCCCGAGCGACCCCACACGCAGGTCTACCTCGGCTGGCTCGAGAACATCCGGCCGTGGTGCGTCTCACGCCAGCTGTGGTGGGGACATCAGATCCCGGCGTGGTACCGCGGGGAGGAGCTGTACGTCGGAACCGAGCCCCCTGAGGGCGAGGGCTGGGAGCGCGACCCCGATGTGCTCGACACCTGGTTCTCGTCGGCGTTGTGGCCCTTCGCGACGCTCGGCTGGCCCGAGCAGACCGACGAGCTGCGGGCGTTCTACCCGACGGACGTGCTCTCGACCGCGCGCGACATCATCTTCCTGTGGGTCGCCCGGATGGTCATGTTCGGCGTCGAGTTCACGGGCGAGCTTCCGTTCACCGACGTCCCGATCCACTCGACGATCCTCGCTCCCGACGGCAGGCGCATGTCGAAGTCGCTCGGCACGGGCATCGACCCACTGGACGAGATCGAAGAGCACGGCGCAGACGCGCTGCGGTTCGGATTGCTGGCTATGGGATCCGGGCAGATCGTGCACTACTCGGCCGAGCGGGTGAGGCAGGGCCGCGACCTCGCCAACAAGCTGTGGAATGCCTCGCGACTGATCCTCCTGGGCGTGCAGGAGGGGGTCGAGCCGTCCCCGGCGTACGCCGAGACGATCGAAGATCGCTGGATCCTGTCCCGGCTGGAGCGGATCACCCAGCGCACCTCGGAGCTGATCGACGCGTTCGAGCTCGCCCCCGCGACGTTGGAGCTGTACGACTTCTTCTGGTCGGAGCTCTGCGACTGGTACCTCGAGCTGGCAAAGCCGCGGCTGTACGACGAGCAGGGGGACTGCGCGCCGGTCTCGGCCACGCTTCTCTTCTCCCTCGAGCGCGTGCTCGTGCTGCTGCACCCGGTGATGCCGCACGTGACCGAGGAGATCTGGTCGTTCATGCCTGGGGAGCGGGGCCTCCTGGCGGTCGCCGAATGGCCCGAGGGCGATCCGGCGCACCTAGACGAGCAGGCAGAGGCCGGGATGGGGCGGGCGATCGAGGCCATCACCGAGCTGCGCCGCTACCGCGAGCAGGCGGGCATCAAGCCCTCGGCCGTGCTCCCGGCGCGCTTTACGGCGGAGGGATACGAGGACACGGCGGGCCAGGTGGCGCGCCTCGCCCGACTCGATCTCGCAGGCGCAGACGGCGCGCAGGCGGTGGCCGAGGTCCCGATCCCGGGTGGCGCGGTCGCGCTGCTGCCGACGGACGCCTTCGACGCGGAGGAGGTGGAGCGCAGGATCGCGGCGCGCCGGGACAAGCTGCACGACGAGATCGCGCGGCTCGAGAAGAAGCTCGCGAACGAGGGCTTCGTCGAGAAGGCACCGGCCGAAGTGGTCGACGGCGAACGCGCCAAGCTCGACGCCTTCCGCCGGGCGCTCGCGAGCCTGGGCTAGCGCGGTGACGCCGGGGCGATGACGGTCCGCCAGGCTGAGGACTACCTGCTCGGGCTCGAGCTGTTCGGCATGCGGTTCGGGCTCGATCGCATGCACAAGCTGATGACGGCGCTCGGGATGCCGCAGCGACGGTTTGCGTCGATCCACGTGGTCGGCTCGAACGGGAAGTCATCGACCGTCCGGTTTATTGCAGCGCTCCTCGAGCGCCACGGGCTGCGAACGGGGAGCTATACGTCGCCGCACCTGCGCTCGTTCAGCGAACGGATCGAGGCGGGCGGGGAGCCCTTGGGGCCGGAGCGCTTCGCCGCGGCGGTCGCGCGCGCCGCCGCCGCGGCCGCGATGGTGGAACGGACCCTCGACCCTGACGACGCCGTGACGCAGTTCGAGGCGCTCACCGCCGCCGCGTACCATGCGCTGGCCTCACAGGGGGTTGAGGTGGCGGTGATCGAGGCGGGACTCGGAGGCCGTTACGACGCGACGAACGTGATTCCGTCGCAGGTCCAGGTGCTGACGGGCGTCGGGTTGGAGCACACGCGCTGGCTCGGCCCGACGATCACCCACATCGCCGAGGAGAAGCTGGCGGTGGTGCGCGACCACGCGACGCTCGTGGTCGGCGCCCTTGACCCAGAGGCGCTAGCCGTTGCGGAACGCGTGGCCGCCGAGCGCAGCGCCAGCTTGATCACGGCCCCGGAGGAGTTGGACGGGGTCCGGCTGCGCTCGCCGGGCGCGTTTCAGCGGCGCAACTTCGCGGTCGCGGTCGCGGCGGCAGAGGCGTTCGTCGGCCGCCGGCTCGAGCCCGACGTCATCAGGCGGGCCGGCGCCGAGACCCGCATCCCCGGTCGGGTCGACGTGGTCTCAGAGCGGCCGCTGCTGGTGCACGACGGCGCCCACAACCCCGCTGGAGCGCGCGCGCTCGCCACCGCACTGGACGAGGTGCTGGGCGGGCGCCGCCCCGCCGTGCTTGTGGCCAGCATCCTCGAGGACAAGGACGCGGCCGGGATGCTCGAGGCGTTGCTGCCGTGCTTCGACGCAGCCGTCTACACGCGCTGCGCCAACCCACGCGCGCTGTCGCCCGCCACGCTCCAGTCGCTGCACGCGAAGCTCGACGGTCCGAGCTCCGAGTCGGTCGCCGACCCGCGCGCCGCCGTCGAGCGCGCGCGGGAGCTGGCCAGCGGCCGGGGCGCCGTCGTGGCCACGGGCTCGATCTACCTCATAGCCGACCTCGTACGCGACGCCGGAACGGCGCGGGCCTCGACCCTGTGACCTGGGAACATTCGGCCGTCATGGATCGGGGCGACGGACCGAGCTTCGCCGCGATGATCGGCCTCGTTGCCGTGATCGTCGCCACCGTGATCCTCGTGTTCTTCGGCATCGGCTACGGGTTGGGACGCCTTTTCCTGTAGATGGCTGGTCCCAAATCCCCGCACCCACGGATGACTCGCCATGCCGGCGCTGGTTCGTCACCCGCGTCCTCGCCGATAGTGCTGCGACTATCGGCTTCGTCCGCGGTCGGCGCCCAGCTTGGCCTGGCGCGCCCCCGCGGGCACGCCGATTTGGGACCAACCATCTAGGCCACCGCCGCTCCGACCGGGACCGCCCACCCCGTTTGGATCGCCGGTTGCGACGCTAGACTCCGCGCCCCCATGGGTCCTCTCGCCGTTTTCGGGATCACGAACGACGGGTTGAACCTCGCGGTCAACCTGTTGCTGCTGTTCTTGGTCGTGCTCTGGCTGGCGCTGGTGTACTGGACCTACTCGGACGCCCGCAGGCGGATCGACGACCCGATGCTGGTGGGCTGCGCCACCGCTGCGTCCCTGTTCCCGTTCGTGGGAACGATCGTCTACACGATCGTGCGCCCGCCCGAGTATCTGGAGGACGCGCGCGAGCGCGAGCTCGAGATAGCCGCTGCGGAGGCCCGGCTCGCGCGCATCGAGCAGCTCTCGTGCCCGTATTGCTCACACGAGATCGAGTCCACGTTCCTGCGCTGCCCGACCTGCCTCCATCGACTCAAGGAGCCCTGTGCCACGTGCGGGCAACCGCTCGATCCGCGCTGGCGAATCTGCCCCTACTGCGAGGCGGAGGTCGGCGCCCCGGCGCCACAGCCGGCCAGGCGCGAGCGACGGGCACAGCCCCGCGCGCAGCAGCCCGCGCAGGCCCCGGCGCGCGATGCGTCGACGCGTGAGGCCCCGCCCGTCGACGGCGGGGAAAGGGCCCCAGCGCCCGCAGGCGATCGCAAGCACGCGGTGACTGCGGAGGGGCAGCGAGCGGTCAAGGGGGAGGGCCAGCGAGCGCCCAAGGCCGAGGGGCAGCGTGTGACGAAGGCGGAGGGGCAGCGCGCGGCCAAGCCGGCAGCGCAGCGAGCGCCGAAGGACGAGGCCCCGAGGCCCGCGAAGGGCGAGGGGCAGCGCGGGGCGAAGGCGGAAGGGCCACGAAAGCCCAAGCCCGAGGGACAGCGCGAGCGCCCGGCAGGACAGCGCGAGCGCCAGTCCCAGCGTGAACGGCCCGCCGGCCGCGCCCGCCCCTAGCCCGGCGGGCCCACCCAGACCCAGAGACACCGGAAGGAGCCAGATGGACAGGACGCTGATCCTCGTCAAGCCAGATGCATTCGCGCGCGGACTCACGGGCGAGGTGGTCGCCCGCTTCGAGCGCAAGGGCCTCACGATCGTCGCCCTCAAGCGCATGAAGGTCGAGCGTGCGACCGCCGAGGAGCACTACGCCGAGCACAGCGAGAAGCCATTCTTCGGGGAGCTGGTGGACTTCATCACCGGCGGTCCGCTGGTGGCGATGGTGCTCGAGGGTCACGAGGCCGTTTCTGCCGCTCGTCAGGTGATCGGCTCGACGAACCCGCTCGAGGCATCACCGGGCTCGATCCGCGGCGACTTCGGCCTCGAGGTCCAGACGAACCTCGTGCACGGCTCCGACTCTCCCGAGTCGGCGGCGCGCGAGACCCGCATCTTCTTCCCCGAGTTGGGTTGACCGCGGGCGAGCTGATACTGGCATCGCGCTCGCCGCAGCGCCGCGCGATCCTCGATCAGCTCGGGATCCCGTTCAGGGCGGCGCCGCCCGACATCGAGGAGCTCACTGAGGGCGAGCCGGATCAGGTCGTGGTCGAGAACGCGCTGCGGAAGGCGCGCGCCGTCGATGGCGCCCTCGTGCTGGGCGTCGATACGGCGGTGGCGCTCGGCGATCGGGTGTTCGGCAAGCCACGCACCGAGGAGAAGGCGCGCGAGTTCCTAAACGCGCTGTCAGGCACGCGAACACGAGGTGTGGTCGGGGATCGCACTGGTGGCCCCTGAGTGGGAGCGGACTGGGGCCGCTTGCACCAAAGTCCGCTTCCGCGCGCTTGGCTCCGCTGAGATCGACTGGTACCTGACGAGTGGGGAGTGGCGCGAGCGCGCGGGCGGATACGCCATCCAGGGTCGCGGGGCAGCGCTGGTCGAGGGCATCGAGGGCGACTACCTGAACGTGGTCGGCCTGCCGGTAGCCGCGCTGCTGCGGTTGGCGCCTGAGCTGCTCGTGGTCAGGCCGGACATTGAGCACTGAGCCCCGAGGACCGAGCACCCCTTGCCCAGCCGCGACCGCCTTTGTGCCTGCTGCAACAGCTGAAACACGCGAAGCGCTACGGGTTAGGTGAGCTACACTCCGTGCGCCCGGATCGCACAGCAGCAGGAATTTTCCTCGTTGCGATCCGGAACCGGATTTTCGCGCTGAGTTTCCTTCGGCGAGCGCTTAGCCTCATCTGACTGCACCCATGGGCTTCTTTTCCTACCTCACCGGCATGGGCGGCCGCGACATGGCCGTCGATCTGGGCACGGCGAACACGCTCGTGTACGTGCGTGGGCGCGGAATCGTGCTGTCCGAGCCGTCGGTGGTCGCGATCGACTCGCGTACGTCCGAGGTCCACGCCGTGGGCATCGAGGCGAAGCGGATGCTCGGCCGCACGCCCGGCACGATCCAGGCGATCCGGCCGCTGAAGGACGGCGTGATCGCCGACTTCGACGTAACCGAGCAGATGCTGCGCCACTTCATCCAGAAGGTGCACCAGAACCGCTGGGCCCATCCGCGCGTGGTCGTCTGCGTGCCCTCTGGCGTGACCGGGGTCGAGAAGCGGGCGGTCGAGGAGGCGTGCCTCTCCGCCGGTGCCCGCACGGCGTACCTGATCGAGGAGCCGATGGCAGCAGCGATCGGAGCCGGCCTTCCCGTGGGTGAACCGACCGGCAACATGGTGGTGGACATCGGCGGTGGCACGAGCGAGGTTGCGGTGATCTCGCTCGGCGGCATCGTGGTGTCCCAGTCGATCCGCATCGGCGGCGACGAGCTCGACGACGCGATCATCAACTACGTCAAGCGCGAGTACAAGCTCATGATCGGCCAGCAGACCTCGGAGGAGGTCAAGCTCGAGATCGGGTCGGCGTTCCCGCTGCCCGAGGAGATGCAAGCCGAGATCCGAGGACGCGACCTGGTGTCGGGCCTGCCGAAGACGATCGTGCTCACGAGTGAGGAGGTCCGGCTCGCGCTCGAGGAGCCGCTTCAGGCGATCGTCGACGCCGTCAAGGAGACGCTCGACCGTACCCCGCCTGAGCTGGCCTCGGACATCATGGACCGCGGCATCATGCTCGCGGGAGGCGGAGCGCTGCTACAGGGGCTCGACGAGCGCCTGCGCGACGAGACTCAGATGCCCGCCCATCTGGCGGAGTCGCCACTCACGTGCGTGGCAGTCGGCTCGGGTCGCAGCCTCGAGGAGTTCGAGGCCATCCACCGCAGCAACAAGAATTCCCGAAATAGCCGCCGGCGCTAACGTCAGCGGCTCGGCCGGAGCCTCAAAGTGTTCGATAAAAAGGTGGTCCGCCGCAGACGAGCGGCGCTAGCGGCGTTTCTGGCGGCATCGATCGTCATGCTCACCGCCTACTTCGGCGAGTCGAGTGGTGGCGCGTTCCACACACTTCAGCGCGGCGCGCAGGAGGCGTTCGCGCCGGTCGAGACCGGCGCTGGGCGGGCGCTGAAGCCGGTCCGCGACCTATTCGGCTGGTTCGGCGACACGTTGGACGCGAAGGGTGAGAACGACGAGCTGAGGGCCGAGCTCGAGGACTTGCGCCGCACGCTCGGCGAGGTCGAGACCGCGCGGCGCGACAACGCGGAGTTGCGCGGGCTGGTCAAGCTCGGCCGCGCGGACGGCTTCCCCCAGGCGACCGAGCCCGTCGCCGCCCGAGTGATCGCCCGCTCACCGACCGTCTGGTACTCGAGCGTCAAGATCGACAAGGGGTCCAGCGACGGCATCCGCGAAGACCAGGCCGTGATCGCCGCCGGCGGGCTCGCCGGTCGCGTCACGCGCGTGACGGACGGCACCGCCGAGGTGGAGCTGATCACCGAGGCGTCGAGCGCCGTGGCCGCCCAGGTAGTGCCGCGGGGCGCCCAGGGTGTCGTACGGCCCACCGTCGGCGAGCCCAACGACCTCTTGCTGGACTACCTCGAGAAGGGCAGACGCGTAACGGAGGGCACGACGGTCGTGACCTCCGGCTTCACCTCCGCGCGCGAGGGTGTCGAGTCGAACTTCCCGCGCGGCATCCCGATCGGCCGCGTCACTCGGGTCGACCTCGACGAGGTGGACCTCTACCAGCGCGTCCACATCAAGCCCTTCGCGGACCTGCGCAGGCTCGAGTTCGTCCAGGTGCTGACGCGCAGGGGACGCCCGCAGGAGACCGCCGACGTGGGTGGGCCGTGACTGCCCGTCCGGGAGCCCTCGCGCGGGTCGCCCTGATCTCCTTCGCCGCGGTGATCCTCCAGCTCTCGGCCTTCGGGCCGATGCTGTTCTTCGGCGGCACCCCCGACCTCGTGCCGCTGGCGGTCGCCGCAGTGGCGATCTACGCCGGCAGCGTGCCCGGCGCGGCGATGGGCTTCATGACCGGCTTCCTGCTCGACCTCGCGGTAGGGGGCACGATGGGGGTGTCCTCGCTGGTGCTGACCGCGGTCGGCTATGGCGTCGGTCGCTACCGCGAGGTGCGCGACCCGGCGCACGGCCTCCTGGCGATCCCGGTAGGAGCGGTCGCGACGGCGGGCTGGGTGCTGGCGTTCGCTGCCGTTTCGTTCATGCTCGACGTGGCTGCACCGGTGGACCTGCTCGTCTTCCGCGACATGCTCGTCACGACCCTGCTCAACGCCGTGCTCGCGATCCCCGTCTTCGCCGCGTGCAGATGGATCCTGCGCCCCGTGCTCGTGATTGACCCGCTCGAGCGCCGCCGCCGCCGGCGCGCGCCGATGGAGACCGGGCCGATCGGGCTCCGCGGGCTGGAGATCTGATGTACCTCGACCGCGACAACCGGCGCCCGAGCCTTACCCCCCAGCTCGCACTGCGAGTCGCGATCATCGGCGGGGTCGCGCTGGCGCTGTTCGCCGTCGTCTTCTTCCGGCTTTGGTACCTGCAGGTCCTCTCGGGCGACAAGTACGAGACCGAGGCCACGTCGAACCAGGTTCGCAAGATCAAGGTGCAGGCCCCGCGCGGGGAGATCGTCGACCGCGAGGGCCGGGTGCTCGTCAACAACCGCACCGGCCTGGCCGTTCGGGTGACACCCGACGAGCTTCCCGAGGACGACGGAGAGCGGCGCGAGGTCTTCAAGCGGCTCGGACGAGTGCTCGGAGTGGACTCGGCCGAGATCGAGCGCGGGGTGGAGCGCCAGCTGAAGGCGCTGCCGTACTCGCCGGCGACCGTCAAGCAGGACGTGCCTCAGAAGCTCGTGTACTTCCTGTTCGAGAACCAGGAGGACTTTCCGGGAGTCACCGTCGAGCAGGTGTTCCTGCGCGAGTATCCGCACAGAGAGGTGGGCGCCCACCTGTTCGGCACCGTGGGCGAGATCACCAAGGAGCAGCAGGACGATCTGCGCTACCGCGGTGTGGAGCTGGGCGATCGGGTGGGCCAGTCGGGCATCGAGTACCAGTACGACCGCTTCCTGCGCGGGCGCAATGGCGCGAAGGAGGTCCAGGTCGACGCCAACGGCAACCTGCGCGGCCAGCTCCGCAACGTGCGGCCCGAGCAGGGCCGCCAGCTGCGCCTGTCGGTCGACCTCGACGTGCAGCGCGTCGGCCAGAAGACGCTCGCCGGAACAAAGGGCGCCTTCGCGGTGATGAACGTGAACAACGGCGAGGTGCTCGCGCTCGGTAGCTCGCCCTCGTTCGACCCCAACATCTTCGCCAAGGTGATCCGCAAGTCCGACTACGACCGGCTCAGCTCGAAGGAGAACGGCGAGCCGCTGGTCAACCGCGCGATCCAGGCCGGCTATCCCACCGGCTCCACCTTCAAGCTGATCACGGCGACGGCGGCGCTCGAGGGAGGCCTGATCACGCCGGACACCGTGCAGGTCGACGGCGGCTCGCTCACCGTCGGCAATGTCGTATTCAAGAACGCCGGCAACGTCGCACACGGCGCGGTCGCCCTGCGGCGCGCGCTCTCGGTGTCGAGCGACGTCTTCTTCTACCGGCTGGGCCAAGAGGCGAACGGCTCGGGGGACGGACTGCTGATCCAGCGCTGGGCCCGGCGGCTCGGCCTGGGCCGCAGGACGGGCGTCGACCTGCCTCAGGAGGCGCCGGGCCTGATCCCGAGCCCGAAGTGGCGCAACGACGGCTTCGCCGAGTACCGGCGCTGTGTGTCGAAGAAGAAGCCCACCCCGGAGGAGATCTCCTTTGGCGAGTGCGGCTTCGTCGATCGGCCCTGGAGCGTGGGCGACAACGTGAACCTGTCGGTGGGGCAGGGCGACCTCGCGGCCGATCCGCTCCAGATGGCGGTCGCCTACGGGGCGATAGCCAACGGCGGTCGGGTCATGCGCCCGCGCCTCGGTCAGCGGATCGAGCGCTCCTCAGGTCGCGTCCAGCAGGTGCTCGAGGCGCCCTCGGCACGCAAGGTGAAGGTGAAGGCGGAGCATCGCCAGGCGATCCTCGACGGGCTGCACTCGGCGGCCAGTGAGGCCGGCGGCACGTCCGCCTCGGTGTTCGAGGGTTTCAAGGTCCCGGTGGCCGGCAAGACCGGTACCGCGGAGAAGGGCGCGGGCCGCGAGGACCAGTCCTGGTATGTGGCACTTGCTCCCTATCCCGATCCCAAGTACGTGGTCGCCGTTACCTTCGAGTCCGGCGGGTTCGGAGCCGAGACCGCCGCGCCCGCGGCGCGCCAGATCCTGTCGGAGCTCTTCGGCGTGACGGCCGGTCCTATCAAGGCGGGAACGGCGCCCGACTGATGTCCTTCGCCGGAAACACCCGTCTCGGCGCCAGTAGGGTGGCTCGCTGATGTACGCCTCGCCTTACGGCACATCCGTCAAGGGCTTCCGCGAGGGCGCCTCGCCCCGGTTCATCCGGATCGACGTCCTGCTGCTGCTCGCGACCCTCGGCCTGATCGTGTGCAGCGTTTACACGATCGCGTCGGCCACCACGGACGACATTCCCGGAAGTCCGAACTACTACGTGACGCGCCAGGCCGCGTACGCGCTGGTGGGGATCGTTCTGATGGTGGCGCTTTCGAGGATCGACTACTCCCGCCTGCGGGAGTGGTCCGTCGGCTTGTACGCCCTGATGCTCGCGGGGATCGTGGTCGTCTACGGGGCCGGCTCGGTGACGCGCGGGTCCAAGCGCGCGATCGACATCGGCTTCTTCCAGTTCCAGACCTCCGAGCTCGGCAAGGTGCTGCTCGTGCTCACGCTGTCCGCCTTCGTGGTCGACCGCATGAGGCGGCTCGCCGACCGCGAGACCACCAGCCGCATCATGTTGCTGGCGCTGGTGCCGGCGATGTTGGTGGTGGCCCAGCCCGACCTCGGTACCGGCCTCGTCTACATCACGATCGCGCTCGCCATCCTGTTCGTGGCGGGCACACCGTGGACCCACTTCGCCGCGCTCGGGGGCCTGGCTGCGGTGGCGGTGTCGCTCGTGCTGGTGGCGGCTCCCGCCGTGGGAGTCGAGGTGCTCAAGCCGTACCAGATGGACCGCCTGACCGCGTTCGTCAACCCGGCCGAGAACCCGGCGAAGGAGGGCTACCAGCAGACGCAGTCGCTGGTCGCGATAGGGGCCGGCGGGAAGACCGGACGCGGTGACGAGGCGACTCAGACCAAGCTCGACTTCCTTCCCGAGCACCACACGGACTTCGTCTTCTCGGTGGTGGGGGAGGAGTTCGGCTTCATCGGGGCCGCGCTGGTTCTGTCCCTCTTCGCGCTGTTGATATGGCGCTGTCTTCGCATCCTGACGATGTCGAAGAACCTCTACGGCACACTTGTTGCAGGGGGAATCACCGCCATGCTGATGCACCAGATATTCGTAAACGTGGGCATGACCATTGGGATCATGCCCATCACCGGCGTCACCTTGCCGCTCATGAGCTACGGCGGGTCGTCGGTGATCGTGACCTTCATGGCCATTGGCCTGCTCCAGTCGATCCACGCGCAGGCGCGCGAGACGGCTTTTGCCAAGGGCCGGGAACAACTCGTATGACAAGGGAGAAGCGCCCCATGGGACTTCCTCCCGAGAGAGGAATTTTTGAGAAAGCAAGTACTCGTCACGGCAGACCGTGGCGAAACGAGAGTCGCCATCCTGGAAGCGGAGGGCAACGCCCTCCGCTGACGGAGGCGACAAGGAGAAGGGACGCGGCCGGTCAGGCCGCGGTGCCGACGCCGATTGGCGCGTCGGCGAGCTGTACATCGAACGGCGCGGTTCGCGCTCGATCGTCGGCAACGTCTACAAGGGCAAGGTGGACAACGTGCTTCCGGGCCTGGAGGCGGCTTTCGTGGACATCGGGCTCGAGAAGAACGGCTTCCTGCACGCCGACGACATCATGATCCCCGGCGTCGAGGTCGCGCGCCGCGGCCGCGCCGGCGCCAAGGGGCAGCGCATCACGGAGCTGCTCAAGCCGGGCCAGGAGATCCTGGTCCAGGCGGTGAAGGACCCGCTCAAGACGAAGGGGCCGCGGCTGTCGATGCAGCTGTCGATCGCCGGCCGCTACCTCGTCTATACGCCGCAGGGCGAGGGCATCGGGGTCTCCCGCCGCCTCGACGACAAGGAACGTGAGCGGCTGCGGCGTCAGGCCAAGGGACTCGAACTCGGTGAGGGCGGCGCGATCATCCGCACCGCCGCCCAGGGGGCGAAGAAGGCGGACTTCGAGCGCGAGATCAAATACCTGCACAAGCTCCACGACGTCCTTCAGAAGCGCGCGGCGGAGACCTCGGCGCCGGCCATGGTGTTCCAGGAGGCGGACCTCTCCGTGCGGGTGGTGCGCGACATCTTCTCGAAGCAATTCGAGCGTGCGATCGTCGACGACCCCCAGCAACACCACCGGCTCGAGTCGTTCTTCACCCGCACGGCGCCCGAGCTGCTCGACCGGCTCGAGCTCTATAAGGGCGAGAAGTCGCTGTTCGAGAAGTACGGCATCGATGACGCGATTCAGAGCACGCTGCGGCGTCGGGTGGACCTGCCCTCCGGCGGCTACCTGCTGATCGAGTACACCGAGGCGATGACGGTGATCGACATCAACTCCGGCTCGTTCACGGGCCGTGGCAAGGGCGCCCGGCTCGAGGACACGATCACCAAGACCAACCTCGAGGCGGCCGAGGAGGTCGTGCGCCAGCTGCGGCTGCGGGACATCGGCGGGATCATCGTGATCGACTTCATCGACATGTCCCGTGCGCGCAACCGGGACACGGTACTCAAGACGCTGCGCAAGGCGCTCGACGAGGACCGCACGAAGACCTACGTGGTGGAGATCTCCCCGCTGGGGCTGGTCGAGATGACGCGCCAGAACGTGACCGACGGGGTGCGAGAGATTCTCACGAAGACGTGCCCCACCTGCGGTGGGGAAGGCGTGGTGCTCTCGGAGGAAACGGTGGCGATCGATGCCGAGCGACGGCTCACGGAGCTTGCGGCCGAGCGCCCGCGGACCGAGGCCTTCCTGATCCAGATTCACCCGCGCGTGGCGGCGCTGCTCGCCGGTGGGCCCGGACGGCCCCTACTCGAGATCGAGGCGGCCACCGGCAAGCACTTCCTCTTCGAGGGATCGGAGGCGCTGCCGATCGACCACTTCGCGGTGTCGCTGGAGGGCTCGCGGACCGAGGTCGAGGAGCGCGCGCTCCCGTTCCAGGGAGGGCGAGGAGGTGCTCGTGACGATCGAGGAGCCGCACATGTACGCGGAGGACGACGCCGTGGCCAAGCTCGACGGCTACGTGATCTCCGTGGCCGGCGCCGGGCGCGTCTCGTGGGCAGCAAGACGCTGGTGCGGATCCAGGACGTCGGTCGCTCCGCGGCGTCGGCGGTGCTGGTCGAGGGCGCCGACGTCGTGGCCGCCTGCCGCGCCGCGGCGCCCGCGGCCAACGGCGGCAGCGTCGTCGCCGTGGACGGATCGGCCGAGAAGCGCCCACGCCGGCGCGGCCGCCGAGGCGGGCGCGGCCGCCGCAAGCAGGAGGCGAAGGAGGATTAGCTCATTCCGGCATCCTCGAGCTTCCCTCGAGCGCCGAAGAGCGAACCTGCTGCGTGATCTGGCGTTCCAGCCGTCGCAACCGGTAGCCGATGTGCACGATGTGAAAGAGGCTGAAGAGGACGAAGACCGGACGCGTGCGCCATCCCGTTCTGCGTGATGTCGAGCTGCGCGGCGGCTTGCGCGGTGAACGCGCGCAGCCCGTTGTGCGTGTCTGTGAGCCGCAGGCCGGTTGACAGGCGCGTAACCACGGTGGCCAGGCGTAGCACCAGCCGGCGGGCGACAGGGATCCGCACGGCCGAGCCGGGGACAAGGAACCGAGATCCAAGCACGACATCACAGGCCCCCTCCTCAAGCGGCTCCAGCAGCGCCCGCAAGTCCGTGGGGTGATGCTGGCCGTCGGCGTCGAAGGTCACGACGAAGCGTGTTCCAGCCTGGCGCCGAGCGTAGGTGATGCCGGTTTGAATAGCAGCGCCCTGGCCGAGGTTGCAGGCGTGGCGAACGACCGCGGCGCCGCAGCGGGTAGCCACATCGGCGGTCGCGTCTTCGGAGCCGTCGTCGACCACCACGACTCCGTAGGGCAGCGGCTCAAGGGAGGCCAGCACATCGCCCAGTACTGGCTCCTCGTTGTAGGCGGGGATGACCAGCCAGGTGGTCCGGTTGCCGCTCATTTCGCAACTCTGGGACTCGTCCGTGCGGGGCGGATCTCGTAGAGGGCGCTGGCACGCTTGGTGTGCACACGGAGAAAGTCACGGGAGTTGCGCTCGAGGACCGTGGCGAGCGGCTGGTCCTGCCGGTCGACGGCAACGTAGTCCACGTCGTCGGCGCGGAGGTCCTCGGCCACCGCTTTCCCCGCTGCGCCGGCCGGCACCGAGGGATGCCACGTCACTTTGCGCCGCGACCAGTAATAGAAGTTGTACGGATCTTGGGTCGCCACCACGCTGCTCCGCGGCGTGTTCGCGCCGGCCCATCGTGCGACGCTCCAGTCGCTGTCGTAGTCGGTGTACTGACGGAAGTCGAACATCTCCGAACGGACGCCCAGGACGCTCGCCCTCGCAGTCTCGAAGAGATTGGCGGCGCTGAACAGCGCGAGCGCCGCGGTCGTTATGACGACCGCCGGCGCGCTCGCGGCCAGCACGGGACGCCGCAGGCGTAGGGCTGTCACCGCCCACCGTAATCCGAGGGCGAAATAGAAGATGAGGAACGGGATGAGCGGTACGAGGTAGCGACGCAAATTTCCCGGGTTCGCCGGCGGATATGTCATCAAGACGGCGAGGTAGACCAGGACGTAGTACTCGACGACGGTCCGGTGTCGGCGGGCGGCCGCCACGAACCCCGCGGCGATGATCAACAGCGCCACGGCGCCGGCTACCACGGACGGCCGCAGGAACAGCCGGTACGCGATGCCCTCCGGGATGGCATCGGCGTAGGCGTCGAAGTTGGAGCGAAGGCGATTCTCAAGCCGGGCGTCTTCCGTGCCCTGCTGCGCCGCGGCCCCGCTGCGAAGCTCGTCGCCATAGGGGATGTGCCCGAGCGTGGAGTAGTTCACGGCAAACCAGGCGCCCAGGCACACGCCGCCGATCGCCGCGGCCTTCGCCAGCCGCGCGCGCCAATCGGCGCCGCCCTCCAGGAGGAGGAACGCAAGGGCTGCAACCAGCAGCGCTATCGCGATGCTGCGAAAGAGCAGGCTGACGATGAGCAGGCCAGCGGCTAGGGCCACCGCGCGCGAGCGCCAGGGCGTTGACGCCGAGGCGCAGCGCTCGACGGCGATGAGCGCCATGAGCGACAGAAGCAGGTACGGGACCTCCGTCATCACCTGATGGCTGAACGACACGATCTGCGGCGAGACGGCGACCATCGTCGCGATCGCGATCGCGATGGGCTCCTCAACGCGGGCGCGGAACAGACGGTACGTCGCGTAGACCGCCGCAACACAGGTGGCCAACACCAGGAGCTTTGGTGGGGTCACGTTCAGCCCGAAGACTCCTACGACCGGGCTGAGGACCACTGGGAAGAGCGGAACGGGATAGGCGAAGTGCGGCTCTCCTTGGAACATGATGTCCCGCAAGCCGTCCCCCGAAGAGAAGGACTGAGCCACGATCATGTAGTGCGCGTCGTCGCCCCAGCCGTACAGCCGCGAGTTGAGGGCGAGGCCGTAGAGGATGAGCGCCAGGCCACCGAGGAGAAAGCCTGGGCTTCGGGCCAGGTCTGCGATGCGTGCCGCCACGGCGGAACCTTATGTGACCGCTCCCGCCCGAGCGCCGGCCAGACCGCGCATCGGCGGCGCTCGCTAAGCTCACTGCTCGGCGCCCCTGGAGGGCGCCCACTCTTTCATGTACGCGATCGTCAAAGTCGGCGGCAAGCAATACCGCGTGGAGAAGGGCGACACCCTGCTCGTCGATCGCATGCCCGAAGACGAGGGCGCGACGGTCGCGCTCGAGCCGCTCATGTTCCGCCCCGACGGCGATGACGCACCGGTCTTCGCGGGTGACGACCTCGGCAAGGTGAAGGTCGAGGCCAAGGTCACCGGCCACGTGCGCGGGAAGAAGATCCACGTGCTCAAGTTCAAGCCCAAGCACGGGTACAAGCGCCGCCAGGGGCATCGTGCGGACCTCACTCGCCTCGAGATCGGCGACCTGAAGCTGCTCAGCCGCAAGCCGGCGGCCGCCAAGGGACCGGTGGAGGCGAAGGCGCCCGCGGAGGGCGACGCGCCCGCCACGGCAAAGAAGCCCGCGGCCAAGAAACCGGCGGCGAAGAAGCCCGCGGCCGCGAAGAAGCCCGCGCCCGCGAAGAAGCCGGCGGCGAAGAAGCCGGCGGCCCGCAAGCCGAGGGCGAAGAAGGAGGACGGCGATGGCACATAAGAAGGGACTCGGATCGAGCCGCAACGGGCGCGACTCCAACGCGCAGCGTTTGGGGGTCAAGATCTTCGCGGGCCAGACCGTGACTGGCGGCGAGATCATCGTCCGGCAGCGGGGGACTCGCTTCAAGCCCGGCGACGGCGCGGGACTCGGCAAGGACGACACGATCTTCGCCAAGCGCGCGGGGACCGTGCAATTCCACGAGGGGCGTCGCGGTCGCGTGATCTCGATCGACCCGGCCTCCGAGTAGCGCGTCGACGCGAGTCGGTGCGGTTCGGGTACGCACGTGCGCACGAGAACCTCGGCGAGCCTGCTGGCGCTCGCGTGCGGCCTCGTCCTGGCCGTCTGCCCGGGATCCGCGCCCGCCTCCCAGTTTGAACGTGCCCGGCCGTTCGACGCGGCCCGCCCAGGCGACGCCTCCGCGTCGCAATCGCGCGCCCAGGCGCATGCGTCGTACCGGCGCACCCCCTACCGCTGGCGCGGGAGGCGCATCCTCTACTACAACGCGGCGAAAGCCAACGAGGCGGCCGTTCGGCGTGCGGTGCGGGCGTGGAACCGCAGCGGCGCGAGGATGCGCTTCGTGGCCGTACGACGCTCGCGGGCGCGGGTGATCATCCGCTACTTCGACTCGCCCGGGTGCGTCCCCGCGGGTCTGACACCGATCTCCTGGAACTCGATCACCGGCCGCGCGATCAACGCCGAGGTGAGGCTCTCGCGGCCAGACCCCCGCCTGGCGGCGTGCTCCCACTGGGCGATCACGCTCGTTGCGGCGCACGAGCTCGGTCACGTCCTCGGGCTCGACCACGAGACCGGCCGCTGCGCGTTGATGAACCGGGCGCTCCTCGGCCTGTCGCCGGAACTCTGTACGCCCCGCCCCCTGCCTGAGTGGCGGTGGCGCTGTCGAATACTCGAGCCCGACGACGTGCGCGGGGCGGTGCGGATCTACGGCGGGCGAGTCAAGCGACGCCCCAAGCGGGTCTGCGACCTGCTTCCGCGGCCCGCAACGCCGATCGGGTTGAGGGTCACCCAGGCCGGCGTCGGAACGGTGATCGCGCGCTTCCGGCGACCGCCTCCGCGCAGGCGCCCACCACACCTCGCAGTGCTGCCGCCAGACCTTCGCGCGGTCGCTATCCGGCGCAACAGCTGCGCGACCAGGCCCAGCTCGATCGAGACGGCCCCCTGGACGGTCCCGGTCGGCGGCACGGAGCAGGTCCCGCTGTTCCCGGCCGAGACCGGGCGCTACTGCGTCAGCGTCTGGTCTCGCGACGCCACGGGCGGCCTCAGCCGCCGCGCCACGGCGTTCGTGAACTACACGGGGCCGTAGCTCGCCCCTGTGTTCCACGATCGCGCCAGGATCTGGGTCCAGGGCGGCGCGGGTGGGAACGGCTCGATCTCGTTCCGTCGCGAGGCGCACGTGCCCAAGGGCGGCCCCGATGGGGGTGACGGTGGCCGCGGCGGCAACGTGGAGCTGGTCTGCGACGACTCCCGCCGCGACCTCTCCGAGTTCCATCGCGGCGCTCACCACAAGGCGGGCCGTGGCGGGCACGGTGAGGGCGCGCAGCGCCACGGAGCCAGTGCGCCGGCGCTCGAGGTCAGGGTCCCGCCCGGGACGGTGGCGCGAGATGCCGAGCGCGGTGCGCGCTGGGAGCTGACCACGCCGGGTCAGCGCGCGGTCGTGGCGCGTGGCGGTGCCGGCGGGCGGGGCAACAAGTCGTTCGCCACCGCGACCAGGCAGACGCCGCGGCTGGCCGAAAGGGGGCTCCCCGGCGAGAAGGGGTGGATCGAGCTCCGCCTCAGGCTGTTGGCTGACGCGGGTCTCGTGGGCCTGCCGAACGCGGGCAAGAGCTCGCTGCTCGCCCGCCTCACCGCAGCGCGGCCGAAGGTGGCCGACTACCCGTTCACCACGGTCGATCCCGTCCTGGGGACGATCGAGACCGACGACCGTCAGATCGTCGTCGCCGACATTCCGGGCCTGATCGAGGGCGCCACGGGCGGGGCCGGGTTGGGCCACGAGTTCCTGGCGCACGTCGAGCGTTGTCGCCTGCTCGTTCACGTCGTCGACCTCGCACCGATCGACGGCTCGGACCCGGTCTCCAACCACGCGACGGTGGAGGCCGAGCTGCGCGCCCACGGCGCCGGGCTGGCGCGGCTCCCGCGGCTGCTTTGCCTGTCCAAGGCGGACCTGGTGACGCCCGAAGAGGCCGCGGCGGCGGTGTCAGAGTGGCGCGAGCGCCTGGGTTACGCGACCTCCGGAGTCGTGGCGACATCGGCCGCCACCGGCCAGGGGCTGGACGAGCTGAGGGCCGCGATCGTGCGCGCGGTGCCGCCGACGGGGGAGGAGACCAGCGAGGCAGTCGGCGCGGTCGACGCGTCCTTCCGTGTCTATCGCCCGGGAGCCGCCGATGCGATCAGCGTGCACCGAACGGGGCCCGGTGCATTCCGCGTGGAGGGGGAGCGGGTCGAGCGGTTGGTCGCTCGACACGACATCGGCAACGACGAGGCGCTGCGGTACCTGGAGGACAGGCTCAGGGGCATGGGCGTGATCCGCGCCCTGGAGTCCGCTGGGTTCGAGCCCGGCGACGATGTGGAGATCGCCGGGACCGTCTTCGAGCTCGACCCGGGCCCACCGCGCAGCCGCCGCCGCGGTGGCTAGTCTGCGCCGGGTGCGCGTCTCTCGCTCATGCCGGACCCTCGCCGTTCTCGGCGTGCTCGCCTTCGCCGCTTGCGGTGGCGGCGACGAGAGCGACGAGGAGCAGGCGCAGCAGGTCGTGCACGACTTCGCCGAGGCCACGAGCGAGTCGGACGGGGAGAGGTTCTGCAGTGAGTTGATCACCCGCGAGTTCCTCGAACAAACCACCGGCGCGAAGGGCGACAAGGCAGAAGAGCAATGCGCCAAGCAGATCGACGCGATCCAGGGCGCGAACATCAAGGTGATCAAGATCACGAAGACCGAGATCGACGGCGACAACGCCACGGTCACTGCCGAACTCGAGCAGGCGGGTCGCAAGGGCGAGCAGGTCTTCCGCCTGCAGAAGGAAGACGGCGAGTTCCGCTTGACGAGCAGTACCCCTTAGCCCGGAACCCCGGCGTACCCTCTGCGCGATGAGCAGCGTGGTCCTCAAGCTCGGCTCGAGCATCGTCACGGACTCCCGGGGCGAGGTGCGCCTCGACGTGCTCGGGCCTGTCTGCGACGAGGTCGCGGCCCGCCACCGGGCCGGCGAGGCTGTCGTGCTCGTGACCTCGGGCGCGATCGCCCGCGGCATGAGGTTGATGGAACTGGCCGCCCGCCCCGCGTCGATGGAAGAGCTACAGGCGGCATCCGCCGTCGGGCAGGGGCGGCTGTATCGGATCTACGACGAGTTGCTCGCCGAGCGCGGGGTTCCGAGCGCCCAGGTGCTGCTCACCTTCTTCGACATGTCGGCGCGCACCCATTACGTCAACGCCAGACACACGCTGACCAAGCTGCTCGACTGGCGCGTCGTGCCGGTGATCAACGAGAACGACACCACGACCACCGACGAGATCTCGTTCGGGGACAACGACTTCCTGGCGGCGCAGGTCACGATCCTGCTCGGGGCGGGACGGTTGGTCCTGCTGACCGACACCGACGGGCTGTACAGCGCCGATCCCTCCCGTGATCCCGCCGCCGTGCCGATCCCCGACGTGCACAGCTTCGAGCAGCTCGAGGAGCTCGAGATCGGGTTCTCGGCCTCCCCCCTTGGGTCCGGGGGGATGCGCTCGAAGGTGGTGGCCGCGGAGATGGTCACCGCAGCGGGCATCCCCGCGACGATCGCGTGCGGCACACGTCCCGAGGCGGTGCGTGCTGCGCTGGCGGGTGAGGCAGGCGGGACGCGCTTCCACCCCCAGGACGGGCGCGTGTCGTCGTTCAAGCTGTGGCTCAAGTACGCCAAGCCGAGCCACGGGAGCCTCGCGGTGGACGAAGGGGCCGAGCGCGCCCTCCGGGACCGCGGCACGAGCCTGCTGCCAGTCGGCATCGTGGCCGTGGCGGGCGACTTCCGGGCAGGGGACGCGGTGGATGTTCGCGCGGCCCACGGCAACGCCAGGCCGATAGGCAAGGGAATCGTCAACTACTCGTCGGACGAGCTCCGGCGCATCCGCGGAATGAAGTCGGCCGACGTGCTCGAGCTGATGCCGCGCGCCGCCGAAGAGGCGGTGCACCGTGACTACTTCGTGTTGGAGTAGGGGTACTCTTGGCCGATGGCCACCACGACGCGTTCCGTCGCTGAGGTCTGCGCGGAAGCGCGGGCCGCGTCGCGCGTGCTCGCGCAGCTCGACTCCGCCACCAAGGACGCGGCGCTGCACGCAATGGCGGACGCGCTCGAGCAGCGCGCGCCCGAGATCCTCGAGGCCAACGCGCGCGACATGGAGGCCGGCCGGGGCGATGGGCTGAGCGCGTCGCTACTCGATCGCCTGAAGCTGGACGAGGGCAGGCTCGCGGGCATCGCCGCCGACGTGCGCACGATCGCCGGGCTTCCGGACCCGGTAGGGGAGACGATCGAGGGCCATCGACTCGAGAACGGGCTCGACGTGCGCAGGGTGCGGGTGCCGCTCGGCGTCGTGGCCGTCGTCTACGAGGCGCGGCCCAACGTGACGATCGACTGTTCGGCCCTCTGCCTCAAGTCGGGCAACGCGATCGTCCTGCGCGGATCCTCGATGGCGATGAGCTCCAACGCGGTACTCGCCCAAGTGGCCTCCGCCGCGGTGACCTCGGTCGGGCTGCCCGCCGCCGCGATCTCGCTCGTGGCGGGAGGTGACCGGGACGAGCTGCGCCAGCTCGCCACCCAGGACGGCGTGGTCGATCTGATCATCCCGCGCGGTGGTGAAGGGCTGAAGAACGCGCTCAAGCAGCACGCCACGGTGCCCGTGATGTACGCGTCGGCCGGCAACTGCCACGTCTTCGTGGACGAGAGCGCCGACCTGGACGACGCCGTGGCCATCGCCGTGAACGCCAAGGTCCAGCGGCCCAGCGTCTGCAACGCGGTGGAGACTCTGCTCGTGCACTCCGGTGCGGCGGGTGAGCTGTTGCCGCGCCTCCTTCGCGAGCTGCGCGAGTCGGGGGTCGAGCTGCGGGTCGACGGTCGCGCCCGAGCACTCTCAGGCGAGCTCGCGGACTCGCTCACCGAGGCGGACGAGGAGGACTGGGCCACCGAGTACCACGCGCTGATACTGGCCGTGAAGGTCGTCGACTCGGTGGAGGAGGCGATCGAGCACGTGAACCGCTACGGCTCGGGCCACTCGGAGGCGATCGTCACCGACTCGACGGAATCCGCGCAGGCGTTCACGGGCGGCGTGGACGCGGCATGCGTGTACGTGAACGCGTCCACCCGCTTCACCGACGGCAGCGTGTTCGGCATGGGCGCGGAGATCGGCAACTCCACTCAGAAGCTTCACGCGCGCGGCCCGATCGGCGTTCGAGAGCTCACGAGCTACAAGTTCGTGGTCGAGGGCGCGGGCCAGATCCGGGACTAGCGAGCTGCGGGTAGGCATTCTCGGCGGCGCGTTCAACCCCCCGCACGTGGGCCATCTGGTCTGCGCGCAGGAGGCGCACTCGGCCCTCGATCTGGACGTCGTGCTGCTGGTTCCGGTCGGGGAGGCGCCCCATCGAACGCTCGCCGGCGACCCCGGCGGCGACGTGCGGGTGGAGCTGTGCGAGCTGGCCGCGGCGGGCGACGACCGGCTGAGCGTGTCGCGGATCGAGGTCGACCGCCCCGGGCCGTCGTACACCGCGGACACGCTGCGCCTCCTGCGCGAGCGCGCGCCGACGGACGAGTTGGTGCTGATCCTGGGGGCGGACCAGGCGTCGGCGCTCGGCAGCTGGCACGAGCCGGAGCAGGTGCTGGCGCTCGCGACCGTCGCCGTTGCGGCGCGCGAGGGAATGGAGCGCGAGGCGGTGCTGCGACGGCTCGAGCCGCTCACCGGGCACGAGCGGATCGAGTTCTTCGACATGCCGCGCATCGACGTCTCCTCGTCGCTCGTACGGGCGCGCATCGCCGCCGGGCGCCCGATCCGCTATCTCGTACCCGACGAGGTGGCCAGTCGGATCGAGAGGCTAGCCCTGTACCGATCGTCGACACCGGCGGCGGCCTCGTGAGCCCGCGCCAGCCCCTGCCGGCCGACCGCGTCGAAGCGATCGACTCGGAGGCGCTTGCGAATCGGATCGCGCAGGTCGCCTCGGACCGAAAGGCGATCGACATCCGGGTGCTCGACCTTCGCGGCACGGTGGGGTACACCGACTTCTTCGTCATCTGCTCTGGCAACACCGAGCGTCAGACCAAGGCGATCCACGACGCCGTCTACCAGGAGTTGAAGGACAACGAGGGCCTCTTGCCGCGCCGCGCCGAGGGCGCCGGCGAGGCGCGCTGGATCCTGCTCGACTACCTCGACTGCGTCGTGCACGTCTTCACGCCAGAAGCGCGCGAGTTCTATCGGCTGGAGAACCTCTGGGG
The DNA here is from genome assembly GCA_963802855.1 of uncultured Thermoleophilaceae bacterium. GTDB lineage: Bacteria > Actinomycetota > Thermoleophilia > Solirubrobacterales > Thermoleophilaceae > JAAYBF01. The sequence continues at coordinate 188,964 of CAWDJP010000006.1, forward strand.
GGATGCGCCGCAGCGGAAGGTGGAGTGATGGCGTCCGGGGTGTATGCGAACATGTGTTCGTGTTATCCAACAATCAGAAGGGAGCCTCGACCGTTGCTACCTTCTCCCGCGACAGGTCGCCTGGAGTCGCACCTCTATCGTGCTCAGACTGAGGCCGCCACGAAACGGACAGCGAGGCTGTATTAACCTCGCATCGCACTTCGACTTCACGGGGCTGTAGCTCAGCTGGAAGAGCGCCGCCATGGCATGGCGGAGGTCAGGGGTTCGAGCCCCCTCAGCTCCATTGTCGCCCCGCCCTCCCTCCGGACCGGCTGCCACGAGTTCCGAAACCACTTCGGCTACTACCTCGACCAGGCCGCGGGTCGCGAGATCGAGATCACACGTCACGGCCGCCGGTACGCGCGCCTGGTCCCCTCGCAGCCTCCGCTCGCAGCCAGTGCCCGAAGCGTCGGCCGTTAGCGACCGGCATCCTGTGGGGTATCAAGTCCCGTATGCCTGAGTCGTCAAGCCAACCCGTCGCCAAGGCGGCGCTGATCGCGCTCATGGCGTTCTTCAGCGTGATGCTCTGGTTCGGCATCCCGCTCGGCTGGCTGTGGATCGTGTCGCAGGTCAGCGCGAGCTCTCAGGCCGCCGGCTTCGGCCCCTACCTGATGGTCCTCGCCGGGGTGGCGGTCTCCGTCGTCGTCGTCACGAAGTTGCTGGCCACGCTCAACCGCGCGTACGCGCGCGTCTCCGGCGAGACCGAGATCGTCCGCGTACGCGCCCCCTGGCATCGCTCGATGCGCGGCGAGGACGACTCGCGACCGCCGCGCTCGGTGCTCGACGTGGTGATGGTGATCAGCGTGTCGTCGGCCCTGGTCGTCTTCGGCATCTGGTTCTTCGTCTTCGCCGGCTCCTCGCTGCCGACCTAGCGCCCAGTCGGCTGTGAGCGGTTGCCTATGCAATGCTTAGGCAATAGCCCAGTCGGATGCGACAGTCGGGCTCGCTGAGGCCGCGCGCGCGATCGGCGTGAGCGCCGACACCCTGCGCCGCTGGGACCGCGCGGGGAAGCTGCGGACGGTGCGCGACGCGGCGAACAGGAGGCGCGTGCCCCTCGTCGAGGTCGAGCGGCTCGCAGGACGGCCGAACAGACACCGCGCCGGGGACGAGCTGTCCGCTCGCAATCGCTTCGCCGGCGTCGTGCGGTCGGTGGAGGTCGACGGCGTGATGGCCCTGGTCGAGATCGAGGCCGGCCCTCACCTGATCACCGCGGCGGTGACGCGCGACGCCGTCGAGGAGCTCGGCCTCGCACCCGGCGTCCCCGCCACCGCGGCCGTGAAGGCGACGTCGGTGATGGTGGAAAGGGGGACCGGATGAGAGGGCACGCGGCCACGCTGGTGGCTGCCCTCGCACTCGCCGGCGCGATCTCCGGGTGCGGGAGCGATAACGAGACGAGCGATCAGCCCCCGCGTCTCACGGTGTCGGCCGCGGCCTCGCTCAAGGACGCGTTCGATGCCTACGCGCGGACCCTCGACGAGGCCCGGGCCCGTTTCAGCTTCGCGGGATCGGACGAGCTCGCCGCGCAGATCCGGAGGGGAGTGAAGCCCGATGTCTACGCGGCGGCCAACACCCGGCTACCCGACGCGCTGTTCGACGAAGGGCTGGTGGAGCGACCCGTCGAGTTCGCCGGCAACCGCCTGGTCCTGGCCGTCCCGGCCGGCTCCGAGCGGGTGCGGTCCCTGGACGACCTGAGCGAGCCGGGGGTGAAGCTCGTCGTAGGCGCGGCGTCGGTCCCGGTCGGCAGCTATACCCGTGAGGTCCTCGCCCGCCTGCCACGGGGTCCGGAGCGCGCGATCCTCGCCAATGTGCGCTCGAACGAGTCCGACGTCAAGGGCGTGGTGGCCAAGCTGGCGCAGGGCGCGGCGGACGCCGGCTTTGTGTACGTGACCGACGTGAAGGCGGCCGGCGGCCGGCTCGAGGCGATCGAGTTGCCGACAAACTTGCGCCCGAGCGTCGCCTACGCCGCCGCCGTCGTGAAGGGGAGCGAGGAGCCCGCGCTGGCTGCCGACTTCATCGAGGGCCTCTTGGACGGCGAAGGACTCGCGGCGATGCGCGCGGCCGGGTTCGAGCCGCCTCCGTCATGAGCGGCGCCCGCGCGTTCTCGGCGCTACTCGTGATCGCCCTGGCCGTGACGCTCAGCTTCCTCGCGCTGCCGCTGGTCGCGATCTTCGTGGACGTCGGGCCCGCCGAGCTGATCGGGAGCCTCGACGACCCCGGGGCGACGGACGCGCTCATTCTCAGCCTGCAGACCACGGCGATTGCCCTGGCCCTCATCGTGTTGATCGGCACGCCCGCCGCCTGGCTGCTGGCCACACGCTCCTTCCGCGGCCGCGCGGTGGCTATCACGCTGGTCGAGCTCCCGCTGGTGGTACCCCCGGCGGTCGCCGGCATCGGCTTGCTTGCGGCGCTCGGCCCGGAGGGGATCCTCGGCAGCGCGCTCGCCGATGCGGGCGTTGAGCTGGTCTTCCAGACGGCGGGCGTCGTTGTGGCGCTGACATTCGTGGCGAGCCCGTTTTACGTCCGCCAGGCCCTGGCCGCATTCGGCGCCCTGGACGCCGGCCTGCTCGAGGCCTCGCGCACGCTGGGCGCGAGCGAAGCCCGCACCTTTGTGCGCATCGCCGTGCCGAATGCGCTGCCCGGGCTCCTGACCGGGGCGGCGCTGGCCTGGGGTCGGGCGCTAGGGGAATTCGGCGCCACGCTCGTGTTCGCCGGCAGCCTCAGTGGTGTCACGCAGACGGCGCCGTTGGCGATCTACGAGCGTTTGGGCGACGATTTCACCGCTGCCCTCGCGCTTTCCGCCGTGCTGGTGGCCGTGAGTGGGGCGATCCTCCTGGGCGTGAAGCTCGCGTCCGCGGGCCGCGTGCTGGGCGATGCTCGCGCTTGAGGCGCGGACCACGCTCGGTCCCCTGGTGCTGGACCTGGCCACGGAGGTGGGCGTCGGTGAGACGCTGGCGGTCGTCGGGCCATCCGGTGCGGGGAAGACCACGCTGCTGCGGGTTGTCGCGGGCCTGGCGCATCCCCACCGCGGACGCGTCGAGTGCGGCGAGGAGGTGTGGCTCGACACCCGCCGCGGCGTGTGCGTGCCGGCCGAGCGCCGCCGTGTGGGGTACGTCTTCCAGGACTATGCGCTGTTCCCCAACCTGAGCGCGTGGGGCAACGTGGCGTTCGGGATCGAGTGCGGCGGACGGGCGGACCGGCGCGCGCGGGCACTCGAGCTGCTCGGGCGATTCGGGCTGGCCAGCCGCGCGGAGGAGCGCCCGGCCGTCCTGTCGGGTGGCGAGCGCCAGCGCGTCGCGCTCGCCCGTGCGCTCGCCCGGGAGCCGAGAGCGCTGCTGTTGGACGAGCCGCTGTCAGCCCTCGATGCGCGGACGAGATCGACCGCGGCGCGGGAGCTCGCCGCGATGCTCAGGCGGGCCGACGTCCCGGCGCTTCTCGTCACGCACGACTTCGAGGAGGCCGCGCTGCTGGCCGACAGGGTCGCAGTGATGGATCAGGGGAAGATCGTGCAGACCGGGACGCCCCCCCAGCTCGCGGCAGCCCCGGCCTCCGCCTTCGTCGCCGATCTCACCGGCGCGGTGGTCCTCACCGGTACCGCTACGGCCGCAGAAGACGGCCTCACGCTCATCGAGCTCGACGGCGGCGGTACGGTCGCGAGCACCGAGCCTGCGGTCGGCCGTGTGGCCGTAACGGTGCATCCATGGGAGATCACCGTCGGGCCGCCGGGACCAGGTCCTTCCGGTTCGGCCCGCAATCGCCTCCCCGCAACGGTCACGGCGACAACCGTCATCGGCAACAGGGTGCGCGTGGGGCTGGAGGCGCCCCAGCCGCTCTCCGCGGAGATCACGGGGGTGGCGGCGGACCGGCTCCACCTCCGTCCGGGGGAGCGGGTCGTGGCGGAGTGGAAGGCCACCGCCACGCGGCTGGTCTCGCTCGGCTAGCTAGCCGGGCGCGTCAGCGCTCGCGCGCCACCCACGAGGGCACGTCGAGGTCCTCGAACGGATTGGGCCGCCTGCGGTCGGCCGGCTTGGATGCGGGCGGCTCGGCCTCCTTCCGCGACGCCCCCGCCTTCGTCTCCGGCTCGGACTCCGGCTCGGCCGCCGCCTGTCCCAGGTCGATCCGCAGGTCGGCCTGCATCCGCTTGTGTGCGGCCTGCACGTCTCGCAGGATGCGGTCGGCGTGATCCTCGAGCGACTTGCCCAGCTGGCGCAGCCCGCCCGACAGCGCTCGCGCCTCGGCGAGGACCTCGGCCGCGGCCTTCTCGGCGCTCGCCACGCGACCCTCGATGGCCCGCCGGGCCTGCTCGCGCAGTTGAGCCGCCTCGCGCTGAGCCTCTTCGACCAGGTGCTCGGCCTCCCGCCGAGCGTCGCGGCCGAACAGGAGCGCCTCCTTGCGTGAGCGCTCGAGCTCCTGTTCTGAGGCGGCGCGCGCCTCGGCTCGGATCCTCTCGGCGTCCTGCTCTCCTCGGCGACGGGCCTGCTCCTCGACGAAGCTAGCCTCCGCGCGGATCTGGTCCGCGGCCTCCTGGGCGGCGGCGACGATCCGCTCGACCTCCTTGGCGGCAAGGTCGGAAGCGCGGGAGCCGGAAGCGTCGCTCCACCTATGCCGATTGTGCCAGGAGGTCGCGGCAAAAAGAATGGATAGCCCGGTTGAGCACGCGCGGGCGCTCCCACATCAGGAAGTGCCCGGCGCGCGCGACCTCGAACGGCCCCACGATCTCAGGGAAAGCCACCTCCATCCGGCGTGGGAAGTCGGTTGGGATCACGTGGTCCTCCGGGCCGTAAAGCACAAGCGTCAGCGTCGGGTTCGGCTCGAGCAGGCGGGGCACCTCGGGGGCGGTGCGCGCCCCGCCGACGTACTCGTAGTTGGCGATCGACGCGCGGAAGCGCTGCGCGTCTGCGAACGGCTCGGTCATGAACTCGACGTCGTCCGGGGCAAAAGCGCCGGGCGCCGCCCAGAACCGCGGCCCGTACATCTCGGCCACGTATGCTCGCCGCCGCTCCGGAGTGTCGAGCCCGGCGGCTAGCCCGTCGGCGTCGCGCGACTGACGTAGGAAGTAGTCGGCGGCCTGGCGGACGACCGGACCGGTAGGGCTTCCCAGGCCGGCCTCCCGGTACGCGTCGGGCAGCAGGGGCGGGATGGTGTTGAAGAGGACCAGTCGTTCGACGAGACCCTCGAAGCGGAGCGACATGTCCTGGGCGACTACGCCCCCGAGGTCGCCCGCGCACACCACACAGCGGCGGTGGCCGAGCGTGTCGCGGACCAAGTGCTCGAGATCGCGTGCGTGGGCTGCCACGTCGTAGCGGTCATCAGGCGCCAGCCCCGAGTCGCCGAACCCGCGCAGGTCGGGCGCGATCACCTCGAAGCCTGCGGCGGCCAGCTCGGCGATGTTGCGCCACCAGATCCGCCGCGTCTCGGGCCACCCGTGCGCCAGCAGGAGCGGATAGCCACCCGCGCCCTCGCGCGCGTACGCGATCTCGACGCCGTTCACCTCGGCACGGTGCAGGTCGAACCGGTTCGGGTCGGGAGGCGCCACGGGCCGAAGGTAACCTGCTGGGCCGACATGGACCGCTACGACCCCACCGCGATCGAGCCCAAATGGCAGCGCATCTGGGCCGACGAGCGCACCTGGGAGGTGACCAACGAGGAAGACGGGCGGCCCAAGTCCTACGTGCTGGAGATGCTCCCGTACCCGTCCGGCGAGCCCCACATCGGGCACCTCAAGACCTACTCGGTCGGGGACGCGGTGGCGCACTTCCACCGCCGCAACGGCTTCCGCGTCCTGCACCCGATGGGCTACGACGCCTTCGGCCTGCCGGCCGAGAACCACGCGATCAAGACCGGTCAGCATCCGCGCGAGTCCACCGAGACGTCCATCGCGGAGTTCCAGCGCCAGTTCCGCACCTGGGGCATCTCGATCGACTGGACACGCGAGTTCGGCACCCACGAGCCGCGCTACTACCGCTGGACCCAGTGGCTGTTCAACCGCCTCTTCGAGCGGGGCCTCGCCTACCGCGACGAGGCGGCCGTGAACTGGTGCCCGAAGGACCAAACGGTGCTGGCCAACGAGCAGGTGATCGACGGGCGCTGCGAGCGGTGCGGGACGGTCGTCGAGGCGCGCAATCTCGAGCAGTGGTTCTTCCGGATCACCGAGTACGCCGATCGGTTGCTCGAGGACATGCGCGACATCTCCTGGCCACCGAACGTTGTGGCGATGCAGGAGAACTGGATCGGACGGTCGGAGGGTGCGCGGGTGGTCTTTCGCTGCGAGGAGCTCGGCACCGACTACCCCGTCTTCACCACGCGCCCCGACACGCTGTTCGGCGCCACCTTCTTCGTGATGGCGCCCGAGCACCCGGATGTGCTGCGGCTCAACGACTCCCCCGAGGTGCGCGAGTACGTCAATCGCGCGCTCAGATCGACCGCGGAGGAGCGCGGCGAGGAGGGCAGGGAGAAGACCGGCGTGGCGCTGGGCCGGACGGTGACCAACCCCGTCAACGGCGAGCAGATCCCGATGTACGTGGCCGACTACGTCCTTATGGAGTACGGCACCGGCGCGATCATGGCGGTCCCCGCACACGACACGCGCGACTTCGAGTTCGCCCAGCGACACGGGCTGGAGGTCCGGCGCGTGATCGAGGGTGGGGAGGAGCTGCCGTACACGGGCGACGGGCCGATGGTCAACAGCGGCCGCTTCGACGGCATGCACAACCGCGAGGCCTTCGACCGGATCGTCGAGTGGCTGCGCTCCGAGGGCAAGGGCGAGCCCGCGGTCAACTACCGCCTGCGCGACTGGCTGCTCTCGCGCCAGCGCTACTGGGGGTGCCCGATCCCGATCGTCCACTGCGAAGCGTGCGGCCTCGTGCCCGTGCCCGACTCCGACCTGCCGGTGGAGCTGCCGGAGATCGAGGACTACGCCCCCCAGGGCCGCTCGCCGCTTGCCGCGGCCGAGGACTGGGTCAGGACGAGCTGCCCGCGCTGTGGTGGTGACGCCCGGCGCGAGACCGACACCATGGACACGTTCGTGGACTCGTCGTGGTACTTCCTGCGCTACTGCGACGCCTCGAACGACGAAGCGCCATGGGATCGGGAGGTGCTGGCCCGATGGATGCCTGTCGATCAGTACATCGGCGGCGTCGAGCACGCGATCCTGCACCTGATGTACGCGCGCTTCTTCACGAAGGCGCTCGCCGACATGGAGCTGTTGGACGTCCAGGAGCCTTTCGCGCGCCTCTTCACCCAGGGGATGATCACGCGGGCGGGCGCGAAGATGTCCAAGTCGAAGGGCAACGTCGTAAGTCCCCAGACGATCGTCGAACGCTACGGGGCGGACACCGCACGCTGCTACATCCTCTTCATCGGCCATCCGATCGACGGCGCGGACTGGTCCGACGAGGGGGTGGAGGGCGTGAACCGCTTCCTCTCCCGGCTGTGGCGGGCGGCCGCCGACCTGGCGGAGGGCGGTGGCGACCCCGGCGCCGATGCAGCCGGGCGCGGCCACGCCGCTGGTGCGCAAGGCGCACTGGGCGATCGACAAGGTCACGCGCGACCTCGGCGAGCGCTTCGCCACGCACACGTCCATCTCCGCGGTGATGGAGCTGGTCAACCAGGTGTACGCCGATCGCGACGAGCTGGCGGGCACGGCCGAGGGCGTCGCGCAGCTTCGCTTCGCCGTCGCAACCGCCGCGTCGCTGATCTTCCCCTTCGCTCCTCACCTGGCCAGCGAGGTGTACGAGCTGCTCACCGGCCGGCGCGTCTGGGAGGAGCCGTGGCCCCAAGCCGACCCCGAGCTGCTCGCCGCCGACGTCGTGGAGCTGGTCGTGCAGCTCAACGGCAAGCTGATCGACCGCGTGCAGATGCCCGCGGATGCATCCGAGGGCGAACAGGAGGAGCTCGCGCGCGCCTCCGAGAAGCTGGCGGCGCGGCTGGACGGGAAGGAGATCGTCAAGACGGTCGTCGTGCCGCGCAAGCTGGTGAACTTCGTGGCCCGCTGATCGGTCGCTGGGCCGCCCTCTACAGTCCGGCCCCATGACGAAGCGCGAGCCGATTCCGATCGGGCCCCTACTGGGCGCCGTCGGGGCGATCATGCTCATCGTGAGCCTGTGCCTCGACTGGTACGAGGACATCACGGGCTTCACCGTCTTCGAGGCGCTCGACCTCGCGCTCGTCGGTCTGGCGTTGGCCACGATCGTCTCGCTTGCAGGCGGCCTTGGCCTGCGATGGCCGAGCCCGCCGGCCAGTCCGACCCGCTCGCTGGTCGTCGCGATCGTCACTGTCGCGATCGTGGTCTCCCAGCTGCTGAACGACCCACCGGCGGCGGCCGGTCCGGGTGGACCGGATCACGCAGTCGGCATCTGGCTCGCGCTCGGAGGCGCCGGCCTGATGGTCCTCGGAGCACTGGCCGGCGCGGGCCATTTGTCCTACGCGCTCGACCTCAAAGGAGAGCGCTCGCGCTCCGAGCCCGCCGCGCCCCGCACGACGCCCGAGGCGCCGACGGAGGTAGAACAGGCCAAGCAGGAGGAGGACTGAGGGACCGCCCGCACGTGGCGGTGGTCGGTCCCTCCGAGGCCGATCAGTGGACGGCAGCCGCGGCGGAGCAGGTGGGCCGACTGCTCGGCGCGCGGGGGGCGGTACTCCTATGCGGTGGCCTCGGCGGGGCGATGGAGGCCGCGTGCCGCGGGGCGAAGGAGGCGGGCGGCACGACCGTTGGCATCCTGCCGGGCGCCGATCGCGCCGCGGCAAACCCATACGTGGACCTGGCCGTGGCCACCGGGCTCGGCGAGGCGCGCAACGCTGTGGTGGCCCGCTGCGCGGACGTGCTGATCGCGGTCGGTGGGGCGTACGGGACGCTGTCGGAGATCGCGCTCGCCCTACGGGCGGGCAAGCCGGTCGTCGGGCTCGACACGTGGGAGCTCGCTCGCGGCGGCCGGGCGGTGACGGACATCGCGCGCGCCGACACCCCGGAGGAGGCGGTCGAGCTCGCATTGCGCGCCGCCGGCGCCGACCGCTGAGCCTCCCCGGGCCACGTCGGGACTGCGGCCGATCGGCGGAGTCGTAGACTCGCCCGCCATGGCCGACCAGTCGCGGGCTCCCTACCTCGAGGCGCTGCGCACTTACGCGGAACGCGATCCCGGCAGGCTCCACGTCCCCGGCCACAAGGGCGGGTCGGGCGCCGATCCGGAGCTGCGCGAGGCGATCGGAGAGCGGGCGCTTGCGATGGACATTCCGGCGTTGACGTGGGGCATCGACACCGGTCCGCAGCCCACTCCGTTCGAGCAGGCGCAGGAGCTGGCGGCCCAGGCGTGGGGAGCCGCGCGCAGCTGGTTCCTCATCAACGGTGCGTCGCAGGGCAACCACGTGGCGTTGCTCGCGCTGGCGCACGCGGGCGAGCGGGTCGTGATCCAGCGCAACGCGCACTCCAGCACCGTCGACGGTTGCATCCTCGCCGGGCTCACCCCGGTCTTCGTCACCCCGGAGCTCGACCCTCAGCTGGGCATTGCACACTGCCTGTCGCCCGAAGGGCTCGACCGGGCGCTCGCGGAGACGCCCGACGCGGTCGGGGCCACCGCCGTCTCGCCGACCTACTTCGGCGCGGTGGCCGACGTCGCCGCACTGGCCGACGTCGCGCACTCGCACGGGGTTCCACTCGTGGTCGACGAGGCGTGGGGGGCGCATCTCGCCTTCCACGAGCATCTCCCCGCGCACGCGCTCTCGTGCGGAGCCGACATCGTGGTGTCGAGCACGCACAAGATCGTCGGCTCGCTCACCCAGTCCGCGATCGTGCACCTGGGCCAGGATGCGCGGGGTCGGATCGACGAGAGCGTGGTCGACCGCGCGGTCACGCTGGTCGAGTCGACGAGCCCGAACTCGCTGCTGCTCGGCTCCCTCGATGCCGCCCGGCGCCTGGCGGCAACCGCCGGGCACGACCTGCTCGGCGAGACGATCGCGGCCATGGCCGACATCCGGGCCGCGGTTCGCGCGATCGACGGCCTCGACGTCCTCGACGAGCGACTGGCCGGCGCGCCCGGCGTGTTCGCCTACGACCCGTTGCGGCTGGCGATCGACGTGCGTGGGACCGGGGCCACCGGCTACGACGTGGCCGCGCTCCTGCGCGATCGCGACGACATCGTCCTCGAGCTGGCCGGCGAGAACGTGATGGTCGGCGTCTTCGGCATGGCGGAGCCCGCCGGTCCCCAGGGTCAGCGGCTGGTTGCCGCACTGCACGACGTGATCGGGGCGCTCGGCGAGCGAGGGGAGCCCACAGGCGAGGGGTTTGCGCTGCCGCCCCCGTGGGGTCACCTGGAGATGTCCCCGCGGCAGGCGTTCCTCGGCCCGCAGGAGGCCGTGGGGCTGCATGAGGCCGTCGGCAGGATCGCGGCCGAGTCGCTCGCCGCCTACCCGCCGGGCATCCCCAACGTGCTGCCGGGCGAGCGCCTCACGGCCGAGACGCTCGCCTACATCCAGGCCGCTATCGAGCACGGTGGAAGCCTGCGCGGCGCCAGCGACCGCAAGCTCCGGACGATTCGCGTCGTCGCGTCATGAGCTGGGGATCGAGGACGAGACAGCGCCGCTGAGCGACGTGCTCCTTGGCCCGCCCGACCACTTCAGGTGGCTGCCCACGAGCTCGATATCGAAAGCGGCGCTGGCGAGCGGGCGGGAGATGACCACGGCTGACGCCCTCTCGGCGCACGCCGAGATGTCCGCGGCGTACGAGGACGCGGGGGTACGGGTGCATCGGCTGGAGCCGGACCCGGCGCTGAGCTACCAGGTCTTCTCGCGCGACTCGAGCATCTGGACCTCGGCGGGGCCGATCGTCACGCAGCTGCACCAGTCGTGGCGGCGGGGGGAGTACGCGCCCGTGATCCGCTTCTACGAGGAAGCCGGCATCGAGATCTCCCACATGGTCACGGCGGGCGCGTTCGAGGGTGGCGACGTGGTGTTGCCGGCGCCTCGGTGCGCGCTGATCGGTCACTGCGAGGAGCGCACCCAGGAGCCCGCGGCACGCCAGGTCGCCGGCTGGCTGGAGGAGCTGGGCTGGGAGGTCCGCCTGCAGCCTTTCGACCCGCATTTCGTACACATCGACGTCCTGGTGTGCATCGCCGCGCCCGGGCTCGCCGTGATCTGCGAGGAGGGGGCGCCGGATGGCCTCGCGGACTGGCTGCTCGACAAGGGGCTCGAGCTGCTGACGGTGAGCTACCGCGACGCGATGCGCCTCGGCGCCAATGTCATGGCGCTGGGTCGCGACCGCGTGCTCTCGACCGCGGCGGCGGCAAACGCTCAACGAGCGCCTGCGAGCGATGGGCTTCATCGTGTACGACCCCGACCTCTGGCCCTTCACGATGGGCGGCGGCGGTCCCCACTGCCTCGCTCAGCCGTTGCTCCGCGACGGCTCGGATGCGCCGGGCTGAGCCGCGTGGACCCGGCCCGCGTGATCGCCGACCTGCGCGAGCTCGATCGCCGCACGGGCGGCCCGGGCGGGGCACGCAGGGTCTGCTGGACGGACGGCTGGCGAACCGCCCGCGAACTCCTGCGCGAGCTCCTGGATCCGCTTCCCGTCGAGGTCTCGGTCGACGGCGCGGGCAACCTGTGGGCGGTGCTGGAGGGCCGCCGGCCGGACGCCGTCGCGGTCGGATCCCACCTGGACTCGGTGCCGGCAGGCGGCTGGCTCGATGGGGCGCTCGGTGTGATGGCGGCCGTCGAGGTGCTCCGCGCCCACGCCGGCGAGCAGCCTGAGCGAACCGTAGCGCTGGTGGACTGGGCCGATGAGGAGGGTGCCCGCTTCGGTCGCAGCCTCCTCGGGAGCTCGGCGTTCGCGGGCACGCTCGACCTGGACGCGGTGCGAGGGCTCGTGGACGCCGAGGGAGTCCCGCTGCCCGCCGCGCTCGCGGAGCACGGCGTCACGCTGGACGAGATAGGCGATTCGATGATGGCCCGCGTCAGCAGCGCATGCATCCCGGGATGCGTACCCGCCTGTGATGCCAGCTCGCGCAGCAAGGGCGAGTCGAGATTCGCAAGCAGTGATTGCAATTGCGGCAGACGTGCTAGCGCATCGCGCAACTGAGCCAGGTCTCGCGGTCGCGCGCTCTTCAGCGCGACGCGTGCCAGCCCACGCTCGATATCGCCGACTGGACGCAGGAGCTCATGAACGTCCGGATACGCTGCCTGATCGATCAGCGCGCCGATCGCGTGCAGCCGCAGTTCAACCGGCTTGCGGTCGCGCAGCGGGCGGTGCAGCCAGCGCCGCAGCTCGCGGCCGCCCATCGCCGTCGCCGTGTGATCGAGCACCGCGGCGAGTGTGCAATCCGGCCGGTTCGGCAAGGCTGGTATTCCAGCTCCAGATTGCGCCGCGTCGCCGCATTCCAGCAGGACGGCGTCACTGCGCTCTTCGTGCGCAAACCTCTCAGGTGTGGCAACGCGGCCTTCTGAGTGTCGCGCACATATTGCAGCAGGCATCCCGCCGCACGGATTGCGAGCGAGTGACTCGCGCAACCGAAACCGGACAAGTCGCGCGTCGCGAACTGTTCGCACAGCAGCCGGGTCGAGGTTTCCAGATCGAAGTGCCAGGGCGGTCGTTCACGCACGAAGGTAGTGAGTGCGCCCGGCTTCAGGTCTTCGGGCACCAGCAGTTCAGCAGGACGCAGACGCTCGATCTCAGCCGCGAGCGCTTCGTCGCCCGATGCTTCCAGTACGCTGAATCGGCCGCTCGAGAATTCCAGCCACGCGAGGCCGAATCGCTGCTCGTGGCGACACAACGCCGCGAGCAGTGTGTCGCGACGCGCGTCCAGGAATGCATCGTCCGTCACCGTGCCCGGCGTGACGACACGGACGACCTGTCGTTCGACCGGGCCCTTCGCCCCTCCTTTGTTGTGGGCTGGGTCGCCGATCTGTTCGCAGATCGCGACGGACTCACCGCGGCGCACGAGCTTTGCCAGGTAACTCTCGACGCTGTGAAAGGGTACGCCGGCCATCGGGATCGGCTGGCCTGCCGACTGACCACGCGCAGTGAGAGTGATGTCGAGCAGACGCGCGGCGCGCTTCGCGTCGTCGTAGAACAACTCGTAGAAATCCCCCATCCGGTAGAACAGCAGCGTGTCGGGATGCTGCGCCTTGAGGCGCAGGTACTGCTGCATAAGGGGGTGTGTTGAGGGGCCGCTTCTGGAACCGGCGCCTGCTCCCATCTCATTGGTTTTTGAACTCAAATCAGGTTTCTCCAGCACGACTTCCCACATCTGGTTCGGGGTCCGAATTATGCGACGCCGGCGGGGAAATGGGGCAGTGCGTCGAGTCTGCGTCGGCCCTTTACCTCTGGGGTAATCGACTTCGATTCCGCGCCCTCCCATCCTATGCGCGGTTCAACACGATCGGAGATGAATGATGTACCGCCGCGACTTCTTCAAAGCGGCCGCCGCTGCGGGCAGCGGGCGCTGCTGTCAGCGCTTTCTCCCGCTCGAGCGCTTGCCGCAGGTCGAGATCGCAGCGCGCACGCCGGGTCTCGCCTTCGCTGATTGAGACGCGAGACGGCACGCAGCTCTTCTATCGCGACTGGGGATCGGGGACACCGGTCTTATTCCTGAGTGGCTGGACGCTTCCTTCCGACAGCTGGTCATACGTATTGGCCCCGCTGGCTGAGAGCGGACGGCGCTGCATTGCCTACGACCGCCGTGGTCACGGTCGATCGAACGATCCGGGTCGTGGCTATGACTACGACACGCTGGCCGACGATCTGGCCACGTGCTGAAGGCGCTCGATCTTCGAGAAGTGACACTCGTGGCGCATTCCATGGCAGGCGGCGAGGCGGTTCGATATGTCTCGCGTCACGGCTCAAAGCGCATCGCGCGCCTCGCTCTTGTCGGCACGACACTGCCATTCCTCACCAGGACTTCAGACAATCCCAACGGCGTCGACCCCGCTCTGTTCGAGCACCTGCGGCGCAATTTCCTGCTGAAGGATTACCCGAAGTGGCTGCAGGACAATGGTCGTCCGTTCGTGGTTCCGGAAACGTCGAACGAGATGATGAGCTGGATTCGCGGTCTGATGACGCAGTGCTCGATGCAGGCCGTGGTCGAATGCAACCGTGCACTCACCTCGACGGATTTTCGCACGGAGTCTCGAAGCTCGCGTTACCAACGCTGCTCGTGCACGGTGACAAGGACGTTTCTGCCCCGGCGCACCAGCGCCATGAAGACGCAGAAGCTGCTCACCAACTCGACTCTGACGATCTATGAGGGCGCGCCGCATGGCTTGATGTTCACGCATGCAGAACGTCTCGGTCGCGACTTGCAGCAGTTCATTCGCAGCTGACTTCGTGCGTCCCACGGCGGGTGCGGCGGTGCCGCGCGCCCTACAGCTGCGCATCCAGGTGCAGCACGCGCGTGATCCAGGCCTGAAACTTCCGGCCCGCGGTGGCCTTCGGGTCGGAATCGAAGGCCTCGCTGCCGTCGGTCCATTGCAGGTTGCCGTCGTCTTCGATCGCCACCTGCCAGGCGCGCTGTCCGTCGGTCTGCTCGGTGAAGATCGCTTCGAGCTCGCGCGCGAGAACTTCATCCTCCACCAGCACGCCCTGTTCGCAGTTGAGCGACGTGGAACGCGGGTCCAGGTTGTAACTGCCGACGAACAAACGCTCGCTGTCGATGCGATCGCTTTGGTGTGCAGGCTCGCACCGGACGATCCGCGCAGGCTCAGAGCACCTGGGTGCCGCCCGTCGGCTTGATCTCGAACAGCTCGACGCCGCCCGCGAGCAGGTCTTCGCGCCGCGCCGCATATCCGCCGTGAACGGCTGCCACGTCGTTCGCGGCCAGCGAGTTCGTCAGGACGCGCACCTGGCTGCCGGCCTGTGCTATTTCCACGAGCGCTTCGGTGCCGCGTTCGCCGGGCACGAAATACGGAGAAATGATCGTGAGGTTCGTTGTCGCTGCACGCATGGCGGGGAACAGCTGCCGGCCGACTTCGGAAGCTGCTTCGTCCGGCGCGCCCGTGACCTTGTCCGGCAGGTCGGAAACGAAAGCGTAATCGGCCGTCCAGGAAAGCGGCCAGTCCCCGGCGAGCATCCGCCTGTACGGTCGCTTTCCGCGAGCGCCTCCCGATACCAACCATTCCGCGCCTGCGTCGTTGCCTCGTCCAACGTTCGCGCAGCGTGGCGAGATTCGCTTCCGTGACGGATCCGGATCCAGCACGGATCGGGTAGGCCTGCGGCGAATTCCAGAAACGATCGAAGGACGCCGATACGTCGCGCACAACGTCGCCGACCATCGCAAGGTCGAGGTCGTCGAAGTTGGTGGCATCGCTCGCCCCGAAATATTCGTCGCCGAGATTGCGGCCGCCGACGAGTGCGATGCGGTTGTCGGCGATCCAGCTCTTGTTGTGCATGCGCCGGTTGATGCGCTTGAAACTGCGTCATGGCCTCGCCGAGGCCTGCGAACGTTCCCCGGCGCGAGGCGAAAGGATTGAACAGGCGCACGTCGATGTGCGGGTGCGCATCCAGCGCGGCGAAGCCGAGATTCTTGGCTCGAGCGTCCAGGTCGTCGACCAGCAGGCGCACGCGCACACCGCGCTCGGCGGCGGCAAGGAGCTGCGCCGCGAGCGCAAGGCCCGTGGTATCCGCGTGCCAGATGTAGGTCTGCACGTCGATGCTGCGTCCCACTTCGGCGGCGCGCCAGCGCAGCGCGAACGCCTCGCGCCCGTCGCTTACCAGGCGGAAGCCCGACTCACCGGTATGCGCGGCCTCGATCGCTGCAATCCGACGCCCGAAATCCGTGTCTTCGGCGAGCGGCACTGCAGATTCGATCGGCAAGGCCGGGCGTGCCGGCAACTGCGCGCACGCGCCCAGAACCAGCACGTAGTAGCAGCGCCAGTTTGTGTTGCGGTTTCATCGCGCGACCTGCGCGTCGAGCTTGCGCTTCACCAGTGCCAGGCGCTCGCCCCAGGGATCGCGCTGCATCTTCGCGGTGGCGTCGGGCCGAAGATCATGATGTCGGTCTTCGCGGGATCGACCTTGTCCCACGGGGCGAAACCCATGTCGTTCGGATTGCCGGTGCTCACGAAGTTGACGAAGTAGGCATGGAAGAGTCTTGCCATGGCGCGATCGCGCTCCGTGACGTCGGCACCGTAGCGCGCCTCCGTCTGATCGAAGAGGTAGCACAGCTCGCTGGCGTGAGTCGCGTGGCCCACTTTCGGTCGCAGATGCTCGGCGACGTAGTCGAAGCGATAGATCCAGGCGGGCACGCCCGCGGCCGTCATACGTTGTGCGATGAAGCGCGCCGGTTCGTGCATCGTCATGTCGGTTGCGATCAGGGTCGCGAGCTGATCCGCGGGCAGCTTGCCGTGGGGATCGTAAAGCTGCTGCGCACGCTTCGCATCGGCGCCGAAGAAATCCAGCGGCCGGGCTCTGTCGGGCGGAAACTGCACGGCGATGTCACTGACCGTGGTGCCGATGAGCAACGGCACTTTCGCAAAGTTGCCCTTCAGAATGTGCTGCTGCGGCTGCGCGGTCAGCACGACGCCGTCGTTTACGGGGCCGCCGGTGTAGGTAGGAATCGGCGGCGCGAGCGCGGCCATGCTCATCTCCACCATTGACCTTCTCGGCTGACAGGCCCCGCAGCGCCATCAGTCCGACCGTGCCGGTGTCCGTTATGCCGACGCTCCGGGCAAACGCGACACCGCTCTCTTCGGCCGAAGGCAGCGAGCCACTTGCGGTACTGAGATTGCGAACCCGACCGATGTAGCTTCGTCCGCCGCCGACAGCACGGCTGCGCGATGAAACAGGCCGCGAGCCTCCGGCCAGACGAGCAGGTGCATCACGGAAATGCCGCCGGCGGATTCACCGGCGATCGTGACCTGGCCGGGATCGCCGCCGAACGCGGCAACGTTGCGCTGCACCCAGCGCAGCGCGGCGAGCTGATCCATCAGACCATAGTTCGCCAGCGGGCGATCCCTGGCGGCTGTCAGTGCCGGGTGGGCGAAGAAACCCATCCGACCGAGCCGATAATTGATGCCGAACCACACCACGCCATCACGCGCGAACGCGCTGCCGTCGAAGAAAGGTATTGATGCTGCGCCGTTGAGAAATCCACCACCGTGGATCCACACCAGGACTGGCAGCCGTTCGCCGGGCGCAAGCGATGCGGGACGCCAGATATTCAGCACCAGACAGTCTTCTCCGCGGGTCGAGCCGCTCGCTCCGGCGTCACCGGGCAACGGCATCTGCACGCAGTCATTGCCGTAGCCGGTCGCGCGGCGCACTCCGCTCCACGGAGTCAGCGGTTGCGGCGCGCGCCAGCGCAGGTCCTCGATCGGCGGCGCCGCAAGGGAATTCCCTTGAACGAAATACCACCACCCGCGAGCGATCCCTCGAGCACGCCCGTTTCGATGGTGACCCGCTCCGGTCGGGGGCTCGGCGCTTCCTCGGCGAGCACGCCGCAGCCGATGAACGCCGAGGCGGCAAGGAACATGAATCGCGTCTTCGCAGAGCGGCGCATCATGTGGGTCCCCGTTCGTTCGTGCTTGTTCGAGCGCCGCCTTATTAGCACGTGTGCCGCTGCCTGGAATGGCCCGTGTCAGTCCGCATAAGCACCGCTTGACGTGGCACGCGCCGCGCACTAAAGCAGCGCCCATGAATAACGATACCGAGCTGGAACGACTGGCGATTCGCGTAGGCGCAGCCCTGCTGGACACGGAGCGACGCCTCGTCACGGCCGAACTCAGTAGCGGCGGCTGGATCGCGAAAATGCTGACCGACATTCCCGGCAGTTCGGCGTGGTTTCTCGGCGGAGTGGTCGCTTACAGCAACACGCTCAAGAAATCCCTGCTGGGAGTGCTGCCATCCACGCTCGCCAGCCACGGCGCCGTGAGCGAGAGCGCGGCGCGCGAGATGGCGATCGGCGCACTCGAGACTCTCGGTGGTGACGTTGCCGCAGCCGTCACCGGCATCGCCGGACCAGACGGCGGTCAACCGGAAGAAAGTCAGTGGGCACGGTCTGGTTCGGCTGGGCCTGGCACGACGGCGATCAGATCGAAACGCGGGTCGCGATCGAGACTTTCAGCGGCGACCGCGAAGCTGTGCGGCGCAGCGCAGTCGAGCGTGCGTTGCGCGAGCTGTCGGACTCTGCGCCAGATGCCGCTGTCGCGAGGCGAGCCGCCTCGGCGGCTGTTCTTTGCATTGTGGCCGCCGGACGGCCTGCGCGAGAAAATCCAGGAAGCCACGCGCCAGGTCACGACCGCTCAGCGCGGACGCGTCATTCCAGCCGCGAACCTCCATATCACGATCGCATTTCTGGGCGAGATCGCACAGGAGCGTGTTCAGGCCGCGGTGGACGCGGGTGCGGCGACGCAGGCCCCGGTCTTTGGCTTGTGCCTCGATCGAATTGAGGCCATGCGTCGCTCGCGGGTGCTGTGCCTCGTGCCGACCAGCGCCCCGCGCTTCAGCCGCCAAGTTCGTCGATCGATTGCGATTCAGTCTGTCAGATCGACAATTCAAGCTCCAACGCCAGGAGTTCAGGCCGCACGTGACGCTGATGCGCGACCTGTCGCGCGTGCCGACGCCGTCGGCATTGCGCCACTGCACTGGCATGTGGATTCATTCGCCTTGGTCGAGTCGCAGCTGGGTCGCACGGGATCGCAGTATTCGGTCCTGCAGCGCTGGAAACGGGGGCGGGAAGGCGCGTCCGGCCAAAAAAACGACCAGAAAAACGACGATGGAAATGACTCTGGTCGATAACTGTGTAAATATACAGATATCGAGGTTTGCGGACCTCGCTGCTGCAGATATCGTTGCTCATCACAACACCGGGGCTGTAATCAGATGGAAGAGAATCGCAAGAAGGCGCTCGCCGCCGCGCTCGGGCAGATCGAAAAGCAATTCGGCAAAGGCTCGATCATGCGCCTCGGCGAGCGACGCGATCTATGACGTCCAGGGCATTTCCACCGGCTCGCTCGCGCTCGACATCGCGCTCGGCGTCGGCGGCTTGCCGCGCGGCCGCGTCGTCGAAATCTACGGCCCGGAATCCTCCGGCAAAACCACACTCACGCTGCAGGTCATCGCCGAAGCGCAGAAGGCGGCGGCATCGCCGCGTTCATCGATGCCGAGCACGCGCTCGATCCGTCGTACGCCGAGAAGCTCGGCGTGAACGTGGACGAACTGCTGGTGTCGCAGCCCGACACGGGCGAGCAAGCGCTGGAGATCTCCGAAATGCTGGTCCGCTCCGGCGCGGTCGACGTCGTGGTCATCGACTCGGTCGCCGCGCTCGTGCCGAAGGCCGAGATCGAAGGCGAAATGGGCGATGCGCACATGGGTCTGCAGGCGCGCCTCATGTCCCAGGCGCTGCGCAAGCTCACCGGCGACATCAAGAGTCCAAGACCATCGTGATCTTCATCAACCAGATCCGCAAGAAGATCGGCGTCATGTTCGGCAACCCGGAAACGACGACCGGCGGCAACGCGCTCAAGTTTTACGCCTCGGTGCGCCTCGACATCCGCCGCATCGGCGCCATCAAGAAAGGCGAGGAAGTCTCGGCAACCAGACGCGCGTGAAGGTCGTGAAGAACAAGGTCGCGCCGCCGTTCCGCGAGGCCGAGTTCGACATCATGTACGGCGAGGGCATTTCGCGCGAAGGCGACATCATCGACATCGGCGTGCAGCAGAAATCGTGGAGAAGACCGGCGCCTGGTACGGCTACAACGGCGAGCGCATCGGCCAGGGCAAGGACAACGCGCGC
>CAWDJP010000007.1:0-581524 GCA_963802855.1 uncultured Thermoleophilaceae bacterium
CCGCCGGGCGCTACGGCGGGCGATGCAGCCGCTGCCGGGAAGCGGCTGGTGCGAGCGGGCCGAGCGGATGATCTCCGACCGGCTCGACGGCGCGCTGGGGGACGTCGGGCAGGCCCGACTGGCCGCGCATCTGGCCAACTGCGAGCGCTGCGTCGAACACGAGCGCCGCCTCGCGCAGGCCCAGGACGGTCTCGTTGCCGGATTCGTCGCCCGCCATCCGGCGTCCGGGGCAGCGGCGCCAGTCACGCCCGCGGCACCGGCGGCGCCCCCCACGCTCAGGGTCGTCGAGCCGCGCGAGCAGCCGGCGACTCGCCCCGCGCCACCACCGCCGCCATCCGCCATCCCGCGCGCGATGCCGGTCTGGGGGCTACTGCTGCTTCCCGCGCTGATGCTCGCGCTGACCGCGGTGACGGTCGCCGTGATCCTCGCGGGCCTGCCGCTGGTCTAGCTCAGGCCGGCACGCGCTGTTCGAAACGCTCGGCAAGGGTCGCGAGCGGCTCCCGCGCCGCGCCGTCGCGCTCACGCGCCCGGGCGCGTAGGAACGCGTCGACGACGTCCGGATCGAACTGGCTCCCGGCGCCTCGCTCGAGCTCTTCGCACGCCCTCTCCTCACCGAGCGCGGCGCGGTAGATGCGGTCGGCCGTCATCGCCTCGTAGGCGTCTGCCACGGCCAGGATGCGCGCGCCGAGCGAGATCTCATCGCCGCTGAGCCCTTTCGGATAGCCCGACCCGTCCGGTCGCTCGTGGTGCGCGAGCATGGCCTCGCGGATGTCCAGGTTGCCCGTGCCAAGCAGGCGGGCCCCGATCTCGGGGTGCTTGCGCATCTCGACCCACTCCTCCTCTGTGAGCGGCCCCGGCTTGAGCAGGATCGCGTCCGAGACCCCGATCTTGCCCACGTCGTGCACGAGGCCCGCCAGGCGTATGCGTTCCACGGTCTCGGAGTCGAGGTCGAGCTCCCTCGCCATCAGCTGGGCGTAGCGCGCCACGGTCCGCGAGTGCCGGGCGGTTCCCGTGTGGCGGACGTCCAAAGCCTCGGCGAGCATCAGGACGCTCGCCAGTTGCGTGTCGCCGTCGCGCTCGCCGACAGCCGAGAACTGGTCCACGAGGCCCGGTATCTCACGGCTGTAGGTCACGGTACGGTCGCGTCCGAGCTTCTTCGCCGCGTAGAGCGCGCGATCCGCGGCCTGGATGAGCGCCTCCACGTCGGTGGCACTCTCCGGGTAGCTGGCCACCCCCACGCTGACGGTCAGCGGCGAGTGCATCTCGCAGAACGCCTGGGCCACCTCGTCGCGCAGCCGCTCCGCAACCACATAGGCGCGGTGCTCGTCGGTGTCGGGAAGGATCAGTGCGAACTCCTCGCCGCCCATCCTGGCCGCGGTGTCGGCGCGGCGGTCAAAGTCCTGCAGCAACTCTCCGACCCGCGCGAGCGCGACGTCCCCTTCGGGGTGGCCGAAGGCGTCATTGAAGCGCTTGAAGTGATCCAGGTCGCAGGCCACGAGGCTCACCGGGCTGGCGCTTCGACGCGCGCGCTCGAGCTCGCCCTGCATCACCTCCGAGAAGCCGCGCCGGTTGAGCAGCCCGGTCAGCGGGTCCGTCCGGGCGGCGTCGGAGAGCTGCGCGATGGTCATCTCCAGGTGACTGCGGAGCCGGTTCACCACCAGGCCGGCGGCCACGAGCGACGACACCGTGATCGTCCAGCGGATGAACGGACTGGGCCAGTCCCGCAGCGCGATCACCACCGCGTAGGAGGCCGCCATCAGGCCGGCTTGCAGGGCAGCTTGGCGGCGCGAGAGGAAATAGAAGCCGTACAGCGCCGGGAGCAGATAGAGCATCTCGTTGCTGGTGAGGTGCTGGATGTACACAGCACAGCTGACGAGCAGGGTGCCGGCGGCGGGGACGAGCGCGAAGGCCCAAGTCGGGAGGCGGTCGGATCCGAAGAAGAGCGTGAGCGCAACCGCGTAGCCGAGGCACACCAGCACGGTGACCACCGTCGGGGCCGAGACATGCGGGATCGCGATAAGCGCCACAACGCCGAGCGTTGCGCCAAAGGCGAAGAAGATGGCGCCCACGCGCGCCATGAGGACGCGGTTGGAGCGGTCGTCGGCAAGGGGCTCGCCGGGCCGCCGCGACGGCTTCCCTGCCTGCCTGGGACTCATGCTCTGAGTATCGGCCGGCAGGGTGTATCCCTGAGGATCTGCAGGCCGACGTCGGCGGGGTATCAGCCCGAGAGCGTCCGCGCGACGGCCGCGCGCGCGTCGGCGACCCATGCGTCGTGCTGCTCCGGATCCGCCCGAATCGCCGCCACCTCGACCCTGAAGGTCGCCCCCGCTCGGTCCACGTGGGCCACCGCCCCATCGAGCAACTCCTGCGGCGCGCTGCCGCGAGCCTCGTGGACGAACCCGCGGACGTGCGTGTCGACCAGCTTTCCCAGCAACGATTCCAGCCTCGTTCCGTGCAACGCGGCCAGCTCGTCGGCATCGCCTCGGGCCGAGCCCATCAACCAGCACACGACCGCTACGCCGTCGAGCAGACCGAGGAGCGTGGCCAGGCGGCCCGGGTCGGCCACTATCCCCTCCGCGCCCACCGCCGCGACGGCGTCGCGACCCGCGTCGGTGCGGCTGGTGCCGCGCACGGCGTGGCCATCGGCCATGAGCGCGCCAGCCAGCGCTCGGCCACGGCAGCCGCAGCCCACGATCAGGACGCGCGCCACAGCCAACTGCTCAGCGGTCGCCGGGGGGCCCGGACTCGTCCAGCGGCTCGTCGGAGTGGTCGCGGTAGCGCTCGGCCTGTTCGGCGCGCCAGCGCTCGGCGGCGTCCACTTCTGCGCGCACGCTTTCCTCGCTGATCTCCGCGCGCCCGCTAGCGCGTCGCCGCTCGTTCTGCGCCTCGATCATCTGGTCGAGGTCCTCGAGCTCCAGCCGCGCCTCGTCCTCGATCGAGCGCGTTGGGCGCCAGTGGACCTGGTCGGCACCGGAGCCCGGGTACCACTTGCCGATGGCGAGGAAGATGAGGAGGACCACCACGAACGCGCCGAACACGAGCAGTCCGAAGTCGTCCACCGCTCGAGTGTAGACCTGCCACGGGTACGATCCTCGGCCGTGCCCGAAGCGCTCATCATCGACGCGGTCCGCACGCCCATCGGCCGCTACGCAGGCGTGCTGTCAACCGTTCGGCCCGATGACCTGGCGGCGCGGGTGGTCGAGGCGGCCGTGGCACGTAACGGCCTCGACCCGATCGACGTCGACGACGTGATCTTCGGCTGCACGAACCAGGCGGGCGAGGACAACCGCAACGTCGCGCGGATGGCCCTGCTGCTGGCGGGCCTGCCGGTGGAGGTCCCCGGCGTGACGGTGAACCGGCTATGCGCCTCGGGGCTCGAGGCGGTCAACCAGGCCGCGCGCGCGATCCGCGCGGGCGAGGGCGACCTCTACCTGGCCGGCGGCGTGGAGTCGATGAGCCGTGCGCCGCTCGTGGGCCTCAAGCCGGAGCGCGGCTTCCCCCGCGGCGGGTTGGAGCTCGCGGACACCACGATCGGCTGGCGCTTTCCGAACCCGGTGATGAAGAAGCTGCACGGCACCGACTCGATGGGCGACACGGCCGAGAACGTGGCCGAGCGCTACGGCGTCTCACGCGAGGACCAGGATGCTTTCGGGCTCGAGTCGCACCTGCGCGCCGCGGCCGCCGCCGAGGCGGGGCGGTTCGATCAGGAGCTGATCACCGTCGACGCACCTCAGCCCAAGGGCGACCCTGTCACCGTCCACGCCGACGAGGGACCGCGCCCGGACACGAGCCTCGACCGCCTCCGCGCGCTGCGTCCCGTGTTCCGCGAGGGCGGATCGGTCACCGCGGGCAACTCCTCACAGATCAACGACGGCGCCGCGTGCGTGGTGGTCGCCTCCGAAGAGCGCGCCGAGCAGCTCGGCCGCGAGCCGTTGGCACGCGTGGTCGCCACGGGTGCCGCCGGGGTCGAGCCGGCCGTGATGGGCATGGGCCCGGTGCCCGCCTCGCGCCTGGCCCTCGAGCGTGCGGGGCTCGGCATGGAGGACATGGACCTCGTGGAGCTGAACGAGGCGTTCGCCTCCCAGGCGCTGGCGTGCGCCCGCGAGCTAGAGATCCCGCACGAGAAGCTCAACGTGAACGGCGGCGCGATCGCCATCGGCCACCCACTGGGCGCGTCGGGCGCGCGCCTGATCGGGACGCTGGCCTGGGAGCTGCGGCGCCGCGGCGGCCGGTTCGGGTTGGCAACGATGTGCATCGGGGTGGGTCAGGGGCTCGCCACGGTGATTGAGGCGTGGGACCCGATCAAAACCTGAGCCGCCGTCCTGACTTCACCCCCGTATAGGGGGCAAAGTCAGGACAACGGCGAGAAACCTCGGGCTCGCCCTAACGCCGCTCGCCC
The DNA here is from genome assembly GCA_963802855.1 of uncultured Thermoleophilaceae bacterium. GTDB lineage: Bacteria > Actinomycetota > Thermoleophilia > Solirubrobacterales > Thermoleophilaceae > JAAYBF01. The sequence goes on from CAWDJP010000007.1 coordinate 4,400, forward strand.
GAGTCGGTCGCGCCGTTGCGGTTGTCGTCGCTGCCGGAGTCCGTCACGGACTTGCCGCGGCTCGAGTCCGACACGCCGTTGCGGTTCTCGTCAGAGTTCGAGTCGTCGGAGGCCTTGGCGCGGCTCGAGTCCGACGCGCCGTTGCGGTTGTCGTCCGAGCGCGAGTCCGACGCGGTCTTGCCGCGGCTCGAGTCCGTTCCGCCGTTGCGGTTCTCGTCGGAGTTCGAGTCGTCGCCGCCCCGGCCCCTGTGGCCGCGGCTGGAATCCGACGCGCCGTTGCGGTTGTCGTCGGAGTTGCTGTCAGCTCCGCCGGTGCGGTCCGAGTCGGCGCCGCGCGTCCGGGTACGGGTGTCGCCCGAGTCGTCGCCGTCGTCGTCATCGCCGCCTGAGCCACCGCCGGGCCGGAGCTGCCGCCACCGCCGGGACCGGAGTTGTCCTCGTCGCCGTCCTTCGCGACCGCCGCCGGGGCCTTCCACGGCGCCCAGTCGGGGCCCGGCACACCCGCGGCGAACAGGAACGAGGACGCCAGCACCGCCGCGGCCGCGGCGAGCACGCCCGCCCTGCGGGCTGCCGATCGCTGATCCTCGAGCAGATCGTCGGGGTTCTCGGCGATCCGCATGTACATGGCTGCTGGGTTATGGCTCATCGCTTGCCTCCTCGCTTCGCGATCACGGTCGAAATGGCTGCATCTCGAACCGGAACACGCCGAGGCGGCCGAAAATCACGCAAGCCGCTCGCCGCGGCGCCCGAGCACGAGCTTGCGCGGCAGGGCCGCCACGAGCGGCTGCAGCGACGAGGCCAGCTCGGCGGCCGAGGGGCGGTGCGCGGGGTCCTTGCGCAGCGTGGCCAGGACCGCTTCCGCGAGCTCGGGGCGCACGCGGTCGCCGAGCGGCCGCGGCTCCTCCACGAGCTGGGGGAAGCGGTCCTCCGCAGGCGCGTCGAGGTCGTCGGCGTCAGCGCTAGGCCGCGAGAACGGGCGCACGCCCGCGATCGCGTGCGCGAGCGTGGCGCCGAGTCCCCAGACGTCCGACTTGGGACCGATCTCGCCCGCCTCGCCGGGCAGGCACTGCTCGGGCGGCATGTAGGCGTTGGTGCCGATGTAGTCCGTGAGCCGCCGCGCCCGCTCGACCGAACGCGCGAGGCTCAGGTCGATCAGCCGCGGCGGGATGCCCATCACGATGTTGTCGGGCTTCACGTCCAGGTGCACGACGTCGTCGCCGTGCAGGTAGTGCAGCGCCGCGGCCATGTGGAGCGCCAGGGGCAGCACCTGCTCCACGCTCAGCGGCCCGCCCCTGCGGATCAGCCGTCGCAGCGTCGGTCCCTCGAGGTGCTCGACGAGCACGTGCGGGTAGGGGCCTTCGAGGTCAGCGCCGAACCCCCGCAGCAGCACCGGGTGCGCGAGGCGATCCAGAGCCTCGGCCTCGCGCTGCAGTCCGCGCGCGGCGCTCGCGTCCGAGGCCAGATCGGGACGCAACACCTTCGCGACCATGATCGAGAAGAGCTTCTCGTCCCAGACGAGGTAGACCTCGTAGCGGTGGCCGCCGCCGATCGCCTTGAGCACCGAGCGCCCGGGCGCGATCTCGGCGCCTTCGCTCAGCTCCCAGCTGCTCTTGGCGCCCACTCGGTCCCTGACATCGAAAGCTGTTGCATGCATCCGATCTTGAACACGTGACGGTGCCGAAAATCACGCTCGCCCGCGATCGTGGAGAATCCCCGCCGCCCTTGATCGACTTCGAGCTCACAGACGAGCAGCGCCTGGTGCGCGATACCGCGCGCGAGTTCGCCGACAACGAGATCGCGCCGCGCGCACGCGACAACGACCGCGAGGGTCGCTTCGACACCGAGCTGGTGAAGAAGATGGCCGACATGGGCTTCATCGGCCCGATCCTGCCCGAGGAGTACGGCGGCCGCGGGATCGACTACCGCACCTACGGCCTGATCGTCGAGGAGATCGGCCGCGCCGACTCCTCCGCGCGCACCGTCGTGTCGGTGAACACCTCGCTCGTCGGCTCGGCGATCGCGCGCTGGGGCACCGAGGAGCAGAAGAAGCGCTTCATCCCCGGCATCTGCTCCGGCGAGGCGCTCGGCTGCTTCGGGCTGACCGAGCCCGACACCGGCTCGGACGCCGCCAACCTCAAGACGCGCGCCGAGAAGGTCGACGGCGGCTGGCGCCTCACGGGCCAGAAGCAGTGGATCTCGCTCGGCAACGTGGCCGCGTTCGCCCTGATCTTCGCGCAGACCGACCCGGAGCTCGGCCACCGCGGGCTGGCGGCGTTCCTCGTGCCGACCGACTCCGCGGGGTTCTCCTCCGCCGAGATCCACGGCAAGCTCGGCCTGCACGCCTCCGACACGGCGGAGCTGTCGCTCGACGGCGTCGAGGTCGCAGACGACGCGATGCTCGGCGAGGTCGGCGAGGGGTTCAAGGTGGCGATGACCGCGCTCGACTCGGGCCGCTTCAGCGTGGCCGCGGGCTGCGTGGGGATCTGCCAGGGCTGCGTGGACGCCTCGGTCGCCTACGCGAAGGAGCGCGAGCAGTTCGGCCGCCCGATCGCCGCGTTCCAGCTCGTGCAGTCGATGATCGCCGACATGGTCGTGGACACCCACGCCGCGCGCTCGCTGCTGTGGAAGGCCGGCTGGCTGAAGGACACCGGCCAGCCCAACACGCTCGAGACGTCGGTGGCCAAGCTGTACGCCACCGAGGCCGCGATCCGCTCCGCCAACACCGCGATCCAGGTGCACGGCGGCTCGGGCTACGTCGACGACTATCCGGTGGAGCGCTACCTGCGCGACGCCCGCGTGACCACCCTCTACGAGGGCACCTCCCAGATCCAGAAGCTGATCATCGGTCGCGCCGTGACCGGCGTGAACGCGATGACCTGAGCGCGATGGCGAGCGTCCCGAGCAAGGTCGGCGTGGTCGGCGCCGGCACGATGGGCTCCGGGATCGCCCAGCTGGCGTGCGCCGCCGGGATGCAGACCTTTCTCCACGATCCGGTGCCGGAGGCCCTGGACCGCGGTGTCGAGCGCCTGCGTCGGGGGCTGGGCAAGATGGCGGAGAAGGGGCGGATGAGCGCCGCGGAGGCCGAGGCGGCGGCCGAGCGATGCTGCCCGCGCCCACGCTCGCAGACCTGGACGACTGCGAGCTCGTGATCGAGGCCGCGCCCGAGCGCCCGGACCTCAAGCGCGAGCTGTTCGCCGCGCTCTCCGACGTCTGCGGCCCCGAGACTGTTCTGGCCACGAACACCTCGTCGATCCCGGTCACCTCGCTGGCGGGCGCGGCGGCGCGGCCCGACCGCGTGGTGGGCATGCACTTCTTCAACCCTCCCCCGCTCATGCGCCTGCTGGAGGTGATCCCGGCGAAGCAGACCGCAGACGAAACCGTGGCTCTGGCGCGCGCCACCGGCGAGGCGATGGGCAAGCGCGTGATCGTTGCCGCCGACGGACCGGGCTTCCTCGTCAACCGCTGCGGGCGGCCCTTCGGAGCCGAGGCGCTGCGGCTGGTGCAGGAGAGCGTCGCCACGCCGGCGCAGGTCGACCGCATCTGCCGCCTGGGCGGCGGCTTTCGGATGGGGCCGTTCGAGCTCATGGACCTCGTGGGGATCGACGTCGGCTTCGAGGTGGCGAAGTCGTTCACCGAGCTGTCGTTCGGCGAGCCGCGCTGGAAGCCGAGCCCGCTGCAGGCGCGGATGGTGGCCGCGGGCCGGCTGGGCCGCAAGTCGGGTCGGGGGTGGTACGAGTACGGCGACGGGCCGCACCGGCCGGAGGACCCAGCCCCGCTTGAGGGCGATTCCGGCGAGTTCGACGCGCGGGCTGCGGAGGCCGGGCTCGTGGACTGTGCCGAGCGCACCCTCGCGTCCACGGCGACCCGCGGCTCGTCGGCTATCACCTGCTGCCGGGGGCCGGCCTGGTCGAGCTGACGCGCGGTCCCTCAGCGCCGAGGGCGGCAGTAGAGGCCGCGGAGCGCGTGGCGCAGGCCGCGGGACTGCACCACGAGTGGATCGGGGACGCGCCGGGGCTGGTGCTGGGCGGATCGTCTCCTGCCTGGTGAACGAGGCCGCATTCGCAATCGGCGAGGGGGTGGGAACGTCCGCCGACGTGGACGCCGGGCTCGAGCTGGGCCTCAACCACCCCCGCGGGGCGGTCCGCTGGGGCGAGGCGATCGGCCTGCCGCGCGTGCTTGCCGCGATCGACGGCCTCTGGTCCGAGCGGCGCGAGGAGCGCTACCGCGCGGCGCCGCTGCTGCAGGCGGGCGGTTGCGCTGGGCGTGGGCCTCGACCAGGCGGCGCCCGACCGGCACGAGTGAACGCGAGGTTCCGTCAGCGCGGGCCGACGTCGGCGCCCGTGGCCTTCGCCAAAGCGTTCTGCGCCCGGTTGACCTGCACCGCAGCGGCCCCCAGTGCGACCGTGGCCGCCGCGGCGGCCTGGGCATCGTTCTCCTGTGCGGCCTTCGAGATGTCCTCGATGTCACCGACGGCGGAGTCGATTCGCTTGGTCAGCGCATCGGACTCCTCCTTGAGGTCGTCGGGCGTGTCCAGGTCTGCGATGTCGTCGCGCACGCCCTCGAGCTCCTTCGCCAGCCCCTCGAACGTTGCGGCCAGCTGGGCGTCGCTCTGGGTGTCGGCCCCCTGGATCGCCTTGCTCAGGTCTTGGCCCACGTCGAGCAGCTGGTCGTTGAGCGGCTTGTAGTCGTCTATGTACTTGTCCTTGTCGCTCTCGCCGCACGCGGCAGCGGGGAGGGCCACGAGAACCAGCGTCAGCAGGAGAGCGGGGCGGCGCACGAAGGCGGGCACCCTAACGCTTCGTGCGGAAGGCTACGAATCAGCCCCGATCGCGGAGCTGGCGCAGCACGAAGTGCAGGATGCCGCCGTGGCGGTAGTAGAGCCACTCGTTGGGCGTGTCGATCCGCACGCGCGCGGCGAACTCGACCGCGTCGCCCCCGTCCTCGGGAGTGGCCTTGACGCCCAGCTCACGGGCGCCGTCGGAGAGCGGCTCCAGGTCGAAGGTCTCGAACCCGGTCAGGCCGAGCGACTCGACGGTGTCCCCATCTGCGAACTGCAGCGGCAGCACGCCCATCCCTACGAGGTTGGAGCGGTGGATGCGCTCGTAGCTCTCGGCGATCACGAACCGGATGCCCAGCAGCCGCGGGCCCTTGGCGGCCCAGTCGCGTGACGAGCCGGAGCCGTACTCCTTGCCGGCAAGCACGCAGAGCGGCACGCCGTCCTGGAGGTACTCCATGGCGGCGTCGAAGATGAAGCGCTGCTCGCCGTCCTTCGTTGTATAGCCGCCCTCGGTTCCCGGGGCGAGCTGGTTGCGCAGCCGCACGTTGGCGAACGTGCCGCGCATCATCACCTCGTGGTTGCCGCGCCGCGAGCCGTATGAGTTGAACGCGCGCTGCTCGACACCGCGCTCGATCAGGTACTGGCCCCCGGGGGTGTCCTTGCGGATCGCGCCGGCCGGGGAGATGTGGTCGGTCGTCACGCTGTCGCCCAGCAGCGCGATCGCCTTGGCGCCTGTGATGTCCTCGAACCCCTCGGGCGCCTCCGCGGGCATCCCCTCGAAGTAGGGCGGCTGCTTCACGTAGGTGGACTGCTCGTTCCACGCGTAGCGGTCGCCCTCCGGGACCTCGAGGGAGTTCCAGTTCTCGTCGCCCTCGAACACCTCGCCGTAGCTCTTGCGGAACATGTCGGACTCGACCGCCGACTCGATCGCGGCGTTGACTTCTTCCTGCGTCGGCCAGATGTCGCGCAGGTAGACGGGCTCCCCGTCCGAGCCCTCGCCCAGCGGCTCCTCGACGATGTCCAGGTCCATCCGCCCCGCGAGCGCGTAGGCCACACACAGCGGCGGCGAGGCCAGGTAGTTCATCTTGACCTCGGGGTGGATGCGGCCCTCGAAGTTGCGGTTGCCCGAGAGGACCGAGCACACGGTGAGGTCCTCCTTCTCGATCGCCTCCGAGACAGGCTCCGGCAGCGGCCCGGAGTTGCCGATGCAGGTGGTGCAGCCGTAGCCGACGAGGTTGAAGCCGAGCTGCTCGAGCGGCTCGGTCAGGCCGGAGCGGTCGAGGTAGTCGGTCACCACCTTGGACCCGGGCGCGAGGCTCGTCTTGACCCACGGCTTGCGCTGCAGCCCGCGCTCGACGGCCTTCTTGGCGAGCAGCCCGGAGCCGAGCATCACCGACGGGTTGGAGGTGTTCGTGCAGCTCGTGATCGCGGCGATCACGACCGCACCGTCCTCCAGCTCGAACTCGTGGCCGTCGAGGCTCACGTGGGCACTCGAGCGGGTGACCTCCTCGGTCGCCACGGCGCCGTGCTGATGCGCGGGCTCGCCGTCGTCCTCACCGTCGTCCTGGCCGGCCATCGTCGACGGCGGGTCGCTGGCGGGAAACGTGTGCCGGGCGCCGTTGCCGCCATGGTCGCCGCTCTTCCCGTTCGACTGGTCGGCCAGCTCGGCGAGGAAGTCCGTCGCGGCGTCCGAGAGCGCAACACGATCCTGTGGCCGCTTGGGCCCGGCCAGGCTCGGCTCGACGGACGACAGGTCGAGCTCGAGCGTGTCGGAGTAGGTCGCGTCCTCGGAGCTCTCGTCGTGGAAGAGGTCCTGCGCGCGGGCGTAAGCCTCCACCAGCTCGATCCGCTCCGCCGGCCTGCCCGAGAACTCCAGGTAACGCAGCGTCTCCGCGTCGACCGGGAAGATCGCGCACGTGGAGCCGAACTCCGGCGACATGTTGCCGATCGTGGCGCGGTCGGCGAGCGGCAGGTTGGCCAGGCCGGGGCCGAAGAACTCGACGAACGAGCCCACCACCCCGCGCTCGCGCAGCATCTGGGTGACGGTGAGGACGAGGTCCGTGGCGGTCGAGCCCTCCGCCAGCGCCCCCTCCAGCCGGAAACCGACCACCCGCGGCAGGAGCATCGAGACCGGCTGGCCGAGCATGGCCGCCTCCGCCTCGATCCCGCCGACGCCCCAGCCGAGCACGCCCAGCCCGTTCACCATCGTGGTGTGGGAGTCGGTGCCCACGAGCGTGTCGGGGAACGCCTGGCCGTCGCGCGCCGTAACGACGTTGGCCAGGTACTCGAGGTTGACCTGGTGGCAGATGCCCGTGTTGGGCGGCACGACCGCGAAGTTGTCGAAGGCGGTCTGGCCCCAGCGCAGGAACGCGTAGCGCTCCCTGTTGCGCTCGTACTCCATCTCGGCGTTCTTGAAGAACGCGCGCTTCTCCGCGAACGAGTCCACCTGGATCGAGTGGTCGATCACCAGCTCCACGGGCACGAGTGGGTTGATCGCCGTCGGATCGCCCCCGAGCTCCTCCATTGCGTCGCGCATCGCCGCAAGGTCCACGATCGCGGGCACGCCGGTGAAGTCCTGCATCAGCACGCGGCTGGGCGTGTAGGCGATCTCCTTCGAGGGCTCGTCCGTCGCGACCCACGTGGCCAGGGTCTCGATCGAGTCGCGTGTGACCGCCTCGCCATCCTCGTTGCGAAGCAGGTTCTCGAGCAGCACCTTGAGCGAGTACGGCAGCCGCGCCACGTCGAAGCGCTGCTGCAGCGCGTCGAGGCGGAAGATCTCGTGCGTGCGGCCGCCGGCGTCGAGCGTCGCACGGGCGCCAAAGCTGTCGGGGTGGCTCACGTCTTCAACGCTACTACCCTCGCTCCGTGCCTCCCGAACTGCACGACGTCTCGTGCGTCGTCCACCTGCACTCCACGTACTCGGACGGCACCGGCACGATCGCCGAGATCGCCAGGGCGGGAGAGCGTGCGGGCGTTGACGTGGTGCTGCTGACCGACCACGACTCGCTCGAGGCGGCCCGCCGCGGCGACGAGGGCTGGCACGGCAGGACACTCCTGCTGGCCGGGCACGAGGTGTCGCCGATCGGGCGCAATCACCTGCTCGTGTTCGGCACCCCTGAGGAGATCGACTGGCGCGGGAGGACACCGGCGGAGATCGCCCAGGGCGCTCGGGACGCGGGCGGCTTCGGGTTCGCGGCCCATCCCTTCTCGACGGGCTCGGAGCGGTTCAGGCGCCTGAGCTCACTCGGGGTTTCGATGGCGTGGGACGACCTGGACTGCCTCGACGGGATCGAGGTGTGGAGCTTCGTGGCGGACAACGGCCAGAGCCTTCAGAGCGTGCGCGACGCGCTCCGCTTCATCGCAAGGCCGGAGCGCTACGTGACACTCGCGCCCCGCAAGAACCTCGACGAGTGGGACCGGCTGGCGGCCAAGCGCCGGGTTGTCGGAATCGGCGGACTGGACGCGCATCAGTTCGGCCGGCGGGTCGCGGGCCGGGTGCTCCGGTTGATGGGCTACGCCCGCAGCTTTCGCCAGCTGCGGACCCACGTGCTGGTGGAGGAGCCTCTGGACGGCGACCTGGAGCACGACCGCGAGCAGGTCTTCGAAGCGTTGCGAGAGGGACGCTGCTACATCGCGGCGCACGCGGTGGCGCCCGGGCGCGGGTTTCGGTTCTTCGGCGAGGCGGATGGCGGCGGGAGGGTTGAGATGGGCAGCGAGGGGGACGCGGCCGGTGCGGGTTGGACTCTGCGTGCGTCGCTTCCACGGGCTGCGGACGTGCGGCTGCTGCGCGACGGGGCCGAGGTGGCGCGGGCGCGCGAGGCGGACTCGCTCGAGCATCGGGCCGCGGGGCCGGGGGTCTACCGCGTGGAGGCAACCCTCCAGACGCACGGCGCGGAGCGCACGTGGCTCCTCTCCAACCCGATCTACCTGCGGTGAAGGGTCGCGGGGCGGATTGACTTGGCATATCCAAGTCAATCCGCGCCAGCCCCCTTGGCGACCGACGGCTGGGAAGTCTTCTCAGTCGCGCACCGGCGGCGCGTCGCGGCGCCGTTCGGGCCGCGCCGGCGCTGGCCGCCACCACCAGGCCGATCGCCACGAGCTCGCGCGCGCCGAGCACCTCGCCCAGCACGACGAACCCGGCGAGCGCCGCCATCGCGGGCTCGAGGCTCATCAGCACCCCGAAGACGCGCGCCGGCAGGCGCCGCAGCGCCTCGAGCTCGAGCGAGTACGGGATCGCCGACGACAGCATCGCCACGCGCGGCGCCCACCGCCAGCACGGCCGGATCGAGCAGGTCGGCCCCGCCGTCGGCGATGCCGACGGGCAGCAGCAACGCGCTCGCAACCACCATCGCCAGCGCCAGGCCCGCCCCGCCCGGGAAACGCCTGCCCGACCCGAGCGCTCAGCGAGGATGTAGGCGGCCCAGAACGCCCCCGCCAGCAGCGCGAGCGCCACCCCCACCCCGTCGAAGTCGCCTCCCCGGGCTCCGCCAGCAGCAGGATGCCCGCCGCGGCCAGCACCACCCACACCAGGTCGAGCGCTCGCCGCGAGCCGAGCACCGCCACGCCCGAGCGGGCCGACGAACTCGAACGTGACGGCCACGCCGAGTGGGATCCGGTCGAGCGCGCGCGTAGAACGCGTAGTTCATCCCCGCCAGCGAGATGCCGAACGCCGACGATCAGGATCCAGTCCTGGGCGCGATCGGTCGCGCACCTGCGGCCGCCAGATGGCGACCAGGACAGCACTGCGGCGAGCAGCATGCGCAGCAGCACTGTGCCGCCCGGGCCCACCTCGTCGAAGAGCGACTTGGCGAACGACGCCCCGAGCTGCACCGACGCCACCGCCCCGAGCACGAGCATCGTGGGCGGCACGGCGCCCGCCCTTCGCGACTCGGTCATCGCCGTCAAGCTACCCGGCCTGGGATGATCGGGGTCGTGGCCGCCACGGACACAGCCACGACCCGGCCCACGTCGGGCGCCACCGAGGGCCACGCCCGCCTCGAGCGGATCTTCGCCGAGCTGGACGCCCCGTTCGCGCTGGTGGACCTCGACGCGATGTGGTGCGAACGCGCGCGAGATGCTCACGCGCGCGGCGGGCAAGCCGATCCGGGTGGCCAGCAAGTCGGTGCGCTGCCGGCCGCTGCTGGAGCGCATCCTGCGACCACGACGAGCGCTTCCGCGGGCTCATGACGTTCACGCTCGCGCGAGACGCTGTGGCTGCACGGCCACGGCTTCGACGACCTGCTGCTGGCCTACCCCACCGCCGACCGCGGCCGCGCTGGCCGAGCTGGGCGCGCTCGAGGGCGAAGGCCGCCCGATCGTGATGGTCGACTCGGTCGAGCACCTCGACCTGATCGCGAGCGCGGCGCCGTCGCCGGCCGCGCCGATCCGCCTCTGCATCGAGTTCGACACCGGCTTCCAGGCATGCCGCGCGGGCTGCGTGAAGATCGGGCCGAAGCGCTCGCCGATCCGCACGCCCGAGCAGGCGGCGGCGCTGGCGCGCGAGATCGTCGCCCGCCCCGGCCTCGAGCTGGCCGGGCTGATGGGCTACGAGGGCCACATCGCCGGGGTCGGCGACCGGCCGCTGGGCAAGCCGCTCCAGGGGCCCGCCATCCGGCGGATGCAGCGGGCCTCGGCCGCCGAGATCGCCGAGCGGCGCGCCGGCGATCGTGGCGGCGATGCGAGCGGTCGCGCCGATCGAGCTGGTGAACGGCGGCGGCACCGGCAGCCTGCACACCACCGCCGCGGAGGACGGCCGTGACCGAGCTCACCGCCGGCTCGGGCTTCTACGCCCCCACCCTGTTCGACCGCTACTCGGCGTTCTCGCTGCGCCCGGCCGCGATGTTCGCGCTGCCGGTCGTGCGCCGCCCTGGCGGGCGGACGGTCGACGCTGCTCGGCGGCGGCTACCACGCGTCCGGCGCGGCCGGGAAGGACCGCCTGCCCGAGCCCCACCTGCCAGCGGGCCTGCGGCTCGACTCGATGGAGGGCGCGGGCGAGGTGCAGACCCCGGTCACCGGTGACGCCGCGCGCAGCCTGCCCGTGGGCGACAACGTCTACATGCGCCACGCGAAGGCCGGCGAGCTGTGCGAGCGCTTCGACACCCTGTACCTGGTGGCAGGGGACGAGATCGTGGACGAGGTCCCGACCTACCGCGGCGAGGGCGCTGCTTCCTCTGATTCAACGCCTGGGCCGCAACCGCCGACGGGAAAGAGTGTTGGGTGCAACCATCACCCGTTCGATGGCCCACCTACCGGGAAGAGTCGCACTCATAGCCACGGTCGTAGCGCTCGCCGCTGCCGCGCTGGCCCCTGCGCACGCCGCGGGCCAGGCCGACGCGCGGCCCAACATCGTCTTCGTGATGACCGACGACCAGACGGTCGACTCGCTGCGTGTGATGAGCAAGGTGCAGCTCGGGGCTGCTCAGCCAGGGCACCCACGTTCACCCCGCCGATCTCCAGCTATCCGCTCTGCTGCCCGTCGCGTGCCACCTACCTCACCGGCCAGTACTCCCACAACCACGGCGTGATCCACAACGCCGGCCCGTTCGGCGGCTACACCCGGCTGCGACAACACGAACACGCTGCCGGTGTGGCTGCAGCGGGCCGGCTACCGCACGATCCACGTCGGCCGCTACCTCAACGGCTACGGCACCCAGAACCCGGACCTCACCGAGATCCCGCCGGGCTGGAACGACTGGAACTCCACGGTCGACCCCTCCACCTTCAACTTCGAGCGAGTGGTCGATGAACGAGAACGGGCGGATCCTGCTCAAGCCCGGCTCCGACCACCCGGCGAGTTCCAGACCGACTATCTCGGGCGCCGCGCCGCCGAGCATGATCAGGCGCGCCGCGCCGTCGTCGCAGCCGTTCTTCCTGTCGCTCACGTTCCCGGCGCCGCACAGCGGCGAGCCGATCGACTCCGACGACCCGCCGACGCTCCGCACCCCCTCCCCCGCGCCGCGCCACCGCGACGCGTTCGCCGCCACGTCCGCTTCCGCGCCCCCGAGCTTCAACGAGGCGCGCATCGCGCGACAAGCCCCAGATCGTCGCCGACCGGCGCCGCATCACCCGACGGACTTCGCCGCGATCCAGGAGAACTACCAGCAGGAGCTGGAGTCGCTGCTGTCGGTGGACGACGCCGTCGGCGACGTGCTCGACGCGCTGTCGCGCACCGGCGAGCTGGACGAACACGCTGATCATCTACACCTCCGACAACGGCTTCTTCCACGGCGAGCACCGGATCCGCTCGGAGAAGGTGCTGCCCTACGAGCCCGCCGCGAACGCATGCCGCTGATCATGCGCGGGCCGGGCGTGCTCCGGGGCCGGCGCCTCAAGCAGCTCGTGGCCAACATGGACCTGGCGCCCACGATCCTGGAGGCCGCGGCCGCCGCGCCCGGGCGGCTGCAGGACGGCCGCTCGCTGTTCGGCCTGATGAGCGACCCGACCCTCGAGCTGGGCCGCGAGATCGTGCTCGAGAACGGCGCCGGCGTGAACAGCGTGCCCCAGTACCGCGCGCTGCGCAACGACCGCTTCCTCTACGTCCGCCACGACACCACCGGCGAGTACGAGCTCTACGACCTGCGCAAGGACCCCTACGAGCTGCACAACCTCGAGGACGTCGACGAGTACGCGGGAGTCAAGCGTGCGCTCTCGCGCCGGCTGCGTGTGCTGCAGCGCTGCGCCGGCGAGGCGTGCTTCACCCCCCTGCCCTCGGTCCGGCTGTCGGCGCGCCAGCTCCGGACGTCGAACCGGCCCACCTCGCACCGCACACTCCGCGGCCGGCGCTGCGTGTACCGCGACGTCCGGCTGGGGATCACGGGTGCGGACGGGCGGCGGATGGAGTCGGTCCGCTACACGGTCGGGCGCCGCAAGCTGGGCTCGTCGCGCGCCGTTCCGTTCTTCGTGAAGGTCAAGCGCAGCCGCCTGCCATCCGGGCGCCGGATCTCCGTGCGGGCGCGGGTGAGCGCTCGCGACGGCCGCGTGATCACGGTCGACCGCAAGCTCCTGACCTGCCGCAGATAGCGCGCGGCGCTACCCGCGCGCCGCCGGGGCCGCCACGGGCCCGAGCACCCTCCGCGAGTAGTCGTTGGTGAAGACCCCGCCAGGGTCGAGGCGCGCGCGGACCGCCTGCCAGCGGTCCCAGCTCCGGATAGCGCGGGCGCAGGCTCTCAGCGCTCTGGTAGTGGCGCTTGCCCCAGTGCGGTCGCCCGCCATAGGTGTCCATGATCGCCTCGACGGCGCGGAGGTAGCTCTCGAACTCCATCCCGTGGTACTGATGCACCGCCACGTAGCACGTGTCGCGCCCCTGGGCGGTCGAGAGGAATGCGTCGTCGCCCGCCACGACCCGCACCTCGATCGGGAAGCCGATCGGCAGGCGCCGGCGCTCGATCAGCTCCAGCACTCGCCGCACCGCCTCGGCGCCGTGCTCGCGCGGGATCGCGTATTCCATCTCCGTGAACTTCACGTCGCGCCGCGTTGCGTACACGTTGTGGCTGCGGTCGATCTTCGTGGAGCTGGTGACCGCTTCCGAGATACGGCGGTTGATCGTGGGGATGGCGCTCGGGAAGCGGCGTCCCACCCGGCACGCGAAGTCCAGCAGCCGGTTCTCGATCACCGTCTCGCGCACCCACGCGGAGCGGGGGTTCTCGGGCTCGGGCGGGTCGATCGCTGCGGGTGCTGGTGCGCGTGAGCGCGATGTCCGAGTAGGGGAAGGTGAACAGCTCGTAGTGGTCCGCGCCGTCCACGAGCTCGTCGAGGCGCGTCGAGCGTCTCCGCGAGCGGGCGCGGCGCGTCCAGCCGCTCGATCGTGAAGATCGGCACGGCCTGCAGCGTCACGCGCGCGATCACGCCGAGGCAGCCGATCCCGACCCGCGCCGCGGCGAGCGTCTCGGCATCGTCCTCACCGATCTCCACCGTGTTGCCGTCCGCCGTCACCAGGCTCAGGCCGGCCACCTGCGAGGAGATGTTCCGGTAGCGCCCACCGGTGCCGTGGGTGGCGGTCGAGATCGGCCCCGGCGAGGCGTCTGGCGGTCGATGTCACCCTGGTTCTCCATCGCCAGCCCGCGCGCGGCGAGCTGCTTGCCGAGCTCGTGCAGGGTGATGCCCGCCCTCCACCGTCACCAGGCCCGTGCCGGTGTCCGCGTCCACCACGCGGTTCATCTGCCCCAGGTCGAGCATCAACCCGTCGGTGCACGCGCAGTCGGTGAACGAGTGTCCGGAGCCCACCGCCCGCACGGGCATCCCGGCCGCTGCGGCCGAGCCCACCATCTCGCTCAGCTCGGACTCCGTGGACGGGCGCTCAATCCGGTCGGGAGCGCAGCGCTGCTCGCGAGCCCAGTTCGTCCAGAGCTGGGGCACCTCGGCGGGTGCCTAGCTCGCGGCGCGCTCCGCGGCAGCCTCGACTTGATCCCGCGCCGGGGCCCAGTGCGCCTCCGGGTCCGGCGGCGTGTCGCGCAGGTAGGCCTCGGCGTCGAGCGCCGCGGCACAGCCCGAGCCCGCCGCGGTCACGGCCTGGCGATAGGTGTGGTCGACGAGGTCGCCGGCCGCGAAGACGCCCGCGAGGTTGGTCCGCGTCGAGCGCCCCTCGACCTCCACGTAGCCGTTCTCGTCGATGTCGACCTGGCCCTCGACGATCTCCGAGTTGGGTCGTGGCCGATCGCGATGAACGCGCCGTCGATCTCGAGCGTCCGGTCCTCGCCGTCACCGGCGTTGTCGAGCACCACCCTCGCCAGCGAGCCGTTCTCGTCGGCCTCGAAGCCGATCGACGGTGAACGGCGTGAGCAGCTCGATGTTGTCCGCCTCGCGCGCGCGGTCGAGCATGATCGCCGACGCGCGGAACTCGTCGCGGCGGTGCACGATCTTCACGTCCTTGGCGAACTTGGCGAGGAAGGTCGCGTCCTCCATCGCGGTGTCGCCGCCGCCGACGACGATGGTGGGCTTGTCGCGGAAGAAGGCGGCGTCGCAGGTGGCGCAGTAGGAGACGCCGCGCGCGGCCAGCTCGTCCTCGCCGGGCACGCCGAGCTTCTTCGGCTCGGCGCCCATCGCGAGGATCACAGACTTGGCCAGGTGCTCCTCGTCGCCCACGAAGACCCGGTGCAGGCCCCCGTCGCGACAGCTCGACGCGCGTCACGTCGTCGGTCACGAAGCGCGTGCCGAAGCGCTCTGCCTGGTCGCGGAACTCCTGCATCATCTGCGGCCCCATCACGCCCTCGGGGTAGCCCGGGTAGTTCTCGACGTCGGTGGTCTGCTGCAGCAGGCCGCCCCACGCGAAGCCCTCGAACACGAGCGGCTCGAGGTCGGCGCGGGACGTGTAGAGCGCAGCCGTGTAGCCGGCAGGGCCGCTTCCGATGATGATCACGTTTTCGATCCGGCGCTCTTCGCTCACGTAGCCTCCGCAGTCACTTTACTTTCTGAAGTATAGCTTCGTCGCTCGTGTTCCCAGCGCGCCACGGTCTTACGCAGCTGGAAGAAGGCGACGATACCGGGCGGGATCGGGAGCCAGAAGGCGATCATCCGGTATGTGAGCACGGCCGGGAACACGATGCCGCTCGGCATCCCGAACAGCACGAACGCCCCGATCATCCCCGCGTCCACCGAGCCGACGCCGCCCGCGGGCGAGGGGATCAGGTTGGCGGCCATCCCGACGAAGAAGCCCTGCACCAGCACCCCGAACGGCACGTCGCCGCCGAACGCCTCGAAGCTCGCCCACAGGATGCCGATGTTCGCCGCCCAGAACCCGACCGCGCCGGCCACCGCGAGCGCGCCGCGGCGGGGGTGGCGGAGGTAGTCGAGCGCGGTGCGCACACCGGTCGCGATGGTCGCCGGGCCGGACGCCAGCTTCTGCGCGTAGCGCGCGCGGCCGTAGCCGCGCGAGTAGTCGCGCAGCCGCCGCTCGATGTCGCCCGGGATCAGCGCGATCAGGCCGAGGATCACGAGCGCGGCGAACGCGAACCCGGCGGGCACGATCGTGCCGCCGACGGGATTGTCGCCGGGCAGCACGCCGGTGCGCAGCAGCACGCCGAACACCACCAGCGCGATGAGGTAGACCGAGTAGGTGAGCACGAGGAAGGCGACCATCCGGCACGCCGACCGCCGGCGCGGCATGCCCGCCTTGCGCAGCGCCCAGTAGGTGAGCACGAGCCCGCCCGCTCCCGCCGCCGAGAAGATCCGCGTGGCGGCCAGTCCGGCCATGGTGATCTGGTAGGACGCAGTTGGGTCGAGGCGGCGGTGGACCTCGTCGTCCTGGGTGCCGCCGAGGATCCCGCGGAACAGCGCCACGTAAGCCGCGAATGCCGCCACGTTGAACGCGATCGCGACCACGACCCAGTCCCAGTTCGCGTCGCCGATCTGCCTCAGCTCGTCGTCGAGGCCCAGGATCCTGGGCGCCAGGAAGTAGATCGCGACGATGCCCGCCACGAACACCAGCGCGAGCGTGGTCAGCCGGCGGCGGTCCGCCAGCATGCCCGGATACGCGGAGGTCCTCCTCCTCGTCTTCGAGCTCGCGCTCGGCGACCAGCTCCGGATCTTCCGGCGCCGGCTCACGCGGAGGGAGCTCGTTCGGGCCCATCAGCACTGCCGCGGCTCGAGGGTCTGGATGCGACGGGCGGCAGCCGACAGGAGCGGTCGCGCGCGCGGCTCGGCGCGGCGAACGGTCTCCGCCAAGGCAAGCCCGGCCGCCAGGTCCACGACGTAGTGCTCGCCCAGGTAAACGAGGCCGAAGCCCAGCGTCAGCGCGTAGGCCCAGCCGAGCAGGCCGGGTCCCCTGCCCACGTCGGAGAGGACCCGGGCAGCCATCACGGATGTACCAAAGTGGAGTGAGGGCATGGCAGCGAACGGGTTACCTTCGAGTCCATCGTAAAGCGGTCGCCAGAGGCGTTTCCAGAACCGCTCCCCCGTCTCGACCATGATCCGCCTCACCGGCTCCATCCGCCCCTCCTGGGCTGCGTACCACGGAGGGGCGGTTGGAAACGCCCAGTAGACGACCAGCCCCAGGTCGAACGTCGCGGCCATGAAGCACGCCGAGCGCGGGAAGCGCTGGGGGTGGCGAGCGAGGATGTAGGCGAGCGGTGCCGTGGGGCACGAAGAACCAGCTCCAGTGCACCCACGACAGCGCGAGGTCGTGCCGGCGCACCTGACCGGGCGTCCCCAACGCTCGCTGCAACCGGGTCGTGGGCGTCTCCCCCATTCCGAGGGCGCGATCGATCCTGATCGGGTAGTCCACGCGCGTTCGCTTCCGTAGCGTCTCGGGGTCGTCGTCCGGCATGTCGTAGTGGGCGTAATAGGCCCACATCTGCAGGGCGTAGATGCCGGCGTCGCGCAGCCGGGTGCGAGGCGTGGCCAGGGCGAGCGCGGCCGGGGCCTGGAAGCTCAGCGCGGTGACCACGGGCGCGCGAAGCCGCAGGCGGTGACGCGCGAGGGGCGTCGCGACCCCCACGGCGACGGCCCCCCAGGCCAGGGCTCGTAGGGTGCGCGAGCTTCGCAAGACGGCGGCCAGCCTAGCCGAGCGACCTGTCGGCTCGCCTGCCTCGGGCCCCGCTCATAGGGGTTTCCGGGCCCACTGGCGGGTTTGGGACAGGGCGGGTGGCTGGCTCCCGCTGGCGCGGTAGGGTCACCCCGAATGAACCGCCGGGTCGGGATGGGAGTGATCTTCTACCCCCGCGGCGGCTCGGCGCAGGTGATCCGCTACCTCGCGGCTTCGCTGGCTCGGGTCGGGCTGGACCACCGAGTTGCTCTGCGGCTCGCTCGGGGCGCCGGGCGAGCGCACGCATGCCGAGAGCTTCTACCGTGGCCTCGCGGTGACGGCGGCGGACTACGGGCCCGCGGTCGCCGCCCACGCGGAGGGGCGCGACCCCCTGGCGGAGCCTGTGCCCATGCACGCCTCCTACGAGCCTCGCCCGGACGTCCCGGATCGGCTGCTCGCGTCCGTCTCGCCCGAGGTTGGCGAACACCTGGCCGACTTCTGGACGGGCATGATGAGTAGCGCGTTCAGGGACGCGCCAGATGTGCTCCACCTGCATCACCTCACGCCATTGCACGAGGCGGCCGTCGGGGCGCTGCCGGAGGTCCCGTTGGTGACCCACCTGCACGGCACGGAGCTCAAGATGATCGACCGTGCGCTGGCCGAGCCGCAAACCGGCGACTGGATGCACTCTGCGCATTGGATCGGCGAGATGCGGCGCTGGGCGTCCCGTAGCCGGCGCTTCATCGTCATCTCGCCCCACGACCGGGAGGAGGCCGGCCGCCTCCTCGGGATCGATCCCGAGAAGGTCACCTGGGTCCCGAACGGAGTCGACCTGAAGCGCTTCGACCGCCGCGAGCTGACGCTCGAGGAGCGCCTGTCACGGTGGCGCGAGTGGCTCGTGGAGCAGCCCCTCGGCTGGCGCGAGGGAGGCGAGCCGGGGAGCGTGGCGTACCGCGAGGAGGACCTCGCCCGGTTCGTCGATCCCCAGACCGGCGAGCCCGCCCCGGTGCTGCTGTTCATCGGGCGCTTCACCGACGTGAAGCGGATCCCGCTGCTGATCCGCGCCTATGCGCGGGGGCGCGAGCGCTTCACGCGCCCCGCGCCGCTGGTTATCTGGGGCGGGTTCCCGGGTGAATGCGAGGGCGAGCACCCGCACACGGTCGCCGTGGAGGAGGGCGTCGAGGACGTCTTCTTCATCGGGTGGCGCGGCCACGGCGAGCTGAACGAGGGCTTGGCGTGCTCGGACGTGATGGTGATGCCCTCGATCAACGAGTCCTTCGGACAGGTGTTCGTGGAGGCGATGGCGTGTGCCGTGCCCGTGATCGCCGCGAACGCCGGCGGACCGCCGTCGTTCGTGAACGTCGAGCCGGGCAGGCCCAATGGCTGGCTGATCGAGCCCGACGACCTTGACAGCCTGACCGAGGCGATCGTTGAGGCGGTCAACGACGAACCCGCGCGCAGGGAGCGCGCCGAGAATGGCTACATCTCCGCCCGCCGCGACTTCTCCTGGGACACGCTGGCCGAGCGCGTGGCCGAGGTCTACGAGGACGCGCTGGGCTGAGGCTCGAGGATCCGCACCTCCACCGGCGCCTTCTCGGCGAAGGCCTCGGCGTCCGCGCGCGTCCCGATGTGCTGGCCCCAGTGCATCGGGATTGCCACGCCGGGCTGGATCCGGCGGGCCGCCTCGGCGGCCTCGCCGGCGGTCATCACGTACGTCCCGCTCACCGGCAGCAGCGCCACGTCCACACCCACCACGGTATCCATCTCGGGGATCACGTCCGTGTCGCCCGAGTGGTACAGGCGCTCGCCGCGGACGTTCAGGTCGAACCCGACCCAGCCCGCCTCGCGCGGGTGAAAGACACGCCCCTCGCGATCTCGTTTCGAGGTGTTGTACGCGGCGACCGCGGTCACCTCCACGCCGGGAACCGCCTCCAGCGGGAGCTCCTCCCCGGGGGCGATCGACGCCACTCGCCCGCGCGCCCGCTCGGCCACCGCCGCCGGAGCCACCAGCCACGTGCCCTCGTGGGAGAGGCGTTCCACGTCCTGCGGCGAGAAGTGGTCGTAGTGCCCGTGAGTCACCAGGATCAGGTCGGCCTTGGGACCGTCGGCCACGCGGTAGGGGTCGATGTAGATCGTGGCGCCGTTGTCGCGGAGCCGGAACCCGGAGTGCCCAAGCCACTCGAGCGAGTCGAGAAGCATGGCCTCAGGATACGTTTCGCCCGGCGCAGGACGCCCTCAGTCCCCGACGAGAGGAACCGATGAGCTATGAGACCGTGAAGTGGGAGCAGACGGAGGGCGCCGGTCGCATCACGCTCAACCGCCCGGAGACGCTGAACGCGTGGACGAGCGAGTTCGGGCGCGAGCTCGGCGAGGTCGTGAACGAGCGCGCCGCCGACCCGACGGTGCGGGCCGTGCTCGTGACGGGCGCCGGCCGGGGGTTCTCGTCGGGCGCCGACCTCAAGGCCGGCTTCGAGCCGAACCCCGACGACGGCAAGCCCGACGTGATGCGCGAGCTGCACGAGGTCTACCACCCGATCATCGCCGGCATCCGGACGCTGGAGAAGCCCGTGGTGGCGGCGGTGAACGGGCCGGCCGTGGGCATCGGGCTGTCGCTGGCGCTGGCCTGCGACCTCGTCCTGGCTGCCGAGTCGGCGTTCTTCGGCCTGGCGTTCGTGAACATCGGCCTGATGCCCGACGGCGGCTCGACGCTGTTCGTGCCCGCGGCAGTCGGCAAGGCGCGTGCCTTCCAGATGGCGCTGCTCGGAGACCGCGTCCCGGCGCAGCAGGCCCAGGACTGGGGGCTCGTGAACTCGGTCCACGCAGACGATGACCTGATGCCCGCCGCGGAGGAGCTCGTGGAGCGGCTGGCGCACGGCCCGACCCGCTCATACGCAGGATCAAAACGTGCACTGAACCGGATGATCTACCCGGATCTCGACGGCCAGCTCGACCTCGAGGCCGAGATCCAGCACGCTTTGGCGCGGACGGACGACTTCCTCGAGGGGGTGGTCGCGTTCGTGGACAAGCGCGATCCGGAGTTCAAGGGCGCCTGAAGCCGCGCAATGCGGATGGACCGCCAAGTAGCGGGATATGATGCCGCCGCCTTGCCCGCGCGCGTAGCCGGACACCGCAGCCGCCTCGCCCTGCTCGCCCTCGCGGTGGGCGTGGTCGCGCTCCTGGCCCTCGCGCCGGCCGCTATGGCGGGGGCGTTCACACCCGAATCGGGTGGCTCACCCAACGCGGACGACATCGCGACGGTCTACAAGATCATCCTCTACGTCTCGATTCCGATCTTCCTGCTCGTCGAGGGCACGCTGATCTGGTGTCTCGTCAAGTACCGCGCTCGGCGCGGCGGCCCCGAGCCGGCCCAGATCCGCGGCAACACCCCGCTCGAGCTCGGCTGGACCGTGGGCGCCGCGGTGATCCTGGTCGTGCTGGCGGTCGTGGCGTTCATCTACCTGGGCGACATCAACAACCCGTCCGCGTCGGGCCCGAACGGGCTGGCGCAGGGAGTGCAGGTGGCGTCGATCGACCAGTCGGCGCCCCCCAGGGACGGCGGCCCGACGCTCACGATCGGCGTCAACGGCCAGCAGTACCTCTGGCGCTACGAGTACCCCGGAGGGGACGCCTTCAGCTACTACGAGATGGTGGTGCCAACCAACACCACCGTCGTCCTCAGGATCACATCGTCCGACGTGATCCACTCGTGGTGGATCCCCAAGCTGGGCGGAAAGGCCGACGCCACCCCCGGCTACGTGAACGAGACCTGGTTCAAGATCGCCAAGGAGGGCGTCTACGAGGGTCAGTGCGCGGAGCTGTGCGGGTCCAACCACGCCGACATGCGCGGGCAGGTGCGGGCTGTGTCGCCTGAGCGCTACACCGCCTTCGTCCGACGCCAGCGGGTGCTGCTCAGGGCCGCGCAGCGGGCCCTCGCCGTCCAACGCCGCGAAAGGGAGGAGGGATGACGGCGATCGCCCGACCCGAGGTCGTGATGCGGGGCTACAAGGAGCCCACGCGCGGCTGGCTCGCCTGGCTCACGACCACCGATCACAAGCGGATCGGGATCATGTACCTGTTCGCCACCTTCGTGTTCTTCATCCTCGGTGGCGTCGAGGCGCTGATCATGCGCCTCCAACTGGCTCAGCCGGACGGCACGCTCGTCACGCCAGAGACCTACAACGGACTGGTGTCGATGCACGGCACCACGATGGTCTTCCTGTTCGTCGTGCCCGTGCTGGCCGGCTTCGGCAACTACTTCGTGCCGCTCATGATCGGCGCGCGCGACATGGCGTTCCCGCGGCTGAACGCGCTCTCGTTCTGGCTGCTCGTGTTCGGTGGGATCGCGTTCTACGCCAGCCTCTTCTTCGAGCCGCCGCATGGCGGGCTGGACCTCATACGCGCCGCTGTCAGACGACGCGTACATGCCCAGCGGGGGCGTCGACGCCTGGATCTTCCTGATCCACCTCTCGGGCCTGTCCTCGATCGTGGGCGCGATCAACTTCGTCGCCACGATCCACAACATGCGCGCGAAGGGGATGTCCTGGGGCCGGATGCCGCTGTTCGTATGGACGATCCTGGTCTACAGCTACCTGCTGATCGCCGCGCTCCCGGCGGTGGCGGCCGCAGTGACGATGCTGCTGACCGACCGCCACTTCGGCACCGCCTTCTTCGACCCGACGGGCGGCGGCGACCCGATGCTGTGGCAGCACCTGTTCTGGTTCTTCGGCCACCCCGAGGTCTACATCATGGTCCTGCCGGCCTTCGGGATGATCTCGGAGATCCTGCCGGTGTTCGCCCGCAAGCCGATCTTCGGCTACAAGGCGATCGCCGCGGCCACGGTGGCCATCGCCTTCCTCGGCATGCTCGTGTGGGCGCACCACATGTTCACCACGCCGACGGCCACGGTCGTGCTGGTGTTCTTCATGCTGTCCTCGATGCTGATCGCGATCCCGACCGGGATCAAGATCTTCAACTGGATCGCCACGCTGTGGAAGGGGTCGATCGTGATGAAGACCCCGCTGTACTTCGCGGTCGCGCTCCCGGCGCTGTTCGTGATCGGGGGGATCTCGGGCGTGATGCTCGCGGTGTTCCCGGTCGACTGGCAGCTGCACGACACCTACTTCGTGGTGGCGCACTTCCACTACGTGATCTTCGGCGGCGCCGTGTTCGGGATCTTCGCCGCGCTCTACTACTGGTTCCCGAAGATGAGCGGCCGGCTGATGTCGGAGGCCGTCGGCAAGGTCTCCTTCTGGCTGATGTTCGTTGGGTTCAACCTCACCTTCCTGGTCCAGCACTCAGCCGGCCTATCCGGGCATGCCGCGCCGGATCTACGACTACCCGGAGGGCGCGGGCTGGGAGGGGCTACAACCTGGCCTCCACGATCGGCTCGTTCCTGCTCGGGATCGGCGTGCTGGTCACGGTCGTCAACGTGCTGCACTCGATCAAGCACGGCAAGCGGGCCGGCAACGACCCGTGGAAGGGCAACACGCTCGAGTGGTTCACCTCCTCGCCCCCGCCCGAGAACAACTTCGACGTGGTCCCGCGGGTCCGCTCGGTGGAGCCGATGAAGGACATCAGGCGCGAGGTGCAGAGGGCCGGTGAGCCGGCGGGCACCGTCGCGCAGCCGGTGGCGTCGGGCACATGAGCGCCACGCCGTCCGCTGGCTACCGGCGACTGGCGATCGCGACCGTCCTCGCCACCTTCCTGCTGATCATCGTCGGCGGCATCGTCCGCGTGTCCGAGTCCGGGCCTCGGCTGCGGGCCCGCCGGCTCCGGGCTCAACGGCTGGCCGTTCTGCAACGGCGACGTGGTGCCCGGCATCGACCTCAACTCGATCATCGAGTACACCCACCGCGTCCTCGCCGGCGCCGTGGGGATCATGATGTTCGCCCTGGCGGTGCTCGCCTGGCGTCGCTACCGCTCGAACCCCGGGCTCGTGCGTGCATCCGCCGCCGCCGCGGTGCTGGTCGTCGCCCAGGGGCTGCTGGGCGCGGCCACAGTGGAGAAGGATCTCGACGAGGGGCTTGTTGCCGCGCATCTGGGGTTGGCGATGGCGCTGCTTGCACTGCTGCTGTATGTGGTTCGCGCTTCCTCGAGCCCCCAGTCCCCAGTCGCCCAGTCCCCAGGACGTCGGGCGCAGGTTTCGGCCCCTTGCGGTGGTGGCTTCCGCAGCCGTGTTCTGCACCATCGTCGCCGGGGGGTACATGGCGGGGACGCAGAACTACGGGCGCGCCGACTATCAGGTCGGGGATGGGGCGCATCATGCGTGCGGGAAGGAGTTCCCGACCTGCAACGGCGACTTCATGCCTTTCGGCCAGGCGCGGTTGGTGGACATCCACCTCACCCATCGCTTCTTCATGTACCTGGCGACGATTCTCGTGATCGCGCTCGTGGTGCTGGCGCTGAGGCGTCGCCCAAGCCCCGGGATCGTGCGCAGCGCCTGGCTCGCGGTCGCCGTGCTGGCGGCGCAGGTGCTCGTGGGCGCGTTGAACGTGTGGCTCGACGAGTACGAGGCGCTGATCGTGCTGCACCTGACGCTCGGGACCCTGCTGTGGGCGAGCGTGGTGGGGCTGGCGTTCCAGCTCTACCCGGTGCCGGCGAGCGCCGAGGCGCGTAGCGGCGCCGCCCGGCGCGAGGCGGTGACCGCCTGATGCAGGCGCCGGCTTCTCCGGCTGCGGTCGCGCCGGTCCGCGCGGGCGGGCTGCGCTCGGTCGTCTCCGACTACGTCGAGATGACCAAGCCGAAGGTCCAGTCGCTGCTGCTTTTCACCACGGTCACGACGATGTACGTGGCGGGCGACCCGTCGCTCGGGCTCGTGGCGCTCACGTGTCTGGGCGGCTACCTGTCGGCCGGCGGCGCCGGCGCGGTCAACCACTGGTACGACCGCGACATCGACGCGAGCATGCGGCGCACCGCCGACCGGCCCGTGGCATCGGGCCGCGTCGCGCCCGGCGCGGCGTTCGCCTACGGCCTGATGCTCGCCGCGCTTGCCGTGGTCGTGCTGGCCGTCGGGGTGAACCCGCTCGCGGCAGCACTCTCGTTCGCGGGCTTCCTCGGATACACCCTCGTCTACACGGTCTGGCTGAAGCGCTCCACGCCGCAGAACATCGTGATCGGCGGCGCCGCCGGCGCGGTGCCGCCGCTGGTCGGCTGGGCCGCCGCGACCGGCGGGCTGTCGTGGACCGCCCTGTACCTGTTCGCGATCGTCTTCTACTGGACCCCGCCCCACTTCTGGGCGCTCTCGCTGCTGATGAAGGACGACTACGCCAAGGCCGGCGTGCCGATGATGCCGGTGGTGCGGGGCGAGCGCGAGACCCGCCGGCAGATCCTGCTCTACTCGCTCCTGCTGTACGCGGTCACGCAGCTGCCGTTCTGCGCGGGCGGCTTCGGCGGCATCTACCTGGCGGCCTCGGTCGCGCTCGGCGCCGTCTTCATCGCGCGGCGCGGTCCGGCTCTACCGCCGCGCCGACAGGCGCTCGGCGCTGTGGCTGTACCTGTACTCGCTGGCCTACCTCGCGCTGCTGTTCGCGCGCGATGGTGGCGGACGCGCGCTTGTAGCTACCAGGCGCCTCGCGACCGAGCACCGAGCTTGTCAGTCTGTCCGGAGGTTCCCCGACCATGCCCACATGTTCGGCGTCGAGTTGATCTGCTCTGACGAGCGCTGCGCGGAGACCGTCGAGGCCATCGGCGACCTCGCGGAGCTCGGGGTGCTGGTGTGCGAATGCGGTTGCACGCTGGAGATCACGGCCGTCTGGGAGGTGCGCGAGGAGCGCATCTCGGTGGTGGCTGAGCCACCGTTCGAGCTGCCCCTGGCGGCGTAGCGTCACTGCGACTCGCACCCATACGGCTCAGTTACGCTCGCGAGCGTGGGCCTGTTGCTTGGGACGCCCCTGTTCCGCCGCGCCCTTCTTGCGCTTGCCGCGGTCATGTGCGCGGCGGGGCTCCTGGCGGAGTCCGCTCCAGCCGCCACGCTCAAGGCCGACTACCAGTTCCAGGGAACCAGGACGAGTAGCCTCGCGGGTGCCCCCGCACTCACCGACATCGGGCCGGGCACCAATGCATTCGCGACGGAGACTGTAGAGGGGCGCCCGAGGCAGGTTCTGACCTTCCCGAAGGCGAACGGCCTGAGCCTGTCGGGGATCCGATCGATCGTCTCCGCCACGAGCTACTCGATCGTGATAGACGCGCGTCTCGCTGAGATCTCCGGCTACCGCCGGCTGGTCGACTTCAGCAACGGCGCGAGCGACCTCGGGCTATACGACTTCGGCGGAGTGCTGCGCTTCTACAACTTCGCGTTCGGCACGCCCGAGCTGATCCGGGCCAATACCTACGCGCGGATCGTCCTGACACGCGACGCCCGCGGCAGGATCGCGGGCTACGTGGATGGGCGGCTCGCGTTTCCTCCGACCGACGACTCACAGCAAGGCGCGGCCGTGATCGGCCTCGACATTCTGCGCTTCTTCCAGGACGACGGATCCGTCACCGGTGAGGACTCAGCCGGCGCCGTGGCGCGCATACGCCTCTACGACGGCGCCCTCACGGCGGACGAGGTATTGGGCCTTTCGCCCCCGACCGTGGGTCGGGTGGTGAATGTGCGTGAGGTGCGTGGGTCGGTGTTGGTGGCGGTGCCGGCTGGTTCGGCGCGGGTGGCGCAGTCGGTGCCGGGTTTGAAGGGGGTGCGGTTCGTGCCGATCACCGAGGCGCGCCAGATCCCGGTCGGGTCGCTGCTCGACACCCGCAAAGGAACCGTCCGACTCACGTCCGCGCGCGACTCCAAAGGCAACACCCAGAACGGCGACTTCACCGCCGGCGTGTTCCAGATCCTCCAATCACGCGCCGCCAAAGCACGCGGCCTGACCGAACTGCGCCTCAAAGGCTCCAGCTTTAGGAACTGCACCCGCCGCGCCAAACGCGCCACCACCAGCACCGCCGGCCCCAACGCCCAAACAGCCGCCCGCCGGCGGCGGCTGTCGCGGCGCACCGTGCGCAGGTTGCGCTCCAACGCCCGCGGCCGCTTCAGAACCCGCGGCCGCTACTCCTCCGCCACCGTCCGCGGCACTACCTGGACCACCACTGACCGCTGCGACGGCACGCTCACCAAAGTCACCCGCGGCCGCGTCACCGTCCGCGACCTCCGCCGCCGCAAAAACATCACCCTCCGCACCGGCAAGAGCTACCTTGCAAAAGCACGGCGATAGACCGGCGGACCGGGTGGTCCGTCTTGGGTGGACAGCATGGTCCGAACGTCTGTTCCTCCTGGCCACAGGGCAGGATCTGAGTTACCCTCGGCCGATGCGAAGGCGGATCGGGCTCGCGCCGCCGCTGGTCATCGCGGCCGCCCTGCTGGCCGCGCCCGCCGGCGCGCTCGCTAGCTTTCCCGGGTCGAACGGGAGGCTCGTCTTCGAAGGGCCATCGGGGCTCGTCTGCGTGGCCGAGAACGGCACCGGGGCCTCCCCGCTACCGCCTTCTCCTCCAGGCGCCGGCGGTGTCTGCGGACGGGAACCTCATAGCGTTCAGCCGCGTCGCGGGCGCGTCCGCGTACGGGATCTGGACCGTCAACGCCGACGGGACCGGGGCGCGGCAGGTCACCGTCGACCCGGCCAGCGGTCGCGACGAACGACACCGACCCGGCGTGGTCCCCCGACGGGTCGCGGATCGCGTTCGTCCGCAACGGTGACCTGTACGTGATGAACGCGGACGGGAGCGCCAGCACCAACCTGACCTCGACGCTTCGCCTCCAGCGTGTCCGACCCCGACTGGTCGCCGGCCGGGGACGAGATCGCCTTCGCCGCCTCGAACGAGATCTGGGTGATCGGGGCCGGGGGCACGCCCGGGCCCACCCGATGAACCCGGAGACGCCGGGAACAGAAGCAATCCCTCGTGGTCGCCGGACGCGTCGGCGATCGCCTACACCCGCGGTCCGGCGGGCGCGAACGGCGGCATCTGGCAGATCATCCGCGCCACCGCACCGAACGAGGCGCCGCTGTTCACGGGCGCGAGCGTCGGCGAGGTGTGGGAGATCGCGTGGTCTCCGGACGGCACCAGGATCGGGTTCATCAGCGACGTCGGCGGGCCCGTTGCAGGAGGAGCTGTTCACCGTCGGCATCGACGGAACGGGGCTCGTCCGCCTCAACCAGGACACCAGCACGGGCATGGACTGGGGAGTGCCGAGCTCGGCGGCGCCCGCGGTTCCGGCGCCGGTGGTCGGTCGGGCGGTGAATGTGCGGAGGTGCGGGGGCAGGTGTTGGTGGCGTGCCGGCGGGTTCGGCGCGGGCGGCGCAGGCGGTGCCGGGGTTGAAGGGGGTGCGGTTCGTGCCGATGACCCAGGCGCGCCAGATCCCGGTCGGGTCGTTGCTCGACACCCGCAAGGGGACGGTGCGGCTCACGCGCGCGCGCGACTCCAGGGGCACGACCCAGAACGGCGACTTCGCCGCCGGGGTGTTCCAAGTGCTGCAGTCGCGCTCCGCGCGCGCGAAGGGGCTGACCGAGCTGCGACTCAAGGGCTCGAGCTTCAAGAGCTGCACCCGCCGCGCCAAACGCCGGGCGCCGCAGCACAAGCGCCCAAACCGCCGCTCGGCGGCGGCTGTCGCGACGCAGCGTCCGCCGCCTGCGCGCCAACGCCAAAGGCCGCTTCCGCACCCGCGGCCGCTACTCCTCTGCCACCGTCCGCGGCACCACCTGGACCACCACCGACCGCTGCGACGGCACGCTCACCAAAGTCACCCGCGGCCGCGTCACAGTCCGCGACCTCCGCCGCCGCAAGAACATCACCCTCCGACCGGCAAAAGCTACCTCGCACGCGCCAGGCGATGAGGTCGTCAAGCCACTGTCCGCCGCGCTGCGGTTGCGGCCGTGTTTCTCGCTGCGGGCCCCGCGCACGCCGTGATCCCGCCTGGGAACCTGATCGCCAATCCCGGCGGCGAGTCCGCGCCCGGCGCCACCAACGCCAGCGACAGCGTCGCGATACCCGCGTGGACCAAGCTCACCTCGAGCGGCTCGGCGTTCGTGCCCGGTGGGAACTTCACCACCGTGCAGTACGCGGCCGGAGGTGGCTTCCCGGCGCCAAGCGTGAGCTCCGCGATCGGTGGCGGTGCCAACTTCTTCGCCGGCGGGCCGGCGGAGGCGACCTCGCGGATCCAGCAGACCGTTGACGCGTCGGCCGCCGCAGCTGAGATCGACGCGGGCTCCGTCGTAGCAGCCCTGAGCGCGGACCTGGGCGGCTTCGACGGCCACGATGACAACGCCACGGTGGCGGTGGACTACCTCTCCGCGACGGGCGCGACGTCGGGCACGATCCAGATCGGGCCTGTCACTGCCTCGGAGCGAAACTCCGTGACCACGCTGCTGCCGCGCAGCGCCACCGGAGCCGTGCCCGCCGGCACCCGCACCATGCGCGTGGCAGTCACGGCCACCCGCTTCAACCCCAGCTACAACGACGGCTACGCCGACAACCTCAGCCTCACGCTGGCCCGAGGGGCGGCCCCTCCGACATTGGGACGGACCGTGAACACGAGCGTGGTGAGTGGCACCGTCCTGGTGGCGGTGCCGGCGGGTTCGGCGCGGGCGGCGCAGTCGGTGCCGGGGTTGAAGGGGGTGCGGTTCGTGCCGATCACCGAGGCGCGTCAGATCCCGGTCGGGTCGCTGCTCGATACCCGTAAGGGGACGGTCCGGCTCACGAGCGCGCGCGACGCCAAGGGCGCGACCCAGAACGGCGACTTCACGGCCGGGGTGTTCCAGGTGCTCCAGTCGCGCGCCGCCAAATCGAAGGGGCTGACCGAGCTGCGGCTCAAGGGCTCAAGCTTCAAGAACTGCACCGCCAAACGCAGCAAACGCAGCCAAGCCGCCACCACCGCCGACGCCCAAGCGGCCGCCCGCCGGCGACTGTCGCGGCGCACCGTCCGCCGCCTGCGCTCAAACGCCAAGGGACGCTTCCGCACCCGCGGGCGCTACTCCTCCGCCACCGTCCGCGGCACCAGCTGGACCACCACCGACCGCTGCGACGGCACCCTAACCAAAGTCACCCGCGGCTCGGTCACCGTGCGAGACATCCGCCGCCGCAAAAACATCACCCTCCGCAAAGGCAAGAGCTACCTCGCAAGAGCAAGGCGATGAGCATGAGGGGTCCCGCGGTTTTACTGGTGGCCGCGACGATCGCCACGGTCGCTGCGCCCGGCGCCCTCGCTGCCGACTTCACGCTCGTCGGCCAGTTCGGCGGTACGGGCTCAGGTAACGGCCAATTCACGAATTCGACGGACCTGACCCTCGACGCCGCCGGCAACGTCTTCCTGGTGGACAGCACCAACTCGCGCGTCCAGCGGTTCACCGGCAACGGCACGTTTTCGCTCGCGTGGGGAACGCTCGGGGCGGGGGCCGGCCAGCTCACCGGTCCGAACGCGGTGGCGGTGGACTCTGCGGGCGGCGTCTACGTGACGGAACTCGCCAACCACCGGGTGTCGAAGTTCAGCTCGTCGGGAGTGTTCGACCGGACCTGGGGCCTGGGCGTGGACAGCGGCAGCGGCACGGCGGGCCCGGAGGTCTGCACTGCCGCCGAGGCTCCGTGCTTCGGGGGGTTCACCGCTGGGACTCCCGGCG
Source organism: uncultured Thermoleophilaceae bacterium (assembly GCA_963802855.1). GTDB lineage: Bacteria > Actinomycetota > Thermoleophilia > Solirubrobacterales > Thermoleophilaceae > JAAYBF01. The sequence goes on from CAWDJP010000007.1 coordinate 34,225, forward strand.
CGTTCGTTAACCCGCGCGGTGTCGCGGTCGACGCCACAGGCAACGTGTTCGTGTCCGAGTTCTTCGGCCAGCAACGAGTGCAGAAGTTCACCTCGGCAGGCGCGTTCGTCACGGCGTGGGGGTCGCCTGGAGCGGGCAGCGGCCAGTTCGCGCGCCCGGTGCAGCTGGCGGTGAACTCGTTCGGCGAAGTCTACGTGGCGGACCGCGACAACAACCGGATTCAGCGGTTCAGCAACAGCGGCGCATTCCTCGGGTCCTTCGGCGGCGCGGGCGCGGGCGACGGCCAGCTCGCCAGCCCCCAGGACGTCGCAATTGAGCCGTCGGGCAACGTGCTGGTGGCCGATCTCAGCCACTTCCGTGTCCAGCGGTTCTCGCGCACGGGCGCGTTCCTCGCCAAGTTCGACCGGATCCTGCCGTCGACCGGCTTCCGGCCGGTCTCACTCTCCGTCAACGCACAGGGCGACATCTACATCCTCGACGGCGGCACCAACCGCGTCCTACGCGTGCGCGAGGCCGGGGCGCCGCCGCCGCCGGTGGTGGGCCGGGTGGTGAATGTGCGGGAGGTGTCGGGTCAGGTGTTGGTGGCGGTGCCGGCGGGTTCGGCGCGGGCCAGCCAAAGCGTGCCGGGGTTGAAGGGGGTGCGGTTCGTGCCGATCACCCAGGCGCGCCAGATCCCGGTCGGGTCGCTGCTGGACACCCGCAAGGGGACGGTGCGGCTCACCAGCGCGCGCGACTCCAGGGGCACCACCCAGAGCGGCGACTTCGCCGCCGGCGTGTTCCAGGTACTCCAGTCGCGCGCCGCCAAATCGAAGGGGCTGACCGAACTGCGCCTCAAGGGGTCGAGCTTTAAGAACTGCACCCGCCGCGCCAAGCGCAGCCAGGACGCCGCCGGCGGCGCCGGGGCCCAGACTGCCGCCCGCCGGCGGCGGCTGTCGCGGCGCACCGTCCGCCGCCTACGCGCGAACGCCAAAGGCCGCTTCCGCAGCCGCGGGCGCTACTCCTCCGCGACCGTCCGCGGCACCACGTGGACCACCACCGACCGCTGCGACGGCACGCTCACCAAAGTCACCCGCGGCCGCGTCACCGTCCGCGACCTGCGCCGCCGCAAGAACATCACCCTCCGCCGCGGCAAGAGCTACCTCGCACGCGCACGACGATAGTCCGGCAACCGGCATGGCGTAGCAGGAGGGCTGGCATACTGCCCCCGCACATGGCGGCGGCGTCGAGGCAGGGGCGGAGGTTTCTCATCGCGATCGTGGTGTGCTGCTGCCTTTTGCCGATCGCCGCCGACGCCGCCGCCGCCCCGCTCGGCTTCGTGAATGAGTGGGGCAGCGATGGCGCCGGCAACGGCCAGTTCGCCAATCCGCGGGCAGTGGCGGTCGACGAGACCAACGGTGTCTACGTGGCGGACACCTTCAACCACCGCATCCAGCGCTTCAGCGCCTCGGGTCAGTTCTTGTCCGCTTGGGGCTCCAACGGGGCGGGCCCCGGCCAGTTCTCCTTCCCTCAGGGGATCGCCGTCAGCTCGGCGGGGGTGTACGTGGCCGATACGGTGAACAACCGGATCCAGAAGTTCTCGCACACCGGCGCCTTTCTGGGTGAATGGGGCGTGTTCGGGTTCGACTCCGGCGAGTTCAACACGCCACTCGGGCTTGCGACCGACGCGGCCGGGAACGTGTACGTGGTCGATTCGGCGAACAGCCGGGTCCAGGTCTTCTCCTTCGACGGCGTCTACCAGCGCGAGTTCGGCGCGGACGGGTCGGGCTCGGGGCAGTTCGAGACGCCCGCGGCGGTGTCGGTCGACACCGACGGCACGACGTACGTGGCCGACTCGGGCAACGCGCGCGTGCAGGTGTTCAACCCCGGCGGCGGGACCCTCCTACGCCAGTGGGGCTCGGCCGGTGCCGCGCAGGGCCAGTTCACCTCCCCGAACGGGATCGCGGTCGGCCCCGGAGACGTGGTCTACGTCGCGGACTCGGGCAACAGCCGCATCCAGGCGTTCACGAAGGCGGGCGCCTTCGCGTTCACGTTCGGGTCGTTCGGCATCGGCGGTGGTGCGGACCGGTTCAACTTCCCGCAGGGCATCGACACCAGCGCGGCGGGCGACCTCTACATCGCCGACGAGGGCAACGACCGGATCAAGCAATACGGCGAGGTCCCTCCCGTGCTCGGCCGGCAGGTGAACGTCGAGGAGGTGCGGGGGCAGGTGTTCGTGTCGGTGCCGGCGGGTTCGGCGCGGGCGGCCGGTTCGGCGCGAGCGGCGCAGTCGGTGCCGGGGCTCAAGGGCCGCCGGTTCGTGCCGCTGTCCGAGGCGCGCCAGATCCCGGTCGGGTCGCTGCTGGACACCCGCAAGGGGACGGTACAGCTGAGCTCCGCGCGCGACTCCAAGGGCTCAGTCCAAACCGGTGACTTCGCCGCCGGCGTGTTCCAGGTGCTCCAATCGCGCAGCGCCCGCTCGCGTGGGTTGACCGAGCTGCGCCTCAAGGGCTCCAGCTACAGGAACTGCACCCGCCGCGCGCGCCGCTCGGTCGCCAACACCGCCGCCCGCCGGCGGCTGTCGCGGCGCACCGTCCGCCGCCTGCGCGCCAACGCCCGCGGCCGCTTCCGCACCCGCGGGCGCTACTCCTCCGCCACCGTCCGCGGCACCACCTGGACCACCACCGACCGCTGCGACGGCACGCTCACCAGAGTCACCCGTGGCTCGGTCACCGTGCGAGACATCCGCCGCCGCAAGAACATCACCCTCCGCCGCGGCAAGAGCTACCTCGCACGCGCACGACGGTAGATCCGACCCAGCTGTCCTGACCTCGACCCCCAGAGGGGACAATCTCAGGACGGCCAGGGAGCGCGACTTTCTTTCGGCCCTGGGGTTAGGATCGACGAAGGTGCTCGCGCGCTGCCTCGCCATCCTCGCCGCGATGGGTCTCTGGCTCTGTCTCGCCACGGGAGCAAACGCGGTCACGTTCACCGTTACGAAGACGGCCGACACCGGGGACGGCGTGTGCAATGCCGACTGCTCGTTGCGCGAGGCGATCAATGCTTCCAACGCCGCCGGTATGCGGATGACGTGGTCGTCCCGACGGGCGTGTTCCAGCTGTCGTTCGGTCAGCTCACAGTCACCGACAACCTCGAGGTTAGAGGCCAGGGACCGCTCGCCACGCGGATAGTTCAGACAGGAGCAGCGCGGGTCTTCAACATCAACACCGCGCTCCCCGTCCTGCTCTCGGGGCTGACCGTCGACGGCGGCAACGCCGGCGGGATCGGCGGAGGCGGCATCCTCAAACAGGGCGCGGGCGACCTGACGGTGCAGGACAGCTACGTGCAGAACAACCGCTTCACAGCCTCCGTCGGCACGGCAGGGGGCGGAGGCGGCGGCATCTACAGCAACGGGGGCTCGCTCACGCTCGAGCGCTCCACCGTGCGCCAGAACACCGCGACGGCCACCGGCGCGGCGGGCAACAACGGCGGCGGCGGCATCCGCTTCACCGGCAACGCCGAGCTGGACATCATCGACAGCCTCCTGTACTCGAACTCCGCCACCGTCGCGGGACCCAACAGCGGTGGCGGCGCGTTGTGGTCGGGCGTCGCCGGCGGGGTCCAGACGAGCATCCGCAACAGCACCTTCCACTTCAACTCGGTCAGCGGCGGCTCGCTCGGCGGCGGCGGAGGGGCGATCTTCAGCGTCGAGCCCGCCGGCGCGGCGCTCAACAACCTGACGATCAGCGACAACACCGTGGGCGTAGGCCTCGCCGGAGGCGGCATCCGCAGCTCCGGCGCGGGCGCCTTCTCGATCTCCAACACCATCCTGGCCGGCAACGGCCCGACGAACTGCTCCGGCGCGCTGACCTCGACCCCGGGGTACAACCTCGAGAGCGCCAACACGTGCGGCCTCAACGGGACCGGCGACCGGCCCAACACCAACCCGAACCTGGGCGCGCTGCGCGACAACGGCGGCCCCACCTTCACCCGCGAGCTTCTCCCCGGCAGCCCCGCGATCGAGCGCGGCGACCCCGACGACGCCGACGGAACCACCTGCGAGGGCAGCGACCAGCGCGGGACGGACCGCTCGAACCTCGGGATCTGCGACATCGGCGCCTACGAGTTCGACGGCAGGGCGGCGGCCGCGATCCCAACCTGCTCCCCCACCGGGGTCATCCCGGTGAACCTGACGGCGGCGAACGCGACTGCCACGGCCAAGCACGGCGTCGAGGCGCTCCACTACCGCATCGGGGGCGCCGGCGAGCAGATCATCGCCACGCCGGAGGGTAGCGGCGGCCAAGCGCAGCGGTCGATCACCTTCGGCAGCGAGGGTCGCATCCCGCTCGAGTACTGGGGCGACTTCACCAACGACCCCGGCAGCGGGCAGGTCAACCACCGCTTTACCTCGGTGCTCGTGGACAAGACGAGGCCTCAGGTGGCGGTCCGCAACCGGTCCCGCTACGCGGTGTTCGTGATCAAGCGCCGGATCAACGTCGACGTGAGCGCCAGCGACCCGATCAGCGGGCTGACGGCCAACCCGTCGGGTAGCGCACCGATCTCAACCGCGACGCGCGGCGCGAAGACGTTCGCCCCCGTGGCCGTGGATCTCTGCACCAACCAGGCGAGCGCACCGTTCAACTACACGGTGCTCGCCCCGCGCCTAGGCACACGCACGGTGCTCGAGCGCCTGTCGGGGAGCGTGCGGGTCCTGCCGAAGGGCGGCTCCTCGAGCGCGCGGACGAGCCAGACGAAGGGCCGGCGCTTCACCCCATTGGCCCAGCCGCGCGAGATCCCGATCGGGTCTCAGATCGACAGCCGCAAGGGTCGCGCGCGGATTACGAGCTCGAGCAACAGCAGCGACGGCATCCAGGAGAGCGACTTCTTCGGCGGGGTTTTCCAGGTACTGCAGTCCCGCAGGCGCTCGTCCAGAGGGCTCACCGACCTGGTACTCAAGGGCGGCAGCTTCCGCAGCTGCCGCAAGCGGCGCAGCAAGAAGGCCGGCGTCTCCCGCAGGCGCCGTCTCTCGCGGCGTACCGTCCGTCGCCTTCGGGCGAACGCAAAGGGGCGCTTCCGTACCCGCGGCCGGCACTCCTCCGCCACCGTGCGCGGCACGCTCTTCACCGTCACGGACCGCTGCGACGGCACCCTGACCAAGGTCAAGCGCGGCAGGGTCGCCGTGCGCGACTTCCGCCGGAAGAAGACGATCATCGTGCGCGCGGGCAAGAGCTACCTCGCTCGCGCGCCGCGTTAGGCGCAGCTAGGCCCGGCCCAGGCGCGTCTCGCCGAGGCTCGTGAACGCGCCGGGCTCGACGTCGAGGGCGGTGACGGCCAGCTCGGCGAACAGCACCGCGCGGTCCATGTCGCTCCGGTCCGTAGAGGCCGCCGTCGCGGCGGTCGAGGAGGGACAGCACGCCGATCGGCTCGTCGTCGCGCTTGAGCGGGACGACGAGCATCGTGTAGGGCACGTAGCCCGGTGCCCGCGGCGATCTGGGCGGCGAAGCGGGGGTCGTTGCGGCAGTCCGGGACCGCCTCGCCTTCGCCGCTCGCCACCACCGCGCCGGAGATGCCCGTTGCCCGGGGGCAGCCTGACGCCCACGATCTCGTGCGCGCCAGCGCCCCAGGCCGACTGGTAGACCAGCTCGTCGGTGACCGGTCGACGAGCGCGATCGACGCAGCCGCGGCCTCGAACACGCCCGCGGCCGTGCGCACGATGCCCTCCATCAGGCTGCGCGGCGCGTCGGGGCGCTCGACGCTCAGGGCGAGCGACTCGCCCTGTCGAGAGACTCAGCGGCTTGCCGAGCGCCTTGGCGAACGCCGCCACCGAAGCGACGCGGCGCTCGGGCACCATCTCGAGGCCCGGCCGGATCGTCTCCTCGAGCTCGGGCGACACGTCGGGCACGACCTCCGTCAGCTTGGTCGGCGTCGGCGTAGACCGGCGGCTTGCCCGTGATCAGCGTCCAGAGCGTGGCCGCCAGGCCGAACACGTCGCTCGCGGGAGACACGTTGCCGCCGGCGAACACCTCCGGCGCCATGAAGCGCGGCGTGCCGATGCCCACGGTGCCCGGATCGTCCTCCCGCCGTACATCTCGCGCGCGATGCCGAAGTCCACGAGCATGATGCCGTCGTCGCTGAGGATCAGGTTCTGCGGCTTCACGTCGCGGTGGACGATCTGCTGCTCGTGCACGTACTGGAGCGCCTCGCAGGCCTGGCGCGTGTACTCGATCGCGTCCTCGAGCGGCAGCCCGGGTTGCCCTGTCGCTTCAGCAGCTCCCCCAGGTCGACGCCCTCGACCAGCTCCATCACCAGGTACTGGCCGGTGGCGTCCTGGAAGTAGTCGGTCACGCGCACCACGCGGGGATGGCGCAGATGCGCGAGCAGGCGCGCCTCGATCTCGAAGCGGGCCGCGTGGCGGTCGTCACCAAGACGCTTGAGGGCCACGCCGCGCCCCTCCTCGCCGTCACGCGGCGCGGTACACGGCGCCCATCGCGCCGCTCGAGATCGGGCGCCTCGACCGTGTAGCGCCCTCCGACCTGGATTCCGGCGGGCAGCGCCTCTTGCGGGCCGACGGACGTCACAAGCCGAGGGTACCGGTAGGCTCGCGCGAATGGCTTGGGTGGAGGTCTTCGCGGTCTTCGTCGTGTGCCATCTCGTCGGGGACTACCTGCTCCAGACCGACTGGCAGGCGACCAACAAGCGCGGCGGACTGGGACCCGACCCCGAGTCGCGGCGGGCGCTCGCCTCCCACATCGTCACCTACACGCTGGCGTTCGTGCCGGCGTTCGTCTGGCTGGCCGAGGACCTGGGCGCGGAGCTGATCGCGGTAGTGGCGCTGATCGCGATCCCGCACTGGATTCAGGACGACGGCCGGTTGCTCTCGCTCTACATGGACCGCGTCAAGCACGTCCGGGGCCCAAACCCCTCCCTGGCGGCGGCCGCCGATCAGTCGTTTCACTTCGTTGCGCTCCTGCTCGTGGCGTTCCTCGCAGGCAGCTAGACGCGCGGTAGGGTCGCGCCAGCTACGGATGGCGGGCTCGCAGAACAAGCAACTGGTGCTCGCGGCCATGATCTTCGCGGTCGCGATGACGTTCATCGACCAGACGATCGTCGCGATCGCCGTCCCGGAGCTGCAGAAGGACCTGTCGCTGTCGTCCACCGGGGTTCAGTGGATCGTCAACGGCTACCTCGTCTCCCTTGCCGCGCTGTTCGCCTTCGGCGGGCGGCTGGCGGACATCGCTGGGCACCGCCGTATGGTCCTGATCGGGGTCGTGGGCTTCGCCACCACCTCGGCCCTTTGCGGTGCGACCCCCACCGGCGAGCTAGCGGAGGCGTGGATGATCACCTTCCGGGTGATGCAGGGCGCGGCCGCCGCGATCATGTTCCCCGCGGCGCTGGCGATCGTGGTGGGCGCGTTCGACGTGCAGGAGCGCGGCAAAGCGATGGCCGCATTCTTCGGGATCACCGGCGGGCTGACGGCGCTGGGACCGCTCGCCGGCGGCTACCTCACGGAGATCACCTGGCGCGCGATCTTCTGGGTCAACGTGCCGGTGGCCATCGTCGCGATCGTCCTCACGTTGATGGCAAAGCCCTCGGACCAGCGCAACCCGGCGCCGCTCGACTACCGCGGCACGCTGCTGATCTGCTCCGGCATGGCGCTCTCGGTTCTCGGGCTGCAGCAGTCGAGCACCTGGGGCTGGGGCGATCCGCTCACATGGATCTGCATCGCGGCCGGGATCGCGCTGCTGATCGGCTTCGCCCTGTACGAGCTGCGCACCCCCGATCCGCTCATCCGGGTGCGGATCTTCGCCGACCGCGGCTTCGCGGTCGACAACGTCCTGCTGTTCCTGATGTCGATGGTGTTCGTGCCGCTGTTCCTGTTCGCGAGCATGTACGCGCAGATCGCGCTCGGCCAGGACGCGTCCGAGGCCGGGCTGTACCTGCTCATCTTCTTCGCCGGGTTCGCCACCGCGTCCCAGCTCGGCGGACGGATCCTCGACAGCCGCGGCGCACGTCCTTCGGTGGTGCCCGGAGCGCTGATCGCGGCGGTGGGGTTCGCGCTCTGGGGCTCGCGACTGCCCGACCTCGACCTGAACACCCAGTGGTATTTCATCGTGCTCGCCGGGGCCGGGGTCGGGCTGATGCTCGGCCCGCTCAGCACGGATGCGGTCAACCGCGCCCCGCGGACGGCCTACGGGGAGGTCACCGGCATCACCCAGACGTCGCGCAACTTCGGCGCAAGCCTGGGCCTGGCGGTACTGGGAACGGTCCTGGTCCTCCGCAACGAGGCCAACGTCGAGGACTCGCTCACCGCCGCCGGTGTCCCGAAGGCCCAAGCCGACCAGGTGGCCGACGCGCTCAGCCATTCCGGCGGCGGAAGCGGGGGCGAGTTCTCCGAACGGGCCGGGCGGCGCGCGCAGGAGCTCTTCGAGACGGTCCAGCACGACTTCGGGCAGTCCTCGCGCACGGTGTTCTACGCGATGGCCGGGATCATGGCCGTGGCGTTCGTCGTCGCACTGGTGAGCATGCCCGCCGGCCGCGTGGACGCCCCGTCCGGCGAGGAGAAGGAAGCCGCTACTTCGGCGAGCTGACCGACTGGAAGGTCGCGCCGGCACTGCCCTCGTCCGCCGCCTGGCCCACCGACCACAGCTTCACCCTCTGCTCGCGCCCGCGGACCTCGAACTCGTCGACGTACACCAGGTCGTCGGGCTCGGTGCTGAGGCCGACCCGGGTGGAGTCGGACATGTAGAGCATGTAGGGCGTGCCCTTGGTCATGGCCTCGAGCCGCGCCGCCGTGTTGGTGGTGTCGCCGATGGCGGTGTAGGCCAGCCGCTGCTCGGAGCCCACGTTGCCGGACATGACCCGCCCGGTGTTCAGGCCGATTCCCATGCGGAAGGACTTCTCGAAGCCGTGCTCCGCGCGTAGCCACTCGTTGAACCTCTCCAGCTCGGCGAGCTTGTCGCGGGCCGCCGCCAGGGCGCGGTCGGCATGATCGTCCATCTGGATCGGCGCGCCGAACACGGCCATGATGCCGTCGCCCATGTAGTCCACCAGCGTGCCGCCGTGCGGGAGGATCGCGTCGTCGACCATCGCGGTCAGGTAGCGGTTGAGGATCGCGATGACCTGGTCGGGCTCGAGCGACTCGGCGAAGCTCGTGAAGCCGCGCAGGTCGCTGAACATCACCGTCGCCTCGCGACCGACGCCGCCCAGGCGCAGGCCGTCCGTCTGCTCGAGAACCTGGCCCACCACCGACTCGGGCACGAAGCGCGCGAACATGTCGCGGGTGCGCTCGCGCTCGAAGGCCTCGGTTACGTAGTAGACGGCCAGCGCGCCGACCGTCGACAGGACGAGTGCGGCGAGCGGATACACGAACGGCAGGATCGTGCCGCCGTTGAATGCGAGCTGAGTGATTGCCGCATAGAGCAGCCCCACTCCGATCGCCAGCGGGAGCGCCTTGAGCGCCGAAAGGCGGAGGCTGGCCACGGGCGCCACCAGTCCCATCAGGACGATCAGGAGCACGTCCAGCGCGGGCCCCGATTCCTTCAGGGGGAACCCGTCGAGGGCGGTCGCGATCGCGTTCGCCTGGATCTCGGGACCGGACATGGGTTCGTCGTCGGTCGTGGATGTCGGGTGAAGGTCCTGCAGGATCGATGCCGTCGCGCCGACCACCACGATCTTGTCGCGGAACGCACCGGGCTTGGTTCGGCCGCGCTGGACGTCCGAGTAGCGGATTTGCTTCATCGTCCCCGGTCCGCCCGCATAGTCGATCCAGGCGCCGTCGTCGCCGACGTCGTCCGCCTCGATCGCCTGGCCGGTCGCCTTCTCTGCGACCGCGATCGCGAAGCTGTCCAGCCCGTCCAGGCGATAGCTCATCCGTCGCAGAACGCGCCCCGGATCGTTCGGGAAGCTGCCGTGGGCGATCTTCACGTCCAGGTCGCGCTCGAGGAAGGCCTGCTTGGCACGCGGCTTCGCGCTCGCATCGACCTCCTCCGGCAGCCAGTAGTGGAACGCGTCTCCGTTGCCGAGGTCGTCCACCGCCGTGGTGGACTCCACGACGTTCCCCGCCTGGAGGATCGCGTCCAGCAGGGCCCTGGTCTCCTCGTCGGTGTTGCTCGGATCGCTGAACTGGATGTCGAGCGCGATTACCCTGGCGCGATCGCGGCGCAGGCGATCAACGACCTTCGCGTGAATGTCGTGCGTGAAGGGCCAGCGTGGATTGCCGAGGTCCTTGGACGTCTGGTCGTCGATCCCCACCACCACGATGTCGTCGCGCGGCTCGCGGTCGCCGCGGATCGAGAACCGGGTGTCGACCGTGTTCAGCTCCAGCGAGCGGAAGGCGTCCGTCGCATAGGCGATGACGCCGAGCCCGACGCCCACCAGCGCGGCCGCGACGGTGAGCAACCCGCGTAGTCGCATGCGGCCGCCGAACATGAGGTAGTCCAGCTTAAGGCGTCAGCCGGCCGAGCTGGACGGTTGTCAAGGCCACCGCTACTTGATTGTCCGTCCGGGTGAGATGCCGCCTGTGGGCGGAGCCGCTCCCGCCACCGACCAGCCGAAGCGAGTGACGTCCTCCCTCGGCGCGAGCGCTCCGGGCCGCACGCCGCGGCGCACGAACAGCACGGGGGCTGGCGCCGCCTTGGCGATCTCCGAGCGGGTCGGACCCGAGCCCCTCGTCGCGCCAGCGCTCCGACAGGCCGACCACGAGCAATCCGGCGCCCGCGCGCCGCCTCGACCACGCCCTCGCGACCCGGCTCGGCGACCATCGGCATCGCGTCGATGCCCGCGTACTGCTGCACGAGCAGGCCGGCGTCGCCGAGCAGGCGCGTGACCTTCGTGCGCTCCTCGGTCTCCCCCGCCGCGCCGAGCAGCTTGAGCGGCGCCCCGTTGGCGGAGGCGATCCACGCTCCGAGCTCGAGCGCCGCCCAGTCGTGCTCGGCACCCGCCGAACGGCACCACAACGGCGCGAGCCGGCGCCGGGCACCACGTCGTCCTCCTCCTTGGCGACCAGGACACCGACGTCGCAGGGTGCTTCGCGCAGCACCTCGCCGACGTCGCCGCGCGGCACGCCCTCGCCGAGCAGCGGCCGGCGGCCGTCGATCAGCAGCAGCGCGACCTCATCGGCCTGCGCCAGACGGCACAGGTCCTCCCCGATGTCGGTCGAGACGAAGGCCACGCCGCGCGCCGCCACGCCGCTCCCCATCAGCTCGCGCCGCACCTCGCCGACCTCCTCCGAGGCCTCCTCCAGCAGCCTGTTCTCCGTCTGCAGGCCTCCGCGCACGGCCGCCGCCGCGGGGCGGTCGCACGAGCCGCGCGAGGATCAGCTCGCGCGGCGGCTCGGAGCGCGCCAGCGGCTCCGCCAGCGCCCGCAGCTGCGCCAGCGCCTCGCTCCCCCTGCGGAGCGACGAGGATGGCCTCCTCGGGCACCTTGATCGCCGGGAAGTCGGCCGCCGACGACCTCGCGGGCCTCCTCCAGCTCCTCCTCCACCGGCGCTCCCAGCTCGTTCTTGGGATCGAGCAGCTTCAGCGCGGGCCCGCCATGAACGTGGTGACGAGCGCCATGATCACGAGCATCGCGAACAGCGCCTCCGAGATGACGCCCTTCTCGAGCGCGAGGTTGAGCACGATCAGCTCGGTGAGCCCGCGGGTGTTCATCAGCGTGCCGATCACGGCCGACGAGCGCCAGTCGAACCCGGTGAAGCGGGCGGCGAGCATCGCTCCGACGAGCTTGCCGACGATCGCGATCGCGAGCAGCACCACCGGTCATCAGCCACAGCTCGGGCCGGTCGAGCAGGCCGATGTTGGTCTTCAGCCCCGTGAAGGCGAAGAACAGCGGCAGGAGCAGCGTGACCACGAAGTCCTCGATTCGACGGGTCACGTCCTCGGTCAGCTCGGCGTGGCGCGGCATGACCAGGCCCATCACGAAGGCGCCGAAGATCAGCGCGATGCCGATCTCCTCGGTCGTGTATGCCGCCAGCAGGACGCCGGCGAAGATCGAGCACGATCCAGCCCGCCGGCACGCGTGCCCGCCTCGTCGTAGGCAATCGACACCCGCGCCAGCAGAGGCCGCACGGCGAAGACCCATCACGAGGCAGAAGAGCACCGCCAGCGCGATCGTCTCGAGCACGTCGCTGCCCGATCCCGCCACCGCGACCGCCGTTGCGATGGCGATCAGGAACCACGCGGTCACGTCGTCCACCGCCGCGCACGCCAGCGCCAGCGCGCCCACGGGGCGCTTGAGCATCCGCCGCTCGACCAGGATGCGCGCCAGCACCGGGAAGGCGGTGATCGACATGGAGACGCCCATGAACAGGGCGAAGGCGACGAACTTCTTGTCGGGGCCGACCAGCTCGTAGATCGGCAGCGCCACGGCGATGCCCAGCATCATCGGCAGCGCCACGCTGGCGTTCGAGATCGCGGCGACCTGACCGATCCGTCCCTTCAGCTGGGAGGGGTCGATCTCCAGCCCGACCATGAACATGTAGAAGATCAGCCCGAGCTGGGCGACCACCCCGATGAACGGGATGATGTCCTCGGGGAACAGCGCCGACTGCAGTTCCGGCGCGATCGCGCCGAGAATGGTCGGGCCAAGCGTGATGCCCGCAACCACCTCGCCCATCACGCGCGGCTGGCCGATCGCCACCGAGGCCATGCCGAACAGCCGCGCCACGAGCATCACCACCACCACCGCGATGAAGAACGCCGCGTAGCGGCTGCCCGCCTCGCGCTGCTTGGCCGCTGATATTCGCTCGGCGCCGGGCGGGGCGGATCCACTGCGGAGGAGCTCGGTCCCCGGCGTCAGCAGCGTGAGCGTGATCGTGCGGTTCACCGCCTCCCCGACCACGTCCTTCGTCTCCCCGCCGCGGGGGCAGGTCAGCTTGCCCTCGAGCTTCCCATCCTCGTACTCGGCCGTGCCGATGGTCTTCCCGCCGGTCAGGAAGTCCACATCCGAGCCGCCCTCGATCACCAGCTTGGCGCCCAGGCACGGCGAGCGCGGGGAGAGCTTGTAGTCGCCCGCCACGGAGTTCGGGGCGCGCGGCTTGAGCGCGCCGGCCTCTGGGGGGTCGCGCTTGAGCTCTGCAACGACGCGCCGGCCATCCAGGATCCCGACCAGCCGACCGTTGCCGGCCCTCCCGTCGAAGTCGACCGTGCCGCCGCCGACGCAGTCGACGTCGCCGGTCAGCTTTCCCTCGTCGACCTCGAGCCGGCCGCCTAGCGAGCCGTCCGGGTTGTCGAAGTTCACGAATCGCCCCGACTGCTTCACGTCGAACTTCTCGCCGAGGCAGGCGTTCGCGCGGGTCACGTCGTAGCCGCCGGCGATCGGTTTCTGGGCTTCCCGGTCCTGGCCTGCGCTGATCACCAGCGTCGCGACCACCACGACCATCACGGCGAGCAGCCCGTAGAAGAGGGTCAGCCTACGACGCGACGGCGTCGTCGGCGTCTCCGGGCCGCGAGCCATCGGCGGAGCCTAGCCGGACCGTCGGCGCCCAGCCAAGAGATCTCGGCGGCTATCCGACCTGGTAGCCGAGCGCCTCGAGGCGGCGCAGGGAGCGCGCGAGCGCCCGCCCCGAGCGGCGGACCGAACGCCGCGCCGCCGCGTAGGCCGCGCGGTCGCCGTCCCGGGCGGCGTCGGCCGCGCGCGCATACCCGTCGCCGACGGCTCGCAGCGAGTCCGCGACGGCGGCGCCCCGCTTGCGCTCGTACGGACCGGCGGGTGCCTTCGAGACTCCGCTCGCAGCGTTTCGGTACGCGCGTGCGAGCGCAGCCGCCGCAGCGGCTTGCGCGGAGGGTGTGTCCGCGCGACGCAGACGCGCGCTCTCCCTGTCGACCGCGGAGTCCAGCTGCTCGAATGCGGCGCCAACCCCCTTCGCGTAGTCCTCGCGCGGCCCGAGCGCCAGGGGCTTGGCACCGGTCAGCTGGAGGCTGGCCGCGACCCGCTCACAGTCCTGCGCGAACTCCGCCGCGGAGGCGGGCGGGGACACGCAGGCGACGGTGGCCACGTCCGCGGTCGTGGGCGCGGCGTAGACGGTCACTCGCTGCGCGGTCCCCTCCGGCGCGAGCCCCTCGTAGCGGTAGGCCTCGAGCGATCCGAGCTTGACCCGGTCATCGCGGGAGGGCGCTTTTGGCAGCCGGTCGAGGAAAGCCGCCGGCAGCAGGGTCGGCCCGGAGCCGTTGACCTGACCCGCGACGAGCCGAGCGTCGCGAATCTCCGGCGCCAGCACGATCGGTTGGGAGAATCGCATCCCGGGAACGTCAGGCTGCTCGGACACCCGCCGCCATCCGTCGGGAAAGGAAAGACCCAGGGTGCCGGCCGAGGCAGAGCTCGACAGCTCCTGGCTCGTGCTCTGATCGTCGGAGCTCCCTCCCAGCACGAAGCCCGCGATGGCCGCCACCACCCCGAGACCGGCGGCGAGCGCCGCGAGGGGAATACCTCGCCGTGGGGGCGCGGCGGCGGGTGCAGAGCCCGTGCGGGCCGTCCGCGCCGCGGGGGCGGTCGGCGCCGCAGGATGAGCAGGAGTCGTCGGCGCACCGACACCCGCCACCGGCGAGGCCGCGGTCACACCTCCGATGGCGTCCCGCGGCGGCCCCGGGCCCGCCGGCCGGGTGGCGCCACCGTCGCGCACACCGGTCTCCTCCGGGGCCGCCACGGGTCTCGAGGGCGTGGACCCTGCCTCGAGCGTGTCCCCGAAGGCGCGGTGCACGTCGAGGAGCAGCTCGCCCGCCGAGGCGTAACGGTCCTTCGGCTGCTTGGCCATCCCCTTCGCCACTACCTCGTCGATGCCCTCGGGAAGCTCCGGGCGACTCTCGCTGAGCTTGGGAGGCGGCTCGGAGATGTGGGCGTAGACGACCGCCGCCTCGGTCGGCTTCGGGAAGGGCACCTCCCCGATCAGGCATTCGCACAGAACCCCCGTCAAGGCGTACACGTCGCTCCGGCCGGTTGCGCCCTCGCCCTGGATCTGCTCAGGCGACACGTAGTCGATCGTGCCGACGAACTGGCCGGTCGCCGTCAGCCGACCCGCCTCGTCAGGAGCCTTCGTGAGTCCGAAGTCCGCGAGAAAGGCATGGTCGCGAGCGCCGATCAAAATGTTCTGCGGCTTGATGTCGCGGTGGGTCAGGCCGACGTCGTGTGCGGTATCGAGCGCGTTGGCCACCTGCGACAGCAGGCGCAGGCTACGCCCCGGATCGAGCTCACGGGAGAGGATCATGTCCTTCAGCGTCGGCCCCCGCACCATGCTCATGGCTAGGAACAAGCCGTGCTCGGTCTCCCCGGTGTCGTGCACGGTCACGATGTGCGGATGGTCGATGGCGGCCTGGAGCACCCCCTCGCGTCGAAACCGCTCCCGGAAGGCCGGGTCATCGCCCAGCTCGGCGGACAGGATCTTCAGCGCGACGCTGCGATTGAGAGAGAGCTGCGTGGCGCGGTAGACCACACCCATGCCTCCCTCACCGAGGGTCCCATCGATCCGGTATCCACCGACGGTCGTGCCTTTGGGGAGCAAGCTATCCGAGCCTAGGACGCGAGACCTAACCCTCGAGGATCGTCCCGCCGCCACCGCCGCCGCCGCCACCGCCACTGGACGGCGGAGCGGGGGCAGGGCTCGGAGTCGAGGGGGCCGGCGCGGCGCTTCCACCTGAGCCGCCACTCCCGCCGCCTCCGCTGGGCTGCGGATCCGCACGCAGAGCCGGGAGCGCCGCGGGCTCGGCCGCCCCGGGGATCTTCGGGGAGCTGTCCTTGCTCTCGAGCTTGGGAGCGGCCCCGCTGTCATTGCCGCCGTCGTCCGCTCCGGCTTTTGCGACCGCGAACGCGGCGGCGAACGCCACCGCCGCCACTAGCAGCGCCACGGCCAGCCGCGAGGCGCTCGGGGCGGCTAGCCGCACTTGCGTCTCGGCTTCCGGGATCCCGGATTCAGGCAGCGCTCGGTCTTCTTGAAGTTCCCGCGCGAGATCCTGTAGCTGACGTAGGTGCCGATCGAGTTGCGGCGGGTGACGCGGATCACGAGCTTGCTCCCGGCGCGCAGGCTCCTGCCCCTCAGCCTGCCGAAGCTCACGGTCTTAGCCGTCTTCACCTGGGATCCACAGCCGCTGCAGCTCACAGATACCCGCGACTTGCGGGGGGCCTTGACCCGCAGGCTGGCCACTCGGATGCCGGTAGAGGTGGGCGCCGCCCGCAGCGTCACGCCCGCGTTGAGGCGGACGGGGCAGCCGGCCTCGCGCGCCGTTCCCTTCAGGCGATCGCACTTGTCCACGTTGTTGAGCACGTTGTCGCCGTCCGTGTCGGCGAGGAAGTCGAACAGGAACTCGAGCCGCCCGCCGACGTCGCCCACGGCGCCGATCTGGATCGTGTACGAGCGGCCCTTCGCGACCTTCGCGAAGAACTCCTCAGTGGTGCTGGCGGAGTCGTTGAAGCATTGCCGCTGAGCGAAGCTCGGCCTGGCGGTCCTGCGATCGAACGGGACGACAGACAGCGCGGTGTTGTAGCCGTTCGCACGCAGCCGGACGAAGCCGGCGACGTCCGGATAGAAGTCGTACCAGACGGTCCTCCCATAGCTCGCTGATCCGCACGTCGTCGGCTCCGCCGGGCCGCCGGAGCTCTGCGGCGCGAACACGTCGGTCTGAACGGAAGCGAGAGACGTGTCGCGATTGTCGCGCAGCGTTTCGGTCCGATTCAGCTTCTTTCCCGCCTGATTGAGGGGGAAGGAGTCGAGGTAGTCGTCGTTGGGCGGCGCGCCTGGAGGTGCGGCGTGGGCGGCGACCGGCAGAGCCAGAAGCAAGACAAGAGCGATCGTTGCGTGCGAAGTCCTCACTCGGTTCTTTCTTTCGAGGGCCGAATCACCTAGTAGGGTCACAATGGAAACATCGGGGTCGGCCCCGAGTTTCGTTCCGGTAATAGTTGAACAGGATTGGGGGCTCGGCGCAAGCCGCTCGGCGTGAGCGATCAGCACACAGGAGCGTCTGACGACGACCGCGTCGGGCAGAGCATCGGGCCATACCGCATCGAAGCGGTCCTCGGCGTCGGCGGCATGGGCCATGTCTACCGCGCCACCGGGCCCGACGGCGGTCTCGTGGCGCTCAAGCTCATCAAGGCCGACCTCGCCAATGACTCGGTCTTCCGGCGCCGGTTCGACCGCGAGGCGCGCATCGCCCAGCAGGTCCGCCACGATCACGTGGTGCCGGTCCTCGCCCAGGACGAGCACGAGGGCGTTCCCTATCTCGCGCAGCGCTATATCCCCGGCGGCAACCTGGCGGACCTGATCGAGAAGCACGGCAAGCTCGAGATCGGCCTGACCGTCGGCGTCTGCGAGCAAGTGGCCTCAGGGCTGGACGCCCTCCACGCGGAGGGCCTGTTCCACCGCGACATCAAGCCGGCGAACATCCTGGTGGACGAGAGCGGGACCGCTTTCATCACGGACTTCGGGCTGGCCAAGGACAGCCAGGGAAGCCTGCTCACGAGGCCCGGACAGGCGGTCGGATCGATGGACTACATGGCGCCCGAGCAAATCCGCAGCGAGGGGATCACCGCAGCCACCGACGTCTACGCACTCGGGTGCGTGATGTACGAGTGCCTCGGCGGCGCGCCGCCATTCGCCGACCGCCAGGGCATGCGGGTGCTGTGGGCGCACCTACAGGACGCTCCCGCCGACCTCGCAACCCGCAGCTCGGACCTTGCGGCGGGGGTCAATGCAGCGGTCATGCAGGCGCTTGCGAAGGATCCGGCGGAGCGTCAGCAGTCGGCGAGCGAGCTCGCGCGGCAGCTTCGCGCTGCCGCCGCCTAGACTTCGGCTCGAAGCGGCGCTCCCTCCAGCGCACCTCGTACACCTCGTGTGTCCCTCGGAGCCCCTTGAAGGCCAGCCCGCCGAGCGGTTCGAACGAGAGCGACGGGTCGGTTTCAGTCAGCTCCTTGAGCGTGCTCGAGACCAGGATCTCACCGCCCGCCGCGTGATCGGCAATCCGGGCCGCCAGCACAACGTTGCGGCCGAAGAAGTCCTCCTGGTCGAGGATCACGAGGCCCGTGTGAACGCCGGCCCTCACCTTCAACGGCGGGTCCGCGTCCGCACTCGCCAGGGCGCGCTGCAGCTCGATCGCGCAGCGGAGCCCCGCGTGCGCACTCGCGAAGGCGACCATGAAGCCGTCTCCCTGCGACTTGACCACGTCGCCGCCGCAAGCCTCGACCACCCTGCGCACCAGGACCCCGTGGTCACGAAACAGCTCGAACGCCCGCCGCTCGCCGAGCCTCTCCATCAGATCGGTCGAGCCCTCGATGTCAGTGAACAGGAGGGTCACGGCGCCATCCGGCGAGCTGTGCGGCTCGAGGTCGGGAGGCGCGGGCTCGAGCGCCGCGGCGATCGCATCGATGGATGAAGGGGAGCGGACTATGCGCGACAGGATACGCCCGTGCGAGCCAGGGGACGCCGCGTGAGCGGCCTCTACGCGATCCGCCAGCGCCCGTCCTCGTACACGAGGTCCACCTCGTCGGACCCCTCGTCGAGGGAGACGGTGGCCGTCCCAACCGCGGGGTCCACCTCGATACGCAACGCGAACGGGGGCGGCGCGACCGGCGGCGAGAGCTCGGGCTCGGGCTCGGACGGCTCCGTGGGCGGCTCCGCGGCGGGCGGCTCCACGGGGGCGGGAGCGGGCGGCGGCGGCGCGGCGGCCTCGGTCTCGACTGCGCCCGCCGGCGTGGGCGCAGTCGTGTCGGACGAAGGCGGCGTGGCCTGCGTCGTGCTCACCTGCACGACGAGCGCGCTGGCCCCCAACTCGATCCGGTCCCCCGTCTCGAGGATGGTGGGACCCTCGACCCGCCTTCCATTGACGAAGGTCCCATTGGTGGAGCCCAGGTCCTCGATCACGAACCGGCCGTCGTCGTCGCCGGCGATCCGGGCGTGACGGCGGGAGATCTCGATGTCCTCCGCCAGCGTCCCTTCCCCGCCCGCTTGACGGCCGATCTCGAGCTCGCGATCGACCGCGATCACCGTGCCGGTCGCGTTGCCGGCGACCACCTTGAGCCGCAGCTTCTCGCCTGCGGTCTCTGGGGAGCCCATCTCCATCCGGCAACCGTACCGGCCCATAGACTCGGAGGGTGGCCACAACAGGGACCGACCAGGCGCCGCCCGTCGACGGGCTCCGCCTGCGGGTCGGGGCGGACATCGTGGAGGTCGAGCGGGTGGCGCACCTGGTGGCGAAGTACGCGTCCGCGGAGGAGCGGCTGTTCACGGAAGGCGAGCGCGCCTACTGCCGCGGGAGGGCGCGCCGGCACGAGCACCTCGCCGCGCGATTCGCGGCGAAGGAGGCCGTGGGGAAGGCGATCGGCACGGGGGTCGGAGGCAGGGTGACCTGGAAGGACGTGGAGGTGGTGTCCGACGCCGAGGGCCCGCCCCGCATTCGCCTCCACGGCGAGGCGAGCAGGTGGGCGGAGCGCCATGCGTTGGCACAGCTCGAGGTCTCGCTGTCGCACACCGACGCGCTGGCTATGGCGTACGTGGTGGCACTCGCAGGCCGTTAGAGTTGCCGCGTGGCCAAGCTCGCTTTCGTCTTCCCCGGCCAGGGCTCGCAGAAGGTAGGCATGGGCTCGGCCCTTCTCGAGAGCGACCCGGAGGTCTTCGACCGCTACCTCGGAATGGCCGACGAAACCTCGGGGCTACCGATTCGCAAGCTCTGCCTCGAGGGGCCGGCCGAGGAGCTGACTCGGACGGACGCCACCCAGCCCGCGCTGTTCGCGGTCGGCATCGCCCTGGCCGAACTGGCGCGCGAGCTGGGCATCTCCCCCGCGTACGTCGCGGGCCACAGCCTGGGTGAGTACACCGCCGCCGTGGCCTCCGGAGCCCTCGGCGTCGAGGAGGGAATGCGCCTGGTGAGCGAGCGCGGCCGCAGGATGGCAGACATCCAGCAGGAGCGGCCGGGTGCGATGGCGGCCATCCTGGGGCTCCCCGTCGAGACCCTGAGCGACCTCTGTGCGCAGGCATCGGAGGCGGGGGTGGTCTCCCTCGCCAACCTCAACACGCCCACCCAGACGGTCGTCTCCGGCGAGGAGGCGGGCGTCGTCAGGGTGATGGAGCTGTCCGAGGACGCCGGCGCCGCCAAGGCCATCCGGCTGCAGGTGGGCGGGGCCTTCCACAGCGAGCTGATGAAGCCCGTCCAGGCGGCGCTCGCCGAGACGATGGAGGGACTGTCCTGGAGCGATCCGGCCGTGCCGCTGGCGGCGAACCACTCCGGCGAGCTGGTCACGACGGCGGACGACGTCCGCGCTGCGCTCGTCGCCCAGATCGCCAGCCCGGTGCGGTGGGTCGACTGCACCCAGACGCTCGCCGAGGAGGGGTGCGAAACCGCCCTCGAGCTCGGCCCCGGCAGGGTGCTCGGCGGGCTCATCCGCAAGATCAGCCCGGAGATAGAGACCCTCACGGCCGACTCGCGGGAGGCCCTCGAAGCCGTGCCCGCCCGCGGTGGCGCCGGCGCCTGACCCTGGCTCCATCGGCAGCCGCGTCGCGGTCGTGGCTCTGGCCGCCGCGCTCTTGACGGCGGGGGCGGCGACTGCCAAGCCGCCGCCGCGCCTCTCGCAGGACGCCTCGCGCGTGGCGATCGACTCGACGAGCGGCAGCGGCGCGTTCGGCAGATGGCGAACCGACGCGTTCGGCCTCCCCTCCTACCGGTACACGCTGGACCAGACGCGCGCGCCGATCGCGCGACAGCCGGAGATCCAGAATCGCACCGACGCCTGGCACCAGCTCGGCAACGAGCGCGCGATCGCACTCGCCTCCAACGACGGCTTCGTGCAGCTCTGGAGCCAGGATCGCCGCTACCAGTGGGCCAACCGCTACCAGGCCGAGGCGGCCCAGTACGGCGGCGGCTTCGGCTACCTGCGCGCCGGGCGGCGCGGTGATCAGCACGCTGTACCCCGACCGGCCGCGCGGCGCGCCCAACGTGCGCGACTTCGGCGTCGGCTACGCGCGCCGGCGCGTGCGCTCGGGGAGCCTGAGCGTGGACGAGCGGACCTACGCCCCCTTCGGAGGCGGGCCGGTGCTGGTCCACGAGGTGACGATCCGGAACACGGGCTCGCGCACACGCGCGGGCTCGTGGTTCGAGTATTGGGGGGCGAACCCCTACGACCAGGCCAAGCGGCGCTCGATCGGTCTGGCTGCGCCTCGCTACCGAGCGGCCGACCGAACGATCTCCGTCGCCCAGCTTCCGGACGAAGAGGACCGCCGCCCGCTGTCGCTGTTCGCAGCGGCACTGAACGGCGCCTCCGCGCGAGTTCACCGACCGACTCCGCGTCGTTCTTCGGGGCGGGAACCCGCGCGCGACCCGCCGCCGTAGTGGCGGGCCGGCTCGACGGCTCGCTGGCCGCGCCCGTGGCACCCGGCTCGACCGGCCGGACGATGATCGCCTTCCGCGCGCCTTGGCGCCTGCGACCCGGGCGCCGGGTCACGCTGCGGTACGCCTACGGCATCGCCGCGCCGGCTCGGATCGGCGCGATGGTGCTGCGGGAACGCAAGCGTCGAAACGGCTTCGCCCGCAATGCGCGCGCGTGGGCGCGCTGGGTGCCGCAGGTGCGGCTGGGAGCGGGCCGCGCGTGGCTCTCGCGAGAGCTGCAATGGGCCGCGTACTCGCTGCGCTCGGGCACGAGCCGCGAGGACTGCCGCGGCCAGCAGGATCATCTCGCAGGGCGGCTACTACCAGTACGAGCTCGGCTTCCAGGGCGCGTTCCGCGACCCGCTCCAGCACATCCTGCCGATGATCTACGCATCACCGGGGATCGCGCGCGACGTGCTGCTCTACTCGGCCTCCCAGCAACCGCGGGGAGGCGGGCAGATCCCGTACGCGATGTCGTCGCTGTGCCGGCCCAACGACGCGCTCGAGGATGCCAACGACATGGACCTTTGGCTGCTGTGGGCTGCAGCGGAGTACGGCCTGGCCACGCGGGACACCCGGCGTCTTCGACCGGCGGGTGCGCTTCGCCGACGCGGGCGCCGCGTCGCTGTGGAGCCACCTCAGGTCGGCCTTCCGCCACCAGGAGTCGCTGCTCGGCCCGCACGGCGGCTACCTCACCCCCGGCGCGGGCGACTGGTCGGACTTCTCGACCGCTGTTCCTGCAGATGACCGAGTCGCACGCTGGTGTCGGCGCAGCTGGCCTACGTCTACCCGCGCGTGGCCCAGCTCGCCGACCTGCGCGGCGACCGGGCGTTCGCGCGGCGACTGCGAGCGGCGGGCGCGCGCAACCTGGCCGTCACCCGGCGCGAGTGGACCGGCCGCGGCTGGTACTCGCGCGGCTACGCCGGCGAGCGCCAGATCGGCCGCGGCGCGATCTTCGGGGAGCCACAGCCGTGGGCGATCCTGGCGGGCGCGCCGCGAGGCCGGCAGGCGCGACACCCTGGTCGGCAACATCCGCCGCTTCCTGACGGGCATCGGCGCTCCCGCCTCCGTCGCGCGGGCCGGCGCGGATCGGCTCCTCGCAGTCACCCGCCTCGTCGCGACCCGCTCGTGACCGAGCGCAGCTCGCCGGTCGCGACCGCCACGGGCGACAACAACGCCGTGTTCGTGGGCGGCTCCTGGTACGCGGTCAACGGCTGGCTGACCTGGGCGCTCGGCAGCCTGGCCGACCGCGTGCCCCGGGCGCGCGAGCTACGCCTTCGACGAGCTGCAGCGCAACACGCTGCGCGCCCACGCGCGCGCCTACCCGCGCCACTGGGGCGGCACGATCTCGGTGGACGACGCCTGCCGCGCACACTTCTCCACCGAGCCGTCCCGATGCGGGATCGGAATCACCAAGGAGTTCACCGGCGGCAACATGCACCAGCCCGCCTGGGCGCTGTTCGACACCATCAGGCTCGCCGGGGTGGAGCCCACCACGCGCGGCTACCGGGTCCTCCCGACCCTCCCGCTCAGGCGGTTCTCGCTTCGCCTCCCCCGCCTGGGCCTGGCGTGGGCGCCCGGACGGGCCCGCGGCTACGTGGTCACCAGGCAGACGGCGCGGCTGACGATGGAGGTGCGCGCCCCGTCCCGCGGTCGCCATGCCGTCTACGTGGACGGCCGCCGTGTGCGCGCGGCGCGGCGCGGGCGGTTCGTGGTGTTTCGCATGCCCGCCAGGGCCGGGAGGCCGGCCGACTGGGCCGTGGTTCGCATCGCGCTCCTGAACGCGGGCCGCTAGGTTCGCCGCATGGGCGTGACCTTGGGCTTGGTTCACGGTGCCTGGCACGGTCCGTGGTGCTGGGAGCGCTTGCTCGAGCCTCTCGGCGATCGCGGGTACGGGGTGGTCGTGGTCGACCTTCCCGCCGAGGATCCCGATGCCGGCCTCGAGCCGTGCGCCGAAGTGATCGCAGCGGCCCTGGAGGGCGTAAACGACGAGGTCGTCCTCGTCGGTCACTCGCTCGGCGGGCTTCCGCTGTCACTGGTCGCATCGCATCGTCCGGTGAAGGCGATCATCTATCTGGCGGCCTTCGTCCCGCTCCCGGGACAGAGCATGGCCGACCAGTTCGCCAGCTCTTCGGACCCTGTGCTGCTGTTCGAGAACGGGCGAGAGATCGACGACCTGGGGCGATCACACTGGCCAGACCTCGAAACCGCGGCGCGCATCCTGTATCCCGATCTGATTCGAGAGGACGCGGAGTGGGCGTTCGCCCGGCTGCGGCCCCAGGCGCGCGCGACGCAGGTCGAGCCGCACCCGACCGCACTCCCAACGGTCCCCGCGACTTCGATAGTCGCCACCGACGATCGTGCGCTGAACCCGGTCTGGTCGAGGCGCGTCGCGAGCGAGCGCCTCGGCGTGGAGCCGATCGAGCTCGCCACGGGTCACTTCCCGATGATCACCGCGCCGCAGGAGCTCGCCGAAGCGCTCGATGCCGCGGTGTAGTCGCGGTCAGGCGACCTTACGCTCGCCCGGCATCCATTCGAACCAGACCCGCCCGCTCGGGCCGTCCGGCGCGAAGGAAGCTCCAAATGATCCCCTGGGTGCGCTTCTAAGTGTGGGACGCTAGACAGCCCGATGCGAGTACTGCTCAACATCATCTGGTTCGTCTTCGCGGGCCTCTGGATGGCGATCGGCTACGCGGTGGCGGCGTTGGTCATGTTCATCCTGATCATCACGATTCCGTTCGGCGTCGCCGCGCTTCGGATCGGCATCTTCACCTTGTGGCCGTTCGGGAAGACCGTCGTTCGACGGGCGGACGCCGGCGCCGGCTCGGCGATCGGGAACGTGCTGTGGTTCGTGCTCGCCGGCTGGTGGCTGATCCTGCTCCACCTCGTGACCGGGGTGGCCCTCTGCCTGACGATCATCGGGATTCCGCTGGGCCTGGCGAACTTCAAGCTGATTCCGGTGACCCTGACCCCGTTCGGACGCGACATCGTCTCGATCGAGGAGGCCGAGCAGCGCGGGCTTGCCGGCCAAGCCGTGATGCCGGGCGGCACGCGGCCGGCGGGCTGAGCCGAGCTGTTCTCGCTCAGGAAGGCCGGCGAATTCTTCCCGGCCACCGCCGGTCCGGTCAGCTTCCCTCGGGCGGGTCCCAGCTGTAGAACTCGCGCGCCTGCGCGTCCTTCGGCGACTTCCAGGTCTCGGGGTCGTACGGGGTGATGTAGTCGTCCAGCTTCTTGCTGATCTCCTTGAACAGCGGGTGGTCGCGGACGGCGTCGACGGCCTCGGCGAAGTCGTCGTCGGTCTCCACGTAGTGGATGTAGATGTCGTCGAGCACGAAGAGGCTGCGGTGCCGGACGCCGGCCATCCTGCGGCAGCTCGCTCTCGTCCGACTCGGCGAACAGCTTGGCCACGTCCTCCTCGGCGCCCGGCTTGATCTTGGCGACGATGCACCCGCGCTTGATCATGCTGACCTCCTCGGGTTGCGCGTCTCCTCGCGGACGACGAACTTGTACGAGCGTCGCCTCGGCCATGCAGTCGCGCATCGGCTTGGCCTGCTCGCGGTGCTCCTCCGTCGCCTCCCAGGCGTAGAAGTCCTCCACCGACTCCCACTCGCTCGTGATCAGCCAGCGTGTCGTCGTCCTCCGGCGACTGGCACACCTGGTCGACGATGTGGCCCTTGACGCCCCCGGCGACCTCGTGGCGCACCCCTCGTAGGCCTCGAGGAACTGCTCGCGCCATCGCCGGCTTGAGCTTCGAGCAGGAAGACGACGCGGCCGCTGCTCGCTCATCGCTCCGGCGCCTCCTTCTCGAGCTTCTCCTTGATGATCGCCCATCTGCTCCTTGGTGTTCTTGTTCATGTAGCTCCTCGGCGGTCGGCGTCGTCGGCGGGAGCGTCGGGCTTCATCGAGAAGTCCTGCACCCAGCGCATCTTGGTGCCGTCGCCCTCCTCCTCGAAGTACCACTCGATCGTCCATGTACTCGAACGGGCCGGTCTCGATCCGCTTCGACTTCGACTGCCAGTTGCCCGGGTCGGCGATGCGCTCCGACACCCAGCTCCAGACCTGGCCGTCGTACTCGGGGTCGGGGTGGGTGGTGAGCCGGAACTGGACGGTGTCGCCGTCCTCCTCGATCACCTCAGCCTTGGCGTACTCGCTGAACAGGTCGGGCCAGCTCTCGATGTCCATCATCCGCTCCCACACGAACTCGCGCGGGGCGTCGATGACCACCTCGTTGTCGGTGTGGGCAGCCATCCTCGATCACTCCCCTCCTTCTCGGCCAGGCGCTGGTTGACGTAGTCGATTCCCGCGCCCACCGTCATCGAGCTTGCTCGGCGTCCTCGTCGGGGATCGTGAAGCCGTACTCCTGCTGGATCGCGAGCTGGATCTCCACGAAGGCGAGCGAGTCGAGGCCCATGTCCTCGAAGGTCGCGTTCGGGTCGTCCACGACGTTCTCCTCTGGCAGTCCGACCCGGTCGACGAGGATGCGCTTGACGTCCTCGAACGTGAATTGCTCGGCCACGGACGCTCCTCCTTGTCTAGTTGGTGACACCTGCGAACTGCGGTCTTGCCAGCGAACGGAGGGCGGGAAGCTGCTCCTCGGCCGCTTCCCGGCCGGCCGCCATGAAGAGGTCGGCCAGGTGGAAGTCGCGCCAGCTTCCCGGCCCGAAGCGCGGGGTGATCGACGACATCGGCGAGGCCGGCGTTGCGCTCGCTGGTGTCGAGCTGGGCGAGGTCCATGACCTCGAGCAGCGTATCCAGCATGCCCGGGCGGCGCCGGCGCGGCTCGTGCTCGGGCGGCGGCGTCCTGGCCGGGCCACGCGTCGAGCGTCTCGCGCGGGATCAGGTTGATCGACACCGTGACGTCGGCGCCGTCCTCGATCACGGCGGAGGTGGGCACGGGGTCGATCGCCAGGCCGTCGACCAGCCGGTGGCCGTCGAGCTCGTGCGGCGGGAAGACGCCGGCGAGCGCGGTCGCCGCCGATCAGCGCCTCGTCGAGCGCGCCCTCGCGCAGCGGCGCGGGCTCGCGCGTCGTCAGGTCGGCCGTCATGATCGCCAGCGGGATCATGGTGTCGTCGAAGGTGCGCCCGGCGGTGAGCTCTCGCAGCACCTCGACCATCGCGCTCGTGGCCCGCTCCGGCACCGCCGACAGCGAGATCTTGAGCGTCTCGGCCACGGTCTCGGGCGTGAACGTCGCGCGCATGGCGGCCTCGATCTCGGCGGCGCCCATGCCGAAGGCGATCCACGTGCCGACGATCGCGCCGATGCTGCTGCCGCTCACGCAGTCGACCCGGTAGCCGGCCTCCTCGAGCGCGTGGAGCGCGCCCACGTGCGCGTAGCCCTTGGCTCCGCCGGCCCCCAGGGCGAGCCCCAGCTTGGTGCGCGGCGAGGTGCCGGCCCACCCAGGCAGCGTCCGGCGTCAGAGAGCGAGCCGCGCCCGTTTCCGCTCAGCACGTGCACGACTCGCACCGAGTCCCCGGCGTCGGCGGTCAGCTCCACCTCGGCGAGCCAGCACCACCTCGACCGGCTGGCCCTGCGACGCCGTGATCGGCCGCCAGCGCGCCAAGCTGCTCGGCCTCGCGCCTGGTCCCGACCAGCGCGACCGTGCGATCGACGTGTCGCATGACGCTGCGGGAGGTCGTCTGGTCGATGGCCGCGACGACGACGACGGTGCCGTGCTCGCGCAGCGCTGCGTCGAGCCGGTCGAGCGACGTCGGTGAGCGACTCGCGGGCGTCGAGCGACTCGCACCGAGCGCGGGCTCGACGACGCGGCGGCCGCGAGGACGTCCGGCACGCGCGCCTTCGAGCGAGGGCCCTGCGACCAGCGCCACCGCCTCGCCCCGCGCGGCGCGCGCGCGCCTGGCACCGAGGTGGCCTCGGCCAGCCGCCGCGTGAGGATGCGCCGTGAGGTTCTCGAGCATCCTCGGGAAGCGGCCGATGAGCGCGCGGAAGTCGTCGCGGCCCAGCTCGAGCAGGTCGGTGGCCACCGCCGCCTTGGCGGTGGCCGAGCGCGGCTCGCCGGTGATCAGCGCGCCGGTGCCGACGACGTCGCCGCGCCGCAGCTTGCCCACCAGGCGGCCCTCGTCGAAGATCGACCGCGTGCGCACCTCGGGCATGCTCGGCGAGCGAGACGCAAGCAGGTGGACGAGGCCGTCGACGATCACGAACATGCTCTCGCCCTGCTCGCCCTCGCGGCAGATCACCTCGCCCGGCCTCGAAGGAGCGGAAGCGCATCAGCGCCGCCGCGCTCGCGAGCTCCGTCGGGCCCGAGCCCCTCGAACAGCGCCGCGGTCTCGAGCGCCGCGATGGGCACGACGACGCCCTCGAACGAATGGGCCCTGTCGATGTCGCGGTCCATGCCGGGCGACCGCTGCGGCTAGCCGGCCTTGCGCAGGACGAGCGCGCTGTTGAAGCCGCCGTAGCCGCGCGCGGCGACGAGCGCTGTGCCGAGGTCGGCCTTCTGCGCCGAGCCGGTGACGAAGTTGAGGTCGCAGCCGTCGGCCGGGTCGTCGAGGTTGATCGTGGGCGGGATCACGCCGTCGCGCATCGCCAGCAGCGCGGTGGCCACGTCCAGCGAGGCGCCGCCCGCGTATAGGCGGCCCACCATCGTCTTCGGAACCGTCACCGGCACCTCGGTGCCGCGCTTGCCGAAGACGTCCTTGATCGCCGCCGCCTCGATCGCGTCGGCTCGCGGCACGCCCGCGCCGTCGGCGAAGACCACGTCCACGTCGTCCGGCCCGATCCCCGCGTCCTCGAGCGCCACCCGCATCGCTCGCGCGTACTGCCGGCCGTCCGGGGCGGGCGCGCCGTAGTGGTGAGCGTCGTTCGTCGCGCCGTAGCCGGCGACCTCGCCGTAGACCTGCGGGACGCCCCGCTGCTGCGCGCCGCTCGGGCGTCTCCAGCAGCAGGATCGCGCCGCCCTCGCCGGGCACGTAGCCGCTTGCGGCCTTGTCGAACGGCCGGTACGCGGCCGCTCGGCGTCGCTTCCCTTGCTCAGGTAGCCGTTGCGCATCTGGCAGGTCAGGGCGTAGGGCCCGATCGGCGCCTCGCAGCCCGCCGCTGACGATGATGCTCGGCATTGCGTCGCAGCATCCGCCGCGAGTGCTGGAGCGCCTCGAGCCCGCCGGTGCCCTCCGAGACGATCACGCCGCAAGGGCCCTTCATCCCGTGCTTGATCGAGATCTGGCCGGTGGTGGCGGCGTAGAACCACGCGATCGACTGGTAGGCGCCCACGAAGCCGGGGCCCTTGTCCCACAGCGCCTGGATCTCCCTCTGCCCGAACTCGTTGCCGCCCGAGCTCGAGGCCGTGATCACGCTCATGGGTCCAGGGGTCCTGCTCCTCCGGATCGAACTTCGCGTCGTCGAAGGCCATCTGCGTCGCGGCCAGCGCCATCCAGGTCCAGCGGTCGGTCTGGACCATGAGGCGCTTCTCGATGTGATCTCCGGCGTCGAAGCCGTTTACCTCGCCCGCGATCTGCGTGTCGTAGCGGTCGGGGTCGAAGTGCGTGATGCGGTCGAGGCCGCTCGTCCCCTTCTGGGTCGCCTCCCACCAGGAGTCCGTGTCCAGCGCCGTTCGGCGCGACGACGCCGATGCCCGTGATCACCGACCGCCGCGCCGTGTCGGGCAGCGTGACGGCGGTGTGTTCCGGGAAGACGCCGGATCGGGCTCGGCCATCACGCCGACACCTCCCTCAGCTCCTCCGGCAGCGAGACAGATCATCGCCGACTGGAAGCCGCCGAAGCCGCTGGCGGTGGAGAGCGCCGTCCAGACCGTCTTCTGGCGGGCCTCGCCGCGGCGTGTAGTCGAGGTCGCACTCGGGGTCGGGGTTCTCCCAGTTGGCGGTGGGCGGCACCATGCCCCGGTCGATCGCGAGCGCACAGGCGGCCATCTCGATCGCGCCGATCGCGCCGAGCGAGTGGCCGATCATCGACTTGATCGAGCTGATCGGGATCTTGTAGGCCTGGTCGCCGAGCGTGTTCTTGTAGGCCTGCGTCTCGTGGCGGTCGTTCTGCTTCGTGCCCGACCCGTGGGCGTTGATGTAGTCGATGTCCTCGGGCTGGGTTCCGCCCTGCAGCATCGCGTCCCTGATCGCCTCGGTCATCGCGTAGGCCTCGGGCCGCAGGCCCGGTCATGTGGTAGGCGTTTCCGCGGCTGGCGAAGCCCGTGACCTCGCAGTAGACGTGGGCGCCGCGCTCCTTGGCGGACTCGTACTCCTCGAGGATCAGCACCGCGCCGCCCTCGCCCATCACGAAGCCGTCGCGGTCGCGGTCGAATGGCCGCGAGGCGTGCTCGGGGTCGTCGTTGCGGCGCGAGGTGGCCTTGATCGGGTCGAAGCAGGCCATCGAGATCGGCGAGATCGGCGACTCCGCCGCGCCCGCGATCACGATGTCCGCCTCGCCGTCCTGGATCAGCTGGTGCCCGTAGCCGACGCGCGTCGATGCCCGACGTGCAGCCCGTCGAGATCACCGTCGAGGGCCCGTGCGCGCCGAACTTGAGCGCGATCTCGCTGGCCAGGCTGCTGGGCACGAGCCCGGCGTAGAGGAACGGCGGCGCGTAGTCGGGGTCGACCAGCCACTCCTTGCCGCGGTTGGAGACCGCCACGTAGCCGTCCTCGAGCACCATCGTGCCCCCCACGGCCGAGCCCAAGCGTGACCGCCATGCGCTCGCGGTCGACGGCCTCGAGGTCGAGCGCCGCTGTCCTCCATCGCCTCCATCGCCGGCCGCGGCGGCGAACTGGATGTAGCGGTCCATGCGCTCGATCTCGTGCTCGCTCGAGGCCGGCCTCGAGCGGGTCGAAGTCCGCCTCCGCGGCGATCTGCGAGCGGAAACCCTCGCGGGTCGAAGAAGGTGATCTTCCGCGTGGCCGGTCTTGCCGGCGGTGATCCGGTCCCAGAACTGACTCCCGAGTGACCCCGCCGGGCGCGACGACGCCGACGCCTGTGACGACCGTGCGCCGCATCACTCGGTGTCGACGTGTCCGATGTCGGCACGCGGAGCCAGGGGCCCGAGATGGAAGACGATGAAGGCTTCCTCGTCGCCCTCGTTGCGGAGGCGGTGGCGCATCATGAACGGCACGTAGAGGGCCTCGCCCGCGCGGCACCTCGCGTGGCTCGTCGTCGAGGTCGGCCGTGAGCGTGCCGCGCACGCAGTAGATGAACTCCTCCGAGAACGGGTGCCAGTGCTCGGAGATCTGTCGCCGGGAGCGAGAGTCGCCACGCCCATGAAGCCGGACTTCGACTCCACCGTCTTCGGGCTGAGCAGCGTGCGAACGTCGCCCCCGCGACGGGTATCGGCGGGCATGTCGTCCATGGCGACGACCTGTGCCTCGCCGATCGACTCGACGGGGGGTTCCTTCTGCCAGTTGACTGCCAATCCACTCCTCCTTCGAACCGGAGAGGCGAACCTATCCGGGCGCCGTGCCCAGTGTCAACGCGCAGCGGTCGCTAGACGTCGTGCAGTTGCGCGTAGCTTCCGCCGTGGAACAACAGCGGCGAGGCTTCGGGATCCAGATTCAGGGCCACAACCTCCCCTATGAAGATGAGGTGGTCGCCCGCGTGGTGGGTCTCGTCAGACGAAACAATCGAGGTGGACCGCCGCCCCATCGAGGAGGGGCGAGCCGGTGACCGCCTCATGGTGCGCGACGCCACGGAAGGCGTCGCGCCCACGCGGGCGGCTCTTCGAGGCGAAGAAGTTCGACAGCGGCTCCTGATCGGCGCTCAGGACGTTCACCGCGAACACACCGTTGCGGCTTATGACCTCGGCGCCCTCGGCCGTCTTGCCGATGCAGATGAGTATCAGGGGCGGGTCGAGCGAAACCGAGGAGAAAGCGCTCGCCGTCATCCCGTAGCGGGTGTCGTCGATGCGTGTGGTGATCACGTTGACACCGGTCGCAAACGCCCCCACGGCGTCGCGGAAGTCTCGGGTCGTGAATACCAGCGACTGCTCGCGCTGCGCCATCGCTCCCTCCGTCCCGCTCACCCGCTGAGACTGTCCAGCCGACTCTGGATGATCTTGTCGAAGTCCCCGGTCGTGCCGAGCGACTCGGCCATTAACTCTCGGAAGGTGTCGCGCTCCATGGCCAAGCAGCGTGCTCGGCTTGGTCGCGCGGAGGGTGGCCGAGCGGGGGCTGTCGCGCATGATCGAAACCTCGCCAAAGAAGTGGCCCGGACCAAAGGTGCCGACCTGCTGCTCCCGCCAGTCCTCCTCACGCACCAGCTCGAGCTCGCCGTCCACCACGATGTAGAACTTGTCCGCCGGGCCGCCCTGGCGGGCCAGCACGTCGCCCGCCGCGGCTGTCACGCTCTGGAGCTGGGCGTCGACGTTGCCTGACTCCCGCCCCGGGTAGGTCGCTCCATACGTTCAGGACCTCGTCGCTGTGGTAGTCGACGCCGAAGTCCTCCGCCGACTGCTCCCCCGCCTTGCTGGTGTCGATGAACTGGACCTGCGTGGCTGTGAGCTTGAGGAAGTAGATTCCCATCGTGGAGGACCCCGAGGAGACGTTCGGGAACTTCTGGCCGAAGAGGAGGGCTGCCCTGGCGATCTCTTCGCCGTTCAGCACCACCTCGCACTCTCCGTTTCCCTGCACGCCCCTGGTCTGGCGCCAGTTCTCGCTGTACTCGCCGATCGCGAAAGAGGCGAGCGAGTTCGCCTCAACGTGCTTCGCGGTGGTCGACTCCGGGCGCACCCACATGTAGAACCGTGCGCCGCTATTGACGTACAGCAGCGTGGCCGCGCGCGGCACGCCGGAGGGCGTGGCGGTGGCCAGCGTCACTGCGGCCTGGTCCCCGAGGTACTCCAGGACGTGGGGCGGGAGCTCGATCTTCGCCTGGTCGCTGCTCATAGGGCCTCCTCTCCGCCAACGTTGCGTGGCGGACCGTATCCGAAAGGTTCGCCCCGTCGCCAAACCGCAGCGGCCGATCTTGCGCAAGCGGAGCCGATGCCCATAGGATCGGCCCCGACGGACTCGATGTGGTCACAGACGAAGGGAGAGCCATGTTCGCGCGCGTGACGTACGTCCAAGCCCCGGAGGGCGAGGGGAAGATCGAGGAGGGGCTCAAGCTCTGGTACCAGAACGTGCTCCCGATCACGAGCGCGCGGGAGGGCTTTCAGGGCGTCCTCTCACTGGTGGACCACAGCACCGGGAAGGCGCTGTCGGTGACGCTCTGGGAAGGTGACGAGGAGCTGATTGCGAGCACCGAGGCGGAGTACCACAACCAGGCGCTCGAGCGCTTCGGAGAGTTCTTCCAGGGCGTACACGACCCTGAGAACTACGAGGTGAATCTCTACGAGGGGCCGATCTACACGACACAGGAGGGCGGCCCCGGACTCAAGATCGCGAGGGAGGTCGAGGCGGAGTCGTCGTAACACTGTGGCCCTGCGAGCTGCCCACGCCGAGAGCTGAGGAGCATCCATGTCCGACTACTGGGCCCTGATGTGGCAAATCAAGCCCGGAAGCGAAGAGGCCGTCGCCGAGCTGTTCGCGAACTACGGGCGGCCGGACCACGTCATACGAGACGCGGACGGCAACGAGAAGGGCAAGCTCCTCGCCACGATGGTGTTCATGCAGGGGAATACGGTCGTCCGCGTGGTCGAGATCGAGGGCGCGTCGCTCCCGGAGGTCGCTGTGCACATGGGCAAGCAGCCGATGGTCAAGGAGCTCGAGGACAAGCTCGACGAGCACCTCGCCGAGCCCCGTGACATGTCCGACCCCGGAGGGCGCACGCAAGTTCTTCATGGAATCGAGCATGCGCTGCCTGGTCGCCAGACGTCACGACGAGTGAGCCCGGGCGGGTCGCGTCGGGGGCGGCCGGCATGTGACCGATGATCATCGACGTCCACGGCCACGTGACCCATCCGGAGCTCTTCAAGCGGTTCCCGATGCCCCCTGCTCTGGCGGACATCGACGGAATGCTCGAGCAGAAGGCCGAGCATGGGATCGATCTGACCATCGTCGGCAGCCCGGTCGGGTTCGGAACGATGGTGCCGGTGCCGGGCCTAGACAACTACGCCCAGCCCCTCGACCAGCTCAAGTCGTTTCACGCCTGGCTTACAGACACGGTGGAGGCCCACTCGGGTCGGCTGGCCGCGTACGCCTACACGAATCCGTTCGGCGGAAGCGAGCTCCTGGAGCAGACCGCCGCCACCGTCGCGCGCGACGGCTTTGTCGGTTTGATCGTGAACAGCAGCGTCGAGGGCCGTTACCTGGACGCCGAGGAGGCGGACGAGTTCTTCGAGATGGCAGCAGAGCTGGACGTCCCGATCTTCCTCCATCCGGGAGCAGAGCCCGTAGGAAGCGAGGCCGTTCGCGACTTCCGATTGGTAGAGCAGGTGAGCCGGTTCTTCGACGTGGCGATCAGCCTCGCGACTCTCGCGTTGTCCGGCCGCCTCGAGCAGTACCCGGACCTGAAGCTGATCGCAGCGACCACGGGAGGCGCGATCTCGCTGGTCCAGAACCGGCTCGACGCGGCCCAGCGCGGTCGGCCCGCAGCTCCCGGCGTCGTCCGAGTCGAGCTGACGCGCAACCCGAGCGACTATCTGCGACAGGTCTACGTCGATACGGCCAACGGGAACCGGCAGAGCCAGCTAGCCAACCTGGAGCTCATGGGTGCCGAGAGGATGCTGTTCGGGACAGACTCGCCACCACTCGCGACACCCCTCGACACCGCGATCTCGATGGTCACCGACCTCCCCATCTCCGAGGACGCACAGAAGAGCATCCTCAAGGACAACGCAATGGAGCTCTTCGGGCTGGGAGGGGCGCGCCAATGAGTTGCACGCAGTTGACACTCGGGCGCCGGCGCATAGATGCTGGGCGCGACAGGCCTAAGGAGTCGGATTGAGCGACGATCGCCAAGCATCAAGTATCGAGATGGTGCCGCTGCGCCCCGCGGCCGAGCGCTACGACGTCGCGATCATGGGCGGTGGCCTGGCCGGGCTCACGCTCGCGATCCAACTGAAACGACAGCGGCCCGACACCTCGATCGCCGTGCTCGAGAAGCGCGAGGGGCCCGCACCGCTGGCGGCGTTCAAGGTCGGCGAGTCGACCGTCCCCGCGGGCGCCGACTACTTCGCCAAGGTGGTGGGGATGGAGACGCATCTCAAGCAGCGGCACCTGGTCAAGTTCGGGCTGCGCTTCTTCACGCCGTCAGGCACCAACGCCGACATCAGCCAGCGCGGGCGAGTTCGGCGTGAGCTTTTGGCCCGCCGCAGGACAACTTTCAGATCGATCGCGGCCTGTTCGAGAACGAGCTGGCCGCTCGCGCCCGCCAGACCGGTGTCGACGTGCTTCAGGGCTGCCGCGTCGGCGAAGTGGATCTCGGGGCGGACCCGCACACGGTTCACTACACCCAGGCCGAAGCCGAGACCTCACTCCAGGCGCGCTGGGTAGTGGACGCCGCGGGGCGTGCCAGCCTGCTGAAGCGCAAGCTGGGCCTGGCCAAGGAGATTCCGCACACGATCAACTCCGCCTGGCTGAGGCTGGCGGGAGGGATGGACCTCGAACAGTGGGGCGCGGACAACCTCGAGTGGATGTCCAAGATGTCCGAGCCCGGCCTGCGCCAGTACAGCACCAACCACCTGCTCGGGGAGGGCTACTGGGTGTGGCTGATCCCGCTCTCGACCGGTCCGATCAGCATCGGCGTCTGCGCCGACCCCCGAATCCACCCATTCGACGAGATCAACGAGCTCGACAAGCTGCTCGACTGGATGAGCCGCTACGAGCCCCAACTCGCCGCCGCGATAAGCGCGCGGCAGGGTGATATCGAGGACTTCCTACGCGTCGAGGACTTCGCCTACGGCGTGGAACAGGTGTACTCGACCGACCGCTGGTCACTCGTCGGAGAGGCGGGCGCCTTCGCCGACCCCTTCTACTCCCCCGGCTCAGACTTCATCGGCTACGGCAACACGTTCACCACCGACCTCATCACCCGCGACCTCGACGGCGAGGATATCGCCGAGCGCACCGACTACTACAACGAGCTCTACCAGCGGGCGTTCGACCATGTGATCGCCAAGTACGAGGACCACTACCCCACCATGGGCCAACCCGCGGTGATGTGGCCGAAACTGACCTGGGACAGCCTCATCAACCACTACGCGCAGACGCTCCTGTTCATCCAGGGCCGGCTCGCGGACATGGAGTTCATGCAGAGCGTGGAGGACGATGTGGATGCGACCTACCGCCTTGCACGAGCGCATGGAGCAATTGTTCCGCGACTGGCGTGAGCTAGAGCCCGAGATCACCAACTATCGAGGTGGGATCGGCTTCCATCCCCTTCTGCGAGCAACGTTGGCTGTGTCGAGGCCGCTCGGGGACGACGAGCTGCGCGAGGAGGTGAGCCACGATCGAAAGTGCGCGGAGGCGATGGCCGTGGCGATCTTCCACCATGCCGCCGAGGCTGTCCTCCCCGAGGCCCCGAACCCGGAGCGGCCCGTCAACCCGTACGCCGTGAGCATGCACCCCGAGCGCTGGGAGGAGGACGGCCTCTACGACGACTCCGGGCTGACGCTCGCCCAGGCCAAGGAGCTGATTGACTTTCCGGCGTTCATGGGCGCGCCCGGAGGAGGCCCGCCAGCCGGAGTCGGCGGACCCCCACCCGGAGTCGGCGGACCCCCGCCGGGATCGGCGGACCCCCACCCGGAGTCGGCGGACCCCCACCCGGAGTCGGCGGACCCCCACCCGGAGTCGGCGGACCGCCGCCCGGAGTCGGAGGCCCCCACCCGGAGTCGGACCACCCGGCGGAGGCCCTCCGCAAAAACCCTAAGCCCAACCCAGGACGAGGAGCCGCGACATGTACGCACGCATGAACACCGCCCGCTGGAACAAGGAAACGTTCGACGAGGCGATGAAGCTCACGGAGGACACGATCATCCCGGCCTACCAGGAGCATCCGGGCTTCAAGGGCTACATCCTGCTCAGTGAGCCCGATGGCGACAAAGGCATCGCAATCACCATGTGGGATTCGGAGGAGAACATGGAGTCGAGCATCGAGATCGCGCAGCGGATGACTGCCGAGCTCAGGGGAGTCCTCGCCGAGCCGCCGCTGACCGAGAACTTCGAGCTGCTGTTCAAGGTGGACGGCTAAGCCGGCGGCGGCCCGTCTCCCTCGGCGGGCCAGGGGTAGTCCGTCATACCGGACATCTGCTCCTGAAGAGCCACGATCGCCGAAACATCCAGATCGCCGAGGCCCTGCGCCTTGGCCGCCGTGAGCATCGCGTAGGCGCTCTCGGTCACGGGCATCGGGACCGAGAGCTCCTGGGACTGCTCGAGCACGAGCATCATGTCCTTGCGCATCAGTCCGAGCTTGAACAGGGCCTTCTCGAAGGCGCGATCGCCGATCATCGGGCAGCGGAAGGTCATCACCGGCGAGCTGTAGCCGGTTCCCGCGATCATCTGCAGGATCTTGTCGCGCGGTAGGCCGGCGCGCTCCCCGAACACCACGGCCTCCGCAAGGGCAGGCATCTGGACGCCCATCAGCATGTTCAGGACGAGCTTCATCGTCGCGCCCATGCCGTTGCCGCCGAGATAGGTCACCTCCTTGCCGATCGTCTCGAGGATCTCGCCGATCGCCTTGAAGTCGCCCTCGTCGCCGCCCACCATCACGCGCAGCTCGCCCTGGCGGGCGTGCATCGGCGCTCCGAGGACGCAGGCGTCGAGCGCGCGGTGACCCGCCTCAGACGCCCGCTTCGACAGCTCACGGGAGTACGCTGGGGGGACAGTGCTCATGTCGACGATGTAGCTCGCCGTCCGGGACGCCCTGGATCGCGCCGTCCTCGCCAAACAGCATCGCGTCAACCACATGCTGGTCTGCGAGGCTCAGCATCACGACCTCAGCGTCGCGGGCGGCGTCCGCCGGCGAGTCCGCTAAGCGGGCGCCGAGCTTCTCGGCCTCCTCGCCCTTCGACCGCGTGCGGTTGTACACGGCCAGCTCGTAGCCGGACTCGGCCAGCTTGCACGCCATCCCGAGCCCCATGTTCCCGAGCCCGATGAACGCTATCCGCTGCTTTGGCATCTCGCTCCTCTCATGAGCTGGCCGTCACGCCACCGTCGGCGAACAGAATCTGTCCGGTAATGAAGCTTGCCCCGGGAGACGCCAGGAAGGCCACGGTCGCAGCTATCTCGCGCGGCTCGCCGAAGCGCCCGAGCGGGATCCTCATGCGCATCATGTTCACGAACTGCTCGCTCTGGGCAGCCTGCTGGACGAGCTCGGTGGGAACGAAGCCGGGTCCGACGGCGTTGACCGTGATCCCATGCGGCCCCCACTCCGTTGCTAGCTGGCGCACGAGCGCGTTAAGACCTCCCTTGCTCGCAGCGTAGGCCGCGAAACCGCGGCGGCCCCCGGCGACGCTGCGGGTGGAGGAGATGTGAATGATCCGTCCGCCGTCGCCAGCGTCGATCATGACGCGGCCCGCAGCTCGCGACAGCCAGAAGGCACCGCTGAGGTTCACTTCGAGCGCCTGTTGCCAGTCGGCGTCCTCGAACTCCTCCGCCTTGGCCTCGGGATCGACGGCCGCCATGTTTACGAGCACGTCGAGACCCCCGAGCTCGCGCGCGGCGGACGCTACGGCGTCCGCGGCGCTGGCCGGATCCGCCACGTCCACGCGGGTCGCGACAGCCGCCCTGCCGGAGTCGCCGAGCTCTTGGGCGAGTTGCTGCGCCTTCTCGAGCGAGCGTCCGGCGATCGCGACCGACGCGCCCAGCTCCGCGAACAGCTGCGAGGTCACGCTGCCGATGCCGCCGTAGCCTCCCACGATCAACGCGCGCTTCCCGTCGAGGCGGAGGATCGAGGCGAGGTCCGCGCTCATGCTTCAACCGCGGCTGCCGCGCCATCGCGCACGCGGTCCTGGAGCACGATCAGGCCGCCGCGGGCGGGGCTGAAGCCCACACCCCGGCGCTGGGCCGGCTCGTCCGCCTGGGAGGCCGGCTCGATGCGGGTCCGTAGCGCGAGCGTGCGAAGGACGATCTTCATCTGCATCAGCGCGAGGCTCGCGCCGATGCAGTGCCGGTGGCCGCCCCCGAACGGGATCCAGGTCCACTGACCTGCGGGACGCTCGAGGAAGCGCTCGGGGAGGAACCGGTCGGGCGCCGGGTACAGCTCGGGATGCTGGTGCAGAAGCCAGATACAGGCCGCGACGAGCGTGTGCGGCGGAATCTCATACGCGCCGAGGGTGTACGACCGGCTCGTCTCGCGGGCGCCCGCGATCGGCAGCGGTGGTCGGGAACGAAGGGACTCTTTCACGACCGCATCGAGGTAGGCGCCGTCGTCGTCGCCGGCCCGCTCCTCCTCCCGCAGCCGCTCGAGCACCTCGGGGTGCCGCGTGAGCCGTTCCAGCGCCCACGCGAGGGCGGTGGCTGTGGAGGTGTGGCCCTGCATCATCAGGGTCACGAGCTGATCGCGCAGCTGCTTGTCCGTCAGCGCGCCGCCGTCCACCCGGCGCGCCCGCATCATCACCGCGAGCACGTCGTCACGCCGCTCGAGGCTCGGGTCCTTGCGATAGCGACCGATCACATCGAAGAGCGCGTCGTCGAGCGCATCGCGAACCCTTATGAACCCCTTGGGATACAACCGCTCGAAGCGGTGCGCCAGGTGTAGATGGCCCATGTGCGTTGGATCCTCCGCCCACGCCAGCAGGTCGCGAACTCGATCCCGCAGGTTTTCCAGCTCCTCGCCCTCCGTGCCGCCGAAGGTGGTCGTCATGATCGTGTTGAGCGCGACCCGCTGCATCCGCGGCAGCATCGACAGCGGCTCGTAAAGCGGCCAGCTCGCTATCTCCTCGAGCACCACCCGCTCGATCCCCTCGCGGTAGCGCTGCACGTGGTCGCTCTTGAACGGTGGCATGAGCAGATCCTTCACCTCCATGTGCTCGGGCTCGTCGAGCAGCAGCAGCGAACGCTCGCCGAGCAGGGCGGTGCCGATGCGCTGATGCGCGGCGCCGGCACGCAGCACGTCCGGGTCGGCGGTGAAGAACTGCTCGATCAGCGCGGGGTCCGATACGAACACGAAGGTCGTCTTGCCGAGCAGCCGCAGCGTCCAGATGTCGCCGTACTGCTCGCGTGACGCCTCGAGCAGCTGAGCGGGCCTGGCCATCCACTTGACCATGTTCAGAGCGCGGGAAGGACCTGGGCCTGGAGGGAGACTGGGTGGCATGTACACGCGCTCCGACGAGCGGCGACCACGATAACCGGCTTCCCGTCTGACGTGCAAGGAGCGCGGAGGAGGCCCGCCGGCACTTCTCCGCACCCGGACCCAGCCGAATAGAATCGCGCCGTTGGCTCGCGACCACGACACGACGGTCCTGATCATCGGGGGCGGGATCGGCGGCCTGACGACGGCGATCGCCCTGCGCCACTACGGGATCGACTCGCTCGTCTGCGAGCAGGCCGACGACCTGCGCAAGACGCAGGTCGGATCGGGGCTGTCGCTCGGGGTCAACGTCGGACGGGCCTTCAAGCATCTGGGCTTGCGCGGCGAGCTGGAGCAGCTGGGCGCGCCGATGCGGCGCCTGAACTACCGCAATCACACCGGGCAGCACCTCGGCAGCCTGCCGCTGGCCGAGGACGGCGAGCTGGCCGTCGGCGTCATTCGGCCGGCCTTTCACCGCTTCTTGACCGAGACCATCGGTCAGGAGTCCATCCGGCTCGGCGCCACGCTGAGTCGTTTCGAGCAGGACGCCGATGGGGTCACGGCGCACTTCGCCGACGGGCGCCATGCCCGTGGGTCCGTCCTGGTTGGGGCGGACGGCCTGTATTCCACCGTACGGCGCCAGCTGCTGGGAGAGTCCGAGCTGCGTTACGCCGGTTACTGCACCAGGCGAGGGGTCGTGGAGACCGACTTCGCCACGGAAGGCCTGTTCGGGATCGTCCTCGGGCCCGGCTTGCGATTTCTCTTCTACCCCGTCGGGCGCTGGTACATGTACTGGACGGCGTCCACGAGAGAGCCGGCCGGCAGCAAGGAGGACGGGGCGACAATCAAGCGCACCGTTCTCGAGCGGTTTCGCGGCTGGCCGGAGCCAGTCGAGGCCCTTGTGGCAGCGACCGACCAGTCGAGCACGTTCCTCGCCGACACCTATGACCGCAACCCGGTCCAGCGGTGGGGCGAGGGCCGGGTGACGCTGCTCGGCGACGCCGCCCACCCGATGACGTGGGACCGGGGGCAGGGAGCGGGCCAGGCGATCGAGGATGCGGTGTTCCTCGCCAAGGTGCTGTCGCGCAGCGA
Source organism: uncultured Thermoleophilaceae bacterium (assembly GCA_963802855.1). GTDB lineage: Bacteria > Actinomycetota > Thermoleophilia > Solirubrobacterales > Thermoleophilaceae > JAAYBF01. The sequence continues at coordinate 74,750 of CAWDJP010000007.1, forward strand.
CGATCCACAGGGGGCGCTGCGTGCCTGGGAGGCGAAGCGCATCCCGCGCACCACGAAGCTCGTGCGCTACTCGCGCCAGATCGGCAGGCTGCAGCAGGCCGCCAGTCCGCTGGCGCGCGTGTACCGCGAACGCGTGATGCTGAAGCTGATGACCTCCGAGGCAGGCGCCAAGCGCGGTACGCGGGACCTGTTGGTGGAGTACTAGCGCGCCGCTCTGCGGGCGAGGACCGCCCGTGCGTCAGTAGTCGACCAGTAGGTTCGCGCTCTCCAGCTTGGCGCCGGGCCCGGTCAGGATCCTCATCGCCCCGTTGCGGATCACGCGCACGGCCGGCTTCTCGGATTGGCACAGCTTGCCCATCCTGCGGGAGCCGAGAACGATCTTCTTCGTTCGCGGGATGCGCTGCGCCTCCCACGCCCTGAGCGCCGCCTCACGGTCGTCGCCCTGCGAGAGCTCCTTCCCGAGTAGAACGGCCCCCTCGATGGCCTGGCATGCGCCCTGGCCCCTGTCCCAGGTCATTGGGTGGGCGGAGTCACCGAGCAGCGTGACCCGGCCCTCGCCCCAGCGCTCGAGGGGGTCCCGGTCGTAGGTGTCGGCCAGGAAGGTGTTCGCGTCGTCGGTGGCCTCCACGAAGCTCCGGACGGGATCGGGCCAGCCCGCGAACCGCTCGAGGACCGTCCGCTTGAGTACGTCGGGAGCCTCCTTGCCGCCCGGCGGGCCGTTCGTGGACGCGCTCCAGTACACCCACGATCCACCAACCGGGAAGTACGAGAAGCGCTCGCCGGTCCCGAGGATCACCCGCATCACGCCCTCCTTGGCGGCTTCGGTCTCCAGCACTCCGCGCCGCGCGCAGTATCCGGCGTAGCGCAGCTCCGACTCGCCGTGCAGCTGAGCTCGGACCGTCGACTCCAGCCCGTCGGCCCCGATCAGCAGCTCCCCGCTCGCGGTGCGCCCGTCGGCGAAGTGCGCGGTCACGCCGCCGTCTTCCTGCTCGAAGCGAACGAACTCGGCTCCCGCCTGCAGCACGTCCGCGCCGAGGGTGTCCAGCAGGAACTCGTGGAGCGGCGGCCGCCTGATGCCGAGGTGCGTCTCCCCCTCTAGGTGGATGGTGGTGCCGAGGTGCTTTCCGCCCTCGGTCTCGAACCGAACGCCCTCGAGCGGCGCCGCTATTTGCTTGAGCTCGTCGACCAGGCCGAGGTATGTGAAGGCGCGCCCGACGTTGTAGCCGAGCCGCAGGCCCGACCCGGCCTGCATCCTGCGCAAGTCGTCCGCCCGCTCGAACGCCAGGCAGTCGATCCCGTGATGACGCAGCGCGATCGCAGCGGTGAGTCCGGCGATCCCTCCGCCGACGATCAGCGCGGAGGTATCGTGAGTCCGCGCCATGTGCCGCCGATCCTAGTCCAGCTGCGAATGGATGGGGCGGCTGGGCGGCCGCCTGCATGACGAGTGGACGTCGGCAGGGGGCCCGCACTCGGCTGAAGGCGCGGCGAATGAGCTGGCCGACGCCTACGACGTCGCGTTCGGCCTGACCCGAGCCTCAGAACTCGACCCACTGGTCCTTGTTCGCGAACTTGAAGAAGGGCCGGGTCGTGACCAGCTTCATCATGCGATTGCGCATGAAGCACAGCGGCGCCTTCTCCGCCTGCTCGGTCCGGCCGACCTTGCGGGCTGAGCGAACGACCTTGTTCGCGTTGGGGATCCGCTCGGCCTCCCACGCGCGCAGCGCGGACTCGGGGTCGTCGCCGGCCTGCGCGAGCTTCTTGGCCAAGAGCACGGCCCCCTCGATGCCCTGACTCGCCCCCTGGCCTCGGTTCCAGGTCATCGGGTGGGCGGAGTCCCCGAGCAGGGTCACCCGGCCCTCACCCCAGCGCTCGACCGGGTCGCGGTCGTACGTGTCGCCGAAGAACATCTTGTCGTCGGGGGTGGCGTCCACGAGGGCCTCTACCGGATCGGGCCAGCCCTCAAAGCGCTCGCGGACGGTCCGCCTGATGACGTCCGGCGTCTCCTTTCCACCGGCTGGCTCGTTCGTTGAGGCCGTCCAGTAGACGTACCACTTGCCCACCGGGTAGGCCTTGAAGCGCTGGCCGCGTCCGAGGATCGTGAGCATGACGCCGTCCTTGGCGGTGTCACTCTCCACCACTCCCCGGCGTGTCGCGTAGCCGGCGTACCGGGGCTCGGACTCGCCCAGCACCTGCGCCCGTACCGTGGAGTGCAGTCCATCCGCGCCAATCAGCACGTCGCCGCGGGCCGTCCGGCCATCCGCGAAGTGCGCCGTCACCCCGTCGCCGTCCTGCTCGAAGCGCTCGAGCTTGGAGCCAAGCTGCACTCCTTCGACGCCGAGGGTGTCCACCAGGAACTGGTGGAAGACCGGCCGGATGACGCCGCTCAGGATCTCGCCCTTCATCTCCGGCGTCGAACCCAGGTGCCTGCCCTTCGCGTTGTAGAACTCGAAGTGCGAGATCGGCGCGGAAACCTCCATCATCTCGTCCAGGAGATCGAGGTGCCTGAAGGCCCGCCCGACGTTGTACCCGAGCGAGAGCCCCGACCCGAGTTGTGTCTTGTGCAGGTCGTCGGCTTGCTCGAAGACGAGCGAGTCGATTCCGTACTTGCGCATCGCGATTCCCGCGGTGAGGCCGGCGATGCCCCCACCTACGATCAGCGCTCTTGCGTCTCTCTCGGTCGCCACGGCTAACCCTGTACGTCCGAGCCGATCAGGAGGCGGCGACGCCGGTGGCGGGTACGCGCTCCACGAGCCTTGCCTGGGCGCCTTCCTTCGGGCTCATCCCGACTCGACGTAGGCGAACATGCTCGTCCGCTGGATCTACTGGCTCGAAGCGAGCCCGTCGCAGCAGCGTGCGCAGGACGATTTTGATCTCGGCGGTCGCGAAGAATCCGCCGAGGCACGCGCGGTATCCGCCGCCGAAGGGAATCCACGTGTACCTGCCTGGCTGGGCCTCCAGGAAGCGCTCCGGCCGGAAGCGCTCCGGCTCGGGATAGATGTCCTCATCGTGGTGGACGAGGTAGATGTTGGGTGCGATCAGCGTTCCGGGCTCGAGGTCGTACTCGCCGAGCTTGAACGGCTTGTTCACGAGGCGCGTGCACATCCCTAGCGGCGGGCGAATGCGAAGCGTCTCCTTCGTGACCGCGTCGAGGTACTCCTCGGCGTCACCCTGCACCTCTTCCCGCAGCCGCTCGTGGGCCTCCGGGGTGCGCATCAGCCGCTCCAGAGCCCAGGAGAGAGCATCCGCGGTCGAGGAGTGGCCCTGGATCAGCAGCGTTACCAGATGATCCCGAAGCTCTTGGTCCGACAACGGGCTGCCGTCCTTGTACCGGGCCTGGATCAGCAGCGCGAGGATGTCGTTGCGCTGCTCGAGGTTCGGGTCCTGGCGCGCCCGTTCGATCACCTCGTACACCATCTCGTCCAGGGGGTCGCGGGCCTTCGCGAGCGACTTGGGCGGCGGCTTGCCCATCCTCTGACTGCGGTGCATCTTCGACATCCGGGCGGGCCCGCTGCCCCAGGCGATCAGCGTCTCGATCCGTTCGGCCAGGGCCTCTTGGCGGTCGGACTCAGTCACCCCGAATATCGCGCTCATGATCACCCTGAGGGTGATTGCCTGCATCAGCGGCATCAGTGATTGCGGCTCGTGCAACGGCCAGCGGTCGAGCTCCTCGTCGGCGATGCTCGCGGTGAGGGCGTTGTAGAGCCAGATGCTCTCGCCGCGGAAGAGCGGATTCAGCATCGCGCGCATCTCTTCGTGCTCGCGCTCGTTGACGATGATCGTGGATCGCGGGCCCATGACCGGCTTGCCGGTGCCGGAGCCGGTGTGCAGCACCGTCGGATCGGCGGTGAACACCTCCTCGATCAGCTTCGGGTCGGAGACGACCACGAAGTCCGTGTGCCCGACCAGGCGAAGCATCCACACGTGGCCGAAGCGCCGGCGGGCGTCTTCCAGCAGCTCGACCGGCCGCGTCTGGAACCGCCACGTGTTCAGAACGCGGGAGGGGCCCGGGCCAGGTGGAACTGAAGGCATTCTGCGATCGCGCTCGCCGATGTCGGGTGACCTTAGCCGAGGTTGTTCCCCGCGCGCAACACCGCCGAGCAGGGAACGAACCGTGGACCAGCGGGGACGCTCGCACGTGGCCTTCCATTGGCAGGTGCGTTCAATTACGATCGCGCCGTGCCTGAGGTGACACTGGCCATCCTCGAGGGCCAAGACGCAGGGCGAGAGTTTCCGGTCACCGGGCGGATCCTGGTTGGGCGTGACCCGGATCTGGACGTGGTCGTCGGGGACCTCGAGGTCTCGACCAGGCACGCCTCGTTCGTTCTCGTCGACGGTGGGATCGCCGTCGAGGACCTCGGCTCGAGCAACGGCACCTTCGTGAACGGGCAGCGCGTGACCGGCTCACACCAGCTTCGTGCCGGGGACCAGGTCCGCCTCGGGGGCACGCTGCTGGAGGTACGCGGGCTGGCGCCCGCGCCGCCGCCGACCGAGGCCGTCGCCCCCCCGGTCCAGGTCGCCCCCCCGGTCCAGGTCACCCGCGCGAGGCAGATCCCGATGCTGCCGGTGCTCGTCTTCGTGGCGGGACAGCGAGCGGGGACCGAAGAGCCCCTGGGCGAGCAGATCGTCGTCGGCCGCGATCCCGGCGCCGCCGACATCGTGCTCGATCAGGATCCCGACGTCTCGCGCAGACACGCCAGCTTCTCGCCCGCCGGGGTGGGACTGACCGTCCAGGACCTGGGCTCGACCAACGGGACGATCGTGAACGGCCATCGCCTCGTGCAGGCCGTGTCGCTCAACACGGGTGACCGGGTCGAGATCGGAGACACGATCATCGAGATCCGCGTGCCCGGCCAGGCTGTCGTGGCGCCCCCTCCCGCCCCCGTCGCCGCCCCGGCGGCGGCGCCCGGAACGCAGTCGAACGACATCGTCGTCGAGGGCCTCGTAAAGCAGTACGGCGACTATCGCGCCGTCGACGGGGTCAGCCTGTATGTCAATCCCGGGGAGATCTACGGCTTCCTGGGGCCGAACGGCGCCGGCAAGTCCACCATGGTGGAGATGCTCGTGACGCTGCAGCCTCCCACCTCCGGCACGGCCCGCATCGCCGGCTTCGACATCGTCAAGGAAGGACCGAAGGTCCGGTCCGCGATCGGCGTGGCCCTGCAGGCTGCGGCGCTGGACGAGCAGCTCAACGCCTGGGAGCACATGGCCCTCCAGACCGCTCTCCAGGGACTACCGAAGTCGCAGCGCAAGCAGCGAGCGGCGGAGCTGATCGAGCGCGTCGGGCTGACCGACGCCGCCGACCGCCGCGTCAGCGGGTACTCGGGCGGAATGAAGCGCCGGCTCGACCTCGCGCTGGCGCTCGTCCACCGACCGCGCGTACTCTTTCTCGACGAGCCGACGACCGGCCTCGATCCCCCCAATCGCACTACGCTGTGGGAGGAGGTCGCGACGCTCGTGAAGGAGGAGGGAACCACGGTCTTCCTCACCACCCAGTACCTGGAGGAGGCCGACCTCATGGCCGACCGTGTCGGGATCATCGACCACGGGGAGATCGTGGCCGAGGACACCCCGGAGCGCCTGAAGGCGGAGATCGGCCGGCCAACCGTTGAGGTCGTACCCTTGAACGGCGACGAGTGGGGGGCGATCAGCGAGGTCCTCGGCCGCTTCGGCGAGCTCTCGAACTCCGCGCACAAAGGCGTGGCCGTCCGGCTGCGGCCCGGCGTGGACGACCTCGCCGACGTGATCCGCGCGCTGGACGCCCAAAGTCTCCGGATAGCCGGCGTAGAGCTTCACGCCCCGACGCTGGACGACGTCTTCCTGGCGAAGACGGGCCGCTCGATCGAAGGCGCCGGCGAGGATGCCGAGGCGCCGGAGGAAGGCGTTCTCGACCAGCTCAGCACCGCCGGGGTGCCGGCCGTCCCCGGCCCGGCCGCCGGCGCGTGACGCCCTCCCTGGGCGTGCAGGTCGGAACGCTCGCGAAGCGCTCGATCTCCCGCACGATCCGCCAGCCGGCGATCCTGATACCGAACCTGGTCTTCCCGCTGTTCATGCTCGCGGTCCTGACCGGCGCTTCCAAGCAGGTCACCGAGATCCCGGGCTTTCCCACCGACTCCTACGTCACGTTCGTGCTCGGCGCGATGATGATCCAGGCCGCGATGGGCGCCAACAGTATTGCCGGGATCGCGTTGGGGCAGGACGTCGAGACGGGCTTTCTCAACCGCATCGCCCTGACCCCGACCCGCGGGGCGGCCCTGGTCGCGGCGGGTCTGGCCGGAGTGGCGGTGCTCGGCACGATGCAGATCGGACTGGTGCTCGGGGTGGGTCTGGCCGCCGGCGCCCACGTGGAGGCCGGCGCCGCCGGCGGCGTCGCCGTGATCGGGGTTGTACTGCTGACGGTCCTCGCCTTCGGCGCGATCGGACAGTTCATCGCCCTGCGATCCGGTGGCGAGGAGGCGGTCCACTCCTTGTTCTCGCTCATCCTGGGTCTCGTCTTCATGTCCTCGATGTCGATGCCGCGGAACCTCATGACCACGGAGTGGTTCAAGACGATCGCCACCTACAACCCGATCAGCTACCTGATCGAGGCACCGCGCAGCCTGTTCATCACGGGCTGGGACGCAGAGGCGCTGGCGCTCGGCTGCGGGATTTCCGTGATCCTCCTGATGATGGCGGTGCTCGGCTCCGCTGCGGCCCTGCGCCGGAGGGTCGTCAGGGGATGAGCGCCAGTCGCTCGGTCTCCGTCGCGCTGGGAGTTGCCTCCCGAGGCGCGCGCGGCCTGGTGAAGAGCCCCCCGAAGACGCTGTCGCCCATGTTGGCGCCGCTGTTCTTCTTCGCCGCCTTCGCCGGTGCGCTGTCGGGGATCGAGAACAACAAGAGCTTCGAGTACTACGACTACACGGCGTTCGTGTTCGTGTTCATCCTCTACATGGCGGCGATGTTCGTCGGCGTCTTCGCGGCGTTCGACATCGCGGGGGATTTCGAGACCGGTCTGGGACGCCGGCTCATGTCGGCCGCGCCCCGGCGGATGGCGATCATCGCCGGCTACCTCATCCTCGCGATTGGCCGCGCTCTGCTCACCATCGCGGTCATCACGGGCATCGTGCTCGCCACCGGCATGGACGTGCGCGGCGGCGCGCTGGACATGGCGGCGCTGTTCGCGCTCGCGCTGCTCCTGAACCTGGCGGCGACCCTGTACGGGACCGGGATCGCGCTCCGCCTGCAGTCCCGGCAAGCGGGGATGCTCGTGCTCATCCCGGTGTTCATGCTCATCTTCCTCACCCCGGTCTTCACCCCGCGGGAGGACCTGAGCGGCTGGCTCAAGACAGCCTCAGGCCTGAACCCGATCACCCCTCCGATGGAGGCCGGGCGAGGCTTCCTCGCCGGCGACCCGGTCAGAGTCGGCACTGCGTTCGCGTGCGCCGGCGGGCTCGTCGTCCTCTTCTTCATCTTCGCCAGCCGCGGCATGCGCAGTGCCGAGCGGGGCACGAAATAGCGCGGAGGCTCAGCCAGCCGCGCCCGGGGCCGAAGATCCCGGTGGGCCACCACTAGGCGGGCCTCCCGGCGGACCACCACCAGGCGGACCACCACCAGGCGGACCACCACCAGGCGGACCACCACCAGGCGGACCACCACCAGGCGGACCACCCGGCGGACCACCACCCGGCGGACCACCACCCGGCGGACCACCACCAGGCGGGCCCTTGCGCTGCTCCTCAGGCAGGAGCTCGTCGCCGTGCCGAAGGATGATCTTCCATTCCCCATCCTCGAGGCGGTATACCTGCGTGCAGCGGACGGTCCAGGGGCGCACCTGATCGCCAATCCGCTTGACCATGTGCTCGAGGTCCACGGTGAGGGCGAGCTCGCCGCCGACGGTGGTGATGATGTTCTCGACGGTCCGGTCGCTCCCGGCAATCACCCGGGACGCCCAGTCGATCCCCTTGCTGACCTCGTCCCAGCCCACCTCCACGCCGCCGTGGGCCCCCATGATCACCACGTCGTCCCGGCGAGAGAATAGGCCCTTGAACCCCTCAGGCCGGCCCTCGACGAGGTCTGCCAGCGCCTGCTGACAGACGGCACTGAACTCGTTCCATCTCGCGTCCATTCGCAACTCCGGTCGGGTCGGATTCCTAGTCAGAGGAGGTTGAAGATCGCCGCGCCGATCGCAAAGCCCAGGATCAATCCGAGGAGCAGGGCGAGGATCGCCATCTTCCGCACCCGAGCCGCGGCCGCGGCCGGCATCCCTCCGGCGCCGGGGGGTCCGCCCCCGGGAGCGCCCGCTCCCGGCGGTCGCCCGGCGGCGGCCGGTTGAGGGCCTCGCGCGGCCGGCGCTCCCGCAGTGCCCGGTGGCGGACCGCCCGCGGCCGGAGGTGAAGCGGCAGGCGGCGGCGCGGCCGGCGGCGGCGCGGCTGGCGGCGGGCCTCCCACGCCGGGCGGCGGCGCTGAGGCCATCGGCGGGGCGCCCGGTGGAGGACCTCCCCCACCCGGTGGACCGCCACCACCCGGTGGACCGCCACCACCCGGTGGACCGCCCACCGCGCACCACCCGGTGGACCGCCACCACCCGGTGGACCGCCACCACCCGGTGGACCGCCACCACCCGGTGGACCGCCACCACCCGGTGGACCGCCACCACCCGGTGGACCGCCAGCGCCGGGCGTGCCGCCGGCCGGAGCGCCCGGCGGCTCGGCCTGCGCCGGTCGCGGCACGACCCGGGTGCTCTCGACCGGAGGCTTGATGACGTCCCCAGCCACCCGCGTGGGCTGGATGCCTTGGACAATCGTCCCGGAGACGTTGAGCGTGGTCTTCCCGACCGCGATCGTGTCGCCGGGGCGAAGCGGTGTGGCTTCCTTGATGCGGCTGCCATTGACGAAGGTGCCGTTGGTGGACTCCAGGTCCTCGATCACGAAGCTGCCGTCGTCTGCGCTCGTGATCCGCGCATGCTCTCGCGAAAGTTCCGAGTCGCCGTGCAGCGAGCCCTCACCCTCCACTTCGCGGCCGATCAGTAGGCCGTCGACGAGCGGGATCTCAGCTCCGGAAGCGTTACCGTCCGTCACCTTCAGAAATTGCTCAGCCATTGCGACTCCATTTCCCGCGGGGCCTTTCGGACGTGTCTACCACACCGGCTGCCGCCGCGCCGGAATTCGTCGGCGCGAGCTCGTCCAGAACACCGCCGAAACGCACTTCGCCGCGACCGAGAGCTCGGAAAGGCAGCTTCAAACGGCAGACGCCGGCGCGGCGACCCCGTCCGCCAGGAAGTGCTCCAGGAAGTCCGTCGTCACGTCGCCCGAGCGGAACTGCTCGTTGGCCAGCACGCGGCGGTGGAACGGGATCGTGGTCTTGACGCCGCGCCCCTCGATCTGGAACTCCGACAGCGCCCGGTCCATGCGCTCGATCGCCTCGTCGCGGCTGGGCGCCCAGACGATCAGCTTCGCGATCAGCGAGTCGTAGAACGGCGCGATCGTGCCAGCCCGGGTAGCAGTGCGAGTCGACGCGCGTCCCGGGCCCGCCCGGCGGCACGTAGACGTCGAGCCGGCCGGCGGCGGGCGCGAAGTCGCGGTCCGGGTCCTCGGCGTTGATCCGGCACTCGATCGCGTGGCCGCGGAGCAGCACGTCGTCCTGGGTCACCGACAGCGGCTCGCCGGCCGCCACGCGGATCTGCTCCTGGATCAGGTCGAAGCTCGTGATCATCTCGCTGACCGGGTGCTCGACCTGGATGCGCGCGTTCATCTCCATGAAGCTGAGGTTGCCGTCGTGGTCGAGCAGGAACTCCATCGTCCCGGCGCCGGTGTAGCCGACCGACAGCGCGCCCGCGACGGCGCGCTCGCCGATGTCGCGGCGCTGCTCGTCGGTCAGGTGGATCGAGGGCGCCTCCTCGATCAGCTTCTGGTGGCGGCGCTGCACCGAGCAGTCGCGCTCGAAGAAGTAGACGCCGTTGCCGTGGCCGTCGCAGACGAGCTGGACCTCGGTGTGGCGCGGCGACCTCGAGGTAGCGCTCGATGTAGACGGCGCTGTCCTTGAAGATGGCCTGGGCGGTGGCGCGCGTGGTCTGGTACAGGCGCGCCAGGTCCTCGCTCTTGTGGACCACGTTCATGCCGCGCCCGCCGCCGCCGGCGACCGCCTTGATGATCACCGGGTAGCCGATCTCGTCGGCGATCTCCTGCGCCTCGTCGACGGTGCCCGACCGGCTCGATGGTGCCCGGGCAGCAGCGGCAGGCCCGCCTTCTGCATCAGGTCGCGGGCGATCGCCTTGTCGCCCACCTTCTCCATCACGTCGGGCTTGGGGCCGATGAACGTGATGTCGTTGTCGGCGCAGATCTCGGCGAAGAACGGGTCCTCGGAGAGGAAGCCGTAGCCGGGGTGGATCGCCTGGGCGCCGGTCTTCTGCGCGGCGCCGATGATGTTCGGGATGTGCAGGTAGCTCTTGCCGGGCGGCGGCGGGCCGATGCACACGGCCTCGTCGGCGAACCTGACGACCGCGGACTCGGCGTCGGCGGTCGAGTAGACCGCCACCGACTTCACGCCCAGCTCGCGGCAGGCGCGCGCCACGCGCAGGGCGATCTCGCCGCGGTTGGCGATCAGGACCTTCTCGAACACGGCCGCGGTCAGTCCTCGGCCGGCTCGAGGTACATGAGCACCTGCTCGAACTCGACCGGCTCGCCGTTCTCGACGAGGATCTCGGCGACCTTGCCGCCCTCGCCGGCGGCGACCTCGTTCATCAGCTTCATCGCCTCGACGATGCAGACCGTCTGGCCCGGCCTCGACGACGTCGCCGACCTCCACGAACGGCTTCGCCCCGGGCTGGGCGGCCTCGTAGAAGGTGCCCACGAGCGGCGCGAGCACCGGGATGCGGTTGTCCGGCGGGGCGTCGCCGAGCGTGAACACGCCGGACGCCCCGCGCGCGCTCGGGCGAGACGCCCATGCCCGGGCCCGGCGCCCGGCGCGACCGGGCCCGGTGGAGCCGGCACGTCTCCGACCGCCGCCGGCGCGGCGCCCGCCGGCGCCGGCGCCCCGCGCTCGATCTCGATCTTGTAGTCGCCGGCCTCGACGGCGAAGCGCTGGACGGTGCTGCCCTCGAGCTTCTGCACGAGGTCGCGGGCCTCGGCCCAGACGGACTCGAGCAGCTCCTGGCTCGGTGTGCTCGCGGTTCGTCGTCGCTCATTTGCTCTCCTCGGATCGGCGGAAGTACCGGCTGGCGGCCCGGCGCGCCGAACTTCCGGAAGCGGTCGTAGCGCTGCTCGAGCAGCTCGTCGGGCGACCGGCCAGCAGCTCGCGCAGGCTCTCGACCAGCGCCGTCTTGAGGTTCGCCGCCGCGGTGGCGGGGTCGGTGTGCGCGCCGCCCTCGGGCTCGGGGACGACCGCGTCCATCACCCCGAGGCGCAGCAGGTCGGGGGCGGTGATGCGCAGCGCGGCCGCCGCGCGCGGCGCGGCGGCGGCGTCCTTGAACAGGATCGTGGCGCAGCCCTCGGGGCTGATCACCGAGTAGTAGGAGTTCTCGAGCATCAGCACGCGGTCGGTCGCCGCCAGCGCCAGCGCGCCGCCGCAGCCGCCCTCGCCGGTCACGACCGTGACGGTGGGCACCGGCAGCCGCGACATCAGCATGATCGACTCGGCGATCGCGTTCGACTGGCCGCGCTCCTCGGCGCCCAGGCCCGGGATAGGCGCCCGGCGGTGTCGACGAGCGTCACGATCGGCATGCCGAACTTGGCCGCGTAGCGCATCAGCCGCATGCCCTTGCGGTAGCCCTCGGGCTCGGGCATGCCGAAGTTGCGCTCCATCATCTCGCCGGTGGTGCTGCCCTTCTGGTGGCCGATCAGCATCACCGCGAGCTCGCCGAGCCGCGCCAGCCCGCCGACGATCGCGGAGTCCTCCTCGAACAGGCGGTCGCCGTGCAGCTCGAGGAAGTCGTCGAACACGCAGCCGACGTAGTCGAGCGTGTGCGGGCGCTCGAGCTCGCGCGCGAGCTGGACGACGTCCCAGCGGGTCGCGCGGTCGAGCGCGTCCGGGTCCGCGACCGGCTCGGCGCCCTCGGTCTCGGGCAGCCGCGCGGCGCGCGATCGCTCTCGGCAGCGCGCGCGCCTCGGCCCGCGCGTGGAGCTCGAGCAGGTTGCGGATCGTGCGGCGGAGGTTCTCGCGCGTCTCGACCAGGTCGAGCATCCCGTGCTCCATCAGGAAGCCGGCGGTCTGGAAGCCGTCGGGCAGCGTCTGGCGGATCGTCTGCTCGATCACCGTCGGGCCGGCGAACCCGATGTGGGCGTCGGGCTCGGCGATCAGCACGTCGCCGAGCGTGGCGAACGACGCGCTCACGCCGCCGTAGGTCGGGTCGGTGAGCAGCGAGATGTAGAGGATGCCCTCCTCGTACAGCCGGCCGATCGCCTGGCTCGTCTTGGCCATCTGCATCAGCGAGACGCAGCCCTCCTGCATGCGCGCGCCGCCGGAGGCGGAGATCACGAGCAGCGGGGTGCGCGTCTCGAGCGCCAGCTCGGCGGCGCGGGTGATCGCCTCGCCGACGGCGCCGCCCATGCTGCCGCCGATGAAGTCGAAGTCGATGCCGGCCGACGACCAGCGGGTGCTCGTCGATCGTGCCCGTGCCGTACACGCGCCCCGGACTTGGCTCCGGTCTTGTTCTGCGCCGCCGCGATCCGCTCCGGGTAGGGCTTGGAGTCGACGAACGAGAGCGCGTCGATCGGCTCGAGGTCGCCGCTCAGCTCCTCGAAGCTGCCCTCGTCGAGCAGCAGCTCGAGCCGCAGCCGCAGCCGCAGCCGGAAGTGGTGGTTGCACTCGGGGCAGACGTGGAGGTTGCGCTTGAGGCGCTTGTGGTAGACGAACGCCTCGCAGGACGGGCAGCGGCGCCACTCGGCGGAGGCCGCGCGGCTCGGTGCGGCCACCTCAGCCAAGGAGCTCGCCCTCCAGCGGGCGGCTGTCAGCGGCGTGGGTCTGCCGCAGCTCCGCGAGCGAGGCGCGGAGGCCGGCTCGACCTCCTCCCGCGTGGGCGGACGCCCTGCGCCGCGATCACGGCCGCCGATGCGTCGCGCGGCCCGTCCGTCGTCGGATCGGCGCCCGTCTCGACCTCCAGGTGAGCGACCACGCCTGCGGTCCGACCGACTGGGTCGATCGCGATCGCCTCACGCGCGTATGCGAGCGCGCGCTCGTGGTCGCCGCGCACGAGCTCGACCAGGATCATCCCGTGAAGCGCGCAGACCTCCTCCTCGGGGACGTCCAGGGTGTCGCGCAGGTGCGCGAACGCCTCGGCTGCGTCGTCGAGCTCGCCGGTTAGCAGGCTCAACTCGGCCACGTCGAGGGCGTGGAGCGAGTCCTCGGGGTCCGCATCGCTCGCCTTGCGGGCGGCGGCCAGCGCCTCCTCGTTCTTCCCCAGCGCGCGGTACATCTCCACGAGGCTGATCACGGCGGTCGAGGTCCCGCCCAGCCGCTCCGCGGCCCGCTCAAGGAGCTTCAAGCCGACGTCGTCCTCGCCGGCCTGGAATGAGGTGTGACCGAGGTGGGTCATCGCCACCTCGTCGTCGGGATCGAGCTCGAGCGCCTTGCGAAACGCCTCGTCGGCCTCGTCGGTGCGCCCCTCGGTGGCGAGGGCGTCGCCGAGGTCGCTGCCACGCCTCGGCTGAGTCGGGCTCGAGCTCGGTCACGCTTCTCAGCTGGTCGACCGCGTCGGGCGAGCCGGTCTCGACGCCGGCCCGGCCCGCTACGCGCAGCAGGTCGGGATCATCCGGCGCCTCGCGAAGCCCGTCGGCGGCAGCCTCACCCGCCGCAGCGAACTCGCCCGCCTCGAGATGGGCGCGCGCCTGCTCGAGGGCTGTCATCGGGCGGCCACTCGCGTCAGCCGTCGATCGCGGGCAGGTCGAGCACCGATTGCCGCCGGTACTCGGCGCCGAAGTCGTCGCCCTCCTGGACGCCCTTTGAGTTGTCGATGTACTCCAGCGCGTCCGGATCGATGTGGAAGAACATGACCGCGCTGGTGGACCCGGGGCGCAGCTCGGGGTACTTCTGGCCGAACAGGTCGGCCACCTTGGCGATCCCCTCGCCCTGGACCACGGTGACCTTGCCGCGCCCCTGAACCCCCTTGGTCTGGCGCCAGTCCGTGGAGTACTCGTCGATCGCGAACGCCGCGCTGGGGTTCTCGTCTATCTGTCCGGACGTCGTGGAGCCGGGCCGGGTCCAGAAGTAGATGTTCGGGCCGTCGTTGACGTAGGTGAAGGTCGCCGCCCACGGGCCTGCGCCACCGCTGGTGGCCAGCGTGAGCGTCTTGCATCGCTTCAGGAACTCGTCTACCTCCGTCGGTACCTGCTCTGCCATCTCTGTCCTCTCACTCGCGGTTCACGGTCGGCACAAGCCTCCCGAAGGCGGCGCGGCATTCTGTCTCATGCCAACCGCACGCGTCAACTTACCGCCCCTCACCCGGCCGCGGCTCCCTCCGCGGGCGCCCCCGAGAGCAGGGGCCGGAACAGGGACGACTCCCCGCGCACGTCCTGGGCCTGGATCGCGGTGATCACGACGGTGTTCACGATGTCGGTGACCATGCAGCCGCGGCTAAGGTCGTTCACCGGCTTGCGCAGGCCCTGGAGCACGGGGCCGATCGCCACCGCGCCCGCCGAGCGCTGCACCGCCTTGTACGCGATGTTGCCGGTCTCGAGGTCGGGGAAGACGAACACCGTGGCCCGGCCGGCCACCTCGCTGCCGGGGAGCTTCTTCGCGGCCACGGCCGGCTCGACGGCCGCGTCGTACTGGATCGGGCCCTCGACCTTGAGGTCGGCGCGGCGCTCGCGCACGAGCTCGGTGGCGGCCCGCACCGCGTCCACGTCCTCTCCCTTGCCGGACTCGCCGGTCGAGTAGGACAGCATCGCGATCCGCGGCTCGACGCCGAACGTGGCCGCCGTCTCGGCCGAGCTGATCGCGATGTCGGCCAGCTGCTCCACATCGGGCTTGGGGTTGACCGCGCAGTCGCCGTAGACGAGCACGCGGTCGGCCAGGCACATGAGGAAGACGCTCGAGACCACGGACACGGCCGGGCGCGCCTTGATGATCTCGAACGCCGGCCGGATCGTGTCGCCGGTCGTGTGCGCGGCGCCGGAGACCATGCCGTCGGCCTCCTCCTCGCGCACCATCAAGGTGCCGAAGTAGGTCACGTCGCCGACCGTCTCGAACGCCAGCTCCTCGGTCACGCCCTTGTGCTTGCGCAGCTCGTGGTAGATCGCGGCGAAGCGCTCCCGGTCGGGCGATGAGCGCGGGTCGACGAGCCGGGCGGCGTCGAGGTCGAGGCCCAGCGCGGACGCCCGGCCGCGCACCTCGTCGGTATCGCCGAGGATCGTGAGGTCGACCACGTCGCGGCGCAGCAGGATGTCGGCGGCGCGCAGGACGCGCTCGTCCTCGCCCTCGGGCAGCACGATGTGGCGGCGGTTGGACCGCGCGCGCTCGATCAGCTCGTACTCGAACATGATCGGCGTGATCCGCCTGGGCGCTCGAGCGCGATCCGCTCCTGGAGCTCGACGGCGTCGACCGCCGACTCGAAGCGCCGACAGCGCGGTGGCGACCTTGCGCTCGCTCCGGGCGGAGATCGCCGGCGTGACCGCGTTGCACCGCCGCCGCGGCGTCGTCGGTGCGCAGGTCGGTCTCGAGCACGGGGAACGGGGCGCCGCTCGAGCAGGCTCCGGACGGCGGGGTCGGAGCTCGTAGCCGCCGGTCAGGACGATGCCCGCCACCGCGGGGAGGCCGGCGGCGCCGGCGGCGGCCAGGCTGGCCACGAGGATGTCGGCGCGGTCGCCGGGCACGATCACGAGCGTCCCGTCACCGAGGTCGGCGAGGAAGTGCTCGACGCTCATCGCGGCGACGCGCACGTCGCGCCACCTCGCGCTCGAGCCCTCCTCGGCGTCCGACGAGCGGCTCGCGCGCCCGAGCGCCGCGGCCACCTCGCCCACGGTCGGCCGCGCCAGCTCCGGCTGCTCGGCGAGCACGTAGACCGGCGGCGTCGCCCTCGGCTGCGCGCAGCGCGCTCGCGCACCTCCTCCACGCGCTCGGCCGGCACGCGGTTGACGACCACGCCGAACAGCTCGCAGCCCTTCTGCTCGAGCGACTCGCGCGCCACGCCGACCGCAGCCTCCGCCGCGTCCGGCGAGTCCGCCACCGACCACGGCCAGGACCGGGCAGCCGAGCCCGTTCGCGAGCGACGCGTTGAGGTCGAAGTCGAGCGCCGGGCGCCGTGCCGGCGAAGTCGGTGCCCTCGCAGACCACGACGTCGAGCGCCGCTCGAGCGTCGCGGTAGGCGCTCGACGACGCGCTTCTCGACCTCGTCGCGGTCGCCCGCGGCGAGCATGCGCCTGCGCCTCGACGTCGGTCAGCGCGTACATCTCCTCGGGCCGGATGTCGAGCCCGTAGCGGCGCCGGATCAGCTCGATCTGCGGGTCGCGCTCGCCGTCCGAGCCACGAGCGGCCGGAAGAACCCGACGCTGCTCCGTGCGCGCGGAGAGCAGCTCCATGAGGCCGAGCGCGACGACCGACTTGCCGCTCTGCGGCTCCATCGCGGTGATGTAGACGTTCCGTGCCATGCGTTCACCGCGCCGAGGGGCCGCAGGCTCGCGCGCTAGGACGCCGACGCTGCGGCGGGCCGGTGCCAGGTCCAGTCGAGGATCTCCGGCGGGTCGTTGCCCTCCTCGACCACGTACTGCGCGCAGCTCGCTCGCGCTTGCTTCGTGAGCTCCGTGATCGCCTCCTCGGTCTCCGCGATCGTGCGCGACGCGAACGCGCCGGACATGCCGCGGACGGCCTCCGAGGCCTCGACGTCGACGCGCAGGAGCGCGTCGATCGCGAGCTGGAAGCGGTCGACGCCGTTCATCGCGAGCAGCTCGAACGGCGTCGTCGTCGTCCCCTCCTCCGCGTAGCCGCGGACGCTGAAGCGCTCCTGCGCCGGGCCGGCGGTGGATCAGCTGGTGGATCGCCGACGGGTAGCCGTGGAAGTTGAAGATCACCGGCTTGTCCTCGGTGTAGAGCTCCGCGAACGCCGCCTCGTCCATCCCGTGCGGGTGCGCCTCGGGCCGCGCGAGCGTGAACAGGTCGGTCACGCCGACGAAGCGCACGCGTCAGGTCCGGCACGTGCTTGCGCAGCAGCTCGGCGGCCGCCAGCAGCTCGATCGTCGGGGATCGTGCCGCAGCCCGGCGAGCACGATGTCCGGCTCGCCGATCTCGGTGCTCGCCCACTCCCAGACGCGTCGCGCCCCTTGCTCGACGTGCTCGCGCGCCTCGTCGATCGACAGCCACTGCGGCAGCGGGTGCTTGGAGGCGATCACGAGGTTGATCGTGCGCGTGGACTGGTGCACGCTGCTCCATCGTCGCCAGCAGCGTGTTCGCGTCCGGCGGGAGGTACACGCGCGCGGTGTCCTCCTTGCGGTTGAGCATCGAGTTGATGAAGCCCGGCATCTGGTGCGAGTAGCCGTTGTGGTCCTGGCGCCAGCCGACCGAGGTGAGCAGGTAGTTGAGGCCCGCCACCGGCTCGCGCCAGGGCGCCTCCTCCTTCGACATCTTCAGGAACTTCGAGTACTGGTTGACCATCCCGTCGACGATCGGGATGAACGCCTCGTAGCAGGGGAAGACGCCGTGGCGGCCGGTGAGCACGTAGCCCTGCAGCCAGCCCTGGCAGTTGTGCTCGGAGAGCACCTCCATGATCCGGCCGTCGGGGGCGTGGCCGGTGTCGATCTCGGGATCGAGCGGCCACTCCCACGCGTGGTCGGTGGCCTCGAACACCGCGCCGAGGCGGTTCGACGCGACCTCGTCGGGGCACATGATGCGGAAGTTGCGCCTCGTCGTCGTTGAGGCGGAAGACGTCCGCGTACCACTCGCCGAGCTGCCATCAGCGCGCTGCCGTTCGTCTCGCCCGGGTTGGAGACGTCGAGCGCGTGCGTCGGCCAGGTCGGGCAGCTTGAGGTCCTTGCGCAGCTTGCCGCCGTTGACGTGCGGGTTGGCGCCCATCCGCAGGTCGCCGGTCGGGCAGGCGGCGAGGATCTCCTGGATCGGGCCGCCGTTCTCGTCGAACAGCTCCTCGGGCCCGTAGGAGCGCAGCCAGTCCTCGAGGATCTTCAGGTGCCCGGGGTCGGACTTGGCCTTCATCGCCGGCACCTGGTGCGCCTTCGACGTGCCCTCGACCTTGACGCCGTCGACCTCCTTCGGGCCGGTCCAGCCCTTGGGCGACTTGAGCACGATCATCGGCCAGCGCGGGCGCTCGGGCCGCTTGCCGCCGCCGCGCACCTGCTCCTGCAGCTCGCGGATCTCGCCGTAGGCGGTGTCGAGCGCCTCGGCCAGCTCGGCGTCGAGGTCGTCGCCCTCGACGATCAGCGGGTGCCAGCCGTAGCCCTCGAAGAGCTTGGTCAGCTCCTCGTCGCTCATCGACTTGAAGATCGTCGGGTTGGCGATCTTGTAGCCGTTGAGGTGCAGGATCGGGAGCACCGCGCCCGAGGTCCCCGGGTCGAGGAACTTGTTGCGAGTGCCACGCGCCGGCGGTCGGGCCGGTCTCGGCCTCGCCGTCGCCGATGATCGCGGCGACGATCAGGTCGGGGTTGTCGAGCGCGGCGCCGAAGCGCGGTCGCGAGCGCGTAGCCGAGCTCGCCGCCCTCGTGGATCGTGCCGGGCACGATCGGCGCCACGTGGCTCGGGAAGCCGCCCGGGCCAGGAGAAGTCGCGGATCAGCTTCGCCGAGCCCGGCGTCGGTCGCGGCTGAGCTCGGGGTAGACGTCCTCGAGGCAGCCGTCGATCCAGAGGTTGGCGAGGTTGGCGGGCGCGCCGTGGCCGGGGCCGGTGACGAGCAGGATGCTCGCCTGGGTCTCGAGGATCAGCCGGTTGAGCCCGGCGTAGACGAGGTTGAGGCCCGGGACCGTGCCCCAGTGGCCGAGCAGCCGGTGCTTGATGTGCTCGGGCTTGAGCGGCTCCTCGAGCATGTGGTTGCCCTGCAGGTAGATCATCGCCGCGGCGATGTAGTTGGTCGCGCGGCGATAGAGAGCAAGGCTCTCGACTGACGGCGCTCCACTCGATGCCACAGCAAGTCCTCCCGGAGTCGGATTCCGGCGCGAACCTAACCTGATCCGTCGGCGCTTGCAAGCGGCTGCGGCCCGCGTGGACGCCCGGTCGGGGGCTGCTGTCGAGGTACCTGTCCGGCGGCCGCAGCGTCTACCGCGGCCGAGTAGGAGCGAAACCTCGGCCGACCGGTCGAGTGAGGATTTGAGGTCGCTACAGCGACCACAACTGCTCACTCGATTGGACAGAGCCTGGGATGCGTTCTCGATTAAGGCAAGTACTCGATCCGCTCCAAGTGCGGATACTGCCGGGTGGAGCCCTTGAAGGTGATCCTCCCGGCCGTGCGGCACGCGGGCTCGGTCTCGGTCGCCGGCTTGTTGCCACCCGCGTTGTTGCAGTCCCAGGAGGGGAGGATGCCCGTCTGCCCGACGGCGGGGTCGGCGAAGGCCAGCGGCGGCAGGTAGGCGTTGCCACGGTTCTGTGGCCGTCGCCGCGTCCACAGCGCCTGCGACTCGGGTCCGGTCGGCGAGAACAGACGCGTCACGTGCCCGGTCGACCGCGGATCGTCCGAGGGGAAGCCCTTCGCCTGGTTGACGGAGGAGAACTGGGCCAGAAAGTCGGTGACCTGGTGCTGGTTGAAGGCCACGAACTGAAGCAGCGGGTTCACCTCCGAAAGCAGCGGCGCCAGCGCCCCGAACGTCGGCCGCAGCCGCCCCATGATCTCGCGCGTGGCGGGCAGCGAGCGCTGCGTGAGGTCGATGTAGGGGTCGAGGTTGGAGAACAGCCGCCGCAGGTCAGGCGAGAGCGTCCGGAGGTCGATCAAGGTCGGGCGCAGCCGCTTGAAGACCGGCTCGAGGTCCACCACCAGCGGGTCGGTGTCCCGCGCGAAGGTCTGAAGGCGTCTCAGGGTGATCCTCGACTCGACGAGGAAGGTCGGCAGGATCTCCCAGATGTCCGCGAAGCTCTGGCGCTCGCGCTGGATCGCGCTGAAGACGGTGTTCTGATTCTCGACCAGCGCGCGCAGCTGGCGATCGTTGCGCGAGAGGGCGTCGAAGACCAGTCCGCCGTTCTTGACGACGCCCTTGAGGGCAGCGGACTGGGCATCGAGCAGCTCGGTCAGGTCGCCGCCGGCGCCCACGAACCGCGGCAGGCTGCCGAGCGCATCGTTTAAGTCCAGCCCGCGGTTGACGATGCCGGCACCCAGGTCCTGCTGCCAGGTTTGGAACGCCCCGCGGGTGTAGGGATCGAACGAGTCCAGGATCTCGTCAACCTGGGTCACCTCCTGGACGTTCCGCGGTCCTCGGAGCACGCCGTCCTCCGGGAGTGGCGGCGCCTTCTTCGTGCCGATCGTCATCTCGACGTAGGTCTCGCCGATGATGCTCTTCTGGCGCAGGCTGAATTGCGCGTCGCGGCGGATCGGGGCGAACTTGCGCTTCAACTCGATCGTGGCGAGCGTGGCGTTGCCCTCCGGATCTTCCTCGACATCGGAGACCGTGCCGACCTTCACACCGGCCACGCGCACCTCCCCGGATGGCACCAGGTTGGTGGCCTCCGGCAGCGCGACCTTGAACTCGTAGCTGCTCGGCTTCAGCGGCAACGGGCCCGAGAACGAGAGCCAGAGGAACAGCAGCATCCCCACGCACGAGAGCGGGAAGATGACGATCGCGGCGAGCGCCAGAGGAGTGGGTGCTTCCTTGTTCATCGCAAGGCTCCTCCGCACAGGCGCGGGTCGTTCAGCACCGGGGTCAGGCCGAGCCCGATCTCGGCAAGCGGGTTGGCGCTCGTGATCTGGCGGAAGTCGGCGCACTTGGCGCCGTTGATCAGCTTGCGTGCGCTGCCGTGGGCGTCTGCCCACGACAGGAAGCTGGTGAGCTGATGGTTGCCCCAGGCGGAATGGAAGAGGAAGCCCTCGTCGCGGCCGGGCGTGTCGGCCGATTCGCGTCCGCGCGGGTTGTGGCCGGCCATGTTCCCGAGGCTGTTGAGCACCTCGAACGTGCGCCGGAGGCCGGGCTCCGACTCCGCCAGGTCGGGTGCCGACTGCGCCAGCTGCGCGACGGCGGGCTGCGCGGCGCGGGCGAACGGCCGGATGTCGCTCCGCAGCAGCGGCACCGCCTCCAAGGCGAACGGTCGCACTTCGCGGTTGGAGCGCACCAGCGCGGGCGGCACCCTCCTGAGCTCGGTCGCCGCCGGCCCCAGCACCCGCGCCATGCCCTCCACCCTGCTGAGCGTCCGGGTTGCCTGCCCTAGCGTCCCCGGAAGCCGGCGGACGGTCTCAGAGACCTCCGCCTGCCGGTCCGCGAGCGTGCCGAAGGACCGCGAGGCACTGTCCACCAGCTGGGCCAGCGTGTCGTCCTCGGTGGCCAGCTCACGCGAGACGAGGTTGAGCGACGTGACGAGCCGGCGCAGCTCGCGGCGACGTTTGACCGTCTCGGACGACACCCGGGCGAGGTCGCGATGCGTGGGCTCGAATCGCTTGAGCACCGCGCGGAGGTCCTCGCCCCGTCCCTTGAGCCCGTCGCCCGCTCCCTTGAGCAGGAGCTTCAGGTACTGGCGAGTGTCCGTGTCGAGCACCGACAGGAACTCGTCCGGGTTGACGTCGGGCAGCGTGCTGGAGATCGGCACGACGAAGTCTCCGTCCGCCTCAGCCGCGTCCGGCGAACCCGGGTCGAGCTCCACGAACATGTCCTTCAGCGCCGTACGCGGGCGCAACAGCGCGGTGGCGTCCTCGTGCACCATCCCCTCGTACTCGGGGTCGATCTCCATCGTCACAACCGCCTTGCCGTTCTCGAGCTCGGAGCCCGTGACGTCGCCGATCTCTACCCCCGCGACGCGCACGGTCTGACCCTGGCCCGGGATCACCGCCTGGGCTGTGCTGAACTGGGCCTTCAGCGCGATCGGGTCGCTCTCCCAAGGCAGCCGCAGTCGCTGCTCGGTGACGATGTAGATGCCGATCGCCATCGCAAGGACGAACATGCCGATGATCGCGATGAAGTCGCGCAGGTGCGTTCTGATCGCTCGCTTCATCGCTCGCCCCTTGCGTTGCGGGCGGCCTCGTCGAGCTCGTCTCGGCGCATCAGGCGCGGCGGCTCCTGCGTCGACAGCCCGGCCTCGCGCGCCATCCGCCTGAGCGGCCCCTGTGCCTCCTGGACTGCCGCCTCGAACGCGGCGATCTCACCGGGCGCGTCGGGCTGGGTCTTGATCCCGGGCGGAGGCGGAAGCGGACGCGACCCCAGGTCGGGCGGCTCCTGGGTTTCACACGGCACGGTAGGCCTCAGCGGGGGCAGGTCCGCCGGCGCCGGGTTGATGCCGCGCAGCGGCTGGGTGTTGAACCACACGCGCTTCCCGACCGGGTAGGAGAAGTTGGCGGTCGACGCGATCGAGCGCGAGTAGATCGCGTTCGCGTCGAAGCTGCGCGCACCGCCGGCCAGTCCGGGCATCCACTTGACGAACTCCTGGTAGACGGGACCGGTCGCCGGGAAGATCGAGTCCGGCACCGTGGCCTCGCTCGTCGGGAGCGAGACGTTGTTGAGGCACGATGCGAGCAGCCGCTGCTCACCCTGGAGGTCGATCCCGCCGCGGGCGAAACGCGCGAGCGCCGGAGCGGCCACGGAAAGCGACCGGGCGACTCCGCCCAGCTCCTTCTGGCCGATGATCCCGCGCAGCTCGCGCGCGAGCGGGATCGACGCATCCAACGTGGCCGGCGAGGTCCGGACTGCGGGCGTCAGCTCGCGTGCGAGGGCGCGAACCGACGGCAGCGCCCCGTCGACCTCGCCGAGCGTACGGAAGCCCTGGTTCAGCGTCCGCGGAAGCTCAGCCACCGCCCCCGACAGGGCCGCCTGCTGGCGCGCGAACGCGCCACTGGCCACAGCGAGGTTGGTCACCAGCTCGCGGAGCTGGGTCTCGTTGCGGCTGAGCGCCGACGCTACACGGCCGGAGTTGCGGACGTAGCCCGACAGGTCGCCCTCGCGCTGGCCGAGGAAAGCGTCGTTGACCTTGGCCGAGTTGCCGTACGCCCGCTCCCAATAGCGCGTCGCGCGGTTGAACGCGGCCGCGCCGCCGCCTTCGAGGGCGCGCCCGTACTCGTGCAGCACCGACCGCACGTCGTCGCGGGTGTTGCTCTCGAAGGTCTTCAGGAAGTCCCCGACGGAGACCGGGCCGGCGGTCTGGGTCGCCGGCACCACCGACCCGTCCTCGAGCTCGGCCGCGTGCGGGGTTCCCGGGCTCGTCTCGATGAAGTAGTTGCCTTCCAGGAACAGCCGCGGGCGGATCTTGAACCGCGCGTCCTCTTGCAGCGGCAGGCCCTCATCCTCGATCTCCATCACGACGACCGAGGTGCCCTCCTCGGGACCCTCCTCGATGTCCGTGACCTTGCCGATGTCAACCCCGGCGAGACGGACCGGCGTGCCGATCCGTGCCTGGGTGGGCCCGGTGAACGCCGCACGCACCTCGAACGGGTCCGCGAACGGGTTGTACCTGGTGAAGACGGCCCACGATCCGATCGCGAGGACCGCGAGCACGATCGCGCCGACCGCGAAGGAGCTGAGCCTCTTAGGGCGGCTCATCGCCCCGACGCTCCCGGGAATGGGGGCCCGGTCTCGGGCCTGCGAGAGAAGGTCTGACCCTCCGGGACGCGCGACCGGCCTACGTAGTTGGGTCCCTGGTTACCGGGGGTCTCCGGATCGATCACGATGTTGCGATCCGGGGGCGCCGACGCGGCGGCCCGGCGCATGTAGCCGCGCTGCCCGGTCTCGCAGTCGGCGCGGCCGCGCTCGTCGATCGCGGCCGGGTAGACGTTCACGTGCAGTCCGTCGGCCGGCTCCGCCGCGCCCAGCGTGCCCAGCGCGCGGTCTCCCGCCAGTGGCCCGACGAAGTTGACCAGCGACCGCTGCGCCCGTCCATGCGCAGGCTCCATACCGGCCTCGCTCGCATTCGTGAACGCGTAGTTGAAGAGGTTGCAGACGGTGATGTGCGGACCGATGAAGCGGGTGAGCGGGCGCAGGACCTGGACGGTCTCCGTCACCCCTCGGAGCGCGCCAGTGGTCCGCCGGTCGGTCATGAGCTGCTCGAGCGAGGCCAGCGTCGGCTTGAGCTGGGAGTACAGGCGCGGCGTCTGCGGCTGAACCTCGGCGCCGCGGTCGAGAGCGGAGGCAATGCGGGGAAGCGCGCTCGGCATGACCTCGGCAGCCCCCCGGAGCGCGATCGACGTCCGTCTGAGGTGCTCGAGGAACGGCCGCTGGACCCGCAGCGACGGGATCCCCACTGCCAACGTGGGCGGCCCCTCCTGCAACGAGGCCCTGAGCCGCTCCTCGTTTCGCGACCACGCCTCCAGCGCGTCGGCGCCCGCCGAGAAGCCGTTCGCGTAGGAGTCGGCGACGGGCGCCACGATGCGGACCGTTCGCCCGAGCCGATCGATCAGCCGGCCGAGGTTGGTGTCGGGATCTCCCAGCGTTCGTGCCACCGGCTCGAGGTGGCGCAACAGCCGCGGCAGATCGCCGAGCGCCTCGTTGACGCTGCGTCCGCGAGCGGCCAGCGCGTTACCCGCCCCGCCGATGGTGCTCCGGACCCCCTGCCTGGTATCCGGGTTGTACATGTTCCCCAGGTCGTCGAGCTGCACCGGCACGCGCGCCTGGTTCACGGGGATCGTGTCGCCCTCGACGAACTCCTCGCCGCTTTCGCCGCGCGTGAGCTCGACGTACTTCAAGCCGCTGAGCGACAGGGGGCGAATCGCGACCGTGCTGTCGCGCGGAACGTCCTCGTAGGAGCCGTCGAGCTTGATCGTGATCTTGGCGACGGTGTCCCCGTTCTCCTTGCGAACCGGATCGAGATCGGTGACCAGGCCCACGCGGCTTCCGCCCTCGCGCACCTGGTTGCCGGCCGTCAGCGCGGAGCCGTTGGGACTCTCGAAGACCAACCTCTTCGTCGGCACGAACGGCAGGCCGCTGTTGGCGTTGTAGGACAGGAACACCGCGACCACCGCCACGAGCAGCGTTACGGCGCCCACCAGCACGGGGCTGTCCGAGAGCGACTGCATTTGGCGTCGGCGGGTCACTTGAGCAGGAAGTCCAGGAGTGGTTCGGAGCCGCCCGTTCGCGCGCCGGAGGACGCACCGCGGGCGGGCTTGCGGCTGGCGCCGGCGGTGGGATCGGGGCCGCTCGGGTCGGGCTGGTTGATGCCGGGCTGGTTGGGACCCAGCCAGGCGCGGCATCTCGCGGGCTGGGTACGCGCAAGCTCAGCGTCGGCGTAAGGGCTGCAGTCGGTGTCGCCGTACTGCGCGTTCTTCAGCAGATAGGAGTCCTTGTCGAACCAGTTGCTGGTCTGCGACGACAGGTAGAGGTAGCGCAGCAGCGACTCCAGCCCGGTGTAGCCGCCGTTCCGAGGTGCCCGGGTGTCACGCTCGGTGGCCCACTTGGGGTCGTTGAGGTGGTCGAGGATGATCCCGAGGTTTCCTGCCGTCTCCGGCAGCCGGCGTACGGCGCGGGTGAGCCGGCGCAGGTTCGGCATCGACGCCTGGAGGTTGCCCCGACCGCTTCGTGCGAGGTCTGCGAGCGCCCGGACCGACGGGCGCGAGGCAGACGAGAAGGACGCCGTCGTTCGCAGCAGGGAGGCCAGTGGGCGGGCCGCTACCCGCAGGCTCTCCAGCGCGGGCCGCTGGGCCTCTGCCGTCCCCTCCAACGCCGCGAGGGTGGGTTGCAGCTCGGCGAGGAAGGTCGGCAGCTGGCGGAACTGGTCATCCACGTTGCCCGACTCCTGGGCGTACGCCCGCGTGGTGTCGCGCGCCTCGGTGAAGAAGCGCGCGACGTCGCGGCGGCGGCGCGCCACCTGCGCCAGGATCGTGTCGGCATCGCGGTACAGGCCGCTGATCGTGCGCCGCTCGCGCGCCAGGACGCGCAGCACGCGGTTGACCTCGCGCAACGCCGGGTTGGCCCGGCGGATGATCTCGTTCACGTCGTCGCCCCTGCCCGCCAGAGCCAGGCCGAGCTCGGAGATCAGGATCGAGAACCGCTCGCGATACGGCCGCCGCATGATGTTCTGGACCAGGTCCGGCGGGACGACCGACGACGTCTGCTTCACCGGGATCGTTCCCCCCGCCGGGAAGCGCTCGTCGCTCTTGCCGGGGTCACAGTCGAGGAAGTACTCGCCGATCAGCGACTGAGGCCGCGTCTGGCAGGAGACGTCGCGCCGGAGATCGCCGAACCCGCGCTCGGTGAGCTCGAACTCGACCTCGGCCAGGAGCCTGCGCTCGTCGAGGCGGATCTTCTTCACGATCCCCGCCCGCACGCCCGCGACGCGGGCGTCGGAGCCCTCGGTGAGTCCATAGGAGTTGTCGAGCTGCACGCGGTAGCGCGCCCCGTCGTCATCGTCCGCGCCCGTGGTCAGCAACACCAGCGCGAGGAGCGCCATCGGCAGGACCATGAGAGCGATGCGGCGGCGCCCGCTCACGGCCCCGGCCTTATCTGAGTCGGATCACAGTTGAACGAGGGCGTCGGCCGCCATGGGTTCGAGCCGTCGGCCGCCGGCAGCTCGGAGGCGCCCGGGCATCGGTTGCGATGCCTGACCATGATCCGGTCGAAGTACTGCTGGCGCTCCGGGGGCGGGACGAGCGTGAGCCCGCCCGACTCGTTCACTGCGAAGGCGGACGGCAGCGTGGCCGAGCGTGATGCGTTCCCGTTCGCGTCGTAGATGCCCACGTTTCCGAAGGCCTTGGTGAAGGCGATGATGTCCGGGCCGTACGGTCGCCAGAACGCCCAGATCGGGGTGGACCGCTGGAACGCCTCGGTGGCCTCGGGAAGCGAGCCGCGCCGGGTGCGGCCGTTGCGCTCGGCGGACCGCACCATGATGTCCCGCAGCGCCGGCGTGTCCATCGCCAGGTTGGTGAGGTCGTTCGCCGCGCCGCTGTCACGAAGCGCGGTGGCCAGCTGGCGCACCGGCGTCCGCGCGTCGCGCGCAAACGGTTGGAGCTGCGCCAGCAGCCGGTTCAGGCGCGGCGCGACCGGCTTCGAAGCCGCGACCAGCGGGTCGAGGTCGTCGAGTGTGGCGCGCAGGTTCACGTACGTCGTGTTGGCGCGGCGCAGGAATGGCGGCGCCTGGGCGATGGCCGACGACAGGCTCTGCTCCTCGCGCGCGATCGCCCCGGTCGTGGTCGCCAGGCGGTCAACCACCGCCGACAGGTCGTCGCGTCGCTCGGCGAGCGCCCCGACAAGGCGCGACGAGCCGGTCAGGAACCGGCGCAGGTCCGCGGAGTCCTTGTTCAGCTCGTTGAACAGGCGCGTAGAGGCCACGAACGAGGGGTTGAGCTGGCGCCAGCCCGCGTCGACGAACTCCTCGGCGCCGCCGAACTGCCGCCCCGAGCCCGCGGACGACGCGCGTCAGCCCCTTGCGGGCCGAGTCGTCGAACATCGAGAAGAACTGGTCCAGGTCGACGATCGACTGCGTGTCCTGGACGGGGATGACACCGCCGTCCTCGATCTCCTCCCCGCCCGCGGGCGGTATCCGAAGGTCCACGTAGCGTCCGCGGGCACTCGCGAGGCTCACCAACCGCAGATGGGCCTCGGTCCCTTCGCGCAGCGGCTTCACGTCCTCGTCGAGCTCGAGCGTCAGCTCGGCCAGGCCGTCGTCGGTCACGTCCGCCTCGGTCACCGTCCCGACCTGCCTGCCGGCGATCCGGACCACGTTGCCCTCCCCCACGAGCGAGGCCGATTGCAGCCGGACCTTGACCGTGTAGGTGTCGCCCTGGATGAACAGCAGCAGGACGAGGGCGAGCGCGGAGATCAGGAGCGCGAGAAGCGCGAAGAGCCGCACGGGCGTCAAGCCGGGGGACTCAGACTCCAAGCTGTGCCCCCGGGTTGAGCGGCCTCGATCCGGCGCCGACCATTGCGGGGGCGAATATATGCCTTTGGGTCAGGTGCGCGTGCCAGTTGGCGCAGGGTGCAAGATCCCGACCGCGAGGGCGCGTGCGGTCAGAGTCCGGCGAGCGCCGGCGCGAGACGCTCCAGTTGGTCGAGCGCCCCCGCGGCGGTGTCCGAATAGGCCTGGATCGCCACGTGGTCTGCGCCGGCCTCGCGGTGCGCGCGCACCCGTCCCGCGATCGCCTCCTCGTCGCCCCAGGCCACGATCGCGTCGACGAGCCGGTCGCTGCCACCGTCGGCGAAGTCCTCATCGTCGTAGCCGAGGGTGCGGAGGTTGTTCAGGTAGTTCGGCAGCATGAGGTAGACCGCCATGTGGCGGCGGCCCAGATCGCGCGCGCGAGTGGGGTCCGACTCCAGCACGACGACCTGCTCGGGGGCGAGCAGTGGGGCGGGGCCGAGGACCGACCGTGCCTTGGCCGTGTGCGCAACGGGCACGAAGTAGGGGTGAGCCCCGGCCGTACGGTCGCGCGCCAGCTCGAGCATCTTCGGCCGCAGCGCCGCCAGCACGATGGCCGGCGGCTGCTCGGGCGTCGGCCCGCCGTAGGGGTGTTCGTCGATCGCGTCCAGGTACTCACGCATGGCCGTCAGCGGCTTGCCGTAGCTGTGGCCGCGAAAGCTCACGGCCGGCGCGTGACTGACGCCGAGGCCCAGCAGGAAGCGCCCGTCGTACGCCTCGTTGAGCGTGTTCGCACCGGCGCTCGCGGCGGCCGCGTCGCGCGCCCAGATGCTGGCGATCCCGGTGGCGACGACGATTCGCTCGCTCGCCGCCAGCAACATCCCAGCGTGGGACAGCGCCTCGCGGTTGTTCGGCCCCTCGCCTCCCCAGACGGCGCCGTATCCCAGCTGCTCGAGGCGAGCTACCGCCGCCCGCTCCTCGTCCGCCGGCGCCTCGCCGATCGGGCCCAGCCACACGCCGACCCGACCAATGCGGTCACATAGTCCTTGCGCTTGGGTTGACGAGACGGCTGATGCCACGGGCTCCGATTCCCGCCGGCGAGGCTACAACGATCTACCCGTCCGCTTCGCGTCAGCCCGAGCGTTGCCGGGTGAGCTCCCGATCGAGCGGGAACGCCCCCGACTCCAGCCCCTGGTCGGCGCGGATCACGTGCATCACGGCGTTGATCAGGGCCAGGTGGGTGAACGCCTGCGGGAAGTTGCCCAGGTGGCGACCAGAACGCGGATCGATCTCTTCGGCGTAGAGCCCGAGCGGGCTCGCGTATGAGAGGAGCTTCTCGCACAGCGCGCGGGCGCGCTTGATCTCCCCGATCTCGACCAGCGCCGACACCATCCAGAACGAGCAGATCGTGAAGGTGCCCTCGTCGCCCGCCAGGCCGTCGTCGGTCTCCTCGGTGCGGTAGCGCAGCACCAGGCCGTCCACGGTCAGCTCGTCGGCTATCGCGAGGACGGTGTTGCGGATGTACTCGTGCTCGGGGGGCAGGAAGCGCACCAGCGGCATCATCAGGACGGACGCATCGAGGGCATCGGTGTCGTAGTGCTGGGTGAACACCCCGCGGTCGTCGAGCCCGTTCTCGCAGATGTCGGCGTGGATCTCGTCGGCGGCCTGCTGCCACTCGGCCGCGAACTTGAGGTCCTCGCGGATCTCCGCCAGGCGTGCGCCGCGGTCGGCGGCCACCCAGCACATCAGCTTGGACGAGGTGAAGTGCTTGGGCTCGCCGCGCACCTCCCAGATCCCGCGGTCTGGGTCGCGCCAGTTCTCGAGCGCGGCCTCGACCTGCTTCACGAGGATCGGCCAGATCCGCTCGGGCAGGTGGTCGCGCGACTTGGTGTGCAGGTAGAACGAGTCGAGGATCGCGCCCCACACGTCGTGCTGGTCCTGGTCGTAGGCGCCGTTTCCGATCCGGACGGGACGCGCGCCGTCGTAGCCGGACAGGTGGTCGAGGGTGTCCTCGGGCAGCTCTCCCTCGCCGCCGATCCCGTACATGATCTGGAGCCGTCCTTGCTCCGCCTCCGCGACGTCGGCGATGAAGTAGAAGAAGTCGTTGGCCTCCCAGTCGAAGCCGAGCGTGTACAGGCTCCAGAGCATGAAGGTCGCGTCGCGGATCCACGTGTAGCGGTAGTCCCAGTTGCGCTCCCCGCCCGGGGTCTCGGGGAGCGAGGTGCTGGCGGCGGCCACCAGCGCGCCGGTGGGCGCGTAGGAGAGGCCCTTGAGCGTGAGCGCGCTGCGCTGGAGGTAGGTGCGCCAGGGGTGGTCGGGGAACTCGCCGTGGTCGAGCCAGTGCTGCCAGTGATGGGCGGTCCAGGTGAGACGCTCGTACGCCTCGTCATAAGACTTCGGCGCGGGGTGACTGGACCACGACAGCGCGACGAACGCGGTGTCGCCCTCCTTCATCAGCGTGCGGGCGGTGGCGCGCGAGCCCTCGAAGCCGACGTTGAAGTCGGTGGTGAGGAGGAGGTCGACATCCGAACCGGTCGCGCTGGCCTTGCACTCGTGGTACCCCGCCCCCGTGTACTCCCACTTGGCAGCCCGGCGACCGTAGTCGAACACCGGCTCGCAGTCGAGCAGCACCTGCACCTCGCCGTTCACGCAGCGCACGCAGCGCAGCAGCACGTGGTCGGCGTCGTAGTCGGTCGGCGAGCGGCGGTGGGTCTCCGAGCGGTCGCTCTCGTGGTGCCAAGGGCCGATCAGAAGCAGGTCGCGGACGATGATCCAGCCGCCCCGGCAGCCCCAGCTGGTCTCGAGCACCATCGTGCCGGGGAGGTAGCGGCGGTCCGCGGGCACGTCCACGTCGGCGGGGCCGAGGCGGAACAGGCCGGCGTCGCGGTCGAGCAGAGCGCCGAAGACGCTCGGGGAGTCGAACCGCGGCAGGCACAGCCACTCGACGTTGCCGCTCGGAGCCACAAGGGCGCACGTCTCGCAGTCTGAGAGGAAGCCGTACTGCGCGATCGGCGGGAACGGGCTCGCGCCCGGTGGAGGCGTCCACGGTCATCTGCCGGATCCGCCAGGCGCCCGAGTGCGCGAACGTGCGCCGCTCGTTCACCGCCGGTCCTCGAGCAGGCTCGCCGCCGCGGCGTCGAGCACCGCCTCGTAGCTTCCGCTCTCGGGCGCCACCAGGCTGGCGGGAGCGGCTGGAGTCGGGCGGCTCGGCGAACGCGCGCCGAACCGCCTCGGCCTTGTCCTCGCCGGAGATCAGGAACACGACGGAGCGAGCCCGGTTCACGACCGGAAGCGTAAGGGTCACGCGGGACACGAGCGGCGCCATGCCTGGCGTCTCGACGCCGGCGACGAGCCGCTCGCGCTCGTCGAGAGCCGCGTCGTTGGGGAACAGCGAGCACGTGTGAGCGTCGGGCCCGAGGCCGATCAGCATCAGTTCCAGCGCGGGTACGCCCTCCCCGAAGGCGTCCCTCAGCTCGCCCTCGTAGTGGGCGGCGCCGTCGGTCGGACCCCGTTCACCCTCCATCCGCACCACCCTGGCCCCGTGGATCCGGTCGAGCAGGGTCTCCTTCGCCATCCGGTAGTTGGAATGCTCGTGATCGGGCGGCACGCAGCGGTCGTCGGAGAACCAGATCGTGACGCCGGACCAGTCCTCACGCAGCGCGGCGGCACGCTCGTAGGCCACGCGGGGGGTGGAGCCGCCGGTGATCACGATGTTTCCATCGGCGGCGACCAGCCGCTCCGCAACCTCCTGGGCTGGATCGTCGACGACCCGGAGCTGCGGCCTCACGACACCATGGCGGCGGCCTTCTCGAGCGCCGGGCGGTACGTCGGGTCGCGCAGCAGCGCCTGGCGGATGCCCTCGCCGAGGATGCCGGCCTCGCCGCGCGAGGCGCCCATCACGGTCCAATGCGACTCGCTGCCGTCGCGGGTGCGGCGGGTGGCCCCGAGGCCGCCCTCGCCGCGGTCGAGTGCGATGCTCATGCCCGAGGCCGTGTGCACCTCGATCCCCGCCAGTCCAGGCGCGTTCTGCATCGTGTCGGGCTCGAGCCGTAGCTCCACGTCCTGACGCCGGGCATGCGCGCGCCCGTACAGCGAGCCGTTCTGCGGGATCAGCGCCCCCGGCTCCCAGTCGAGCCGCGACGCGAGCCAGCCGAAGAAGAGCAGCCCCGCGATGGCGGAATCGGGGCGGTGGCGCGCGGTCACCGCGCTGATCTTCCCCAGCTCGGGGCGCCACTGACGCGGGTCGAACGTGGCGGTGATCCGCTCGCGCCAAGGCGTCGAGCGCAGCCAGCCGAGGTCGACCACGTAGGCCTCCTCTGCGAGCTGGCGCGCACGAGCGATCGCGGTTGCTGGGTCGGGTTCGTTCACGGAGTCGACGAGGACCACCTGCGCCAGATGAAGCAGCGAGTCAACCGCCTCCGGGTGCCCGTGCGGGGACCACAACACGGTCGCCAGGTCGGGCACCACGAGCGGGTCGACGATCGTGTCGAGACGCGGGAGGTGCTTCGGGCCCACGTCCACGACGAGCTCCTCGTGGCACAGTGCGATGCCCGGCATCTGAACCCCCGGAGCGACCGTGGTGGCCCAGGCGTCGAGCGTCTCGCGCCCGGACTCGACCGCGCACAGGATCGTGCGCGACGGGTGGTAGCGCCCCACGTTCTCGAGCCTGTTCTGGATCTCCCCCCGCCAGTCGCGGTCGGCGATCACCACCAGGTTGAGGACCCGCGCAGGCACGACCGCGTCGTCCTTTTGATAGCGGTGCTTGAGCAGCTCCCGCAGCGCCCCCTCGATCGCCGCGGGCGTGGTGTCGCGCTCGTGCCAGACGCCGTCCATCCAGGAGACGTCGCGCGCGACCTCGCTCAGATCGCCCGCCACTTGTGCCCCTGAAGCAGGATCTCGTCGGCCTCGGCGGGCCCGCCGGAGCCGGCCGCGTACTGCGGCAGCGGCCCGGGGATCCGCCGACCACGCCTCGAGTATCGGGTCGCAGATACGCCACTGAGCCTCGACCTCGTCGTCGCGCGTGAACAGCGTGGCGTCCCCGCGCATCGCATCCATGATCAGCCGCTCGTAGGCCTCCGGCGACTCCGACAGGAACGACGTGCCGTAGAGGAACTCCATGTTCACCGGGCGGATCCGCATCCGGGTGCCGGGGATCTTCGCCCCGAGCGAGATCGAGACCCCCTCGTTCGGCTGCATGGTGAGGATGATCTGGTTGGGCTGGACCCCGACCGAGCCCTCCTGCTGGAAGGCCACGTGCGGCACCGGCTTCAGCGTGACCGCGATCTCGGTGACCTTGCGCGCCAGCCGCTTGCCGGTGCGCAGGTAGATCGGAACGCCCGCCCAGCGCCAGTTGTCGACCTCGAG
Organism: uncultured Thermoleophilaceae bacterium; assembly: GCA_963802855.1. GTDB lineage: Bacteria > Actinomycetota > Thermoleophilia > Solirubrobacterales > Thermoleophilaceae > JAAYBF01. Next base: position 107,924 of record CAWDJP010000007.1, read on the forward strand.
CCGCAGCGCCGCGTAGGTCTCGGTGGTCGAGTCCTTGGGCACGTCGGGCTCGTCGAGATAGCCCCCGACCTGCTCGCCCTCGGACATGCCGGGGCCGTACTGCGCCCGCACCGTCATGTTGGGGACGTCCTCCGGCCTGGGAGGGTCGATCGAGTGCAGCACCTTGACCTTCTCACCGCGGACCTCGTCCGCGGTGAACGTCACAGGCGGCTCCATGCACAGGAGCGTCAGCAGCTGCAGCATGTGGTTCTGCACCAGGTCGCGCAGGGCGCCCGAGGTGTCGTAGTAACCGGCCCGCGTCCCGATTCCGATGTCCTCGGCCGAGGTGATCTGCACGTAGTCGATGAAGTTGCGATTCCAGATCGGCTCGAACAGGCCGTTCGCGAACCGGAACGCCAGCATGTTCTGGACCGTCTCCTTGCCCAGGTAGTGATCGATCCGAAAGACCTGGCTCTCGTCCAGCACCTCCAGCACGGCCCGGTTGAGCTCCTGTGCCTCGGCGAGGTTGGTGCCGATCGGCTTCTCGATCACCACGCGCACCTCCGAGCCCTCGTTCTTGTCGAGCCCGTGCTCGCCGAGCTTTCCGACGATCACGGAGAAGAAGGAGGGCGCGGTCGAGAGGTAGAAGGCGCGGTTGAACACGATGCCGGCCTCCTCGTCGAACTCGTTCGTGATCTCGCCGAGCCGCTCGTAGACCTGCGGGTCGTCGAAGGAGCCGCTCACGTAGCGCACGTTCTGCAGCAGCGCACTGAGGACCTTGTCGTCGGGCTTGCGGCGCGAGAACTGCTCGATCGACTCGCGTGCGAGGGTGCGGAAGTCGTCATCGGACATCTCCCCGCGCGAGGAGCCGATCAGATTGAACCGCTCGGGCAGCGCGCCGTCGTGCGCGAGGTTGTAGAGGGCGGGCAGGAGCTTGCGCTTCGAGAGGTCCCCGGTCGCGCCGAAGATCGTGAGGATCGTCGGGTGGACCGGCAGCCGCTCGAGGCCCTCGGCCAGTGGGTTCTCGGCCTGTTCGCCCGGCCTGGGCGGAGCGGTGGCCATCACTCCGCGTGGGGTTGGCGCTGAGCCACCGGGTCCGCCGCCTTGACCGCGTGCCCGCCGAACTGGTTGCGCAGCGCGGCGTTCACCTTCGCGGCGAAGGCGTTCTGGCCGCGAGAGGAGAAACGCTCGAACAGCGAGGTCGTGATCACCGGCGTCGGAATGCGCTTGTCGATCGCATCCTCCACCGTCCACCGGCCCTCGCCCGAGTCCTCGACGAACGGCTCGAGCCGCGCCAAGTCGTTGCCCTCCTGTTCGAAGGCCAGCGCGGCGAGCTCGCACAGCCACGAGCGCACGACCGATCCCTGCATCCACAGGTGGGCGATCTTCGCGTTGTCCAGCTCGTACTCACTGGCATCGAACAGCGAGAAGCCCTCGGCATACGCCTGCATGATCCCGTACTCGACGCCGTTGTGCACCATCTTCACGTAGTGCCCGGAGCCGGTCGGGCCGAAGTGGCCCCAGCCGGGCCCGTGCTCGTCCGTGGTCGGCGGCGCGAGCACGTCCAGGATCGGTGACAGGCGCTCGACCGCCTCGTCGGGGCCGCCGACCATCATGCAGTAGCCGACCTCGAGGCCCCACACACCGCCCGACGTGCCGACGTCGACGTAGTGGATGCCCTTCGGCTGGAGCGCCTCGGCGCGGCGCTTGTCGTCGCTCCAGCGGCTGTTGCCGCCGTCGATGATCATGTCGCCCTTCTCCAGCAGCCCGCCGAGCTTGTCGACCGTCTCGTCGGTCGGACCGCCCGCTGGCACCATCACCCAGACGGCGCGGGGAGCGTCGAGCTGGGAGACCATGTCCTCCAGCGAGGAGACGCCGGACGCCCCGTGCGACTCGGCCTCCTTCACGGCCTCCTCGGAGAAGTCGAAGGCGACCACCTTGTGGTCCGAGTCGCGGTGGATGCGGTGGACCATGTTGCCGCCCATTTTTCCCAGCCCTATGAAGCCCAATTGCATGAGGCTCTCTCCAATGCTCGGTGGCTAATCCGGGGTGCTCGGTGCTAGGTGCTCGGTGCTCAGATCAACTCCTTGATCCGTTCTGTCAGCTTGCGCAGCGCCTCGGCGGCGTCGCCCTCCAGTCGCACCCGCTCCGCGGGCAGGCCGTGGTCGCGCAGGGTCAGGATGTCCCCGGTGGCCTGGGCGTTCTTCAGCGTCTTGAAGCTGTAGCCCGCATCCGGGATGTCCACGTCCTCGTCACCGTCGTGGATGACCTGCAGGAAGAGGCCCCTCGGCGGGCCGCCCTTGTGGAACTGGCCGGTGGAGTGCAGGAAGCGGGGGCCGTAGCCGAACGTGGTGGTGGCCTTCGTCGCGTCGCGGATCGTGGCGCGCAGCTCGGTCACGGCCTCGTCGAACACCTCCGAGGGCTGCACGTAGGCCATGATCGCCACGTAGCTCGGGGGTCCGGCGTCGCCCAGGAGCGCGCGCAGCGCGGCGTCGTCCGCCTCGTCGACGTGCGGCGGCTCAGGGGCGTCGAGCACCTTGGCGGTGTTGTCCTTGGCCTCCTGCACGTTCGGCTGGTCGAAGGCGTTGATGCCGAGCACCCAGCCCGACACAGCCGTGGCGAACTCCGCGAAGAAGAAGATCCGACCGAGGTCCTCGGGGCCCCCGGTCGACATCGTGAGCACGGCCTGCCCCGCCTTGCGCAGCTCCTCCGCCTTCGCGTCCAGATCCTTGTCGGGGTCGTCGCGATCCCGCAGGTAGGCGAACACGCGGTCATCGCCGTAGGCGGCCGGCTCACCCACCGGCTCGTCGGCGACCGGCAGGATGCCGCGCCCCTGCTTGCCGGTCGACTCCGCGATCAGCTGCTCCACCCATAGCCCGAAGCTGGCGATCGGCTCGGAGACGATGAACGTGAGCTTGTCGCGCCCCTGCAGCGCCATCTCCCCCATCGCCAGGCCCATCCACAGGCCCGAGTTGGATGCCGAGTTGTCGAACGAGTTGCAGTTCTGCTCGGCCTCCTGCGAGGACTCGAGCATCGCCCGTACGTCGACGCCCATCACGGCGGCCGGGACGAGGCCGAAGTACGACAGCACCGAGTAGCGCCCGCCGATGTTCGGGTCGTTCTCGAACACTCGCCTGAAACCGCGCTCGCGTGCAATGTCCACCAGTCCCGATCCGGGATCCGTCACCGCCACGAACTGGGAGCCGTTGCCGCCCGTCCGCTCGTAGAAGTACTTCATGTGCGAGAGCGTCTCGACCGTCCCGCCCGACTTCGAGGAGACGATGAACAGCGTCTTCGACAGGTCGATCGTCCGCTCCAGCTCCAGCACGGCGCCGGGATCCGTCGAGTCGAGCACGTGGAGGGTGAGGCCGCCCGCGTCGCCGAAGCTACGCCGGATCACCTCGGGACCGAGACTCGAGCCGCCCATTCCGAGCAGCGCGGCGTTCGTGAAACCGTCCGCCTGTACCTCGTCGACAAAGGCGCGTAGGTCGTCGACGCGTTCGAGCATCGCGTCGGAGATGGTCAGCCAGCCGAGGCGGTTCCCGATCTCGGGCCCCGGTCCGCCCCAGAGCGTCTCGTCCTTGGCCCAGACGCGGCGGGCGACGCCCTCCTCGACGGCGGCCTGGACGCGCTTGGCGAGCGGCGCCTCGAGGTCGTCCGGGATCGACGACTCCATCGTGGTCGGGCGGCCGGTGATCGCCGCCTCCTTGCTCGACTCGACGCCCGCGATCAACTGGTCGAACGGCGTCACGAAGGCGGCGATGCCGTCCTCGAGCAGCTTCTTGGTCACGTCGCCCATGTCGATCCCCGCGTCCTCGAGCTCCTTCAGCGTCGCCGAAGGATCGGCATCAGCGGTGGCGCCCTTGACCTCCGCCTTCTCCGCCGCCGCGAGCAGGGTCGCCATCGGCATCGTGTTCACGGTGTGCGGCGCCACCAAGCCGTCCACGTACTTGGTCTCCGGGTAGGCGGGGTTCTTCACGCCCGTCGAAGCCCACAGCGGGCGCTGCACCGGCGCGCCGGCGTCGCGCAGCGCGGCGAAGCGGTCGCCGAGGAATATGCGCTTGAAGCTCATGTAGGCCGCCTGCGCGTTCGCGATGGCGGCCCTACCCTGCAGGTCGGTACGCCCCAACGTCTCCAGGCGCTTGTCCACCTCGGAGTCCACGCGCGAGACGAAGAAGCTCGCCACCGAGTGGACGCCCAGGTCCTCCCCGGCTTCCTGCCGACGCGCTAGCCCCTTGATGTAGCGCTCGGTCACGGCCTCGTACGACTCGACCGAGAACAGCAATGTCACGTTCACGTTGATGCCCTCGGCGATCGCCTCCTCGATCGCTGGGAGCCCGGCCTCGGTGCCGGGGATCTTGATCATCACGTTGGGCCGGTCGACCGATTCCCACAGCTCGCGCGCCTGGCGCAGCGTGGCATCGGTGTCGTGGGCCAGCGAAGGCTCGACCTCCAAGGAGACGAAGCCGTCGGCACCGTCGGCCTCCTCCCATACCGGGCGCATCACGTCGCAGGCCATCTGCACGTCCTTGATCGCCAGGTCGAGGTAGATCGCGGTGGCGTCGAGTCCCTCGCCGGCCAGGCGCTCGATGTCCTCGTCGTAGTCGTCGGAGCCGAGGATCGCCTTCTCGAAGATCGCCGGGTTGGACGTCACGCCCCGGAGCGAGTCCTCCTCCACCAGCCGCTGCAGCTCGCCCGACTCGATCAGCGAGCGCCGGATCTGATCGAGCCAGACGCTCGTGCCGGCCTCCGTGAGCGCCGCGAGCCTTTCGTTGACCTGTGCCGCCGTTGCCATCTCGTCTCCTTGGGTCTCTCGATTCGAAGTCCGGGTCTAGCACCTAGCTCCGGGCCGGGGCGCCCAGGCGCTCGAGCACCCGCTTGCCGGCCTGCACCACGTGCTCGGCGTCCAAGCCGAAGTGGGGGAACAGGTCCTTCGCCGGGGCCGATGCCCCGAAGCCGTGCATGCCGAGCGACTCGCCGTCCTCGGTCACCCAGCGCTCCCATCCGAAAGTCGCCGCGGCCTCGAGCGACACCCGGGCGCGGCAGCTCGGCGGCAGCACGGAGTCCCGATAACCATCGTCCTGCTCGCCGAAGCGATCGAAGCAGGGCATGCTGACGACGCGGGTCGCGATCCCCTCGCCCTCGAGCGCCTCCGCGGCCTCGATGCAGGTCGAGACCTCCGAGCCGGTGCCGATCAGGATCAGCTCCGGCCCCGTGGTCTTGCCCTCCTCGCGCAGGACGTAGGCCCCGCGCTCGACCGCGTCGTCGGGTATCGCGCCGGGGTCGAGGATCGGCAGGTTCTGACGGCTGAGCACGAGCGCGCACGGCCCGTCCTCCTGGCGCAGCGCGAATTGCCAGGCGAGCGCCGTCTCGTTCGCGTCGGCCGGTCGCACGGCGTTGACGTTCGGCGTGGCGCGCAGATGCGCCAGCTGCTCGATCGGCTGGTGGGTCGGGCCGTCCTCCCCGAGTCCGATCGAGTCGTGCGTGTAAACCTCGATCACCGGCAGGTGCATCAGCGCTGCCAGGCGCACGGCGGCCTTCATGTAGTCGAGGAAGTTGAAGAACGTGGCGCCGAACGCCCGCAGCCCGTGGAGGTTCAGCCCGTTCACGACCGCGCCCATGGCGTGCTCGCGCACGCCGTAGTGCACGTTGCGCCCGGAGTAGTCGTCGCGTGTGACCGAGCCGCCGCCCTTGATCTCCGTGTTGGTGGAGGGCTCGAGGTCGGCGGAGCCACTGACGAGGTTCGGGATCTGCTCCGCGGCCCACTGGATCACCGCCTCGGACGCCTTGCGCGTCGCGATCGGCTTGTCGGCGGGGTCGAAGCGCGGAAGGTCGGAGTCCCAGCCGGCGGGCAGCCGCCCCTCGATCACCAGGTCGAGCTCCTCGGCCCGCTTGGGATGCGCCGCGCGGTAGGACTCAAGCTGCCCGCGCCACGCGTCCTCTGCCTGGGCACCGGCCTTCACCGCCTCGGCGAAGTGCTCGCGGACCTCGTCGGGCACCAGGAAGTGCGCGTCGGGGTCCCAGCCGTAGGCCTCCTTGGTGAGCCGCACCTCGTCCTCGCCCAGCGGCGATCCATGGGCGGAGTGGGTGTCCTGCTTGTTCGGCGCGCCGTAGCCGATGTGGGTGCGCAGGATGATCAGCGACGGCCGGTCCTCCGCGTCCTTGGCGGCCGCGATGGCCTCCTCCAGCCGCTCGAGGGTGATCTCCTCGCCCAGGTTCTGAACGTGCCAGCCGTATGCCTCGTAGCGAGCACCGACGTCCTCGCTGAAGCCCATCGACGTCGGGCCGGCGAGCTGTATGTGGTTGTCGTCGTAGAAGGCGATCAGCCTGCCCAGCCCGAGGTGGCCGGCAAGGGAGCATGCCTCGGAGGCCACGCCCTCCTGCATGTCGCCGTCGCTTGCGATCGAGTACGTGAAGTGGTCGATTATCTCGTGGTCCTTGCGGTTGAAGCGAGCCGCGAGCATCCGCTCGGCCAGCGCCATGCCCACCGCGTTGGCGATCCCCTGCCCGAGCGGCCCGGTGGTGACCTCCACCCCCGGGGCGCCCTCGGCCTCGTACTCGGGATGACCGGCTGTTGGGCTGCCGAGCTGACGGAAGTTCATCAGGTCGTCCATCGAGATCCCGTAGCCGCAGAGGTGCAGGGTCGAGTACAGGAGCATCGACGCGTGGCCAGCGGAGAGGACGAAGCGGTCACGGTCGAACCAGTCCGGGTCCGACGGGTTGTGGTTCATCGTGCGCGTGTAGAGCTGATACGCCACCGGCGCGAGGGCCATCGGGGCGCCCGGATGCCCTGAGTTCGCCTTCTGCACTGCGTCCATCGAGAGGGTGCGGATGGTGTTGATGCTCAGCTCTTCGATCGCCGTCCGCTCGGTGGTCGTGCTCATCTGTCTCCCTCGTCCGTGATCAGCTCAGGCTCCCCTGGGCGCAGTATTCCCGGTTTCGACTTGCAGCATTTGCTCGGCCAGCAGGCCGGCCCCGATCACGCCGGCGTCGGAGCCCGCCTTGGCGAGCGTCACCGTCGTCCGTTGCCACAGAGCCGGCAGTGCGTTGCGGGCGGCCTCCTCCATCGCGGCGTCCATGAATAGGTCCGCCGCTCGCGACAGGCCGCCGCCGATCACCACGTACTGCGGCTCGAAGGCGTTCACCACGCTTGCGATGCCGAGCCCGAGCCAGCGGCCGTGGCGCTCGAAGAGCGCAAGCGCCTCGTCGTCGCCGTCGTTTGCGATCGCCACGGCGTCGCGGCCCTTCACGCGGCCTCTCTCGGCCAGCAGCTTGCCGAGCGCGCCGCCGGGGTTGGCCTTCGCCGCCGCCGTCGCCGCCAGCTCCAGCCCGGTGCCGCTGCACATCAGCTCGAGCGATCCGGGGCGCGGAAAGCCGGGCTCGGTCGCCTCGAGCGCGGCTCGGCCGTCGACGATCACGTGGCCCAGCTCGGCACCCAGGCCCGAGTGGCCTCGCTCGATCATGCCGTCGATGATGATCCCGCCCCCCACCCCGGTCCCGAGCGTGAGCATCACGAGGTGCTCTGCGGGCGGGTCGGGCACGTGCTGGGCCTCGGCGAGCGCGGCGCAGTTGGCGTCGTTGTCGACGAACACCGGCACGCCGAACCGCCTGCCCAGCTCCTCTCGCAACGGCACACCCTCCAGCGGGATGTTCACGCTCGCGAGGACGGTGCCGGTCGCGAACTCGACCTGCGACGGAACGCCGACGCCGATCGCGTCCGGAGCGCCGGCGGCCTCCTGCACCTCGGCCACGCCGGCCTCGATGCCGCGCAGCAGCGAGTCGGTGTCGGACAGGTCGGTCGGGTGCTCGACCGCGTGCAGCGCCACGTCGCCTTCGATCTGGGCGACGGCCACCTTGGTCCCGCCCACGTCGATGCCGAGCACGTTGGCCACGGGCCATTCTGCCCGTCTAGCGGCGCCGGATGCAAGGGGGCGTGGGTGACTTCACCGCGAGGTAAGGGCCGACCGCCAACCTGGCCGGGTGACCCGTCTCGGCCCGCGCATCGCCGCCCTCGTGGCGCTCGGAGCCGCCGCGACGGCCGTCTTCGCGGCCGCGCTTGGCACCGGCGCCGACGAGGTGGCCGAGCGAGCGGGCCCGCGCGAAGCGCCGCGGGCGCCGTCGGCGCCCCGGGCGAGGCCCCGCCCCCGGACTAAGCGTGAGGATCGCGAATCCGGGGTGAGTGTGCCGCCGAGCGTCATGGCCAACCGGCGCACACCGCTCGAGTCCTGCTCTCCGGGCTGGCCCATCGACGCGGCGCTCACAAGCACGAGTCCTGAGAGAGCGATCCGCGGCGCCTCACCAGCTATCGACCATCGTGAGCTCCTCGCTCACGCGGGTGAGCGTGAAGACGCGACTGGCGAATCCGCGCGGACGGACCACGATCACGTCGAAAGCGTCGCTGTCGTGCGCCCTCAGGATCGCCCTTAGACCCGCGAGGTCGATGACCTCCAGCGGCCGCAGGTCGAAGACGACCTGCCCGACGGCGAGTGCGCGCGCCTGCTCGAGTGCCCCTTCGACGTGTCCGATGACCGACCAGTCGAACTCGCCGGACAGCGCGAGCACGAGGGCCTGGCCCTCCCTCTCGGCTCGTAGGCTGAAGTACGGCTGGGGCGTTCCACGCACATCGAGGGCGGGTGCGGACGCGGAGGACACTCGCCCCGTCGCGGCGCTCCCGTTACCCCAACCGGCGCGCTGAGGTGTATCGCCCCCGCTGGGGACCTGTGGCTTCACCACCTGGCTCCCAGGCTGTGGCCTCGGCAGATGCTGCCGCCGCCACCCGATGCTCGCCGCGCTCCAACGGCACGACCACCGCCCCCGCGGGCTCGGGTGGAACCCGCTTCAGCGGCCTCGACGGTGACCACCACGACGTCTGAGTGAGGGGGTGCGAGGGCGAGCAAGCGCGCCACGCGTGGGGTTCCAACGACGACGAGCCTGGCCGTGGTGCCGGAGGCAGAGCCGCGGTGGAGGTCGTGGATCAGGCGCAGCCCCGACGTGTCCATGAAGGTCGTCCGAGAGAGGTCCAACACGAGCAGGCCCCCCGAGCGCAACGGTCCGTCGGCCCGCGTCCTCTCGCTCTCGGCTTCGCGCTGAACCTCGGCGACGTTCGTTCGGTCCAGGTCGCCCTCTACGGAGAGGATCACGCCCCAGCTCCGGGACTCGCTGCTAACCGCGAACTCGGGCAGCGCCCCCTGCTCGACTAGCGCTGCTGACGTGGCAAGGGAAGGCATCGCGGCTCCTCGTCGACGGAACTGATGACAAGGAGTTCGACGACCCGACCGATCCCTCGGCCGACGGCGCCCGCTCCGAGGCGCGGCACGACGAACGATCCACTCACAGACGGTTCGCCGTGGACGAAGTCTAGCGCCGGCCCCAGCCGCGAGCAACGGTCCACCGATTGGAAAATCCGCCGTTCGAACGGCAGCTCACGGGGCTAGACTCGTGCTCGGTGGAACAGGGCTCCGAACAGCTTCACGGTGGCCGGCTCCTCGTGGCCGTCTGTGACGCGATGGTCTCGATCTTCCGGGACTTCGCGGGCAAGGGGCCGTCCCGCTGCAAAGCTCACTGGGCAGGCGACGACACGCTCGTGGTGATGCTGGACGGCGGCTACACGGTGGCGGAGCAGACCCTGCTCGAGGCCGGCCACGGGCCACAGGTGATGGCCTCCCGCCACGCGTTCCAGAACGCGCTCGAGGCGCGCATGTCCGAGACGATCGAGGAGCTGACGGGCCGCAAGGTGCTGGCATTCATGAGCGCGTCGCACCAGGGCCCCGACCTCAGCGCCGAGCTGTTCGTGCTGGAGCCCGAGCACCGCGGAGACGCGGAGCCCGCGAACGCCTGAACGCGGCCGCTCCTACGCCGGCGTGAGGACGAACACCTCGGTCGCCATCGCCCGGTCGACCTCGAAGCCGCTGATCACGGCCAGCACCTCGCGGCCCATCACCTCGGCCACCGCAGCCTTGAACATGCCGTCGGTCGCGCGCTGCCACAGCATCCGCGTGACCAGCACGCTTTCCTGATCGCCGGCTTCGATCATCATCCGCTCGACATCGGTGAGCACATCGCGCATCAGCGTGACCACCAGGTCGCCGTGCATGAACGACTCGACGTCGATCGGCCCCTTCCCGAACTTGTCGAGGAACAGCCGCGACACCACCTCTGACACGGCATCCGCGGTCGAGGCGCCGTCATCGGGAGCAGCCACGAGCAACGTCCGATCGGTCCTCTCCGCCGAAGGCGCGTCGCAGGGCGGAGAGGGCATGAGCTCCCGGCGAAACGGTCTCACCGAGGCTAGCACCGACCAAACCAGCATGATGTGGCCCGATGCAACCCACCGAGCCACCATGCGAGCTGATCACCATCCCGATCAGCCACTACTGCGAGAAGGCGCGCTGGGCGCTCGACCGCGCCGGCATCCCGTACCGCGAGCGGGCGCACCTGCAGGTGATCCACCGCTTCGTGGTGCGTCGCGCCGGGGGTGGGACGACCGCGCCCGTCCTGGTCTGCGGCGACCGGGTGCTTGGCCGACTCCGCCGACATCGTCGACTACGCCAACTCGCATCTGCCCCCCGAGGCGCGGCTGTATCCCGACGACCCGACGCTTGCCGAAGAAGCACGCACGCTCGAGCGCGACTTCGATGCCCGGCTGGGGCCGGAGGGCAGGCGGTGGATGTACCAGCGGCTGAGCGGTCGGCGCGACATCGCCCAGGCCTACGGCCTTAAGGGCGTCCCGGCGTGGGAGCGGCGCGCGTTCCCGGTCGCCTACCCCGTGGTGTCGAGGATCATCGACCACTTCCTCGAGGTGACCCCGGAGAAGGCGGCCGAGTCGGAGACCATCGTGCGCGAGACCTTCGACGCAGTTGCCGCCCGACTTGACGACGGCCGGCGCTACCTGGTCGGCGATCGCTTCACCGCCGCGGACCTGACGTTCTCGGCACTCGCGGGCGCCGTACTGATGCCACCCGAGTACTCGGTACCGCTGCCCCAGCCCGACGAGCTGCCGACGGAGATGGCCTCTGTCGTCCGCGAGCTCCGCGCGCACCCCGCAGGAGCCCACGCGCTCGCGATGTTCCGCGACGAGCGACGCCCGGCGACTCGGGCGAGCACGCCGTGAGCGGCCCGTCGGACCCGCCGCGAGTCACTGCTTCGCGCGTCGTTTACGAGAACCGCTGGATGCGCCTGCGCGAGGACCGGCTCGAGCGCGCCGACGGATCGCAGGGGCTCTACTCGGTGGTCGAGAAGGCGCCCGCGGCCGTGATCGTCGCGCTGTCCGACGAGGGCGAGATCGCTCTCGTCGAGCAATGGCGGCATCCCGTCGGGGCTCGTTTCCTCGAGCTCCCGCAGGGCGCGTGGGACGGCGCAGAAAGTCCGGACCCGGAGGAGCTCGCGCGCGGTGAGCTGGCTGAGGAGACCGGCCTACGGGCGAACACCATGGAGCTGTTGGGCAACCTCTTCTTCGCGTACGGGATCTCCGACCAGCGCTTCGGCGTGTGGCTGGCGACCGGGCTGGAGCAGGGTGAGCAAGCGCTCGAGCCCGAGGAGGAGGGACTCCGTGTCCTCCAGCTCCCCGCCGGAGAGGTCGAGCGCATGGTGGCCGACGGGGAGATCGCGGACTCCGCGAGCGTGGCGGCGCTGGGCCTGTTGCGGCTCAAGCGATCGGAGCTGCTGGCCTGACCGTCGTGGCGGGAGGGCGCGCGAGCTCGAGCTCCTGTAGCCGGCTCAGCCGGCCCGGCCGCGTGCCTTGTCGATCTCCCAGGCTGCGGTGATCAGCCCAATGTGGCTGAACGCCTGGGGAAAGTTGCCGAGCTGCTCTTCGTTCTGGGTGTCGATCTCCTCGGCCAGCAGGCCCAGGTCGTTCGCGTAGCCCGCGAGCTGCTCGAACAGGGCCTCGGCGCGCTCGACCTCGCCCGCTTTGGCGAGGCACGACACCAGCCAGAACGAGCAGATCACGAAGGTGCCCTCCTCGCCGCTCAGGCCGTCGGCGTTCAATCCCTCCTCGTTGCGATAGCGCAGCACCAGGCCGTCCTCGGTCAGGCCCGCCGCGATCGCCTCGATCGTGGACCGCATGCGCTCGTCGTCGGCGGGAAGGAAGCCGAGGACCGGCATCAGCAGCTGCGCCGCGTCGAGCTCGTCCGAGTCGAAGGACTGAGCGTAGGCTCCCTGCTGCTCACTCCAGCCACGCTCGAGGATGGCCGTACGGATGCGGTCGCGCTCCTCGGCCCATGCCTCGGTGCGCGCGTGGCTTCCGAGCTTCGGCGCCAGCTTCACGGCGCGGTCGAGCGCGGTCCAGCACAGCACCTTCGAGGAAAGATGGTGGCGCGGCTCGCCGCGCATCTCCCACATGCCGGCGTCGGTCTCGGTCCAGCGTCGCGCGGCCGTGTCGGCAAGGTCAGCCACGAACGCCTGGATCTCCGGGTGCAGCTCACCCAGCTCCTCGCGGTACAGGTACAAGGAGTTGAGCAACTCGCCGTACACGTCGAGCTGGGTCTGGCCCCACGCGCCGTTTCCCACGCGAACCGGTCTGGAGTCGCGCCAGCCACGCAGGTGGGGAAGCTCGCGCTCGGAGAGGTCGTGCTCACCCCCGATGCCGTACATGATCTGAAGCGATCCCTCCGCCGCGCGTCCGCCCGCCGAGCTGGCCATGAAGGAGACGAAGTTCTGCGCCTCGTCCGAGCAGGCGCCGATGTACAGCGCCTCGAGCGTGAGGCTGGCGTCGCGGATCCAGGCGTAGCGGTAGTCCCAGTTGCGCTCGCCTCCGACGGTCTCCGGGAGCGAGGTGGTCGGCGCCGCCACGATCGCGCCCGTGGGCCGGTACGTCAGCCCCTTCAGCACGCGCGAGCTCAGGCGCACCAAGTCGCGGTGCGGGCCCTCGTAGATGTCGTGGTCAGCCTCCCAGGACCGCCAGCCCTCGACGGTGTCGGCGACGCGGGCGGCGACCTCGGCGGGCGCGGTGGCGTCGGGCTCAGGGTCGTCGACGCGGGCCCACCGCATTGAGAAGCCCACCCGCTCGCCCTTAGAGACGGCGAACACCGCCTGCATCGTCGAGTCCTCCACCTCCACCGGCACACCGGCGTTGACCGCGATCCGGTTGGGTCCGCCGAAGGTGCGACCGCCCCCGTCGACCTTGCGGAACAGGGGACGCACGAGGCCGTACTCGGGCCGCGGCGATAGCTCCATCGCGAGCTCGACGGTGCCGGATACCCCCTCCACCGAGCGCAGCACCTCGTGCTGCGCGTCGAGGCCGAGGTCGTGGCCGCGCTGCCCGGGAGCGAACGCCATGGCGTCCCGCAGGCGCACCTCGCCCGTGTCGGTCTTGAAAGTCGTCTCCACCACCAGGCTGCCATCGAGGTACCGGCGCTCGCTCGTAAACGAGCCGGCGGGACGAATCGACCAGTGGCCGGCATCGTGGTCGAGGATGCGTGCGAAGACCGCCGGGCTGTCGTAGCGCGGAAGGCACAGCCAGTCGATCGACCCGGCGCGGTCGATCAGCGCGGCCGAGTTGCAGTCCGCCATCAGGCCGTAGTCGCCGACCGGCTTGGAGTCGCTCATCGTGGCATTCTGGCTTGGTGGCGCAATGGCGGCATTGTGTGCGCCATCGGGATCGGTTCTAGCCCGTCGAATCTGGTAGAACGGCAGCCGTGGACCGGCGCCTGGCGAACCGCAACCTGCGTACGGCGCTCATCGCCGGGGCGCTTTCCCTGATCGTGTTCGCGGCGGCCTTCGTGGTCGGGCTCATCTACTGATGGCCACCGAGCCCGAGAGCCTCGAGCACGTGCCGCCACCCGGCGAGGCGATCCACCTTCCGGGCCCCTCCTACCTGCCTGTGATCGTCGCCGCCGGCATCACGATCGCGCTCGTCGGAGTCGTCCTGAACTGGGTCCTGTTCGGGATCGGCGTGGCGATCACCGTCGTGGCCATCCTCCGCTGGGTCGGCCAGACTCGGGCGGACATCGCCGAGCTGCCGCTCGAGCACGAGCACTAGGCCGACCGGTCCCGCGGCCGTCGGCCGACGCCGGCCCTCAGACGCTCGGCGCCTCGCGCGGCATCTCGGACGTGGCGCCGTCCTGGACCCAGCAACGGACGATGTCGCGCATGGAGAGGACGCCCACCAGGTCGCCACCGTCGACGACCACGAGGTGGCGGAAGCCGCCGCGCACCATCGCCTCCGCGGCGCGTTCGAGCGACCACTCCGGTGAGGCGAACGTCAGGTTGGCCGAGAGGTGGTCCGCGACGCGTTCGGTCTCGGGGTCCTGGCCGCTGCCGAGCGAGTCGAGCACGTCGCGCTCTGTCACGATGCCCGGTCCCGGCTGCTCGGGATCGATGACCACCGCCGCCCCAACCCCGCGCCCGGACATCGCACGCGCCGCCTGGCGCAGCGAGTGGTCGGGCCCTACCGTGAGAACGACGCTGCTCATCCCGTCCCGGACCCGCAAATCAACCTCCTCGCTTCGTGCCGATCGGCGCAATCCTAACCACGCACGCGACATTGCGACAGGGTGAGCGATCCGATTCGGTCGCAACTGCGTAGAGATCTCTGATGCGCTCGGCCGCCAAGCGCCCCGCCACCGTCCATCGCCGGCGAGCTCTGTTCTTGGAGGCCGCCGCGATCATCGATGCCGAGTACTCAGCCAAGCTCGCGCTGGACGACGTGGCGCGCCGGGTGGCCACCTCCCGGCGCCAGCTCCAGCGCGCCTTCGCCGAGGCGGGGGAGACCAGCTTCCGCACCTATCTCCACCGCGTTCGCATGGACCGCGCCGCCGAGCTGCTGCGCTCGGGGACGGGCTCTGTGAACGAGGTGGCCGGCGCCGTCGGCTACCGCCAGCCCGCCCAGTTCGCGAAGGCTTTCCGGCGCCATCACGGGGTGCTCCCCTCCAGCTTCCGCAGCACCCGCGCCGAGCGGCTCGCCGCCTGAGAGGCCGCCCCGGAGCCGAGCTCGGGCGGCACGCGCGAACCGGGTCGCGCCCGTCGTCCGCGTGAAATAGACTCGCGCGCCGTGATCCGGACCGGGGGAACCGATGCGCTTGCTGCGTAGACGCCCCCTTCTGGGCATGGCCCTGTTGAGCACCGTGGCCACGATCATCGGCTGGGTGATCGTGCTCGCGATCGACTGGTTCCCGGTGCCCGCATCAACGGCCTCGGACGACATCGACACGCTGTACGACGTCCTCCTGATCGCCTCCGTCCCGATCTTCGTGCTGGTGATGTCGGTCGCGATCTACTCGGTGCTCGCATTCCGCGTCAAGCCGGGCGACCTCAGCGACGGCGAGCCGATCCACGGCAACACCCGCCTCGAGATCATCTGGGTGACGATCCCCTTCATCATGGTCACGGCGCTCGCCGCCTACGGCTGGATCGTCCTGGACGACATCGAGGCGAAGAAGCCGAACACCCTGGTCGTGGACGTGACGGCCCAGCAGTTCACCTGGAGCTTCGGGTACCCCGACGAGGGCAAGGTCAAGTCCAATCAGCTCGTGCTCCCACTCGACCGACCGGTCGAGTTCAAGATCAACACGAAGGACGTGCTGCACGATTTCTGGGTGCCGCAGTTCCGGCTCAAGTCCGACGCCGTGCCCGGCCTGACCACCAAGATCAGGCTGACGCCCGACAGGCTCGGCGAGTACAACGTGGTGTGCGCCGAGCTGTGCGGCATCGGGCACTCGACCATGCGCCAGACGGTGCGCGTGGTCCGGCCCGCCGCCTTCCGGGCCTGGCTGGACGAGCGCAAGGCCGCGGCCGGCGGTGGGGGCGCCGGCGGGGACGACGCCGCGGCCGCAGGTAGGCAGCTGTTCAACGACACCGGCTGCAACGCCTGCCATGCGCTGGCCGATGCCAACTCGACCGCCACGATCGGGCCCAAGCTCGATCAGCTGGCCGCCGCGGCGGCCAGGAACGGCAAGTCCGAAGGCCAGTCGCCCGAGGAGTACGTGAAGACCTCGATCGAGGATCCGAGCGCGTTCGTCGTGCGCGGCTTCGACGACGGGATCATGCCGAAGACCTTCAAGGAGCAGCTCTCGCCTGAGCAGATCGACACGCTCGTGAAGTACCTTCTCGGCGTGGCAGGAGGAGGAAAAGGGTGACGCTCGCCGCCAAGCTGCGGGCGCCGGGCTGGTACCGGGTGGCGATCAGCCAGCCGCTCGCGTTCGGCTTCGCGATCGGCCTCGTCTGCCTGGTGCGCGCGCTCTACGGCTACGACCCGGTCTTGGACTGGACCGCCATCACCACGGTCGCGCTGGTCGCCATGCCGCTCGCCTTCATCGTCGCGATCGGTTGCTTCGACTACTGGTTCCGCTGGGCTTCCGGCGCCCCCACGATCCCCGAGGACCACTCGGGTCACGGCGCGACCACGTGGAAGGACTACTTCCGGGTGAACACCGATCACAAGGTGATCGGGATCCAGTACATCGTCACCACGTTCTTCTTCTTCATCCTCGGCGGGCTGATGGCGATGCTCATCCGCGCCGAGCTGGCCCAGCCGGGCACGCAGTTCGTGGACCCGAACACCTACAACGGCCTGTTCTCGGTGCACGCCTCGCTGATGATCTTCCTGTTCATCATCCCGGTGTTCGCCGGCATCGCGAACTACGTGATCCCGCTGATGATCGGCGCGCCGGACATGGCGTTCCCGCGCCTGAACGCGCTCTCGTTCTGGATGCTTCCCACCGCCGGCGTGATGATGCTGGCGAGCTTCTTCGTCGAGGGCGGCGCCTTCGCGACCGGCTGGACCGCCTACGCGCCGCTTTCGACTGAGACGCCTCTCGGCCAACAGTTCTTCACGATCGGAGTCCAGTTCGCGGGCGCGTCATCGATCGCCACCGCGCTCAACTTCCTGGTCACGATCATCACGATGCGCGCGCCCGGCATGACCTTCTGGCGCATGCCGCTGCTGGTGTGGGCCAACTTCACCACCTCGCTGCTGGTGGTGATCGCCACGCCGTTCATCGCCGGCTCGCAGTTCTTCGTCCTGTTCGACCGCGCACTGGGGATGCAGTTCTTCAACCCGGGCGACGGCGGTGACGTGCTGATGTACCAGCACGTCTTCTGGTTCTACTCCCACCCGGCGGTCTACATCATGATGCTGCCCGGGTTCGGGATCATCAGCGAGGTGGTGTCCACCCACGCGCGCAAGCCCGTGTTCGGCTACCGGATGATGGCCTTCTCGCTCGTGGCGATCGTGATCCTCGGCTTCACGGTCTGGGCGCACCACATGTTCGTGTCGGGCATGGCCGAGTGGCTGCGGGTGCCGATGATGATCACCACGATGCTGATCGCCGTCCCGACCGGCGTGAAGATCTTCAGCTGGATCGCGACGCTTGTGGAGGGGCGCCATCCACCTGACCACGCCGATGCTGTTCGCGCTCGGCTTCATCACGATGTTCACCCTCGGCGGGATCAGCGGGATCATGCTGGCCGTCATCCCGGTGGTGATCCACGTGTCGGACACCTACTTCGTGGTGGCCCACATCCACTACGTGCTCTTCGGCGGGTCGGTGTTCACGATCTTCGCCGGCATCTACCACTGGTTCCCCAAGATGACCGGCCGGATGTACGACGAGGGCCTCGGCAGGATCCACTTCTGGCTCTCGTTCGTCTTCTTCAACCTCACGTTTGGGCCGATGCACTTCGTGGGCGTCGACGGCATGCCGCGGCGCGTGGCGGACTACGCCGAGCAGTTCGGGACGCTCAACGCGCTGATCTCGGTGTCGAGCTTCATCTTCGGCCTCTCGTTTCTGGTGTTCCTCTACAACATCGTCACGAGCTGGCGCAACGGGCCCAAGGCGGCAGGCAACCCGTGGCGCGCCCATTCGATCGAGTGGCAGGTGTCCTCACCGCCGCCGGTGTTCAACTTCGACGAGGTCCCGACCGTGGTCGGGGGGCCCTACGAGTACGGCGTCCCCGGCGCAGTGCACGCCGTGTTCGGTGACGTCAAGGCTCCCGTGGGCGCGGCGTCCGCCCCGGCCGGCGGTGGAGCGCCGCCCCCCAACGAATGAGCGACGACAGGAACATCCTCGTCGTCGCGAACGAGACCGTGGTGGGCAAGCCGCTGATCGAGGCGGTCAAGCGCCACTCCGCCGAGGGGCCGACGCACGTGCACGTGATCTGCCCCCAGAACCAGCCCCGGCACGGGTACGTGATCTACGACGAGTCGGTGCGCGGCGCGGCCGAGAACCGGCTCGCGATGACGATCGCGCAGCTCAAGGAGGCCGGCGTGGACGCCTCGGGCGAGCTGATGGACCCCGATCCCTACTCGGCGATCATGGACGCCGTCGGGGAGAACGACTACGACGCCATCATCGTGTCCACCCACCCGGAGACGCGGTCGGGCTGGCTGCGCCAGGATCTCATCACGCGGGTTCAACAGGCCACGCGGCGACCGGTCGAGCACGTGGTGGTGGACCTCGACGCGGAGTCCGATGACGCGGTGCGCGTGCTCGTGGTCGCCAACCAGACCGTCGGCGGGCAAACGCTGATCGACCAGCTCAAGGAGATCGACAAGGACGGCCACCACCGCTTCATCGTGATCTGCCCGGTGTCCGGCGACGACTCCGGCGACGCCGCCGACCGCCTGGCCCACACCCTCAAGCTGCTGGGAGACGAGGGGCTCGAGGCCACAGGCCAGGTCACGCATCCGGACCCCTACACGGCGATCCAGCAGGCGCTGCACTTCTACGGGATCGACGAGATCGTCATCTCCACCTTCCCGCAGACGCGCTCGGGCTGGCTGCGCGGCGACCTCGTGAACCGCGTCCGCTCCTCCACCAACAAGCCGGTGCACCACGTTGTGTCCGGCGGCGACGGCGAGCTTCAGGAGGCCGAGGCCTGATGGAGTCCGCGTCCGTCGCGCTCGGGCATGCGCACGAGGAGCATCACGGACCACCGGAGGCCAATCAGTCCTCGCGCGTCGAGGCGCAGTTCCTCGGGATGCTGCTTTTCATCATCTCCGAGATCATGCTCTTCGGAGCGTTCTTCACGGCCTACTTCTTCATCCGGGTCGTGGCGGACAGCCCGTTCCCGGCCGAGGGCGAGGTGCTGCCGGTGGCGATCGCGGGTGTCAACACCGCGATCCTGATCTCCTCCAGCTTCACGATGCACTGGGCGCTCGAAGGGGCGCGAAACGGAAACCGCGCGGCGCTGCGGGTTGGGCTCCTCACCACTTTCCTGCTCGGCCTCACCTTCCTCTGCGTACAGATCAACGAGTACATACACATCGGCTTCGCCCCGTCCGACAACGCCCAGGCCTCGATCTTCTACAGCCTGACCGGCCTGCACGGGGCGCACGTGTTCGTGGGGCTGACGCTGCTGTTGTTCGCCACGATCCGGGCGTTCCGCGGGCACTTCACGCCCAAGGAGCACCGCGGCGTGGAGATCCCCGGCATCTACTGGCACTTCGTGGATGTCATGTGGATCATCGTCTACTCGAGCATCTACATCCTCTGATCGCCTGGGCGCGCGCGTGCTGAATCCGCTTCGCTCCGAGCAGGAGGCGTTTCGGTTCTTGATTTGGGTCGCGGTCGTGGTCGGAGCGATCGTGGCCGTCGTCCTCGTGGTGCGGGCGCTCTGAGCGCCGCCACGGAGGATCTGGCGGTCGCGGAGCGCGCTGCCCGGGCGGCGGGCGAGCTGCTGCTCGAGCGCTTCGGCGGCCCGGCGCGGGGCGTGGAGCGCAAGTCGAGCCGAACGGACCTTGTCTCCGACGCTGATCGCGACGCCGAGGGCGTGATCGGGGAGCTGCTGAGGGCCGAGCGGCCCGACGACGGCCTTCTCGGCGAGGAGGGTGCGCACAGTCGATCCGACACCGGCAGGCGGTGGGTGATCGACCCGCTCGACGGGACCACGAACTTCCTCTACGGGCTGCCTGCCTGGGCGGTGAGCGTGGCCCTCGAGGACGCGGACGGCGGGGCGGTCGGCGTGGTGCTCGACCCGCTTGCCGATGAGCTGTTCACAGCCGTGCGGGGCGGCGGCGCCCGAATGAACGGAGAGTCGATCGAGGTGAGCGGCTGCGACCGCCTGGAGACCGCGTTGGTGGCCACCGGATTCGCCTACGAGGCCGACTTACGGGCACGGCAGGCGGAGGTGCTCGTGCGCGCGTTGCCACGGGTACGCGACATTCGACGCGCCGGGGCCGCCGCCCTGGACCTCTGCTCGGTGGCGTGCGGGCGCGTGGACGGCTACTTCGAGCGCGGGCTCAAGCCGTGGGACTGGGCGGCGGGGAAGATCGTCGCGCACGAGGCGGGCGCTGCCCTGCGCGACCTCGAGGGAGAGCCGGACGGCCTGGTGGCGGCGTCGCCGGTGATCGCGGACGAGCTGGCGGCGCTGGTGTCCTAGGCCCGGCTGGCTCGCGAACGTTCGTTACCGACGCCCGCGCGTGCCAGCTCCACCACCAACTCTGGCGAGTTGCGTCCGAACGGTGGGCGTGATTCGCCAAGGTTGGGGTCATCCGTCGAGCTCGGCGATGACGACCCGGTAGCCGAGGTCGAGGGCGTCGAGTCCCAGGAGATCGCCGTGGCGGTCGCGCCACGCGCCGGCGTCGAGGTCGCGTTCCAGGCGCCCCAACGCCACCGCGACCACGTCTCGAGGCAGCGCCGCGAAGACCGAGATTCCGTCACGGACACCTCCGTCGAGGTATGCACGAGGACGGCGCCAGAAGGCGCCGTAGAAGCCGTCGCTGCAGTCGTGCGGGATCGGGACCGGCTCGAGGCGAACGTCGCCGCCCAGCACGCGGGCGAGCTCAGCGGCCCAATGTCCCGGTCGCCGATAGGGCTCGGGTATCAGTTCGATGAACTCCGGCAGGTAGTGGTGCGTGAGCCAAAACGTGCCCGCCAACGCCGGGTCGGCGTTGAAGAGCACCACCCGTCGGCGCGCCACCCGGCGCAGCTCCCGCAGTCCGGCGTGCCAGTCGGTCCAGTGATGGTCGGTGAGCACCGCCATCGCCGCCTGGAATTCGTTGTCAGCGAACGGGAGCGCCTCCGCCCGGCCGCGGACGACCGGCGCCCCGCCGGGGGGCCGCTGGTGCGCCATCACGGGCGAGGGCTCGACCGCCACCACGCGCCGATCGCTCGGCTCGTACGAGCCGGCCCCGGCACCCACGTTGACCACCGTCTCGGCATCGCCCAGCGCGACGTGGATTGCGCTGGCGATACGCGGGTCCGGTCGCCGGGTGGCGCCGTAGGAGACGCCGATCGTGTCGTAGAGCTCCTCGCCCACGACTCGATGATGACGGCGTGTAGGGGTCCGGCCCTCATCCGGACTGGTGTCCCGCCTTGTGGTCGTCAGGCGACCCCTAGCCGGGATGCCTCTCGCAGCCGTCTACTCGACGGTGAGCGTCCCCTTCATCCCACCCGCCTCGTGCCCTGGAACGGTGCACAGGTAGGTGTACTTGCCCGCCTTGACCCTGGTGGAGAAGGAGGAGGTGCCGCCCTGCCCGACGACGTCGCCCTCGCCGAGAAGGCTTGACCCGGAGCCTTGCAGGGCGATGTTGTGCTGGATCGAGGATTCGTTGCCCATCTCGACCTGGAGCGAGCCTGCGGGCGCGGTGGCGCGGGTGGAAGCGAACGCCAGTGCGCCGGTGGGGTCGGCGTCGATCGTGAGCGTCCCGCCCTTCGCGGCGATCGGCTTGTTGGACACCTTGGGCTGACCCGCGTTCGCCAGCGCCCCGGTGTCCTTGCCGCCCTGACCCGCCACGAGCGCGACGTATGCCGCGACGTCGCGGGCATCGTCGCCGGTCACCAGATCCGCCTTCATGATGCTGCTCTTGCGGGGGTGCCCGATCTGGCGCAGCACGACCCCTTCGACGGTGTCGTCGCCCAGCCCGTCGCGCCGGGCGGGGCCGAACGCCTGATCGAGGTTGGGACCCTGGGTGCCCTTCGTGCCCGCTCGGTTCAGCGCGTGACAGGAGCCGCAGGTTCCCTTCCCGACGAACATCTCCTTGCCGTTGGCCAGGTCGGGCTGGTCCTCACGCCCACATCCGGCCCCGCCGGCGGCCATCAGAAGGGCGCCAGCGGCCAGCAGCGCGAGCCTCTGCGATCGACTCCTCACGGCGCGGAAGACTATCCGCTCGCCCCGCGCGAAGCCGACCCTGCCACGCCGGGCTCGGCGAGGTCGTCGAGCCGTCCCTGCGCCGCTGCGATCACCCCCTCCGCCACGGCCTCCCAGCCGTAGCGCTCCCTGGCCACCGACGACAGTGCGGCCGCCGCGCGCTCGCGATCGGCGGCCGGCAAGGTGAGCCAAGCCACCAGCTTGGCGGCGATCTCCTCCACCGCTCCCGGCCCTCGCGCGAAGGACAGCAGCGGCCGCAGCTCCGGTTCGAGTCCCTCCGCCAGGGTGGCCGTGACCTCGGCCAGCCCCGAGTGGGAGGCCGAGAGCGGCAGCGCGCCGCAGGCGGCGGCTTCGGCGGCCACCATGCCGAACGCCTCCGGGAAGGTGCTGGGGACCACCTGTGCTTCGCAGGCGGGGAGCACCCCGGGCAGATCCGAGTACTCGAGCCGGCCGGTGAAGCCGACCCGCGCGGCGGCGTCCGGCGCGGCGGCAAGGTACGCCTCCCGCCGCGCGCCCTCGAGCCCGTCGAGGAACGCGGCGAGGTAGGACAGCTCGCCCGCCGGGCCCCCCTCGAGTGCCCGACCCTCGGTGGCGATCCGGCGCAGGGCATCCAGATCACCCGCCTCCAGCGCCTGGACGATCGCTCCCAGGCCGTCCCGATAGGTGCCGAAGCCGACCACACACAGCCGCGCGTCCGGGACCTCCGCGACGACCAGCGGCCATGCCGCGAGCAGCAGGTCGACGCCCTTCGACACGATCAGCTTGCCGACATAGCTCACGATCCGGTCGCGGGCGGGGTCGAGCGCGCGAAGGGTGTCCGCGGCGCCCCGCTCGCCGCCCCAGCCCGCCGCGCTTCCGTGCTCCAGGCGCCCCGCCAGCTCCGACAACGCTGCCGCAGCCTCGCGCTCGGGGCGGGGGCGGAAGTGCTGAATGTCGACTCCGGGCGGGCCGAGGCGGGTGCGCTGCGGCAGATCCGGGTCGCCCACCACCTCCCACAGGCTCTCCGCGGTGTGGCGCGACCCCACCAGCACCGCCGCCGCGCTACGCAGGCCCTCGAGGGCGTACGGCAGGAACCGCTCGGGGTTTGGGCGGACGGTGTACTCCAGTGCGCTGCCGTGCACCTTCACGGCGTACGGCACCTTTCCACCGAGCCCGCGCGCCAGGATCGCGGGCCCCATGATCAGGTGGTTCGCCAGCGCAACGTCCGGTCGCGCCCGCTCCACGAGCTCCTCGACGGCGGCCACGTTGGCCTGCACGTAGCGCTCGACCGCCGCGTCGTCGAGGTCGGCGAACGTCACGGCGTCGAAGCCGGCGTACTCGTCTGCCACGTAAACGGGCAGGATCCGGCCGATGTCGGGATTGTGGACGTGGACCGAGTCCGGCAACCCGAGGGCGCCCGGGTTTCGCTCCTGGCAGAGCAGGTGAACCTCGTGGCCGAGGGCCGCCAGGGCGCGGCACAGGCTCAGGTTGTAGATGTTGCTGCCGGTCCCTCGCAGGAGGTAGCCGTGGAAGATCAGGACGCGCATCGCGGTTGGTAGATTGCCGCATCGTGAGCCTCCGCCAGAAATACCGCCTGCGCGCCCGCTCCGATCGCGAGGTAATACGCGAGATCGACCCCGCGACCACCTACGTGGACAGCGAGACCGGCGAGGTGTTCGAGGTGGTCGGCAAGCTCACCCCGCTCGCCCCCTCGCCGAGCGACCTGCCCTACGCGGTGGAGAACCTGCGTCTGTGTGGCTGCTCGCTCGAGCAGCTCGTGCAGAAGGACCTCAACGACTGCCCCCACTGCGGCCGTCGGCTGCCCGCGCTAGAGGAGTAGCGCCGGGTATGAGGCGGGTCACTATCGCGCTCGCGTGCGGCGCACTCGCGTTCGTGCCCGCCTGCGGCGGCGACGACGAGGAAGAGCCGCTTACCGCCCCCGAGCTCACTGTGCCTCGCTCGACCGAGCCGGAGACCACCGAACAGGACACCACGTCCGACCAGACCCAGCCGGCCCCGACACCGGAGCCGGACTCGGGCGGTACACCAGCGCCGACGCCCGAGCCCAAAGACTCGCCGCAGAACGACCAGCCCCCACCACCTGGGTCGCCCGCGGAGCGCTTCGAGAAGTTCTGCGAGGAGAACCCAGGCGCCTGCGGGTAGTGAAGCCTGTGACGTGACCTTCGAGCACGGCGTGACCCTCTGGTCGTCCCCTGGCTGGCTCGCGCGCGCCACGGCTTGGGTCGACGAGCAGCTCGGCGCGGCCGGGCTCGTGCGCACCGGTGAGCCGGAGCAGGTGAGCCTGCGACCGTGGGCGGCAGTGTTGCGCGTCCCGTCGTCGGGCGCCGCGGTGTGGCTGAAGGCCACAGGGCCCGAGGTGGCGTTCGAGGTGCGGCTCTACGAGTTGCTCGAAAGCGTGGCGCCTGAGCGAGTGCTCATGCCTCTGGCGGTCGACGTCGAGCGCGGCTGGATGCTGCTGCCCGATGGCGGGCCGTCGCTGGGTGACCGCCTTGAGGGCGCCGCACGCATCGAAGCGCTCGCGGCCGCGCTGCCCCGGTACGCCGAGCTGCAGCTGGACCTCGCCCCGCATGCCGACGAGCTGCTCGCGTTCGGTGTCCGGGACATGCGCCCGCAGGCCATGCCCTCGAGGTTCGACGAGGCGCTCGCGGCGGTGCGCGCGTATGCGGAGCGGCGTGGGGACGACACCGAGCTGGCCCAGCTGGAGGACGTCGCCGGCATGCGCCCTACGGTCGTCGCGTGGTGCGAGCGGCTTTCCGGTAGCGCGGTGCCGGCGAGCCTCGACCACAACGACCTGCACGCGTGGAACATCCTCGGCGACGGGGGCGACGTGCGCTTCTACGACTGGGGCGACGGCGTCCTCGCGCACCCGTTCGCGAGCATGCTCGCGCTGGGCTGGGTCCCGATGGAGGACTCGGACCTGACCCGGCTGCGAGATGCGTATCTCGAGCCGTTCGGCCACCTGGCGCCGCACCCCGCCCTCGTGGAGGACCTCGAGCTCGCCTGCCGCGTCGGCAAGATCGCCCGGACGCTGACGTGGCACCGGGCGATCAGCGCGGGCGCGCCGGACGAGGTGGAGGAGAGGTGGCTCAGCGCGCCGGGCGAGTCGCTGCTGTCCCTGCTCGAGGACTCGTGGCTCGGGCGAGCGTGACGCCCACCCGCCGCCTGAGTCAGGCCCGCCGCGGCACCCGCGCCGGGGCCCCCGGCGAGCGCACGCGCGCGGGCAGCGTCGTTCGGCAGCGGCGGGGACTGCCGCCGTCGTGGCCTCGAAGGGGACGGAGGGTGCCCGTCCCGACGGTGGCCGCCGGGCGCCCAGCGGCCGAGCGGCAGCTTCAGCCCGCCGCCGCCGGGGCCGCGGCGCGGGCCGGGCGGGCCGCGTGCTGCCACCGCCGCCGCCGCCGCCCTCGTCGCGGCGGGTCCTCGCGCCGTCGTCGCGCAGGCGGAAGAACCAGATCAGCCACACCACCAGAAGTCCCACGTCAAACACGCGGAAGCCGACCATGAAGATCCAGCCCTCGGTGCTCACACGGCAATGCTACCCCGGTGCGGCGCGCCCGGGAAAGGGGCTTCGGGAGCTCTTCGCGCGCTCCTCGCGCTGCGGAGCGGCTTGCTAGCGTCTTCGCGTCCGGCGCGGGTCCGGGACGTAGGTGGCCGTGTAGTAGGGCCGCTCCCGTGAAGTAGGTGCAGCCGAATGTCTTGACGGTCATCAGCCTGGTCATACTGGCGCCTGCTGGTCGACGTTCGCGCAGGTTGCGCCGGCCGCGACGAGCGCCACCAGTGTCGCGCTGCAGGCCGACCGCGAAGGCGGGCGCCCAGGTGGGGACGGTGAGGGCCACGATGTTGCTTGGCCTTCACGACCTTGAGCGGCTCGTCGAGCACGAAGGTGGGTGCGGAGCCGAAGTAGTGGGTCCACGCTTGAACGCCGGGCTCTGGGCGAGCAGGCGGTGGGTCCGGCGGGTGCCGCGCTGCTGGCCCTGGCGCAGGATCGACAGGCGCACCTGCGGGTCGGCCCCGTAGAGGTCCTCGAAGAAGCGCTCCTGCGTGCGCGTCCGGATTGCCGAGCCGGATGGTGAACGCGACGATCTTGCCGGCGCGCGGGATCACGAACGGGTTCGCTAGCGCTGCCGCCGCGGCCCATGGTAGCCGGTCACGCGGCCGATGCGCCTGGCAGTTGCGCCGGGGCAGCTGACCGTCGCGCGGGGGATCTGCGACGCCGAGCTCGACGACCTTCGCCGAGGCGGCCTGGGGCAGCACGAGGGCCGGCGAGGACGGTCGCCGGTTAGGAGGAGTTCGCTTCATGATCTGGGGTACGAACACGCGTACTGGCGCGAAAGTTGCGCCGCTGACTACTTGTAGCTGTAGGTGATGCGCCCGCGATCCAGGTCGTAGGGCGACAACTCGATCTTCACGCGGTCGCCGGGCAGGATGCGGATGTAGTGGCGCCGCATCTTGCCCGAGATGTGCCCGAGCACCTCGTGGTCGTTGTCCAGCTTGACCTTGAACATCGTGTTGGGGAGGGCCTCGAGGATCTCGCCCTCCATCTCGATCTTCTCTTCCTTGGCCATCCAGATCGCTGCGGACGTTCACCGCCTTCGGGCCCTTGTCGCCGGCCTCCTCCTCGTACTCGACCTTGGAGTTCTCGGCGAGCGTCTTGAAGCCGTCCCCCTCGATCCCGGAGAAGTGCACGAACAGGTCCCTGTCACCTTCGTCGGGCGTGATGAATCCGAAGCCCTTCTCGTCGTTGAACCACTTGACCGTTCCGGTCGGCATCTTGCGTATGCACCTCGCTGTTCCTCGCCCCGGCCCCCTTGCCGGCGCGTATGGCGCAGAGGAAGCTAGCAGTCAGCGTCCCCGGAAGTGGCCTTGCCGGGCCCCTCGGCGAGGAACTTCTCGACCGCCTCTCGAGGTCCTCGGTCTCGAACAGGGGGCTGCCGATGTCGGCCGTGCGGGCGTCTGCGCCGCGCGTGCCCTCGTCGGTCTGGGCCCGCACGATCCGCTTCGTGGCGGCGTTCGCGAGCGTCGGGCCCGGCCGCCAGCCGGTGGCGCGAACTTCATCGCCTTCTCCGCCAGATCGTCGTCGGGCAGCACCCGGTTCACCACGTTCCAGCGCTCGAGCGTCTCCGCCGGTAGAGGCCGCCGCTCATCACCAGCTCGCGCGCCCGCGCGGGCCCGGCGCGCTCGGCCACGCGCTGGGTGCCGCCCATCAGCGGGGTGAGGCCCGACCACGATCTCCACCAGCCCGAACTGCGCCGACTCGGCGGCCCAGATCATGTCGCAGGCCAGCGAGAGCTCGAAGCCCGCGGTCAGGCACAGCCCGTGCACGACGGCGAGGGTCGGGAACGGCAGGTCCTCGAGCTGTGGGTCATGGCGAGCAGCTCGCCGGTGAACTCGCGCGCGTCGGCCTCGGACAGGCCGTGGAACACGTTCACGTCCGCGCCGCCGGTGAACACTCGACCCTCGGCGCGCACGATCAGCGCGCGCGGCCCGTCCGCCGCCGCGGCGTCGAGCGCCTGGCCAGGACCGCCTCGGTCAGCTCGCGGCCGAACAGGTTCAGCGGCGGGTCGTCGATCGTGAGGACGCCGAGGTCGCCGTCGCGCTCGTAGCGCGCGCGCTCGCTCACGCGCGCAGCTCGCCGGCGACCTCGGCCAGCTCGCCCTCCTCGGGCTGGCGCGGCATGCCCGGGCAGCGGAGCGGGTCGTCGCTGCCAGCGCGGGATCACGTGGATGTGGAGGTGGAACACGCGTCTGCCACGCGGCCGGCTCGCAGCGAGTTGAGGAGGTTCACGCCCTCGGCGCCGAGCGCGTCGCGCATCCGCGGCGGCCAGCCGCTTGGCGGCCGCCGACGGCGTGCGCGAGGTCCTCCTCGGCGACCTCGTAGAGGTTCTTGGAGTGGTTGCGCGGGATCACCAGCGCGTGGCCGCGGGTCCACGGGTTGATGTCCATGAACGCGATCGTGTGCTCGTCCTCGTCGATCCGCTCGGAGGGCAGCTCGCCCGCCACGATCTTGCAGAAGATGCAGTCCTCGTCCGGCACGGCGGGGTACCCTACAGCGCCGCTGTGGCGCCTCCTGACCGAGACAGAGCTGCGCGAGCGGGTCGAGCGGCTCGCCGCGATCGATCGCCCATCGGCCTCCGACGGGCGAGCGCCGAGGCGGCCGAGCTGATCGCGGCGGAGCTGCGCGAGTCGGGCGCGCGTGCGAGACCGAGGACGGACGCGCACGGCACCTACTGGTGGCCGGTCGGGATCCTCACGGCGCTGCCGCCGGGGCGCTCACGGCCGCTGGCCGGCTCGTCGGGCCTGTTCGCGGCCGATCGCCGTGATCGACGACATCACCGGCGGGAGGCAGTGGTTCCGGCGGACGCTCCTGCCCCAGCGCGACCACCACGAACGTGGTCGCGGAGTTCGGCGAGGGCGAGCGACACGGTGATCGTGGTCGCCCACCACGACGCCGCCCACTCGGGATCGTGTTCCACCCCGAGCTGCCGCGCGCGGTGCTGCGCCGGTTCCCGAAGCTGGCCGAGAACGCCGACACCACGCCCGGCACGATGTGGGGCGCCGTCGGCGGGCCCGCTGCTGGTGGCCGCTCGGCTCCTCTGGGCTGCGCTTGCTGCGGCGCGTTCCTGTGCGCCGGGCTACGCCGCGGCGATGGCGGACATCGGCCTGCGCAGCGTGGTGCCGGGCGCCAACGACAACCTCACCGGCGTGGCCGTGCTGCTCTCGCTGGCGCGGTCGCTGAGCGACGAGCCGATCCCCGGCATGCGCGTGATCCTGCTCTCGACCGGCTCCGAGGAGTCGTTCATGGAGGGGATGCAGGCCTTCGCGCGGCGGCACTTCCCGGACCTGCCGACGGAGCGCACGCGGGTGATCTGCGTCGACACCGTCGGCTCGCCCCACCTGCTCGCGCTCGAGGGCGAGGGCATGGTGTGGATGAACGAGTACCCCAAGGACCTGCTCGCCCGAGGTGAAGGAGATCGCCGACGAGCTGGGCATCGAGCTGGTTCCGAACCTGCGCCTGCGCAACGCCACCGACGGGCTGATCGCGCTGCGCGCCGGCTACCCGACGGTCACGTTCGGCTCGGTGGACGAGTTCAAGATCCCCACCAACTACCACTGGCCGACGGACACGGCCGACCGCGTGGACTACGGCACGGTGGCGACATGCGCGCGGCTGTCGCGCGAGCTGATCGTCAGAGCCAGCCCACGCGCTTGAAGTAGCGGTACAGCCCGAAGCACACGGCCAGCATCACCGACAGGATCAGCGGGTAGCCGTACTGCCAGGTCAGCTCGGGCATGTGCTCGAAGTTCATGCCGTAGATGCCCGCGATCATGCGTCGGCACGGCGATGATCGCCACGACGGCCGAGATCTTGCGCACGTCCTCGTTCTGGCGGACGCTCACCTGGGTCAGGTTCGCGGTCAGCACGCTGGTCAGCAGCTCGCGGAAGCCCTCGAGCTGCTCGCTGCACCCGGATCAGGTGGTCGTTCACGTCGCGGAAGTACTCCCGACCTCGGCGGTGGATCAGCGTCGTAGCGGCCCGCCGGCGAGGCGGTTGATGGGCTCGACCAGCGGCGCGGCCGCGCGGTGTGAACTCGAGCACCTCGCGCTTGAGCTTGTAGATGCGCTCCGCCGAGCTGCGCCGCGACGACGAGAAGACGTCGGCCTCGACCTCCTCGATGTCGGTCTGCAGGCCCTCGATCGCGGGCACGTAGTCGTCCACCACGCGGTCGACGATCGCGTGCAGCACGGCGCCCGGTCCGCGCCGAAGATGCTCCGGGTCGCGCTCTATCTGCTCACGCACCGGATGAAGGTCGGTGGCGGTCGCCGTGGCGCACCGTCACGATGAACTGCTCGCCGATGAAGATCAGGATCTCGCCGAACTCGACGACCTCCTCGCTGTCGACGTAGCGGGCCGTCTTGAGCACCACGAACACCATCTCGTCGTACATCTCGAGCTTGGGCCGCTGGTGGGCGTGGATCGCGTCCTCGACGGCCAGCTCGTGCAGGTCGAACTCGCGCGTGACCGCGTCGAACTCCTCGGCGGTCGGGCTCGTACAGCCCGATCCAGACGAACGCGTTGGTGGCACGGCACGCCTCGAGCGCCTCGTGCATGTCTACAGCGCCGTCCCGGCGCTCGCCTCCCTCGTACACGGCGCAGTCGACGATCATCGCTCGCGATTCTCGCGCACCCGGCGGGCGTATGCGACCGCCTCGTCGCGCGTCGACACCTCCCCGGCATACACCGCCGCCTCCAGCTGCCCGAGCAGCTCGCCGATCTCGGGACCGGGCTCCAGGCCGAGCGCCGCGGCCAGGTCGTCCCCCCTGACGGGAGGCCGCGGTGGTCCGTGCGCGTGCCACTCGAGCGCGGCGGCCCATCACCTCGCGCGCCAGCTCGAGATGCGCCTCGATCCACGGCTCCTGGCCGGGGCCGCGGGTGGCCAGGCGATCGGCGCGCCGAGAGTACGGTCACGTCGACCTCGACCGGCTCGCAGCGGCGCAGATAGGCGTGCAGAGCGCGCCGCGTCAGCGGCCGCTCGTGAACGAGGAACCCGAGCACCAGATGCTCTCGCGCGAGCTTGCCGACGTAGGAGCTCAAGCGCTCGCTCGCGCGCAGGCGGCGGAAGACCTCGCTCACCATCTCCTGTCCCACGGCGTCGTGGCCGATGAACGTGACGCGCCCGTCGGCGCGCTGGCCGCGAGTGGCCGGCTTGGCGACGTCGTGGAAGAGGGCGCCGAAGCGCAGGGCCTCGCCGCGCTTGAGCTCGTCGGCCAGCGGCTCGGCGAGGACGGCTTCGACCCCCGGCGCCAGCTCGCCGAAGACGGAGCCGAGATTCGCTTCCAGCTCGATCAGCCTTCGCAGGACCTCGACCGTGTGGTCGTACACGTCGAGATGGTGGAAATGGCTCTGCTCGACACCGCTGAGGGCGGTCAGCTCGGGGAGCACGGCGTCCAGCACTTTCAGCCGCGCGGCAAGCTCGAGCCCCGCGAGGCAGCCCGGGGCGACGATCAGCCGGCGGAGCTCCGCGAACGTGCGCTCGGGTGAGGGCTCGACGAGCCGGTGGGCGGCGGCGGCGGTCAGCCGCTCGGTGTCCGGATCGGGCACCAGGCCCAGCTCTGCGACGAGGCGCACGAGGCGCAGGGGGCGCAGCGGGTCGGCCTCGTACGCGCCTGGGCCGAGCACCCTCAGCACCCCCGCAGTCAGGTCGGCCGCCCCGCCGTGCGGGTCGATCAGCTCGGCCGCGGGGTCGCCCTCCGGGCCGATCGCCACGGCCATGGCGTTGACGGTGAAGTCGCGCAGGCCCAGGTCGGCCTCGATCTCGGTGCCCTGGAGGGCGGACACGTCGCAGACGAACCGACGCTCGCCGTCGAGCGCCCGCCAGGCGCCGAACTGCTCCGAGAGCGGGAAGACCGGGCCGCCGACCGCCGCGCCGACCGACCGCGCGGCCCGCTCGGGATCGCCGTCGACCGCCACGTCCACGTCGCGCAGCTCGCGGCCCAGCATCGCGTCCCGCACCACGCCGCCGACCAGCCAGGCTGCGTCCCCGCCCGCCAGCGCCGCGCTCGACGGCACGCACCGGCTCAGCGGTGACCAGCGCTGCGATCACGCCTCGTGCGAGCGCCTCACGCGCGCGGACAAGCCGCAGGTGATCTCGTAGTTGATCGTGTGCAGGCGACTCGCCACCTCCTCGCAGAGGATGCGCTCGTCCCCTTGGGCGCCGATCAGGACCGCCTCGTCGCCCACCTCCACGTCGGTGTCGGGCCCAAGGTCCACGGTCACGTTGTCCATGCTCACGGTTCCGGCCAAGGGATGGCGGCGCCCACGGATCAGCACGTCGCAGTCGTTGGTCAGCGCGCGTCGCCATCCGTCGCCATAGCCGATCGGCAACGTCGCGACCCAGCCCGGCTCGGTGGCCATCCACCGCCGCCCGTAGCCGACGGTCTCCCCCGCAGCGAACCGCTTCACCGCGGCCACGTAGGTCTCGAGCGTCAACGCCGGCTCAAGGCCATGGGGCGCCGGGTCTCGCTGGAACGGGTCCAGCCCGTACACCGCCACGCCGCAGCGCACCATGTCGAAGTGGGACGCCGGATCACGCAGGGTGGCGGCGCTGTTGGCCGCGTGCACCAACGCGTCGCCCCGATCGACGGACCCGACGAACTCCTCGAACCGCCGCAGTTGGACCGGGAAATGGTGGTCACCCGGCTCGTCGGCGGTGGCGAAATGGGTCATCAGGCCGGCCAGCTCGGTGTCGCTCCCCGCGGCCGTCTCGGCCGCTATCGCGCGGACCTCGGCTGGGTCCTTCGCACCTAGCCTGCCCATTCCCGTGTCCAGCTTCACGTGCACGCGCGGCCTTCGCGCTGCAAGCGCACGAAGGAAAGCGATATCCCACACCACGATGTCGGCGTCGACGGCGATCGCGGCCTGCGCCTCCTCCCCGGTGAGCGCGCCCATCACGAGGATTCGACCGCCGATGCCGTTCTCGCGCAGCTCCACGGCCTCGGCGGCCGTGGCCACGGCGAGCCAGGTGGCTCCGCCCGCCAGCGCCGCGCGCGCGCATTCCACCGCTCCGTGGCCGTAGCCGTCGGCCTTGACCACCGCACAGAGCTGCGTGTCGCCGCTCAGCCGCGAGCGCAGCTGCCCGCAGTTGCGGGCTATCGCGCCGTCCCGGATGAGCGCGAGCGCACGTTCGGGCATGTCGGCGTCAGTCCGCGACGAGCGCGCCGAGCAGATCCACGCGCGTGACCACGCCCACGAGGCGGCCGTGCTCGACCACGGGGAGGCGGTTGTGGCCCTTCTCGTGGACGATTCGCGCGGCGTCCTCGACCGTGGTGGAGGGCTCGACCGTGATCGGGTCCGCAGTCATCATGTCCGAGGCGGTGGAAGCGAATGCCTTCTTCAGGCGCCCCTCGAAGCGCCGCAGAGGCTCGATGAAGACCGTGCCCCCGAAGATGTTCACGTAGTGGGGAAGGTGCAGGTCTCCGTCATCGTCCGGCAGCACGAGGTCGGCCTCGGTGACGATCCCTACCAGCCGCCCGCCCGCGTTCACCACCGGGACGCCCGGCAGCTCGTTGGCGCGCAGCGTACGGATCACCGACTCCACGTCCGTGTCCGGCGACACCGTCTCCGGGTCGCGTTCCATGATCTCGCCGACGGTCTTCGGCATGGCGTCGGACGATATTGACTCCGCGCTCAGACCGAACGGAGGCCGTCGGGCAGCGCCGCGATCACGTCTCCCGCGATCACGTGATCCGCGCCGTGGCGCTGCGCGGCCGAGAACCCGGCCCGAACGTGAGCCAGCACTCCCAGCGCTGCGGCCTCGAACGGCTCCATTCCCTTGGCCAGCAGCGCGCCGATAAGGCCGGACAGCACGTCGCCGGTACCGGCGGTGGCGAGCGCAGGGGTACCGCCGGGGCTGACGGCGACCAGGCCCTCGGGTCTGGCCACGATCGTGTCGTCCCCCTTCAGGAGCACCACCGCGCCGCTGCGCTCGGCCGCCTCGCGAGCGCTCGCGAGCCGATGGCGGTCCACGTCGGCCGAGTCGCGCTTCAGCAGACGCCCCAGCTCGCCTGCGTGCGGGGTCAGCACCGTGGCGGCAGGCCGGTCGCGCAATGACTCCAGGGCACCCGCGTGCGCGTTCAGCCCGTCGGCGTCCACCAGCAGCGGGCGCTCGACCTGCCGCGCAACCTCGCGCGCGAACGCTTGCGCCCCCGCCGAACGGCCCAGGCCGGGTCCCAGCACCACCGCTCCAGCCCGCTCGGCCATCCGCAGGACCTCCTCGACGCCGGCGGGCACGTGGCCTCCGTCGGAGCCCTCGGGCAGAGCCCTCGTCATCGCCTCGAGCAGGCGCAGGGAGAGCGTCTGCTCCGCGGAGTCCGGGACCGCCACCTGCACGTAGCCGGCCCCGGCGCGCTGAGCCGCGAGCGCGGTCATGGCGGGCGCGCCGGTGAGCCCCCGGGCGCCGCCCGCGATCACCACGGTCCCCGAGCTGAACTTGGACGCTTCGCGGCGACGGTGTGGGTAGAGGCCGAGCACCCGCGGGCTGATCAGGCCCGCCCTTCTGGGCTGGGGCGCACCGCGGGGCACACCGATATCCACCGTCTCGACCTCACCGGCGTGATAGGCGCCCGGCGCGACGTGCAGGCCGACCTTGGAGCCGTGGAACGTGGCTGTGACGTCAGCCCAGACCGCCTCGCCCGCCACTTCGCCCGACGAGGCGTCCACGCCGGACGGCACGTCGCAGGCCACCACGACCGCGTCCTGGCCGTTGATCGCGACGATCGCCCCGGCCGCGGGCTCACGCGGCGCCCCGGAGAAGCCCGTGCCCAGCAGGGCGTCCACGATCACGCCCGAGCCATCCAGGGCGGCGGGCTCGAACGCGGTCGGCGCGGCGCCCGGGAGCCGCTGGAGGTTGACGAGCGGGTCGCCCCGCAGCTCGTCGAGCGGCGCCGTGGACAGGACGTCGACCTCCCTCCCCTCCTCGCGCAGCAACCGCGCCACCACGAGTCCGTCGCCGCCGTTGTTGCCCTTGCCGATCACCACTCGGATCGGACCTCGAGTAGCAACGCGCGCCGTCGCCCGGGCCAGGCCGATGCCGGCGCGCTCCATCAAATCGAGCGAGGGGACGCCCGCTTCCTCGATCGTCCAAGCATCGACGGCGCGCATCTCGTCCGCCTCGTAGAGCGGATCGAGCCAGTCCCAGAGGCTGCCGGCCGTCTCCGGACGGCTGGCGGTCACTCGACCGTGACCGTCTTCGCGAGGTTGCGCGGCTGGTCCACGTTGAGGCCGCGCTCGCGGGCTATGTAGTACGCCAGCAGCTGCAAGGGGATCACCGCCAGGAGCGGTTGCAGGAGCCAGTCCGTGCGCGGTACGTAGACCACCTCCTCGGCCTGGCCGGCCACGTCCGGGCTTCCCTCGGTGGCCACCGCCAGCACGTGTGCGCCGCGGGCGCGGACCTCGGAAACGTTCGACAGCACCTTGTCGAGCACCGGCGAATCGGTTGCCACGCACACGACGGGCGTCAACTCGTCGAGCAGGGCGATCGGTCCGTGCTTCATCTCGCCCGCGGCGTAGGCGTCGGTGGGAATGTAGGAGATCTCCTTCAGCTTGAGAGCGCCCTCGAGCGCCACCGCCAAGCCCACGTTCCGGCCCAGGTAGAGGAAGAACTCCGCGTCACGCCAGTGCTCGGCCATGGCCCGCACGGGCGCGTCGACGGAAGCGAGCAGCTCCTCGATGCGGTGCGACATGTCCTTGAGCTCGCCCACCAGCCTGGCGAACACCTCGGGCTCGAGCGAGTCGTGGATCTTGGCCAGCTTGAGCGCGAAGAGGTACATCGCGGCCACCTGGGCGACGAAGGTCTTCGTTGCCGCGACTCCGATCTCCAGGCCGGCACGCGTGAAGAGCACGCCGTCGGCGTCGCGCGTGGCCTGGCTGCCCATGATGTTGGTGACCGCCAGTACCTTCGCGCCCTTCTGACGGGCGAGGCGCATGGCGGCGAGGGTGTCGGCCGTCTCGCCCGACTGGGTGATGCCGATCACCAGGTCGCGCTCGTCGATGACCGGGTCGCGGTAGCGGAACTCCGACGCCACGTCCATCTCTACCGGCACCCGCGACCACTTCTCGATCGCGTAGCGGCCGATCAGGCCGGCGTGGTAGGAGGTGCCGCAGGCGACGATCACCACCCGCCGCAGGCCGCGCAGCTCTTCGTCGCTGATGCCGAGCTCGAGCTCGACTTCGTCGTGAGCGAGCCGGTCCGCCACTGTCTCCGCCACCGCGTCGGGCTGCTCGTGGATCTCCTTCAGCATGAAGGTCTCGTAGCCGCCCTTCTCGGCGGCGTCCTCGTCCCAGTCGACCTCCTGCACCTCGCGCTCGACCGGGGCGCCCGAAGCGTCGAGGAAGCGCGTCCCCTCCGGGGTCACGACGACGATCTCCTCGTCCTCCACCAGCTGGATCCGGCGGGTGTCAGCCAGGAACGCTGGGATCGCGGAGGCGATGAAGTTCTCGCCCTCGCCCACGCCCACGACGAGCGGGCACTCCTTGCGGGCGCCGACGAGGACGTCGGGCTGGTCGGCGTGCAGCACCACGAACGAGTAATGCCCGCGCAGCTTGTTGTAGGCGCGGCGGACCGTCTCGACGATGTCGCCGTCGTAGTCGCGCGCGATCAGGTGGGCGATCACCTCGGTGTCGGTATCGGAGCTGAACTGCGCGCCCTCCGCCACTGAGATCGGCTTTGAGGTCCGCCCAGTTCTCCACGATGCCGTTCATCACCACGTGCACTCGCCCGGTGTCGTCGTCGTGGGGGTGGCAGTTGGCCTCGGTCACGCGCCCGTGGGTGGCCCAGCGGGTGTGGCCGATCCCGCTGCTCGCATCGCTGCCGCTGCCGTTGATCCGGTCGCGGAGGTGGGCGAGGTTGCCCACGGCGCGGACCGACTCGATCGAGCCGTTCTCGATCAGCGACAGGCCCGCGGAGTCATATCCGCGGTACTCGAGCTTCTCGAGCCCGGCCATGAGGATCTCCTGGCAGGCTCGGGAGCCCGTATATCCGACGATGCCGCACATGGGGAGGCTGCCAGGGTAACCCGAGAATGCTCAGGCCCCAAGCTCGCGCTCGACTACTTGCACGAGGCGCTGCGTGATCTCCGTGCATTCGGCCTCGTCTGGCGCCTCGACCATGACGCGGACGAGCGGCTCGGTGCCCGAAGGCCGCACCAGTACCCGCCCCCTCCCCTCCAGGAACTCGGACTCCGCAGCGATCGCATCGTGCACGCCCGCGGCACCCTCCAGGGCACCCCGGTCACGCACGGGCACGTTGACGAGCTGCTGCGGGAGCTTCTCCATCCCGCCGCGGTCGGCCAGGTCGCCGCCGCCCAGGGCCTCTAGGGTCAGCAGCGCCGACGCCAGGCCGTCGCCCGAGGGGACGAAGCCGGTGTCGATGATGTGGCCGGACTGCTCGCCACCCAGCGCCCACTCTCGGCGAACGAGCTCGGCCAGCACGTGCCGGTCGCCTACGGGCGTGACCGCCACCTCCACGCCCGCCGCCCTCATGGCGGTGTGAAAGCCGTAGTTGGTCATGACGGTCACCGCCACCCCTCCACCGGGCAGGCGACCCGCTTCCCGCAGGTGAAGAGCCGCGAGCGCCAGCAGCTCGTCGCCGTCGACCACGGCGCCGGTGCGGTCGACCGCGAGCACGCGGTCACCGTCGCCGTCGAAGGCGAAGCCGATGTCATAACCGCCCTCTGCGACCCGCTCCGCGAGCGCGTCCGACGTGGGTCGACCCGACGCCGTCGTTGATGTTGCGCCCGTCCGGGGTGACCGCAAGCGCCTCGGACTCGGCGCCCAGGCGGCGGAAGATCTCCGGCGCCACCTGGTACGTGGCGCCGTTCGCGCAGTCGAGCAGCACCCGCGTGCCCGACAGGTCGAGCTCACGGAAGCGCAGCTCCAGCTCGCGCAGGTAGTCGCCGCCGGCCCCGTGGAGCTCGCGCACTCGGCCGATGTCCGGATTTGGCAGCGCGTCGCCGCGAGCCAGCACCATCTCCTCGATCTGCGCCTCCTGCTCGTCGGAGACCTTCATGCCATCGGGGCCGAAGAACTTGATCCCGTTGTCCTCGTAGGGATTGTGGGAGGCCGATACGACCGCGGCCAGGTCGAACCCGTGACGACGGACCAGCAAAGCCGCCCCGGGCGTCGGCAGCACACCGCCCAGCAGCGCGTGCCCGCCGCCCGCCGCGACACCGGCCGCGAGCGATGCCTCGAGCATCTCGCCCGACTCGCGCGTGTCCCGCACTATGAGCACCTGCGGGCGCCTGCGCGGGAGCGATCGCCGCCGCGGCCCGGCCCAGAGCCAGCGCCAGCTCGGCGCTCAGGAACTCCCCGGCGACGCCGCGTACACCGTCCGTGCCGAACAGCGCGCCGATGGCTCTACGCTCCCTTGCGGGCAGGAGCGGGTGGGCCATCTAGCGCTTCGAGAACTGCGGGCGCTTGCGGGCCTTCTTCAAGCCCGCCTTCTTGCGCTCCTTGACGCGCGGGTCGCGCGTCAGGAAGCCGCGCCGCTTGAGCTCCCCGCGCAGGGCCGGGTCGGCCTCCACCAGCGCGCGCGCGATGCCGTGCCGTAGCGCGCCGGCCTGAGAAGACACACCGCCCCCGTGGATCTTGGCCACCACGTCCATCCGCTCCTGCTGGCCGACGGTCTCGAGCGGCCCGCGGGCCATCTTCTGGAGCACGGGACGGGGGAAGAACTGATCCAGCTGGCGGCCGTTGACCGTGTAGGTCCCCGACCCCGGGCGCAAGATCACTCGCGCCACCGCACGCTTGCGCTTGCCGGTGGCCTGATAGCGGGCGTCCGCCGCCAGGTCGAGGATCGTGGTGGGCACGGCTGCGGGGGCCTCGGCGCCGGCTTGGGACGGCTCTCCTCCTTCCGCCTCCAGTGCCTCCTCCGCGGCCTGGATCTGGGCAGCCGTCTGCTCCCCGACGCCCGCCACCTCGGCTCCGGTCTCCTCCTCGAGCACAAGGTCGGGCTCGAGGTGCGCGCCGGGTATCACCTCCGGCTCGGCTTTGTCGGCCTTCTTGCGCTCGCGCTTGGGGCGGCCGGGGCCTTCCTCGACGACGGCGGGGCCTCCTCGGCGGGGGCCGGGCTCCTCGGCGGGCGCCGGCTCCTCGGCGGAGGTCGGCTCCTCCTCGTCTGCGGGCGCTTCGTCGCCTGCCGGTGTCTCCTCTTCGGCCGTGGGCGCGTCGCCCTCTTCGGCCGCGGGCGCCTCGCCCTCGCCGGCCGCGGGCGCCTCCTCGGCTGCCGGCGCCTCCTGCTCGGCCTCAGCGGCCTCGGGCGCCTCGGCTCCCGGATCCTGCTCCTGCGGAGCGCTGTCGTCGCGGTCGTCGTCGTCGAACATCAGGCGTGAATCTCCATCTGCTTGGGCTGTTGGGCGGCATGGGGGTGATCCGGACCGGCGTAGACCTTGAGCTTGCGCAGCTGTGCGCGCGCCAAGCGGTTGCGGGGCAGCATCCCCTTGACGGCCTTGCGAATGACCTCCTCCGGGCGGCGCTCCAACATGTCATTGAGCGTACGCGTCCGCAATCCGCCCGGGTACCCGGAGTAACGGTAGTAGAGCTTCTCCTCGCGCTTATTGCCGGTCACGGCGATCTTGTCGGCGTTCACGACGATCACGAAGTCACCGACGTCGCAGTGCGGCGTGTACTCGGGCTTTCGCTTGCCTCTCAGGGTATCCGCGATCTGGGTCGCGAGCCGGCCCAGGGTCTTGCCCGTCGCGTCGACGACGAGCCACTCGCGCTCGCGGGTCTGGGGTGTGGCCACGTAGGTCTTCATCGTGCAGGGGCCGCGTCAGCCGCAGCCGGCCGGACAGTGTGGCAGATGGTGCAGGGAAGCGACCGCGACCGGCGTGTGGGGCACGCTCCCCGGCATCTGCCGGATCCGCAGCTATACTGCCGCGCGAATTCGAGCCTGCCGAATCCCTGGTGAGCCGCTCTCGCCGGGGAACGGGGGAACCAGTCGGGCGCCGTCGAAACGGTGTCCGGAGGGGCGAGTCGGCCTCAGCCCGCGAGGGCGCTTGGCCGTAGCGCTGCTCTTTCAGCGCGAGCCCGTCAGCTAACCCCGTAGGCCGGAGAAAGAGAGGCCACGCGGTGCCGTCGAGGAAGGACTCCTCGAGACACAAAGCAACGGGCACAAGGGGAATTCGCCTATTGGCGTTCCTCACGCTCGTCGCTGGGCTGACCGGGGCCGCGGCAGGCGCCTCGAACGCCCAGAGCGGCGGCGCCGGCGGAGGGGCGGTCTACGTGCAGACGCCCCGGATCTCCTCGGTGGCGTGTTTCCGGCGTTGCGCCTCCCGCCGCCGCGCCCGCGCGGGCAGCACCGTACGCGTGATCGGCAGCGGTCTGTCGCGCGTGCGGTGGGTCACCTTCCACGGTACCCGCGGCAAGGACGACGACGTCAAGGCGAAGGTGCGACCGGGCAGCGACAGGAGGCTGAACGTTCGCGTTCCGCTCGACGCCGTCACCGGCCCTGTCTCCGCCGCGGTGTCCAAGCGGCTGCGCTCGCGCCCCGGGCGGCCGTTGGCGATCCTTCCCCCGCCGCCGCCCGAGGCCAATCCGAAGCTCACGCCCGTGCCCGGCCCGCGCCAGGCAGGAGCCCCGCGGCTGGAGACGGGCACGAGCAGCACGAAGGCCTACTACGGCGCCCGACGCACGGTCACGTTCTCCTATCGGATCACCGAGGCCTCCGCCGCCTCCATCCGGGTCGAGCTCGTGAGGGCGCGTGACGGATCGGTGGTGACGGCGTGGACCCCGCCGGCCGATGCCAACGCGGGAAGCGTGCACAAGCTGGTCTGGAACGGAAACGCCGGTCGCAAGCCCGCCGGCTCGGGCCGGTACTCGTTCCGGCTCACGGTGTCCGGCACGAGCGGAGCGGTCGCGCGCAGCGCAGCGGCGAAGGACTTCGAGCGCGACGCATTCGATCTCTACGACCACATCTTCCCCGTCCGCGGGCGCCACAACTTCGGCGGCACGGGCGCCCGCTTCGGGGCGGGGCGGTCGGGCCACAGCCACCAGGGTCACGACGTGATGGCACGCTGCGGTACCAAGATGGTCGCTGCCCGCGGAGGAAAGGTGGAGTTCAAGGCCTACCACCGCGCCGCCGGCAACTATCTGGTGATCGACGGCGCCGGCACGAGCGTCGACTACGTCTACATGCATCTGGCCGAGCCGACGCCGTTCGCCTCGGGCGACCGGGTCTACACGGGGCAGCAGATCGGCGCCGTCGGGGAGACCGGCAACGCGCGCGGCTGCCATCTCCATTACGAGATGTGGGGGGCGCCTGGCTGGTACGACGGCGGCCGGCCCTTCGACCCGCTGCCGCCGCTGCGGGTCTGGGACCGCTGGTCCTAGCCTCCTCGGGGGATCATCCCGCTTTGGGGGTTCCAGGCGGTACGGTCACCGCGCGATGGCATCCAGGGTCGAGACCGACGCCGCCGCATTCAAGCGCTTCGAGGCCGATGGCTGGAGTGAGCGGGCGCAGTCGTACGGCCTCCTGACCGGCCGTGCCACGGCCGAGGTCTGCGTTCCCCTGCTCGATGCGGCGGGGGTCGGCGAGGGCATGCACGTTCTCGACATCGCCTGCGGACCCGGCCATCTGTCCGCGGCGGCGGCCCTCCGCGGCGCGCACCCGGTCGGGATCGACCTCTCCGAGGGGATGCTCGCCGAGGCGCGCCGCGCAAACCCGGGCGTTCCCTTCCGCTCGGGCGATGCCGAGCAGCTCCCGTTCGCCGATGGTCATTTCGACGCCGCCTTCGCCGGCTTCGTCTTCAACCATCTGCCCAACCCAGAGCGGGCCGCGGCCGAGGCGGTCCGGGTGGCGAGGCATGGGGCGCAGGTTGCGATCTCCGTGTGGGATCGGCCCGAGCGCACCCGTCTGATCGGCCTCCTCGGCGACGCGCTCGAGGCGGTCGGTGCCGACCGCAACGCCGGGCGGCCACCGGGTCCCGACAGCTTCCGTTTCGCAACCGATGCCGAGCTGGAAGCGCTCCTCGAAGGGGCCGGGCTGGACGGCGTGAGGGCGGACACCATCGCGTTCACGGTCCGCGCCGAGGACACCGAAGAGCTCTGGAACGGCATGCTCGGGGGGTCGGTGCGGGCGTCGAGCGCCGTCCTGGCGCAGCCTCCGGAGGTCCAGACTCGGGTGCGCGCGGCCTTCAACGAGCTGGTCGCGGACTTCGCGCTCCGGGAGGGCGGCCTCGCAGTGCCGGCGGTGGTGAAGATCGGTTCCGGACGGCGGCCGTGAGCACGACGGGGCTTCTGCGGGCCGCCGTCGAGCAGGGCGCCACCGACTCCCTCGCCGCCGACTACCTCGAGGGCGCTCGCCTCGATGCGAGCCTGCGCGGCGCTCGGCACGTGGCGAGCGGCCCCGGCGAGATCACCCCCCTGATCTCCGAGTGGTGGTCGGAGCCGGCCACGCTCGCGGAGTTCACGGTTGCGGAGTTCGACGACGGCGTGGCGGTGTGGCTGGAGCGAGTGGACGGCGATGGCAGGCCCGAGCGCCAGCGCCACTACATCAGGCGCGACGGCGAGGGCATCCGCGGGCACTGGATCTACTCCGCCCCGCCGCGCACGCCCCCGGACGGGGCCGCGCGAGCCGACGTCGCGGCGCCAGGTCCGGAGCTCCTCGCGCACGTGGGAGACGTGGCCGCCCTGCGGCCGATGACCTCGACCGGCTGGTCGGGCGCGGCGCTGTGGTGGGTGGAGCTCGACGGCGGGGAGCGGCTGGTGGCCAAGCACGTTGTGGCCGATGCCGACTGGCTCTCCCGTGCCACGGGCGCGGTGGCCCGCGAGGGCCTGTTCTTCGCTGACGGGATCTACGCGCGGATGCCGCACGCGATCGACCCCGCGGCGGTGTTCGCAGCGGCCGACGGCGATGGCTGGTGGGTCCTCAGCCGCGACGTCTCGGCCGTGCTGTTCGACGCGGACTCCATCATCCCGCGCGATACGAGCCGCGTGATCCTCGCCGCCGCCGACGGGATGTGGAAGGAGTTCTGGGGCGATCGAGTGCCGAACGCGAGCGCGCTGACCGACCGGCTGCACTGCGCGGCTCCCTCGCTGGCGAGCGTCGAGCGTGACGGGACAGACCTGCTGCCCAAGCAGTTCGAGGCCGCTTGGGCGGCCTTCGGCGCGGCCGTGGGCGACGAGCTCGGTGAGGCGATCGTGAGCCTGGTTGAAGATCCCGCGCCGCTTGTCGCGGCGCTCGACTCCTGCGGCACGACGCTCATCCACGGCGACCTGCGCGACGAGAACATCGGCATCGACGGCGACCGCGTGGTGGCGCTCGACTGGGGCCTCGCGACACAGGGCCATCCGGTGGTCGAGCTCGCCTGGTACCTGATGCACGATGCTTGGCGCATCGACGCCACGCCGGATCAGATCGTGGAGGACTTCCGCCGCGTGCGCGGCGAGGACGACGACCCCCGGGCCAACGAGCTGCTGGGCGTCGTCGGCCTGG
Organism: uncultured Thermoleophilaceae bacterium; assembly: GCA_963802855.1. Lineage (GTDB taxonomy): Bacteria > Actinomycetota > Thermoleophilia > Solirubrobacterales > Thermoleophilaceae > JAAYBF01. The sequence continues at coordinate 150,912 of CAWDJP010000007.1, forward strand.
TGCAGTACGGATGGATCCTGGGCCACAGCGCAGTGGTGCACCCCGACCCGGCGGAGCGGGCATGGGCACGGGAGGAGCTGGACTGGTGGGCGCCGCTCGCGCGGCGCGGACTCGAGGCGATAGGAGGAACGTGAGCGACTACACGGTGAAGAAGCTGGAGGACGCGCCCGACATGCTGGGCGACTACCCGGGTGAGCTGCGGATGCTCACCGACACGCTGGGCAACGAGCAGGTGGCCCTCAGCTGGCGTCGGATGCCCCCGGACACCGGCGGCCGCGGCAGCTACGGCCACTTCCACAAGACCCAGGAAGAGGTCTACCTCGTGATCTCTGGCACGCTCACGTTCAAGTGCGGCGAGGACGAGTTTCAGGCCGGGCCCGGCACGGCCGTGCGCATGTCCCCGTCCACGGTGCGCAGCGTCCACAACGACACGGATGAGGACGTGGTGCTTGTCATGACATCGGTGCGGGTCGACGACCTGATGGCGGAAGGCGAGACGGTGCCGGACTTCTGGCCGCGCTAGCGGCCGATCGATCAGTCGCGGCTCTACCTGCGCCCGACCAGCGTGTGGAACAGGTCGGTCTGATCGCGCACGCCGAGCACGTTTGACGCCTGCGGGCCGATCGCGGCCACGCCGACGCGCGCGCCCGTATGTCCCTGTATCGCGGGGTTCTTCGCGGTGCCGTAGGAGACCCGCAGCGGCGCGCCGTCGGCTGTCTGCACCGTGGCGTAGAAGCCGGGTGTGTCGACGGTCTCGCCCACGATCTGGCTCGCCTGCGAGTGATCCGCCGTCACCACAACGAGCGTGTCCCGGTGCCGGCGCTGGTAGGCGAGCGCCGTCTTGACGGCGTCGTCGAGCTGCTTGGTCTCGCCGATCTGGCCGCAGAGGTCGGAGGCGTGGTCGCGCTTGTCGATCGAGGACGACTCGACCTGAAGGAAGAACCCATCGCGGTCGGCACTCAGTAGCTCGATCGCCTTGGCTGTCATCGCGCCCAGGCTCGGCTCGGTGGCCGGGCGGTTGTTCTCGGCGCAGCGGGTCGTCGGAGACCCCGACCCGGGGGTGGGCGCCGCGATGAGCGGCGCGAACTGCGTCGTCAGGTTTCCGGCCTTGAAGAGACCGAGGAGGGGCTTGCTCTTCACGCTGTCGACCGCCGCGAGCTCAGCCGCATTCGTGACGTAGCGGAAGCCCTTCGTCTGCGCGTAGTCGATCACGTTGCCGCTGCCGTCGTCGAGCGCCTGCTCGAAGTTGTCCCGCCCGCCGCCGAGGTTCACGTCGAGGCGGTGGTCCACCTGCTGCTCGGCGATCGAGCCGAGGCCACCGGCGGCCTTGGTCTCCTTCGGGCATGACGCACGCGTGTCGGCGGGACCTTGGCAGAACCGCAGCGAGATGTGGGAGGACGGCGCCGCCGGGGTCGCGTCCGTGAGCTCGGAGGTCGCGACGTTGCCGATCGCCTTGCCGCGGGCCTTCATGATCTCGAAGGTCGTCTTGAAGCCCGCGTTCGAGCCCGGCACGTTCAGCCCGGTGCTCGGGCCCTGCGAGACCCGCGTGTCGGTCGTCTTCTTCCCGGTCGACCAGGCCGTGGCCGTCGGGGCCGAGTCCGGGGTGTAGTTCGGCTCGTAGTCCGGCCCGGGGCCGTAGTGGAGGACCCAGGTGAGCAGCTCGCCGGTGAACGGGAGCGTCTCGTAGGCCATCGGCGCTCCCTTCGCGCCGTTGAGGTAGTAGCGGCCGATGGTCAGCTCGCTGGCGCCCGCGCCGTCGCCCACGACGAGGATGACGTTCTTGGGCTTGGAGGAGTCGATCGCCTTGACGATCGAGCGCGAGTTGTCCTTGGCTCCCCAGCCGCCCGCGATCACCGTGCCCGCGGATGCGGCCAACGCGATGAGGACGACCGAGAGGACGACGGTTCGCTGCCTGGTCAGCATCGGACTCCTTCGCTTGGGGCGGTGGGACGGCGCCTCCCGGGGGAGCGGCGCGAGTCTAAAGCGGCGCCGAGGGAGCGTGCGCCGGCTGATCGGTCAACCGCCGTGCAACTCGCCGCCTACTCCCACTCAATCGTCCCCGGCGGCTTGGACGTCACGTCCAGCACCACCCGGTTGACCTGGCGGATCTCGTTGATCATCCGTGAGGCGATCCGTTCCAGCAGGTCGTACGGCAGCCGTGCCCAGTCGGCGGTCATGGCGTCGTCGCTCGTGACCGCGCGGATGACCACCACGTAGCCGTAGGTGCGCTCGTCGCCCTGGACGCCGACCGTGCGCAGGTCGCCCGGGAGCACGCAGAAGGACTGCCACAGCTCGCGGTACAGCCCCGCGCCGCGGATCTCGTCCTGCAGCACGTAGTCGGCGTCGCGCAGGATCTCCAGCCGCTCCTTGGTCACCTCGCCGCCCACGATCCGGATGCCTAGGCCCGGACCGGGGAACGGCTGGCGCCAGACGAGCCGCTCGGGCAGTCCCAGCTCGATGCCGACCTGGCGGACCTCGTCCTTGAACAGCGAGCGCAGCGGCTCGACCAGCTCGAACTCGAGGTCCTCGGGCAGTCCGCCGACGTTGTGGTGTGACTTGATCGTGGCCGCGCCCGTGCCGCCGCCGGACTCGATCACGTCGGAGTAGAGCGTCCCCTGCACGAGGTAGCCGGGGCTCCCGAGCTTGGCCGCCTCCTCCTCGAACACGCGGATGAACTCCGCGCCGATCGCCTTCCGCTTGGCCTCGGGCTCGGTCACACCGGCCAGGCGCTCGAGGAAGCGCTCCTCCGCATCGACCGCCACGAGCGGGACCTTGAACGTGTCGCGGAAGGCCGCGACCACCTGCTCGCCCTCGTTCTTTCTCATCAGGCCGTGGTCGACGAACACGCAGGTGAGCTGGTCCCCCACCGCACGGTGGACGAGCAGCGCCGCCACGGAAGAGTCGACGCCCCCGGAAAGGCCGCAGATCACCCGCCCGTCGCCCACCTGCTCGCGGATGCGGCGGATCTGCTCCTCCGCCACCGATGCGGCGTTCCACGACATGTCGCAGCCGCAGATCTCCTCGAGGAAGCGCGTGAGGATCTGGGTGCCGTACGGCGTGTGGACGACCTCGGGGTGGAACTGGATCCCGTACAGGCCGCGCTCGACGTCCTCGAACGCGGCGACCGGGGACTCGGAGGACGAGGCGAGCGCCGTGGCGCCCGGATGGGCCTCGAAGACGGTGTCGCGGTGGCTCATCCAGCAGCTCTGCTCGGACGGGAGGCCCGCCAGCAGCCGGCCTGGCTCGTGGACGGTCAAGCGCGAGCGGCCGAACTCGCCGACCTCGGCGCTCTCGACGCGCCCGCCGAGCTGCAGCACCATCGCCTGCATCCCGTAACAGATGCCCAACACCGGGATCCCGAGCTCGAGCAGCTCCGGCCTCAGCGCGGGCGCCTCAGGCGCGTACACGGAGGCGGGCCCGCCCGAGAGGATCAGGCCTCGCGGCGCACGCTCACGAATCTCCTCCAGCGGGACGTGATGCGGCAGCAGCTCGCTGAAGACGCCGCACTCGCGGACGCGCCGCGCGATCAGCTGTGAGTACTGCCCCCCGAAGTCGAGGACCAAGACCTCGTCATGAGTCGCTGCCGACGCGGCACCTCCTCCCGCCCGATGACCGGCGCCTCGCTTCGTCCTCGGTCGCTCGAGTGCAGAGCACGCGGCGCTCCCTGCGTCCTCGCGATGCTTGGTCGTCGAACGGCAGGGCCGTCAGTCACTCGACGAGCGCCGCGTCGGAGGCTGGCGGCGAGCCGTTCGTGACCCCGTCCGCCGCCGGCGCCGCCTTCGCCGCCGACTGGGCGCCCATCCCGATCGCCTGATCGCGCTGGAGCTGCTTGCCCTCGGTCTGCAGCGACGGCGCCACCATCACCTCCGCGCGATGGAACGAGGGGATGTCCTCGTAGCCGCAGGTGGCCATTGAGGTGCGCAGGCTTCCCATCAGGTTGAAGGTGCCGTCGTTCTCATGGGCGGGGCCGAGCAGGATCTGCTCGAGTGAGCCGTTCTGGGTGGTCTTGACGCGCGCCCCGCGGGGCAGCTCGGGGTGGAAGGTGGCCATGCCCCAGTGGTAGCCGTGGCCGGGCGCCTCGTACGCACGGGCGAGCGGCGAGCCGATCATCACGGCGTCGGCGCCGCAGGCGAACGCCTTCGAGATGTCGCCGCCGTTGCGCATGCCGCCGTCGGCGATGACCTTCACGTACTCGCCGGTTTCGAGCATGTGCTGGGAGCGGGCCGCTGCGACGTCGGCGATCGCGGTGGCCTGGGGAACCCCGATCCCGAGCACGCCGCGCGTGGTGCAGGCGGCGCCGGGGCCCACGCCCACGAGCACGCCCTTGGCGCCCGTGCGCATGAGGTGCAGGCCGGTGGCGTACGACGCGCAGCCCCCGACGATGACGGGGAGCGGCACCTCGCGGATGAACTCCTTCAGGTTCAGCGGGGGGCGCGACTCGTCGGTCGAGACGTGCTCGGCCGAGATCACGGTGCCCTGGATCACGAGGATGTCGAGCCCGGCCTCGAGCGCGACCTCGTAGTGCTTGCGCACCCGCTGTGGCGTGAGCGAGGCGGCGCAGACGACCCCCTGGTCCTTGATCTCGCGGATCCGCTGCGCGATCAGCTCCGGCTTGATCGGCTCCTGGTAGATGCGCTGCATCTCCGCCGTGGCGCGGTCCTTGTCGAACCCCGCGATCCGCTCGAGCTGCTCCTCGGCGTCCTCATAGCGGCAGAAGACGCCCTCGAGGTTGAGCACGGCGAGGCCGCCGAGCTTGCCAATGACACCCGCGGTGTGGGGCGAGACGACGCCGTCCATGGCGGCCGCCAGCAGCGGCAACTTGAACTGGTAGAGGCCGATCTCGCAGGAGATGTCGATGTCGTCGGGGTCCCGCGTGCGGCGGGACGGGACTATCGCGATGTCATCGAAGCCGTAGGCGCGGCGGCCCTTCTTGCCCCGACCGATCTCAACTTCCATGGCGGCATCCTAGGTTCGGCGGCGGACGAAAGGACACCGTAGCATCGGCCCCTGAGGGCGCTCGGCCGCGTCGCGTCGGATCAGCCGTCGACCTGGACGGCGGCGGCGCCCAGCACTTCGAGAGTCACCTCGTTCGCCAGCCTTGCAGCCTCCCGCGGGTCGAGCACGCCGGCACCGAAGTGCTGGGTGGACTCGGCGCCGCATGCGACGCCGAAGCGCAGGCACTCGACGTCCTCCCGACCGTCGTAGCGGGCGGCCACATACCCGGCGAGGAAGGCATCGCCCGAGCCCACGGACGACACCGGCTCGAGCGGGTCGAGCGTGGCGCGGCAAACACGTTGGGGCCGCGTCGGGTCGGTGTCGGCGCCGAGGAGCGCCATGCAGCCGTCCGGCATGGTCATGATCGCCTCGCGCGCGCCCATCTCGACCATCTCGCGCACCGCGGTGCCACGATCGTCGCCGTCGGAGAACTCGTGTCCGACCAGCTCCTCGGCCTCGAGCTCGTTCGGCGTGACGACGTCTGGACACGCGCGGGTGGCCAGCCGCATCGGCTCGCCCTCGGAGTCGAGCACGGTCGTGACGCCCAGGCGGCGGAGCTCCTCGACGAGCCGCGCGTAGAGGTCCGAGTCGACGCCGCGCGGCAGGCTGCCGGAGAACACGCACATCGCGGCCCCCTGGGCCAGGTAGAGAAGCTTGTCGACGAACAGCTCCAACTCGCGCTCCGAGACCGCCGGGCCGCGCTCGTTGATCTCCGTCTGCTCGCCCGAGGTCGGATCCACGACCGCCGTCGACATGCGCGACTCCTCCCGGATGCGCACGAAGTCGTTGAGGATCGCCTCTTCGGTGAGCTGCTCGATGATGCGGGTGCCCGTGGGGCCGCCGGCCACGCCCGTGGCGATGACCGGCTGGCCGAGCGCCTTCAGCGCGCGCGCGACGTTCACGCCCTTGCCGCCCGCCATCGACGTCTGCTCGACCGCACGGTGACGGCGGCCGAGCTGGAAGTTCGGAACCGCGAGCGTCTTGTCGATCGCCGCGTTGAGAGTGACTGTGATGATCATTCCGTGAGCAGGCTAGCCGTGTCGCTCAGCTGCCAGCCTGCGCACGTGTGCGGGCTCGGCGCCGGGCGGCTAGCTCCCGTTCCCGGCGCCGGGATCTGATGCGAGTCAAACCCGTGGCAGCCACCGCCAGGATGACGCCGATCAGCACCAGGGTCAAGAAGGTTCCTAGCTCGTCGACGATCACGCGCAGCGGCCCGGCGCCCGGCACCTCCGCCGCGGTCACGAGCGGCACCCTCCGTCACGACCTTGCCGTCGCGCAGCACGGCAACCGTCCCCACCCGCTCGCCGGCAGCCAGCTCGCCCTCGAGCTCCTCCGGCGCGTCGACGCGCGTGGTCACCCGCTCGCCCCTGCGCACCACCAGCAGCGCGTCCCGCCCGGGCACGAGCTGCGCGCCGCTCGTCGCGGTGCGCGATCGCGGCGCTCGCCACCGGGCGGTCGGCGTCGAGCACCTTCACCCGTCGGAACTGAGCCAGCCCGTAGCGCAGCAGCGCGACCGAGTCGGCGTCCCGCGCCGCCTCTGCCGGCTCGCCCAGCACGACGCTGATCACCCGCGCGCCGAGCCGGCCGGTGGCGGAGCCGACCAGCACGTAGCCCGCGTCGCGGGTGTGGCCGGTCTTCACGCCGTCCACGACCGGCAACGCGGCCGACGAGGTCGTTGCGGTTGCGAACCACCCTCCGCCGCGCCCCCGACTCGAGCACGGCCGACTGGCGGCTCACGATCGAGGCGAAGCGCTCGTCGCGGAGCAGCCGGCGGGCAAGGGCGGCCAGGTCGCGCGCGCTCGAGCGGTTGAGCGGGTCGTCGAGCCCGATCGGGTTCGCGTAGCTGGTGTCTCGGAGCCCGAGCGACCCGGCGCGCTGCGTTCATCGCGGCCACGAACTTCGCGCGCGAGCCGGAGACGCCCTCGGCGATCGTGACCGCCGCGTCGTTCGCGCTCTCGAGCAGCAGCGCCTCGAGCAGGTCGTCCACCCGCATCCGCTCGCCCTGCGCGCAGGTTGATCTTGGACTCGACCGGGAGCGCGCTGTAGGCAGGAGCGCGAAAGACGTCGTCGGGCTCCGCGCGCTCGAGGGCGAGCAGCGCGGTCATCAGCTTGGTGGTGCTCGCGATCGCCCGGCGCTGCGCGCGGGTTCTTGGCGACGATGACCGATCCGTCGCGGGCGTCGATGAGGATCGCGGCCGCCGGCCTCGACAGCGACGGCGCGCCCGCCGGGGACTGGCCTGCCGCCGCGGTGGGCGTGGCCAGCGCGACGGCCGCGGTGGCCACCGCTACGAACGCGCGCCGAATCACTCGCGCAGCTTGATCTTCTGCCCGGACACGAGGGCCTGCGGATCGAGCGCCGGGTTGAGCTCCTGCAGCGTCTCGACGGGCACGCCCGTCTTCTCCGCGATGGCGCCGAGCGTGTCGCCGGTCTTCACCGTGTAGCTCGCTCTCCGCTCGGGCGACCTGGCGCTTCTCGGTCGTCGTGGTGCTGCGCCGCTCCGTGGATTCGCCTGAGTCCGACGAGCCGTCGTCCCCGCCGCCCGTGCCGGAGGCGGCTAGCACGGCCAGGAGGGCGATTGCGACCATGACCAGCGCGATCGGCGCGATCAGGCGTGCACGGCTGCGTTGTCCTTGGGGGGGCATCTGCCTGGATCCGGCCCCGGATGGTAGATCGGGGCAGGGGTGCAACTCAGTGCACTACGAGTTCCACGCCAGTGCCCGAAGCTCCTCCGCGGCCGCCGCGGCCGCTATCGCCGGATCACCGCCGCGCTCGGCGTGCGCGTTCACGATCGAGCGCGACGCCGTCACCAGGCCGGCCGCCGGGTGGGGCTCGAAAGCGGCGCCGAGCGAGTCCGCGCTGCCGCCCTGCGCGCCCACGCCTGGCAGCAGGAAGATCGCCCGCGGCATCAGCTCGCGCAGGCGCGCGAGGCGATCCGGCCGTGTGGCGCCGGCCACCGCCCCGACCAGCGACAGGCCGCAGTCGCCCGTGTGCGCGGCGCCGATCGAGTCGACCAGCTCGGCGATCCGCTCGTGCAGCGGCGCGCCGTCCGCGTCGAGGTCCTGAAGATCGGCCGCGCCTGGATTGGAGGTGCTGACGAGCAGGAAGCATCCCGCGCCCGCCGCTGCCGCGCCGTCGACCAGCGGCTCGAGCGAGTCGCGGCCCAGCAGCGGATTGGCCGTGAAGGCATCCGCGCCAAGGCCGGGCACGTCGCCGAAGGGCCCCGGCGTGGCGCCCACGAGCGCCTGGGCGTAGGCGGCCGCCGTGACCGGGACGTCGCCGCGCTTGCCGTCGGCGATCACGAGCAGGCCGTGCTCGCGCGCGGCGTCGCTGACGGTCGGCGAGCGCCTCCCAGCCGGAGCGCCCAGGCGCTCGAAGCACGCGAGCTGGAGCTTGACTGCCACGCAGGCGGGCCCCGCCGCCTCGATCGGCAGCGCGGCAATGGCGCGACGACCGCGGCGGCGGTCGCCTCCGCGGCTGGGGCCGTGACCCTCCTCCGCCTCGAGCGCGGCCGGCCAGAGCGCGGCCGGGTCGGGGTCGAGACCGAGCACGACCCGGCTGCGGCGCGTCTCGACGAGCGCCGCGAGCCGGTCCGCGAAATGGACCCCGACCGTGGGCCTACCCGCCCTTGACGGCCTTCTTCAATCGCCGAACCGGCGCTGAACCGCGGCACGCGGCTGGCGGCGATCTGGATCCGCTCTCCGGTCTGGGGGTTGACGCCCTGGCGGGCGCCGCGGTCGGCAACGGAGAACTTGCCGAAGCCGGTGAAGCTGATCTCCCCACCGCGCTTGAGCGTTCCCTCGATGACCGCGAGCACAGCGTCGACAGCCTTGCCGGCGTCGCCCTTCTGCAGGCCGGACTCGCTGGCCACCTGATCGACGAACTCGGACTTCGTCACCTTCTCCTCCTTGGCAGGGATCTGGACAAGCTCCGCAACATAACCATGGATGCGGACGACGGCGGCCTGAAACGGCTCTGCAAAGCGGTTCCTCGCCGTTGAAGCCGCATTTTGCGGGCTTACGCGCCGGAGACGGCCATCTCCCCGATCAGCAGTGGGGCCGCCCGCACGCTTCCGCCGAGTGGCACCCAGCGACCCTCCGAGCCCACCGCCGAGACCGCCCGGAGCATCCCGACGAGGTCGCTGGCGATGGTGACCTCGCGCACGGGCGTCCCCAGCTCGCCGCCCTCGATGAGCCGTCCCGAGGCACCCACCGAGAACGTGCCCGACACCGGATTGACCCCGGAGTGCAGACCCGCGACGTCGGTCACGTACAGCCCGTCGCCGGCCTGGGCGACAAGCTCCTCGAGGGTGCTCTCTCCGGCCTCACGAGCAGGTTCGTCGCCGCGACCGAAGGGGGCGAGCGGTAGGACCCGCGGTTGGCGTTCCCCGTCGTCTCGCGCCCGTCCTTGCGCGCCGTCCGGGCGTCGTAGAGATAGCCGGCGAGGCGACCCGCCTCGATCAGGGGCGTGCGCCGGGTGGCCGAGCCCTCGCCGTCGAACGGGGCGCTCGCGGGCCCCTCGGGGTGGCGGCCGTCGTCCACAAGGACGAACGAAGGCTGTGCCACCTCCTCGCCCACCTTCCCGGCGAACAGCGATCGTCCGCGCTGGACCGCGTCGGCCGACAGCATCGACCCGATGAAGCCCGCGAAGGCCGCGGCCACGAAGGCGTCCAGCACCACCGGCGCAGCGGCGGCTCGGGGGCTGCCGCGCGCCCACGAGCGCCAGTGCGCGGTCGGCAGCCTCCGCCCCGATCGCCTCCGCGTCGAGCTCGCCGGGGTCGCGGCCGAGCCCGATCCCGAGTCCGGTCATCAGGTCGTCCCCCTCCCCCGCGAAAGCCGAGGCGTAGGCCCACGCCTGGGTGGCGGCGTAGGAGGCCGCGAAGCCGCGCGAGTTGGCGATCGCCGCGGCTCCCTCGGAGTCCGAGTACACGGCGTTCTCGACCTGCGAGACGCCCTCCCGGCTGCGCGCCGCGCGCTCGATCGCGAGGGCCAGATCGACCTTGCGCTCGGTCGACCAGTCCGCCATCGCGGGAGACTCGAGCACGCCGGCGTCCGCCGTGCCGGTCGCGTCCGGGAGCCCGGCGTGCTCGTCGGGATCGGCGACCTCGGCGGCCGCGTGCGCCGCCGCCGCGAGCGAGCTCAGTCCCTGCGGGCGTCAGGTCGGTGCCGTACGCATAGCCCGACCGGCTGTCGAGGAACGCTCGGATGCCGATCCCCCGGCCGCCGGCGTCGCTGAGACTCTCGACGGCGCCGTCGTAGACGCGGATCTCGCGGCTCGTGGAGCGCTCGCACCACGCCTCGGCTTCGTCCGCGCCGGCGGATAGCGCTGCGTCCACGCCCGCGCGTGCGAGCTCCTCGAGGTCGGGAACGCTCATGCGGCGGTGCCGCCCACGGTGAGCTCGCGGATGCGCACATGCGGCTGGCCCACCCCCGCCTCCACGCGCTGGCCCGCCTTGCCGCAGTAGCCGGTCGCGATGGCCAGGTCGGCCGCAATGCCGTCGATCGCCTTCAAGGCGTCGAGGCCGTTCCCGACCAGCGTGGCTCCCCGCACCGGGGCGGTGACCTTGCCGCGCTCGATCAGGTATCCCTCCGAGACGCCGAAGACGAAGTCGCCCGTCGCGGGCTCCACCTGGCCGCCGCCGAAGGACACGGCGTAGAGGCCACGCTCGACCCCGGCGATCAGGTCCTCCGGCGTGGCGTCGCCGGGAGCGAAGTAGGTGTTGGTCATTCGCGGCACCGGCAGGTGGCGGAAGGACTGGCGGCGGCCGTTGCCCGTGGGCTCGGCGCCGTCGGCGCGCGCGCGGATCAGGTCGTAGAGGTAGGACGTCGAGCTTGCCGTCCTCGATCACTGTGGTGCGCTGCGTGGGAGTGCCCTCGTCGTCGATCCCGTCGCTGCCCCACTCGTTCTGCCGGCGGCCGTCGTCGTAGGCGGTCACGCCCGGACCGGCCAGCTGTCGCCCGATCCTGCCCGCGTAGACGCTTGCGCGCTTCTGCACCGCGTCGGCCTCGAGCCCGTGCCCGACCGCCTCGTGAAGCAGGACGCCGCCGAAGCCGTTGCCCACGACGACTGGCAGCCTGCCCGAGGGGGCATCGACGGCGTCGAGCGCGGTCAGCGCCTTGCGTGCTGCGGACTCGGCCACCGCCTCGGGATCCGCTTCGAGCAGGTCATAGCCGGCGTGGCCACCGCGCGTGTCGGTGCCCGTCTCGACGCGCCCGTCGCGCCGCGCGACGACCTGGGCCGAGAGCCGAATGCGCGTGCGATCGTCGGATGCGGCCACGCCGTCCGAGTTGAAGACCTCCACGATCCGGCGCCCCTCGACGTAACCGATCGTGACCTGGGCGACCTCCGCCCCCGCGCCTCGGGCGCGCTCGTCGCAGGAGCGCAGCAGCGCGGCCTTTTGGGCTGGACTCGACGTCCTCGGGGCGGCGCAGGACGGGGTGGCCGCGCGCCGGCCGGGCACTCCCGAGAGGGCGCGGCTCGCGAGCGTCGCCGCGCACCGCCTCGGCCACAGACCCGGCCACCGCGAGCAGCGACTCCTCGGCCAGGCCGTCGACGTGACCGAAGTAGCTCGCCTCGCCGCGCACAACGCGCACGGACGCGCCGCGCTCCGATCCCGACAGCGGGCGCTCGATCCGCCCGTCGTCCAGCGAAAGGGAGAAGCCGCGACGGTCCTCCGCGTACAGCTCGCCCATGTCACCGCCGTGGGAGAGCGCTCGCTGCGATCACGCGCTGGGCCAGCTCGTGCTCGATAAGCGTCACGTGCTCTCCGCCTCCGCGCGTGCCTCGGCCTCCGCCTCCCGCCGCCCACGGCGGGTGTTGCGCGCCCGAGCTGCGGCGTCGAGCTCGTCCACGAGCGCGATCATCTCCTCCGCACGCTGGAGGATGGCGTCCTGTCCCTTCGCGCCCGGCGCCAGCAGATGGGGATCGCCCGGGGTGCGGTAGAGGAGCACGCGTGGCTCGCGGTCGCGCTGACGACGCCGAACGGCCGCGGCGACCCCCTCGGCGACGGCGGTCGCGCGGGCGACCGCGCCCTTGGGCGGCTCCTTCACCGCGCGCTCTCCAGCTCAAGCAGCGCCTGCCGGAGGTCGTACAGGATGAGCGCGGGAAGCGCGAGCCGGCGCACCACGCACGCGAGGGTGTGGTGCGCGCTGCGAACGGCGAACACCGCCCCGCCCTCGACCTGGGCCTCGATCTGCTCGGTCGGATCGCTCGAGGCGGCATCGGCGGCGCGCACCAGCTCGTGTGCCACCTCGGCGAACCGACGCGCTTGCTGGGGCTCGTCCACGCTGGAGGCCACAAGCCCGCCCGCGGGATCGATCAGAACGGCCGCGCGGACGTCGGCGGAGACCTCCACCAGCCGCTTGGGCACCGAGGCGAGGGAGCTCACACCGCGGCCCCGGCGCCACGCGCCCGGCATCGGCCGGTCGCGGGTGGGCGCTGGGCGACTGCCATGGGGGTCAGAATAGCGTCGTGCCGATCTCGCGAATCGCCTGGCTCGTGACGGTGGTCGTCTGCGTGATCGCCGCCCTGCTGCTGCTCCTGAACGGCTATTCGGGCTACTTCGGGGTCCTGCTGGCAGTTGGCGCTGCGGCCGCCGTGAACCTGCGCTGAGCGGATCAGGCGCCCTTGCCCGCGCCGGTTGTCCTCCGGCTCCAGGTGGATCAGCACATCGGCGCCGCGCACGCGCTCGCGGATCTCGCCTTGGAGCTCGTGCGACAGCTGGTGGGCTCGCTGCAAGGTCGTTCCGTCCGCGAACTGCACGTGCAGGTCGATGTAGCGACGGCTGCCCGCGCGACGCGCGCGCAGCTTGTGAAAGCCGACCACCTCGGGTCCCGCGTGCGCCTCGATCGCTTCCCGCACGGCGTCGAGCTCGGCCTCCGGCAGCGCCTCGTCGACCAAGACGCGCGACGTGCGCGACAGGATTCTTACCCCGGCGCCGACGATCGCCACGGCCACAACCAGCGCGGTGGCCGGATCGAGCCACTCGACCCCCGTGACCTGCACAAGCACCAGCGCCACCAGCACGCCGGCGGAGGTCACGGCATCCGTTCGCAGATGGGCCGCGTCGGCGGCCAGCGCCGGAGAGTCTGTAAGTCGCGCCTGTCGGTAGAGGTACTCCGACACGCAGACGTTCACCACCGCGGAGAGGGCGATCACGGCGATCCCGATCCCGAGCGAATGGACGTCCGCGCTGTCCACGAGCCGCCGGACGGCCTCGTAGATGATGATGCCCGCCCCGACGAGGATGAGCATCCCCTCGATCGCCGCCGCCAGGTTCTCGATCTTCGCGTGGCCGTAGGGATGGTCCTCGTCCGCCGGCTCGTCGGCCTTGCGCACGCCGAAGTAGGCAACGATCGCGGCTACGAGGTCGATCGCCGAGTGGGCCGCCTCGGTGATGATCGCGATCGAGCCCGTGATCGCCCCGGCCGCCACCTTGAGCGCGATCAGGATCGTGTTCGAGACGATGGAGAGGCGCGCGGCGCGAGTCTTGCTCGGCGCCTGGGCCGCGGGACCGACCGCCCGCGCGGGCCCTATCACTCGGCTTCCTCCTCGACGATCGCCCGCAGCAGCATGCGCGCCGCCCGCCCGCGGTGGCTGATCGCGTCCTTCTCCTCGGGTAGTAGCTCGGCCATCGTGCGCCCATCGCCGATGTCGTCGGGGACAAAGGCCGGGTCGTAGCCGAAGCCGCCCTCGCCGCGGGGCTCGTGCGTGAGCCGACCGCGGCAGCGGCCCTCGGCCACCCGCTCGGCGCCACTGGCGGTCACGAGCGCCAGTGCGCAGACATACTCGACGCGCGTGTCCGCGTCCTTAGGCACCTCGCGCAGCAGCTTGGCCAGGTTCTCCTCGTCGGTCGCGTCGTCACCCGCGTAGCGCGCCGAGCGAATCCCGGGTCGGCCGCCCAGGGCGTGGGCCTCGATCCCGGAGTCGTCCGCCACGGCCGCGGCGACGGTGCCGACTGCCGCGGCGCGGGCCTTCACCAGCGCGTTATCCGCGAACGTGGCGCCGGTCTCCGGCGGCAGCTCCACCTCGGCCGGCAGGGTCACCAATTCGTGCGGGGCCAGCAGCTTCTCAAGCTCCCGAAGCTTGTGGCCGTTACGGGATGCGAGCACCAGTCGCACGACGGCCCCGTCAGGCGGCCTGTGGAACGACCGCAGCGCGCTGTGCCTCCCGTAGGCGCGCGATGCCATGGGCCGCAAGCTCGAGTAGCTCGTCGAGCGAGGTCCGCGACAGCGGCGTTCGCTCACCCGTGGCCTGCACCTCCACGAGGCCCCCGCCGCCGGTCATCACCACGTTCATGTCGACCTCCGCGGAGGAGTCCTCCGGGTAATCGAGGTCGAGGACGGCTTGTCCTTCCACCACGCCACAGGACACCGCGGCCACCGATTCCGTGAGTGGCAGGGACTCGAGCAGCCCCTCGGCGAGGAGCGTGCCCAGCGCCAGCTCGAGTGCCACGTAACCGCCCGTGATCGCGGCGCAGCGCGTACCCCCGTCGGCCTCCAGAACGTCGCAGTCGATCCACACCGTCCGCTCGCCCAGCCGCTCGAAGTCGACCACGCCCCGCAGCGCGCGCCCGATCAGGCGCTGGATCTCGACGGTGCGGCCGTCCGGCCTGCCCTTCGAGACGTCGCGCGCCTTGCGCTCCCCGGTCGACGCCGGGAGCATGCCGTACTCGGCCGTGACCCAGCCGCGGCCGCGGCCCTGCATCCACTTCGGCACGGTCTCCGCCACCGACGCGGTGCAGATCACGCGGGTGCCGCCCATCGTCATCAGGGCCGAGCCATTCGGCGCAGCCCACGAATCCGGGCTCGATATTGACCTCGCGAAGGTCTCCGGGTGCCCGGCCGTCGTGTCTCACGCGCGCGTCCCGGCAGCCGGTCCGGCCGCCGCCTCCCGCACCTCGTCGGTGCCTTCCGCGTTGGACGCGGTCTGCACGTGCTCGACGCGTGCGATCGGCAGCTGCAGGAAGCGAATGCCGAGGCGCCGGAACTCGTCCGGGTCTCCGGTGGCGAGGAACCTGTAGTTCCCGCGCCGGCCCTCCGGCGCAGCGACGCCGGCGGCGGCCAGCTCGCGCTCCACCTCGGAGGCGATCGCCTCACCCGACGTCACGATCCCGACGCCGCGGCCCAGCGCGCGCTGGAGAATCGGGCGAACGAGGGGGTAGTGCGTGCAGCCGAGGATCACGGTGTCGACGCCCGCCTCTTTCAGCGGGGCGCAGGCGCGCTCGACGCACTCCACCGTGCGCCCGTCGACCTCGCCGCCG
The DNA here is from genome assembly GCA_963802855.1 of uncultured Thermoleophilaceae bacterium. Taxonomy (GTDB): domain Bacteria; phylum Actinomycetota; class Thermoleophilia; order Solirubrobacterales; family Thermoleophilaceae; genus JAAYBF01. The sequence continues at coordinate 166,166 of CAWDJP010000007.1, forward strand.
GCCTGGATCAGGGTCGCGAGCTCGGCCGAGGCCACGGCGCGAGCCTCGACAGCCCCACCGGACTCCTCGGCCAGGGCGCGCTCGTATGCGCCGCTGCCCACCGTGGCGTGGGTGGCGATGACCCCGACCCGCCCGTTTCGGGTGAGCGCGGCCGCTCGGCGCGATTCGGGGCGCACGACGCCGACGACGGGCACGCGGTCTGCGAGCCGGGCGCGCAGGTCCGGCAGGGCCGCGGCGGTAGCCGAGTTGCAGGCCACGACTAGAAGCTTGGCGCCACGCTGGAGCAGGACGTCCGCCAGCTCGCCGGCGTAGGCCGCGCAGCTCCTCCGCCGTCTTGCTCCCATAGGGGAAACGTGCGGTGTCGCCGAGGTAGAGAAAGTCCTCGTGCGGGAGCGACACGAGGCACTCGTGCAGGACCGTCAGGCCGCCCACGCCGGAGTCGAACACGGCGACGGGCAGCTCGTTGGGCTCGGGCGTCACGGTCGCCATCGTCGCACGGCGGGCGGCGCGGGGGGTCGGCGGCGCCGTAACTCCGGTCCCCGCCGGGCCCCCGGGGCTTCGTCAGAACTGGACCTTGCGCACGGCCTCCTTGATCTTGCTCAGGATCACGTCGCCGAGCTCCTTGCCGTCGTCCGACCGGAAGCCCTTCATAGCCGCCACGACCCCGGCCATCACGAGGGCCACCAACAGGATCAGTGCGACGTACTCGACCGTCCCCTGCCCGCGCTGGGCGCGCAGTCCCTCCCCCAACCTCAATAGCCACGCATGCGTGTGACCCATCCAGCGATACATCTGCGACCTCCCGTTCCGATTGACCTGACGGCCATCGTGCGTGTGCGCGACAGGCGGTTCCAGACGCGCGCGTGACGGTTTCGCGACGGCTATGTGACACGCCCGTGCTGAAGCGGGCTACGACGCGGCCGGGGGCTCCGTCTGCGGAGGCGGGGCAGTGGCCGCGGCCTCACCGGCTCGTGCGAGGGAGTCCCGCACGGTTGCGAGCTGCTCCAGCGCGGCCCCGACGGAGTCGCCCAGATCCGACACGCCCGCGAGCTGCCGGGTGAGGCGTTCCGCGCGAGACCGCTCGGCCCCCAGGGTCTCCTCGAGTTCCTGCTCGCGGCGCGCAAGGAGCTCCTGCTCGCGCTCCGCCTCCTCGCGCATCTCGGCCAGCGCCCGTCGCGATCGCTCCGCGCGCTCGTCTGCGCCCTCGAGCTCCGACAAACGCTCGGCGGCCTCGCCGCCGATGCGCTCGGCCGCGTCCGCCCTCTCCTCGGCAGCCGTGGCGGCCGCCTCCGCTTCAACGGCCCGAGCCTCGGCGTCCTTGGCCGCGCGCTCGGTCCTGGCAACCCGCGCCTCCGCCTGACTGACCGCGTCCTCCGCCTCCGAAACGCGCGCCTCAGCCTTCTCCGCGCCTGCGTCCGCCTTTCCTGCCCGCTCCGTGGCTGCTTCGGCCTTCCGCTCCGCATCCTGGGTGCGGGAGAGGGCGGCCTCGAGCTCGGCCTTGGCGTGCTCCTCGGCCTCCCGGTGCGCCTCCTCGAGCTCGGCGAGCCTGCCTTCGAGCTCTGCGACCTTGCTCGACGCGACCTCGGCCCGCTGCTCGGCGTCGCCCACGCCGGCGGCGGCGGTCGCGACCTCGCCTTCCAGGCGCTCGGCCCGTTCGAGCTTCTCGAGGAGCACCACCATCTTCTCCTGCATCTCCTCGACCTCCGCCTTTAGCCGCTCGCACGTGGCGGCGTGCTCCTCGCGCTCGACCCGGAGTTTCTCCTCAAGGTCTCGGACCTGGGTCTGAAGCTCGGAGACCGGTGCCGAGCCGACCGCAGGCGGCGCCGCCGGGGCCGCGTCGGGGCTGAGGTCGGAGTCGCGGCTTTGGAGCCCCCTCGGCTTGCCAGATGACAGCTCCGCTGACGCGGCCTGGTGCTTGCGCGTCTTCTCCAGCGGGAGGCGGGCCCTTCCCCGGCTGCCCATGCTCGGATCGGTCGAGCTCGGGCAGCCGTCCCAGCAGGGACTCGATCCCCTCGGCCGTGGCCACGACGGGCTTGACCTCCAGCTTGGTCATGACCGCGATGTCGCTCGTGGCGAGCGGATCCGCCGGGTCGGCCATGGCCACCACGAGCGCACCGTCCTCGTCGAAGGCGATCGGGACTGCGCCATAGCGGTTCGCGGATACCCGGCTGATCAGATTCGAGGCGGCGACGTCTACCTCGAACTCGGCCAGGTCGACGTGATCCAAGCCGTACCGCTCGGCGGTCGCTCGCGCGAGCTGGTCCTCAGCTGAGCGCACCCATCGAGAGCAGGATGCGCGGCACGGCCTTCCCGGATCGGCGGGCGTCCTGTACGGCCTCCTCGACAGTCGCTCGATCCACGAACCCGAGCTCGACAATGACGTCGCTCACGAAGGTCGATCGGCCGGCGCGGTCCGACGGCGGCGTGACGCCCTTGCGCCGCTGGGTGGCGACCGCCGACGCCTGCCCGCCTTCGGTCGCGACGCTCATAGCCCTGGGACCGCGGCGAGGCCGCCGGCGGGTCCGGTTTCGGAGACGGCTGCCCGCCCGGCTCGTTCCTCCGCAATACGCAAAGACTCCTCGGGCGACCCGGTAGCGGCGAGCGACAGGATGCCGGGGGCGATCGAAACGCGTGCCGGCCGCGACTCGGTAACACCGTCGAGAGCGTGCCGGAAGCGGCCGATCACGGCCTCCGCCCCCGCGTCGCCGTTGCAGCCGACGAGTATCGCCGCCAGCCGCGTGCCCCCGACGCGACCCACGTCGTCGGTCAGACGCACCGTGCCGGCGAGCGCCTCAGCCGAGTCCTTCAGGAGCAGGGTCGCCACGGCCTCGCCGAGCGTCTCTCCGACCTTCGCCAAGTTCGCGAGCTCGAACACCACGAGGTGCGAGGGGACGGTGCCCCGGCGCTCGAGGTGCCACGCGCGCTCGAGCGAGACGAGAAAGGTCGCCCTGTTGGGGAGGCCCGACACGGCGTCGCTCGTCGCCCCGTCGAGCAGCGCCTCCCGGAGGCGACGCAGCTCGGCTCGCGAGCGGACGCTCTCCCACTCGAGCGAGAGCAGCCGCGCGGCCACGGTCAGGAGCTCGGCCTGTGGCTCCCGATAGGCCCCCGGCTCCCGCGCGAGCGCTACGAGCTCGCCGACCTGGCTGCCGTTCGTGGCCTCGAGCGGCACCGCGAGGTAGCTGCCCACCGATAGGGATTCGAAGAAGGCGGCCGACGGCACCGGCGCCAGAGTCGAGCCCGGTTCGACGAACGGGCTTCCGGCCGAGCGCGAGCTCACGACCCGGTGGGCGTCATCGTCGCGATCGAACTGTGCGAACGCCACCTGGCCGGGGGGAAGCTGCGCCGCGAGCATCTCGAGCACGGAGTCGGCAGCCTCGGCGAAGCTCCCGAAGCGGCGTTCGGTCAGGCGAGCCAGTGCCCCCACAGCGCTGTCATTCATGTGGTTGGTATCGGCCCGCCGCCGCAGAAGCTCAAGCGGGTGTGACAGCCGCGTGCGCGAAGATGGGCGGCCATGTGCGGCATCGGCGCCCTCCTCGATCCGGCCGGCACCGCCCCCACCGATGCCGGGCGGCGGATGACCGCCGCGATGGCCCACCGGGGACCGGACGGCGACGCCGTGCGCAGGATCGGCCCGGTGACGCTGGCGTTCACGCGCCTGGCGATCATCGACGTGGCGGGCGGCGACCAGCCGCTCGCATCCGAGGACGGCACCGTCACGGCGATCGTGAACGGTGAGATCTACAACCACCTCGATTTGCGCGAGGAGCTCGAATCGAGTGGCCACCGGTTTGCCACACGCTCCGACTGCGAGGTCGTGGTCCACGGCTACGAGGAGCACGGCGAGGACTTCGTCCGCCGCCTGAACGGGATGTTCGGGCTGGCGATCTGGGACTCGCGTCGCGGCCGGCTGATCGCCGCCCGCGACCCGTTCGGCGTCAAGCCCGTCTACTGGTGGAGCGATGGGCGCCGCGTGGCCCTGGCCTCGGAGATCGGCGCGCTCCTGGCCACCGGCGTCGTCGAGCCGCGCGTCGACCGCACCGCCCTCGACCACTTCCTCGCATGCCGCTTCGTGCCCGCCCCGCGAACCATGTTCGAGGGCATCCGCAAGCTGGAACCGGCCACGCTGCTGATCGCGGACGAGGACGGCTCCGCCCGCACACGCAGCTACCGTGAGGCTCCCGGCACGCCGCTGGACGGCCTCGGCGGCGACGACCTCGCGGCCGAGCTGACGAGCCGCTTCGTCGACGCCGTCGGGCGCCAGATGATGTCCGACGTTCCCTACGGCGCGTTTCTGTCGGGGGGCGTCGACTCGGCCGCGATCGCCGCGGCGATGGCGCGCCGCTCATCCGAGCCGCCTAAGACGTTCACGATCGGCTTTCCCGGCCACGGCGACACCCTGGACGAGCGCGAGTCCGCCCGCGCGTCGGCGCGCGCGGTGGGCACCGATCACCGCGACACCGCGATGGAGCAGACCGGCTTCCTCCCCGAGCTCGAGCGCTCCGTTCGCCGGCTCGAGGAACCGGTGGGAATCCCCTCCGCGCCGGCGCTGCTTCAACTCTCGCGCTTCGCCGCGCGGGACGTGAAGGTGGTCCTGTCCGGGCAGGGCGCCGACGAGCCCCACGGGGGCTACGGGCGCCACCGGGCTGCTGCGGCGCTCGGGATGGCGGCCCGCCTCGGCCCGCTGGCCCGCCCGCTCCAGGGCCTGGCAGCCCGCGTCGCCCCCGGCAACGAGCGCGCCCGCCGCGCGGCACGGCTGCTGGGAGATATGGGCCCCGCACAGCGGCTCGTGCGCCTGGTGGAGATCACCGACGACGACCTGCGCGCCGGCCTCGTCGGAGACGCCGGCCACGACGCCGCGGGCGAGCGTCTGCGGCTCGCGGAGGACGTGTTGACCGACGTCGGAGATCGCGGCTTGGTCGAGCAGGCGCTCTACCTAGACACGCACCTGTTCATGCCCGATCACCTCCTGATCTGCGCCGACAAGATGTCGATGGCCGCAAGCCTGGAGCAGCGCGTGCCGTTCCTCGACGTCGAGCTGATGCGGTTCGTCGAACGCGTCCCCGTGCGCGAGCGCGTACGCCCGGCGCAGGGCAAGCGCCTGCACCGCCGGGCGATGGCCCGACTGCTCCCGCGCGAGATCGTGGATCGGCCCAGGCACGGGTTCTCGACCCCCTACGAGGACTGGCTGCGCGAGTCGCTCGGCGAGGAGGTCGAGCGCCGCTACGCGAAGGCCGGCGCGCTCGGCGAGCTCGTGGACCCCGCCACGGTCGGCGGACTGGTAGCGGCCCACCGCTCCGGCCGCGCGGACCACAAGGCGCATCCTCTTCTGCCTGCTGGAGCTCTCGGAGTGGCATCGCGCGTTCATCGAGGGCACGGTGCCCTCCGCTGCAGCGGCGGCCGCCGCGCCGTGAAGCGGATCCTCTACGTACACAGCCGCAAGGCCAGCTTCGTGGCGATCGACCGCGAGATCCTCGCGCGTGAGTACGAGCTCGAGGACCTCTACCAGCCGGGACGAGTGCCCAACCCGCTCCGCGTAGTGCGCGCGGTGCTGCGCGCCGACCTCGTCTTCGGCTGGTTCGCCTCGTGGCACACCTTCTTCCCGGTGACGCTGGCGTGGATGCTGCGCAAGCCGTCGGTCCAGATCATCGGCGGGTTCGACACCGCGAACATGCCCGACATCGGCTATGGCTACCAGCAGGGGGGCCTGCGGCGGTGGGCGAGCCGCTGGATCATGCGGCACGCGTCGCGGCTGATCACCAATTCGAACTACTCGCGTACCGAGATCGCGGCCAACACGCCCATCCCTCCGGAGCGGGTGACCGTGGTCCACCACGGGGTGCCCGACCCGTTCGGGCCGCTCGACGAGTCGCGCGAGCGCGAGCCGATCGCGCTGACCGTCGGCCACTTGGTGAAGACCACGCTGATGCAGAAGGGACACCAGCCGTTCGTCGAGGCCGCGTCAGTCCTCCCGGATGTGCGGTTCGTGTTCGTCGGCAAGTGGCACGACGACGCGATCGAGCACCTACGTGGTCTGGCGCCGCCGAACGTCGAGTTCACCGGCTGGCTGTCCGACTCGGAGCTCGAGGACCTCTACCGGCGTGCGTCGGTCTACGTGCAGGCCTCGCGCCACGAGGGGTTCGGGCTGGCCGTTGCCGAGGCGATGCTCGCCGGCTGCGTTCCCGTGGTGATGGACGTGACGGCCATGCCCGAGGTGGTCGGCGACGCCGGGGTGCTCATCTCCTCGCAGGAGCCCCAAGCGGTCGCGGAGGGGGTGCGCCAAGCCCTCGCGCTCGGCCCGGACGCCCACCGCCGCGCGCGCGAGCGGATCCTCGAGACGTTCCCTGTGCAGGCCCGCCGCGACGGCATCCTGGCCGTGGTGCGGGACGCGCTGGAAGGCCGCTAGAGCGCGCCCGCGGCGACGTCGGGCCAGTACCGCGCCACGTGCTCCGCTTCGGCTCTCACCAGCTCGCCGCGCTCCACGGGCCGGGGCTCGCCCCCGTGCACCAGCGCCTCCATGGTGGCGGCCACCGACGCGGCGAGCGCGTCGACGTCATAGCCCCCCTCCAGCACGGCTCCGGCCGGGACGTCTAGCTCGTCGCCGAGCGCCCGCACGTGGCGCGCCATGTGCGCGAAGCTCACCGCCTCGAGCCGGCAGTCGGCGATCGGGTCGTCGCGATGGGCGTCGTAGCCCGCGGACACGAGCACCAGATCGGGTGAGAAGGCCCTCGCCGCTGGAATCGCCACGTGCTCTACCAGGCCGAGCCACTCATCCTCCCCCGATCCCGCCGGCACTGGCAGATTGATCGTGAAGCCCTCGCCGGGCCCGGTCCCCACGTCGGCCAACGCGCCTGAGCCGGGCCAGAACGGCCACTGGTGCAGGCTGGCGAACAACACCTGATCTGAGGCGTGGAAGATCGCCTGGGTGCCGTTGCCGTGGTGCACGTCCCAGTCGAGCACGAACACGCGCTCGGCCCCCAGGGAGTCGAGCGCGTGGCGCGCGGCCACGGCCACGTTCGCGAACAGGCAAAAGCCCATCGCGCGCTCGAACAGGGCGTGGTGGCCCGGCGGGCGCAGGGCGCAGAAGCCGGTGGTCGCTTCGCCGGCCATCAGCGCGTCGACGAGCGCGCAGGCGGCGCCCGCCGCGCGCAGCGCCGCCTCCCAGGAGCCGGGGCTGGTGGGCGTGTCGAGGTCGAACGCCACGCCTCGCTCGCAGTGCTCGCGCACGGAGTCGACATACGACCGTGGGTGCACGGCCAGCAACTGCTCCAAGGCCACTTGGGGCGCCTCGCGCACCTCGTAGCCCAGCCAGTCGTCGCTGCTCGAGCAGGGTCTCGATCGCCCGGATGCGACCGGGTCGCTCAGGATGAGCGCCGGTGTCGTGCCCGTACGACGCGTCGTGGCGAAAGAGGAGCGGCGCTGCGATCGCGTTACCGTACCCGCCGTCGAGTGGACCGCGCCGCCTCCACACCGCTCCGGGCCGACGTCACCGTGGTGGGCGCTGGGGCCGCGGGCCTGTTCTGCGCGCTCGTCGCGGCTCGCGAGGGCGCGCGGGTCGCGCTCGTGTCGCGCTCCCCCCTTCCCGGCTCGGCCAGCTACTGGGCCCAGGGCGGGATCGCGGCAGCGCTGGCGGTGGACGACTCTCCCGAGCGCCACGCGGAGGACACGTTGGCAGCGGGCCGTGGGGCGGCGCGGCCGAGCGCCGTGCGAGTCCTGTGCGAGGACTCGCCAGAGCGGGTTCGGGAGCTCCAGGCGCTCGGCGTTCGCTTCGACGCCGACCGCCGCGGGGCGCTCGCGCTCGGCCTGGAGGGCGGCCACTCGGCCAGGCGCATCGTGCACGCGGGCGGCGCGGCCACCGGCCGGCGGATCACCCGCCAGCTCGCCGCGATGGCCGCCACCCACGAGCGCATCGATGTGCTCGAGGACACGACCGCCACGGCCCTGCTCGTGGACGGCGGACGCTGCCTGGGCGTGAGCGCTGAGCGCGAGGGAGGGCTGCTGCGTATCGCCTCCCGGGGGACCGTGCTCGCAACCGGCGGAGCCGCGGCGCTCTGGTCGCGTACGACCAACCCGCGCGGCTCGATCGGCGTCGGGCTGGCACTGGCGCACGCGGCGGGCGCGGAACTCGCGGACCTCGAGTTCGCGCAGTTCCATCCCACGGCGCTGGTCTGCGACGGCCCCCGCGACGGGTTCCTCGTGACCGAGGCCGTGCGCGGAGAGGGCGCGACCCTCCTCGACCACCGGGGCGAGCGGTTCGTCGACGAGCTGGCGCCGCGTGACGAGGTCGCGCTCGCCATCGACGCCGAGCTGCAGGCAAGCGGGGCGCGCGCGGTGGCGCTCGACATGCGCTCGGTTGACCTCGGACGCTTCCCCAACATCGCCGAGGCCCTGAGCGAGGTGGGCATCGACCCCTCGCGCGAAACCGTCCCGGTGGCGCCGGCCGCCCATTACACGATGGGCGGCGTGGCCACCGACCTGGACGGGCGGGCGTCGCTGCCCGGGCTGTACGCGGTGGGCGAGTGCGCGTGCACCGGCCTGCACGGTGCCAACCGGCTGGCGTCGAACTCGCTGGCGGAGTGCTTCGTGCTCGGCCGCCGAGCGGCCCTCGCGGCGCGGGCCGAGCCCCTGCCCGCCGATCCCGGCGAGGCCCACGCGGCATCCCTGCCCGCGCCACCCGGACCCGAGACCCGCGAGGCGCTGTGGCGCCACGCCGGGCTGCTTCGCAGCGCCGACGGTCTGCTCGAGCTCGCGGAGGACCCGTTTCCGCTCGCGCGGCTGATCGCCACGGCCTGCCTCGCGCGCGAGGAGAGCCGGGGAGCGCACCAGCGCATCGACAGGCCCGAGCCGGATCCCAGCCTCGAGGGCATGCACGTCGTAATCGACGGCGCCGGCGACGCGCGGCTGGAGCGGTGGGAATGAACACTCCTCAGGAGCTCTTCCACGAGGCGATGGCCTCGCTCGCCTCCGGGGTCTCGGTGATCACGGCCCGCCGCCGGGACGACCACCCGTGCGGCCTGGCGGCCACCTCGGTGGCCTCCTTCAGCGCCCATCCCCCGTCGCTGCTGGTCTCGGTCGACCACAGCTCGCGCTGCCACGAGGCGCTGGCGGGCTGCGAGCGGTTCGGGCTGCACCTCCTGCACGCAGGGCAGGAGCCGGTCGCGCGCACCTTCGCCGGCAAGGGCGACGACAAGTTCGGCGGGCTCGACTGGCGCTGGGACGGCGAGGTGCCGCAGATCGGCGGGGCGCTCGCCTACCTGCGCTGCCGCCGCGCGGAGAACTTCGAGCGCTACGACCACACCATCCTGATCGGGGATATCGAGGGCGGCACGCTGGGGTCCGGGGAGCCGCTGCTGTACGCCCGGCGGCGGATGGACTGGCTGCTCAGTCCGGGGGAATAGGGCCAGTCCCAGCATCCAGTCCCCAGGGTGAGGGCTCGGTCGGCGCATCGAATTCATCCGGCGGGTGTTCGATGCTGGTGCCGTGACTCGCGTTGCCCTCCTCGTCGCCGTGTTGATGCTCGCCGCGCTCGCGCCGAGCGCCCAGGCCGCATACCCCGGCAGGAACGGCAAGCTCGTGTTCTTCCAGGCGGACATCGGAGGCGTCGATCCGGTGGGCTTGGCGGTCTCCGACGCGGATGGGCGCAACCAGACGGGGCAGCCGCTCGGCGTCCCGTGCGGCGGCGTGGGCGCAGACGCGGTGCCGGGACCGTGCCCCGACGATCCAGTCTGGTCCCCGGATGGAACGCGGATCGCGTTCGGGCTCGGTTCGACGCTCGCCACGATGAAGCCGGACGGCACCGACGTGCGCAAGCTGGCGCTCACGGGCTTCGCGCGCGTGAACAGTCCGACCTGGAGCCCGGACGGCACGCGGATCGCGTTCGCGGCGGTGAGAGCCGGGCGGCGAAACGTGTTCGTCGTCGACGCCGCCGGCGGCGTTCCCGTGCCGGTCACCAACGCCGGCGGCTCGGAGCCCGCGTGGTCGGTCAAGGACGAGATCGCGTTCGTGCGCCGCGGCGACGTGTTCAGGATCCATGCGCCCTGCCCGGTCAGGCCGGACGTGGCGTGTCCCGCGATTCAGTACCGACCAGTCCGCCTTACGCGCCGGGGCGGCGCCTCACCCACCTGGTCGCCGACGGGCAACGAGCTGGCGTTCGTCCGCCGCGTGAAGCGCCGCAGCTCGAAGAAGCGGACGCCCGTGCTCTACCGGCTCGGACGCAGCGGCCACGGCCTCAAGCGCCTCACCGCCGGCGCGCGGAGGATCCCTCTTGGACCCCCGACGGCAAGCGCATCCTGTTCGGGCGCTTCGACGGCTTCAACTCCTTCATTCTCTCCGTGACCCGCAACGGCACCGGCGGCCGCACCGTCACGGGCGGCTTCGAGGGCCGGCGGTCGGCGGTGTTTCAGCCGGACCAGCAGCCGCTCCCGTAACGCTCGAGTTCAAGCCTGCTCCCCTAGCCCGGCGGCCTCGAGCGCGGCATCACGATCCTCGTCGGCCCAGACCTCGATGCGGCTCACCTTGCCCCGAACCCGACGGACTCCGTCCCCTCAGGCGGCCACCGGCAACCCGACGCCGATCACCTTCAACCGCCGCGACAGCGCGGTGAACGCGAACTCCGTCTGCTCCTGGCTCGTGTAGCCCATGAACGTGTAGTCGTCCCCTAGCTCGTAGCCGGGCGGCACCAGCACGCCCGCGGCGATCGGGAGCGCCTCCCCCAGCGTCGCCTGGATCCGCGCGCGCATCGCCTCGTCGCTCGCCTGCTGCTGCAGGTACCAGGTGCCGTAGGCCACGTGGCGGTGCTCGTCCTGCGCGATCTTGGAGAACCCCTCGACGAACCCCGGCATCGTCTTGGTGTCCTCCTCGAAGTACTTCAGCAGGAAGTGCTGGCCCGAGAGCGCGAGCGTGCCCTCGATGATCATGTGGTACAGCGTCACGAAGTCGACCTTCGCGGCGCGGTCGCGCGGGTCCGCGATCAGCCGCTTGCCCGCGTGCACCAGCGACTCGTCGAAGAGCTTCACGAACGCGTCGGTCACGTGCTCACGCACGCGCTGCAGGCTGTCCTCGATCCCACCGTCGTAGGCGAACACCTCGCGGTAGTAGCGGTCGAAGAACTGCATGTGCCGCGCCTCGTCGACCTGCTGGGTGGTGAGGAACGACTCCTCGCGCTCGTCGTCGTAGGACATCACGAGGCCGGAGAACTGGGTGGTGACGCGCTCCTCGCCGATGAAGAACGAGGACAGCAGCCAGAGGATCTCGTCGCGCTCGGAGTCCGGCATCGCCTCCCAGTCGCGCTTGTCCTGCTCGAGGTCGATCGCGTGCGCGGACCAATGCTGGCGCTCCCACAGCTGGTACAGCTCCTGGGGCTCATGAGCTTGAGCGTGCTCGTGATCTGCGAGTCGTCGCCGATCGTGGCGACGTCGCCCTGCTGCGCGTGATCGAGAAGGGTGGCCATGGGCGGACGCTAACGCCGATCGGGCGCCTTCGCATCGATTAATGCGAACTTAACGTTGCATTCGTTGTCACTACACGGGGCGGTGGTGCAATCGCCCTGCAGCAGGGCCGGGTAGGCATGAGGCCACCCGAGGTAGAGGGGGAGATGTTCATGTACCAATTCAGCCGAGCGATCTACCGTGAGCTCTCCGGCGATGTGCTCGCCGGGCGGCCTGAGGTGGTATCCGAGAGGCGCGAGCAGCTGCTGCGTACCTGCGAGTCGGCGATGGAGCGCCTCGCCACCGACCGCCACTACTTCGCCCGGCCCGTGCGGACCTTGTTCAACGACACGCGCTGCCTGTTTCCGATGAACGCGCAGCTGCGCGTCTACCGGATCTCGAACACCACGTGCTTCTGGCGGCCGAGTACGTCGACAGCCAGGCGCGCGAGGGCGTGACCTTCGACGGCAGCCCTCTGCGCTGCCACGCCACCACCCGCAAGGGCACCTCGTGCCAACGCGTCCCGCTGCCCGCCAGCAAGTACTGCCCGTCACACAAGCACCTGGACGAGGACCTGCCGCGCCTGAACCTGACGGCCGCGTAGCGGCGCCGGCGCCGGATACCGAGAGGCATCCCGTCTAGCGGTCGCCACGCGACCACTGGGCGGGACACCGCGCCGAAGGCGGGTAGCTTCTGCCGATGGTCCTCGGCGTCGACGTTGGCGGCACCTTCACCGACGCGGTTCTGCTGACGGGCGACGGGGTCGTGACCGGCAAGTCGCCCACGACGCCCGAGGATCAATCGATGGGCGTGATGGACGCCATCGGCCAGGCGCTCGACACCGCGGGCGCCGGCACCGACCAGGTCGAGCGCCTCGTGCACGGGATGACGGTCGGCACCAACGCGCTGCTGGAGGGTCGCACCGCGCGCACCGCGCTGGTGGCCACCGAGGGCTTCGTGGACATCGAGGAGCTCGGCCGTCAGGCGCGGCCCGAGCTGTATCGGCTCTGCGCGGCGCATCCAGAGCCGCTCGTCCCGCCACAGCTGAGAGTGGCTGCGCCGGAGCGGTGTGGGCCCAGCGGGGTGCTCTGCGAACTCGACCGGGAGCAGCTCGATGGTCGGCTGGGCGGGCTCGACGACGAGGGGGTGCAGGCCGTGGCGGTCTGCTTCCTGTGGGGCTTTCGCCACCCCGCTCACGAGCGGGACGCGGCCGAGGCCGTGCGCGCCGCGCTGCCGGGGGTGCACGTCTCCACTTCGCACGAGACCGCGGGCGTCTTCCGCGAGTACGAGCGGCTCGCCACGACCGTCGTCGACGCCGCCCTGTCGCCCCTCCTCGCGCGCTACATCGCCCGCCTCACCGAGCGCACGTCCGACGGTGGGCTGCCCGAGCCGGAGGTGATGCTCTCGAGCGGCGGCGTGGCGGACGCCTCGGCAGCCGCAGCCCACGGGTCGTGGACGGTGCTCTCGGGACCCGCGGGTGGGGCGGTCGCCGCAGCGCGCTCCGCACGGTTGGCCGATGCCGAGGGCGCGGTCGGGCTGGACATGGGCGGCACGTCGTGCGACGTCTCGCTGGTGCTCGACGGACGCGTGGCGGTGACCGGCGGGCGGGAGATCGGCGGGCGCGCCCTCGCCCTGCCGATGGTCGACGTGCACACCGTGGGCGCGGGCGGCGGCAGCATCGCGTGGCGGGACTCCGGCGGGGCGCTACGGGCAGGCCCCCGAAGCGCGGGCGCCGACCCGGGCCCGGCGTGTTACGGACGTGGCGGAGAGCTGCCCACCGTGACCGACGCGGACCTGCTGCTGGGGCGGCTCGATCCCGACGCGCCGCTGGCCGGCGACGTCAGGCTCGACCGCGAGGCCGCCGAGCGGGCGGTCGGTGCGCTCGCGGAGGAGATCGGCCTGCCGCCCGAGGATGCGGCCGAGGGCATCGTGCGGGTAGCGGACGCCGAGATGGCCCAGGCCGTGCGGGTGGTCACGGTCGAGCGCGGGATCGATCCGCGCGACCTCGCGCTGGTGGCGTTCGGCGGCGCCGGGCCACTACACGCAGCGGCGATCGCGGAGGAGCTCGGGATGACGCGGGTGGTCGTGCCGGTCGTGTCGGGCGTGCTTTCCGCGCTGGGGCTCGCCGTGTCCGAGCGCCGCCGCGACGTGGTGGAGAGCGTGCTGCTCACGGGACCGGCGCTGACGCGCGAGGCCATCGCCGAGGTCGTCGAGCGGCTCGGGGCGCGCGGGCGCGAGGACCTCGGCGCCTCCGACGCCGAGCTGCGGGCCACCTACGACCTGCGCTACTCCGGGCAGGCGTTCGAGCTGTCGGTGGAGGGTGAGCTCGAACCGGATCCCGCCGACCTACGCGCCGCGTTCGACCGCGCGCACGCGCGCCGATACGGCTACGACGATCCCGATGCGGCCCTCGAACTCGTGACGGTCCGCGTGGCCGCCGCGCTTCCCGGCGTGGAGCTCGCCCCAATCGCCGCCGGGGCCGAGGCCACAGATACCCGCGAACGGCGGGTCCGGTTTGGCGGGAGCTGGCACTCCGCGCAGGTGCTCGGGGCGCGGGAGGGCCGCGCCGACGGGCCGGCGATCCTCGAGCTCCCAGGCTCCACCCTCGCCGTTCCCCCCGGCTGGCAGGCGCACACGCTCGACGAGGTGGTGGTGATGGAGCGGTGAGCGGGCTCGACCCGATCTCGCTCCAGGTGCTGCGTGGGCGCCCTGCGCGCGGCGTGCGATGAGATGGGCGTGGTGCTCGTGCGATCGGCGCACTCCGCCAACGTGAAGGAGCGCCGCGACGCCTCCACGGCCCTCTTCGACGAGCGCGGGCGCATGGTGATGCAGGCCGAGCACATCCCGGTGCACCTTGGGGCGATGCCCACCGCCGTCGCATCGGTGCTCGACGCGGACCATTCACCCGGGGACGCCTGGATCCTCAACGACCCGTTCGCGGGGGGCACCCACCTGCCCGACATCACCGTGATCTCGCCCGTCTTCTTGGACTCCGAGCTGCTGGGGTTCGCGGCCAGCCGCGCCCACCACGCCGATGTAGGCGCGCCCGAGCCGGGCAGCATGCCGGCGGACTCGCGCACCCTGGCCGACGAGGGGGTGGTGATCCCACCCACCCGCCTAACTCGCGCGGGGACGCTCGACCGTGCGCTGCTCTCCGACCTCGCCGGACGGATGCGCAACCCGCGCCAGCGCGAGGCGGACCTGCGCGCCCAGCTCGCCGCCAATCGCACCGGGGGAGAGCGCCTCGGGGCGCTGGCCGAGCGGCTCGGGCTCGACACCGTGCGTTCCGGCTTCGCCGAGACGCTCGACTACGCGGAGCGCCGGACGCGCGCCCGCGTGCGCGAGCTGGAGGACGGCGAGCGCTTCGCGGCGGACGTGCTCGAGGGGCGCGACGGCGACATCGAGCTCCGCCTCCGGGCGACCGTGCGCGGCGACGACCTCGAGCTGGACTTCACCGGCTCCGCCGACCAGCACGACGGCAACCTCAACTGCCCGCTGGCGGTGACCCTGTCCGCCTGCATGTTCGCGCTGCGGGTGCTAACGGACCCGGACGTCCCGGCCTGCGAGGGGGCCTACCGGCCGCTGACGGTGCACGCGCCCGAGGGCTCGCTTCTCAACGCCCGCCGCCGGCCGCGGTCGCCGCCGGCAACGTGGAGACTTCGTCGCGGGTGGCCGACCTCGTGTTGGGCGCGTTCGGGCACGCCCTCGGGCAGGGCACGATGAACAACATGACACTCGGCAACGAGGATTTCACCTACTACGAGACGCTCGGCGGCGGGCAGGGCGCGTGCCCTGACGCGGACGGCCCCAGCGCGGTGCACGTCGCGATGAGCAACACGCTCAACACCCCGATCGAGGCGCTGGAGCTGGAGTTCCCCCTGAGGGCCGTCGAGTACTCCGTCCGTAGGGGCTCGGGCGGCTCAGGGCGCCGGCGCGGCGGCGACGGTGTGGTGCGCGAGCTGCAGGCGCTCACGCGATGCGCTTCTCGCTGATCACCGAGCGCCGCCGTCACCCGCCGGCGGGGGCACAGGGCGGCGGCCCCGGCTCGCGTGGTAGGAACCTCCTCAACGGAGAGGAGCTGGCGCCGAAGGCCTCGGGCACGCTTCGCGCCGGCGACTCGCTCAGGATCGAGACCCCGGGAGGTGGCGGACATGGCGGCTGAGCAGGTTGCGTTCTGTGGCCTCGGGATCATGGGCCGGCCGATGGCCGCCAACCTCGCCCGCGCCGGGATCGAGGTGGTGGCGTGGAACCGCACGCGGGCGCGCGCCGAGGAGCTGGCTTCCGAGCACGCCGGAGTGACCGTCGCCGGCTCTCCTGCGGAGGCCGCCGAGAGGGCCGGGATCGTGATCTCCATGGTGCCGGACACGCCCGAGGTCGAGGCCGTGCTGCTCGGTCCGGAGGGCGCGGCGGCAGGGCTTCCCGAGCGGCGGCCTGGCGATCGACATGTCCACGATCGCCCCCACCGCCAGCCGATCGATCGGCGAGCGGCTCGGGAGAACGCGGGATCGACTTCCTCGACGCGCCTGTCACCGGCTCGCGCACGCGGGCCGAGGACGGCACGCTCACGATCATGGCCGGGGGCCCAAAGCCGGCGTTCGACCGCGCCGGGCCCGCGTTCGAGGCGATGGGGGAGCTCGTCCTGCACGTCGGCCCGCAGGGCCACGGCTCGATGATCAAGCTCATCAACAACACGATGGCCGCGGCGAACGCAGCCGCGCTGGCGGAGTGCATCGTGATCGCCCGCGCAGCCGGGCTCGACATGGAGAAGACGCTGGAGGTGGCGGCGTCGGGATCGGGAGACTCAGCGATGCTGGCGCTGAAGTCCCGGCCGATGGTCGATGGCGACTTCGAGCCGCTGTTCAAGCTCGAGCACATGCTCAAGGACGTGCGGCACCTGCATCGCCGAGGCGCAGGCGTTGGGGGTCGAGACGCATGTCGCCCGAACCGCGGAGCGCCTCTACGCGGACGCCGACGCGCGCGGGCTCGGGGGGCAGGACTTCGCCGCAGTGGTCGAGGTGGCCCGGCCGTGACGCATCCGCTCGACGACGAGGCCCGCGACTTCCTCGAGCTGGTGGCCGCGAACGCCGCCGCCGCCGCCCGAATCGCTGACGGTCGAGGAGTTTCGCCGCGCGGCCTACGCCGCACTCGCCGTGTCGGGCGAGCCGGAGGAGATGGCCGCGGTCGAGGACGTCCGCTTGCCCGGCGCCGCGGGCGAGCTGGGCGCGCGCCGATACGTGCCGATCGGGGAGCCGCTCGGACTGCTCGCCTACTTCCACGGCGGCGGGTTCGTACGCGGCGACCTGGAGACCCACGATCCTCTCTGCCGCAGGCTCGCGCGGGCGGCGGAGTGCGAGCTGCTGGCCGTGGACTACCGCCTCGCGCCCGAGCACCCCTTTCCCGCCGGAGTGGAGGACGCCCTGGCGGTGGTCACTCGACTCGCGCAGGATGGCGCCGAGCCGCTCGCCATGGGTGGGGACAGCTCAGGCGGCAACCTGGCGGCCGCGGCGACGCTGCGCGCCCGCGACCTGGGAGGGCCCGCGCTGGCGGCACAGGTGCTCCTCTACCCGGTGACCGACGCCACGATGGCCTCCCCGTCGCTGGACGAGCTGGCGGAGGGCCGGATGCTCACCAAGCGACTCCCTGGGATGGATGTACGACCGCTACCTGCCGCCCGGAACCGACCGCGCGCGACCCGCTTGCCTCGCCGTTGCTCGCGCCCAGCCACGCGAGCCTGCCCCCGGCCGTGATCGTGACCGCCGGCAACGACCCCTTGCGCGACGAGGGAATTCGGTACGCCCAGCGGCTGGAGGACGCTCGCGTACACGTGGATCACCTGTCCTACGACGGCACGATCCACAGCTTCATGCTGTACGCAGGCGTCCTGAACGCGGGCATGGAGGCCTGCGCCGCGGCGGGTGCCGCGCTGCGCGATCTGTTACGAACGCCACGAAATTCGGCTTGAAATAGCGCAACTGGTTCGTAACAATGCCTGACCCGTGCCGCCCCACCGAGCTGTCGTAGGCACGGGCGGAGGTTTCCTCTTTTCAATGCCAGTTGCTTTCAAGGAATGGGCTGTGACCGTGCGCGCTCTCGCCGAGGGCGAGCAGCTGCTTACCCTGCGCAAGGGCGGGATCCGCGAGGAGAACAAGCACTTCGAGATCGAGCACGACCGCTTCTTCCTCTACCCCACGTTCGACCACCAGCGCAACGACCTCGTCCGCGAGTCGCACATGCCGGAGCTCGGCCGCGCGCTCGAGGAGGGCGTCTGGCCCGACGGCGAGCCGCCCGCACGGGCGCTGCTGCAGGACGGCGGCATCCCCCAGCCCGACCGCGTGCGCATCCGCGCGTGGGCCGAGGTGGCCGCCAGCTACCTGATCACCGACCCGCGCGCCGTCGACGCGCTCTCGCCGTATTACATCTGGACCACCGACTACGCCGAGAAGCGGCTCGAGTGGAAGCGCCGTCATCCGATGCACGTGATCCTGCTGCGCACCTACAGGATCCCGCGCCCGGTCACGGTCAAGGTGCGCCCCGAGTACCTGGGCTGCCGTTCGTGGATCGAGCTGCATCGCGAGCTGCCGTTCGAGGGCACGCCCGTCCTCTCGGACGAGGAGTTCGAGCGCGTCGAGGGCGAGATCGAGGCGATCGCCTCAGACGCAGTGCCCGTGCTGGCCTGAGCCGACTATGCCTTCGCTCTCCGCGGTCCGCGGGCTGCGCCCGCTCCCGCACGTCGCTCGCTCGCGTGCCGAGCACGCGTCGCTCGCCGCATTCTTGGGTAGCTCGGCCTAGTCGGCTCAGAGGGTTTCGGTCGACTCGTCGACGCCCGTGAGCTGGGTCGAGACCGCCAGCCTTTCGTTCGTCGCGCGCCACGAGGCGCGCGACGCCGATGCGGCGCAGGAGGTGCTCGACGACCTCGAGACGTTCCGCACGGAGCTCGAGGGTCTCTTCGAGCGAGTTCCCGGCGAGGTGGCAGTGGTGATGCACCCCCGCCCGCTCATGCTCACCCTCGCGGCGCCGTGGGTCCCCCTGGCGCGGCTGGTCTCCGACCCCGCGGGCCGGCGCTACTTCGCCGGCTTCTTCGGCCGCGGCGAGATCCACGTGCTCGCGCCGGGCGCCCTGGAACGACGCGCCTCGGCGGTGCCGGGATCGCGCGAGGCGCTGCTGCGCTCCCCGCGGCACGAGTACGCGCACGTCGTGCTCGGCGCCAACAACCCGTCCTTGCCGCCCCCCTTCTCGCCATCAACGTTCCGGCGCTACGTCGAGATGGCGTGGCTGTGCGAGGGCGCGGCTACCCACTTCGCCGGCCAGGTGCCGCACATGCGAGCGGCGATCGTTCGGCGGTTGCGCGAGGGGCGGCGCCCGCGCTTCCCGCCCGACGTCGCGCGACGCCTGGGTGCTGGGCGGCACCGTGTTCTCGCTGCTCGAAGCAGAGCGGGGACCCGACGCATGCGTGGACCTGGCGCAGACGCGCGACGCCCGGAGTGACCGGCGGGCGATCGAGGCGGCTTTCGGGCGCCCGCCGGCGGCCGTGGAGCGCAGGTGGACGGACTACCTGGCCGGACTCACGTCTGGCTGAGGCGCACGCCTGTCGGCCTCCAGCACCTGCAGAAGTGCCGAGACCACGCGCTCGTCGAACTGGCTCCCCGCGCCGGCCAGGAGCTCGGCGCGCGCCTGGCGCTCGGTCATCGCCGGGACGGTACGGGCGATCGTTCGTCATCGCGTCGTAGGCGTCGCACGCGAGGATGATGCGCGCGCCGAGCGGGATGTCGTTACCAGCGAGACCGTCGGGATAGCCGCGGCCGTCCCAGCGTTCGTGCTCGTGGCGCACCAGCGGCAGCACCGGCTCCAGGAAGTCGACGGCGGCGAGGATCCGCTCGCCCACGAGCGTGTGGCGCTTGATCTCGTCGCGCTCGGCCTCGGTGAGCGGTCCGCGCTTGTTGAGGATCGCCTCCGGGACGGCGATCTTGCCGATGTCGTGGAAGATCGCGCCGAAGCGCAGGATCCGCAGCTCGTCCGCGGAGAGCCCGAGCCTGCGGCCGACGGCCTCGGTCCGGTGCACGACCGCGTGCGAGTGGCTCGCGCTGTAGGAGTCCTTGGCCTCGAGCGCTGCGGCCAGAGCCTCCGCGGTCCCGACATAAGCGCTGTCGAGCCGCTTGTAGAGCATCGCCGAGCGCAGCGCCGAGCCAACCTGGTCGGCGACGGTCTGCACGAGCCGCGCGTCGTCCTCGTCGAAGGCGTTGGGACGCATCTCCTCGATGTTGATCGCGCCCCATAGCGTGTCGCCCACCCACAGCGGAACGACCAGCTCCGAGCGTACGTCACCGGTTTCCGCGGTCGACATGTAGTCGTCCTGCTCGGTCACCTCGCCCTCGATCACCGGCCTGCGCTCGCGCAGGCAGCGCCCGATCAGCCCCACGTCGCGGGGCTGGGACCACTCCCGCTCGGCCAGCCGGACGAACGCCTCCCCCCTGCCGGCGGCGCAGTGGACCGTGCCGTCGTCGCGGATGCCGATCACGGCGCACAGGAAGTAGCCGAAGGCGCGGTGCAGCTCGTCGACCGCGGCGTCGAGGATCGACTGCGGATCGGTCATCGCGGCGAGCCGCGTCCCGAGCGCGTTCGCCAGGGCGAGCTGGCGCGTGCGCTTGCGCAGCCGCTCGGTCTGGGCGCGACCGTTGTCGGGCCACGCGACCGGCGCGGTGTCGGACATCGGCGCGGGCTCGGGCTGCAGGTGCCGAGCGAAGCGCCCCGCACGGAAGGCCTCCGGCAGCGCTGAGCTCACGTGAACGCGCCCGCGCTCGCCCTCTTGCTTGCCGAACAGCAGCGCCCGGTCGGCATGCTCGATCAGCTCGGTGGACGTCAGCCCCGGGGTCCACTCCGCCACGCCGGCGCTGGCTCCACCCGCGTCGTTGAGGTCCTCCAGGGATGACGACACGCCCTCGAGTGCGCGACTGGCGACCTCGACCGCCTCGAGCTCGTCGGCCTCGATCGTGACGATCGCGAACTCGTCCCCGCCGTAGCGAGCGACGAAGTCGTACGGGCGGACGGCCTGCGCGCAGGGCGTGGCCGACGCGGCGCAGCACCTCGTCGCCCACGAGGTGGCCGTTCTCCTCGTTCACCTGCTTGAAGTCGTCCATGTCGACCAGCACGAGGGAGAGCCGGTGCCCGGTGCGCTCGCAGCGCTCGATCTCGCGCCGCAGGGTGTCGTGCATCGGCCGCGTGATTGAGACAGCCGGTCAGGCCGTCGGTCCTGGCCGCATGGGCCAGGCCCGCGTGTGCGCTGGCGTTGCGACACGCGGCTGCGGCGAGCTCGCCGAAGGCCTCGAGCAGGTTGAGCTGATCCGCGGTTGCCACGTGGGAACGCGTGTAGCCGACGGCGAGTACCCCGCGCAGCTTGTTGTCCCAGTGGATCGGCACCGCCAGGCAGCTGTGCACGTCGCCGAAGAGCATGGCGTCGGGCTGCCCGGGCATGCCCTGGTAGTCGTTGGTGATCAGCGGCCGGTCGAGTTGAGCGACCTTGCCGGCGAGCCCGCTGCCTGGCTCCATCTTGTATCCGAGCGCCTCGGGCGGCATTCCGTATGTGGCCTCGACGCTGAGACCCTCGTCGCGGGTACCGCGGTAGACGATCGCCAAGTCGCCGTTCAGGATGCTCGCCGCCTCGTAGCAGATGCGCACCAGCACCCGGTTGAGATCGAGCGAGTCGTTCAGGGACTTGGCGGCACGCGCGAGCGCCGCCTGGCGGGCGATCTGGGCTGAATGCTCCTCTGCAAGCCGCACCTGGGCGAGGCTCGCGGCCGCCGCCGCGGCGAACGCGTCCGCCACTTCGGTCTCGTCCGCCGAGAACGGCCGCGCGGGCTCGCGGGACAGGTACAGGAGGTGGCGAACGGCATCACCGGAGCGCATCGGGACGATCAGGGCGCCACCCTCGGTCGCGGCGTCGCCGAGCCCCGCGGCGAGGCCCGCCGCCTCATCCCCCGCGAGCGCGGCGGCCGGCGCGTGGGCGTGGATCAGCTCGCGCAGCGTCGGGAAGTCATCGATCGCAAGTGGCTCGCGCGGGAGGTCCCCGGACGGGCTCGCGGCGACCCCCTCCAGCGTGCCCTCGCGGCTGGCCACCGACAGCAGCACCGCATGCGTGGCCCCGAAGAACTCGCGCGCCTCGTCGACCAGCCGCTTCCGCACTGCCTCGGCCCCCTGCAGATTCGCCGCAACGGAGAGGAGGCGAGTGACCGCGTGCAGCGCCTCGCCGGGCCCGCCGACGCCGGTTGTGCGCGGTCTGGGATCGGCGGGAGCGGACGCCATCTCCTGGGATGGGTCCATCTCTCGTATATCGGCGGCCATATCGCACAGCTTGACCAGCCCAGCGCAGTGCCACAAGCCCCAACTAGAGCGGTTTGCGCCGCCTACAGCCCCATGGTCTTGGCGATGATGTTGCGCTGAATCTCCGACGTACCGCCGTAGATCGTCGTGACCACTGCGGAGCGCAGGTGCCTCTCCATGGGGTACTCCTTGGCGTAGCCGTATCCGCCCGCCATCTGCACGGCCTCGAGCGCGCAGCGCTTTGCCAGCTCGGTGGCCGCGAGCTTTGCCATCGACGCCTCCTGGGGCAGCATCCGGTCCGGATCCTCGTCCGTCAGCCGCGCCACCCAGCGGACCAGCAGCCGCGCCTGGACGAGGTCGGTCGCGAGGTCCGCCAGCCGGTGCTGGAGCGCCTGGAAGGAGCCCACCGGGCGCCCGAACTGGCGTCGCTCCTTGACGTAGGCGAGCGTGTCGTCGAAGGCGCGCTGGGCTAGGCCCAGCGCCAGCGCGGCCAGGATCACGCGCTCGTTGTTGAGCCCGGCCATCAGCTGCAGCCAGCCGCCGCCCTCGGTGCCGAGCAGCGCGTCGGCGGGCACCCGCACGTCGTCCAGGTGCAGCTCGTTGGTGTCCTCACCGCCGAGGGTGTCGATCGGGCGCATCGTGAAGCCCTCGGCGTCACGGGGGACGAAGACCATCGAGAGGCCGTCGTGGCGCTCCGAGGCCTCGCCGGAGCGGCAGACGATCAAGGTGTGGCTGGCCTTATGCGCGAACGAGCACCACATCTTCGATCCGGTCAGGACCCACTCGTCGCCGTCGCGCCGGGCCCGGCACTTCAGCGCAGCCACGTCGGAGCCCGCGTCGGGCTCGGACATGGCGATCGCCAACGTCCCGCCTGCGGCGACCCGCCCGAGAAGGTCCTTCTTCTGCTCCTCGGTCCCGAACCGGTTTAGCGCGCCGACCACGATCAGCGTCACGCCGTACGCCCCGATCGGCGCCTGGCCACGCGCCGTCTCCTCCAGGAACAGCGCGGCGTCGAAGAAGCTCCCGCCCGATCCGCCGTACTCCTCCGGGATCTGGAGCCCGTACCAACCCAGCCCCGCCATCTTCTCCGCCAGCTCGTGGCTGTGGGGGTCCCTGCCGCCGTCGGTCAGCGCGGCGAGCTTCTCGGGCGTGCACTCGCGGGCGCAGAACTCGCGAATCGAGCGCACGAAGTCGCTCTGCTCGTCGCTCAGACCGTGGTCGGCCGGACTGCGAGGGGGCGCGACGGCGATGGCTAGGCCTCGACGGGCTCGCGCGGCTTGAAGCGGTTCAGCTCGCGCAGGGCGATCACCATCTTGTGCACCTCGTCGGGCCCGTCGGCGATCCGCAGCCAGCGGCCCTGGCGCCACATCGCCGCGAGCGGGATGTCGTCGGACATCCCGAGCGCGCCGTGCACCTGCATCGCGCGGTCGCAGACCTCCTGGTGCATCTGCGCGGCGATCACCTTGATCATCGAGATCTCCTGGCGAGCGGCGCGCTTGCCCTCGGTGTCCATCTTCCACGCCGCATGGAGCACCATCAGGCGCGCGGCGTCGATCTCCATCCGCGACTTGGCGATGAAGTCCTGGACGAACTGCTTCTCCGCCAGCTTGCCGCCGAACGCCTCGCGCTCGTGGGCGCGGCGGCACATCAGCTCGAATGCGCGCTCAGCAGAGCCGATCGCCCGCATGCAGTGGTGGATGCGTCCCGGTCCCAGCCGGGCCTGAGCGATCGAGAAGCCGGCGCCGCGCTCGCCCAGCAGGGCTGACTCGGGCACGCGGACGTCCTCGTAGATGACCTCCCAGTGGCCGGGACCCTCGTCGTGACCCATCACCGGCACGGGACGCACGCCGGTGAAGCCGGGCGTATCGATCGGCACCACGATCATGCTCGCGCGCCGGTGCGGCGCGGCATCGGGGTCGGTCACGACCATCGCGATCGCGACGCTCGCGCCGTTGTACCCCGACGTGAACCACTTGTGCCCGTTGATCACCCACTCGCCGTCCTCGAGCTCCGCGCGGGCCGCCAGCCCGGTCGGGTCCGACCCCGCGGTCTCGGGCTCGGTCATGGAGAAGCAGGAGCGGATGTGGCCGTTGAGCAGGGGCTCGAGCCACTGCGCCTTCTGCTCGGGCGTGCCGTACTCGGCCAGGATCTCCATGTTCCCCGTGTCGGGCGCCGAGCAGTTGAAGACCATGGGGGCGATGCCCGAACGCCCCATGTCCTCGCAGAGCATCCCGTACTCCCAGTTGGTCAGCCCGGGCCCGTGCTCCTCGTCGGGCAGGAAGAGGTTCCACAGGCCCTCGGAGCGGGCGCGCTCGCGTAGCTCGACCAGCATCTGGGGGTAGGCGACGCCCGGACCCACCTCCGCGTCGAGCGCGCGCATTCCCTCGACCTCGACCGGCAGCACGTGCTCGTCCATGAACTCGCGGATCCGCTCGCGCAGCTCTGTCACACGCTCGGAGGGGGCGAAATCCACGAGCCGCAGCCTACCGCGACGGGCGCGGCCGGCGCACCGCCGGCGATCAACCCTCCAAACCCGACCGGGATTCTCTATATTCTTGACCTTGTTTGTGGACAAAGGAAGGAGCGCGATGGAGGCCACGCAGCAGATCGAAGTCGAGGAGCGGGATCTCACCGAGGACGAGCTACGTGACACCGCCGCGTGGCTGGGCCGCAAGCCGTGGCACGACCTCCTGCTCGATCTCGGCGCCGAGCGCGCCTACCGCGAGCTGTATCGCGGCGAGCGGCTGAGCACTTGGCTCATCCACTGGGGGCACGAGGCGGACACGGGCTTCCACGACCACGACGTGTCGGCGGGAGCCGTCCACGTGATCCGCGGCCGCGTGCGCGAGGAGCGTCTGCGGCTCACCGGTCCGCCGGAGGCGCATGAGTACGGGCCGGGCGAGACCTTCACGATCGCTGCGTCCGAGATCCACCGGGTGACCCACGTGGGCGCGGCTCCCGCGCTGACGGTGCACGCCTACTCGCCCCCGCTGCTTCGCATGGGTGCCTACCTGGTGGAGCCGTCCGGGACGCTCACACGCCACTCGATCTCGTACGAGTCCGAGCTGCGCCGCCTCGGCGAGACTCAGGCGTACGCCAGCGGGGCCGCCTCGTCGCGCATAGCCCGTATCGGGTCGTAGTCCGCGTCGGTCACCGGCACCCAGCGCTCCACGAGCGTCCCGGCGGGGCCCTCGCCGAGGCTGGTGACGGCGGCCCGCGCCGCCTCCCGGTCGGCAGCGGGCAGCGCCGCGCCGGCCACCAGGGGCTGGATAGGGGACGGGCCGAGCGCAGTCACGGTGCGCGCGGCTGACGCCACGTACGGGTCGTCGCCGCACATGACCTCGAGCAGGTGCGAGTCGATCGCGGCCGCATCCGCCTCGCCGAGGAGCACACGCCGCAACGCCTCGTGGTGAGAGCCCACGCGGGTCACCATCGAGAAGAAGCCTGTGTCGAGTCCCTCGTGCGCGAGATGGGCAAGCACCACGTTCGAGCCCGAGTGGGACTCTGGCTCGTTGTAGGCCCATCGCCGGCCGCCCAGGTCATCGAAGCTTCGGGCGGCGTCGTCCTGGCGGACGATCACGTCAGAGAAGTAGACCGGTCGCCCCCCGTAGCGCGCGCCCGCGACGACCGGCGCGGCCAGCGGCTCGACCGCTTCGCCCGCACGGACGCGGAGGTCGACATAGGGCAGCCCACAGATGAAGGCTGCGTCCAGGTCCCCGTTCAGGAGGTCCTCGTAGCACTCGCCTTCGATGAGCGTCGTTCGGGTACCGAGCGCGTCGCCGATCGCCGTGCTGGCCGCCTCGTATAGCGGCCGCAGGCGCGGGGCGAGGAAGGTTCCCAGGCGCATCAGCCCGTCAGACGGATCAGCGCCCAGGTGACCAGCGCCGTCAGGGCGCCGCCTGCGGCTATCACCACCGCCAGGCGCAGGGCGTGGCCCGACCCACGCGCGCTCGGGGGCGCCTCCTGCGGGGCCATGTCCGCGTCGAGCAGCACCTCTCGTGCGGCCTCCGCCCCGGCGCTGGGCACCAGCACGTCGCGCGGGCCGGCCGCCAGGAAGTCGGGCACGTCGAATCCGGCACTTCGGCGCAGGATGCTGGGAACGCCTTCCTCGATCAGCATGCCCTGGATCAGCTCTGCCTCGGCCTGGTTGCGCCCTCCGGCGACCCTCACGAGCTCGCCCTCCGTGTAGCGCGGATCGATCTTGCGGGCACGGCCGTGCGCCTCGCTTTCGGGCGTGTCGACCGGCTCCCGGCCGACGTAGGTGAGCGGCATCCCGCAGACCGCGCAGAAGCGCTCGTCCAGGCCGTAGCGCAACGCGCACGAGGGGCAGGCCAGCGGCTGGGACTCCGGCGGCGAGGCGGTCACCCGACCTCGATCTCCTCTTCGTCGTAGCCCCCGTCCACGATCCGCCACCCGCGGACCGCCGGCTCGCCCGCCAACGAGACGATCAGGTAGGTCCAGTGCGGGTAGGTGGCCAGGTTGATGTCGGTCTGTGACGGCTCCGCTGCGCTGCGCGGGTGGGAGTGGTAGACGCCCACCTCGTAGCCCTCGTCGTCGAGCTCGTTGGCGCGCAGGAGGCTCCGCGGGTCCAGCTCGTAGCCGTAGGGCGAGTTGCGCGGGTTCTCTCCGCGCGCGAGTCCCTCGACCACGCCCGAGCGGCCCCAGAGGATGCCGCAGCACTCGTTTGGCGCGTCGGCACGGGCGTGCTCGACTAGCGCGCTCCATTGCTCCTTCGTCATCCTCACCGGCCGAAGACTACGCGCACCCTGGCGCGGTCCGCCCGGGGAATTCGCCTATGGGCCGCGCTAGCCTGAGCGCGTGGAGCTCGCTTTCATGGGACCGTCGCCGATGGAGTGGATAGTGATCGCCGCGCTGGCGCTGATCGTTCTCGGCCCGGCCAAGCTGCCGGAGGTCGCGCGCTCGGTAGGGCGCGGCCTTCGCGAGATGCGCGAGGCGCTTCAAGGCGTGGGCGATGAGGAGGACGGGGACCTCTCCCCGCTGGGCGCCCACGGCGACGAGGACCTCGAGGACGACGACTACGACAGCGAGGAAGACGCGGACCCGGACGCGGAACTCGACTCGGCCACCGAGCCGGAAACGGCGGTCGAACTCGACTCCGCCTCGGAGCCGTCGTTCAAGGGCGACCGCGGAGGCTGAGGCCCGGCGCGCTTACCAGAACGCGGCGCGCTCGAGCGTGCCGTCCGCCTCGAGCTCGTCCACGCTGCGCGTGTAGACGCCGGAGCTGAGGTACTTCCAGCCGTCGTCGCAGACCACGAACACGACGTTGCCCTCGTCGAGGTCGTTCGCCACCCGGACGGCGATCGACGCGATCGCCCCGCTGGACACCCCGGCGAACAGGCCTTCCTCGTCCAGCAGCCGTTTGGTCCACACCACCGAGTCGCGGTTGGAGACGAAGATCTTGCGGTCCAGCAGGGAGAGGTCGATGATCGGCGGGATGAAGCCGTCGTCCAGCGAGCGCAGGCCCTGGACGAGCTCGCCCTGGAGCGGCTCGGCGGCCACGACCAGCGTGTCCGGGTCGTTCTCCTTGAACCGGCGCGCGTTGCCCATCAGGGTTCCGCCTGTCCCGAGCCCCGCCACGAACGCTGTCACCTCGTCGAGCTCCTCCAGGATCTCGACTGCCGTCCCGGTGTAGTGAGCGTTCGGGTTGGCCTGGTTCCCGTACTGGTAGGGCATGTAGTACGAGGAGTCCGCCTCCGCCATGTCGAGAGCCATCGCCACGGCGCCGTTCGACCCCTGCTCGCCCGGCGAGTAGACGATCTCCGCCCCGTACATGCGCAGTAGCTGGGTGCGCTCCGCCGTCACGTTGTCGGGCATCACGACCTTGAGCGGATACCCCTTGCGAGAGCAGATCATCGCGAGCGAGATCCCGGTGTTCCCCGACGTCGGCTCGAGGATCGTCTGGCCCGGCCGGATGGCGCCCTTCTCCTCGGCGTCCTCGATCAGCGCGCGCGCCACGCGGTCCTTGACCGACCCGGTTGGGTTGTAGGACTCGAGCTTGGCGTAGATCCGCACCCCCGGCTTGGGCGAGAGCCTCTTGAGCTCCACGAGCGGCGTGTTGCCGATGGCGGCGACGATGTCGGCGTACCTGCCGCCGCACGGTCGGTTCTCGAGCCCCGGAGCCGCCATTGCTTCAGAAAGTGTAGCGGCGGGCCTGGGCGCCAGATCGGCGCCCGCGGGAGCGACGCAACCGCGGCGCGCCCGCGGCGGGGAGGCGGGGGCGAAAGTCGGGGGCTGGGCGCTTTGCCTTGGAAATGCCAAGTCAATCCGCCCAGCGGCCCGTCGATCGCGCTCTCGCGACGCTTGCGGCCAAGCAACACGGAGTGGTTACGCGGGCTCAGACCATGGCGTGCGGCCTGAAAGCCAGCGGGGTGGACTATCGAGTCTCGACCGGGCAGCTGCCGGTAGTCCACCGTGGCGTCTACGTCGTCGGGCGGGCACCCCTCTCGCGCTCCGGCCGATGGCTCGCCGCCGTGCTCGCCTGCGGACCGCGGGCTGCCCTGAGCCACCGCGATGCGGGCGTCCTGTGGACTATGAGGCGCCGAGGGTCCGCGTTCGTAGAGGTGACCGTCCCAACTCGCGCAGGACGCAGCGCGCGACCCGGAATCCGGATCCACCGCTCTGCGCTCGATCCACTCGATGTCGTCCAAGAGCTCGGAATTCCAGTCACGACTCCCGCCCGGACTCTGCTCGACCTTGCTGAGGTGCTGCCGGCCCGCGCCGTCGAACGCGCGATAGACGAAGCCGAGCGCCTCCGCCTGTTTGACCTGCGCGCGGTCGAGGCCACCCTGGAGCGAAGCGCCGGTCGGGCCGGGGCCCATGCGCTGCGAGCCATCATCGACCGCCACCTCGCGGGCACAACCTTCACGCGCAGCGTTCTCGAGGAGAGGTTCCTGCGTCTGTGCCGGGAGAGCGCCCTCCCGGTCCCGCAAGTCAACGCGCGCGTGGAGAGCTACGAGGTCGACTTCCTGTGGAAGGCGCGACGCGTCATCGTCGAAGTGGATGGTTACGCGACGCACGGAACCCGCGCGGCATTCGAACGTGACCGGGCTCGCGACATCGAGCTCCGCCTCGCCGGCTTCACGGTGCTGCGGTTCACGTACCGGCAGGTCACGGAAAGGCCGGCGTGGGTGGCCGCTCAGGTGAAGCGAGCGCTGACCCGACCCTAGCCCCCGGCCATCGCCGGAAGGATCACCAGGGTGTCCTCGGGCTTCACCTCGGTGGCGAGCCCGTCGAGGACCCGCACGTCCTCGTCGTTGAGATAGACGTTCACGTACCGGTTGAGCGACCCGTCCTCGCCGAACAACTGACCGCTCGTCTCGGGATGCTGCGCGGCGAGCGAGTTGAGGACCTCTTCGACGTTGCCGCCCTCGGCGGATACCTCTTTCGCACCTCCTGTGGAGGCACGCAGAACCGGCGGGATCTTGACGGTGCTCATTCCTGGGGACTGGGGACTGGGGCCTGGAAACTATCCGGCCGCAGCGCAGAAGGCTTCGTAGTCCGGAAAGACCCCCATCTCCTCATCGGAGATCTCGTCCGGGTCGCGCGAGCAGATCGGGCAGTCGGGGTCGCGTCGGACCTTGAGGTCGGTGAAGGAGGTCCCCAGGGCCTCGTACAGCAGCAGCCGCCCGATCAGCGGCTCGCCCGCACCGGTGACGAGCTTCACGACCTCGATCGCCTGCAGCACACCCATGATCCCGGGCAGCGCGCCGAGCACGCCGTTGGCCCCGCAGGACGGCGCCAACTCAGCGGGCGGAGGGGTCGGGTACAGGCAGCGGTAGCACGGGCCCTCATACGGGGCGAAGACCGACAGCTGGCCGTCGAAGCCGAGGATCGATGCGGATACGACGGGAATCCGCAGCCGCACGGTCGCGTCGTTCAAGAGGTACCGGGTCGGGAAGTTGTCGACGCCGTCGACGATCACGTCGTAGCCCTCGATGATCTCCATGACGTTCGAAGCATCGAGGCGGGTCTGGTACTTCACGACGTCGACGTCGGGGTTGATCTCGTGGATCGACTGCTCCGCGGAGTCCACCTTGGGCACTCCGATGCGGTCGTTGGAATGAGCGATCTGACGCTGCAGGTTGGACAGGTCCACTACGTCGTCGTCGACGATCCCGAGCGTGCCGACCCCGGCCGCGGCCAGGTACAGGGCGGTCGGCGAGCCGAGGCCGCCGGCGCCGAGCAACAGCACCTTGGCGTCCATCAGCTTGAGCTGACCCTCCAGACCGATCTCCGGGATCAGCAGGTGGCGGGAGTAGCGCTCGCGCTGCTCGGCCGTGAGCCGGCGAGGGACATCCACTTCGTAGCCGCGGTCCTTCCAGAGGGTGATCCCGCCGGTCATCGACTCGACGTTCTGGTAGCCGAGCTCTTCCTGCAGCGTCTTCGCCGCCAGCGCGGAGCGGTTGCCCGAAGCGCAGTACAGGATCACCCTCCCGGACTTGTCGCCGGTGGCGCCCTCTATGCGCGATTCGAGGTGACCGCGGGGCACGTGCACCGCGCCCGGGAGGTGCGACTCCTCGAACTCATGCTGCTCGCGGACGTCCACGATCACTTCGCCGTTTCGGGCACCCAGGACGTCGTGGACCTCTCTCGGATCCACCTCGGTGATCTGTTCCTTCGCCCTGCGGACGAGTTCCGCTCCGGATGCCATAGCTTCAGAAAGGATAGCGAGGGTGCCCGCAACGTGACCGGGGCGCCCTAGCGGACGCCCCGGTACCCAAATCCAATCCTTCTCTGCGGCAAGACCCTGGGCCTGCCGAAGGGCCCAAAAAGTCTCTGTCGGGAGTGTCGCCCAACCCCGCGTCTGCCGATATGGGGTCTGGACCCCAATTATGCGCAGGCGGATGAGACATCGAGACGACTCGCTGATCGGCCAGGTCGTGGCCGCCAACGTCGTGCTCGTGACCCTGACACTGGTGGCCGCCACCATGGTCTCGGGACTCGATCCCGCGAAGGGAGAGCAGCGCTGGCAGGTGGTCGTGCTGTGCCTCGTGATCGTGCTCACGTTCTGCGTGAACCTGTGGATGCTGCAAAAGCGCTTCGCGCCCCTCGAGCACTTGATCGAGCGGATCGAGCGGATCGACCCGGCCGAGCCGGCCACGTTCGAGATCCCGGGTGACCCGGTCGAGGAGATCGACCGCCTGGCCCACTCCTTCCGCCGGCTGCTTCAGCGCGTGGACCTCGAGCGACGGCGCTCGGGCAAGCTCGTGCTCCGAGCGCAGGAGGAGGAACGCCGCCGAGTGGCGCGCGACCTGCACGACGAGGTGAACCAGGCGCTGACCGCCATCTTGCTGCGGCTCGAGGCACTGGCGCACGACCTTCCTCCCGAGCGTGCCACCGAGGTGGCCGAGCTCAAGCGCCTGACCAGCCAGGCAATGGACGAGCTGCTCAGTCTGGCCCGCCAGCTGCGCCCGAGCGCGCTGGACGATCACGGGCTCGTCCCCGCGATCGAGGCACAGCTGCGCGCGTACGGGGAACGGGCGGGCGTCGAAGCGCACCTGGACGCGAAGGGCGATCCGGGCGAGCTTGACGAGGAGAAGCAGACGGTGATCTACCGCGTGGCCCAGGAAGCCCTGGCCAACGCGGGCCGCCACTCGCGCGCCGCCAACATCGACGTCGAGCTGAACGCGGGATGCGAGGGCGCCCTGCTGAGGGTCCGCGACGACGGCCTCGGGTTCGACCCGGTGGCGGTCCGCGATGACGGCCGGCTCGGCCTCGAGGGGATGGCTGAGCGAGCCCGGCTCGTCGGCGGCGAGCTGGATCTGCGGTCCTCGCCAGGGGCGGGGACAGAGGTCACGCTGAGGCTTCCGTGATCCGCATACTGATTGCCGACGACCACGGGATCGTCCGCTCCGGGCTGACGATGCTGATCGAGCGCCAGGCGGACATGCAGGTCACGGCCGAGGCGCAGGACGGCGTCGAGGCGGTCGAGCGGACCCTCGCCGAGCACCCGGACGTGGCCGTCCTGGACGTCTCGATGCCGCGAATGACCGGGCTGCACGCTGCACGCCAGATCCGCGCGCACACGGAGGAGGTGCACGTCCTGATGCTCTCGATGCACGAGGACGACGGGTACTTCTTCGATGCGCTGGAGGCGGGCGCGTCGGGGTACGTCTCCAAGCGCGCCGCCGACGGCAGCCTGATCCAGGCGATCAGGACCGTGGCCGACGGGGGGACGTTCCTCAGCTCACGAACGCAGCAGACGCTGATGAAACAGTGGCTCGAGGACGGTCGCACCCGGCCCGAGGACGCCCTGACCCCGCGTGAGCTGGAGGTGGTGAAGCTGATCGCCGAGGCCTACACCAACCGGCAGATCGCGGACGTGCTGCAGCTGTCGGAGAAGACGGTCGAGTCTCACCGCGGAAACGTGCTCGCCAAGCTCGGCATGCGCGACCGAGTCGAGCTGGTGCGGTACGCGATCCGCCGCGGGCTCGTCGAGCCCTAGGGGTTACGCGACGCGGCGGAGCCGCTCGCCACTGCGGCGAACCTGAGCGACCGCCGAGCCGGCCGCCTCGACCCCGCTCGCCCACGCCACCTCCGATAGGAGCCCGGGCGCGGCGACGCAATCGCCGGCCAGGAACACGCCGTCGCGGCGGTCCACCGCGGGCCGGTCGCGCCACGTCGTCCCCGGGTGGTCGAGCGCGCCCGTCTTGCCGTCCATCGTCAGACGACGGCGCCAGGTGGTGCGCTCGCGCAGGTCCGGATAGGAGAGCTCCAGCAGGCGCTCGAGGCGCGCGCGCCGCGGCGTCGGGGTCCTCGCCCGGGCGGATCGGCATCTGCGCCTGGATCAGGTCCTCCCCCTCCGGGGCCAATGTGCGATCCGCAGCGCTGAAGCGCTCGATCCACCCGGCCTCGTCCAGGTCGGAGACGATGAACGGATCTCCACGGCGGCGGCGGAGTCCGACGTCGATGCAAACCGTGCGGCCGCTGGGCCAGCGCATCCGGTCGTCGCCCAGAAGGCGCGCGGCGTCGGCCAGCTCGGTGGCCACGATCACCACGCCACCGGGTAGCGAATCCACACGCGTACCTGTTTCGATCGACACCCCGAGCTCCCGCGCCCGCCGTGCGAGCGTGGCGATGTAGCTGTTCCAGCCGCCCACCACGTACCGGACCGTCGGCGGCGGCGTGAGCAGGGTGCGAACCGTCCGTTCCCAGATGAATGCGGCCGAGAGCTCGCCGGGATCGTGGTGGAAGGTGTAGACGCCGGCGCCCATAGCGAACAGCTCCGCGTTCTCCGCGCCCGCGTGACGGGCGGCCCAGTCGCGGAAGGGGAGGTCATCGGGCGCCTTGCGGCCACGCAGCTTGAGTACCGCCGGGATGGTGCTCGCCGGCGGGGTGCGTCGCAGCGACCCTCGGTGGCGCAGCCGCATGGAGCCTAGGGGCAGGCCGTTCGTCGGCGGGAGCAGCGAGCGCTCGGAGAGCCAGGACCACGGCGCGCCGTCCTTGTAGAGCACGTGGGGACCGAGGTTGGCCCGGTACGGGCCGTCGAGGCTGCGCGCGCGGCCACCGAGCTCGGAGCCCGCCTCCAGCAGGCGCACCTCCACTCCGTCCTCTGCGGCTGCGATCGCCGCGGTGAGCCCGGCGATCCCTCCTCCCACGACCGTGATCTCTGCCATGGCGCGCACCGTAGCGCGAAGCTGGCTCGGTCTACAGTTCCAGTCATGGCAGCTCAGGAAGGGCCAGTTGGCGATCGCGAGCTGGTCGTCGAGCTGGACCGCCACGCCGAGGAGCCGCTCCACGAGCAACTCGAGCGCCGGCTGCGCGAGGACGTCCGTGCCGGAAGGCTGGCCGCCGGCGCGCGGCTGCCGTCCAGCCGCGGGTTGGCTGCCGCGCTCGGGATCTCGCGCGGTGTGGTGAGCGAGGCCTACGGACAGCTAGTCGCGGAGGGCTATCTGACCACCCGCCAAGGAGCGCCGGTGACGGTCGCGGGCGCGGTCCGCAGCGCAGCGCCGCCGATCACGGCCGGCTCGCTGGTCGAGTCGCACGCCTACGACCTCGGCCCGGGCCGGCCCGACCTGTCCGGCTTCCCGCGCGACGCGTGGCTGCGATCGGTCCGGGCGGCGTGGCGCCAAGCGCCGATCGACGCCATCGGCTACCCGGACCCACGTGGGCTGCCAGAGCTGCGCGAGGCCCTGGCCGGCTACCTCGGCCGCGCGCGCGGAGCGGCGGTCGACCCAGAGCACATGCTGGTCACCACCGGCTTCACGCAGGCACTCGCGCTGGTGTGCCGATGGCTGCGGGCACGGGGAGTCGAACGGGTCGGCGTCGAGGAGCCGGGATGGCACCGTCACCGCCTCACCGTTGAAGGGGCGGGGCTCGAGGTGGTGCCGGTCGCGGTCGACGCCGACGGCCTCCACGTCGGCGCCCTGGCTGCCACTGGCGTCGCAGCCGTGGTGACGACGCCCGCGCATCAGTTCCCCACGGGTGTGGTGATGAGCCCCGAGCGCCGCGCCGCCCTGATCGAATGGGCCGAGGACGGCGACCGCCTGATCGTCGAGGACGACTACGACGCCGAGCTGCGCTACGACCGCACCCGGCGGGGGGCGCTCCAGGGCCTGGCGGCGGAGCGCGTCGCGCTCGTCGGATCGGCCAGCAAGCGCCTGGCGCCTGGATTGCGTCTGGGATGGATGCTGGCCCCGTCTTGGCTCGCATGGCAGCTGGCGACCGCGAAGGCGGTCGAGGACGCCGGCGGCGAGGTGGTGTCCCAACTCGCCCTGGCCGACTTCATCGAGCGCGGCGAGCTGGACCGTCACCTGCGGCGAATGCGCCTGCGCTACGCGGACCGGCGCGCGGCGCTGCTCGCCGCGGTGGGCGAGCACCTCCCGGACGCGGTGGCCGGGAACGGCAACGCCGGCCTCTTCGAGCTCGTCACGCTGGCGCCTGGAACGGACGAGGCCGCCGTTGTCGCCGCGGCCGCCGCACGAGGCGTGGGAGTTGAGGGGCTGGCGCTGCACTCCTTCGGAGGCGAGCACCGGCCGGGGCTCGTGCTGGGCTATGCGGGCCTGCCGGAGCCCGCCCTGGAGCGAGCGGTGCCGGCTGCTGGCCGACGCCCTCCTCGATCTACCCTCCGGCTGGTGAACCCGCGGCTGACCATCGCGCTCGCCCTGGGCGTGCTGTTCGCGTTCGTCGGGCTGGTCGTGCTCGCCAGCCCGGACGACGCGGACGAGCCGGATGGCCCGCGGCGCTTCGAGGGCGCCACCCTCCCAACGGGCCTCGAGGCGCCCGATTTCACGCTCACCGATCAGGACGGCGGGCGGGTGTCGATGCGCTCGCTTCGCGGCCGGCCGGTGATCGTCACGTTCCTGTACACGACCTGCGAGGACACCTGCCCGACGCAGGCTCAGCAGGTGAAGGGGGCGCTGAACGAGCTCGGCGAGGACGTCCCGGCGCTGGCCGTCGCTGTCGACCCGCCGCGGGACACGCCCGCGCGGGCGCGTGCCTTCCTCTCCGAGCAGCGCATGACGGGTCGGATGACGTTCGGCACGGGGTCGCGCCGTGAGCTGGAGCCGGTGTGGCGCGGCTTCTCGGTCGAGCCCCAGCGCGAGGACCTCGAGCACACGGCGCGGCTGGTGCTGGTCGACCCGAAGGGGATTCAGCGCGTGAGCTTCCCGCTCGACCAGGTGACCCCGGAGGGGGTCGCGCATGACGTGAGGCTGTTGGCGCAGGGGGTTTGAGTGCGCGCGGTCGGGCGGCGTGCCTCGTCGCGTTCGCGGTCGTCCGGCGCCTACTGCGGCTGGGTACGGAGGAACATCCCCATCCGCGCAATCGAGTGAGCAGTTGATGCCGCCATAGCGTGCTCAATGCTTCACTCGATCGGGCCGGCCCCCTTACCCCAGCCCTGGCCACGACCCGCGCGACCACGGCCACCCGGCTCGTTATCCTACTTCGCAGGTAGGTTTTACCCGTTGGGCATCCATGCCCACCTCTGAGAAAGGAGGCGCCGTCCCGGCGCCGAGAACGAACGTGATGTTCTCCACCAAAGCCGAGTACGGGGTGCGCGTCATGGCGCACCTGGCCAGGGAGGCCGGCAACGGCCCGATCTCGTTGGCCTCGATCGCCGAGGCCGAGGGTCTTCCGCTCGCCTACCTCGAGCACCTCGCCGCCCGCCTGCGGCGCGCGGAGCTGATCGAGAGCCGCCGCGGCGCGCGCGGTGGGTACTCTCTCGTCCGGGACGCCGAGAGCATCACGATGGCCGAGGTGGTGCGCGCTTTGGAGGGCGAGATCGCCCCAATCGAGTGCATCACGGCCGGTTCGGACGGGACCCTCGTGTGCGTTCGCGAGGGAGAGGCCGGACACGATCCGTGCCCCACCAAGCTGCTCTGGACCCGCGTGCAGGGATCGATCGTCCGCACGC
This sequence comes from uncultured Thermoleophilaceae bacterium, assembly GCA_963802855.1. Classification (GTDB taxonomy): domain Bacteria; phylum Actinomycetota; class Thermoleophilia; order Solirubrobacterales; family Thermoleophilaceae; genus JAAYBF01. Next base: position 202,277 of record CAWDJP010000007.1, read on the forward strand.
TCACCGACATGACGCTGGCCGACCTCGCTCGGCCCAATTCCCGAAAGAAGACGGAGCCCGCAACCGCATGAGCTTGGAAATCGAGAACCTCCACGTCCGCATCGACGAGCGGGAGATCCTCCACGGCGTGGACCTGACGGTCGGCAGGGGGGAGACCCACGCCCTCATGGGCCCCAACGGCTCGGGCAAGTCCACGCTCGCCAACACCATCATGGGCAACCCCAAGTACGAGGTCACCGAGGGCCGGATCCTGTTCAACGGCGAGGACCTGACCGAGGCCGACCCGGACGAGCGCGCCCGCGCCGGCCTGTTCATGGCGTTCCAGTACCCGGCCACGATCCCCGGGGTGTCGGTGGCCAACTTCCTGCGCCTGGCCGTGAACGCGCGCCGCGAGGACCCGATCAAGGTGAAGGACTTCGGAAAGCTCCTGCGCGAGAACGTCGACATGCTGCGCATCGACCGGGACTTCGTCAGCCGCTACCTGAATGAAGGCTTCTCGGGCGGCGAGAAGAAGCGCGCGGAGATACTCCAGCTCGCGATGCTCAAGCCCGAGGTGGCGGTGCTCGACGAGACTGATTCTGGCCTGGACATCGACGCGCTACGGATCGTCGCCGACGGTGTGAACGCCCTGCGTGGCCCGGAGATGGGCACGCTGATCATCACCCACTACACCCGCATCCTCGGCTACGTGCGGCCGGAGTTCGTGCACATCATGCTCGACGGGCGGATCGTGCGCGAGGGCGGGCCCGAGCTGGCCGACGAGCTGGAGGAGAAGGGCTACGAGTTCGTCCGCGAGGAGGTGTCGGCGGCCGATGCCCGAGCCTAGCTGGCTGGAGGAGGGGCGCCGGGCGGCGCTGGAGGTCTACGAGCGCGAGCCCGTGCCCACCTGGCGGCGCTCGGGGTTCTGGACGACGAACCTTCGCAGCCTCGACCTCGACGCCCTGGAGGCTCGTCATCACGAGCCCGTCGACGAACTGCCGCCGCTGGTCGTGGAGGACATCGGCGACGACCCGCTCGCCGGCCTCATCGTGCAGCGCGGGGCCAGCACGATCCAGTCGTCGGTCGATCCCGAGCTGGCCGAGCAGGGGGTGATCATCGCCTCCCTCGAACGTGCCGTGCAGGAGCACCCGGACCTGGTCCGCGAGTGGTACATGCGCCGGCTGTCGCACGACGAGGGCAAGTTCGCCGCGGCCACGGCAGCGTTCTGGACCGGCGGCGCGTTCGTCTACGTGCCGAAGGACGTGGTGGTCGAGGCCCCGATCCAGATCGTGTACCTGATCGACGAGCCGGGGACGGCGCAGTACGCGCACACCCTCGCCGTGGTCGACGAGCACGCCCAGTGCTCGATCCGCGAGTACTGCCTGGCTCCGCCCTTCGACGGCCAGGCGCTGCACGCGGGCGGGTTCGAGCTGTACGCGCGCCCGGGGGCGCGCGTCAAGCTCGCGCACTTCCAGGACTGGGGGAGCGGCGAGGTGCACGACATCTCGACCAAGCGCGTGGAGATCGCGCGCGACGCGTTCGTCAGCTGGGTGCCGATCCACCTCGGCGGCCGGCTGACCAAGCAGACGCTCGACATCGTGACCGCCGAGCCGGGCTCGGACATGCGCCACACGGGCCTCTACTTCACCGAGCGCGACGAGCACCTCGACCTCTTCACCACCGACAAGCACGAGGCCGGGCACACCGCGGGCGACACGGTCTGGAAGGGCGCGCTCACGGGTGACTCGCGCGCGTCTTACGAGGGCCTCATCCACATCGTCCCGAACGCGCAGGAGAGCCACACCTATCTCCAGACGCATCAGATGCTGCTCTCGCAGAAGGCGAAGGGCGACGCGATCCCGTCGCTGATCGTCGAGACGGACAGCGTGTCCGCCTCCCACGGCGGCACCGTCGGGGAGCTGGACGAGGACCAGATCTTCTACATGATGGCTCGCGGCATCCCGCGCTCAGAGGCGGTGCGGGTGCTGGTCGAGGGCTACTTCGAGGAGGTCGTGCAGCGTCTGGACGACCCGGGGCTCGAGGCGCTCGTGCGGCGGCGGATCGCCGAGAAGCTGGCGTCCGCGGAGGACCAGGTGGCGGAGTTCATCGGCGAGCGGGCGGACCTCTGATGCCGACCGCGGCCACGCCACTCGTGGATGTTCGCGCCGATTTCCCGGTGTTCGACCGCGGCTTCGCCTACCTGGACTCGGCCGCGACCTCGCAGAAGCCCAACTCGGTGATCGAGGCGATCGACTCCTACTACCGCAACTCGAACGCGAACGTGCACCGCGGCGTGTACGCGCTGGCGCGTGAGGCGACTGAGCTGTTCGAGGGCGCGCGCGAGCGCATCGCGGCGTTCGCGGGCGGCGAGCCCGCCACCACGATCTTCACGCGCAACGCCACCGAGGCGATCAACCTCGTGGCCTACTCGTGGGGCCGGGAGCACGTCGGCGAGGGCGACGAGGTGCTGATCACCCACATGGAGCACCACTCCAACATCGTGCCCTGGCAGCTGCTCTGCTCCGAGCGTGGCGCGCGCCTGCGCTACCTGCACGTGTCCGAGCGAGGGCCAGCTCTCGCTCGACGAACTGGACGAGGCACTCGCCAGCGGCCGCGTGAAGCTGGTGGCGGTGGCGCACGTTTCCAACGTGCTGGGCACGATCAACCCCGTCGCCGAGATCGCCGCCCGCGCCCGTGCCGCAGGCGCCGTGTCGGTGGTCGACGGCTCGCAGGCGGTGCCCCAGATGCCTGTGAGCGTCGCCGACGTCGGCGCGGACTTCTACGCCTGGACGGGCCACAAGGCCCTTGGCCCGACGGGCATCGGCGTGCTGCACGGTCGCCGCGAGCTGCTCGAGTCGATGCGGCCGTTCCTAGGTGGCGGCGACATGATCGCCAACGTCGGCTTCGAGTCCTCCACCTGGAACGAGCTGCCGTGGAAGTTCGAGGCGGGCACCTCGCCGATCGCCCAAGGCGTGGGGCTCGGCGTGGCGGTCGACTACCTCTCCGCCGTCGGGATGGAGGCGGTTCGCGCGCACGAGCGCGACCTGACCGCCTACACGCTCGAGCGGCTCACCGAGGTTGACGGGCTGCGCACCTTCGGGCCTCCGGACGCGGACGCCCGCGGCGGCGTCGTCAGCTTCGAGCTGGAGGGCATCCACCCCCACGACGTGGCGGAGCTCTGCGACCGCGAGGGCGTCTGCATCCGCGCTGGCCACCACTGCGCCCAGCCGCTGATGCGGGAGATGGGCGTACCGGCAACGGCGCGCGCCAGCTTCCACGTGTACAACGACCGCACGGACGTGGATCGGCTGGTGGGGGCGCTTGTGAAGGCACGGGGGGTGTTCGAGCTTTGAGTCCTAGTCCCCAGACCCCAGGCCCCAGACCCCAGGATCGTGCTCAAGCGCCAGTGTCTCAGCCCTGGGGACTGAGGACTGGGGACCGGAAACTCGGGCACTGAGGCGCTGGGTCCCTAATGGACGCGTTGTACCGCGACTACATCCTCGACCACTACAAACGCCCCCGAAACTTCGGGACGCTCGAGCCCCATGACCTCGAGCACCACGATCACAACCCGCTCTGCGGTGACGAGATGGGAGTCCACATCAGGGTCGAGGACGGCCGCATCGCCGACCTGCGGTTCCACGGCCAGGGATGCGCGATCTCGCAGGCGTCGGCCTCGATCGCAAGCGAGGAGCTGATCGGGATGGAGGTGAGCGAGGTGGCGGAGTTGGGCGCCGACTGGATCATCGACCTGCTCGGGATCGACATCTCGCCGACGCGGCGCAAGTGCGCGCTGCTCAGCTTGAAGGTGATGCGCGGCGCAACGACCGACGACGCATCCTGGCCGGAATAGGCCCCTCGCCGCTGCCTTCCTGCCCACCGCCGGACTCCTCACGCACCACGGTGGCCACGGACAGGACGATCGCGGCGGCGCCCGCCACGACCAGTGCGGTGACCTCCTCCGACAGCACCACCGCGCCGAGCAGCACCGCAATCACCGGGTTGACGTACGCGTAGGTCGTGACGGTCGAGATCGGCGCGTTCTTCAACAGCCACGTGTAGGCGGTGAAGGCCAACAGCGACCCGGCCGTGATCAGGTAGAGGAACGCCAGCAGCGAGCGGGTCGAGAACGCGGCGGGGTCGACCTCGCCGGCCTCGCCCACCAGCAGGCCGACCACGATCATCCCCGCGCCGCCGAGGAGCATCTGGAACGCCGTCGACACCAGGCCGTCCTCGGGCAGGTCCATCCGCTTGGAGTAGAAGGAGCCCGCCGCCCAGGAGATCGAGGCGACCACGATCAGCAGCACTCCCCATAGCGGCGCGTCACCGGGGCGGTCGCCGGGGAGCACGAGCACCGCCAGCCCGGCGAAGCCGACCGCCACTCCCGCGAGCGTGGCCCGCGGCGGCCGGTCGCGCTCGAGCAGGCGCATGATCACGACCCACAGCGGCACGGCGCCGATGATCAGGGCAGCGAGTCCCGACGGCACCTCCTCCTCGGCCACCGTTACCAGACCGTTGCCGCCGAAGCACAGCAGGGTGCCGGCCAGCGCCGCTCCCAGCACCTGACCGCGAGTGATTCGCACGCGCTGCGCGCCGCCGCGCAGGCGCAGCACGGCCCAGAAGATCGCCCCCGCCAGCGCGAAGCGCACCCCCGCGCCGAGCAGAGGCGGCATCGTCTCCACCATGATCCGGATGGCCAGGTAGGTCGAGCCCCAGACGATGTAGATCGTGAGTAGCGCCGCCGGGAGCACGGCTCCACCGTTCCAGAGCCCAGGCGGGGCCACAAGTGGCGCTGCTACTGAGCGCGATCAGCGGCGCTTATGCGGACGCCGAGCCGGCGGGGTGGGCCTTCGCCCAGGCGACGATCTGATCCGACTCCCTGATCGCCTCGCCGTCATCGGTCACCAGCACGGGGACCGTCTTCTCTCCCGTCAGCTCGATGACCTCCTTCCGGCCCGGATTCAGGGCGGCCGGCAGGACCGCCCACCCGCGCGCCTTCTTGACCTCGGGGTCGTAGCCCGCGTCCTTCAGCGCGTTGTAGGCCTTCGCGCACGGGTGACCGTCGCCGCCGAAGGTGCCCCAGCACACGAACAGCTTCATTTGGCCGCACCGGCGGGGTGTGCCTTCGCCCACGCCTCGATCTGCCGCGACTCGCGCACGACCTCGCCGTCTTCGGTGACCAGCACCGGCACCATGTTCTGGCCCGTGAGCTCCTTGACCTCCTTGCGGCCCCTCGTGTTGTTGAGGAAGCCCGGCAGCACGGCGAGCCCGTAGGACTTGATCACCTCGGGGTCGTGCCCGGCCTCCTTGAGCGCATGGAAGGCCCTGCCGCAGGGATGGCCGCCCGGGCGCGGCGCGGGCTTCCAGGTGCCGTAGCAGACGTAGAGCTTCATCCGGACGAGAACCCTACCTAGTCCACGGTGGGCGCGACCGCGGATTCGACGGGCCGAACGAACACCTGCGCGCCCACCTCGAACAGCTCGAGCGAGGGCAGCTGAACCACCAGTGTCCGACCGCCCTCGTGTCGCAGCCGGTACAGCACGTCGTGACCGCGAAACTCGCGGTCCGTCACCTCGGCGTTGGCCGAGCCGCCCCCACGGAGCTCGAGCTGCTCGGGCCGGACCGCCACGTGCACCGGGCCACTTGCGGGCAGCGCCAGGTCGACCACGCCGAGCTCCGTGACGACCTCCGTTCCGTGGGCGACTCCCGACAGGACGTTCACATCGCCCACGAACTGCGCTGTCCATCGGCCGGAGGGGCGGGCATAGACCTCCTCCGGCGCCCCCACCTGGACGATCTGCCCGTGTCGCATGACGGCGAGGCGGTCCCCCAGGACGAGCGCCTCCTCTTGATCGTGCGTCACCAGCAGCGCCGTGGCGCCGGCGTCGCGCAGGATGAGCTCGACCTCCCGCCGCAGGGTCGACCGCAGCGTCGCGTCGAGGCTCGAAAAGGGCTCGTCGAGCAGCACCACCTCGGGCTCGGGGGCGAGTGCGCGGGCGAGCGCGACGCGTTGGCGCTCTCCACCGGACAGCTCGTGGGGATAGCGATCGTGCTTGTGGTGCAGCCCGACGAGCTCGATCGTTTGCCGGGTGAGGCGTTCACGGTCCTCGGCGCTGCGACGGCTGAGCCCGAAGGCGATGTTCGCGCGCACCCTCAGGTGTGGGAACAGCGCGTAGTCCTGGAACACCATGCCGATCCGGCGCCCCTCTGGTGGTACCCAAGTCGACGGGCCGGCGACGGTCCTCTCGCCGACCACGATGGATCCTGCGGCCGGGCGGTCGAACCCCGCGATCAGGCGCAGCAGCGTGGTCTTGCCACATCCGGAGGGTCCTAGCAGCGACACGATCTCGCCGGTGGGCACGTCGAGGTCCACCCCGGCGACCGCGTGTACAGAGCCGAACCACTTCTCCACGCCCCGCAGGCTCACGCTCACCGCTCCGCCCTCCGCGAGAGGCGGATCAGAACCGCCACAGGGAGCAGACCGGTCAGCACGATGAGCAGCGCGGGTAGCGCCGCAGTCTCATACAGCGACTCCGACGTGGCCTGCCAGACGGCCACGGCCAGCGTGTCTCCGCCGAGCGGGCGCAGCAGCAGAGTCGCAGGAAGCTCCTTCATCACCTCCGTGAATACCAGCAGCGCCGCGGTCAGCAGGGCTCCCGAGATCATCGGCAGGTGCACGCGGGCCAACACGTCGAGGCGGTCCGACCCCAGGCCGCGCGCGGCCTCGTCGAGCGCGCGCGGAACCCGCTCCAACCCGGTGTCCACCGACTGGAAGGCCAGGGCCAGAAAGCGTACGGAGTAGGCGGCGAAGAGCGCTATTACGGTGCCCGTGAGCAGCAGCCCCACCCCTGCCAGGTCGTCCAGCCGGTGATCGAGCCAGCCGAGCGGGACGAGCACCGCCACCGCGACGACCGAACCCGGGATGCCATAGCCGATGGTAGCCGTACGAACGGCGCCTGCGCTGACCCTCGAGCCGCTCGCGCGCCGCCCGTATGCCAGCAGGAGCGCCACGCCCACGACGATGACGAGCGACATCCCGGCGAGCAGCAGGCTGTTGCGCGCAGCCGCGGCGAACTCCGTGGGAAGCAGACCGTCGGAGACTGACTGAATCGACCACAGGGCGAGCTGGGTGAGCGGCGCCGCCACCACCAGGCACAGCAGCAGCGCGGGGCCCCCCACCGCCGCCGCGGCGGCCACGCCACGAAGCTGAACCAGCTCGAGCGTGCGTCCGTCACCGCTCTCGCCCGCGAACCGAGCGCGACCTCGCGTCGCGCGCTGCAGGAGCAGGAGCATCAGAGTGATCGACGCCAGGACGGCGCCGAGCTGCAGGGCGGCATCGCGATCGAAGGCGCCAAACCAGACCTTGTAGATCGCGTTGGTGAAGGTCTGAAGCCCGAGGAGGTTGACGGTGCCGAAGTCCGCCAGGGACTCCATCAACGCCAGGGCCACGCCCCCGAGGATCGCCGGCCGGGCCATCGGTAGCGCAACCCGAGCGACGGCTTGGGTGCGCGAGTGCCCAAGGCCGCGGGCCGCCTCGACGAGCTCCGGCCCCTGTGCCAGGAAGGCGGCGCGTGCCAGGAGGTAGACGTAGGGATAGAGCACGAGCGTGAATACCGCGACGGCTCCGACCGGCGACCGCAGGTCCAGCCAAGCGAGCCCCAGGTCGTCGGCCGTGCCAAGCGCGAATAGGGTGAAGACGTAGCCGGGCATGGCCAGCGGCAGCACCAGCAGCCATTCGAGCCAACGGCGGCAGGGAAACTCGCAGAACGAGACGAGCGCCGCGAGCCCCGTCCCCAGCACGAGCGTTCCGAGCCCGACGCCGACTAGCAGGATCACGGTCGCGCGTAGCGCATCCGGGAGGAGGCCCGAGAAGTCCGCAAGCGCGTCCGGAGAGGAGATGAAGCTCGCCGGCAGCACCACCAACGGACCGGCGAGCAGCAGCGCGACCACCAGCGTCAGCGCAGCCCAGCCATCGAGCCGAGCGGTGTCGCGCCTGGGCGCCGGACGCGCGAGCGCTGTCAGTCCCACCCCACGTCGTTCATCATCTGGACCGCATCCTCGAGGTGCCGTCCCGCCCCCTGGACGTCGATCGGGTCGCGCTTGAAGTCGCCGAAGCGTGCGATCTCCGGCCCGGGCGGCACGCCACGGGTGACGGCGAACTCATCGTTGTTTCGGGCGAAGGTGCGCTGCTGCGCGGGCGCGGTCAGGTACTCGGCGAGCTCCTTGGCGCCGTCGGAATCGTCCGAAGCCCGGACCACCCCGATCCCGGACAGGTTGACGTGAGTACCGCGACCGTTCTGGTCCGCCCACTCGAGCGCCACCGGGAAGTCAGCGTCTTCGCGCAGCTCGCGCCCGAGGTAGTACGAGTTGGTGAGCCCGACGTCGCACCGGTCGTTCGCGATCGCCTCCAGGACATCCACGTCCGAGCCCAAGATCGTCGGGTCGTTGGCCATCCAGCGCTCCAGCATGCGCCGGGTGCGGCGCTCGCCGTCCTTGGCGATGCGGTCCGCGACGAACGAGATGTTGTACTCGCTCGTGCCCGAACGTAGGCAAAGACGGCCCTTCCAGCGCGCGTCGGCGAGGCCTTCGTAGGTGCTCACCTCGCCGGCGCGGACCCGCTCGGTGGAGCGCATGATCGTGCGCGCGCGCAGGGTCAGCCCGTACCAGCGCCCGCCGGGGTCGCGCAGGTCGGCGGGGACATTGCGCTCGAGCGCGCTGGACCGGATCGGGGCTAGGAGGTCAGCCTCCTCGGCGCGCCAGAGGTTTGCGGCGTCGACGGTGATCAGAACATCCGCGCGGGTGTTCGACCCCTCACTTCGCAGTCGCTCGTACAGCTCGGAAGCCGACCCTCCGAACAGGGAGAGGTCGGTTCCCTCCTCGGCGGCGAAGCGCTCGAAGGGCTTCTCCTCGCCGTAGTGCGACCGCGCGGTGTAGACGGTGAGCCTGTCGTTTCCGCCTCCCGACGTGGCTATGACCACCCCGACGAATGCGCCGGCCACGGCGACCGCTGCCGCTCCTGCGAGGATGATGAGAGTGCGGCGCGACACGGCGCTTAGGGTACCCTAACTTCGCCGCGCGGCGCCGCCCAACACCGCCGCGGGGGCGGGCCGTCGTCAACGCCGTGCCGACCGGTACAATTCAAATCCGACCCCGCAGACCGGATTTCGGACCCGACGCTAGGAAACGATGGCAGCCAAGGACAAGACACGCATCGCCAAGCCCAGCCCGATCGTCGAAGACGATCAGGGCCAGCTAGTCGCGAAGAAGGGCATTTCGCGCGAGGTGATCGAGGAGCTCTCGAAGGTCAAGGGCGAGCCCGACTGGATGCGCGAGATGCGGGTCAAGTCCTACGAGATCTTCATGCGTAAGCCAATACCCACCTGGGGCGTGGACCTGTCCGATCTCGACCTGGACGAGCTCGTGCTCTACAGCCCGCCCACCGCCGGCCGTTACGACTCGTGGGACGACGTTCCCGCGGAGATGAAGCAGACCTACGAGGACCTCGGGATCCCGCAGGCCGAGCGCGAGCACCTGGCCGGCGTGGTCGGCGTCTGGCGCCAGGAGCCCGTCTACGAGGGGCTCAAGAAGGAGTACGCGGACCTCGGAATCCTCTTCACCTCCATGGACACCGCGATCAGCGAGTACCCCGACCTCGTGCAGGAGTACTTCATGAAGAAGTGCGTCCCGCCGCAGGACAACAAGTTCTCTGCGCTACACGGCGCGGTGTGGTCCGGGGGCTCGTTCCTATACGTCCCCAAGGGCGTGAAGGTGGATCTGCCGCTGCAGGCCTACTTCCGCATGGAAGGGGCCAACGAGGGCACCTTCGAGCACACACTCATCATCGCCGACGAGGGCTCCGAGGTGAACTACATCGAGGGCTGCACGGCGCAGACCTACTCGGTCAACTCGATGCACTCCGCCGTGGTCGAGATCTTCGTCAAGGAGGGCGCGAAGGCGCGCTACACGACGGTGCAGAACTGGTCGAAGGACGTCTTCAACCTCAACACCAAGCGGGCCATCGTCGAGGCCGAGGGCACCGTCGAGTGGGTCGGCGGCTCCATGGGCGCCAAGAAGGTCATGCTCTACCCCGGCTCGTTCCTGATGGGCGAGGGCGCGCGCGCCGACCACCTGAACGTGGGCGTCGCCAGCGGCGACGTCTGGAAGGACACCGGCGCCAAGGTGGTGCACCTGGCCCCCAACACCACATCCAACATCCTCGCCAAGTCGATCTCCAAGGACGGCGGGATCATGGGCTACCGCGGCCTCGTCCGGATGGGCCACAACTCACAGGGCTCCAAGGCCCACGTTCAGTGCGACGGCCTGATGATGGATCCCTACTCGCGCTCGGACACCTGGCCCGACATCCAGATCCAGAACCCCCACGTGACGGTCGCCCACGAGGCCGTGGTCGGCAAGATCTCCGACGAGCAGCTGTTCTACCTCCAGTCGCGTGGCCTGACCGAGGAGGAGGCCGCGGCGATGATCGTGAACGGCTTCATCGAGCCGGTCACCAAGGAGCTGCCGATGGAGTACGCGGTGGAGCTCAACAGGTTGATTCAGCTCGAGATGGTTGGCTCGATCGGCTAGCGGGCTGCAAAGCGTCGCTATGCGGCGTCATCACTCGCTCGCGTGCGGAGCACGCTTCGCTCGCTCTTCCTTGCCTAGCTCGCTTTTCGCAACGCTAGCCACTCGAGGATCGCTCGACAGTGGCCTTGGCTGCTGAGCCGAGCCGGATCGCGGCCGCGGGCGACGCGGCCGAGGTCGCCCGGCTGCTTCACCGCTTCAACACGGAGTTCGACGAGTACTCGCCGGGGGCTGAGGTCCTCGAGCCCCGGGTCGTCAACCACATCCAGCGCGATCTGAGCGTCTTCCTGCTCGCGGGGCCCCGCGATGTGGGCGTCGCGCAGCTGCGGTTTCGTGAGTACCTGCTCACAGGGGCGCCGACGTGTTACCTGGAGGAGCTCTACGTGGTGCCGGACCGGCGCGGTGAGGGACACGGCCGCCGCCTGATGGAGACCGCCTTCGAAATCGCCCGCGAGCGCGGGGCGACGACCATGGAGCTCGGCACAGCGACCAACGACACCGCCGCTCGCGGGCTCTACGAAAGCCTCGGGTTCTCCAACCTGGAGAAGGAAGGCGATCCGGACACCCGGATGCTCTATTACGAGCGCGAGCTGTGAGGAATCCGCGCCAGGCCCGTTAGAGGATCAGCCTGCGCTCCATGTACCGGATCGCCAGCCGCCAAGAGATGAGGGCGAACCCGATCAGGAACGCCAGGTGCCCGAGGTCTTTCCACCCCTCCAGGCCGAAGACGGCGTCGCGGACGAGCTCGACGCAGTGGTAGAGCGGGTTGAGGTGGCCGAGGATCTGCGCCCAGCGCGGAAGGTCGTCGAGCGGGAAGAACGTGCCGGCCACGAGGAACATCGGCGTCAGCAGGCCGCTCTGCCAGTAGGAGAAGCTCTCGATCGACTTCGCCTTGGCGGCGATGAAGATCCCAAAGCACGCCCAGCCGAAGCCGGCCAGCCCGGCGATCCCGGGGACCAGCAGCATGCCCCAGCTCGGGGCGAGCCCGAACACCATCGCCACGAGCATCGGCACGCAGCCGTAGACGCCGGTGCGCGTCGCGATCCACAGGGCCTCCCCCGTGACCAGCTCCTCCGTGTCGACGGGCGCCGCGAGGATCGCGTCGTAGGTGTGCTGGAACTCGTACTTGACGAACGTCGAGTACATGGCGGGGAACGCGCCAGAGAACAGCACCGTCGTCGCCACGATCCCGGTGCCGACGAAGTCGATGTAGTCGTAGCCGGCCACGGTGCTGACCAGCGATCCGAAGCCGAAGCCGAACGCCAGCAGGTAGATCGTGGGATCGACCGTCGATGAGAACGTCGACGAGCGCCAGAACGACGAGAAGTTGACGATCTCGCGCACCATCACCCCGCGGAGCGCGGCGGGCTCCAGGCGGCCGAGGCGACGCGTGGCCTGCATCACTCGCGCCTCCATCAGGTGATCTCCTCGCCGGTCAGCAAGACGAACACGTCCTCGAGGTTGGTCACCCGGCGCTCGCCGTCCATGCCCGCGGCGCCGTTGGAGTGAAGGATCGCCACCGACGTCCCGGTACGCCGGGTGCGCCAGCCGCGGGTTTGGGCCGCCGCCTCCACCTCGGCCAGTCGCGAGGGCGGCCCGTAGACCTCGATCGCCTCGGGGCCGGCGTGCTCACGGATCAAGGCCGTCGGGGGGCCGACGGCGACGGCCTTGCCGTGGGACATGATCGTGACGGTGTCGCACAGGCGCTCCGCCTCCTCGATGTAGTGCGTGCTCATCAAGAGCGAGACGCCCTCCGAGCGCAGCCGGTCGATGAGCGCCCAGATCCCCTGTCGCACCTGCGGGTCGAGCCCGACGGTCGGCTCGTCGAGCAGCACCAATCGAGGCTCGTGCAGCAACGCGCGGGTGATGAGCAGCCTGCGCCGCATCCCCCCGCTGAGCTCGTCGACCTTCGACGCGCGGCGCTCGACCAGGTTCGCGATCTCCAGCGCTCGCTCGATCGCCCGCTTTCGCCCGCCGGCCGGCACGCGGTACAGGTGGGCGAACACGATCAGGTTCTGCTCCACGGTGAGCGAGACGTCGAGGTTGTCGAGCTGCGGCACTACGCCCATCTGCGCGCGGGCCTGCTTGGAGTCATCGGGGAACCGGTAACCAAGCACCTCAAGCTCGCCCTCGTCGGGGATCACCTGCGCCGTGAGCGCCTTCATCGTCGTCGACTTGCCGGCGCCGTTGGGGCCTAGCAGGCCGACGCACGTACCGACCGGAACGTCCAGGTCGAGCCCAGCCACGGCGGTGAGCCCACCGAAGCGCTTCTTAAAGCCGCGCAGTCTGATCGCTGACTCCATCTGCATGCATTGTTCCGACTACGACGATTGGGCCTCGCCTCGAGGGTCGCTCAACCTTGGCGCGGGGATGCCGATGGCAGAGCGAGTGAGCGTCAACGACCTCGTCCTCGTGCAGGGAATGAAGGACACGCGGTGGCGCTGAGGCGCTGGAACGCCGAGCCGCTGCACGTACTGGGCCCCTGGCTCGCGCTCAGCCTGCTGACCGCGATCGCCCTGCTGAGCGCGGTGTGGTTGGTGGCCACCCTCACGACTCCCGATCTCACTCGGTTCGCCATTCCCGGCCTGACCCGCGAGGCCGAGCTCGAGGACTACCTGCGGATCCTGTACCGAAACTCGCTCGTGCTCGCCCTTCATGCGATGGCGTGCGTCGCCGGCTTCATGGCCGGCAGCTCGCTCCCCCTGTCCGCCGCCAACCGAAGCGGCGTCGATCGCTGGGTGCATGAGCAGGCGGGCAAGTTCGCAATCGGATTCGTGATCTGCGCCACGACCTTTTCCCTGGCCACACAGGCGTACGGGATCGGGGGCAGCGCCTCCACCCTCGCGAACCAGCTCGACATCTCGCCAGCGCTGCTGATAGTCGGGCTCCTGCCGCACGCTATCCCGGAGCTCACGGCCCTCTTCCTACCGCTGGCCGCATGGCTGGTGGCCAGCCGCAGTGGCCGCTGGGACGAGCTGCTGGCGGCGACGTTCGTGACGGTTGCGATCGCGGTGCCGGTGCTTTTGGCGAGCGCCGCGGTGGAGCTGTGGGTCTCGCCGCACCTGCTGTACGAGCTGGCGACCTGATATCCGAAGCACCGAAAAGAAACGGCCCCGCCGAAGCGGGGCCGTCTCCTTCAGCGAATGCGTCAGCGCGAAGCGCCTACTTGCGGCACTTCCCGGTGATGTTGGTGGTCAGCGTCCCGTCCTCCGCGACGTTGGAGAACTTGACGGTCCACTTCTTCTTCTTGCAGCTGTAGGACTCGATCAGGCCGCGCTTCTTGCCCTTGATCCTCGCGCTGCCCTTCAGGGTGTTGTTCAGGACGGTGATGCCGCTCTTGCCCGCAGCGGTGTTGCGGATGTGGTCGGGCACCTCGATCGTGAGCGTCCGGCCCTTGAGCGTGCTGGGCAGGAACTCCTTGATCGGGATCGGGAGATCGGTGTCGATGAAGAACCCGATGTCGCCGTCCTTGACGACCGCAGGCGGTGACCTTCAGCGTCGAGGTGATCAGCGCCGTTGGCGACCAGCGCGGTGGTGGTGCCGGTGCCGACGAGGGAGCCCTTCGGGCACCCGCGATGACCGACTGCGCCCTGGTGGCCGCGGCGTCGTCACAACGCGACTTCTTCGGCCACTTCTTGGCGTTGACGTTCCACTCCTTCGGGAACACGATCTTGAAGCCCTTGGTGGTGGTCGGCTGACCCGTGCCGCTCTTGGTCTTCTGGGTCATGTTCACGCACGACCTTCAGGCTCTTGGGCTTCTTCTTCGTGCCCGACTTGGTCGGGCGTGGCCGACCCCGTGACGGTCATCTCGGTGTCGCTGATCGGGTTCGCGTATGCCACCACCGCGATCGCGAGCAGTTAGGACGCCGACAAGGGCGCCTATCAGCTTGAAACGCACTTACTCCTCCTGGGTGTTTCGGGAAACTGGCTAGGCGATTCGGCCCCCCACTGTAGCCGCAGGGGGATGCGGCGCCCACACTACCTCCCTAACAACCCGCAACACAACGGGGAGTTGCGGTGGTAGCGGCGCCCGGCCGGCGCGGCGCTACCGACCGAAGCGGCGCTCCACGCCGTCGAGCAGCTCCCAGTTGCCCGCGCAGCACGCCCTCGGCCACCTCGAGCAGGCGCTCGAGGTCGGCGTCGGCGAGGCGCTCCTCGATCAGCTCGCGCGACTGCGCCGCGTGCTCGTGGTCGAGCTCGGCGTGCAGCGAGAAGTACTCCGTGGCCGGGCCCTCCTCGAAGCCGTAGCGCTCGACCAGGCCGTCGAGCTTGGTGCGCGCGATCGCCGGCTGGCCCGACTCGATGGTGAACGCCGCGACGAGGCTCTCCAGCGCGTCGCGCCCGGCGGTCCACGACTCGCGGCAGGCCTGCGGTCTCCGCGCGCGGCGCGCGCTCGAGGTCGGCGTCCAGGGCCATCGCGAACTCGTCCCACAGCTGCCACGTGCTCGGCCTCCTCCTCGGCGTGCTCGGCGAGCTGGTCGGCATCCTCGAGGTGAAGCCCGAGTCGGGCTCCGCGGCGCGCGAGGCGGCGCCTCGACGGCCTCGGCCAGCGCGATCACCGCGTGGCGGTACTCGCCGGCGTAGAAGGCGAGCTCCTCGCGCTCGAGGTCGCCCTCGCTCCAGCGCACGTAGAACGGGTGCTCGAGCACGTTCCAGCGCGCGCGAAGCGCATCGAGACGGGCGAAGAAGTCCACTGCGAGTCTCCTTTGTCGGCGGCGATGGGTGAAGCTTGGGCATCCTACCGAGGCCGTGAGACCGCCCGACGGTGCCGACATCGCCGCGCCCGAGTTTCCGCCGAGGATGGATTGGCTCAACGTCGCGTTCCTGCGGATGGACGACTGCTGGGGCGACACGCGGTGCTGGTCGAGTTCTTCGACACCGCGCGGGTCAACTCGCACCGCACGCTCCCCTACGTGCAGGCGTGGCACGCGCGCTACCGCGAGCACGGGCTGCGCGTGATCGGCGTGCACTCGCCCGGCTACTCGTTCGGGCGCGACCCCGAGGTGGTGGAGCGCGCGGCCGCCGAGCTCGAGATCTCCCACCCCGTGGTGCTCGACCCCGAGCTTCGAGGTCTGGCGGCTGTACGGCAACCAGGGCTGGCCCGGGCGCTACCTGTTCGACCGCCGCGGCTACCTGCGCTACATCCACTACGGCGAGGGCGACTACGCAGGGCACCGAGGCGGCGATCGCCGAGGTGCTGGCCGAGCTCGACGAGGGCTTCGAGGCGCCCGAGCCGCTCGAGCCGATCCGGCCCGAGGACGCGGAGGGCGTCGCTGCTCGAGCCGCAGACCGCGGACGTCGCGCTGCCGGCCGACCGCGACCGGCTCGAGCTCGGTGCGCGACTGGACCGACGGCGAGGACTGGATCGAGGCGGCCGACTGCCGGCTGCGCGGCCACGGTCGACGTTCACGCGCGGGCGGCGCCTGGGCGGTGCTGTCGGGCGCCGTCGAGCCGGGGCTCTACGAGACGGACGGGACGGTGGTCGCGGAGGACCCGGGCCTGCGCCTGCACGGCTTCCAGTTCACGCCCCGGCCACCCGACGAGAGCTGACACCCGCTCCGGGGCCCCGCGGACGCCGGAGGCGCCTATAGCCCCACAAACGGTTCGTGCGCGGCTCGGCGAGGATTCCTACTGTGCCGCCAGCGCCTTCCTGATCTCCTTCGGGAGCATGAAGCGCACGTCCTCCTGGACGACCTCGAACTCCGAGACGTCGTCGGTGCCGCGGTCGCGGAAGAACTCCACCAGGCGCTGGACGAGCTCCTCGGGCGCGCTCGCGCCGGAGGAGATGCCCACCACGCGCTTGCCCTCGAGCCACTCCTCCTCGCACCTGGGTCTCGTTGTCGATCAGGTAGGAGTCGGCGCCGTGGTCGCGGGCGACCTCGACGAGGCGGTTCGAGTTCGAGGAGTTCTTCGACCCGATCACCAGCACCAGGTCGCACTCCGCGCGCCATCTGGCGCACGGCCATCTGGCGGTTGGTGGTGGCGTAACAGATGTCGTCGGTGCGCGGCCCCGTGATGTTGGGGAACTTCTCGCGCAGCTTGAGGATGATCGCGCGGGTCTCGTCGACCGACGAGCGTGGTCTGTGAGATGAAGGCGACCCGGTCGGGGTCGTCGACCTCGAGCGCGTCGACGTCCTCCTCGGTCTCGATCAGCACGATGTGGTCGGGCGCCTCGCCCATCGTGCCCTCGACCTCCTCGTGGCCGGCGTGGCCGATCAGCACGATCGTGTAGCCCTCGGCGGCGAACTTCTTCGCCTCGACGTGCACCTTGGTCACCAGCGGGCAGGTGGCGTCGATCGTCTTCAGCCCGCGCGCGCCGGCGTTGGCGTGCACGCTGGGAGCGACGCCGTGGGCGGAGAAGACCACCGTCTCGCCCTCGGGCACCTCGGTCTCCTGCTCCACGAAGATCGCGCCGCGCTCGCGCAGCTGCTCCACCACGTGCTTGTTGTGCACGATCTCCTTGCGCACGTACACGGGCGGGCCCGTACAGCTCGAGCGCGCGCTCGACCGTCTGCACGGCGCGGTCGACCCCGGCGCAGTAGCCGCGGGGGGCGGCCAGCAGCAGCTTGTCGGGGGTCTGGAGCATCCGCTCAGAGTCTAGGGAGCAGCTGCATCATCGTCTCCCCGACGGCGTCGAGGCTGCGCTTGGAGATCTGCGAGAGGTCGTCGCAGCGGCGGTGGAAGCAGCGGAAGTCGAAGTCGATCAGGTCGATCGAGGGCACGCCCTGGCGGATGAACGGCACGTGGTCGTCCGAGATCGGGCCCTGCGTCTCGTCCGGGAAGACGCGGCCGACACCCGCCCGCCGCGCCGCGGCGCGCAGCTTGCGCCACAGCGCGATGTCCGAGTTGCCCTCGCGCGGGATCCGCAGGCCCCTTCTGGCCCACGAAGTCGAGCAGGATCATGGCCTCGGCGTCCCGGTAGCCCGGGGCGATCGCCTTGCTGCCGCGCAGCGCGTAGCGCTCGAACTCCTCGTCGGGCGTCCCGCGCGGGCTCTCCTCGCCGTCGAAGGCGATGAACACGAGCGTCGGCCGCAGGCGGCGCGGCTTGACCGTGCGGGCGAGCTGGGTGAGGATCGCCGTGCCCGCGGCGCCGTCGTTGGCGCCGACGAAGCCGGGGAGGTCCTTCGTGTCGTAGTGCGCGCCGATCACCACCGTCCGCGCGCGGGTCGCGGCCGGGCACCGTGCCCACCACGTTGCGCAGCCCGCCGGGCACGGCCTCGAAGCGCCCGCGCGGGAGGCTGCGGCGGATGCGCTCGCCCAGCCTGCGCGAGGCGGGGGAGCCGGCGGGCCGGGGGCCGAGCGCCACCTGGCGCTTCACCGAGCCGAACGCCGCGGCTGGCGTTGAAGCGGTCGACGGTGCGCGTGGCACATTCCCGCTCGCCGCAGCGCGTGGCTCGGCGTCGTCGCCGACCAGCGGGACGTTGTCGGTCGCGACGAGCGCGATGAGGGCGCCACCGAGGGCGACCTGCACCACCAGGACGATCACCAGCAGGCGCACGACCCCATTGTGGCGGGGGTTAGGCTTCGCGCATGGCGCAGGGACACAAGGATCGCCTCAGCGCGGTCGACGCCTCGTTCCTGCACCAGGAGCGCGAGTCCTCGCACATGCACGTGGGCGCGATCGTGATCCTCGAGGGCCCGCCGCCCACGCGCGAGGAGTTCTCCGAGCACATCGAGGCGCGCCTGCACCTGGTGCCCCGCTACCGCCAGAAGCTCTCGTTCCCGCGCTTCGAGATGGGCCGGCCGTTCTGGATCGACGACCCGCGCTTCAACATCGACTACCACGTGCGCCACACGGCGCTGCCGGCGCCGGGCTCGGTCGAGCAGCTGCGCGGGCTGGCCGGGCGGATCTTCTCCCAGCGGCTCGACCGCTCGAAGCCGCTCTGGGAGATCTGGCTGGCCCAGGGGCTCGAGGGCGGGCGGTTCGCGCTGATCTCCAAGACCCACCACGCGCTGGTGGACGGCGTCTCGGGCGTGGACATCGCCACCGTGCTGTTCGACCTCGCGCCCGTGCCGGAGGACCCGCCCAGAGGCCGAGCGAGGCGTGGAAGCCCGCGCCCGAGCCGTCGCAGGCGGAGCTGGTGGCGGAGGGGATCAAGGGCCTGGTGCGCGCCCCGGGCAGGCTGGCGGGCGAGGCGCTGAAGGTCGCGCGCGAGCCCGGCGCCGCGACGGGCGTGCACGGGAGGCGCTGGAGGGACGTCGGCGAGGTGGCCTGGGCGGGCTTGAACCCCGCGCCCGACGTGCCGCTGAACGTGCCGATCGGGCCGCACCGACGGCTGTTCTGGGCGCAGACCGACCTGGCCGACTTCAAGGCGGTCAAGAACGGCCTCGGCGGCACCGTGAACGACGCGTTCCTCGCCGTCGTGGCGGGCGGGCTCGGGCGCTGGCTGCGCAGCCGCGGCGTGCGCACCGAGGGCCTGGAGCTGCGCGGCCTGGTGCCGGTGTCGATCCGCACCGAGGACGAGCACCACAACCTGGGCAACCGGATCGCCGCGCTGCGCGGGCCGCTGCCCGTCTACGCGCAGGACCCGGTCGAGCGGCTGCGGATCGTGCGCGAGGCGATGCAGGGCATCAAGGAGTCCAAGCAGGCGCTGGGCGCCGAGGTGATCTCCGGGCTCGAGGACTTCGCGCCGCCAACCCTGCTGGCGCAGGCCTCGCGGCTGAACTTCTCCACCCGGCTGTTCAACCTGATCGTGACCAACGTGCCCGGGCCGCAGTTCCCGCTGTACCTGATGGGCCGCGAGATGCTGGAGATCGTGCCGGTGGCGTTCCTGCCCGAGGACCACGCGCTGGCGATCGCGGCGATGAGCTACAACGGCAAGCTCGACTTCGGCCTGCTGGGCGACTACGACGCGATGCCCGACCTGGAGGAGCTGGCGGGCTTCCTCGAGGAGTCGCTGGCGGAGCTCGTGTCTGCCGCCGCGGCCGTGGTCAAGCCGAAGCCCAAGCGATCGCCGAAGCCCAAGAGGGCCGCGGCCAAGAAGCCCGGCTAGTCGTCCCCCCCACGCGGGCTCAGGTGCTCGGGAGCGAGTCGGCGCGCCAGCGACAGCGTCTCGCGATCGAGGCCGGTCGGCTCCAGGTCGTATCGAGCGCCGTACTCGGCCAGGATCGCCTCCACCGTGGCCTCCCAGGTGGCGCCCGAGCTCGCGTCTGCCACGCTGCCCGTTGTGTCGGGGTCCCAGTCGAGCCCGAGGGCGGCGTAGACCGGGACCAGCACGTCGCGCACGCGATCTGCCCCCTCCACCACGACCACACCGCCGACGTGGGCCGCTCCGGCAACCAGCCGCTGGCCCAGGCCCACGAGCTTCCGCGCACCCCCCGCGTTGACGCTGTGCGCGCCGGGGCAGTACTCGCCCGCCACCTCCCCCACCCGTGCGTCGACGCCCAGACGTCGCAGCGCTGATGCGATCAGCTCGGCCGTCGCCTCGAAGCGCCGGGTGACGCCCGAGCGCGGGTCGGCGTCGGGCATCGAGTGCGCGAGCGCGATCGTGCCCTCGTGGAAGACGGCGGCCCGACCCCCCGCGAGCCGCTCGATGGCCTCATAGCCGCGTCCACGGGCGGCCCGCACGGCCTCCCCGTAGCCGTTGCCGACGACGTCGCGCTTGCCGAACGCGACGATCGCTCCGGGGCGGGCGATCCGCAACGTCTCGGGCAGCTCACCGGCGGCCACCCTGAGCATCAGGGCGCGCGACACGGCGGTGTCGAGGGTCGGGTCGGCGGAGAAGGACTCCGTGACCAGGTCCATCGGCGCTAGGCTCGACCAGCCCTGGGACGGAGGAGATGAACGCCATGAGCGCCACCGACGATCTGCTCGCAAACAACGCGGACTTCGCCACTAGCTTCGACAAGGGAGACCGCCCGAAGCAGCCCAAGTCGCAAGGTCGCCGTGGTGATCTGCATGGACGCCCGCCTCAACCCCCACGCGCTGCTCGGGCTCGAGGAGGGTGACGCCCACGTCATCAGCAACGCAGGCGGCGTGATCACCGACGACGAGATCCGGTCGCTCGCGATCTCCCAGCGCTTGCTCGGCACCGAGGAGATCGTGGTCGTCCATCACACCGACTGCGGAATGCTCGGGCTCGACGCCGAGGCGTTCAAGCGCTCGATCGCGGAGGAGACCGGCGTTGAGCCGCCGTGGCCGGTCGGCGCCTTTCCCGACCTCGACGCGGACGTTCGCGAGTCGGTCGAGCGGCTCCGGGAGAGCCCGTTCATCCCGCGAAAGGACTCGATACGGGGGTTCGTCTACGAGGTGGAGACCGGGCGGCTGCGCGAGGTCGATCAGTAGCCGAGCGCGAACTTCGCGTCCTCGGACATCAGGTCGGGGGTCCACGCCGGCGTGAAGACCATCTTCGGGTACACCCCCGTGACGCCCTCGAGGTCCCCCACGAACTCCTCCATCTGCTCGGAGACCTGCGGGCCCGATCGGACAGCCCGGTGACGTCAGCGTGAACGTGATGAACACCTCGCTCGCCCTCGACCACGATGTCGTAGACGAGCCCGAGCTCCACGAAGTCGAGGCCCAGCTCGGGATCGATCACGTTCTCCAGCGCTTCCTGGACATCGTCGACGGTGACGTTCGGCCATGTCCCCAATGGTAGTGCGCGGGTAGGGTTTCGCACGATGCCCCTGCTCGCGCTCCTAGCGCTGTTCATCATCGTTCCGCTCGCGGAGCTGTACGTGATCCTCAAGGTCGGCGACGCGATCGGGGTGGTGCCCACGATCCTGCTCCTGGCGGCCGACTCCGTGCTGGGCTCGCTGCTGCTGCGCTCCCAGGGACGGACGCGTGTGGCGCCGCTTCAACGAGGCCCTGGCGGCGGGTCGGATGCCCCACCGCGAGGTCCAGGACGGCGTGGCGGTGATCTTCGGCGGCGCCTTCCTGATCACGCCCGGGTTCATCACCGACATCGTCGGCCTGGCGCTGCTGCTGCCGCCCACCCGCGCGCTGATCCTGCGGGTCGCCGCGAAGGCTGATCGCCCGCCGCATGACCGCGCGCATCACGGTGGCACCCGCCCAGCGCCCGGGCGCGCCGCGACTACGACGTGGAGGGCACCGCCACCGAGCACCGGCCGGCCGAGCCGCCGCGGCTCGAGCGGTGAGCGGGCCCGCGCTCTCGATCGCGTTCTTCGACCCCGAGCACGGGCTGCACGCGAGCGCGCGCGGCGGGCGCGACGCTGCTGTTCGAGGGCGAGGGCTCCCGCGTGCTCCCGAAGGGGCCGCGAGATCGAGCCGGACGGCCGCGGCTGGCGGGCCGAGCTGGAGGGCGCGTTCGCGCTCGAGCTCCGAGCCGGTGGCCGAGGGCGCGCGGCTGGGCGGCGTCGACCGTCCACGTCTGCGAGGCGCGCGGGAAGGTCGGCGGGCGCAAGGTGAGCTGCCTCGGCACCGTCGGCGAGACCCACGAGCCGCCCGCGTGGGACGAGCTCGACGCCCTGCGCACCATCTCCGCCGTCTTCGACGCGCGCAACGCGTTCCTGGCGATCGCGCGCCGCCCGCGCGGGGCGCCGGGGCACGGCGCGAGAGCGCGTGATCGGCCTGGCTGCTGGCCGACGGCGAGCCGGCGACGGTCGAGGACGCCCGCATCTCGACGGTCTACGACGGCGAGGGCCGCCAGCGCAGCGCCAGCCTCGAGCTGTGGATGCCCGGCGAGGAGTTCCCACGCCGCGGCATCGGGGACGGTGGTGGCGGGCTCGTCGCTGCAGCTCGAGGGGATCGAGGTGCACGCGGCCGTCTTCCGCTGGCGGATGGACGACCGCGAGGGCGCCGGCAGCTACGAGCTGTGGGTGCGCGACGAGCCCGCCGCGGCGTGAGACGCGCCGTGATCAGCGACTTCGGCGGCGTGCTGACCACGCCGCTGGGCAACTCGTTCGCCGCCTGGTCGAAGGAGTCGGGCGTGCCGCTCGAGGAGCTCGGCAAGGCGATGGCCGCGGCCACGGAGCGCCACGGCGAGCACCCGCTGTTCGTGCTCGAGACGGGGCGAGATCTCACAGGCCGAGTTCCTGCGATCGGCTGGACGCCGAGCTGGGCGAGCGTGGCAGCCTCGACGGGATGCTCGACGATCTACTTCGGCCACCTGGAGCGCAACGCCGAGATGATCGAGTTCATGCGCGAGCTGCGCGGCCGCGGGCTGCGCATGGCGCTGCTCACGAACAACGTGCGCGAGTGGGAGCCGCGCTGGCGGCCGATGCTGCCCGAGATCGACGAGATCTTCGAGGTGGTGGTGGACTCGGCGTTCGTCGGGCATGCGAAAGCCCGAGCCGCGAGATCTACGAGCTCACGCTGGAGCGCCTCGGCGGCGGACTGGGGCCGAGCGACTGCGTGTTCGTGGACGACATCGCGCTCAACTGCGACGCGGCGCGCGCGCTCGGCTGGGCCGCCGTCGAGTTCGAGACCACCGACCAGGCCATCGGCGCGATCGAGGCGGCGCTCGAACGGGCCTGAGCCCGGCGTCAGCCGCGTCGAGCAGCGTCGCGACCGTGCGCCTGAGCGCAGCGCGAGCCGCTTCGACGTCCAGTCCCTGATGGAGGCGGTAGCTCTCCCACGCGGTCCAGGCCGAGGCGGCGACCACCGCGGCGCGCAGCCGCGGCCTCCCTCGTCGGGCGGGCGGCGATCTCCTCGCGCGAAGAGGCGGTCGACCTCCGCCCAGTTGGCCTGGCGAACCGCGGTCAGCCAGTCGGCTACGACCTGCGACTCGTGCTCCATCAGCAGCGCCCCGCGGCGCACGCCCGACACGCAGTTCGAGCAGAACTGCGCCCGCTGGTCGGTGAAGCGCTCGACCGCTCATCCAGCGGCAGGTCGTCCGCGATCAGCTCGAGCTGGGGCGCATCCGCTCGAACTGGCGCGTCGGCGGCCGCGCCGAACAGCGCCTCGCGGTCGGCGAAGTGCTGGAAGACCGATGCGCTCGGAGACGCCCGCGCGCTCCGCGATCCGCTCGGCGGTGGGCTTGACGTCGCCCTCGTCGAGCAGCGCGAGCAGCGCGTCGACGATCGCCTCGCGCGTGCGCTCGGCGCGCACGCTGCGGCCATCGCGAGTCTGCTCCACATCGGATGGAAGGGCCGAGTCCAATGCGCCTTTCAGGTTACCTCTTCTTGCAGTCGGACTGAAGCGATCTTCTGGGTTCGCCGCCGGCGGCCTGTGGAGGCGC
Source organism: uncultured Thermoleophilaceae bacterium (assembly GCA_963802855.1). Classification (GTDB taxonomy): domain Bacteria; phylum Actinomycetota; class Thermoleophilia; order Solirubrobacterales; family Thermoleophilaceae; genus JAAYBF01. The sequence goes on from CAWDJP010000007.1 coordinate 225,979, forward strand.
GCCACGGAGAGGAGACGGTCGAGCTGGAGCGCCGGAGCTACGCCGCACTGGTCGCGGCCATCTCTGTCGCCGTCGCGGCGCCGGCCGCCGCTGCACCGACCACAGACGTTCCGCTTCGGCCCGGTGAAGGTGGGTCCCGTACGAGGTCAAGCAGAAGGACTTCGACCTCGACATCCCCAAGCCGTCCAAGGACGGCTACATCACCGAGATGGAGGTCGACATCGTCGACGCCAACGGCCGCCAGGTGCCGATCAGCCGCCTGATGCTGCACCACATCGTGTTCCCCAACATCGGGCGCAGGCTCGGCGAGCAGCGCGACGGCACGTGCAACCGCTTCACCGCAGCTCGACTCCAGGACTACGATCCCGGCCTGGGGCGAGCGCTTCTGCGGCGCGGGCGAGGAGCGGGCCGAGCATGCGCCTCCCGCCGGGCTACGGCTACCCGATGAAGGGCAAGGACCAGTGGGCGATGACGTGGATGATGATGAACCACCGCAACAACACCGACACCGCCTACATCCAGTACACGGTGACCTACGACACCGCCCCTAAGCAGCCGGTCAAGCCCTACTGGCTGGACATGAAGAACTGCCGTCTCGATCCCGATGTTCGACGTGCCCGGCGGCAGGAAGCGCGGGTCGACCCACCGAAGCGTCGAAGCACCTGGACGGCGCCCGCGTCGGGGCGCATCGTCGCCGGCGGCGGCCACGTGCACGGCGGCGCCAAGCAGCATCACGCTCAACCGGGGCCGGCTGCCGAGCTGTACACCTCCAAGCCCACCTGGGGCACGCCCAAGCCATCCGTTCTACAACGTCAAGCCGGTGCTGCACGAGCCCGGCCCGGTGAACATGAGCGAGTTCACCAGCGGCAAGGGCTTCGCCGTAAGGCGCGGCGAGAAGCTGCGGCTGGACTCCAACTACGACGGCGAGCTGCTCGCACACCCGCGTCATGGGGATCATGTCATCCTCTACATGGCGAACGACGACCGGGGTGGCGGAGCGCAGTCGGTGCGCAAAGCCCTCCGACCTGCGCGAGTAGCGCGGCGACTGCGCGCGGGCGCAAGAAGCCGCCGCGCTTCAAGGTGCCGCTCACCGGCCTCAAGAACGGCAAGGCGCGCGAGATCAAGCGCCCCCGCCGGCCGGCGCACGCGGTTGGCGAGCGGCTCGGAGATCGACGGTCGGCGACCGCTTCTTCGCTACGCCAACGTCTCGTTGCCCGCGGGCGGCCTGCTGCAGCTGGCGATTCTGCGGCGCGCGAGCTGCACAACGTGACCGTGGCCAGCGGGCCGCGCGGCTTCTCCTCGGCGCACATGGACCGCGGCGCGGATCTATGCCAAGCGAGCTCAAGACGCCGGGCACCTACAAGCTGTTCTGCGGGCTGCACCCGGTCTCGATGACCCAGACGATGAAGGTGCTGCCAAGCGAAGCGCAGTAGCGCAAAAAGAACGAGACGCGGACCGGCGCTTGAGGGGCGCGCCTGCCCTGCGACCGAAGTCTCAGGGGCTGCGCGGCGGGCCTTACACCTCATGGCCTCGCTCTTTACGCTTGGGTCCGCGTCTCTTGAGTCCATTCGACCACCTTCCACGGTTTGCGTCAAGACCCAACGGGCGACTACCTCGCTCTTTGCGTGCCGCGAGCCGCACGTCGGGTCACCCCCGGCCGCACGCGTCCGCGGCCCACAGCCCGACCGAGCGCGCGCGCGCCCTGCGCGCCAGCGCAACGAAGCGGTCCGCGTAGTCGTCGTCGGGCGGCACGGTCAGCGCCTGGGCGTAGCCGCGACTCACTAGCAGCGCGTTGAACGAGCGACCGTCGGTCAGCCACAGGTAGACGAGCACCCGCCCGTAGCGGTCGCGCCCGCCCCTCCCGACGGTGTAGCTCACCGATCGGCCCTCGAGCTGGCGCCTCGCGTAGGCCGAAGCCCGCCCGCCGAAGCACTCCGCGCCTCCGAACACCTCTGGCGTATCGACCCCGATCAGCCTCGCCTTGCCGACCCCGCGCAGGACCACCGTGTCCCCGTCGACGACCCGCTCGACGGCCGCCCGCCTGGCCTCCGCGGGCAGCTCAGGCCCGGCGACCGGTGCGGTGTCGGCGGGAACGGCGAGCTCGTCGGCCGAGCAGCCTGCGAGGGCGAGGGCGAGGGCGCAGATCGAGCGGCCGAGAGGGCCGCTCAGTTGTCCGAACCCAAGCGGTCCCAGCAATAGAGCTCGACCGCTTCTGCGGCCAGCTCCATCGTCCGCTCGTCCGACAGCCACGGCAGCACGGTGTCGAGCGCCTGCTCCTCGCTGACGCCGGCCTCGAAGGCGTCGTCGCCGCGGAAGCCGGCGGCGATCCGCAGCGCCTCGCGACGATGCTCGCCCAGATGCGTGAAGGCCTTGAGCAGGAACTCCTTGTTGGCGATCGGCTGACCGACCTCGAGCGACGCGTGCCAGGCGGCGAGCATCGACAGGTCGTCGTCGTCGAGCACCTCGACGGCCTTCGCGTAGTGCACCTGCGAGCTCGTCGTCGGGGATCTCGTCGACCCACGCGCGCACGACCTCGCCGAGCAGCTGGCGCCGCGCCTCGCGCCCGACGGCGTCGGCAACGACGCGAATGGCTTCCTGGGGCTCGATGAAGCAGAGGGGCATGCGCGGCAAGGTACGTACCGGACCCGACGGAACGGCGTCAGCGCCCATCGCGCTCGCCGACCGCCGCCTGCGCCTCGCCCGGGTCGTCGGCCAGCGTGCGCTCCGGGCCCCAGGAGCACAGCGCCGGCCGCCCGGGGCAGTCGGCACACAGGCCGCGGTGGGGCGTCGCGGTGGGCTCGAACCGGCCCGAGGTGATCCCAGCCGCCAGCTCGAGCAGCCGCCGCTCCAGCTCCGGCGCATCGGACGGCTCGAAGACCGCCGCGACCGGCGTCGTCGGGGCGCTCGAGGAACACGTAGGCCACCTCGACCGCTCGGCGCCCGAGCGCAGCGCCGCCAGCGCGTACACCAGCCGCTGGGTCGAGTACAGGTCGTCGGTCAGCTCGGCGGGGTCGCGGCCGTCCAGGCGGTCGCTCTTGTAGTCGACCACCAGCACGCCGTCGTCCTCCTCGGCGTGCACGTCGACGACGCCGTTCACCAGCAGGCTGCGCCCCCTGCGGTCGTGAGCGTGAAGGCGAACGGCAGCTCGGTGCGGACGCGGCTGGCCGCGGCGATCCGCGCCCGCAGCGGTGTGCCAAGAACCGCTCGACCATCGCCCGCAGGTCGGCGACCTCGTGCTCGCGCGCCGGCTCGCCCGTCGACTCGATCAGCGCGGCGACCGCCTCGGTCGTGGGCACGCGCGGATCTGCGAAGTCGAGGCGCTCGAGCAGCTGGTGCACGATCGACGCCGCGCACAGGGCCGAAAGCGCTCGCGCGCCCTCGTCGCCCGCCGGCGGCCCGGGACGTGCGCGTTGGCGCGGCAGCCGCAGCGCGCGCTCGAGGTAGAAGCGGTAGCCGCAGCGGCCGTAGCGCTCGAGGCCCGAGTAGCTGAGGCGGCTGACCGGCAGCGCCTCGGGGACCGGCACGGCCGCCAGCGCCGGCGCCGCGAGCGCCTCGAGCCCGGGCGGCTCGGGCTCGGGCGCGCGCGGGATCGCGGTCGGCGGCGGCCAGCAGCGTCGTCCGCTGTCGGGGCGCAGCACCTGGCAGCGCACCCGCACCGCGGCCGCCGTCCCAGGCCACTTCCGACTCGCCCCGTGGCCCCATCGCGCAGGTCGGGCGCCAGCGCCGGCCAGATCCAGCGCATCGGCTCCTCGAGCGGCGCCGGCTCCGGGAGCTTCTCGAGGTCGGTGGCGCCGCTGAGGATCAGGTGCTCCTGCGCGCGCGTGGCCGCGACGTAGAAGATCCGCCGCTCCTCCTCCTCGTCCTCGAGCTTCTGCTCCTCGCGGATTCGCTCGAGCTCGGCGCTGTCCATCGAGCCGCCGCCCAGCGAGGCGAGGCGCATGCCCACCCGGCCGTCGTCGGTGATCCGCAGCGCCCGAGTTGTCCTCGCGGCCGTCCTTGCCGAGGTCGGCCACGCACACCACGGGGAACTCGAGCCCCTTCGCGCGGTGGATGGTCATCAGCCGGACGGCGTCGAGGTCCTCGGCCTCCAGCGGCGCCTGGCCCTCGCGCTCCTGCGACCAGGTCGCGCTCGGCCACGAAGTCGATGAAGCCGCGCAGGTCGCGGCCCTCCTCGGCCTCGTACTCGCGCGCCATCCGCATCAGCTTGCGCACGTTGGCCATCCGCCGGTCGCCGGCGGGCATCGGCGAGCACCGCGCGGTCGTAGCCGGAGCTCGGTGACGGCGCGGTCGATCAGCGTCTCCAGCGAGATCCGCGGCGCCGCTGCCGCGCGCTCGCAAAGCGGTGCGCGAACGCGCGCAGCCGGTCCGCGTCCGCCGCCGGCAGCGCTCGAGCGCGGCTCGAGCGGCTCGGGAGCGTCCCCGGCCGCTGCCGCCATCGTCTCGAGCGACCGCCAGACGCCCCAGCCCCGCGCCTGCGTGCGGCGGCTCGCAGGATCACGAGCGAGTCCAGCGACAGGCCGCCGAGCGGCGAGGCGAGCACCGAGTACAGCGCCAGCTCGTCGAGCGGGTTGGCCAGCGCGGCGAGGTAGGCGCGCAGGTCGCCCACCTGCTGCTGGCTCCAGTAGCCGCGGCCGCCGAGCACGTAGGTGGGGATGCCGCGCTCCTCGAGCGCGCGCTCGTAGACGGCATGTGGGTCGTGGCGCGCAGCAGCAGCACCACGTCGCCGGTACTGGTAGGGGCCGTCCATCGGTCAGCTCGTCGACCCGCTTGGCCAGCAGCCGCGCCTCGGCGGCGCGCCACGGCGTGACGCCGCGCATGCCGGCGCCGAAGGGGAGCTCCTCGCCGTCGAGCGCACCTGTCCCAGCGCTTCTTCTCGCGGTCGGTCACGAGCAGCTCCACGCAGGGCTCGGCCCGCGGCGGCTCCGCGCGTGCGCCGGGCGCCTCGCGCAGCGGCTCGAAGCTCCTCGCCCCAGATCGCGCCGAAGGTGAGGTCGATCGCGTCGAGCACCTCTCCGCGGCTGCGGAAGTTCACCGTGATCCGCTCGTCGCGGCCGGCCGCGACCGCCGCCTCCTCGTGGCGCCGGAACACCTCCACGTCGGCGTGGCGGAAGCGGTAGATCGACTGGCGCTCGTCGCCGACGCGGAACAGGTTGTCGCGCTCGAGCAGCTCAGCATCTCGTTCTGGAGCGGGTTGGTGTCCTGGAACTCGTCGACCATGAGGTGGGTGAAGCGCTCGGCGTACTGCTCGCGCAGGCCCTCGTCGTGCGAGCAGGTCGCGCGCGAGCAGCTCCAGGTCGTCGAAGTCGAGCCCCGAGCGGTCGCGCTTGCGAGCCGCGTAGTGGCTGCCGTAGCGCCGGATCAGCTCGCGCAGCAGCACGTGGTCGAGGTACTCGCGGTGGCGCAGGCACAGGCCGAGGTAGGCGGCGTGGGCCGCGCGGTACTCCTCGCACGCGGTCACCCTTCAGCGCGTTCGCGTTCGCGCTGATCAGGAGCCCCTTCAGCTCAGGTCCCTCGGCGACATCCGCCGCGGGAAGGCGCTCGAGCAGGGCGGCGCAGCGCTCGAGCTTGTCCCTCGCGGTGGCCACCGCCGCGCCCTCGGCGGCGCCGATCTCCGCGAGCGCGCCGGCGGCCGCCTGGTCAGAGCCTCGCGCTCGCCCGCGGGGCGGGGCGGATCGATCTCGGGCAGCTCCGGCTCGGCTGGCCCCGGCTGCGCTGATGGGCGTAGGCCGTGCGCACCATGTCCGCCAGCCGGTCGGGGGTGTAGGCGGCGATCAGCCGCAGCCGCTCGGGGTCCTCGCCGCCACCCAGGAACTCGGCCAGCGCGCGGTCGAAGGCGTCGAGCGCGAGCCGCTCGGCCTCGACCCCGTCGAGCACGCGGAACTCGGGGTCGATTCCGGCCGCCAGGGCGTGCGTGCGCAGGACCCGCGCGCAGAAGCCGTGGATCGTCGAGATCCACGCCGATTCCGCGGCGCGCGCCTCCACCGGGCGGTTCAGTCGACGAACCGCGCCCGCACGCGCGGCTTGAGCTGGGCGGCCGCCTTCTCGGTGAAGGTGATCGCGAGGATCGCGTCCACGCCGACGCCGTCGTGGAGCACGGCTCGCACGAAGCGCTCCACCAGCACCGAGGTCTTGCCGGTGCCCGCGCCCGCGCTGACGAGGATCGAGCTGTCGCGGCGCTCGATCGCCCGCAGCTGCTCCTCGGTGAACGCCGTCACTCCTCCACCCGGCAGATCGAGGGGTGCGAGCAGCCACCCCGGTAGGCGCACGAGTCCGGGCACGAGGCGAGCCGGCCGCCGCGCATCTGATCCGCCACCTCGGCGATCTGGCGCTGCGCCCACTCGATGTGCTCGTCGAACTTGTCTCGCGGGCAGCGGTCGTTCTTCCCGAAGTCGCTCGCCCAGCTCCTCGGTCAGCTCGGCCGCGACGAGCCCGCGCGGCGTTCGGCTCGGGCCGCCGAGCGGCACGTACACGCCCCCCGCGGCGCGCAGCCCGAGCGCCGCTCCACCACCAGCATGTAGAGCGCCGCCTGGAGGCGGCGCTCGCTTTCCCAGTCGGCGACCTTGTAGTTCTCCACCTTGCCGCTCTTGTAGTCGCGCACCAGCGCGTGCCCGTTCCAGGTGTCGACGCGGTCGATGATCCCCCGCACCCGCGTGCCGTCGGCGAGCTCGACGGCGGGATGCTCGGAGTCGTCGAAGCCGAACCGCAGCTCCAGGTGCTCGGGCTCGAACAGCCCGTCGCGTCCGGCCTCGTGGCGCAGGTAGCGCAGCAGGTCGAACTCGAGCCGCCGCACCGCCGCGCGCACTCGCGTCTGGTTCGGGGAGAGGCGAAACTCGCCTCGCAGCTCGGTGAGCGCCTCGAGCAGGATCCGCTCGGCCTCGGCCAGGTTGTCCGGCGTGATGCGCTTCGATCCCGTTCGCTCGCCCAGCCGCCGCAGCGTCAGCTCGAGCACGCGGTGTGCGTAGGAGCCGCGCACCATCTGCTCGGGGTCGGGCTCCAGCTTCTCCGGGCGTAGGACGTCCTCCACGAGCCACTTCACCGGGCAGCCCGCGAAGCGCTCGAGCGCGCCGGCGGACACGACCCCTCGGTCGCGCAGCTCTGCCACCGCGGCGGGCGCCTCGAGCGGGCCCACCGCCTCCGCCCGCCGGCGCGGGCCCGTGCGCGCCACCGCGCGCTCCCATTCGGCGTCGGTCGGGGCGTCGTCGAGCGACCAGGTGACGTCCGCCAGCGAGCGGCTGCGCTCGTGGTCCTCCAGGTCGCGCGAACACCGCGCGGACGTCGTCGAGGAAGAACGACGGCGAGTCGGGGTTGCCCTCCTCGTCGCAGTGGCGAGAGCTGAGCACGAGCAGGCGCTCGGCGCGCGAGGCGCAGACGTAGAACAGGTAGCGCTCGCGGTCGAGCTGGTCCTCGCGCAGCGGCAGCCCCAGTCCCGACGCCGCTGCAATCGCGCGTCGGTCGGCGTCCGGGAAGAACGGCTCGGGGGCCGCCCGGCGCGGGAACTCGCGCTCCTGGAGCCCGCACACGAACACCGCCTGGAAGCGGCGCGCGCGAACGTCGAGGGGCGACGGCCACCTGGACGCGGTCGGGCTGCGGGTTCTCGCCGATCCGGACCGGCAGCTCGGCCAGCGTGTCGTGCACGCTCCGGGCGTCGAGCGTGATGCCCGGTGCGGCCGCGATCACGGCGAGCAGCTCGTCGAGCGCCTCCTGGGCGGCGCGGAAGGCGCGCGCGTCGTCGAGCTCCGCGCCCTGGAGCACGTGGGCGGCGCGGCGGTACGGCCCCGCGAACAGGCGCCCAAGCGACGCCCCGAGCTCGTTCAGGAGCTCCGCAGCGGAGCCCGCGCGCTCGAGCCGGTCGAGCTCGTCCAGCGGCCAGCGGCCGTCGGCGCCTCCCAGACGCCCCGCGCCCGGGCGGCATCGTCGACCCCCTCGCGGCGCACGTCGCCCTCCAGCCGGTCCGCCAGCTCGGGCCGGCGCAAATGCCCCGGCGTGCGCAGATAGGCAAGCAGGTCGTCGGCGGTTCCGTCGAGCCGCGCGCAACGCAGCAGGGCAAGCAGCCCGCGGCCCAGCCCGGTGTGGGCCAGCGGCACCGAGCGGTCGATCGAGTACGGGATGCCGTAGGCGCCGAACACCTGCTCCACGAGCGAGGCGTAGCGCGCAGGATCGCGAAACACCACCGCCACCTCGCCCGGCGGCGTGCCCCCGCGAAGCTCCCGAGCACTTCCGCGCCGCACAGCTCCAGCTCGGCGCGCTCGCCGCCGGCCACGTGCAGCCGCACGGCACCGTCCGAACGGATCTCCGCCGCGGCGGACTCGAACAGGCCCCGCTCCAGGGCGTGTAGCGCGGTGCGCGACCGGTCCGCGTAGTGGTCGGGGATCGCGTTCAGGCGCAGCACCTCGTCCGCCAGAGCGGCGAGCTTGTCGTGGACCGCTCGGGTGGCCCTGAACGCCTCCCGCCCGGGCTCGTAGGGAAGCGAGACGATCACGTCGGCCGCCGCCGGACCTGCGAGAGCCTCGAGCGCGTCGAGCTCGAGCGGCGTGAAGTCGTCGAAGCCGTAGACGAAGACCGGCGCGGCGCCCCACGACTCCGGCCGCGCGCGCAGCGCCTCGAGCGCGCGCCACGCGAACAGCTCGTCGTCGACGAGCCCGGCGGCCGCGAGCGCCTCGCGGTAGCGGCGATACACCTCGGCCACCTCGTCCGCGTAGCGTCGCCGCGGGCCCTCGCCCGCCCAGTCGCGCAGAGCGCGGGTGAAACGGGCCGGCTCCACGACCGAGCGCTCCAGCTCGGCCACGAACCGGGCGCCGGCACGAGCGAACCCCGGCCGTTCCGCCGACGGCGCCAGCACGTCCAGGTGTGAGCGGCGCACGGCCTCCTCCAGAACGAGCCGGCGCTGGAGCGAGGAGACCGGCCGGCCGGTCATGCCGACGCGATCCGCGATCAGCCGAAACAGGGCGCTGAAGCGGACCACCGCGGCGCCGAACACGGCCCCCCGCTCCGCGAGCTCGCGCTGGCTGTGCTCAACGTCCTCGAAGGACGGCACCACCAGCACCGGCTCGTCGTGCAGGCGGTCGCGCAACGGCCCCAGCACCGCTCCCGCCTTGGCGGCGTTCGCCGGGCCTGTCACGAGCTTCAGCGGCACGTGCGCGATGTATAGGCGGACGCGAGGACGGCGCGGGAGCTCACGCCCTCACCGTCGCAGCAGGGCCACCGGGGCTGACACCCGACTACAACAGCCCCTCCCGGGCCGCCCCCGCGAGAGCCTCGGCGAAGCGCGCCGCCGGCAGCATCGGCGGCGCGTCTTGCAGCTGCCAACCCGAGCCTGGGCGCAGCACCCAGCGGCCGACCCGCACGCGGCCCGCATCGACCGCCTCGACCCGCAGCTCCTCCTTGAACTCCCCGCTGCGGCCGCGGCTCACGCCGACTCCCACTCCCGCCACGTCGCCCGGCTCGGCACGAAGGGCGTCTGCGAGCGCCCGGGCGTCGGAGTCGGGCAGCACGTCCGCGGCCCCCGCCGCGAGCCCGCGAAGGTCCGGCGCGTCGAGCACCGGCGCCCGCCTGCGCAGCTGCGAGCCCGCCCACTCCGCCAGCCGCACGCCTCCCGGCACCCGCTCCAGGCGGACGTCGTAGCGAACGCCGTCGGAGTCCTCGTAAGGACCGGCTTTCGCGTTGGGGCCGTGAAATGCCGGCGCGGCGACCCGCGGCCGGGGCTTGGGCCGAGCGGTACCAGACTTGCCGGCCGCGCGGCGCGCCGGCCGCCGGTCGGGATCCAGGACGGTGCCCTTGGAGCAGATCGGGCAGTCGGCGGTGAACCGGTTGTGGCGGCAGAAGAGGGACACCCGCGGTGAGGATAGGCGGTGCCCGCCCCTGTCAGGATGCGCTGCCGGTGCTGACCGCCATCGTCTCCGACCTGCACCTTGGCACGAGCTCCGGCGCCGACATCGCGCTGCGCCCGCGGGTCCGCGACCGCCTGGTGGAGGGGGTCGCCGCGGCCGACCGGGTGGTCCTCCTCGGCGACCTCTTGGAGCTGCGCGAACGACCGGCCCCGGCGGTGCTCGAGCTGGCCGCGCCGTTCCTCGACGCACTCGCGGCCGCGGTTGACGGCAAGCAGGTCGTGATCGCTCCCGGCAACCACGACCACGAGCTGGTGGCGCCGGCGCTCGAGGCGGCTCGCCTCGACGGCGCCGGGCCGCTGCGGCTGGAGGCCGAGTTCTCGCCGAAGTCGGGCGAGCTGGCTCGACGCGTCGCCGCCCGGATGCCCGGCGCGGAGGTCGTGCTCGCCTATCCCGGCGTTCGGTTGCGTGACGACGTGTACGCGACTCACGGCCACTACCTCGACATGCACCTCACCGTGCCCCGCGTGGAATGCGTGATCGCCTCTGCCGTGGCGCGCGTCGCCGGCGTGCAACTCGACGGCGAGCGGCTGGGCCCCGACGCGTACGAGGCGGCGTTGTCGCCCATCTACGCGTTCGCGCACAGCGTGGTGCAGCGGGCGCAGTCGCGCGGCATAACGCGCGGCGGCACCCTGTCACGGTCGGTCTGGAGCGCGGCGCGCCCGGACGGGCGGCGGCGACTGTCCGGCGTGGTGCTGGGCCGCGTGGGGATCCCGGCGGGGGTGGCGGCACTCAACCTGATCGGCCTCGGGCCATATCGGGCGGACATCAGCGCCGAGGAGCTCCGACGGGCCGGACTGAGGGCGATCGCGGAGACCATCGACCGCCTGGGAGTGGTCGCCGACCACGTGATCTTCGGCCACACCCACCGCGCCGGCCCTCTCCCGGGCGATACCGAGGGATGGTCGCTGCCGGGCGGCACGCGACTCCACAACACCGGCAGCTGGCTCCACGAGCGCGTGTTCCTGGGTGATGCCCACGACCCGGGGAACCCCTACTGGCCGGGGAGCGTCACCTACCTGCGCGACGAAGGGCCGCCGGAGCTGGTGAACGTGCTGGGCGACCTGGAGCTCCGAAGCTGACGAGTTACCAGTCCCCAGGAAAGAGCCGCCGGCGTGGGCGCGCAACCCTGGGGGACTGGGGACTGGCGACCGGGGGCTAGCCCGAAGCGGCTTTCGACCGCTTGCGGCGGCCGGTTGCACCGTTGTCGGGGGCCGCGGCTGCATCCGACTCGGTGCCCCCGTTCGCGTCGGACGGGGCCTGCCCGTCGTCGCCAGCGCCGGCGGCCGCCTCGGCTTCGGACTCCGCTGGCGGCTCGGCTTTCGCCCATTCCTCGTCGAGCTCGACCCGCCACTTGCCGGGCTCGTCCTCGCGCGGCTCGATGCGCAGCTTGGCCTTGAACGTCCGCCCCTTGCGGCCCCGGAAGCCCGTGACCTGCTTTGCCGTACGGCCCATCGGGGGGTCGTCCCCGCGCTCGATCGAGGCCTTGAGCGACTCCATCAGCTCCTTCGCGACCGACACGGGCAGGATCTTGTTGGCTTTCTTCTTCCAGATCACGAACCCGCAGCCGGGATCGTCCCTGGACCAGCACGAGTAGCCCTTGCGGTTCTCGTTGACCTCGCGCCCGCAGACCGGACACGGGCCGAGCTTGGCCCGCTCGATCCTCACGCCCTTGAGCTTGTCGAGCTCGGCGACGGTCTCCTCAGTGAACTTGGCGATGTCGCGCATGAAGGCGGGCCGCGAATCCTCGCCGCTCTCGATCAGGCCGAGTCGCCGCTCCCAGTCGCCGGTGAGCTGGGGCGACGTGAGCTTGTGCTCTCCGAGCAGGCGGATCACCTGGATGCCCTTCTCGGTGGCGTGCAGGGCGCGGCCCTCGCGCTCGATGTAGCCCACCGCGATCAGGCGCTCGATGATCGACGCCCGCGTGGCCGGCGTGCCGATGCCCGAGTCCTTCATCGCCTCTCGGAGCTCGGCCTCTTCGATCTCCTTGCCGGCGGTCTCCATCGCAGCCAGAAGCGACGCCTCGGTGAATCGCCGCGGCGGCTGTGTCTCCTTGCGCAGCGACTCGACCGAGCGCGTCTCCACGTCCTCGCCCTGGTCGAGCTTGGGCAGGCTCTGGTCCCCGCCGGAGTCGTCGTCGGCCTTGCCGTTGGCCGATACCTCCTCGCCGTACACGGCGCGCCAGCCCGGGACCACGAGCACGCGCCCGCTGGTGCGAAAGACGTGCTCGGCGACCGTCGTCTCCACCCGGGTGCGCTCGAAGACGGCGTCGGGGTGGAAGACCGCCAGGAAGCGCTTGGTGACCAGGTCGTAGACCTTCAGCTCGTCGCCGCCCATGCGGGAGAGGTCGTGCTCGGAGCGCGTGGGGATGATCGCGTGGTGGTCGGCGACCTTCTTGTCGTTGACCACGCGCTGCAGGGGCAGCCTGTCGAGGCCCGTGACGTACTCCGATGCCTTGCGGTACTGCGGGTTGTGGCCCACCAAGCTCGGCGATCGGCTTGATCTCGCTCACCATGTCCCCGGTCAGGAAGCGGGAGTTGGTCCGCGGGTAGGTGAGCGCCTTGTGCTCCTCGTAGAGCTTCTGCGCGGCGGACAGGGTGCGGCGCGCCGAGAAGCCGTGGCGCGTGTTGGCGTGGCGCTGGAGCGAGGTGAGGTCGTAGAGGAGTTGCGCGCGCTCGGACTCCTCCTTCTTCTCGAGCTTGGTGATCGTGCCCGGGCGGCCGGTCGTCTCCTCGACGACCTTCGCCGCCTCGTCCTCGGCGATCCGCTTGCCCCCGAGGTAGCGGCCCGAGTAGAGGCGCTCCCCGGAGGCGGCGAACTCGGCCTCGACGAGCCAGTACGGCTCGGGGACGAACGCGCGGATCTCCTCCTCGCGGCGCGCGACCAGCGCAAGCGTCGGGGTCTGCACCCGTCCGAGCGAGACGGCGCCGTCGAAGGCCGCCCGCAGCCGGATCGACGCGGCGCGGGTAGCGTTCATGCCGACCACCCAGTCGGCCTCGGAGCGGGATCGCGCGGCGGCTTCGAGCGACTCCATCGCCTCACCCGGACGCAGCTGGCTGAACGCCTCCTCGATCGCCTTCTTGGTCATCGAGGACAGCCACAGCCGCTCCACCGGCCTCTTCTTCTTGGCGGTCTCGTAGAGGTAGGCGAAGATCAGCTCGCCCTCACGCCCCGCGTCGCAGGCGTTGATGACGCGCTCCACGTCCTCGCGGGCCATGAGCTTGTGGATCGCCGACAGCTGCTTCTTCGCCCGCTCGTCGTTGGGCACCAGCTTGAACTTCTCCGGCACGATCGGCAGGTCCGCGTAGCGCCACTTCTTCAGCTTGGGGTCGTACGCGTCGGGCTCGGCGAGGCCGACCAGGTGGCCGACCGCCCAGGTGATCACGTACTCGTCGCCCTCGAGGCTCGTCTTGTCCTTGGAGCCGGAAAAGGATCCCGGCAGCGCCGCGGCCAGGTCGCGCGCAACGGACGGCTTCTCTGCGATAACGAGCGTCTTACTCATGAGAAATCGCTCCGAAGGGTACGCAGGTGGCGGACGCAGGGCGCGAACTCGACCGCCCGGTCTCCGTCAGTAGGCGTCGTACGGGTCACCAGGCGCCGGTGCCGGGCCGGGCGTGGAGCCACTGCCGGGACAGAACTGCGGACCGGGCGAGAACGGCAGCCGGACGGTCACGGACGCGGAGTTGTTTCGCTCCCGCGACTCGTAGATGCCGTTCAGGGGATCGGCGATGTGACGGTAGGCGAAGCAGCCTCGTAGCCCGGTCACGTCGATCCACTGCTCGGGGTAGCTCGGCGGGTACACGTCGGACCATCCGACCGAGGTCCCGAGCGTCACGCGGCGCTGGCCAAAGTTCGTGCTGCATGCCGGATAGATCCGCCTTCGCGGCGAGCGCCGCAGCCCCGGCCGCGTGCGCTGGAGGTCGCGCAGGCAGTAGCTGACCTTCGGCCCCACCCTCGCCCGCCGCGTGCGATCGCCGTCGGAGTCGAGGCGCCAGAGCTCGAACCGCGCCGCGTTGTGGAACTTCCAGTACCGCCGCTGGCCCGCCACGTACTTGAAGATCAGCTGCGCCCCCGTGGTGATGCCGATCCGGCCACCCCGGCGCAGGCGGATGCGCTGACGCCCGCGCATCCGGTAGCGGCCGCTGCGCACGCCATGAAGCTGTGCTGGGCCGCGCCCGACGCTGTCGATCGAGTTGCCCGCGCGCAGCACGGTGCGCCCCCTGATGCGGTCGATGCTGAGCCCGAAGGGCTTCTTCATGATCAGGTCCGGGCACAGAAGGCGCGCGCGCTTGCTGGCGTCCAGGCAAGGGTTGGGGGGCTTGGCGGCCGCGGCAGGGGCGGGCAGGACGGCGACTGCCGCGAGGACGAGGGCGGCCGGGGCTGTGGTGCGTGGGCGCACGCGCGAGTTCTAGTGAACAGCCGCGACGGCCACTAGTTTCGGAGCCGTGCCTGAGAGGGTGAGGGTGCTCTCGATCGACGGCGGCGGGATTCGCGGGATCATCCCGGCGCTCGTGCTGGCCGAGCTCGAGCGACGCTCCGGTCGGCGGGTGGCGGACCTCTTCGATGTGATCGCGGGCGCGTCCACCGGAGGCATCCTGGCACTGGCGCTGTCGCAGCGCGCCGCGGACGGCCGGCCGGCCTGGGAGGCCGAGCGGCTCGTCGGGCTGTACGAGAGCGAGGGGCCGCGGATCTTCGCCCGCGACCTCGTGGTGCGCATCCGATCGGTCGAGGGGATCGTCGACGAGAAGTACTCCTCGGAGGGGCTCGACCGCGCGCTGGCGAGCTACCTGGGCGACGCCCGCCTTCCCGACGCCCTCACCGAGCTGCTGATCACGGCGTACGAGACCGAGGGGCGTGCACCGTTCATCTTCACCCGCGAGCACGACGTCCCGATCCGACTGGCCGCGCGCGCCACCGCGGCCGCGCCGACGTATTTCGAGCCGCTCCAGCTCGAGGTGGGAGGACGTTCACTGTCGCTGATCGACGGCGGGGTCTTCGCCACCAATCCGGCCATGCTGGCCTTCGCCGATGTCCGCCGCCGCGAACCCGAGGCGGAGGTCGTGCTCCTGTCGCTCGGCACCGGCCAGCTCACACGACCCCTCCCGTTCGAGCGGATCAAGGACTGGGGGCTGATCGAGTGGGCGCGACCGATCCTCGACGTCGTCTTCGACGGCGTGGCGGACACGATCGACCTTCAGCTCGAGTCGCTGATGGCACCCCAGCGCTACTGGCGCCTGCAGACGGCGCTGACCGAGGCGAGCGACGACCTCGACGACGCGAGCCCGGACAACCTGCGTGCCCTGAGACGACATGGCGAGGGGTTGGTGCGAGAGCGCTCGGAGGAGCTCGACGCGGCCCTCGCGGCGCTCACCGGCACCTAGGCACGGCGTCAGCGCGCGCACGGGCCGGTGTCCACCGGCTCGTCCGCCTGTCGGAGCGCGTCCGTGACCACGGAGTCGGGCACGCCGAACCCGATGCCGCTGTCGGCGCCGGTCGCCGCCGCGAAGATCGTGGTGAGCACTCGCCCGCGGCCGTCGATCATCGGCCCGCCCGAGTTGCCCGACCGCACCTCGCCCCGAAGGGACGTGATCGTGCGCCGCACCGGGCCGCGGCCGTATGCGTCCTGGCTGAGCACCGAGCTCGTCTGTCCGAGCCGGGCAGGTCGGACGTCGAACGGTCCGTTCCCGGGATAGCCGAGCACGGCTCCGGAGGTGCCCGGCTCGGCGTCGGTGTCGAGTCCGAGGGCGGGGACGCCCGCGACGCCCGAGGACCGCAGGACGGCCAGGTCGTTGCGCGCGTCGAACCAGATCGCGTCAGCGTCGTGGCGCGGTCCCTCGCCGCCCATCTGCACGGTCGTGTCGTCCTGGCCCGCAACGACGTGCGCGTTCGTGACCACGACACCGTCCGCGGCGACCCACCCCGAGCCCTGCACGCCCAGCCCGCACGCGGTGCCAAGCACCTTGACGACGCTTCGGCCGGCGGCGCGCACGTCCGGGTCGCGGGCGATCGCGGAGTCGGGAGCGCCGACCCCGGGGTCCGGTCCGTCGATCTCCGGGAACGGGTCGAATCGCGCAAGGGCCTTCAGCAGGGGCCCCGACGGCGGCAGCACCGCGTTGAGCTCGCGCAGGATCACCGAGCGCTGGATCGGCTCCCGCAGCTCGCGCGCACCGGGGGTGTTCAAAGCGACCGCCCCCACGATCCAGGCCAGCCCGAGCCCGACGCAACCCACGAGCACCGACCCGCCGAGGCCGTCGAGCACCTCCAGGCCGCCGCCCAGACGCCGCCGCAGGTGGAAGCCGAGGACCTCGAGCATCGACGCCAGCACGCCGCCCACCAGCAGGGCCCCCACCAGCGCCGCCAGCGGCGCGTACGGCGAGCGCGAGCCTTCCTCGAGCACCAACGGCCCCAGCCGCGAGCCGACGAGGGCGCCGCCCACGAAGCCCGCGAGCGACAGGGCGCCCACGATCAGGCCCTGCATGTAGCCCCACAACGCCATCAGGAGCGTGAATGCGACGATGATCCAGTCGACCGAGGTCACCGCCTGCGGACGGTACCCTGCGGTGTTACTTGGCCACGGAGGCCCTGTCCGATCGACGCTGGCGCCTCACCCACCGAGCGCTGCCCGCGCTGGGGGCGGTCGCACTCGCGTCGCTCGGTGCGGGACTGCTCGTGGGTCGCGCTGCCGAGACGGGGTCAGAGCGGGTCGCGCGCGACTTCGCGCGCGCCTGGGACCGCGGCGACTACGCGGCGATGCACATCCTGCTCACGCCCGAGTCCCGCGCGAAGTATCCGATGGCGGCTTTTCGCGCCGCCTACGAGCGGGCCGCCGCGATCGCCACTACGACCGACGTGCGCACCGGGTCGCCGTCCGGGGCGGGAGGCGGTGCGGTGCGGATACCGGTCGAGGTCCGCACGCGGATCTTCGGCACCCTCGGTGACCGCGTGCTGCTGCCGGTCGCCGACGACGCGGTCGATTGGAGCCCACACCTCGTGCTCCCCGGTCTGGCGAAAGGGGAGTCCCTGTCGCGACGGAGCCAGGTGCCCGAGCGCGCGCGGATCCTGTCGGCGGACGCCAAGGTGCTGGCCGAGGGGCCGGCCGATGCCCGCACCTCGCCGCTCGGTGAGACCGGAGCGTCGATCGCCGGGTCCGTCGCGGAGAGCGATGACCGCCGCGAGCGCCGCGAGCTCTTCGCGCGCGGCTTCGAGCGGGACACGCCGGTGGGCGTCTCGGGCCTCGAACGCGCCTTCCAGCGCGAGTTGGAGGGTACGCCCGGCGGGGAGCTAAAGGCGGACGAGCGCGTGCTCGCGGGCAGCACCCCGCGTCCGTCCCGCCCGGCCGTGGCAACGATCGACAGCCGGCTGCAGCAGGCGGCCGTGACCGCGCTAGCGGGCAGGCTGGGAGGCGTGGCGGCACTCGACGCGCGTACGGCCAAGATCCGCGCGCTCGCGGGGATCGCGATCTCGGCCCCACAACCGCCCGGCTCGACGTTCAAGATCGTGACGACGACGGCGGCGCTCGAGGGCCGGCTCGTCAAGCCCAGCGACAAGTTCGCCGTCGAGAGCAGGGCCTTGATCGATGGTGTGGAGCTGGAGAACGCGAACGGCGAGCTCTGCGGCGGCACGTTCGCGAACAGCTTCGCCCACTCCTGCAACTCGGTGTTCGCCCCGCTGGGGGTGAAGGTCGGCCCGGAGCGGCTGGTGGAGGTGGCCGAGCGCTACGGGTTCAACGAGACCCCGACCCTGCGCGGCGAGCGTCCGAGCACGCTGCCGGCCGCCGGGGAGATCGTGAGCCCGCTCGAGGTGGGGTCGACGGCGATCGGGCAGTTCAAGGTGCTCGCGACCACACTGGGGATGGCCTCGGTGGCGCAGGCGATCGCGAATCGCGGCGTACGGATCCGCCCGACTCTGAGGCCGCGGGTCCCGGGCCGGGCAACGCGCGTGACGACGCCGGCGGTGGCGGCCACGATCGGGAAGCTGATGGTGGGCGTCGTCGAGTACGGAACCGGCACCGCTGCCGCGATCCCGGGCCTGAAGGTCGCCGGCAAGACCGGCACCGCCGAGCTGGAGGACACCCGCGGCGCCACCGTCGACGACCAGCCCGTGTCGGACCCGAACAACACGGACGCGTGGTTCACGGCGTACGCGCCCGCGCGCGCGCCGAAGATCGCGCTGGCGGTGCTGCTGGTCCGAAGCGGCTCCGGTGGAGCGACCGCCGCGCCGGCCGCGCGCATCGTCCTCGGGAGGGCTCTCGGGAAGTGAGGCGGCGGGGCGGGCGCTAGAGGTCCAGCTCTACGCGCTTGGAATCCAGAGCGCGCCGAATGATCAGCTCCAACGGCCGATTCTCGGTGACCTGGAGCGGGAACTGGAACAGGAGCATCGACCCGGCGGTGGGCCCCAGCTGGGCCACGCTGCCGGCCTCGGGAATGCAGTCGTCCTTGCCGAGCACGCGCGGGTGGTAGGCGAAGGCGTTGCGCCTGGGCAGCTCGATCGGCTCGAACTCGTTGCCCTGGTTGTCCTCCACCTTGAAGTTGGCGGTGGTCCGCTTCAGGTCGTCGCCGGGGTTGCAGGCCTGAATGAACACCCCGTACAGCGCGCTGCCGGGCGGAGCGGGGCGCTCGTAGTAGGCCTTGTCGGGGGGAATCGCCAGGTTGAGCTCGCGCGTGAGGAAGACGTTGTAGTCGACTCCCCCGACGTCGATCGCGAGGCCCTCGCGTGCGGGCTCGTCGACCCCCGGCTCCTCGTCCCCGCAAGCGCTGAACGCGAGGCCGCAGGTGAGCGCCAGGGCACACGCCGCGGCCGTCCTTCTGAGGCGGTTCGGAGCCACGGAGCGGGCAGTCTACCCCTCGGTCGCCGGGAGTCTTTCGCTTGCCGGGACGTGGGCGCCGAAGCGGGGCGCGGTCGCCGGCTCGTACCCCGCCACGGTGGCCCGAGGAAGCTCCTCGCCGGTCGGCTCCTCGAAGATCTTGCGCAGGCGCTCGAGCGCGCGCTTGGTCTTGCGCCTGATCCAACGGTGGGCGCCCGCCTGCCTGAGTCGGTCGATCGCGGTCTTGGGCTCGCTGAACGTGGTCAGCTCCACCCGGGTGGTGCCGCCCGCCTCGGGGATGAAGTCGTAGACCGCCACCAGCCGGGAGCGCCCGAGGCGGCCGATCCTCCCCTCCTCCACGATCCGCCGGGGCCGAGCGCACTCCACGATCGTGATCTCGGCGTAGTCCTTGAACACGAGCCTGTCCAGCCGGAAGCGCGCCGAGGCGCCCTTTCCGACCGGGTTCGCCCGCGCGAGCCTGTAGTCCTTCAGATAGTGGTTCGAGAACGCCGGCCGGAGCGACAGGTCGGCCACGAAGTCGAAGATCTCCTCACGAGGAGCGGAGATGACCGTGTCCACGGTGACCTGGCGCATCGCGGCGCGGATTCTATGCCGGAGGGCTCAGGCCGCGCGCGGAGCGACCCGGAGGGCGCGCTCGCTGGCGTGCACCCGCCGCGTGCGCACCGTCTCGCGGTCCTCATGCGGAAGCGCGGAGCGACACAGCTCGCAGAGGGTGCGGCCGGTGTCCATCTCATGCAGCCGCTCGCCGACGAGCGGCGTTCGGTCGCATCCGTGACAGCGCGGGCGGGCGCTCTCGAGCGAACCGACGCTCTGGCGCAGCAACATTGCGGAGAGATCGGGCACGGGCTCCTCTTCGCCCCGCGGGCGCCGACTCCTGCGGCTGGGACGAAGCGTCCAAATCGCGAGGCAATAATCGTCCGATGAGGCGTTTCCCACCGCTCGTTGCGGGGAATCCCAACCTTGATTTACCCAAAATCTCGTTAGAATCCGCACATTGGTTGTTCGCGCGGCCGGACTAGTGCCCCAGCCCGAGGAGAAGAGATGAAGAGCTTCGAAGCAGGAACCCTGGCGGGGGCCGGCTCGTTTCGCTGCGAGGCGTGTGGGTTCGCAATCGCGTTACACGAGGGCGACGAGATGCCAGCCTGCCCAAGCTGCGGCGGGGACACCTATCGCCGCGCGGCGATGTTCGGCGAGCGCTCGTCGGAAGCCGCTCCCCGGATCGATGAGCCCGACCCGGACTGGCTGGCCGAGGCACGCGACGCGCTCGTGGCCTCGGGCGACTACCTCGCGTTCGAGACCGGCGAGCGGGTTCAGGTCGTCGCGCTTCAAGACGGCTGGACCAGGCTCGGCCGCAGCCTCTCGGCCCACGTTCGCCTGGACGATCCCACGGTCTCGCGCCGCCATGCGCTCGTCCACCGCGACGCCCACGGCGAGGTCAAGCTGCTCGACGACCGCAGCCTGAACGGGGTCTTCCGGAACGGCGAGAGCGTGGAGATGGCGCCGCTCGAGGACGGCGACACGATCACCGTCGGTCGCTTCAACCTCCACTTCATCAGCCTCGGAGGCGGGGACGGCACGCGTCGGCACGAGCCCACGGCAGGAGCCGTCGGCTAGCGCGTCTGCGCGTTGAGCTGACGGGCGACCTCCACCACACCCGAGCGCTCGTGGAAGTCGACCGCGAGCAGGTTGGGCAACAGCCGGCGGCTGCGCTGGCAACGCCTCAGCCGATCCCTGAGTGCCGTGCCGGCGATCTGCTCGTTGCGGGAGACAGACGGCGGGAAGGGCGGGATCCAATGGTTGACCATGAAGAGCGGGCTGTCGGCGCTGCCCCGAAAGCGGCGGCACCGGAGCTCGGCGGGCTCGGTCGCCCCCAGCGGGGTGTCCTGGACGAAGGAGAAGCCGTCCAAGTACCACGGCCGCGCCCCGCCATCGTCCTCGGCCAGCACCACTAGGCGGGTGTCCGCGGCCACCAGGTCGCCGAGGGTGGGAAGGGGCGCGTCGCGCTGGAGCGCCGCTGCCTCTGATAGGAGGTCCGCCTGCTCGAGCGCGCGCTCGATCTCCTCGACCGGCACGTACGGCTCGATGAACAGGATGACCACCTCGCGCGGATTGGCGTCCAGGAACTTCCGAAACAGGTTCAGCTGCTCGTCGACGGGCTCGGCGCCCAGCTCGCACAGGGTGTGGCAGAGGTAGGGGCGACGCCGCCCCGTCGTCTCGCCGGCGCCCACACCGCCGGCCAGCCGATCCGCCGCGCGAACCGCCTCGGGACTCAGTTGCCGCACCACCTTGTTGCGCGACGAGCCCTCGTAGGCGAGGTCGGTTCGAACACGCCCGCGCTCGCCGGTGACGCCGTAGTGCACGTCGATCAGGAACGCGCGGATCCCGTCGCTGAGCTGGCGGGCTATTCCGTAGCGCTGATTCGCGAAGAACCACCCTTCTTCGTCGGCCGCCGCATACGAGTTGTGCGTACCCGGAAACACGACCTCGTTCAGTCGGCGATCACAGAGCGCGGCCGACCCGTTGCAGCCCTCGGCCGACTCGGCGCTCTCCACGGGCGCGGCGCCGGGCGAGGGCAGAACGAGCGCAAGCGCGACCCCCGCCACCAGCACCACCGCGCCGACCGCGGCGGCCACGCGCATCGGCGGCGCGGCCGTGGGCGCCGCGGTTGCGGGGCGTTCCCGCGCGCCTCCGGACACCTGCGCCACCCCGATCAGCACGAGCAGGCCGCCCGCAACCACCAGCACGATCCGCCCTCCCAGAGTCGGCTCGAGGACGAACGTCGCCCCGAGCGCGACCAGAACGACCGCCCGCGCCCACCGCGCCGCCGGACTCGGCGAGCGCACCAACGACTGCGTCCGCTCCCACGTGGCGGCGAGGGCGCGCGTGGAGAGCTCTTGCGCCGCCAAGGCCGCGACGATGGTGCCCGTGAGGGCCGCGATCAGCGCCGCCGAAAGGAGGTCACCGAAGAGCGCCGACCAAAGCGCACGCACCGCTCCGCGCTCGGGCTCGTCGCTCAGATCCGCCGCGTGCGCCGCGTGCGAGACCACGAACTCGCCGAGCCCGGCGACGCCGACGACCACGAGCAGCCCGGCGCCCGCGATCGCCGCGCCCACGTACACCACCGCGGCGCGCACCCCGCCCGCCAGCAGGCCGCATCCGATCAGCGCAAGCACGGCGGCGATCAGCAGCGGCCACCACCAGTCGGCGAGGTCGACGAGCAGGCGGGCACCCTCGAGCTCGAACTCGCGCGGGTCGAGCCGCAGGACCGGCACGGTGAGGTCCGCCGGAACGGCATTGGCCACTCGCGGTGAGACGCTGCGCAGCGACTCGATCACCGGCCCCTCTCCGAGCGGCAGCTCGAACGCGAACGTCGACTCGCCGTTGGTGAGGGCTCGATGGCGCTGGGCGATCGCGCGCGTGAACAGCCGCCGGAACGGGGGCGTGTCGGAGAGGGCCGCGAGCGCCGGCACGGCGAGCGGGCGAACCGCCAGGACATCCGGAGCGACGCTGCGCGTGAGCTCGTTCACCATGCGGTCGGCCAAGACCGCGCGGAAGTCCTCGTCGTCCAGTGCGGACGCGACGCGGTAACTGAACTCGCGGTCGTCCACGAGAGCGGACCGCGCATAGCCACAGACAGCAGCGGCGGCCAGCAGTAGCGCCGCCCCGACCACAAGCGCGACACCCGCCCGGCGGCGACGCCGGCCGGCCGTCAAGGGGCGCGCCGCGGGCACGAGCCGAATGATGGCAGCGAGGCGCGCTGCCGCGCGCCTGAGATGAATCGAGCCCTACTCCGTCGAGATCGACGGATCCGTCTGCTGCTTCTCGGGAATCGACATGACGAAGTTGGACTGGGCGTCGGCGGCTAGCGCCATCACCCGCTCCCCTTCCTCCTCTTGCCCGGTGGCCCGTAGCTCCTCGCAATAGTGGCCCAGCAGCTCCTGCACGTCGAGCACGCCCTCGGCGTCCAGCTCGCGGATCTCGATCTTGGCGCCCTTGCCCTTGCGCCGCTCGAGCGCTTCGCGGTCGAGGTTCCACTCGTCGTTGATCCGCAGGTAGACGCGACCGCCCGTCTGCCCGGCGCACATCCACGGGCCCGGGTCGCCCATCACCACCGCGCGGCCGTTGGTCATGTACTCGAACGCGAAGCCCTTGATGTTGGCGCGGTCGGCCATGCAGCCCAGCGAGTCGTCGATCGGCTGCTCGGGCTCGCCGCCGATCACCACGTCGGCCCCCGAGAGGCGGATGCAGAAGCGCGAGTCGGCGGAGCCCTGCACGAACAGACGGCCGCGCTGGGCTCCGTAGGCGAAGGACTTGCCGACCGACCCATTGACCCGCTTTCCGAGGCGGTTCTTGCCCTTGAGGATCGAGACCTTCCCGCCGAGCATGGTCTTGGCCACGCCGTCCTGCGCGCCGCCCTCGACGGTGATGTCCAGCCCGTACACGTTGAAGGCGCCGAAGCCCTGGCCGGCGACCGAGCCGCCGTTGAAGTGCAGCTGCGCGAGCGTGTCGTCGGTGGCAGGCGGGCCGCCGTCGAAGATGCGCATGCGCGCGATCTCACCCGCCAGCTCCGTGCCCAGCACGCGGTCGTGCGCGTCTGCGGGCTCGTCCCAGTCCTTGCGCACGATCGTGCCAGGGGCGATGTCGCCCGAGAGCGCGGCCAGTGCCGGAGAGGCCTCCTTCGCCTGCATCCTGATCGGCCGTGCGCAGATCAGCCCGGCCGCCTCCCGCGCGTCCTCGACCAACGGCAGGTCGAGCGGCTCGAGGTCGAGCATCTCCTCGAGCGGCTTGATCATCTCTGTGACGTCGACCTTGGCCGCCGCCCGGGACTGAACCAGCAGGTCCGACCGCCCCACGAGGTCCTGCGTGCGCTCGTAGCCGAGCTGCGCCGTGAGCTCGCGCACCTCCTCGCCCATCGCGCCGAAGAAGCGCGCGCTGTTCTCGGCAGAGCGCTCGAACTCCTGTGGGGTGAACTTCTTGAGCCCCTTGAGGTCGGCCTCGGCCTTGTCCTCGATCTGTGTGGCGATGCCGACGTGGCAGGTGTCGAGCTGGCAGCCGCGGCAGATCGTGCAGCCGAGGGAGACCATCGCGAGCGTGCCGAAGCCGACGCGGTTGGCGCCCAGGCAGTGCAGCTTGATGATGTCCCAGGCGTGGCGGTAGCCGCCGTCCGCCCAGATCTCGACGCGGTTGCGGATGCCCGCCTCCATCAGGGCCAGGTGCACTGCGCGGGTGCCGATGTCCGACGGCAGCCCCACGTGACGCAGCGCGTGCGAGCGCGCAGCGCCCGTGCCGCCCTCGAAGCCGGACAGGGTGATCATGTCGGCCCCGGCCTTGGCGATGCCCACGCCGATCGTGCCGATGTTGGGCACCACTGGCACCTTCACGGAGACGCGCACGTCCGGGTTCGCCGTCTTGAGCTCGTCGATCAGCTCCGCCAGGTCCTCGATCGAGTAGAGGTCGTGGTTGTTGGAGGGTGAGATCAGGTCGGTGCCCTCGGTGGCGTTACGGGCCTGCGCGACCTTGGCCGTGACCTTCTTGCCAGGCAGGTGTCCGCCCTCGCCCGGCTTGGCGCCCTGACCGATCTTGATCTCCACGAGGTAGGACGAGTTGAGCATCTCGCTCGTCACGCCGAACCGGCCCGACGCCACCTGCTGGCCGCGCCACAGGGGGTACTTGCCGTACATGTCCTGGATCTCGCCGCCCTCGCCGTTCATGGCGATGATGTTGGCCCGCTTGGCGGCCTCCGCGTACGCCCGATAGGCGATCTCGCCCTGGGAGCCGAAGCTCATCGAGGAGATCACGATCGGATAGTCGTGTAGGCCCACGCCCGGGTCCGCCTGCTCGGTGGGAATCGGCTCGCGATCGGACTCGAGGTCGAGGATGTGGCGCAGCGAGATCGGCTGCTCGAGCTCGAGCTCGCGCACCTTCTCGGAGTACTCGGCGAAGTCGCCCGTCCCGTTGGCCGCGGCGACCGCGGCCTTGTAGACCTTGGGGTAGAAACGGAAGGTCTTGGCCGGCTTCGACTCCGTGTCGCCGGCCAGCACCCGCATCCGCTCGTCGCCGTCTGCGTCAAGCTCGGCGAAGCCCGTGCCGCCATCCTTCGAGCCGAAGTAGGCGGGGGTGTCGAAGATCGCGGTGAGCTCCGGCTTGAGCCCAATGGAGGAGAACAGCCGCGCGTAGCCGCGCACCTCGTGGATGCCGATCGTCGAGATCACCTTTTCGACGCCCTTTCGCAGCGCCGCCGCCAGGTTGCTCACGTCGGTGCGGTAGTCGTCCACGAGCGAGACCTCGACCATGGCGTACGGGCACACGGCATCCGCGCCCAGCCCAAGCGCGAGGACCACGTCGTGAACGTTGCGTATCGCCGCCGAGCGCAGAACGACGCCGCAGCGCCGGCGCAGGTTGATCTCACCCTCCTTGACGAAGTGCTCCCGCAACGCCAGGTCGACCGCGGCCAACGCCAGATGCGGGTCGAGATAGCGGCGGTCGCCCTCGTAGGCGGTGCGGTCGCTGAGCACGAGCAGCTCGGCGCCCCCGCGCGCCGCGGTGGTGGCCTCCTGCTTGAGCCGTTCGATCGCGCCGCGCGTGTTCTCGGACTCCAGGCACGAGATGTCGAGCACCGCGTTGCGCCCGCGAAAGGCCTCCCACAGGTCCTCGAGCAAAAATGTCTTGTGCTCGTGAGCGATGCCACGGTAGGTCTCGTCAGACAGCGGGGCGAGGTTGTCGTGCCCGCCGAAGAGCACCGGGAACGCGACCTCCACGGTCGAGGCCTCCCCGCCGACCTCCGACAGGGCAGGACGGGAGCCCAGCACCGCGCGGCAGGAGAAGTGCTCGACCTCGCGCTCGCGGTCGATCGCGGGGTTGGTCACCACCGCCACCGACTCCTTGAAGTAGTCGGCCAGGTTCTGGCGCTCGGGCGACAGGCAGGCCAGCGGTCCGTCGTATCCGAGCGAGCCGATGGGCTCCTGGCCGGTGGCGGCCATCTGCTGTACGAGCTTCATGTCGTCGCGCTGCCAGCCGAACCCGCCTAGCACGCGGTCCTCGACCTTCACCGGCTCCGACGGGCCGGCGCTGGTATAGCCGGGGATCTCCGCGCCCGAGAGCGGCCCGCCGGTCAGGATCGCCCCGGCGTACGCGTAGTCGTCGATGTCCGCGGCGACCCGCTTGCGCCAGCGCTCGGCGCAGATGGCCTGGAGCTCGCCATGGTCGTGGCGAACGGTTTCCCGCTCGCCGCGGTCGACCGCAACGAGCACCTTCTCGCCCGGGGCCAGCGGCTTGGGCTCGGAGACCAGGTCGGCCACCGCCACCACGCCCGGCTCGGAGGAGAACACGAATGCATCGCCGGTCTCGAGCTGCCACAGCGGGCGCAGGCCGAGGGCATCGACCGAGAACACGCACTCGTCCTCGAAGCGCGAGATCAGGGCGACGGGGCCTTGCGCGAATGGCCCGAACGCCTGGCGCAGGTACATGTAGAAGCCGCGCAGGTCCGGCGGCAGGCTCTTCACCTCGTTCACGATCGGCGGGAGGGCCAGCTCGAGCGCCTCGACGAGCGTCAGGCCGTGGCGGTAGATCAGCGCCTCGATCGTGCGGCTCAGGTCCTGGGAGTCCGAGCCGTCCTCATGGATCGGCACGCCGAGCATCCGCGCCTCCTGGCGCAACCGGGCGATCGTGTTGATCTCGCCGTTGTGCCCCAGCACGCCGAAGGGCTGTACACGCTTGAACGACGGCCAGGTGTTGGTCGAGTAGCGGTTGTGGCCTAGCAGCGAGACGGTCTCGGCGCGCGGGTCGTGCAGGTCGGGGTAGTAGCGCCCCAGCACCGCGGGGGCGCCCAGGACCTTGTAGACGACCGTCTGCGTCGAGCACGAGGCAACGTGCACGTCGAACGCCTCCTCGAGCTGGAGTGTCAGCTCGAAGCAGAGCTTGGGGTCCTCGATCAGGCCGCCGACCTGCCAGAAGACGGGCTCCTCCTCGCGTGCGCCCGGGCCGAGAGCGGACGAGTCGACCACGTTCTCGCGCTCCGCCAGGACGCGCAGGCCGATCTTGCTCATCAGCTCTCGGGCGCGCTCCTGAATCCCAGCCACGCGATTGCCGGTGCGGGGGATGAGGACATGGACGACGGCGAAGCGCTCGTCGAGCGCGAGCCGAGGTGCGTGGCCGCCCGCGCGGACCTCCTCCGCCCAGATCTTGCGCGGCAGATCCACGAGCATGCCGCAGCCGTCGCCCTCGCCGTCCACGTTGCCGGCGCGGTGGAGCATCTTCTCAAGCGCGACGAGCGCGGTCTGGACTGCCTCGTGGGTGGGAGTCGCGTCCTTGTTGACCGACGCGTAGATGCCGCAGGCGTCCTTGTCCTCGACCGTGCGAGGGGCGCGCAGCGGACGGTAGGCCCGGGTAGGCGAGAAGCGCTGTGGGCGGCGCTCGGGGGCGGGTTGCGACATGCGTTTACCTCCTCGGATTCCGCGCCTTCTTCGAGCGGGCGCGCGACGGGATTGGCTGGGCAATAGTACCCCCGAGTCCGGTGGATTGCCTGTTCCGGCGCGGCGACGGCACCCGCACTCAGGCAAAAACCCGCAAATAGCGGCCGTCTGCCGGCGGAGCGGTCGCGATCCGGCGGCGCTGACTACGCTGCGCCGAATGGCCACGACGATCACGATCCTGTCGCAGAAGGGGGGCACCGGGAAGACCACCGCGGCCCGGACGCTGTGCGACGTGCTCCGCCGCACGGGTCTCGCCGTCTTGGCCGTGGACTTGGACCCACAGGGCAACCTCTCCGACTACTTCGACGTGCCCGCCGATGCCGACCCGACGATCGCGGACGTGCTGGCGGGGCGCGCGAAGGCCGTTGACGCCATCCACGACGACGTGCTGCCCGCCAACCTGGGACTGGCGGAAACCGAGCTTGTGCTGAGCGGCAAGATGGGCAGGGAGATGACGCTGCGGCGCGCGCTGCGCGAGCCCGGGCGCCGCTACGACCTGATCCTCGTCGACTGCCCGCCCTCGCTCGGGCTGTTGACCGTCAACGCGCTGGTGGCAGGCGACCACGCCCTCATCACCAGCGAGGCGGAGTACTTCTCGCTCCAGGGCGTCGAGCAGGCGCTCGAGGTCGTCGAGCTGGCCAAGGAGAGCCTGCACCCCGACCTCGACTGGCTCGGCGTGGTGCTGAACATCGCGGACATGCGCACGATTCACGCGCGCGAGGCCCACACGCAGCTCAAGGAGCGCTTCGGCGACAAGGTCTTCTCCTCCGTGATCCGCCGCTCGGTCGCCTACGCGGAGTCGGCCGAGCGCGGGATCTCGATCCTCGAGCACCGCCCCGACCTGGGCTCCGACTACCTGATGCTCGCGGACGAGGTGCTCGACCGCCTCGGGTGGGGCTCCGAGCGCTCCCGGCTGGCCGAGTTGCGCGCCGAGCTGGTGCCAGCGTAGGGTAGGCGCGTGAGCGATCTCCTCCGCAAGCCCGCAGTCGAGCTGGCGCGGATGGTCCGCGAGGGCGAGGTCAGCTCGCGGGAGCTGGTCGAGGCCTCGCTCGCGCGCATCGAGGCGACCGAGTCGCTGAATCACTGGACCTTGCTCGACGCGGACAACGCGCTGGCGGCCGCCGACGCGGTGGAACCGGGCGACGAGCGCCCGTTCGCGGGCGTGCCGATCGCCATCAAGGACCTGTTCGCCCCCATCGCCGGCCTGCGTTCGGCGCACGGATCGGACCTGCTCGGCGAGCACACCCCCGACTACGACTACGGACTGGTGCGCCGCTTCAAGGACGCGGGGTTCGTGATCGTCGGCAAGACCCAGACCCCCGAGTTCGGCATCCTGCCGGTGACCGAGCCGCGGCGCTTCGGGCCGGCGCGCAATCCGTGGGACCCCGAGCGCACGACCGGCGGCTCGAGCGGCGGCTCGGCCGGCGCGGTCGCGTCAGGGTGCGTGCCGGTTGCGCACGCCAGCGACGGCGGCGGGTCGATCCGGATCCCCGCTGCGTGCTGCGGGCTGGTGGGGCTCAAGCCCGCGCGCGGCCGGATCTCGCGCGCGCCCGACCTGGGCGACCACTTCCTGTCCACGGACGGCGTTGTAACCCGCACGACCGCGGACGCCGCGGCCCTGCTGGACCTGATGGAGGGACCGGAGCACGGCGACGCGACCTGGGCGCCGCCCCCACCGGAGCCGTTCGCGGAGACCGCCGAGCGAGATCCCGGCAAGCTGCGGATCGCGCTCACGTTCGACATGCCGATCGAGGGCGAGCTGGACCCGATCGCCGAGCGCGGCGCGCGCGACGCCGCCGCGCTGCTCGCCGACCTCGGGCACGAGGTCGAAGAGGTGCCGGCGCCATGGAAGGACGTCGACCTGCTCCCGGTCTTCAGCATTCTGTGGGCCGCCAACATCGCGACGTCGGTCATGCACGGGTCGCTGGTGACCGGCAGGGAGGCGAAGGAAGAGGACGTGGAGCCGCTGAGCTGGTGGCTCTACACCGAGGGCATCAAGGTCAAGGCCCCGGAGTATCTCGCCGCCCTCGTGCAGCTGCAGGCGTTCTCGCGTGGATTCATGTCGATGTGGCAGGAGTACGACTTGGTGCTCACGCCGGGGCTCGCCAAGCGCCCCGTCCGCCACGGCGAGATCGACCCGATGGGCGAGAACCCCGCGTACGAGTTCAAGAAGTCGGGCGAGTTCACGCCCTACACCGCGCCGTTCAACGTGAGCGGACAGCCCGCGATCTCCGTGCCGCTCTACCAGGGCGACGACGGCCTGCCCGTCGCGGTCCAGCTTGCTGGCCAGCCGGCGGGCGAAGGGCTGCTGCTGCAGGTCTGCCGCCAGCTCGAGGAGGCCCAGCCGTGGGCCGACCGGGTGCCGCCGGAGCCGGCGCGGGCAGCGGCGTAGGTCAGCCCCGCAGGCCCGCCAGCAGCTCGCGGTCGCGCTCGTAGGTGAGCGTCTCGGCGGCCTCGTCAAGGGGCAGCCAGCGCAGCTCGTCGACCTCGTCGTTGGGCTCGAACTCGCCTCCCTCCGCCTCCATCACCCAGTAGCGCACGATCTTGGGCCGGTTCTTGTTGTCTCGGTACCGCGTGCTCGGCAGCTCGCGCACCAGCGAGCCGCGCAGGCCGGTCTCCTCCTCCACCTCCCGCAGGGCGGCCTCCTCGAAGGTCTCGCCGGCGTCGAGCTTGCCCTTCGGCAGGCTCCAGTCGTCGTAGCGCGGGCGGTGGACCACGCACACCTCGCGCTGCCCTTCGGGCCCGCGCACGACCACGCCCCCGGCCGCCTCGACGGTCATTCGATCCCGCTCACGTCTGCTCCGCCCGGCGCGAAGGTCACGCGGCGCACGTCGCAGTCCGCCGCCCCGGTCCGAAGGGCGCCGAGGACCCCGCCGGTCTGCTCCCAGTGACACCAGAACAGGACGGTCGGCCCAGCTCCCGAGATCGTCGCGCCGACCGCCCCCACATCCTGCGCGTTGCCCACTAGCTCCATCGCGCGCGGATAGAGATGGGCGCGGCGATCCTGGTGGAGGCGATCGGCGAGCCCGCGCCCGATCAGAGAGAAGTCGTCCGTGACCAGCCCGAGCATCAGCAGCGACGCGTGTGCCACGTTGTGCACGGCGTCCTCGATCGGCACCTCGGCGGGAAGCGCCGCACGCGCTTGGGAGGTGAGCACGGGCTCCGGCGGGATCGCCACGACACCCTCGAGGCCCGGCGGCGGGTCGAGCCGGGCCGGCTCGTCGTCAGCGCACACCACGAAGCCGCCGAGCAGCGCTGCGGCAACGTTGTCCGGGTGGCCCTCGAGCGAGCGCGCCAGCTCGAGGATCGGCGCGTCGAGCTCGTACATGTGATCGGCAGCCGCCAGCCCGGCCACGATCGCCGCCGCGCTGGACCCCAGGCCGGCGGACGGCGGGATCTCGGATCGGATCCGGAACGCAAGCCCGTCGGCGGGGCGCAGGGCCTCGAATGCGCGGACGCACAGGTTGGAGCGGTCGAGCGGAACCCCCGGCACGTCGCACTCGACGGAGAAGGCGCCGGTCTCCTCGACCTCCAGCTCGAGGGTCAGCGAAAGCGCGGCGGCCAGCACGTCGTATCCCGGGCCGAGGTTGGCCGACGAGGCGGGCACGCGCACCAGCCGGCGGCGGTTCAAGGCGCCTCCATCACCGCGCGCTCGACGGCGTCGATGTCCGGCTCGCACGGGATCACCGGCGCGGCGCGGTTCATGGCCGTCTGCGGGTCCTTCAGTCCATGCCCGGTGAGCACGCACACGACCCGTCCGTCCGCGCCGTTGGCCAGCAGCCCGGCCACCGAAGCCGCGGAGGCGGGCTCGCAGAACACCCCCTCCCGCGAGGCGAGCAGCGAGTAGGCGTCGAGGATCTGCTCGTCGGTCACCGCGCGCACCTCCCCGCGCGAGGAGGTGAAGGCGTCCATCGCGTCCTCCCACCGGGCGGGGTTGCCGATCCGGATCGCGGAGGCCACGGTCTCGGGGCGCTCCACGGGCGCGCCAGTCACGAGCGGGGCGGCGCCGGCGGCCTGGTAGCCGTGCAGTCGCGGAGCGTGGCCGAGCTCGCCGAAGCCGCGCCACCAGGAGGTCACGTTGCCCGCGTTGCCGACCGGGATGCAGAGCACGTCCGGAGGATCGCCGAGCTGATCGCAGACCTCGAATGCGCCCGTCTTCTGACCCTCGATCCGGAACTCGTTCACGGAGTTCACGAGCGCGATCGGGTGGCGGTCGGCAAGCTCGCGCACGAGTGCGAGTGCTTGGTCGAAGTTGCCGCGCAGCGCGATCACACGCGCACCGTGCATCAGGGCCTGGGCCAGCTTGCCGGTGGCGATCTTGCCCTCGGGCACGATCACCACGCCCCTCAGCCCCGCCCGCGCCGCGTATGCCGCCGCGCTCGCCGCGGTGTTGCCGGTCGAGGCGCAGACCACCGCCTCCGCTCCCTCGCGCACCGCCGCCGACACCGCCACCGTCATCCCCCGATCCTTGAACGAACCGGTCGGATTCGCCCCCTCGAGCTTGAGCCATACCTCGCAGCCGGCCAACTCGGACACCACGGGCGCCCGGACCAACGGCGTATCCCCCTCGTCGAGAGTCACCAGCGGCTCGACGGGCAGCCGCTCCGAATACCGCCAGAGGCTCACCCTGTCGACTGTCGACCGTCGACGGTCGACTGGGGACTGGGGACTGGGGACTGGCGGCTTGTCACTCGAACACTTCTTCGAGCACACGTATCACCCTCGGCTCCGACCGCACGAAATCGAGCCTGGCGATGAGGTCGACCGCCGCGCGGAACTTCGACTCGAGCACCGGGTGCATCACGAGCGAGAGGCGCGCGTCGTCCCCGAGCCCCTTCTGAACGACCGACTTGATCGACACGCCCTGCAGCCCGAGGATCTCGGCCACCTGGGCGAGCACGCCCGGCCGGTCGGCGACCTCTACGTGCAGATAGAAGGCCGACTCGCGGTTGGTCACCAGCTCCACGGGCTGCGCCGGCGGCGGGCTGAACGGCGGCGGGATCATGGCCGAGATCACGTCGCCCAGCACTGCCGACGCGGTTTGGCTGCCCCCGGCGCCCGGGCCCGAGAGGGTGATCTCGGTGATCGCGGGAGACTCGATCGTGACGGCGTTGAACGAACCGTTGACGGCGGCCAGCGGATGGCCGCCGTAGAGGAAGGCCGGGTAGACGGCCACCGCGACGCCGCCGTCGACGCGCTCGGCGCTGCCGATCAGCTTGAGCGAGAGGCCGAGCTCCTTGGCGTAGGCGATGTCGTCGCTGGTGATCCGCTCGATGCCCTCGCGCGGGACATCGTCCACATGCACGGGCGCGCCGAACGCCAGCCGTGCGAGGATCGCCATCTTGGCAGCGGCGTCGACGCCGGTGACGTCCTCGGTGGGGTCGGCCTCGGCGTACCCCAGCGCCTGGGCCTCGCCCAACGCGTCCTCGTAGGAGGCGCCCGTCCGGGCCATGGCGGTGAGGATGAAGTTGGTCGTGCCGTTGACGATCCCGTGCACGCGGTCGATGTGGGCGGCCGCCAGCGTCTCGGAGATCACGCGGATAGCCGGCACCACCCCCGCCACCGCCGCCTCGAAGCGCAGCTGGACGCCGGCCTCCCCAGCCGCCGCGAACAGCTCTTCCCCATGGCGGGACACCAGCTGTTTGTTGGCCGTGACGAAATGCTTGCCCGCCCGGATCGCCTCGAGCGCGTATGGGAGCGCGGGATCGGTGCCGCCAATCAGCTCGACGATCAGGTCGCTGCGGGCGAGGATGTCGTCGAAGTCACCGCGGCTGCGCGTCAGCACCCCCGACAGCTCGGGCCGCCGGCCGACCTCACCCTCGATCGCCTCGGCCCGGCTTGCAAGCAGCTCTTCGAACGCCGCCCCGACCGTGCCGTGGCCGAGCAGCCCGACCCGGAAGGGGCCACCCTCAGGCGTCACGGAGCGTGAGGTCGTCGACGGTCTCGCGGCGCACGACCACGCGGGCGTCGCCGTCGCGGCAGAAGACCACCGGGGGCCGCGGCACGGCGTTGTAGTTACTGGCCATCGCGTGGCCGTAGGCGCCGGTCGCGGGCATCGCGAGCACGTCGCCCGGACGTGGGTCCTCCAGCGATCCCTCCGACACCAGCACGTCGCCCGACTCGCAGTGCATGCCCACGATGCGACAGGCGGTGGCGTCACCGATGCGGTCAACGATGTCCGCTTCGTAGACGGCGCCGTAGAGCATCGGCCTGATGTTGTCGGCCATCCCCCCGTCGACGGCGACGTAGGTGCGCACGCCCGGGATCTCCTTCACGGTGCCCACGGTGTAGAGGGTCACGCCCGCGTTCCCCACAAGCGAGCGGCCCGGCTCGCAGAGCACCTTCATCTCGGCCGGAACGTGGGAGAGCATCGCCTCGGCGTACTCCGACGCGGGCGGCGGCCGGTCGTCGCGCGTGTACGCGATCGCGAAGCCTCCGCCCAGGTTGATCAGCGGGTACTCGCCTATCCCCTGCAGGACGTCCGCCAGCGACTCGTACACGTCCGTGTCGAACACCTGCGAGCCGATGTGCGCGTGCAGACCGCGCACCTCGAGCCCGGCGAGCGCGCAACGCTCGAGGGCGCGCTCGACGTCGCGCATCGGCAGGCCGAACTTCGAGTCCTCCTGCCCGGTCCGGATCGCGCGGTGGGTCTCCGGCTCGATCCCCGGCGTCACGCGGAGCAGGACGCGCTGGGGTCTGCCTTGCGCGACTCGCTCGAGCCGATCGATCTCGTCGAGGGAGTCGACGATCATGTGCCCGATCCCGGCTTCGAGCGCCGCCTCGAGGTCGGCCTCGGACTTGTTGTTACCGTGCATGTGGATCCGCTCCGGAGCGAATCCGCCGCGCAGCGCCAGGTGCAGCTCGCCGCCGGTCGCCACGTCGCAGGACAGTCCCTCCTCGGCGAACAGGCGCATGGCCGCGGTGCACGGGAACGCCTTGCTCGCGTAGAGGATCTCGAAGCTCGACCTGCGCTCGGCGAAAGCCGCGACCGTGGTCCGCGCGCGCTCGCGCATGTCGTCCTCAGCGTAGACGTACGCGGGAGTCCCGAACTCGCGCGCCAACTCGAGGGCGTCGCAGCCTCCGACCTCCAGCCGACGGGCCGCGTTCAGCCGAGTCCCGAGCGGATAGACGCGCGAGAGCCCGCCGGGCAGGCGTTCCCCCCCGGCCTCGGCAAGCGCCTGCTCGGTGTCCTCGCCGGCCATAGGCTGCGCGATTATGAAGCACGACCCCCCGGCGCCGCCTGAGCTGGGCACGCACGACGGACTCGCGTACGCGCTCTTCAAGCCGGACACCGAACCCGCGGGCGGTGTGGTGATCCTGCACGGCGCCGGCTCCGCGAAGGAAAGCCACTTCGACTTCGGCCGACTCTGCCGCGCACACGGCCTCGCCGCATTGGCCTATGACGCGCGCGGGCACGGCAGGTCCGGTGGGGCGTTCGGGCCGGGTGCGCTCGACGATGCCCTCGCCATGTGCGATCGGCTGCGCGAGCACGCCCCTTTGATTGCGCTCAGGGGATCGAGCATGGGTGGGCTGTACGCCCTTCACGCCGCCGCTGCGCGCCAGGACGTCGCCGCCGTGGTCGCCATCTGCCCAGCTCCCGAAGCGCTCCTGCTGCGGGGGCTTCGGTCGGGCAACCTGAGCGACTTCGCGGTCGACCGCGAGGGACTCGAGCCGTGGCTCGAGTCGCTCGACACCTATGCGGCCGTGGCGTCGCTGGGCCCGGCCACCGCGCTGATGCTGCTGCACGCTCGCGGTGACGAGCAGGTGCCCTACACGGTGAGCGAGGAGCTGGAAGCCGTGGCGCGGGAGCCGAAGCGCCTGCTCGTCTTCCCCGGTGGGCACCACCGCTCGCTACAGCACGATGCCGAGGTGCAGGGCATCTCGGTGCGCTTCATCGAGCGGGCCCTCGCCCGTTAGCGCGACCCGCCGAGCCCGCGCAGCAGGCCCGAGAGCGTACGGCCGGTGTTCGTCACGCCGCGCCCAAACTCGGGGCTCAAGCCGCCCACGGTCGACCCGAGTCCGTCGGTCATCCCGCCTGTCGTGTCGGCCAGATCGCCGGTCAGGCTCCGGCTCGCCGGCGTGCCCGCGGGAGCCCTCACCGGTGTGGACGACGTCGGAGTGCCCAGGCCCGTGCGGTTGGGCGGCGCCGGCGCGGGCGCGCCGCGGATGTCGGGTCGTCCAGGGCTTGGGGGCTGGGGCTGCCCGGTCGGCGCGCGGGGAGCGTCGGATCGCGGCGAGGCGGTTGGCGCGCCCAAGCCAGCGACCGCGCGGGACGGGCGGGAGCCGCGGCGTGCGCGGTCGACCTTCCTGGCGGCGGCCCGGTCGCCGCGCCTGGCGGGCCCGGCCTCTGAGGAGTCATCCGGGGGCTCGCCGAGCACCACGCTGCCGAAGTCCTCCAGCGCACCTATCCCGGGCCATCCCGTGAACGCCAGGAACGCGCTTCCCAGCATGAGCATGACCAGTGCCGAGCAGACCAGCACGCTCGTGGTCCCCAGTCCCGCGATGTAGGCCCGCGACGCTCGCATAACAGCTGCATCGTTCCCCACTCCTATCGGCAGATCCGCACCGTCCTTCACACCCCGGGAGCTTGGTGAGAATCAATCTCATTTAGTCTCCCTGCTGAGCATGGACGCGTTGACCGCCCTTCCCCACCCCGCCGATCTCTACGAGCTGCGCGCCACACGGACCGCGCTCGCGGAGCTGGCACTGCTCGCGGTGGCCGGGGGCGTGACCGGGGCGTTCGTCGTCCTCCGGCGACTGGCGTTCTTCTCGCACGCGGTCGGCACCGCAACGTTCCCGGGCGTGGTGGTGGCGGAGGCCGCTTCACTGAGCCCGAGACTGGCCGCTACCGCGGTGGCCCTCGGCTACGCCGGGGCCACCGAGCGCGCCGCCCGGCGGGAGCGCGACGCGGACGATGCCGCCACCGCCCTGGTGCTCGTCGCCGCGCTGGGCGGCGGTGTGGTGCTGGCCAGCGACGTGTTCGAGTCGGGTGCGTCGGTGGACCGACTCCTGTTCGGATCCGCGCTCGCGCTCGACGGCGGCGACCTGCTCTTCGCCGGCGCGGCGGCGCTGCTCTCGCTCGCCGCCGCGCTCCTGCTCGGGCGGGTATGGACCGCGGCCGCATTCGACCCGTCAGGAGCCACCGTGCTCGGGTTGCCCCTGGCGCGGGTCGACCTGGCTCTGCTGGCGCTGGTCGCGCTGGTGGCGGCAGCGGCTCTGCCGGCCGTCGGGGCCCTTCTCGTCACCTCGCTCCTGGCCGTCCCGGCGGCGATCGCGAGGGTGATGACCCGGAGCGTCCGGGGGCTGCTCGTGGCGTCGGTGGCCATCGCCGCCGGTCAGGCGCTGCTGGGGCTCTACGCGGCGCTCTGGCTCGACGTGCCGCCCGGGCCTGCGGTCGCCGTTGTGGGGGCGTCTGCGTACGGCATCTGCGCGCTCGCGCCGCATCTGCGACCGACGCCCGTCGCGGGGGGGACGACATGACCGCCGCGGCGGTCTCCGTCCGGGGCGTGGCGGTCGGCTATGGCACGACACCCGTGCTCGCGGGGCTCGACTTCACGGCCGAGGTGGGCACGTCGCTCTGCGTGCTGGGCCCCAACGGCGGTGGCAAGACGACCCTTCTGCGCGCGCTCACCGGGGAGCTTACGCCGCTGGTGGGCGCGCTCGAGGTCGCCGGCCGCCCGGCCTACGTGGCACAGTCCGAGCGCGCCCGGCTCGACTTCCCCGTGAGCGCCCTCGACGTCGCGCTGATGGGCACCCTCGCCCGTGGGCGCTGGTGGCTGCCGGCACGGTCCGCCGAACGGCGCGCAGCCCTCGACGCACTCGAGCGCGTGGGCCTCGCCGACATCGCCAACGTGCGCTTCGGAGAGCTGTCGGGCGGCCAGCGCCAGCGCGTGCTGATAGCCCGGGCGCTCGCGCAGGACGCGCGCGTGCTGCTGCTCGATGAGCCCCTCAGCGGTATCGACCCCGCGAGCGCCGAGAGGATCGGCAGTCTCTTCGGCGAGCTCCGCGCCGAGGGTCGCACGCTGCTCGTGTCCACCCATGATGTCGAGGGCGCGCGCATGTTCGACCGCGTGCTGTGCCTCAACCGCCGCCAGATCGCGTTCGGGCCGCCTGCCGCCGCGCTCACGAGGCAGATACTCGAGCGCACATACGGCGCCGAGATCGTGGTGATCGAGGGGGATGGCACCCCGGTACGGGCGATCGCCGTCGGCCACCACGAGCACTAGATGGACCCTCTGGACCTCCTCCTCGACCCGTTGCGATCCGGGATCGACCGACGGGCGTTGCTCGAGGTCGGGCTCGTCGGCGGCCTGTGCGGCGCGCTCTCGTTCTGGATCACCAGCTACCGCCTGAGCTATCCCGCCGAGTCGCTATCGCACGGCCTGCTGCCGGGGTTGGTGCTTGCCTCGCTCGCCGGCCTGCCACTCCTGCTCGGAGCGGGCGCGGGCGTCGCGGTCGCCGCGGCGCTCGTGGCGGTCGCCGGCCGCGACGAGCGGATCGGCTCGGATACGGCGACGGCGGTCGTGGTGACCGGCGCCTTCGGCCTCGGCGCCCTGCTGGCGCTCTCGCCGGACGCGCCCGCGCGGCTCGAGGAGCTGCTGTTCGGCGACCTCTTGGGCGTGAGCGATTCCGACCTGATCGCAGCCGGCGTGCTGGCACTGGTGGGGGGCGTCGCGCTGGCCCTCCTGCATCGCCCGCTGAGCGCGGTGGCATTCGATCCCGCCGGCGCCTCGACGCTCGGCGTCGCGCCCGCCCGCGTGCGAGTTGCCCTCTTCGGGCTCCTCGCCGCGGCCCTGGCGGTGGCCGTGCAGGGGCTCGGGAGCCTGCTGGTGCTGGCCGTCCTGGTGGCGCCCTCGGTGGCGGTTCGCCGACACGCGCCGACACCCGGGGCCGCGATGGCGGCGGGCGCCGTGATCGCCGTCATGGCGGGCGTCACGGGCATCTACGCCTCGCATCATCTGAGCACCGCGGCCGGTGCGTCGGTGGCGCTGGCTCTCTGCCTCGCCGCTGCCGTCGGCGCCGCGCTGCCGGGCCTCAGGCGGTCCGCGGCCGACCGGGCGCGTCGCGCAGACGGATGATCAGCGCGGCCCCGAGCGCGATCAGGGCGATGCTCACGAGCTGAGGCTGGGTCAGGCCCGCGAACACCGTGTCGTTACGGCGGATGAACTCGATCAGCAGCCGCTCCAGACCCGCCAACACGAGGTAGAGGGCGAACAGAACACCCGGCTGGAAGCGGTCGCGCAGATTCCACAGGACGAGCGCTACGAGCCCCATCGCAAGCGTTTCGAACACGGGCGTCGGATGCACCTCTTCGTTCGTCGGCTCGGTGCCGTCGGGGTAGGCCATGCCCCACGGCGCATCGGTCGTCGTGCCGTAGTCGCCGTCGCCCGAGAGCTGGCAGCCGACCCGCCCGATCGCGTAGCCGATCGCGAGTCCGGGCGCCGCGGCGTCGAACATCCGCGCCTCCAAGAAGCCGCGCCAGCGAGCCCATAGGCACACCCCGATGGCGCCCCCCAGCAAGCCCCCGAACCACACGAGCCCGGCGCCGGAGAACACATTGCCGAGCAGGTCGTCGGAGACCTGGTCGTAGTTCTGGATTATGTAGTCGAGCCGTGAGCCGACGAGGCCGCCCACGAGCGCGGCGAAGATCATCTCGTAGGCCCAGTCCGGTGGCTTGCCCAGCTCCTCGAACCGACGCGTCAGGAGCGCGCCCGCAGCGAGGAAGCCGCACGCGAGCGCAATGCCGAAGGCCTGGAGCGTGACCGGGCCGAGGTCAAGCTCGGGGTACACGGGGCGGCAGGTTAGTGCTTGGTGCTCGGTGCTCGGTCGAGATCATCCCGGGTAGGGGTCGTATACCGACCCCTGGGCGGGACGATCCCCGCAAAGCCACCCTTACCCAGCCCCTTCGCCGCTGGTCGACTCGCCGCGCCGATGCACGCGGCGCACCGTCCCGAGGCCTACAAATACCCCATCGGATCCACGGGGCTCCCGTTGACCCGCGTCTCGAAGTGCAAGTGGTCGCCGAAGCAGTGGCCGGTGCAGCCCACGTATCCGATCACCTGGCCCTGGCGCACGCCCGCGCCCTGTGACGTTCCGAAGCGTGACTGGTGGGCGTAGCACGTGGAGAGGCTGCCCGTGTGTTGGACACAGGTGTAGTTGCCGTAGCCCGAGACCGAGCCCATCAGCACGACGCGGCCCGAGTCGGCCGCGCGGATCGGCGTCCCGGCCGAGGCCGCGATGTCGATGCCGGCGTGCAGGCGACCCCAGCGCATGCCGAAGGGCGAGACGAGCGCTCCGTTCACCGGCCAGATCAGTCGGCCGCTGCCGCGCCGGACGGGACCGGCGCCGGGCGCGAAGGCGTTCTCCCCCGCTCCCCGCAGCTGCCCGGTCACGCGGGCCTGTGCGGCCTCGAGCTCGCGCAGGTCGCCCTCCAGCGCCGTGCGGCTCCGGCGCACGCTCGCGAGCGCGCCGCGGCGACCGTTGCGCGCCACCCGCAACTCGCCCTGGGCCGACGCCAGGCGGTCACGCGTCGAGGCTATGTCGTCGCGCCGGCGCAGGACGGTCTCCGCGGCCGCCTGCTTCTGCTGCTCGAGGTCGGCGAGCAGACGCTCGGCCTTCTCTGCACGTGCCTTCAGAACCTTCACCCTGGTCACGATCTCGCGGTCCTGGTCGGAGATTCGCTCGAGGAACTCGGTCCGTTCGAGCAGATCGGAGAAGCCGTCCGCCTCGAGCACCACGGTGAGCGCGTCGGGCTGGTCGGCCTTGTAGAGCTCGACCAGTCGCTCGGCGAGCGCGGCGCGCCCCGCCTTCAGCTCGGAGCGCGCCCGCTCGAGCCGATCGCGTGCCACCTCGA
This sequence comes from uncultured Thermoleophilaceae bacterium, assembly GCA_963802855.1. GTDB lineage: Bacteria > Actinomycetota > Thermoleophilia > Solirubrobacterales > Thermoleophilaceae > JAAYBF01. The sequence continues at coordinate 266,011 of CAWDJP010000007.1, forward strand.
GGTCGTCACGGACCTCGAGCAGCTCCGCCCGCTTGTCGTCGAGCTCGGACTGGACCCGCACCAGTCGCTGCTGCGTGCCGCGGATCTCGCCCTGCAGCCCGCCGATGCGCATGTTGTAGCGCTGGATCGTCGTCGAGAGGACGCCCTCCGAGCGCTTCTTCTTGTCGATCTGCGCGCGTTTGGCCTGGATGCGCTCGGACAGCGGCGCGGACTGCCCTGGGAGGGGCAGCAGCGCATAGGCCGCCAGGGCCAGCGTTATGGGCACCCAGAAGAGCTTCTTCATCGTGTCTTGTGACCCGGGATGGCGCTTACGGAGTTAGCTGACGGACTCGCGCCAAACGGCGCTACCCCCCGCTCGAGGAAGGGACTCGCCCCCGGCCTTGACGGCCATTCGGTTCCCCCGTTTGCCGCGTTGTGCAGGGCAATTCAGCGTCCGGGACCGCAGCACCGTAGCACGCTGGGACTGCCCGGGCGCCCTTTCTCCTCCTCCGTGCAAGGGATTCTGCACCCCCTCACTACACTTCGATTCGTGGCGTCCCAGAAGGCGATATTCCCCCGCGATACCGGCCTCCAGGCCCGGATGTTGCTCACGATGTTCCTCCTGGGGCTGCTGTACGTGGCGCTCGTGGGCGTGCTGCTCGCCGCGGGCGCCGGCGCGGTCGTGTTGATCGTGGTGGTCGGCGGCTTGACGCTCGCGCAGCTGTTCTTCTCCGACAAGCTGGCGCTGCGCGCAATGGGCGCCCGCGAGGTCTCGCCCGAGGAGGCCCCGGGCCTGCACGCGATGATCGACCGGCTCTGCATCCAGGCGGATCTGCCCAAGCCCAAGGTCGCGGTGGCGGACACCGACATGCCGAACGCGTTCGCCTGCGGCCGGTCTCAGAAGACCGCAACGGTGTGCGCCACGACCGGCATCATGCGCACCCTCTCGCCCACGGAGCTGGAGGGCGTGATGGCGCACGAGCTGACCCACGTCAAGAACCGCGACGTGCTGATCATGACCATCGCCAGCTTCTTCGCCAGCGTCGCGTCGTTGATCATGCAGTTCTCGTTCTTCTTCGGCGGCGACGACGACGAGGGCGCGCCGTCGGTGCTCGTGATCTTCGCGGTCTCGTTCCTGGTGTACATCCTGTCCTTCTTCCTGATGCTCGCCCTGTCGCGCTACCGCGAGTTCGCGGCCGATCGCGGCGCGGCCCTGATCACGGGAAAGCCGAGCGCGCTCGCGTCCGCGCTGCGCAACATCTCGGGCGCGATGACGCAGGTGCCCACACAGGACCTGCGCGAGGCCGAGCGCATGAACGCGTTCTTCATCGTGCCGACCAGCGTGAAGGGCGCTGTCCAGAACCTGTTCGCCACGCATCCGCCGATGGAGAAGCGGATCGACCGCCTGGCCCAGCTGGAGGCGCAGCTGCAGGGCACCGCCGCCTAGGCACGTGGGCTTCTTCGACGCGCTGCTGGGCGGCAAGCGCAAGCTCAAGACGGCCGCTCCCGATCGCCTGTTCGCGATGACGACGGCGTACGTGACGATGCAGACCGCGCACGGGATCACGAGCACCGGCGCCGCCGGGATCGTGTTCCAGCCGCTTGACACGGCTGACTTCGGGCAGATCCTCAAAGATGCCGAGGAGCTCGTGCACGGCACGGCCGAGGAGACCGGATCGACTCTCGAGTCCGCCAACGACGAGTACGGCTACCGCTGGATCATCCTGCGCGACCCCGACTTCGACGACCTCGTCGTCTCGCTGAACACGCTCTCGACCGAGCTACAGGGGGGCGGCTACGGCGACCGCCTGCTGGCCGCGGTGTTCTCGTTCGATGACAAGGGCAAGCGCCTCTACTTCATCTACAACTTCAAACGCGGCGCCTACTACCCCTTCGTCCCGTCGGGCAACAAGGAGCGCGACTCCGAGCACGAGCTGCGGCTGAAGGCCCAGCTCGAGCGCGAGCTGCCGTTCGAGGCTGAGGTCACGCGCTGGTTCCCACTGTGGGAGATCCCGCTGTAGGAGGTTCGGCGTAAGGTCGGCGCATGGACCCTCGCTACGAAGTCCTCGGCGACGCCGCCCGCCTCGCCCACGAGTTCCTCGACGGCCTCCCCTCGCGCCCGGTGGGGCCGCAGGCCGGGATCGACGAGCTCCGCTCCAGGCTGACGCGGCCGCTGCGCGATGAGGGCGAGGATCCTCGCAGCGTCATCGCGGAGCTCGCGCATGACGTCGAGCCCGGCCTGGTCGCGTCGGCCGGGCCGCGCTACTTCGGCTTCGTCATCGGCGGCGCGCTTCCGGCGGCGGTCGCCGCGGACTGGCTGACCTCGGCGTGGGACCAGAACGGCGGCGGCTACGTCCCCGCTCCAGCGCTGTCGGTGGCCGAGGAGGTCGCCGCCGGCTGGGTGCGCGAGCTGCTCGGCCTGCCAGCCGGATGCGGCATCGGTTTCGTCACGGGGTGCCAGATGGCCCACTTCACCTGCCTCGCGGCGGCGCGGCACGCCGTCCTGCGCGACGCAGGCTGGGACGTCGAGGCCGCGGGCCTGCAAGGTGCGCCGGAGGTACGCGTGATTGCCGGCGCACAGGCCCACGTGACCGTCTCGGTGGCCTGCCGCCTTCTGGGCCTCGGGGCGGACCGCATCCGCGTGGTGGCCGCGGACGACCAGGGCCGCATGCTCGCGCCCGACCTGAACGCGGAGCTAGCCCGGTGGAAGGGCCCGACGATCGTGTGCGCCCAGGCCGGCGAGGTCAACACCGGTGCGTTCGATCCGCTCGACGACGTCGTGGACGCGTGCCGCGCTCACGACGCCTGGTGCCACGTCGACGGCGCCTTCGGACTGTGGTCGGCGGCGAGCCCGTCGCGGCGGGCCCTGCTAGCAGGCTACGAGCGCGCGGACTCGTGGGCCACAGACGCGCACAAATGGCTGAACGTGCCGTACGACTGCGGGATCGCCGCGGTCGCGGATGCCTCCGCACATCGCGCCGCGATGACCTCAACGGCGGCCTACATCCCCTCCAACGCGGAGGGCCTGCCCGCGGGGGTGGACTGGACGCCCGAGTTCTCGCGGCGAGCGCGCGGGGTCCCGCTCTACGCGGCGCTGCGCTCACTCGGGCGCACTGGCGTGGAGGAGATGGTCGACCGCTGCTGCGATCACGCTCAGCGCATGGCGGCAGCGCTCGCGGAAGCGGATGGAGTCGAGGTCCTCAACGACGTGGTCCTCAACCAGGTGCTGGTCCGCTTCCGAGACGACGACGAGGTCACGAACAGCGTGATCGAGCGCGTCCAGCAGGACGGGACCTGCTGGCTCAGCGGCAGCACGTTCCGCGGCGAGGCGGTCATGCGGATCTCCGTCGTCGGCTGGCAGACGACCGTGGATGACATCGACCGCTCAACACGGGCGATCCTCGCGGCGGCTCGCTCGGTGCCGGCGGCGTCCGCAACGCGCTGACGGCGCACTATCGCCTCAATACGACGAACGCAGGCGTCCCGCCGAAGTGCTCCACGGCGACCTCAGCCGCGCGGTCGGGGGCGAACAGCAGGCCGTGACCATCCGCGTGAAGGACGTGGAGTGCGACCTCGCTCGGCCCCAAGGGCGACTCCGACGCCCGGGTGACCAGCACGGACTTCCAGCCCAAGCCGGGCACGAAGCTCGACGCGCTGGTCGACTGAGGGCTCGCAGCCTGCGTCTTCCCGGCGGCGGCGTGGTGCCGCCGCCGGGGGACCGGGCACCTAACCCGGCGCGAAGCGCTGGTTGAGGCGCCTGACCGCCTCGATCAGCCCGCCGCTCTGGAACATGTCGACCGCCACGATGTTCGGGACCGCTTTGCGCACGAACGCGCACGTGCTCGCGCGACCCACGATGGCGTCCGTTGCGTTGACCACCGCCGACGTCGCCGGGCTCGGCGCCAGGGGTGGTGACCAGTGATTCATGAGGAACAGCGATCCCGTCGTGCCGCCTCGGAACGGGCGGCAGCTGGCCGGCCATTGGGATGGCTGGGTGAGCTGGGTGACCGCGGGCCACGTGTAGGGCGTCTCCTGCAGGATCCCCGAGTAGGCCTGGTGGTACCAGGGGACCGGAGCCGACTGACGCTCGGCGAGGATCACGACCTGGTCGCGCCGCCGGATCATCTTGCGCAGCCTGGGCCACTTCGGCCCGGGCTCTCCGCGATAGACGTGTCGCAGGAGGCCGCTGCTCTTCACCACGGCTGCGAAGTCGGCCGGCGCCACGCTGTCCTCGTTGACGATCACGAGCACGTTCGACGGGTTGGCGCGCAGGAAGTCGCGCATCGCGGTCAGGACCTCGGCCAACCGCGTCGCGCCGAGCCGACAGACCACGTGACAGAGGTAGATCTCGCTCTGGGGCGTCTTCGCCGGGTCGTTGACCACGCTCCCGTCGGGCTCGCGGTGGGCGTAGTAGGTGTCCAGCAGAAAGCCGCGCACGCCCTGGCGCAGCTGGTCGGGGATGCCCACCTGCTGGTTGGGGATCTGCCACCCGAGCGACTGCGCTGACATCGAGTTGTGCGTCGCCGCCAACACGACCTCGTTGAGGCGGCGCTCGCATAGGTCGGGCTCGCCGTTGCAGCGGTCGTGTCCGCCGGCAGCGGCGGGGGTGGCGGCCGCGAGGAGCGCGCCGAGCGCCACCAGGATGACGATCGCCGACGCAGTAGTTGTGCGCCTGCCGCGCATCGCAGCAGGCTAACCCGACGGGAGTGGTCGGCGTCGCACTTGCCGTGGGCGCGCTGGCCGCACCCCGCCTAGTCCGGAATCAAACCCTCGCCGGTGAACTCCCCGCGCGCCTCCTCGAAGGAGACGTCGCGCGGGGGCATGATCACGTCGGATTCGACGAGCTCGTCATCGGCGAGCCCGTTGCCGTCCGCGGCCACGAGCTCGAGCATCTGGTTCCACAGCTCGCGGAAGCCCGCCTCATCCCCCTGTTCGACGGCACTCACGGCGCGGTTGTCCAGCTCGTTGAGCCGCTCGGCGTCCCCGTCGGGCAGCTTGAACTGGCCCTCGCCGATGATCCGAACGATCATGCACCCTCCTTCTCGCCCTGCTCGAGCTGCGGCGCGTCGGCGGCGTCCCCGGGCCCGAGCTCGGCCTTCATCTTCGCCAGCTCGTCGTCCACCTGGGCGCCGGCACCGATCTGCGCCAGCTCGCGGTCGATGTCGTCCTGCCCGCCTCCGAGCTGGGTCAGGTCGTCGAAGGTCCCCGCCTTCTCGAGCTCCTCGACGGCCCCCGCTCGCGCGCGCATCGTCTCCGTCTTGTCCTCGGCGCGCTGTATCGCCAGGCCGAGGTCCGCCATCTCCTCGCCAACCCCGTTGGCCGCCTCGGAGATCTTGACCTGCGCCTCGGCGGCGGAGTACTGCGCCTTGATGACCTCCTTCTTGGTCCGGAAGGTCTCGATCTTCGTGCGGAGCTTCTTCTCGTTCTCGGTGAGCTGCTCCTGCTGGGTCTCGAGCTCCTTCACCTGAGAATCGAGGGACTGGAGCTCGGTCTGGGCCACGGTCTTGCGCTCGAGCGCGGCGCGGGCGAGGTCCTCGCGCCCCTGTGAGAGGGCCTGGCGCGCCTGGGTGTCGAGCTTCACGACCTGCTGCTCGAGCTTCTGGGACTGCATCTGAAGGCGCTTCTTCGAGGTCACCACGTCGGCGATCCCCTTCTTCACGTTTTGCAGCAGCTCGACCTGCTTTTGATAGCCGTAGTCCAGTGTCTCGCCAGGATCCTCGGCGCGATCCAGCAGCTTCGACACCTTCGACTTGATGACTGTTGACATCCGACCGGCAAGGCCTGCCATGGCCGCGCCTCCTCTTTCTTGCTGTGGACGGGGTGGGTCGCCGTAGACTAGTCGCTCGTTGGAGCCGCGCCCGCCCTCCCAGTCGCATTCGGACTTGACTCGCTGGATGGGGATCCCCGAAGCCAACACGGCGGGCAACCTGCACGGCGGCAGCATCATGAAGCTGTGTGACGAGGTGGCGGGTATCGCGGCCATCAGGCACTCCGGCCACAGGGTCGTAACGGCGGCCATGGACCGGATGACCTTTCTCCACCCGATCTTCGTCGGTGAGCTCGTGACCGTGCGGGCGAGCGTCAACGCGGCGTGGCGGACGTCGATGGAGGTCGGGGTGCGGGTGGAGAAGGAGAACGTGTGGACGGGCGAGCGCGCCCACGCGTCGACCGCCTACCTGACCATGGTGGCTCTCGACGAGACGGGCAAGCCCACCGCCATCAGCGGGATCGCGCCTCAGACCCCTGACGAGGAGCGTCGCGCCCGCGAGGCCCAGCTGCGGCGCGACAACCGGCTTACCGAGCGCGATCAGATCACCGCGAATCGAGATGGCTGAGGGCACCGCAACTTTCGTGCACCCGACGTGTCTCGGGCTTGGATGACCCGCACCGTAGGGGCTTTTGGAGCGATCGTCGCGACGGCCGCCGCGGCCCTTGCGGTGTCGGCGTCACCCTCGGAGGAGACTGCCGAGGCCGCGCGCCCCAAGCCCAATGTCGTCTTGGTCATGACCGACGACCAGACCGTGCGCGACCTGTCGGTGATGCCGCTCACCAGGCGCTCGCTCGCGTCCCGAGGTGTCACGTTCACGCGCTCCTACGCCTCGTACCCGCTCTGCTGCCCGTCGCGCGCGACGATGCTGACGGGCCGCTACAGCCACAACCACGGCGTGCAGGGGAATCGCCCCCCGCAGGGCGGCTACGGCCGGCTCGACAAGGCGAACACCTTGCCGGTCTGGCTGCAGCGCAGGGGCTACACCACAGCCCACATCGGCAAGTTCCTCAACGGCTACGGGCGCGACGTGCCGGCCGACGTCCCCCCGGGCTGGACCGAGTGGTACGGCTCGGTCGACCCGTCCACGTACTTCATGTGGGGCTACACACTGAACGAGAACGGGACGCGGCGGACCTACGGCAGGCCCGGCGTGCAGGACCCCGCCCTTTACCAGACCGATGTCTACCGCGCGAAGGCGGAGGACTTCATCCAGCGCCGCTCGGGCCCCGGGAAGCCCTTCTACCTGTCGGTTGCCTTTCTCGCTCCACATGCGGAGGGCGGCCAGTCGGCCGCCACCGGCGGCTCGGTGCGCCCCGCTCCGCGCCACAAGGGCCGCTTCGCCACCAAGCCGTTGCCCTCCCCGCCGTCGTTCAACGAGGCCGACATCACGGACAAGCCGCGGCTGCTGCGAAACCAACTACTGCCCCTGCGGCCGCGGCAGATACAGAACATCACCACCAACTTCCGCGCCCGCCAGGAGTCGCTGCTGTCGGTCGACGAGGCGGTCCGGGCGATCGTCGAGAAGCTGCGCCGCACCGGTGAGCTGGACAACACCTACATCCTGTTCACGGCCGACAACGGGTTCTTCCATGGCGAGCACCGGGTGCCCAACGGCAAGATCCTCGTCTACGAGCCGTCGTCCCAGGTGCCCCTGATCGTGCGCGGCCCGGGCATCCGCGGGGGCCGCCGCACCAGCGAGGTCGTGGCCAACGTCGATCTGGCCGCCACCGTGCTCGACGTCACCGGCGCGCGCCCGTCCAAGTCGATCGACGGCCGCTCCCTTTTGCCCTACGCGCGCAAGACCTCACGTCGCACGCGGCGGCCGATCCTGCACGAGATCGGCCCGCTCGGACGCGGCTGCGACCTCGACCAGGACGGGCAGCCGCCGGTCCTGCCGCGGCCACGCCGGCGGCAGCAGGCATGCCTGGGCTCCTACCGCGCCGTCCGCAGCTCGCGCTTCGTCTGGGTCGAGCACTCCAACGGGGATCGTGAGCTCTACGACCGCGCGCGCGACCCCTACGAGCTCCAGTCCCGCCACGCCGACCCGCGCTACGCCCGCACCCGCGCCGCGCTCGCTCGCGAGCTGAAGCGGCTGTCCACGTGCAAGGGCAAGAGCTGCCGCCGTTCGGCGAAGCGCATCCCTGGCCCGTCGAAGCGCTAGTCCGGGGCCGCTAGGCCACCGTGCCGGGCGGCTCCTCCACCTGCGGCAGCTGGCGCCATTCCGTGAACCGCCGGCCGCGGAACCGAAACCTCACCCGCGCCGACCCGGTACAGCGTCCGCCCGGCCCTCTACGCAGACGAAACGCGGCGAGGACCGTCTCGCCCTCGTCGTCGACGTCGGTCACGTCGGCGCGACAGGGCAGGCTCTTGCTGAAGGCGACGGCGGCCGAGCGGTCGGGCAGCTTGAACCGACGCGCCTGCTCGACGATCGCGCCGATGGCGAAGTAGGAGCCGGCCGCACGAAAGTCGCCTCGGTTAACGGCCGCGGACCAGCTACGGATCGATCCGGCCTCCTTCGGCTCGCCCGGCTTGGGCTCCACCGTGATCGGCGGACGCGGCTCCGCCGGCGACGATCGTTCGGTGCGCTGCGCCTCCTCCGATTCATCCTCGCCGCCGATGCTGCACCCGCCGACGGCAAGCGCGGCGAGACAAACCGCCCTCGCCGCCGTCGCCCTCATCCCGGCACCGCGGCCGCGCGGTCGGCGCGCTCGTGGTCCTCGGCCGAGCGGTAGAAGAAGAAGCCCACCGCGAAGAGCATCATCACCAGGTCGAGTCCCAGCATCATCCCCCCCGCCACCTGCTGGTCGGTGATCGGCGACAGCCCGTGCTCACGGGCGGTGGAGGCGTACGTGTCGTACGCAGGGCTGCGCATGAGGATGAACGCCATTCCCAGAAACATCCCGGCAAGCCGCGCGCCGATCACGTAGGGCACCTTCCACAGGTCGCCCGGCAGACGCCTGCGCTTGGGCTCGATCACCGACCACCACACCAGCACCGCGCCGATCACGAACGTCTGGTGCTGGATCGCGTGAACTACGTCGTTGTCGAGCGCAGCTTCGAAGGCGAAGGCCAGATGCCAGCCGTAGAGGATCACGATCCACACGGGGATCGCCACGAGCGGCCGGCGCAGCCAGCGGAAGCAGCGCCGCAGGCCCTTCCGGCGCGCCAACGGCACGAGGACCGGCCGGGGCAGGAAGAACGCGTAGACCGGCGACCGGATCCCCACGAGTAGGAGCGGGGCAGCGAGGTCGGCGATGAGGAGGTGCTGACCCATGTGGGCGATCAGCAGCTCCTCGCCGAGGCCATCGATGGGCGACAGCAGCCCGATCGCGGTGAGCGCGATCCCGGTGTGCCATGCGACCTGCTGCCAGACCGGCACTGCGTAGCCGCGGCCGCGCAGGACCCTCACCGCCCGCACGTAGAGCGCGGTCGCGCCGAGGATCAGCGTAATCACGGCGGGGTCGAAGGAGAAACCCACGCCCGCCATTGTGAACTGCGGGCGCGGCTAGGCTGCGGCCTGCTCCTTCTCTTCGGTGACCGCCTGACCGGTGGCGGTGCCGGGCGCCTGCTGGAGGACCTCGGCGGCGGCCTGGAGGCGCTCCTGGTACTCCTGACGCTGCATGCGCGAGATCACGAGCCGCTGCACCTGGGCCGTGCCCTCGAACAGCTGGTAGATCTTGGCGTCGCGGAACCACTTCTCGAGCGGGCACGCGGTGGTCTGCGCGTAGTCCCCCACCAGGTCCATCAACGTGGTCGTGGCCCACATCGTCACGTCCCCGGCCTTCAGCTTGGACATCGATCCCTGCCCAGCGGTCATCGGCATGCCGTTGCGCCCCATCCAGGCGGCGCGCCATACCAGCAGCCGGGCGCAGTCGATCTCGGTCGCCACATCGGCCAGCGTCTGCTGCACGCGCTGCTGCTCCAGCAGCGGGCCGTGCTCGTCTTCCTTGCCCTCGAGGTAGGCGAGCGTCCACTCGTACGCGGCCTGCGCGATGCCGAGCGCTGACGCGCCCACCATCGGGCGGGTGATCTCGAACGTGGCGAGCGCGTTCGACGCACCCGAGCGCTGGCCCGAGCGGGCGCGCTCGAGCTTCTTGTCGAGCTTCTCCTTGCCACCGAGCAGGTAGTCCATCGGGATCCGCACGTCCTCGAGCACGACCTCGGCGGTCTGCGAGGCGCGGATGCCGATCTTGTCCTCCTTCTTCCCCTGCGAGAGCCCGGGCGTGCCCTTCGGCACGATGAAGGAGGCCTGGCCGCGGTGTCCGAGGTCGGGATCGACCGTGGCCACGACGACGTTCACGTCCGCGATGCCGCCGTTGGAGATGAATACCTTGGTGCCGTTGAGGACCCACTCGTCGCTGTCGAGCTTGGCGGTGGTGCGCAGTGACTTGACGTCGGAGCCGGCGCCGGCCTCGGTCACGGCGTAGGCGCCGAGCTTGATCTCGTCACCCTCGCCGAAGCACTCGGGCACCCACTTGGCGATCTGCTCCGGCGTTCCCGACGCGGCGATTCCGGCGGCGGCGAGCGAGGAGGCCGAGATGGCCAGGGCGATGCCCGCGCAGCCCCAATGCAGCTCCTCGGCGTAGATCACGCTGAGCAGGCCGTCGCTGTCGCCTCCCATCCGATAGATGTGGTCGAGCCCGTGCAACTTCCACTCGCGGGCGGCCTCGATGGCCTCCCACGGCACGCTCTGCTCGCGGTCGTACTTGTCGGCCAGAGGCCGGATGACTTCCGTGGCGAACCTGCGGCAGTGCTGCTGGAACTCGAGCTGTTCGTCGGTGAGCCTGAAATCCACGTTGCCTCCGTTCGAAAATGAAGACTGACTGTCCAGTCAACCAGCGATTGACTGACTAGTCAACCAAGGGGAAGGCTACCGACCTCAGGGGCCGAATTGCGCGCCCACCGCGGGCCACAGCCCCGTCCGGGCGGGACCGACCCGGCCGGTGGCTATCGTGCGGCGGCGTGCGCGTGAGGCCCTATGTCGCGATCGCCGCTGCCGCGCTGGCCGCGCTCTCTGGCTGCTCGATCGGCGACGACCCTGACCAGCCCCCCCAGCTCGGCGCCTCGTCCGGAGACGAGGAAGGCGCCTCGAAGCTCGGCTCTCCCTCGACCGCCACGAAGAACACGATCCGGGTCGGCGGCGGGGACGCCGCTGCCGACGCAGCGGGCGTCGCCAGTGCCGTGTTCCCGGGCACCAATGACGCCACCCGCCCCACCGCGGTGGTGCTCGTCGACAAGTCCGACTGGCAGGCGGGCGTGACGGCCGCGGCCCTGAGCGCCAGGCCGATCGGGGCGCCGCTCCTGATCTCCGACGGCGACGAGCTCTCGCCGGTGAGCGAGGACACGCTCAAGAGCCTCAACCCGAAGGGCTCGGATCTCTCGAGGGACGCCCAGGTGATCCGAATCGGCTCGGCGCCGGCCCGACCCGAGGGCTATCGGACAGCGGTTATCGAGGGCAAGGACCCCTACTCTCGCGCGGCGGCGATCGATCGCTTCTTCTCGGCCGCGAGGGGCAGGCCCTCCGCGAACGTCATGGTCGCCTCCGGCGAGCAGGCCGAGTTCGCCATGCCGGCGGCCGCATGGGCAGCCCGCTCGGGCGACTCGGTCCTGCTCACCAAGCGGGACGCCATACCCGCGGTCACGCGGAAGGCGATCGCCGAGCACGACAAGCCGAACATCTTCGTCCTCGGCCCCGAGAAGGTGATCTCGGCCAAGGTCGCGCGAGCGCTGCGCAAACTCGGCCGGGTGAGCCGGGTCCAGGGCGGCACGCCGGTGGAGAACGCGATCGCGTTCGCCCGTTACGAGAAGGGCGACTTCGGCTGGGGCGTCGTCGTGCCGGGATACAACTTCACGATTGCGGGGGCCTCGCGCCCCCTCGATGCCGCCGCCTCCGCCGCGCTCGCCACGAACGGCGTGTTCGCGCCATTGCTGCTCACGGACTCCGCCGCGACCCTGCCGAAGCCGCTGGAGGACTACCTGCTGAGCGTGCAGCCCGGCTTCGAGGGCGACCCCGGACAGGCGGTCTACAACAAGGTGTGGATCCTCGGGGACGACAAGCAGGTCTCTGTCAGGGCCCAGGCACGGCTCGACCAGATCACCGAGCTGATCCCGGTGCAGCCCAACGCGCCTTAGGCTCCGCGACGGATAGTCTCAGCACGTGAGCGAGTACGAGCAGCCGGACCGGCTGCGGCGCGAGCCGACCGTCGAGGACGTGCGTGAGCTGATGGGCGCCTCCACGCCTCACTTCGCGCTCCAGCTTCGCAACCGCATTCAGACGCTGATCGCCGGCCTCCCGCACGATCATCCCGCGCGGATCGAGGGCGAGCGCGAGATCGCCCGCCTCACAGAGGTCGCCAGGGGCGCCGAGCGCCGCGGCGACGAGGGCCAGGGGGAGCCGGCGATGCCGAGCCTGCGCTCAGCCGAGATCGCAGCTACGCCGTAGCCGCCGCGCGCAGACCGCTCAGGTCGGCCACGCGGTCGCGATGCTCCCGCGCGGAGCCGTAGAGCACGCCGTCGACCTTGGCGCGCTTGAGGAAGAAGTGCAGGTCGTGCTCCCAGGTGAAGCCGATCCCGCCGTGGACCTGGAGTGCCGACGACGTTACGTTCCAGCCGGCATCCGAGGCGCTGGCCTTGGCCATGGCGGCGGCGAGCGCCAACGTCTCCGGCTCGGCCTCCGCCGCCCAGGCCGCCCACAGCGTCGTGGAGCGGGCGCTCTCGGTCTCGCGGAGCATGTCCGCGCATCGGTGCGAGACCGCCTGATAGGCGCCGATCGGGCGGTCGAACTGCTTGCGGTCGCGCGCGTACTCCACCGACATCTCCATCACCCGCTGGGACACGCCGACGAGCTCGGCCGCCAACGCGGTGGCGATCCGGTCGCGGGCGCCCGCCGGGTCGCCGCCCAGCGGCTCCCCTGCCCGGCCCGCCCGCACGCGCGAGTAGCGGCGGGTGGCGTCGATGGTCGCGACCGGCTCCACCTCACATGCGGACGCCTCGTGCACCGAGCCGGCGCCGTTCTCCAACAGCACGATCACCTCTGCCGTGTCGGCGTCGGGTACGAGCGCGGCCTCGCCGTCCGTGGCCATGCCGACGGTTCCACGCGCCTCGCCCGAGGCCACGCCGGGCAGCCAGCGCGACTGCTGGTCGGGGGTTCCGGAGTGCTGGAGCACCAGACCGGCGGCGGCGTTGGAGAGAAACGGCACCGGTGCCAGGGCGTAGCCGAGCTCCTCCATGAGGATCGCCAGCTCCACCGTCGCTAGGCCCTGCCCGCCGTGCTCCTCCTCCACGAAGATGCCCGGCCAGCCGAGGCCGGCGAGCTCGGACCAGTGCGCGTCGTCGTAGCGCTCGCCCTCCGCCAGCTCGCGCACCGCATCGGGCTTGAAGCGCTCCGCGAGCAGGTCCCGCGCTGTGCGCTTGATCGCCTGCTGGTCGTCTGTGAAGTCGAAGTTCATCGCAGCTTGGGAAGCCCGAGCACGCGCTCGGCGATGATGTTCTTGAGGATCTCCGTGGTCCCGCCCTCGATCGAGTTCGCGCGGGCACGCAGGAAGCGGTAGGTCCAGTCCGATTCCTTTTCGACGCCCTCGTCGCCCTGGATGCTCACTGCCAGCTCGGTCAGGGCCTGGTTCACCGCGGACCACTGGAGCTTGGGCAACGAGCCCTCGGGACCCGGGATCCCGGTCTTCATGATCGCCGTGAGCCCGCGCCAGGCGTTGAGGCGCAGCGCCTCGACCTCGATCAGGAGCTGCGCGATCCGCTGGCGGATGATCGGGTCATCGGCCACGCCGCGCTCCTGCGCCAGCTCGATCAGCTGACCCAGCGCGATCCTCACGCTGGCCGCTGCCGCCGCGCCGAGCCCGGCGCGCTCGTGCATCAGGGTGGTGATGGCCACCTGCCACCCATTCCCCACGCCGCCGACAACGTTCTCATCGGGGATCCGCGCCTCCTCGATGAACAGTTCGTTGAACTCCGCCTCGCCGGTGATCTGGCGCAGCGGGCGCACCTGGACCTCGTCCTGCTCCATGTCCATCAGGAAGTAGGTGAGGCCCTTGTGCTTGGGAGCGTCGGGGTCCGTGCGAGCGACGAGCATGCACCACTTGGCCACGTGCGCGAGCGTGGTCCAGACCTTCTGGCCGGTCACCACCCATTCCCCGTTGGACTTCACCGCCTTCGTCTTCAGCGACGCCAGGTCGGAGCCCGACTCCGGCTCCGAGAAGCCCTGGCACCAGATCTCCTCGGCGGACAGGATCGGCTCCAGGTAGCGCTGCTTCTGCTCGTCGGTGCCGTGCGCGATCACGACCGGACCGCCCATCACCAGTCCGAGCACGTTCGCCGTGGAGGGCGCCTTCGCGCGCGCCATCTCCTCGCCGAAGATCGCCTGCTCGATCAGCGTGGCGCCACGGCCGCCGTACTCCTTGGGCCACGAGAGGCCGGCGTATCCCGCGTCGTGGAGCTTGCGCTGCCACGTCTTGGCGAAGTCGAACCCAGCCTCGTCGCCGGATGGTGGCTCGCCCGGATGATTGTCGGCGAGCCAGGTGCGCAACTCGTCGCGGAAGGACTGCTCGTTTGGCGAGAGCGTCAGGTCCAAGAGGGCGCGCATCCTAACGCGTCTGGCCGTCCGGCCAAGGCGCGCGCTACGACAGCTGGGGCGTCGAGCGCCCAGGACCTCATGCGGACGCTCGAAGACCTGTTGCCACGTGAACCTCAGCGACCGGAAGCCAACTGCGCGAGCCAAGCGTCGCGACGGCTGTCTCTCACCGCGGCACGGAGTCCGCCCGCAGGCCGCGCAGCAGGCGCCGCGCCACCCCTTCGAGCGTTGCCTGGCCGTACCCGTGGCTCGGGTTCCCCGTCGTGAGTATTCCCACGGCGACCCTGCGGCTGCCGCGGCGAAGCAGCGCGATCTGGTGGTCCACGGCGCCCGAGTCCGACCCCCAGCCGCCCTTGAAGTAGAGCGCCCACGAACGCGGTCGCGCGCGTGCGATCCCCCACCGCTGCGCGCCGACTATCGAGGACAGCAGGCGCATGGCCGTCCGCCGGTGCCGGCGCGCCACCAGCCGGTCGATCGAGAGGAAGAAGCGCGCCTGGTCCGCCGCCGAGATCCGCGAGAAGCCCCAGGCCGGCATGGGCTGAAACCGGCGCATCCCCGCTCGCCGCGCCAGCGCCGAGAGCGCGCTGTTGCCCACGAAGGTGCGGACGAGGCTGGCCGTGCCGTTGTCCGACCAGCGGATCATTGGCTCCAAGAGGGCACGGTCGCGCCGCTGGAGGCTTCGACCGCGGACGCTGCGGTGGTTGAGGTAGGCAACCATGAGCATCGCCTTGACGACGCTGGCCGATCGCGCCGTGCGGTGCGGGCGGTGTCCGTACAGCTTTCGCTCGGTCCGGACCGCGAACGAGACCGAACCCGCGCGATGGGACACGTACGAACGGGCCGCCTTGACCTCGGGGCCCCACTCCGGCCCCGCGCCGGCGGCGGCGGGGCCGTGCATCGCGGGGCCGAGCGCGGCGCCGACGACGAGGGCCACGGCTTGGGTTCGGCTCGCCACGACCGTACGGTACCCGGCAGGCCCGACGCGTGGCGGCCCTAGGATTACCGCGTGCGCATCGGGCTCTTTCTCGCCTACTGGCCATGGTTCTCTCCCGAGGAGCAGATCGACCTGGCGCGGCAGGCCGACCGGGAGGAACTCGACTCGGTGTGGGTCTCCGAGGCCTGGGGCCAGGATGCCGCGACGGTGCTCGGCCACATGAGCGCGGTGACCGAGCGGGTGGCGCTCGGATCCGGCCTGTTCCAGATTCCCGCCCGGTCCGCCGCCATGACCGCGATGACTGCCGCCACGCTCGACACCCTGTCCGACGGGCGCTTCCGGCTCGGCCTCGGCGTGTCCGGACCGCAGGTGTCCGAAGGGTGGCACGGTGTCTCGTTCGCTCGCTCTCTCGCACGGACGCGCGAGTACGTGGAGATCGTGCGCAAGGCCCTCGCGCGCGAGGGTCCGCTTGAGTACGCGGGACGGGAGTTCCAGCTCCCGGTCGAGGGGACCGGGCTCGGCAAGCCGCTCAAGCTGTTGATCCGCCCGCCCCGTCCGGACATCCCGATCTATCTGGGCGCCATCGGACCCAAGGCGGTTGAGCAAACGGCCGAGATCGCCGACGGCTGGCTTCCGTTCTTCTTTGATCCGGCTCGCGGCGAGGAGCTCATCGCCCCCGTCCGCGCGTCGGGCCGCCAGATCGACGTCTCCCCGGTATCGCTCGTGTGCGTGGACGACGACCTGGCGAAGGCCCGCGACCTCGCGCGCCCGTGGCTGGCCATCTACCTCGGCGGCATGGGCGCCAAGGGCAAGAACTTCTACGTAGAGACCGCCGAGCGGATGGGCGCTGGCGAGTCCGCCCGGCGCGTCCAGGAGCTGTTCATGGCGGGCGACCGCGAAGCGGCGGCCGCGGCCCTGTCCGACGATCTGATCGACGCCAGCGCGCTGTGCTGCCGTCCGGGAGAGCTGGATGAGCGGTTGGCGGAGTACGAACGAGCCGGGGCCGACACGCTGCTCGCGATGCCGTTCGGCGACCGACCCCGGATCGTCGAGGCGCTGGCAGCCGCCGCTCGAGGCGCGGCCGCGTGAGCCGCCAGGAGGCTCTGCGCCCGACCGGCATCGACGGCAGCGGGCTGACCGGGCCGTTCCCCGTCGGGGAGTACGCGCACGCGCTGCGTTCGAGGTTGCGCGAGTTCAGCCGGGTACAGGTCTTCGGCGAGGTCTCGGGCCTCGCGTTGCGCGCTAAGGCCGTGTACTTCGAATTGCGCGACGCGCGCGGCGCCCTGCCGTGCTCGCTGTGGCGCTCGGACTATGACCAGCTCGGAATCGAGCTGGAGAACGGGATGCAGGTCGTGCTGGCGGGCGGCTGCGACTACTACCCGGGAAGCGCGACCTCTTCGCCCTCGTTCACCTTCCGCGCCACCGGGCTGAAGGTCGCCGGCGAGGGCGAGCTGCTGGCGCAGATCGAGCGGCTGCGGCGAAAGCTCCACGGGGAAGGACTCTTCGAGCCACAGCGGCGGCTGCGCCGCCCCGGCCTGCCGCGTTCGATCGGCGTGGTGACGGGTGAGACCGGAAAGGCGCGCGACGACGTCCTCGCAGGCCTGCGCCGGCGCGGCTGGGCGGGACGACTCGTGTGGGCGTTCGCCCCGGTGCAGGATCGCCGCGCCGCGCCGCGGATCGCCACCGCACTCCGGGATCTGGCGGCGATCGGGGAGGTCGAGACGATCGTGGTGGCTCGGGGTGGCGGGTCGGTCACGGACCTGATGGCGTTCTCCGACGAGACGCTGTGTCGAACGGTCGCGCTGCTGCCGGTGCCCGTGATCGCGTCGGTGGGTCACCACACCGACCGCACCCTGATCGATGACGTCGCCGCGGTGTCCTGCTCCACACCCACGCATGCCGCCGAGGCGGCCGTGCGCGTCCATTGCGGCGAGGCTCGCGAGTGGTCGGCTAGGGCGGCATCGACCATCGAGCGGTGTGGGCGCCGAGCCGTGCTGGACCGCGCGCACAGGTTGGCCGAGTTCTCGCGCGCCCCGGCGGCCGCGCTCGCCCGTCACCGCGGCAGGGCACATCAGCAGGTGCGCGAGATACGCGCCGCCGGCCGGCGCCGCCTGGCCGAGGAGCTCGAGGTGACCGACCGGCGCCTGCTCGTGCTGCGACGCAAGGCGGCCACGGCCACGGGCGCACGGGAGCGAGAGTTGGCTCCGGCGCTGGGGCGTGCCAGCGACCTCGATCGCGCGGCGCGGGCATCGCTGGCCCGCCGCGCGCTGGACCTGGAGCGCCTGCGGATCGCGCTCGAAGCGCACGATCCCGAGCGCACGTTGGAGCGCGGCTATGCGCTGGTCGAGGACGTCGACGGCGACCTGGTCACGAGCGCGAGTGCAGCTCGCGAGGCGCGTCGGCTGTCCGTCCGCTTCCACGATGATCGTGTGCGAGCGAGGATCGAGGAGGAGTGACCGAGGAGCCCCGCACCTATGAGTCCGCGGCGGAGCGGATCGAGCAGATCATCAAGCGCCTGGACTCCGGGGACGCGGGGCTGCGCGAGACGCTCGACCTCGTGAAAGAGGGTCGGGAGCTCGTGGATTGGTGTGCGACGGAGCTGGAGGCCGTGGGTCAGGGCCTCGAGGAGCTGCGACTGGACGAGCTGGTGGCGCGCCTCGAGGCGGGCAGCCGGCGAGCCGGCGACGAAGCCTCCGCGGGCGGTTGACAGACCCCACAACGAAGGAGGGCCGGCGCTTGGCCGACCCTCTCGCAGCTACCTGCAGCCGAGTCTCTCAGACCCGTCCTCGCGACAACTGATACCTAGAATTCGTACCCCGGGCCGTTGCGGTTCACACGTCCTCAGACGCGCTCGATCAGCGTGCCGGTCCCGAGGCCGCCGCCGCAGCACATCGTCACGAGCCCGACCTGCTTGTCGGAGCGCTCGAGCTCGTGAAGAAGCGTGGTGAGCAGCCGCGCGCCGGTGGACCCGAGCGGGTGGCCGAGCGCCATCGCGCCGCCGTTGACGTTGACCCTGTCCATGTCCGGATCGAGCTCGCGCTGCCAGGCGGCGACGACGGGAGCGAACGCCTCGTTGATCTCCACGAGGTCGATGTCGTCCATGGTCATGCCGTTGCGCTCGAGCAGCTTGCGCGTGGCGGGGATCGGGCCGGTGAGCATGATCACCGGGTCCACGCCGACGGTGGTCTGGTCCACGATGCGCGCACGCGGCTTCAGCCCCAAGGATTCGGCCTTACCGCGCTCCATGAGCAGCACCGCCGCGGCGCCGTCGGAGATCTGAGAGGAGTTGCCCGCCGTGATCTTGCCGTCGGGCTTGAACGCGGGCTTGAGCGACGCGAGCTTCTCGATGTCGGTGTCGGCCCGGATGCCCTGGTCGGTCACGTACGTGTCGCCGTTCACCTGGAACGGCACGATCTCGCGCTCGAAGCGCCCCTCCTCGGTGGCCTGATGGGCCAGCCGGTGCGAACGCACCGCCAGCTCGTCGAGCTCTGAGCGGGGGATCTCCCACTGGTCGGCGATCATCTCGGCCGACAGGCCCTGCGGCACCAGGTTGTACTTCTCGAGCAGCTCAGGGGAGAACGCCGCGCCGTGCTCGGATTGAACCTGCATGCCGTCGGCGAAGGAGATGTGGCCCATGTGCTCCACGCCCGACCCGACAGCGCAGTCCAGCACGCCGGCGCCGACCTGCGCGGCGGCGAAGTTCACTGCCTGCTGCGCCGACCCGCACTGGCGGTCGATCGTAGTGGCCGGGGTCTCGATCGGGAGGCCCGCCTCGAGCCAGGCGTTGCGGCCGATGTTGAAGCCCTGCTCGCCGAACTGCTGCACGCAGCCGGTGATCACGTCCTCGACCTCGGAGCCGTCCACGCCCGAGCGCTCGATCAGCTCGCTGTAGGTCTTCGAGAGGAGATTGCTCGGGTGGGTGTCCTTGTAGTACCCCTTCTCCTCGTGCCCGCGTCCGACTGGGATTCGGACTGCTTCGACGATCACGACCTCGCGGCTTCCGTTCTTCATGGGCTCTCGGTTCCTCCGAAATGTCTGTTTGCGGCGGGGGAGCGTCGCGGCACCGCCTACGGCTAGGGTACTCGATTGACTGGTGAGTCAACCAAGCCTCAACGAGCGCCTTGGAATCGTCGGGAGCGGCGCGATCGCCACCGGGCTGGCGCGGCTGGCGTCGGACCACGGCGACGTGATCCTGTGGGCCCGCAGCGATGCGTCGGCCGAGCGTGCGTCGACCGTGATCGAGGACGTCGCCGAGGTCGTCACCGAGCTGGAGGCACTGCGCGAGAGCACGCTGGTGGTCGAGGCGGTGGCCGAGGACCGCGGCATCAAGCACGAGATGCACGCGTTGCTCGACGACGTGCTGCCCTCCGAGACGATCGTCGTGACGACCACGTCGTCACTCTCGGTCACCGACCTGGCTGAGGCCAGCGGCCGGCCAGAGCGGTTCGCGGGGCTGCATGTGTTCAACCCGGTGGAGAGGATGGCGCTGGTAGAGCTGGCGTTCCCGGCGCCGGCCACCGACGACACGCGCCGCCGTGTCCGCGCGATGTGCGAGCACCTGGACAAGCAGCCGGTTGAGGTGCCGGACATTCCGGGCTTCGTCGTGAACCGCCTGCTGTTCCCGTACCTGTTCGAGGCTGTGCGGCTGATGGACGCCACGGGCCTCGAGCCCGACGCGATCGACAGCTGCATGAAGCTCGGCGCCGGGCATCCCATGGGCCCGCTCGCCCTGCTCGACTTCGTCGGGTTGGACGTGGCGGCCGCCATCGGCGAGTCGATCGGCGCCGACGTTCCGCCGCGTGTGCGCGATCTGATCGAGGCCGGCCGGCTGGGTCGAAAGTCGGGCGCGGGCTTTTACGATTACGAGAAGTGACGCGCTACCGCGAGCACCTGCCCCAGCTCGACGGCGGGCCCTTCCTCACCGACGGTGGGCTCGAGACCGACCTGATCTTCCACCGTGGGCTCGAGCTGCCCGAGTTCGCCGCGTTCGATTTGCTCAAGGACGCGGAGGGCACGGGCGAACTGCGCGCCTACTTCGAGCCCTACCTCGCGCTGGCACGCGAGCACGGCCTCGGGTTCGTGCTCGAGAGCCCCACCTGGCGGGCCAATCCGCACTGGGCGGCCCAGATCGGCTACTCGACCGACGAGCTGGCGGACTTCAACCGCAAGGCGATCGCCCTGATGGAGGAGTTGCGCGACGATGCCGGCGAGGACGCCGGGCCGATCGTGATCAGCGGCTGCGTCGGCCCCCAGGACGACGGCTACAACCCGGCCCGCAAGATGTCCGCGCAAGAGGCTCGGGAGTATCACGCGGAGCAGATCGGGACCTTCTCCGAGACCGCCGCGGACATGGTCACGGCGATCACGATGACCTACGCCGAAGAGGCCGTCGGCATCACCCGCGCGGCCCTGGACGCCGGGCTGCCCGTGGCGATCTCGTTCACCGTCGAGACAGACGGCAGGCTCCCGAGCGCCCAGGCGCTGGGCGACGCGATCACGCAGGTGGAGGAGGAGACGGGCTCGGGCCCCGCCTACTACATGCTCAACTGCGCCCACCCCACGCACTTCGAGGCCGTGGTGGAGAAAGACGTACCGTGGCGCGACCGGATCCTCGGCCTGCGCGCCAATGCCTCCACGAAGAGCCACGCCGAGCTGGACGAAGCCGAGGAGCTCGACGAGGGCGATCCCGCGGACCTCGGCGCCCGCTACGTCGCGCTTCGCGAGCATCTGCCCGGCCTGCGGGTGCTCGGCGGCTGCTGCGGCACCGACCACCGGCATGTGACCGAGATCTGCAGGGCGTGGGTGGGGGCGGCGTAGGAGGCTGTAACGGTGCTCGCTGTCGGCCAGCGCTTACGGTCGGCTGGGTAGGGGGAGGTTTGCTCCCGCTGTGCCGCTTAGGTGTCGTTACACGACCCCTAGACGGGACAGCTGCCGCGATTTCACTGGAACTCGCGTCAGGCCGCCTGGCGCTCGTCCGGCGGCGCCAACGGAGCAGCCAGGTCCCAGACCACGTCCGCCTCGCCTATCCCCTGCGCCTGCGCCAGCTCGGACACCCTGTCCCAGGGAAGCTCAGCATCCGGGAGGTCGTCCCACCTGGCGTAGTCGAGTGCTTCAAGGGCGCCGCTGAGCGAGGGCCCGAGCTCACCCTGCGCTCTGACAAGCGCACGAAGGGCGTCGCGCTGGGAGTCGCTGAGCCTGGCGCACCACATGGGCAAGACCTCCTCCTGCATTCCGATGGAGTCCTGCCGGTCGAAGCTAGCGCGGGCTGCGGACGGACTCAGGCGCCCTCGCTGGCCTCGCGCGGCTGACCGGACTCGGCGCCGCTCACCAGCCCGTGATCGCGGATCCGAACCGCCTCGATCCGGTTCTCACGCACCGACTCGACCCGCAGCGAGTAGCCGTTGGCGCGCACCATGTCGCCGCGCTTGGGCAACCGCCCCAGTTCGCCGAAGACGAAGCCGCCGACCGAGTTGTATGCATCCGAGTCCACCGGGAGCTCGACGCCGTAGTCCTCGAGGTCGGTTATCGGCACGTGGCCGCGCACCCACCAGTCGCCGTTGGCGAGCCTGCGCACTCCGGCCACGGCCGGGTCGGTCTCGTCGGCGATCTCCCCCACCACCTCCTCGACGATGTCCTCGATCGAGACGATCCCCGCGGTGCGCCCGTACTCGTCCACGACCACGGCGAGCGACGCGCGCTCGCGCTGGAGGTCGGCCAGGAGGTCGTCGAGGGGCTTCGTCTCGGGCACGATCAGGGCGTCCTTGACGCTCGGCTCG
Source organism: uncultured Thermoleophilaceae bacterium (assembly GCA_963802855.1). Taxonomy (GTDB): domain Bacteria; phylum Actinomycetota; class Thermoleophilia; order Solirubrobacterales; family Thermoleophilaceae; genus JAAYBF01. Next base: position 288,051 of record CAWDJP010000007.1, read on the forward strand.
ATCGACGCGTCGGCCCCGTCGCTCATGAGCCGCCGCGCGAGCGAGTTGTTGTGGACGACCCCGCGTATGCGGTCGGTGTTGCCCTCCTCGGTCACCACCAGCCGCGTGTGGCCGGACTCGACGCAACGGCGCAAAGCTGCCTCCGCGGTCTCCGACACGTCGACGGTGACGACGGCGGGGATTGGGGTCATCACCTGGCGAGCCTGCTGCTCGTGTAGGTGGAAGACGCCGGAGAGCATTCCCGCCTCCCCCGGATCGATCTTGCCGCCGCTCTGGCTGCGCGCGATGATCAGCTTCAGGTCCTCGGCGGAGGAGATCTCTTCGAACTCGGCCTTAGGGTTGACGCCGATCGCCCGCAGGATCCCGTTCGATGCCGAGTTGAGCGCCCAGATGAAGGGCTTGAAGGTGATCCGGAAAGCCTGGAGAAGGCCGGCGGCCCGACGGGCGGTCCCCTCGGGATGGGTGATCGCGTAGATCTTCGGCACCTGCTCGCCCACCGTGATGTGGGCGGCCGTCACGAGCAGGTAGGCGAGGGCGAACGAGATAGCCACCGCTACTCCGTGACCGGCGACCTCCCCGAGCGGCTCCTCCAGCAGGCTCGCGATCGCGGGCTCGCCCATGAAGCCGATCCCGATCGAGGCCATCGTGATCCCGAGCTGGCACGCCGAGAGGTACTCGTCGATGCGGTCGACCTGGTGCTTCGCCAGCGCCGCCCCGCGCGCACGCTCGTCCGCAAGTTGCTGGATCTTGCTGTCGCGCGTGCGCACCAGCGCGAACTCGGCGGCCACGAAGAAGCCGTTGGCCGCGACGAGCACGGCTACGCCGACCAGCAGGAGAAGCTCGGTCATCGCGCCAGCCCAGACGCGCGGTCGAGGCCCGAGAAGGGCCTACTTCGAGGAGGTTCGTCGTCGCTCATCCGAGTGACCGCAGGGACGCTAGCAGAGGCGCGCGGCCCTCTACGCGAGCCCGTCGATCCTGCCCGCCAGCTCGAAGTCGCTATCGGTCAGGCCACCTTGGGAATGCGTCGTGATGCGCACGGTGACGGTGTCCCAGGAGATCTCGAGGTCCGGATGGTGGTTCATCTCGTCGGCGACTGGCGCCAGCGCGTTGACGAACTCCACAGAGCCGGCGAAGTCACCACGCTCGAAGCTCTTCTCGATCGCGTTCCCGGCGAGCTCCCACCCGTCGAGGTCCGCCAGCCGCTCCTCGATCTCCTCGCTACCAAGACGTGCCATCGTTCCTCCTCGCATGCGGATCGCGTCGCTCGTACCCTCTTCCACCGAGATGCTCTTCGCGCTCGGCCTGGGTGACAGCGTGGTGGCGGTCACCCACGAGTGCGATTATCCGCCAGCGGCCGCCGCGCTGCCCCACCTCACCCGCAGCGTCATCGCCGACGGGCTCGGCGCCCGTGAGATAGACCGCGCCGTGCGGGAGCGCACCGAGGCCGGGCGCGCCCTCTACGAGCTCGACGAGGAGGCCCTGGCCTCGCTCTCCCCCGACCTGATCGTCACCCAGGCGGTCTGCGAGGTGTGCGCCGTCTCCTATGACGACGTGGTGGCGGCGGCCGGCCGCCTCCCGACCCGGCCGGCGGTGCTCTCCCTCGACCCGACCACGCTCGGCGAGGTGCTGGCGGACGTACCGCGGCTCGCCCGCGCCGCCGGCGTCGGCCCCGCCGGGGACACCATGGCGCTGGAATGCGCCAGCCGCATCGACGCGGTCGTGGCCGCCGTGGCAGGCGCTGACCCTCCCCGCGTCGCGGCGCTCGAATGGCTCGATCCCGTCTTCGTGGGCGGTCACTGGGTGCCGCTCATGATCGAGCTCGCAGGAGGTGAGGACGTGCTGGGTCTGGCGGGTGAGAAGTCGCGCACCGTCGAGTGGGAGGAAGTGCAGGCCGCGCGGCCCGAGGTGGTGGTCTCGATGCCGTGCGGCTACGACACGCAGCGCGCCGCGGAAGAGACGCTCGCTGAGCGGGACCGTCTGGCCGGCCTGGGCGCTCGCGTGGCCGCGGTGGACGCGTCGTCCTACTTCTCGCGACCCGGTCCGCGGCTGGTCGATGGGATCGAGCTGCTGGCTCACCTGCTGCATCCGGGATGCGTTCCGGCGCCTCCTCCGGGTCGCTTCACGTGGCTTGACGTGGCGCGGCCGGCGGGGGTTGTATAGAAGCGTGCCAGTCAGGCGAGCTGAGCGGCAGATCACGGTCGAGGCGACGCCCCAGCAGTGCTTCGATGCGCTCATCGACTTCGAGAGCTATCCGCAGTGGCAGGGGGCGGTCCACGCGTGCGAGGTGCACAGCCGCGACCGCGACGGACGCGGCAAGAGAGTGTCGTTCGAGATCGACGCGAAGGTGAAGGCGATCCACTACGTGCTGGACTACTCCTACGAGGCGCCGCACCTGATCACCTGGGACTTCGTCGAGGGGGACGTGAAGGACATCGACGGCGAGTACGTCCTGGAGGATCGCGGCGACGGCACGACCCTCGCCACCTACGCATTGCGGATCGACGCCGGGATGTTCCTGCCTGGCCGCTTGGCGTCGGTCGTCGGCGAGCAGGTGATGCAGCGCTCCGTGGAGGAGCTCAAGACCCACGTGGAGGGCGGCTAGTTACGACGGCGTCGCCGAGACGGCGATCGCCCCCACCACGGCGGCGACGCCGAGCGCCCCGGCCAACAGCGTTGGCACGAGATCGGGAATGCGCGCCCGGTCCGGCAGCTCGAACATCAGCAGCGCGGCCACCGTCCCTCCCACCAGTCCGCCGATGTGACCCCCGATCGAGAGGTTGGGGATCGTGAACGTGATCAGCAGGTTCAGGCCGATCCAGATTCCGAGCCCGCTCTCCAAAAGGCTCATCCCGCGGTTGCGCATCACGACGGCGGTGGCGCCCATCAGCCCGAAGATGGCGCCCGAGGCCCCGACCGTGGGCGCGGTCGGCTCGAGCGCAAGGGCGCCGAAGGATCCGGCGAGCAGCGAGACGAAGTAGATGACCCCAAACCGGAGGCGTCCGATCGCGGGCTCGAGAAGGCCGCCCAGGATGTAGAGGCCGAACATGTTGAGCAGCAGGTGGATGAAGCCCGTGTGGAGGAACCCGGCGGTGAGGATGCGCCAGTACTCGCCGCTGTCGACCGCGGGCCGTGAGACGGACCCGTCGGACAGCAGCGACGACCCGAGCCCAGCCTCGCCGGTGGCGCTCGCCCCGCTCACGAAGGTGCCGATCGCCACCGCCACGTTGATCCCGATCAGGATGTAGGTGAGCGTCGGCTCACCGCCGACCGCAGCGGGCCTCTTGACCTTGGTGCGCTGGCGAGCGCACTCCGGGCACCGCATGCCCACCGAAGTCACCGTCATGCAATCGGGACAGATGGGGCGGCCGCAGTTCGAGCACGACACGCCGGTCTCGCGATTGGGATGCCGGTAGCAGGTCTCCATCCGCGCTGAGGGTAGTCGGCGGGCAGTCGGTGCTAGGTGCTCGGCGCTGGCGCTCGGTGGCCACCGTACGTCCACCTGGCCCGGCCGGGCGCTTACAGCTCGACGCTCAGGATCGGCTCTTCGCTGGGGGCGCGGGCGCCACCGGCGGGCTCGCGGGTCACGAGCACGGCCTCCGCGTCCTTCAGATCGTCGGTCACGACCGCGCTGCCCTGGCCGTTCTCCCCCACCGTGAATAGCGAGTCCTGGGGCACCGGCGCGCCGTCGCGCAGCACCCACACCTGGTAAGTGCGGTTTCGCCGAAGGTTCGGCATGCCGTTCACGCGTAGGACGGCGCCCTCACCCTCGTTGGCCGGAACCTCGAGGCTGCCGCTGCCGAACGGGATGCGGTTCTTGTCCACGGCCGCCGTGAGCGTGCGGGACTCCTCATCGGAGATCACCTGCGTCGCCGCGTAGCCGACGAGGGCTCCCAGCAACAGGACCGCGGAGGCTCCGATCAGCGCGGCTCGCGGACGCAGGCCGTCGAAGACGCCGGCGAACCGGTCGCGCATCCGCGCGAGCAGCCCGGGCCGGGCGCTCTCGCCTGCCCGCTCACGCGCCTCGGCCTCCACGACCTCCATCAGCGACGCCTTGAGGCTCGGTGGCGCGGCCAGCGGCTGCACGGAGCGCGGCAGCGCGTCGGCCGCCGGGCGCAGCCGATCGACCTCGTCCCGGCACACCGGGCATTCCTCGAGGTGGCGTTCGAAGCCCGTCGCCTCGACCTCGACTGAGCGCGCCCAACACGTAGGCACCCACGTTCTCCCACTGGACATCGTGGCGTTCGAGACTCATGCCATCTCCCCCGCCAGCTCGCGCCGGAGCTTGTCGAGGCCCAGTCGCATCCGGCCCTTCACGGTTCCGATGGGCATCTCGAGCATCTCCGCGATCTCGCTGTGGCTGTAGCCACCGAAGTAGGCAAGCTCGATCACCCGCAGCTGCTCGTCGGGAAGCTCTCCCATTGCCCTACGTACGTGCTGGGCCTCGTCCCGGCGCGCGACCTCGATGTCGGTCTGGTCGCGCTCGGGCGCCTCATGCCTCTCCTCGATCCCCTCCGCGCTCGCGCGGCGCCGGTCGTGCACCAGGTTTCGCCGGAGGGCGTCGATCGCCCGGTGATGGACGATGCCGAGCACCCAGGTGCGCACGCTCCCGCGCTCGGGCGTGTAGCGCAGTCGGCTGCGCCAGATCGACAGGAAAGACTCCTGCGAGATGTCCTCAGCCGTCACCCGGCTCCCGACCATCCGGTAGGCGAGCGAGAACGCGGCCCCGCCGTGCCGGTCGTAGAGCAGCTCGAACGCGCGCGGGTTGCCCTGCCCGACCAGGTGCATGATCTCCTCGTCGGCCAGGCTCGAGATGTCCTCCGGGCGGCTCACGGCGTATCTATGTTGCGCTCCAGCCCGGCGGATGGATCACGCGCACTGCGAGCAGAGCCCGACGAGGAGGACCTGAGCCGCCTCCACCCGGTGTCCCTCTGTGGCGGCAGTGTCGGTCGCCGGCGCCATGTCCACCGACGCGTCCACGTCGACGACCCGACCGCAGCGCCGGCACGCGAAATGCCCGTGGTCGTCGGTCCGAGGGTCGTACAGGGCCGGGCCGGGTCCCGCATCGACCCGCCGCGCCACGCCCAGCTCGTCGAACAGGTCAAGGGCGGCGTAGACGGTCGGCAGCGAGAGGCTGGGCAGTTGGTCGCGCGCCTCGCGCATGACGTCCTCGGCGGTGGCGTGTCGACCGATCCCCTGCAGCACCCGATGCAGGATCACCCGTTGGGGGGTCACCCGTCGGTTGGTGACGCGGAGAGCGTCGGTTAGCCGAGCGTCGTGGACTTGGTGCTCCATAGTTAGGGTGACCTTATCACAAGTCATTTGTTATAGTGAGCGAGATGGCGGAGATGACGCGCTCCCTGATCGCCACGTGGCGGCGCGCCGACGACCGCGAGCGCCTCCTACAGGTCGTCCAGCCGGCGCTGATCGGGCTGATCGATGGAACGATCTCCACGCTGGCGCCGATTTTCGCGGCCGCCTACGTATCCGGGTCGCGGGCCGCCCTACTCGTGGGCATCGCGGCCGCGCTCGGTGCCGCGATCAGCATGGGGATGTCCGAGGGCCTGTCGGACGACGGCGCTCTCACAGGCCGCGGCGGGTCGGTCACGCGCGGCGTGATCACCGGGGCGGCGACGTTCGTGGGCGGATCCGTTCACACGCTGCCGTTCTTGATCGGCGACGTGGACAAGGCCTTGTTGCTGGCTTACGGCGTCGTGTCGGTCGAGCTCGTTGCGATCGCCTGGATCAGGCGCCGATACCTGAAGGTCTCGCTAGCGAGCTCACTCGTACAGGTGACGCTCGGCGGGGCCATCGTCGCCCTCGTGGGTGTGCTGGTCGGCCACGCCTGACCGTCCCACAGCGGCGCTATCGCTCGAGCCGGCGCCCGAGGTCCTCGGCGACGTCGCGCAGGCTGCGCTCCAGGGCGCGCAGGCTCCCGACCTGACGCTTCTTCTGCTGCTGGCGCGCGCGCACCAGCACGAGCGCCCCTGCCGCCGCGCTGCCCACGACCACGGCAGCGACGGGGCGACCCCAGTTGCGCGGGTCGCGCATGGTCGACAACTCCCAATCGGCGAGCTCGTCGGCCGCCAGGTCGGTGATCTCCGACAGGCCGCGCTCGAGACGGTCCGAGAGCGCCTCGGACGGCTCCACGGGAACGAGCGCCGAGCGCAGCAGCGCCTCTACATCCGTCATCTCACTCATCCCCTGCCTCCTCCTTGAGCCCCTGCTCCAGTTGCTTGATCGCCCTGTGTATCAACACCTTCGTGGCCCCCTCGGAGCGGTCCAGCGCCCGCGCGATCTCGCGATTGTCCATGCCGAGCGCGAAGCGCATGATCAGCGCCTCCCGCCGGTCGTCGGGCAGCTGCGAGACACCCTCCAGCACGGCCTGCAGCTCCTGCCGGCCCTCGACCAGATCCTCGGTGTCGTGCGGCGCCGAGACCACCGCCGCGTCCTCGAGCTGCGTCTGGGGGCGCCGCGATCGGTCGCGGTAGTAGTTCGCGGCCAGGTTGTGCGCGATCCTGATCAGCCAGGGGCGCAACGGGCGACCGTTCGACTCTCGCTGCGCGCGCGCGAAGTGCCTGTACGCCTGCAGGAAGGTCTGCTCGGTGAGGTCCTCGGCGTCGTGATGGTTTCCGACCCGGTAGTACGCGTACGAGTAGACGTCGCGCAGGTGGCTGCGGTAGAGCTCCGTGAAGTCGCCGTCGAGGCGCTGCTTCTCCGCGATCGAGTCCACTCATGAGCAGCCTACTCCCGCCCGGCCATCACGCCGCGCGGCGCTCGGCCCGCTCTCCTGCCGCGGCGTGCTCGGGTGGCATCGGACCGCCGAGCCAAGCCCACTGCAGCTCGACGCAGGGCCAGATGCGCGCGGTCACCTCCTGCGCCAGGCGCGGAGACGGAGCCGCCGGCCGCGGATAGGTGAGCGGGCGGCCGCAGCGCACGTCGACCCGCACCGGCCGGATCCGCCAACCGCGCCGTGCGCGGTCGGAGCCCTTGACGGCAATGGGCACGACCGGCACGCCGCTCTGAAGCGCCAGCCTGCCCACGCCGCGCTTCGGCTCTCGCAAGGGGCCAACCCGCTTTCGGGTGCCCTCGGGGAAGATCACGACCGCCTCCCCGCGCTCGAGCAGCGTAAGCGCTGTGACCATCGCCTCCTCGTCGGACTCGCCGCGGCGGACGGGGAAGGCGCCGAGGCAGTTGAGGACCCAGCCCAGCAGCGCGTTGTCGAACAGCTCGCGCTTGGCGACGAAGTAGATCGGCCGCCGCAGGCACAAGCCGATGACGAACGGATCGAGGAAGCTGCGGTGGTTGGACGCGAGGATCACTCCCCCCTCGGGGATGTGCTCGCGGCCGGCGCGGCGGAGGCGGAAGTAGATGTGGATCGCGGGCTGCAGCACCGCGCGCACGCTCCAATAGACGAGCTTGTTGACACCGCGGCGCCGGATGCGTTCGTGATGGAGGGCGAGATGTGCGGAGTCTGCGGGCTCGGTCACCTTCTCAGCTACCCGTTCTTGCCTACACCGTTACGCTGCCGGGTGGTGGATCTCAGACGGAGCGTCAATGGAGCGATTGCGGGGGGCGTGGCGGCCGCTGTGTGGGCGGCCCAGCAGCCGGCGGACAAGCGCGTCTTCGGCAGCGGCTACGACGACGTGGAGCTACTCGGCAAGCTGGTCACGCGCGGCGACGCCTGGCCCATCGCCGGCCTGGCGCTCCATGTGCAGAACGGCGCCATATTCGGAGCCGCCTACTCGCAGCTCCGCCCGTTCCTCCCGGGGCCATTGGTCGGCCGCGCGGTGACGATGGCGCTGGCGGAGCACTTTGCGCTATGGCCTCTGGGCCGCCTCTCCGATCGCTACCACCCGGCTCGCAAGCAGCTCACGCCGTTGACCGGCAACCGGCGGGCGTTCGCTCAGGCCACGTGGCGCCATTTCCTGTTCGGAGTGGTCGCCGGCGAGCTGGAGCGGCGCCTCAACGCCGAGCGCGAGGCCGACGAGCCGCCACCCGTCCCCGTGTCATCGAACGGCCACGGGAACATCGAGATGGCGGTCGGGGCGGCGTAACGCCGCGCCTGACCTAGACTCGATCGCCCGGCCGGAGTAGCTCAGCTGGTAGAGCAGCGCTCTTGTAAAGCGCAGGTCGTCGGTTCGAGTCCGACCTCCGGCTCTCTTGCGGCGACGCCCCTAGCTCTTCGTTGCGCGCACGGCCGTTCCATATGCGCAGATCTCGGTCCACGTACTCCCAAGCTCCGAGGTGTCGAAGCGAAAGGCGACGATCGCGTTGGCCCCCTTCTGCTCTGCCTCCTCGACGAGCCGCTGCGTGGCGTGCTCGCGGCCCTCGGCGAGCATCTTGGTCATCCCTTTCAGCTCACCGCCCGCCAGGGACTTGAGGCTGGCCCCGATTGTCGAGCCGATGTTGCGCGAGCGCACGGTCAGGCCGAAGACCTCACCCAGAACCTCGTCGATGCGATACCCGGGCAGATCGTTCATGGTGCTGATCAGCATCGAGCGATCCTCTCACGGTCAGACGGCACGCGGAGCGAGGCCACCAAAAGGAAAGCCCCGCGGTAGCGGGGCTTTCTTGGCGCTCGAGCGCCAGGCTTCAGCTGCGCCTTGGGGCGGCGCAGTGAGAGCTACCGCAGCGCGCCGCGGCGCCCGCCCCAACGGTCACCGAAGCCGAAGCCTCCGCTCGGGATTCCGGCCAGCAACACGAGGATCGCTCCGACGACGCCGACGATCGTCGTGGTCAATGCGGCCAGGATCCAGAAAACGAGGATCGCGACCAGCAGCGTGATGATGAGACCGACCATGTCTTGCATCTCTCCTTCGGTGGGTTGAATCGGCTTTACCCCACCGAAAGCGCTGCAAACGGGCCTCTAGAGCGGAACGTTGCGGGAGTCCAGGTGCGTGCCGACCTTGCGCTTGACGCGCTGGAGCGCGTTGTCGACGGTCTTCGTGTCGCACTCCAGCCGCTCCGCCACCGCTTCGTAGGAGAGCCCGTCCAGATAGAGCGAGAGCACGGAGCTCTCCAGCTCCGACAGCACGCTCGACAAACAGCCCACGAGGCTGTGGAGCTCCTCCGTCGAGATGACCTGGTTCACCGGGTCGTGCACCGTCGGGCCCGGGAGCAGCTCGTCGAGGGTGGGGTCCCCGTCGCCGCCCGAGGCCGCCGGGGTCTGCGAAAACGACACGTACTCGTTCAGCGGCGTGTGCTTGTTGCGCGTCGAGGTCTTCACCGCCGTGATGATCTGGCGCGTGATGCAGAGCTCGGCGAAGTTGCGGAAGCTCGACTCGCGATCGGTACGGAAGTCCCGGACGGCCTTGTAGAGACCGACGAGCCCCTCCTGAATCAGGTCGTCTGCGTCGCCCCCGATCAGAAAGTACGAGCTTGCCTTCAACCGGACGAAGCCGTGGTACCGCTTCACGATGCGGTCGTACGCGTCCGGCCGCCCCTGCTTCGCCAAAGCGATGAGGTAGTTGTCCTCTAGCTCACCTTGAGCCTGAGACCTGGCCTGGACCGTCCCGGAGATAGATGCCGCCACCACTGCTCCTTTCGGGCCTCCCTCGAGACCGCTGAAGCTCATGGCGCGCTACCTCCCCTGGCGCCGCGCTCATTGACCGGTACCGAACCTAAAGCTCGACTCCAGCCTTATCCAATAGGCGGGGAGTATGCAGGAAGTTATGAACCCGTGTCAAGCCCGCGTTCGCGCAGGTGCAAGATCCCGTACAGCAGCGCGGCGGCTGCCGTGGACACGTTGAGGGACCGCACCCGCCCGCGCTGGGGCAGGCGGACCAGTTGATCGCAGCTCTGCGCCACCCTCGGACGCAGCCCGCGGCCCTCGGAGCCGAGCACGAGCACCACCCGGCCGGAGTAGTCGGGGGAGTCGTAGGGAATCGCCCCGTCGGCGGCCGCTGCCCCATAGACCCACGCCTCGCGCTCCTTCGCCGCCACGAGCCAGTCGGCGAGGTTGCGCACGCGCGCCACCGGCAGATGCTCGACCGCGCCCGCGGACGACTTGCACGTCGCGGCGGTCACCTCGGCTGAGCGCCGGGTCGGGATCACCACGCCGGCCGCGCCCGCGCTCTCGGCGACGCGGCACACGGCTCCGAGATTGTGCGGGTCCTGCACCTCGTCGAGGCACAGGACGATCGCGTCGTGCGCGTCGAGCAGAGCGTCAGCGTCGGCATAGGGGTAGGCGTCCGCCTCCGCGCAGACACCCTGGTGCTCGCGCGAGCCGCACAGGCGCTCCAGCGCATCGGCGTCGGTGGCCTCCGGGCCCTGCGCCGCGAGCCACTCCTCGGCACGAATCGCCGCCGGCGTGGCCCAGACCCGTCGTAGGGCGCGCCGCCCGCGCGTGGCCTCGCGCACGGGGTTGCGCCCGTAGAGGATCACTCCGTTCGCACCAGCCGCGCCCCGTCCGGGGTGTCGCGCACCTCATAGCCGAGCGCGGCGAGCTCTTCGCGCAGACGGTCGGCCTGCTCGAAGTCCCGCGCCACGCGAGCGGCCTCGCGCCGCTCCAGCAGCTCGACGGCGGTTGCGTCCGGACCGTCGTCGTCCAGCTCCTCGGCCTCCGTCTCGTCAAACAGCCGCTCGAGGCCGAGCGCGTACAGGAGCTCCCTCAGACGGCCCGGCCCCATCCGCTCCCCGTCGTCGAGGCGACGGTTCGCCTCGCGCGACCCACTCGAACAGCACGGCGCCGGCCGCCGGCGTGTTGAAGTCGTCGGCGAGCCGATCGAAGAAGCGCTCCGCGTACGCGTCGAGTCCCTCCGGTTCGGGGCCATCGGGGTCGAGTCGGCGGCAGAGCTCGCGCAGACGCTCGACGGCCCGCCCGGCCTCCGTCAGGGCGTCCGCGGAATAGGCGATCGGCTGGCGGTAGTGACCGGCGCCGAAGTACATGACCAGCGCGTCCCGGCCGAACTCGTCGAGCGCCTGGTGGAGCAGCCGGATGTTGCCCACCGACTTGGCCATCTTCTCGGCGCCCATGCGGACCATCCCGTTGTGCATCCAGATCCGCGCGAGCGGCCGGCCGCGCGCGGCCTCGGTCTGAGCGATCTCGTTCTCGTGGTGCGGGAAGATGAGGTCGGAGCCACCGCCATGGATCTCGAAGTCCGTGCCCAGGAGTTGCTCCGCCATCGCCGAGCACTCGATATGCCAGCCGGGCCGGCCCTCCCCCCAAGGCGCGGGCCACGCCGTGTCCTCGCCGGGCTTGCGCGCCTTCCACAGCGCGAAGTCCTGCGGGCTCTCCTTGAGCTCCGCTGCGTCGTCTCCCTCCCCCTGGCGCATATCCTCGCGCGGCCTGTTCGAGAGCTTGCCGTAGTCGTCGAATCGCGCCACCCGAAAGTAGACGTCGCCGCCGGCGGCATAGGCGTGGCCCGAGTCGATCAGGTCGCCGATCAGGTCGACGATGGGGCCGATCGTCTCCGCGGCCTTCGGCTCGTGGTCAGGGCGACCAAGGCCGAGGCGGTCGGTGTCGGCGACGTAGGCGGCGGTCATCTCCGCCGCCAGCTCCGCGCTGGGGACTCCCGCCTCACGTGCGGCGTCGTAGATCTTGTCGTTCACGTCCGTCACGTTCTCAACCAGCGTGACCCCGTAGCCCTCGTGCTCGAGGAAGCGCTTCAGCAGCGCGAACACCACGAACGGGCGCGCGTTGCCCACGTGCACGCGCGCGTAGACCGTGGGGCCGCAGGCGTAGATGCCCACCTTGTGGTCCTCGCGCGGAACGAGTGGCACGACTCCTCCGCTCAGGGTGTCGTGCAGGCGAATCTCGCGCACGGGAGGCAGGCTATGCCACCGGCGGACGGCGATCGGCCCACGGGCGCTCGGCCTCGAGCTGCGCGGCCAGGGAGAGCAGCGTGCCCTCGCCCTCGGCCCGGCCGACGAGCTGCACGGCAAGCGGGAGCCCGTCCGGCGTGAATCCCGCCGGCACGGAAGCCGCGGGCTGACCGGTGGCGTTCCAAGGGACCGTGAACGGATAGACCCTCGTCATCCCGAGCAGGGTCCGCAGGGCCCCCATCCCCTCCCACTCGGCCGCGCCGACCGGCGGGCGCGCCGTCATCGGCAGCAGGAGGACGTCGTGGTCCTCGAAGATGCGGTTCAGACGCTCGGCATGGCGCGCCTCGTCGCGCATCGCCTTGGCCAGCACCGAGTCGGGGATCGCCCGCCCAAGGCGGGCGAAGCCCCGTGTGCGCCGCTGCAGCCGCTCCGGTCTGGGCATCCCCTCGGCGTCCTGCTGGATCCCCTTCAGGTAGCGCGGGATGAACATATTGCCGATGTCGCCGTAGGCGGGGGCGCGCTCGCTCACGTGATGGCCCAGCGAGCGCAGCAGGTCGGCGGTCTCCCGAACCGCCCCCCTCGGCTCCTCGCCGAGCGGCACCGGCAAGGCACGACCGGTATGACACCGCCACGCGAAGCGTTCCGGGGCGCTCGGCGGCAGACTCGGCGAACGGGCGCGCGGGCGGCGGCGGCCGGTGCGCGTCGCCCTCGGCAGGACCGCTGACCACGTCGAGGAAGAGCGCGTTGTCCGCCACGGTCCGCGTGACCGCGCCGGCAACGCTCATCCCGTGCCAGTGCTGTGGGTCGGGCATGAGCGATACGCGACCGCGCTGGGGCTTCAGGCCGAACAGCCCGCAGCAGGCGGCGGGGATCCGTATCGAGCCGGCGCCGTCGGTGGCGTGGCCGGCGGCCGCCAAGCCGGCGGCCACGGCCGCGGCGCTGCCACCGCTCGAGCCACCCGGCGTGCGGTCCGTGTTCCACGGATTGCGGGTCACGCCCCAGTTGGGCGACTCCGTCGATCCCATGATCGCCAGCTCGGGCAGGTTGGTCTTGCCGAGGATCACCGCGCCCGCACCGCGAAGGCGGCGCACGACCTCGGCGTCGGCGGTGGCAGGCGGGCCATACGCGCCGGTGCCGTGCGTGGTCAGCTCGCCCGCCACGTCCACGTTGTCCTTGACCGCGATCGGCACGCCGAGGAGGGGGCGCTCGTCCCCCGCCGCGCGGCGGCCGTCCGCCTGGTCGGCCTCGGCCAGCGCACGATCGGCCATCACCACCCGGTAGGAGTTGATCTCCGGATCGATCCGCTCGATTCGCCCCAGGTACAGCTCCACCAGCTCGCGCGAGCTGACGTCGCCGGCGCGCACGAGCTCCGCCTGACGAGCCGCTCCGGCGAACGCGAGGTCGTCTGGGTCCACGGCAGCTGAGCCTACTTCGGCGGCGCGTCCCCCGCCGCCGCGCCGTGCTCGGTCCGCTCGACGGTGGCCACGGCAAGAGCCGCGATCCCCTCGCCGCGACCCACGAAGCCCATCCCCTCGTTGGTGGTGAACTTGACGTTGACCTCGAGCGGGGCGAGTCCCGCTGCCTCGGAGAGCCGGGCACGCATGGCGTCGCGATGAGGCCCGAGCTTCGGCGACTCGCAGAGGACCGTCGCGTCGAGGTGGCGCGCGGTCCAGCCGTGCTCTGTGAGGAACCCGCAGACCTCCTGCAGCAGTGCGATCGAGTCGGCGTCGCGCCAGCGCTCGTCGGTGTCGGGGAAGTGCTGGCCGATGTCGCCCAGTCCCGCTGCGCCGAGCAGGGCATCGATCACCGCATGGGCGAGCACATCGGCATCCGAGTGGCCCGTAAGACCGCGCTCGGCATCGGGCACCTCCACGCCGCCGAGGATCAGCGGCCGGCCCTCCTCGAACCGGTGGGAGTCGTAGCCGATCCCGGCCCGAGCGCTCATCCGAGCGGCTCGAGCCGACGCGAGCGCCGTTCGTATACCGCCAGCTCCGTGACCCCGACCTGACCCAGCCACTCGACCGCCCGGTCGTACTCGTAGCCGAGGTCCCTGGGCTCGTGGGCGTCGCTCGACAACGCGACCGGGCGCCCCGCCTCGAGGCACATCGCCAGGAACGGCGCCGCCGGGTAGATCTCCTTGACCGGCTTGCGCAGACCGGCCGTGGACACCTCGATCGCGACGTCCGACTCGGCGATCCCGTCCATCGCCAGCTCGTAGAAGCGCCTGAGGTCCCCCTCCGGCACGGGGGCCGAGCTGCCCCAGACCTTCACGAGGTCCGGGTGGGCGATGATGTCGAACATGCCGGTACGGGCGGCCTCGCCGAGCGTCTCGAAATAGCGCGTCCACACCTGCTCGGGATCGGACGAGCGCCACACGTCCCATTCGCTGTCCAGCATGTCAACCGCCTTGTCGCGCAGGAAGTGGACCGAGCCGACCACGTAGTCCCAGTCACGCGCGTCCAGCAGCGACGCCATCCGGTCCTCGCGGCCGGGCACGAAGTCCGCCTCGATGCCGAGCCGGAGGTCGGTCTCCTCCCGCACGAAGGCGCAGTAGGAGTCGATATCGTCGTGGGCGTTCTGGCGCCACCATGCGTGGTCCCAGACCTCGAGCGACTGCGTGAAGCGGTGGACGTGCTCGGACACCCCGAGCTCCTCGATGCCGCGCTCGGAGGCCGCGTCCCGGTAGCGCCCTGCGTTGTCGGCGGTGAAGTAGTCCGAGGCCGGGGTGCCTTCGCTGTCGGGGCGCAGGTGCACGTGGAGGTCGGTCAGCATCGGCTCGCCAGTATGGCCTCCGCTACGCGCAGATCTTGCTCGCTCGTGACCTTCAGGTTCTCGCGCGAAGCCTCGACTACGCGGACCTTCCCGCCTACCGCCTCCACGAGGGAGGCGTCGTCCGTGGCGGCGGCCAGGGTAGGGCCGTCGACGTCGAGCGCGCGGCGCAGCACGTCGGCGTTGAAGACCTGCGGCGTCTGGACCGCCCACAGCGTCGAGCGGTCCAGGGTGCGCAGCACGTGACCATCGGCGCCGGCCTCCTTGACGGTGTCGGCGAGCGGAGCGGCCGCAATCGCGCCATCGGCTCCCGAGAGCGCGGCGATGCAGCGTTCCACCAGGTCGCGCTCGACGAGCGGCCGCGCGGCGTCGTGAACCACTGCGGTGGTCGCCTCCGGCGCCGCCGCGAGGGCGTTCCGCACCGATTCTGAGCGCGAGCGGCCGCCGGTCACGCGGTCGGGCGGCCGCTCCTGGCCCGGTGGCACGGCCACGACGACCCGATCGCAGACGGCCGCGAGCACCTCGACACTCCACTCGAGCATCGGGCGGCCGGCCAGAACGACGAGCGCCTTGGGCCGGTCGGCTCCAAGGCGCTCGCCACTTCCGCCGGCAGCCAGGATGCCGACAACGGACACTTCGGTCGCTATTACGCCGTGGCCGCGGCGCCGTTGCGCTCGGTGTGCGCGTCCTCGATCAGCGCGTCCAGGTGCGCCTCGGCGTCGTCCTCCTCCATGTCGAGCGCGTACATCAACTCGGAGGCCAGGATCTTCTTGGCCCGCGTGTACATCTGCTTCTCGCCGGTGGAGAGGCCCTTCTCGGACTCGCGGATCGCGAGGTTGCGTACGACCTCCGCCAGCTCGAAGACGTCACCGGTCTTGATCTTCTCGCGGTTGTGCTTGAAGCGCCGGTTCCAGTTCTTCGGCATCTGGCTCACGTCGTCGCGGAGCACGGCGAGCACCTTCGCCACCGCCTCTTCGCCGATCACGCGCCGCAGGCCCGCCATGCCCGCGTTCTCGCACGGGACCATGACGGTCATGTCGTTGTGCAGGATCTTGATGGTCAGGTACTCGCGCCTCTCGCCGAGCACCTCCTTCTGCTCCTTCTTACAGACCTTGCCGGCCCCGTGATGTGGGTAGACCACGTGGTCCCCGATCTCGTACTCGATGTTGGGGATCTCACGGGTGATCTCGAGGTCCGTGATCTCTTGCTCCATCGTCTCTTCGGAAATGACTTCCCTCCTAGGTCATAAGGCCGCGTGCCGCTGCACGCGAACCCTTCGGTCACGTTTGCAAATACCGGTCCACGAGGTTGATCTCCTGCAGCCGGCGAAGGCCCTCGCGGATGTCCTTCGCCCTCATGTCGCCGACGCCCTCCACGCTCTCCAGCTCTCCGTCGCTGGCGGCGAGGATGTCGTCGAGGCCCCGAAACTCACCGACGATGCCCTGGACCACCAGCCGCGGAAGGCGCGGGATGCGCCCGAGGATGCGGTGGCCGCGCGGCGACGCGGGATGATCGAGCGTGTTGAGCTTGCGGTCGTAGCCGAGCAGCTCGGCCAGCCGGCCGAAGTCCAGCAGGTCCTGGTGGGGCAGCCGCGCGAGCGAGTCGAGGACGCTCGCGAAGTTCTCCTCGGTGGCCTCGACGACGTAGTCGTGGACGAGGGCGGCCTTGTCCGCCGCGACTCCCACGATCGTCTCCTCCAGCTGCATCTCTATCAGCCGCCCCTCGGCCCCCAGCTCCACGATGTAGCGCTCGATCTCGACCGCCATGCGGGTCACGAGCTCGCTGCGCTGGAGCACAGTCAGCACGTCGTGCAGGGTGACCCCGCCCTCGAACTCGAGTGCCGTGAGTCGCGTCGAGACCTGGTCGAGGCGGCTGCGGTACTTGTCGAGCGTCGCGAGCGCCTGGTTGGCCTTGGCGAGCACGACCGGGATGTCCTCGAGGATGTACTTGGCACCGTCGAGATAGAGCGACACGACGCTCCGCGACTGGGACACGGCGATCACCAGAGCGTCGGTCTGCTTGGAGACGCGCTCAGCGGTGCGGTGGCGGGTGCCGGTCTCGAGCGAGAGGATCGTGGGGTCCGGCATCAGCTGAACGTTCGCCCAGCCGATCTTCGTGCCGTTGGAGGAGAGAATGATCGCGCCGTCCATCTTGGCCAGCTGGAAGAGGAAGGCGGGCGTGTAGTCGACGTCGAGCTTGAGGCCCCCGGAATAGAGAAAGGAGAGCTCGTCGCTGTCCCCGATGCAGATGAGGGCCCCCGTCCGGGCCTGCACGATCGCATCGACACCCTCGCGCACGGCGGTGCCGGGCGCGATCATCTCGAGGGCCCTTACCAGCCGGGGTTCTTGGCGAGCTTCTAGCTCAGCGACATCATCCCCGGCGTAGGCCATCCGCGGGAATTGTACGGCAAAGGGCTCCCAATTTCCCTGGTTTGGGGCATGGCATGGGGGAATGGGCCTCAGGTTGTCGGCTCAGGCGGCGCGCGGGGCGCGGGCGGCGTCGCCCAGGCCGGCCGCCAGGGCAGAACGCAGGTCCCCCAGCCGCTCGCCCGGGCCGAGGACGCCCGAGAGCCCGAACTTGGCGGCCTCGGCCAGACGCCTATCGGGGTGGGCGGCGTGGCGAAGCTCGCCCGTCAGGCCCAATTCCCCGAATGCGGCCAGCGGCCGCTCACCGCATCCCAGTGAGACCCCGCGCGCAGCCGACGCGACGGCCAGCGCCAGCGCAAGATCGGCGCCCGGTTCCTCCACCCGCACGCCACCGGCGAGCGACACGAAGACGTCGCTGCTCCCGAGGGAGAGGCCGCCGTGTCTGGCCAGGACCGCCAAAACCAGCGCCAAGCGGTTGCGGTCCACGCCGTTGGCCATCCGGCGGGGTGGCACCAGCTCGGTGGGAGCCACGAGCGCCTGCACCTCCACCAGCAGCGGCCGGGAGCCCTCCATGGCGCAAAGCACGACCGAACCCGGCGCCCGGGTCGCGTCCGCCACGAACCGTGCGGAGGCATCCTCGACCTCCACCAGCCCGCCCTCTCGCATCTCGAACACGCCCGCTTCGTTCGTAGAGCCGAAGCGGTTCTTGAGCGCTCGCAACGTGCGATACGTCCGCTCTCGCTCCCCCTCAAAGACAGCACGCAGTCCACCAGGTGCTCGAGCACCCGTGGCCCGGCCAAGGCGCCCTCCTTCGTCACGTGACCCACGAGGATCACGGCGACGCCCCGCTCCTTTCCGACCCGCATGAGCCGCGCCGCCACCTCCCTCACCTGGCCGACCGACCCCGGCGCACCGCTCAGGTCGCCGGAATGCAGCACCTGAACGGAGTCCACCACGCACACGTCCGGCCGCTCGGCCTCGATCGTGGCGGCCACGACGTCGAGGTCGGTCTCCGCCACGATCGGAACCGAGAGCGCGCCACCGCCGAGGCGTTCGGCGCGCAGCCTGACCTGCGCAGCCGACTCCTCACCCGAGACGTAAAGGACCTTTCGACCGGCTGCGGCGAGGTTGCCGAGCGCACTGCCGGTGATGGTCGACTTGCCGATCCCGGGCGGGCCGCCGAGGAGGGCCAGCGATCCCGGCACGAGGCCCCCGCCGAGCACCCTGTCGAGCTCGCCCACTCCGGTGGAGAGGCGGGCCACCCGCGGCGACTCGACCTCGGCAAGAGGGACGGGCGTGAGCGCCCGCGCGCGGGGGCTCCGGCCAGCGGACGGGCGGGAACGCCCGGACGCGGCGGGTCGCGCCTCCTCCACCAGAGTGCTCCACTCCTCGCATCCGGGGCAGCGCCCGTGCCACTTCGCGGACTCGTGCCCGCACGCGGTGCAGACGAAGAGCGCTGGTGACCGGGCCATCCGCCAAAGCTAAGGGCGCGGGTGGACGGGTCTCGCCCCCCTTGGCCAACCACGGCGGCAGCCCTGCTTGCAGTCCGTCCGATCGCAGGCGTTGCATCCGGCGGTCCATGGACCTGCGCGACCACCCGCTCGCGACCGCCGAGTACCTGGCAGTGGACACGGAGACCAACGGTCGTGGCGGTGACGACTGCGAGATGACCGAGGTCGGGACTGTGCTGGTCGGAGGCGGCGAGGTGCACGACACGTGGGAGTCACTCGTGCGCGTACAGGCGCCCCTGTCGCGTGGGATCGAGCGCTTCACCGGCATAACGCAGGGAATGGTCGACAAGGCGCCGGAGCCCGCCGAGGTGCTCCCGGAGCTGGCCGATCGTCTACGCGGGCGGGTGCTGGTGGCTCACAACGCCTCCTTCGATCGCGGTGTGCTGCGCCAGGCCTTCGAGCGCTGCGACCTGGAGTGGCCCGACCCGCCGGTGCTGTGCACCGTGGCGCTGGCGCGCCGGTTCGCGCCGCTCGTGCGTCAGCGCGGGTTGGCGCTGCTCGCCGACGCGCTCGGGATCGAGGTCGAGACCACCCATCGCGCGTTGCCGGACGCGCTGACCTGCGCCCGCATCCTGTGCGCGCTGTGGCCGAAGCTGTGCGCCCACGCGACGACGGTCGGGCAGGGAGTCGCCCTGTTGCGCTCGGGCCGGGAGCGCCGTAGGGCGGCACGCCCGGCGCCGCGTCGCCGGGCGCCCGCGGAGCGGCCGGACCTCTCGCACTTGCCGGACGACCCGGGCGTGTACATCTTCCGCGACGAGCGCGGGCGACCGCTGTACGTGGGCAAGTCGGTGTCGCTGCGCACGCGCGCACGCGCGCATTTCTGCGCCCCGGCGGGCTGGACCGAGCGGGCCGAGATCGTCGACTACCGGCCCACGAACTCCGAGCTCGGCGCCCTGATCCTGGAGAACCGCTTGATCAAGCGGTGGCGGCCTCCCGGCAACAAGGCGCTCAAGCGCACCGACCGCTGGGCTTACATCCGCTGCCGGCTGGACATCGAGTACCCGGTGCTGGAGGTCTCACCCGAGCCGGCCCCGGGCCACGCCGTGAACATCGGCCCATTGCGTGGCCGCCGGCTGGCCGGCGAGCTGGCCGACCACCTCACGTCGCTGTTCCGCCTGCGCCACTGCGGCCGGAGGCTGCAGTGGCGGGAGAATCCCTCGATCTATGGCCAGATGGGCCGCTGTTGCTCGCCGTGCCTGGGCGATCTGGATCCGAACGCCTACCGGCGCCAGGTGGATCGCGCGCTCGCGCTCTTCGAGTCCCCAGACGGGGCAGCGGCGGCGCTGCTCGACGAGATCGACGGGCGTATCGCCGTAGCGTCGCGCGAGCGAAGGTACGAGCGCGCAGCGGCACTCCTACGCCGGCGGGAGAGGCTGGCGGCGCTCCTCGACCGGCTCGACGGCATGCTGCGCGCCGTTCACGCGGACCCGCGACTCGTTCTCGCCCGCCACCCCGCGAAGGAAGCGGTGGACGTTTTCTGGCTGGTAGCGGGAAGAATCGTGGATTGGGGTCCGCGCGAGGGCGGCCCGGGCGACTTGGCCCGCCGCACCGAAGCGGCACTTCTGCAGACGCCGACAACGCCGGGCCGGGCGACGTCCGTGCGGCCCGACGAGGTCGACGAGATCCGCATCGCGGCGGCGTGGATCGCCGAGCACAGCCCGCCCCAGCTGGCTGTGGCGCAGGTGCCGTCGCCTGAGCGGCTGCAGAGGTTCCTCGCGGCCGCGGGCGCCTAGCTCCCGGCTCCGGCAACGACACGCTCGACGGCGGCAGCTCGAAGGATCGCCTAGACGGCGGCAAGGGACGCGACAGATGCGCCGGCGGGCCCGGCCGCGACCGCGCCAAGTGCGAACGCAAACGGGGGATCTAGCTCAGCCGCTCCGCTCGACGGCCCGTTCCGCGGCTTGGAAGCCGACCTTCCTGTGCGTCCCGTCGCAGAACGGCTTGGTCGACGACCCGCCACAACGGCACAGCGCAATCGCCTCGCCGCGGTCAGCGAGGTTGAACTCGTTGCCGTCCGCGTCGATCAGCCTGATCGGACCCGTGACCTTGTAGGGCCCGTTCTCGCGGGTCTTGATCTCGACTTGGGTCATCCGGGCCCACTGTAGGGGGTTGCGACAGCTCGACGTGACGTCCCGCTGACGCGGGCGCCCGACTACTCGCCCGGCCTGTCCTCGTCGGCCGGCGGCGCGTCGGGCACGTCCGGAAGGACGTCCGGATCGTCGGGCAGGCCGGAGCCCTCGGGTTCGCCATCGCCTGACGGCTCGCCCTCGGATCCCGCGGGCAGGTCACCGCCCTTGGCGCCCACGCCCACGGCCTCGCGCTTGCGCGCCGGCTTGGCGATCGTGATCTTCACGCCCTTCTCGTCGTCCTCGGGCGCCCTGTCGACCTCGACCGTGGATCCGGGCTCCATGCTCTGCGCCAGCACCTCGTCGGCCAGCGGGTCCTCGATGTAGCGCTGGATCGCGCGGCGCAGCGGGCGGGCACCCATCGACGGGTCCCAACCCTTCTCGACCAGCAGGTCGGCGGCGTCGTCGGAGAGGTTGAGCGACAGCTCCTGCTCGGCGAGCGACTTGCGGATGCGCTTGAGCAGCAGCTCGACGATCTCCTTGATCTCCTCCTTGTTCAGCTTGTGGAAGACGATCACCTCGTCGATCCGGTTGAGGAACTCGGGCCGGAAGACCTTCTTGAGCTCGCTCATGATCCGCGTCTTCATGTCGTCGTAGCTGACGCCGGTCTCGTCGCCGACGGTGAACCCGATGCCGGTGTTCTTGGCGATCTCGGACGCTCCGACGTTGGAGGTCATGATCACGATCGAGTTGCGGAAGTCCACCGTGCGGCCCTGGCTGTCGGTGAGCCGGCCGTCCTCGAGGATCTGCAGGAGAATGTTGAAGACGTCCGGGTGCGCCTTCTCGATCTCGTCGAGCAGGAGCACGCTGTAGGGCTTGCGCCGCACGGCCTCGGTCAGCTGGCCGCCCTCGTCGTAGCCGATGTAGCCGGGAGGCGAGCCCACGAGCCGCGACACGGAGTGCTTCTCCATGTACTCGGACATGTCGATCCGCACCATCGCGTCCTCGTCACCGAACAGGAACTCTGCGAGCGTGCGGCCCAGCTCGGTCTTGCCGACGCCCGACGGCCCGAGGAAGATGAACGACCCGGTCGGCCGCTTGGGGTCCTTGAGGCCGGCGCGAGAGCGGCGGATGGCCTTGGACACGGCCTCGATGGCGGCATGCTGGCCGATGACGCGCTTGTGCAGCTCGTCCTCCATCCGCATCAGCTTCTGGGTCTCGGCCTCCGTGAGCTTGACCACCGGGATGCCGGTCCACATCGAGACGATGTCGGCGATCTCCTCCTCGCCGATCTCCGGACGCTCGCCGGACTCGCCCGAGCGCCACTGCTCTTCGAGGTCGCGCTTCTTGTTGGTGAGCTGGCGCTCCTTGTCGCGCAGGTTCGCGGCCTTCTCGAACTCCTGCGCCTCGATCGCCGCCTCCTTGTCGCGCCTGGTGGTCTCGATCTCCTCCTCGAGCTCGCGGTACACGGGCGGAGCGGTCATCGACTTGATCCGCGCGCGCGACGCGGCCTCGTCGATCAGGTCGATCGCCTTGTCCGGTAGGAAGCGGTCCGAGATGTAGCGGTCGGCCAGCTCGGCGGCCGCGTCCAGAGCCTCGTCGAGGATGCCCACGTGGTGGTGCGACTCGTAGCGGTCGCGCAGGCCCTTGAGGATCTGAACGGTCTCCTCGGTCGTGGGCTGGTCGACGCGGATCTGCTGGAAGCGACGCTCGAGCGCGGAGTCGCGCTCCAGGTACTTGCGGTACTCGTCGAGCGTGGTCGCACCGATCGTCTGGAGCTCGCCACGGGCGAGTGCGGGCTTGAGGATGCTGGCGGCGTCGATCGCGCCCTCGGCGGCGCCCGCACCGACGAGATTGTGCAGCTCGTCGATGAACAGGATGATGTCGCCGCGCTGCATGATCTCCTTCATGACCTTCTTCAGGCGCTCCTCGAACTCGCCGCGGTACTTCGAGCCGGCGACCAGCGCGGCCAGGTCGAGCGTGTAGATCTGTTTGTTCTTGAGCAGCTCAGGCACCTCGCCGCTGGTGATCCGCTGCGCGAGCCCTTCTACGACGGCCGTCTTGCCGACGCCGGGCTCGCCGATCAGCACCGGGTTGTTCTTCTGGCGACGGGAGAGGATCTGCATGATCCGCTCGACCTCGGTCTCGCGGCCGACCACGGGATCCAGCTTGCCCTCTGACGCGAGCTTGGTGAGGTTGCGGCCGAACTGGTCGAGCAGCTTGGAGCTCTTCTTGCCCTCGCCCTGGGCGCCGCCCTGGGCCCCGGAGCGCTGGCGCCCGCCGGGTCCCGACAGCATCCGGATGACCTCGTTGCGGATCTTCTCCGAGTCGGCGTCGAAGTCGAGCAGGATGCGGGCTGCGACGCCCTCGTTCTCGCGCACGAGGCCGAGCAGGATGTGCTCCGTGCCGATGTAGTTGTGGCCGAGCGAGAGCGCCTCACGCAGCGCCAGCTCGAGCACCTTCTTCGCGCGCGGCGTGAACGGGATCTGCCCGGACGTGACCTCTTCGCCGGACCCGACGATCCGGACGACCTGCGCGCGCACGCGCTCGACGGTGATGTCAAGCGACTCGAGGACGCGGGCAGCCAGGCCCTCCTCCTCGCGCAGCAGACCGAGCAGGATGTGCTCGGTCCCGATGTAGTTGTGCTTCAGGATCCGGGCTTCCTCCTGGGCCAGGACGACCACCTGGCGGGCCCGTTCTGTGAAGCGCTCGAACATCGGCTGGGTCCTTCTCTGTCGGGGTCTTGCGGGTCGGGGACTCGACCGGAGTCCCTTCCCAATCTACTCGGCATATACGCCTTCGGGATGAACTCCGGATCTCTTTCCGCGACCGCGTCCAGTCTAACAACGCCCTCCGGTCGGCCCACGGGGCTTCCCAGAGCCTTAATGACGGTGCGAGCGGCCTTCTTCGTGCTGGCGCATCGCCGGGAAGAGCACGACCTCGCGGATCGAGCGGCGTCCGGAGAGCAGCATCACGAACCGATCGATGCCTATCCCGATGCCGCCGGTGGGGGGCATGCCCTGCTCGAGAGCACGGACGTAGTCCTCGTCATACGGCTGCGTCTCGTCGTCGCCGGCCGCGGTCTGGCGCGCCTGGTGCTCGAAGCGGGCGCGCTGCTCGTCGGGGTCGTTCAGCTCGGTGAAGGCGTTCGCGAACTCCATGCCGCCCGCGAAGCACTCGAACCGCTCGACCAGGCCTGGCTCGGAGCGGTGGTTCTTGGCGAACGGTGACAGCTCGACTGGGTAGTCGAGCACGAACGTCGGCGCGATCAGCTTGGGCTCGACCTCCCTGGAGAGCAGGCCGTCCACCAGCTTCGGCCAGAGCTCGGTGGGATCGAGCTGCAGGCCCCTCTCGCGCGCGGCCGCCACGAGCGCGTCGCGATCGCGCAGCTCGAGCACGTCCAGGCCGGTCTCCTCCAGGATGGCGTCGCGCAGCCTTACCCGTCGCCACGGCCGCGAGAAGTCGATCTCGCCGTCGTAGCCGACCTCCGCAGCAACGTGCGCGACCAGCTCCTCCAGCGCCGTGGCGATCGTGCTGTAGTCGGCGTAGGCCTCGTACCACTCGAGCATCGTGAACTCGGGGTTGTGCTTGTGCGAGACGCCCTCGTTGCGGAAGTCCTTGCCCAGCTCGTAGACGCGCTCGAGCCCGCCTACGATCAGCCGCTTGAGGTAGAGCTCGGTGGCCACACGGAGGTAGAGGTCGCGGTCGAGCTCGTTGTGGTGGGTGATGAACGGACGCGCCAGGGCGCCGCCGTAGAGAGGCTGGAGCACCGGCGTCTCCACCTCGAGGAAGCCGCGCCCGTCGAGCCACCCGCGGATGGCGGCGATCACACGCGAGCGAAGGATGAACAGCTCGCGCGCCTCCTCGTTGGCCATCAGGTCGAGCTCGCGTCGCCGATAGCGAGTCTCCACATCCTCGAGGCCGTGAAACTTCTCGGGCGGAGGTAGCAGGGACTTGGCGAGCAGCCGCCAGTCGGTGGCGCGCAAAGTCAGCTCGCCGCGCCGCGACTTGAACGCGATGCCGTCGACGCCGACGATGTCACCCAGGTCGAGCGAGGTCAGCGCGTCGAACGAGTCCTCGCCGAGCACGTCCTTCCTCGCCTGCACCTGCATCCGGCCGGAGCGGTCGACGACATCGAGGAACGCGGCCCCGCCGTGACCCCGGCGGGCAGCGAGCCGCCCGGCCACGCGGTAGGCGTCATCGGTCTCCTCACCTGCCTCTAGGTCGTCGTGAGCAGCGTGCACGGCTGAGGCCGGCTGCACGCCGGGAAACTCATGTGGGAAGGGCTCGACCTCCTGCGAGCGCAGGCGCTCGAGCTTGGCGCGGCGATCGTCCTCCACAGGCGGAGCCTATGGCCGGATGGGCTAGGCGGCCTCGATCTTCGTGATCTTGAGCTTGCGCGCCGGACCGCGTGGTACCGGAACGGACACGATTTCGCCGCGCTTGTGGCCGATGAGCGCCTTGCCGACGGGCGACTCGTTCGAGAGCTTCTGCTCGGCGGGGTTCGCCTCGGCGGAGCCGACGATCCGGAACTTCGTGGACTTGTCGGTCTTCTGGTCCTTCACGTGGACCGTGACGCCGACCGTCACGGACTCGGTGTCCACGTCCTTCTCGTCGATGAGGCGGGCGTTGCGCAGCTTCTCCTCGAGCTCCGCGATCTGCTTCTCGAGCATCGCCTGCTCGTTCTTGGCGTCGTCGTACTCCGAGTTCTCGGAGATGTCGCCGAACTCGCGCGCCTCCTTGATCCGGCTGGCTACCTCGCGTCGGCGGTCACCGGACAGGTGCTCGATCTTGGCCTTCAGATCCTCGAGGCCCTGCGGTGTTAGGAGTGTCTCTCGTGGCATAGAAAAGCCCCCCGTGACGCCCGGAGGGACGCGGCAGTGTAGCAACCGGATCTACCGGCCTCAGGCGGCGGCTGCGACGGGCGTCTCGTGCTCGAGCCGCGCCAGCAGCGCGCGCGCGTGGGCCGTGGTCGGCGCGGTCGACAGCTCCTGCCGGCCCGCCTTCGGGAGCGCGAGCCGCTCCGCGTACCAGGGGTAGAACTTGCGCAGGTAGCGGCCGGCGCGATCGACGCCCAGGTGCTCCTCGCAGCGGGCGATGATCCAGCGCAGCTCGTCGATCACCTCCGCGGTCGACGGCTCGCCCTCGCGCATACCGAGGAGGCGCTCGAACCGCCACGGGTTGCCCAGCGAGCCGCGCGCGAGCATGACCGCCTCGGCACCGCTCTGCTCCAGGGCCTCGCCGGGCTTCTCGTCAGAGAGCAACCCGCCCGAGACGATGACCGGCACGTCGACGGCCTCGACGACCTCGGCCGCCAGCGCGTAGTCCGGCCGGCCCCTGTGCTGCTGCGACGCGTGGCGAGGGTGGAACGAGATCCCGGCCACGCCGGCCTCGGCAACCAGCCGCTGGGCCAGCGCGACGCCGGCGCGATCGCCGGGGCGCTGCCCGGGGCGCAGCTTCACGGTCACCGGCAGGCCGCCCCCCTCGCCCGCCGCGCGGGCGATCGCGACCGCCCGGTCGGGATCGTCGAGCAGCGCTGCCCCGGCGCCGGTCTTGCAGACCTTGCGGACGGGGCAGCCCATGTTCAGGTCGATCAGGTCGGCCCCCGCACCGGCCACGATCGCGGCGGCCTCGCCCATCACGTCGGCGTCGTGGCCGAAGAGCTGCATCGAGACCGGGTGCTCGTCCGGATGGATGCGGAGGAACTCGCGCACGGTGCGCTCGTTGCCGTGCTTGATGCCGAAGGAGGACACCATCTCCGAGACGACCAGCCCGGCGCCGTGGCGGCGCGCCTGGAGGCGCACGAACCAGTTGCCGATGCCGGCGAGCGGAGCCAGCACGAGCCGATTGGGGATCTCGTGGCCCCCGAGTCGCCAGGTGTCGGTGAGCGAGCGCATGGTCAGCCGCCACCACCGCCGCATCCGCCGCCACCCGAGTCACTACCGCCCACGTCGCCGAAGTCGCCTCCACCCCACCCGCCGTCGGAGCCTCCCTGAGGGGTACCCAGGTCGGCCACACCGGCCCCGGCTGCCACGGGCCAGATCATCGGGTCCGAGCTCGGGAGCCCGTCGTACGCTCGCCGTCGCGCGTAGGCGCGTCGGTAGGCGTTGGGATCGGTGGTGCCCGGCTGATGGTGCACCAAGCGCCCGAAGCGCTCGCGGCAATACGCCTCGTACGCGCGCGTGTGCAGGAGGAACGCGTGCCAGGCCTTGTCCACGTTCGGCGGAGG
Source organism: uncultured Thermoleophilaceae bacterium (assembly GCA_963802855.1). Taxonomy (GTDB): domain Bacteria; phylum Actinomycetota; class Thermoleophilia; order Solirubrobacterales; family Thermoleophilaceae; genus JAAYBF01. The sequence goes on from CAWDJP010000007.1 coordinate 314,755, forward strand.
GGCCAGCTCGTCATCGGAGCGGGCGCAGAGGTCGAGGAAGACGAGCATCTCCGCGAACCATGCGCGGGCGGTCTCACGATCGACCTTCTCCTCGCGCTCGATCCGCTTGATCACGGAGTCGTTCGAGTAGGTGGGCGGCGGGAGCCCATCGGGCCTTCGGCCCCCGAGCATTTTCGCGATCAGTCCCATGGCCACATTGTGCCGGGCGCGCCCGCGTACGCCGGGCTAGGACGCCCGGTTGCGCTCCCAGATGATCCGGAGGCCCTGCAGCGTGAGCAGGTCGTCGGTCTCGTCGATCTGGTCGCAGTGGGGCACGATCGCCGACGCGAAGCCTCCCGTGGCGATCGCAACGGCTTCCTCTCCCAACTCCTCCCGCAGTCGGCCGACCAGGCCGTCGACCTGGCCCGCATAGCCGAAGACCACCCCGGACTGGATCGCCTCCAACGTTCCGCGACCGATCGCCGCGCGCGGCGGTGAGAGGCGCACCTTCGGCAGCGCCGCCGCGCGCTGGCTGAGAGCCTCGAGGGAGATCTCGATCCCGGGTGAGATCACACCGCCGAGGTACTCGCCCTTCGAGGAGACGACGTCGTAGTTGAGCGCGGTGCCGAAGTCCACGGCGATGCACGCGCCCCCGAACCGATCGTAGGCGGCGATCGCGTTCGCGAGCCGGTCGGCCCCGAGCTCGCGCGGGTTGTCAATCCTGATCGGCATGCCGGTCTTCATCGAGGGGCCGACCAGCGCGCCGCGCCCCTCGAGGTAGCGAAGCCTCACCTGGTCGTACTCCTGCGCCAGCGCGGGAACCACGCACGAGACCATCGCGGCGTCCACATCGCTCAGGCGCACGTCCCCGAGGCGCAGAAGCGCACTGAGGACCAGGGCGAGCTCATCGGCCGTCGCGGTGCGCGCGGTGTGCACGCGCCAGTGCTCCAGGAGCTCCTCCCCTCGGAAGAGGCCGACGTGGGTTTGGGTGTTGCCGACGTCCACCGCGAGCAGCATGCGCCCGATTATCGCCGCTTATGGCGATCGCCAGAGATCCGACTGGCGTCGCGCGCCTTCGGCGCGCACACTCCCGGGCGCGATGATTCGCCTCTACCGAGCCCCGTTCTCGACCAATGTCGAGCGCGTGACGATGGCGCTCGCCTTCAAGGGGCTCGAGGCGGAGTCGGTGTGGATCGACTACTCCGACCGCTCGCTCGTCGAGGAGGTCAGCGGGCAGCGCCTGGTCCCCGTCATCGAGCACGACGGCGAGGTCGTCTTCGACTCGCTCGCCATCCTGCACCACTTGGAGGCGCGCCATCCCGAGCCGCGCCTGTTCCCAACCGACGTCGCCCGCCGGGCCGAGGCCGACGTGTTCCTGGGTTGGTTCGACAGGGTGTGGAAGGTGGCGCCGAACATGATCGAGGCCGACCCATCGCGGGCGGAGGAGCTTGGGGCCGTGATGGACGCCCACCTCGACCTGTTCGAGCGGATGCTCGAAGGCCGCGACCACCTTCTGGGCGAGTTCTCGGCTGCGGACTGCGCCGCACACCCCTTCCTGCGCTACGCGGCCTACCGCGACCCTGAGGATCGCGAGGCCTTCCATGTGATCCTCGACGAGCATCAATCGACCCGGGGGCGCCCGCGGCTCGCGGCATGGATCGAGCGAGTGGCGAGCCGGTGAGCTCTGTCTGGCCCGACGCGGCGCTAGGTGAGCCGTCTGTCGAGCGAGAGGCGCAACGCCTGGTAGCCCGTGAGCGACACCGTGCGGGTGTCCCCACACTCCCGGCACGTGCACTCGACCGCGGCGTCCCACTCGTCGACGCGTAACGCCCACTCGACCTCACCGGAGAGGCACACCCGACACGCGAGCGAGGCCTCCACGAGGCAGACCGCATCGTCGGGCCTGAACGTCGCTGTCTCGGTGAGGACCATGCCCCCACCTTTGCGCAAAGTGCGCGCGGGGCCTACCCGCGCGCGCTCAGAACCCCCCGATCGGGGGGAGTCGGCGAACGGGCTGATCGGCGACGCGGGACAGCTGCGACTCCAGACGGGTGCCGTCGGGCAGAGCCAGGTCCGGGTCGAGCTCCAGCAGCGGCTCGAGCACGAAGCGGCGGGCCTTGACCTCCGGGTGCGGCAGGGTCAGCCGCTCCGAGCGATGCTCGCGGCCGTCCAGGAGCAGCACGTCCACGTCAATCGGGCGCGGGCCGTGGCGAGGCCCGCCCGGCGCGCGTCCGAGCTCGGCCTCCACCTCCTTGCAGACGTCGAGCAGCGCCTCGGGCTCGAGGTCGGTCTCCACCGCGAGGCAGGCATTGAGGAAGTCGGGCTGGTCGAGCACCGCTCCCTGCGGGGCGGTCTCGTAAGCCGACGAGGAGGCCACCACCTTGATGCCGCGCTGCTCGAGTGCGGTGCGCGCGGCCTTCAGGGCGCGCAACCGGTCGCCCTGGTTGGACCCGAGGCCGAGGTACCCGAGCATCCTGCGCCGGCGCTCAGGCCTCGCGCCACACCTCGACCGAGACCTCGTCGACCGGCAGCGGGATCGGTGGCTCCGGCTTTGCGGCCTTCACCCGCACCGACTCCGGTGCATAGCGGTCCATGAGACGGTCGGCTATGGCGGCGCACAGCCGTTCGAGCGTTTTGTAGGAGCGCTCTTGGGCCGCGAGCGCCACCTGCTCGCACGCGTCCGCGTAGTCGACGGTGTCCTCCACCCGATCGGTGACCATCGCATCGCAGTCTTCGAGCTCGAGGGTCACGTCGATCACCAGCCGCTGGCCCAGCTCGCGCTCGGCCTCGGTCACCCCGTGCTGGGTGTAGAGCGAAAGCCCGGAGATCTCGACCGTGACCGCGGGCTCGGGAGCCCCGCCGTCACCGAGGCTCTCCTCCGGCTCCAGGTCGTCGTCGGGCCGGGCAGGCTCGCGTTCGTCCATCAGGTCTCGCTCGCTTCCGTGGGGTGGCCGACCGTAGCAGCGGCGACCGCCAGCGCATCCGACACGGCCCCGACGTCGTGCACGCGAAAGACCTGTGCGCCGCGCTCCAATGCCAGGACGTTGGTGGCGATCGTCCCGGCAAGCCGCTCATCCTCCGGGCGTCCTCCCACGAGCTTCCCGATGAAGCTCTTTCGTGACGTCCCCACCACCACCGGGCGCCCGATAGCGGCGATCTCGCCCAGCCGGTCCAGAAGCTCGAGGTTGTGTTCGACGGTCTTGCCGAAGCCAAAGCCCGGATCGAGCCAGACGTTCTCCTCTGGCACCCCTTCCCCGACCGCGAAGGCCAGGCGCTCCTCGAGGAACGCCTTCACCTCCGACACCACGTCGTCGTAGCGCGGGGCCTCCTGCATCGTGCGCGGCTCGCCGAGCATGTGCATGAGGCAGCAGCGGGCTCCCCGGCCCGCCACGAGCCCGGCCAGCTCGGGCGCGAAGCGGAACGCGGACACGTCGTTCACGATCGCCGCGCCGGCCTCCAGCGCCGCCTCCGCCACGGCGAGCTTGGTGGTGTCGATCGAGATCTCCCAGCCGGTGTTCTCCGCGGCGAGGCCCTCCACGACGGGCACCACCCGGCGGAGCTCCTCGTCCTCGGGCACGGGATCGGCGCCGGGTCGGGTGGACTCGCCTCCGACGTCGAGGATGGCCGCGCCCTCTCCGGCGAGCCGGATCCCGTGGGCGACGGCGGCGTCGGGGTCGAGGAACTCTCCGCCGTCGGAGAACGAGTCCGGCGTCACATTGACGACGCCCATGAGCGTGAAGCCGCTGGTCACGGCGCCCAGTGTTGCGCGCCTCTCCCGCCGACGCGTGCTTGACAGGTGACCAAATGGTCACGTATGCTTCGAGGTGTGGACGCGGTGTTCAAGGCGCTGGCCGACCCGACGCGAAGAAGCCTGCTCGACGAGCTCTTCGAGCGGGACGGCCAGACGCTCAATGCCCTCGAGCAGGGCCTGCCGATGACGCGCTTCGGCGTGATGAAGCACCTTCGGGTGCTCGAGGAGGCGGGACTCTTGACGACCAAGCGGCGCGGTCGCGAGAAGCTCCACTTCCTGAACCCCGTCCCTATCCGGCTCATTCACGACAGGTGGGTGAGCAAGTACGCCGAGCCGTGGGCGGCCGCGCTCACGGGACTCAAGGAACGACTGGAGGACTGACGGATGGGAAAGGACAAGACGGTCTCATGGGCCGAGGGCACGGCGCCGGTCGATGGTGGCACTGCCGTGTTCGAGGTCTTCATCAAGACGACGCCGGAGCGCCTTTGGGAGGCGATCACCGACCCCGAGCAGCGCAAGAAGTACAGCTTCGGGGTCGAGACGCACTCCGACTGGACCCCCGGATCCGATTACAAGGCGAGCGTCCCCGGCGTCGTCGACATCGCCGCCGGCAGGAACATCGAGGTCGACCCGCCGCGTCTGCTGGTGCAGACCTTCGATGCGCTCTGGAGCGACGAGGTCCAGGCCCAGGGCACGACCCGGGTCACATGGGAGATCGAGCCGGTCGGCACCTCCTGCCGGCTCACGGTCACCCACGACCAGCTGCCACCGAGCGCGAACGCGGAGCTCTACGGCGGCTGGCCGATGATCCTCTCGGGCCTCAAGACGCTGCTCGAGACCGGCGAGTCGCTCGATACGCCGGGCTCGCTGCGCTACGCCGAGGTCGCCGAGTCAACGGGCTGAGTGAGCAGCCCCCGCCGGGCTACGGGAGTTCGGGTTTCTCTGGCGACTCGAGCCCCCGAAGCTCGGCCGTTCCGCCCGCGAGCCCGGGGCGCGGGAGCGGCGCGGGCTTGCGCTCGGGCTTGCGGGCCGGCGCCTCGGGCGCGGCCGGGGGGGTGCCCTGGGGGTAGACCGGCTCGTCGGCCCCGAAGACGTCCTCTTCGGTCTTTCCGTCGAGGAGCTGGATGAACTGCTCGCGCTCGATCGTCTCGCGCCGCAACAGGATCTCCGAGGTCACGTCGAGATCGTGCTTGTGCGCGTCGAGCACCTCGCGCGCGGCCTGGTGTGCCTCCTCGACCACGCGGCGGATCTCGTCGTCGATCTCGCGCGCGACGTCGTCGGAGTAGTCGGGCTCGCTGGAGAACTCGCGGCCGAGGAACGGCATCCCGTGGTCGTGGCCGAACACGCGCGGCCCGAGCTTCTCCGACATGCCGAAGCGCATGACCATCTGCTTGGCGGTGGCCGTGACCTTCTCGAGGTCGTTCGACGCGCCCGTCGTGACCTCGGCGAACTTGAGCTCCTCGGCGGCCCGGCCACCGAGGGTCATCGCCATCGTGTCCTGCAGCTCGGCCCGGGTGGTCAGGAACTTGTCCTCGGTCGGTAGCGAGATCGTGTACCCGAGCGCCTGCCCGCGCGAGATAACGGAGATCTTGTGCACCGGGTCGGTGTTTTCGAGGAAGTGGGCGACGATCGCGTGGCCCATCTCGTGGAACGCCGTGATCCGACGCTCCTTCTCGCTCATCACGCGCGTCTTCTTCTCGGGGCCGGCGATCACGCGCATGATCCCCTCCTCGAGCTGGATGTGATCGATCTCGCGCTTGCCCTGGCGGGCCGCCAGCAGCGCCGCCTCGTTCACCAGGTTCTGGAGGTCGGCGCCGGTGAAGCCAGGCGTCTGCGCGGCCAGGTTGTCGAGGTTGATCTCCTTGGCGAGCGGCTTGCCACGGGTGTGGACCTCGAGGATCTTGGCGCGGCCCTTGCGGTCGGGGCGATCGACCACGATCTGGCGGTCGAAGCGACCGGGGCGCAGCAGCGCCGGATCGAGGATGTCCGGTCGGTTGGTGGCTGCGATGAGGATGATGTTGTCCTTCATCTCGAAGCCGTCCATCTCGACGAGCAGCTGGTTGAGGGTCTGCTCGCGCTCGTCGTGGCCGCCACCGAGGCCGGCGCCGCGGTGCCGCCCGACCGCGTCGATCTCGTCCATGAAGATGATGCAGGGACTGTTCTGCTTGGCCTGCTCGAAGAGGTCGCGGACGCGTGAGGCGCCGACGCCCACGAACATCTCCACGAAGTCGGAGCCCGAGATTGAGAAGAACGGCACGCCCGCCTCGCCTGCGACGGCGCGCGCCAGCAGGGTCTTTCCGGTGCCCGGCGGACCGTAGAGCAGCACCCCCTTGGGGATCCGCGCACCCAGCGCCTGGAACTTCTTGGGGTTCTCGAGGAACTCCTTGATCTCGTGCAGCTCCTCGACCGCCTCGTCGACGCCCGCCACGTCGCGGAAGGTGATCTTGGGGGCGTCCACCGCCATCCGCTTGGCGCGCGACTTGCCGAAGGACATGACCTTCGATCCGCCGCCCTGCATCTGGTTGATGATGAAGAGCCAGAACAGGAGGAAGATCACGAACGGCAGGATGTACGTCAGCGCGGTGAGCCAGCCGCTGCCGGACTTGGCCTTCACCTCGATCGGCACGTTCTCCGCGCGCAGCGTGTTGACCAGGTTCTGCTCGGTGTTGTCCGGATACGCGGTCTGGTACTTCTTCTTCTCACCCGTCGCGCCCGGCTTGAGCTCCACGTCGATCTTGTTGTTCTTGGTGCTCAGCGTGACGTCCTTGACCTGGCCCCTGTCGACCTGGGTGAGGAAGTCGCTGTAGTTGGGGTCCTTCTTCTGATCTCCCGGGCTGATGAGCTTCTGGGCGAAGAACGCGAGGACGACCACGATCAGGATCGGGAACGCGGCGCTCTTGAAGAATCTGCTCATGGGGAGGTGAAAGGGCCCGAAACCGGGTGAAACGACAGCCTAGCAAGGGGGTAGCAGCCCTCCCGCGGCCTGAAATCGCCCTGTTACGAGGCTAGACCGAGGTGGTGTGTTCCGCCAGTACCGCCACGTAGGGCAGATTGCGAAACCGCTCCGCGTGGTCGAGCCCGTAGCCGATGACGAATCGGTTGGGTATCTCGAACCCCACGTAGCGAATCGGCAGGTCGACCTTGCGGCGCTCGGGCTTGGTCAGCAGCGCACACACCTCGAGCGACCGCGGCTCGCGGGCCTTGAGCGTGCGCAGCAGATAGGAGAGCGTGAGCCCCGAGTCCACAATGTCCTCGACGATCAGCACGTCCCTCCCCTCGATCGACGCGTCGAGGTCCTTGAGGATCCGGACCACGCCGCTCGAGTCCGTGGACGACCCGTATGAGGCGACGGCCATGAAATCGACCTCGCACGGGACCGCGAGCCTGCGCATGAGGTCGGAGAGGAAGAACATCGCGCCCTTGAGCACGCCTACCAGCAGCAGGCTCCGGCCCTCGTACTCGGCCGAGATCTGCTCGCCGAGCTCCTGCACGCGGTGCGCGAGGTCGTCTTGTTGAACGAGGATCTCGCCGATCGCCGGGTCCTTCACTGGCGCAGGAGCCTAGTGACCTGAGCCACCGGCGCGTCGCGCCGATAGCCCGATCGCGTCCGCCTCGCCTCCCGCGGCAGCGAACCGCTCGTCGAGCGCCACGCCGGCCACCCAGACGATCCCGTCCGCCGCCTCCACCACCGGCAGGGAGCGACGCAGGGCGCGCGGGACCTTGCGGTCGGTGAAGAGGTCCTGCAGCGACTTGGAGCCGCCGAGCCCCACCGGGCGCATCCGGTCCCCGTCGCGCCAGCCGCGCACCTTCAGCGCACCCCCGAGCGCCTGCCCCGAGACCGTCACCTCGCCCTCGCCCGGCATGGCCTCCACCTCCCAGCGGCCGAACCGAACGGCGCCGGGAACCGGCAGGTCGACGGGCTCGGGCACCGGCGGCTCAGCGCCGTGGCGAAAGCGCAGCGTCCCGTACTCCGCCACCGCTCGCAGACCGCCTCCGAGGTCGAGCTCCGCGCTGCCGCCGCGGCCCCTCCCGAGCGCCAGCACCGCGTCGGCCTCCCCGCGCGAGAGCGACCACTGGCCCCCGACCGCGTCCTCGGCGAGCGCTCTCAGCACCAGCCGCGCAAGCGCCGGCGGGAGCGCGCGCAGGCCCTCGAGCTGCACCGCTGGGCCGCCGCCCAGGCCGGTGAGGGCATCCGCGGTGGCGACGTCGAGGACCTCGGCCTCGTCGCGCAGCAGCCGGGCCGTCTCCGCGATCGTCCGCTCGGCCGCCGGCGAGAGCGACCGCAGCGCCGGGAGCAGGTCCCCGCGCACGCGCGCTCGCGCGAAGCGAGGATCCTCGTTCGACACGTCCTCGCGCCATTTGAGCCCGCGTACCCGGCAGTACGCGCGCGTCTCCTCGCGGGTGGCCGCCAGGAGCGGGCGCACCAGCCGCCCCCGGCGCGGCTCCATGCCCAGTAGCGCCCGCCGGCCGGGTGAGGTTGCCAGCCTGTAGAGCACGGTCTCGGCCTGATCGGACGCCGTGTGGGCGGCCGCGTAGTCGCCCGCGGCTTGACGCTCGGCCAATCGGTAGCGGGCGTCGCGGGCCTGGGCCTGCAGGTTGCCCTCCGCGGGCAGGCGCACGCGCTCCGCGGTCAACTCGACGTCGAGCTGCTCGCAAAGTCCGCGGCAGTGCGCCTCGTCCGCGTCGGCCTCGTCGCGGAGCCCGTAGTTCACATGGAGCGCGCTCACATCTGCGTCGAGACGCAGCGCAACGTCGAGCAGGCAGACGGAGTCCGCGCCGCCGGAGAGCATCACGAGCAGCGGCGCGCCGGCATGCAGCAGCCCGCTGGCCCGGGCGGCGTCGAGCGCAGCGTCGCTCATCTACCTCGACGGCATCGTGGCCCGGTACAGCCGGCGGGGCTCGTCGAAGCCCTTGAGCTTGACCTGGCCGACGCCCTCGAAGACGAGGTGCTCGCTCTCCGCAACACGCTCCACTACCGCGTCGGTCACGACCACCTCACCTCCCCGCGCGCGCGCGACCACGCGCGAGGCGAGGTTGACCTCGCGGCCGAAGTAGTCGCCGTCGCGATAGAGGACGGCGCCATAGTTGATCCCGATCCGCGGCTCAGGGCGCTCCACGAACAGCCGCTGGAACCCGACCGCCCAGTCGGTGAGCGCCTGCACGTCCTGGCCCACGATCATTACCTCGTCGCCGATCGTCTTGATCACGCGTCCGTCGTCGGGGAGCGTCTCGATCACCGACTCCACGAACCGCTCCACGAACGAGAGCGCCTCCTCCTCCCCCTCCTCCTCGGTGTAGCGCGTGTATCCCGCGAGGTCGCAGAAGGCGATCGCCACGCGCAGCCGGCCGAGGTCGTCCTCCATCTCGATCTCCATGTGGCCGACGACGTCCTGCTCGATGTAGTGCTGCAGGAAGCGCTGGTGGACGAAGTCCATCAGCGGCGAGGAGAGCGGCAGCAGGTCACGCGCCAGGTGCTCCATCTCCTCCGCGATCTGCACTTCGGCCACGCCCTCGCGGATCAGCGGCTCATGCACGTAGATGTGAAACAGGCGTACCTCGGCGTCGGCGATCTGGGACAGCGCCTGGCCATACACGCGCGCGATCTGGAGGAAGGCCACTAGTGGGAACCCCGAGGAGAGGACGGACGCCGCGTACTGGAGCGCCTGAACGTCCTCGTCAGTAAAGGAGTCCATCGTCTGGGCGGGGAGGCCGAGGCTCGTCCAGAAGCGCTCGATCAGGGCCGGCTCGAGGCCCGTGGCCTCTGCGGTCTCCTCCAGCGAGCGGCCGTCGCGGCCCATGGGGAACATCTCCTCGACGAAGCCGTGGGCGAGCCTGCCCTCCTTCGTCGCCTTGCGGATCTCGTCGAGCGAGTGGCCGCGGTCGCGCAGTCGCGCCACCACGCGGGCGTGGGCGGCGGCCGACGCCGTCCACCCATCCCCCTTGCGCCCCTTGACCTGAGGGATCAGCCCAGTTGATGCCCACCGGCGCAGCGTCGCCTCCGACACTCCTGCGCGCTGCGCCGCTTCCTTGAGGGTGAGCCCGTGGTCGATCATCGAGGGTCCTGACGCTACAACGGCGGAGTCTCCACGACTCCGCCGTTGTGCGCGGGCGAAGCGGCCCGCGTCGTAGGCCGGCGATGCCTCACGTCCGGCCCTAGGCTCACCTCGAAGTGTCGCGCGCGCAGGTGCGCGAGTCAACCCTCCCGGGATAGACTCGCGGCCTCATTCCGAGGGACAAGGGAGCGGCAACTTGAACTATTTCGTGACTGGCGCCACGGGCTTCATCGGCCGACACCTCGTCGAGGAGCTGCTGAAGCGTGAGGGCACGATCTACGTCCTCGTCCGTGAGGGCTCACGCGGCAAGGTCGACGATCTGATCGCCCGCCTCGACGCGCCGGAGGGCCGCATCGTCGCGGTGCCCGGAGACCTGTCCGCACCGGGTCTGGGGGTCGACTCCTTCGACGAGAAGATCGACCACCTGTTCCACCTGGCCGCCGTCTATGACATCGAGGCGGAAGAGGAGGCCTCGGTCCGGGCGAACGTCGACGGTACACGGCACGTGATCGAGTTCGCCAACTCCCACGACGTCGGCCGTTTTCACCACACCAGCTCGATCGCCGTCGCCGGCTCCTACAAGGGCGTGTTCCAGGAGGACATGTTCGACGAGGAGCAGAAGCTGCCCCACCACTACCACCGCACCAAGTACGAGTCGGAGAAGATGGTGCGCGAGGGCGTGAAGGCGAAGACGCTCATCTTCCGCCCGGGGATCGTGGTCGGCCACTCGCAGACCGGCGAGATGGACAAGATCGACGGCCCCTACTACCTGTTCAAGCTGCTCCAGAAGCTGCGCAACGCGCTGCCGCCGTGGGTCCCGCTCGCCGGTCCCGAGGGCGGCCAGACGAACATCGTCCCGGTGGACTTCGTGGCCCAGGCCATGGACCACATCGCCCACATGCCCGATGAGGAGCTGCCCGGCGACACGTTCCACCTCGTGGACCCGGAGCCGATGAGCATCGGCGGCGCACTGAACACCTTCGCCAAGGCAGCTCACGCGCCCCAGCTCGCGATGCGGATCGACCAGAACCTCACGAACGTCGTGCCGAAGGGTGTGCGCTCCGGTGTGATGGCGGTGCCGACCGTCAAGCGCATCCGGAACCAGCTCTACAGCGACCTCGGCATCCCGCCGGCGGCGATGGAGGTGCGCGACTTCCAGTGTCATTTCGACGCGCGCGACACCCAGCGCGCACTGTCGGGCACCGGGATCGCCGTCCCGCCGCTCGACACCTACGCCCCGAAGCTGTGGGACTACTGGGAGCGGAACCTCGACCCCGACCTGTTCAGGGACCGCTCGCTGGCCACCGCGGTCAAGGACAAGCGGGTGCTGATCACCGGCGCGTCCTCGGGCATCGGCCTGGAGACGGCGTTGAGGGTCGGGGAGGCGGGCGGCACCGTGCTGCTGGTCGCGCGCACCCGCGAGAAGCTCGAGGAGGTGGCCAAGCAGGTGGAGGAGGCCGGCGGCACGGCTCACGTTCACCCGGCCGACCTGTCCGACCTCGACGACATCGAGCGGATGGCGCAGGAGGTGATCGCCGAGCACGGCGGCGTCGACATCCTGATCAACAACGCCGGCCGCTCGATCCGTCGCAGTGTCGCCCGCTCGTACGACCGCTTCCACGACTACGAGCGCACGATGCAGCTCAACTACTTCGGCGCGCTCAAGCTGATCCTGGCGCTCCTGCCCGGGATGCGCGAGCGCAAGTCGGGCCACATCATCAACGTGTCCTCGATCGGGGTGCAGACCAACACCCCGCGTTTCTCCGCCTACGTGGCGTCGAAGTCCGCGCTCGATGCGTTCTCGCGCTGCGTCGCGCCGGAGTGCGTGGCCGACAACGTCAAGTTCACGACCATCTACATGCCGCTCGTGCGCACGCCGATGATCGCGCCGACGGACATGTACAAGGCCTTCCCTACCCTCACCCCCGAGGAGGCCGGGGAGATGCTCACCGACGCGATGATCGACCGGCCCAAGCGCAAGGCGTCACGCCTGGGAACGGCGGGCGAGGTGCTATACGCGGTGTCCCCGGAGACCGTCGACATCATCCTCAACACCGCCTACAACCTCTTCCCCGACTCCAAGGCCGCGAAGGGGAAGAAGAAGCTGCCCGCCGGGGAGGGAGCCGCCGCCGAGGCACCACCGGCCGCCGACGAGGAGATGTCGACGGAGGCGGTGGCGATGGCGTACCTGTTGAAGGGAGTGCACTTCTAGGGCCTCGGTCGGTGCTCGGTGCTCAGTGGTCAGTGGTCGGGCGGAACTTTGTCGAGTTCGCCCGCCCGCGGGCTCGAATCGACAAGTTGTCCCTGCCCGACCTCGAAGCGTCGGATCACGCCGGTTGGCCGAGCGCCGGTTTGAGGTCGCCGGCCACTTCCGCCGCTCGTTCCGTGACCTGCTGCCAGGTGTAACGGAGGACGAGGAATCCGGCAGCGCGTAGTCGCAACTCGCGGCGCCGGTCGCGCTCAACCTGGGCAGGAGCCGAATGCGCGGCGTAGCCGTCGAGCTCCACGATGACCCGGTTATCCGGCCAAAAGGCGTCCACGGTCAGGCCGCAGACCCTCGCATTCACTTTCGGCAACGGGATCCCGTGCGCCCGGCACAAGTCGAGGAACCGTTCCTCGAGCGCGCTGCGGGTGAAGGCGAGCTGCGGAAGGTGGTCTTCGAGCGCGCGCCGCAGGGCAGCGCTGCCCGGCCGGCCGCGGCCGATCGCGGTCTCCAACGCGCGAAGGTCAATCAACCGTCTGTACTCGGCTTCCGCGAGCGCCCGGCGCAGCTCCCCTTGCGTGACAACCGAGGCCAGGTCGACAAGCGTCTGCGAAACCGTCGTCACCCGGAGGCCGTCATGGATATCCGTGTCGACCACCCGCCGTCCGTGGACCACTAGGTCGCCTATCCCCTTGCGGTCTCTTGGCGAGCTCACGTGAATCTCCGCAGACTGGTCGAACACCACGCCGCGCCACCAGCCGCCGGTCGCGTGGCTCAGGGCCGCTTCGGACCCGGCGTACAACAACGCCGCCTGTAGCCGGCCCCGCATCGAGAGCGCCGTGTGACCCACCGCGTAGACACCCGGATACACGCGGTGCAGTCGTGAGGTCTTGCGCCCATCTGGAGATCGTGGTCCCGCTCAGACCAACCCCCTCCAGCTGCCAGCGGGCGATCACACCCGCCTGACGCTCGGCCAGGCCAGCTAGCGACCGATCTCGGTGGATTCGCGCCCGAGGGGTGGGCGCAACTCGGCAATCCTTGGGCATCGGCCCAGGTTCACGCCGCTCGCGTTACGACACAACGCGCCGGTGTGACGATCGCCCGACATCTCGGCTACCAGCGCGGACCGTTCAGCGGCCCACCGCCGAGCGCCGCCTCGCTTACTCCACCAAGTGCGGGTACTCCGCCTCGATCATCGCCCGGTACTTCGCGTACACGGGCTTGGTGATCGGCACCAGCGCAAGCGCCTTCTTCACGTTGCCTGAGGTCTTGATGCGGCGGCGCGCGATCGCCATCGCCACGTTCTCCTTGCCCTGGAAGTAGCGGTTCGCGACGTCGGTGTCCATCGTCATCTCCACGTCGGCCTCCCATCCGGGGTCGTCCGACCACTTCCACTCGAGGTGCTTGCCGTCACGCACGTCTTCGGCGTCGCGGATGTTCACGACCAGGTCCATGTCGGGGAACTCGAATCGCTGCGGCGTCTGCGCGTCGCGGAGCTTCGGTCCCATCTCGGGGTCGGTGCTCATGATCTCGAAGGTCCGGTCCATGACAGCCCGGAACTCCTCGCTCGACTTGAAGCTCATGGCGACGTGTCAACCCTAGATCATCTGTCCTAGACGAACGCGTTTCCGCGCCGGACGAGGTTGTCGTAGACGGTGCGCTGGATCGTGGCGCGTACGTGCTCGGACAGCTCCAGCACCAGGGTGCGGTCGAGCGCGGCGTCGGGCCCGTAGGAGGCGGTCTCGATCGGCTCGCAGAACTCGATCCGCCACTTGGACGGGAGGGGGACCGTCCCCAGCGGTCCCAGCCACGGGAACGTCGGCGTGAGCGGGAAGAAGGGCGCTCCAGCGATCCGAGCCAGCAGCGACGACTCCCCGAGCTTCGGGTAGATCTCCTCGCTGCCTACCACCGCCACCGGCACGATCGGCGCGCCCGCCCGCAGGGCCAGCTCGACGAAGCCACCCCGGCCGAACCGCTGGAGCTGGTAGCGGTCGGTGAACGGCTTGCCGGTGCCCTTGACGCCTTCGGGGAAGACAGCCACCAGTTCGTCCTGCTCGAGCAGCCTGAGCGCGTTCTGCGGAGAGGCGGCTACGCCACCCACCTTGCGGATCGCCGTCGACACGTATGGCAGGTCGAACGCCCAGTTCAGCACGAGGAAGCGGGGATAGCGCGGCAACGGGTGCTCGCGCAGGATCGCCACCGAGATCATCGTGCCGTCCCACGGCAGGATCCCGGCGTGATTCGCGCACAGCAGCGCGCGTCCGTGGGCCGGGACGTTCTGGACCCCGGTGACCCGCACGCGCCACCAGCGCCGGTAGAGGAAGTCGAACACCGGCTCGACCGCGCGCGCGAACTCCTCGTCGAACCCCCACTCGTCCTCGCCGTAGTCGCCCTCCAGGCGCCTCAGCGCCATTCGCGCGCGCTCCGCCGCGCCGCGTGGGAGCCCGGCGGCGGCGCGGGCACCCGCCTCCGGCAGGTCGAGTCCGGCGTCGAGCCCCTCGCGGAGAACGCGCAGGAAGCCACCCGCCAGGGTGAACGGGTCGGACTCGCGCTCCACGCTCAGCCTTCCGTTCCGAGATAGTCGGCCACGGCGGTCGGCGTCGTGAACTGCGGAGCGAAGCCCACCTCGTCCGTCAGGCGACCGGTGTCCACGGCCCGCCCGTAGCGCAGCAGACGGGCGAAGTCCGGCGACAGCTCGGCCAGGCCGGCCCGGCGCATGCCCTCGGTCACCGAGCCGAAGAGCGGGCCCGGGATCGGGAGCTGGGGGCGGCGAGCCAAGCGGATCATGCGGGTCAGCCCGATGGTGCCCGGGCTCGCCACGTTCACGGCGCCGCGCACGGGCCGCCGAACGGCGGCGCTGAGCGCACCCAGGCCGTCCTCGGAGTGGACGAACTGGATCCGCGGGTCGAAGCCGAGGTAGGTGGGCACGGCCGGCAGGGAGAGATAGCGGGTGACCTGGGTGTCGAGCCCACGTCCGATCGCGGGCTGGTAGCGCAGCATCGTGCAGACCACGTCGGGATGGCGGCGCGCGTAGGTCTCGAAGTAGTTCTCGATCTCACCCACGTCGCGCTGAAACGTCGTGCGAAGGGGAAACAGGCGCGCCATCTCCTCGCCGAAGAACTGGGGGGCGTTGGGCTCGGAACCGTAGATGCCGGCCGAACCGCGAATCACGATCGCCCGGATGGAGGGGGACGTCTCGCAGGCGGTCAGGAGCTGGAGCGTCCCGATCACGTTGATGTCGTGCATCGTGCGACTCGACATGCCGGGGCCCGGGCGGCGCACGATCTGGTTGTGCACCACCGTGTCGACCTCCTCGCGTGGCACGACGGTCGTGATCTCGGGGTCGCGCACGTCGGCCGCGATGAACTTCGTACGTCCCAACGGCGCGGCGGGTCGGCGGACGTCCAGGCCGGCGACGTGCTCGACCTCCGGATCGGCCTCCAGCCGCCGAGCGAGGCCCGAGCCGATCGCGCTGCCGACACCGGTGATCAGCACGCGGCGGCCCGCCACGTCAGCGCTTGGACTTGCTCTTCGCCTTCGGCGACTTGGGCTTGGGCTTGGGCTTGGGGGCGCCCGCCTCGAGCGCGTCGAGCCGCTTGGTGATCCGCCGCAGCTCGGCGCGGATCGCCTTCACGTCGTCCTGGGTGGCGGGCAGTCGTTCCTCCACAGCGGCGCGCACGCTCTTCCTGCTGCGCGTGATGTTCTGCTCCGCCCCCTTGACCACCTGATCGACCGTATCGGCCCAATCGCCCACGGCGTCCTGAGCCTTGGTGCTCCTGTCGACGGTGGCTCGCACGGTCCGCTCGACGGCGTCGCGAAGCGCGTCCGGGATGTCGCGGCTCTCGCTCACGGGACCGGAGTCTAAGGTGCCCGCCCGTGCCGGACGAATCGCCGATCCACCTGCGTCCGTCCACGGAGCTCGCGGAGCGCGTTCTGCTGCCGGGCGATCCGCACCGGGCGCTGACCGTGGCGCAGTCGCTGCTCACAGAGCCCAAGATGTTCAACCACTCGCGCGGCCTCTGGGGCTATACGGGCATGGCGCCGGATGGCCGGCCCCTGACCGTCCAGTCCACGGGCATGGGGTGCCCAAGCGCGGCCATAGTGGCGGAGGAGCTGATCGACCTCGGGGCACGCGCTCTCATCCGGATCGGCACCTGCGGAGCTATTGCGCACGGCCTCGCGCTGGGTGAGCTGGTCTATGCCAGCGAGGTCCTGGCCGCAGACGGCGCCACCGCAGCTCTGGGCGCCGACCGCCGTCTCACACCCGATCCTAATCTGGCAGCGGGCCTCGCCCGCACGGGCAGCCCGGCGGTCACCGCCGTCACGACGGACCTCTTCTACGACCCGCGCGGGGACATCCAGCGGACGTGGCTGGAGCAGGGCGCGGATGTCGTGGAGATGGAGGCTGCCGCGCTGCTCGCCGTCGCGCAGCGCCGATCCGTGCCCGCCGCCGTGATCCTGTGCGTCACCGACCTGCTGGCGGAGGGAGACCGACGGAGGATCGAGGGCGAGGAGCTCGAGGCCGCCGGCGTTCGGATGGGCGAGGCGGGCTTCGCCGCGCTCAGCTCGTAGGACCGGCCTCGCCGACCGTCAGGCGCTCCTGCGCCCGCGGCACCGGCTCGGCCGCGGGGGCCACCGCGTCGCGCAGGGCCGCGAGATCGCGCGCGATCTCGTCGAGCCTCTCCTCGAGCGCGCTCGAGCCGTCCGCGCCGGCGGCCTCGACCGCCGCGCCGGCCTTTACCTCGAGCCTGTCGAGCGCGTCCTCGATGCCCTCGAGGCGCTGGGAGACCGACCTCAACCGCCGGGTCAGGCGCTCGACGTCGGCCGCGGAGGGAATATTGAGCGCCCCCATCGCCGCCTCCTGGGCCTGGACTGCCTTGTCACGCGCCTCGAAGGCACTCGTGAGCGCGCGATTGACGACGGGGTTGGCGATCAGCTCCTCCGCGATCCGCCCGAGGGCCTCCTCGCCCTGCCGCGACAGGCGATCGACGAAGCTGCTGTCCCGGGCGTCGGACACCGGCGCCACCTTAGCGCAGAGGTAGTGCGCCGATGAGGTGTGGTCCGACCGCTAACCGTCAAGTTGAAGGTGAGGTCCCGACCCGAGCCGGGTCCGTGACCCCGGCGCCCGCCCAGACGGCCGCATGCGAACGATTTCTGGTGCCGGCCGCCTCGCAGGTGACGTCTGACGCGCGAGAATGGCAAAGCCGGAGGTGCCGGCAGGTCTCCACGCCGCATGCAAGAACACGTGCATTTCGTTGTCTGTTGCGCGCCGCAAATGCAGCGGATAGCTTACGCCCGGCAGCAGGTGGTTCTGATAGCTTGCGCGCGTCCGATTGAGCCCCGTGGCGGGGCCCCTCGGGGAGGAGATTGGGCATAGGGATGAGAAAGCGGCTTCTCCACCTCCTGCTTTGCGCAGGCCTTCTCTCCATTGCCGCACTCACCGCACTCACGATCCCCGCTTCGGCCGAGCTGAGGACCGTCACGGTCCGGCTGCCGAGCGGGCAGGTCGTGACGATCACCGTGGACGTCCCGCCAGGGGCGTCGCTGGAGTCGATCGACCTCCCGGGGACGATCGTGGCACCGGGCACGCCCAGTACGCCAGCGCCGGCGCCGCCTGCCACGCCCGCCCCCGCCCCCGGCGCTCCGATCCAGGATCCCGTGCCTCAGCCGGGCGCCGGCACCGAACAGCCGCGCGGAGGTAACAAGGCCCCGGTCAAGCCGGACGAAGGCGAGCGCCGCAGCTCCACGCAGGACGAGAGCACGGAGCCTGAAGCTACGGTCGAGCCTCGTAAGAAGAAGAGGCGGCCCCGGACCCGGCTTCGTAATCGCGATGGTTCGCCGTCTTCTTCGAATCCGGGGTTTGTGGATGCGTTGCCGGGGCCGTCGTTTCGGTCTGGGGTGCCGAATTTTGTGATTCGGAAGTTCAGGGTGCCGATCTTTTTGTTGCCGATCTATCAGGCGGCGGGGATCCAGTACGGGGTGCGGTGGGAGGTGTTGGCGGCGATCAACGAGATCGAGACCGACTATGGCCGCAACCTGAACGTGTCCTCGGCGGGGGCGTTGGGGTGGATGCAGTTCATCCCCTCCTCCTGGCGCGCGTATGGGGTAGACGCGAACAAGGACGGCCGCAAGGACCCCTATAACCCGGTCGACGCGATCTTCGCCGCCGGGCGCTATTTGAAGGCCGCCGGCTATTCCAAGGACGTGCGGCGGGCGGTCTTCGCCTATAACCACGCCGACTGGTACGTCGACTCGGTCCTGCTTAGGGCGCGGTTGATCGCCGGCGTCCCCGCCGACCTCGTCGGGTCGTTGACGGGGCTGACAGAGGGCCGGTTCCCCGTCGCCGCCAGGGCCCGCTACGCCGACGACCTCCAAGAAGCCCAAGCGACCAAACGCGTCCGCGCGGGCCAAAACGCCGCCAACGTCATCGAATCCGACGACAACCGCCGCCAAATCGAGATCTACACCCGCCAAGGCGCCCCCGCCGTCGCCGTCAACGACGGCCAAATCAAACGCATCCGCCACACCCCCACCGGCCACCACATCACCCTCCAAGACGCCTACGGCAACCGCTACACCTACACCGGACTCAAAAACATCGCTCGGTACCACCCCGTGCCGAAGGACGACGCGAGCGATCCCAAGCTCTCGGCCAAGGCGATCAAGGCCAACGAGAGGCGCGACTCCAAGCCCAGCGCGCCCGCCTCTGCAGGACGCCAGCCGGACGTGGACGACTCGGACTCCGCCCCGCGCACGCGGTCTACCGATGGCGCCGCGCCGGGCGCGTCGATCCCCGTGAAGGAGCGCCTCTTCGCCCACCCCGACCTGCCCGGCGCCCGCGAGGCAGGCGGCCTCGAACAGCTGCTAGACGCGAAGGCTCGCAAGGAAGGGGGCTACGAGACCTACGGCAACCTGTTCTCTCGGCCGTTCAGCACCGACCCGGACAAGGTGCGGCTGCGGCGCCTGAAGGTGGGATCGCGGGTGATCGCCGGGACGGTGTTGGGCCGGGTGGGCTCTCCCGAACCCGGCAAGGCCGCCCACCTGGACTTCTCTATTCGTCCGGCGGGCAAGGGCGCTCCGCGGATAGATCCCAAGCCCATCCTCGACGGCTGGAAGCTGCTCGAGGCCACCGCGATCTACCGCGCCGCGGGCAAGAACGTGCTGTACGGCGATGATGCCTCGGACGGCTTCTCGATCGGTCAGATACTGCTGTTCCCGAAGCCCTTGCTGGAGAAGCGCGTGCTGTCAGACGAGCGGATCGAGATCTACGACTGCGGCCGCGACGACATCAAGGCAGGCCAGATCGACCGCCGCGTGCTCGCCACGCTCGCCTACCTCGCCGAGTCCGGGCTGCGCCCCAGCGTCACCAGCCTCAAGTGCGGCCACGGCTACTACACGAGCTCGGGCAACGTGTCCCACCACTCCTCCGGCAACGCTGTCGACATCGCCAAGATCAACGGCGTCCCCATCCTCGGCCACCAGGAGCCCGGCGGGATAACGGAGCAGGCCGTCCGGCGCCTGATGCTCCTCCAGGGGACGGTCGTCCCCGACCAGGTGATCTCCCTGCTCGAGCTCGGCGGCCCGACAATCGCGATGGGCGACCACGCAGACCACATCCACGTCGGCTTCCGGCCACTGTTCGGCTCCAACGCCAAGCTCGGCAAGCAGGCCCTCGCCGTGCTCAAGCCC
Source organism: uncultured Thermoleophilaceae bacterium (assembly GCA_963802855.1). Classification (GTDB taxonomy): domain Bacteria; phylum Actinomycetota; class Thermoleophilia; order Solirubrobacterales; family Thermoleophilaceae; genus JAAYBF01. Next base: position 334,430 of record CAWDJP010000007.1, read on the forward strand.
GGCCAGTGGTCCGACCTGATCGACCAGCTGCGCAAGATCGACAACCCCGTCGTCCCCACCAAGCCGTCCAAGTACGCGATCCCGGTCAAGAAGAAGCGCGCCTCCGACGCGCACCAGGGCGAGTAGGCGCCGCTTCGCCGCCCGACCCCGCCCTGTTCGCATTCGTCCAGCTCGAGTTCGGCTTCCTCCTCGGGCCACCGGATGGCCGCTTCATCGTCCGCTCCAAGCCCGATGAGGAGCCGCAGCACATCCTGGTCCTCGGAACCCTGGGCGCCCCCGAGCGGCGCCTGCTGCGAGGGCGCCGGGGCAGGACCGTCGAGGAGGCCGCGCCGGAGCCGGTGCCGACCGCACGGGCCACGGTCATCCAGCCCCAGCCGCTGACGTCCGCCGAGGCCGCGTCCGAGTGGCTTTCCGCACGCAGGTCAGACGCTGAACTCGCCGAGAAGGAAGTCGACGCTGCCGTGCGCGTTCTCAACCGTGCCCTGCACTTCCACCGCGCGGCCCGAGGGGACCCCCACACACGCGACGTCACCCAGGACCAAGCGCTGGTAGTGCGCATCGGGTTCGGCTCGGGCGAGTCCGTCGCCGACGGCCGCTACGCGGAGGCGTGGGAGCTGCCGCGCTCCCGCCGGCGCACGCGGCGCTCGATGGAGGCGCCCGAGGAGCGCTTCGCTGCGCTCCTGGGCGCGAGGGAGCGCGTGCTCGTCTGCGAGGACCTGGTGCTGCGCGCGCACACCGACCTCGGCGCCGGACGGATGCGGGAGGCGGCACTTCAGGCTCGTGTCGCGCTCGAGTCCCTGCTGGCCGAGCTCGACGATCTGCCGGCCTCGCGGCGCGCCGCGCTCGAGGCGGACCGCGCAACCGTCGGGGTCACGGCCAACTCCGCCCTGCGCGGCGACCTCGACGAGGCCGCCGCAGAGGCTCTCGCGGAGGTCGTCAAACGTATGGAAGCCGCGCTGCGCGCGATGCGAGTTCGCAGCGCTAATTGAGGCGAAGCTCCACCGTTTCTGAATCCGACCCGAAGTGGTCACCGGATCTTCACCGACGCCCGGAACGGCGCGCTAATTTTCTTCTTCGACAAGCCGTCGAGCAGGGGACGGCGATTCTTGGCCAACTGTCGATAGGAGTCGCCCATGGCGGACACGAAGATCTTTTCCGTGCAGGGACCGGTGAACAACCTTCCTCGTGGCGCTAGACGCCGGGATCAGCGGATGTTCCGGGCCATCGAAGCCCGCCGCAGCTTCTCTTCCTCCGGAAGCCGCGGAAGGGCGTGGATCAACGGGCGGGAGGTGGGCGGAGAGAATGTTCGATTCGCCCACCTCTCTCGCTCGTACGACTAGCTCTTAGTCCCCAGATTCCAGTCCCCAGGAACGGCTGAGGTGGCGGAAGCTATCCCTCGGGACTGGGGACTGAACCTCGAGCGGCCTCAGGCGTCCGTAGCGCTCAGCGCCGCCTGCACCGCCTCGAGCTCCGCTACGACGTCGCCGCTCAGCTTGACCTCGGCCACGCCGTCGTAGGGCGTCTCGCCTTCGGTCACCAGCGCAATCCGGCCCCCCGAGCGGCGCGTCAGCTCGGGCAGGCCGGCCACGGGGTATACGGTCAGGGACGAGCCGATGCAGACCATCAGGTCGGCCTCGGCCGCCAGCGCCTGCGCTTCCGCCATCGCCCGCTCCGGCAGCAGCTCGCCGAACAGCACCACGTTCGGCTTGAGCGGCGTGACGCAAGTGGGGCACTCCGGGGCCGTCTCGGAGTCCGCCTCCAGCAGCTCCACCACTTCGTCGATCGCGGTGCGGCCGTTGCAGGTCATGCAGCGACTCCACTCGATCGACCCGTGGACCTCCACCAGCCGCTCGGCGCCGGCGAGGCGATGCAGCCGATCGATGTTCTGCGTGATCACACCGCGGACGACACCAGTGCGCTCAAGTTCGGCAACCACCTCGTGCGCGCGGTTGGGGCGCTTGTGGAGCAGGGCTGCGAAGCGTTGCCCGTAGAAGCGCCAGAACCGATCCGGATCCCGGCGCCATGCGTCGATGTGCGCGACCTCCATCGGATCGACGTTCTCCCACAACCCCGTCCCTGGACTCCGAAAATCCGGAATCCCCGAGGGCACCGAGATACCCGCGCCAGTGAGGACTACGGCCGACTGAGCCGAGGAGAGCAGCGCGGCCAAGGTCGACGCCCCCGCCGACGCTCCTAGGGACTGGGGACTGGGGACTGGGGACTCGACCGTCACTTCCCCTCGAACCTCGGCGGCCGCTTACCGAGAAACGCCCCGATCCCCTCTTTCGCGTCCTCGGAGCCGAACACGGCCGCGAAGCCCTGCGCCTCAGCCTTGATTCCCTCGTCGAGGTCGCCGGCGGCTGACACCTGCTTGATCTGCTCGATGGCCAGCGGCGCCTGTTGCGCCAGCTTGCGCGCCCACGAGAGCGCGGTGTCGAACAGCTCGTGGTCGGGCACCACCTGGTTCGCGAGGCCGATCCGGAGCGCCTCGTACGCGCCGATCGGGTCGCCGACCAGGTTCATCTCGAGCGCCTTGGCCTCCCCGACCAGGCGCGGCAGCCTTTGGGTGCCGCCGAACCCGGGGATGATGCCCAGGTTGATCTCCGGCTGGCCGAAGGACGCCGACTCCGCCGCCAGTCGGACGTCGCAAGCCATCGACAGCTCGCAGCCTCCACCGAACGCGAGCGAGTTGACCGCCGCGATCGTGGCCGTCGAGGAGCGCTCCATCGACCGCATGAAGCCGTGCGCCTTGGCCAGCAGCTCCGCCCCCTCCTTGTCGGGGGCCATCTTCGTGAACTCCTTGATGTCGGCACCGGCCGAGAACGTGAAGATGTTCGAGCTGGCGAACACGACCGCGCGCAACTTGCCGTCGATCTCGCTCCAGAGCTCGGCCAGCTCGGTCACCACCTGAGGCGACAGCGGGTTGGCCGGCGGACGGTTGAGCCAAACGATCCCGATATCGCCGCGCGTCTCCAGCGCCACCGTCTCACGGGACTGGCCCTCGTCTGGCTGGGGGTAGGGGAAGAACCCCTGACCGGTCTTCTTGCCGAGCCGCCCCTGCGCAACGAGGCGCCGCAGCACGACCGGAGGCTCGAATGCCTCGCCCCACTCCGCCTGAGCGCGCTCCAGCGCCTCGAGGACGGCGTCGAGGCCCTGCTCGTCGGCGCGCGCGAACGGCCCGGGGAGGATGCCCGCGCCCATCATCATCCCGATCTCGATGTCCTTGGCCGAGGCCTCCCCGTCCTCGAGCACGAGGCACGCCTCCACGAGCGCCTTCAGCGAGAAGCGCTCGACCAGCGTCTGCGTGGCGTCGGTGGTCTCAGCCGTGCTCATAGAACCCCTTTCCGGTCTTCTGTCCGAGGTTGCCGGCCTCCACGAGCTCCTTCATCGCGGGCAAAACGAAGAAGCGATCGCCGTAGCTGTCATGCAGGTGCTCGGCCACGTGGAGAACGGTGTCGAGCCCCAGCAGGTCGCCGAGGAAGTACGGACCCATCGGCGCCGCCTTGGACTCCTGCACTACCTTGTCGACCTCCTTCACGTCGAGGCCTTCGTCGTGGGTCACGCGCCAGATCTCCGACACCGCGGAGTTCAGGATGCGGTTGACGACGAACCCGGGACCCTCACCGCAGCGGATGGCCGTCTTGCGGATCTGTTGAGCGAAGTTGGCCGCAGCCTGCAGCGTCTCCTCGGAGCTCTCCTCGCCCTCGACCACCTCGATCAGGCGCATCATCGAGGCCGGGTAGAAGAAATGGAAGCCACAGACCTTGTCGGGGCGGCTGGTGGCGTCCGCCATCTCGGTGATCGACAGCGAGGACGTGTTCGACGCGAGGATCGCGTGGCCCGGCGTGACCTCGTCCAGCTCCGAGAACACCGACTGCTTTATCTCGATCCGCTCGGGGACTGCCTCGATCACGAAGTCCACGTCACCGAAGCCCTCGTAGTCGGTGGTCCCGGAGATGCGCCCGACCACCTCCTCGAGCTGCGCGTCGGCGTCCGACTGGGAGATCTTCTCCTTCTTGACGAGGCCTCCAAGCTGGGCCTGGGTGACCTGACGCGCCTTCTCGAGACCGGTTTCTACGAACTCCTGCTTCACATCCTTGAGCACGACGGGAACGCCTGCCGACGCGACGACCTGCGCGATCTCTCCGCCCATCGTGCCGGCGCCCACGACGGCGGCTTTGAATACGTACATGCGTCCTCCAGATCAGGGGGCGAACGGCCCCGGAAGCGGCGGCCCGGGAGGCTACCGGAGGCCGGCCTGCTCCTGTGTCTCCAGCGCGAACCGCCGCACGGTGCGCGTGAGGGCGTCACGCAGCGCGCGGCGGATGAAGAGCACGTCTGTGAGCCCGCGGAGGGGGCTCTCGGAGGTGAGCTCGTACTCGAGGCTCAACTGCACCCGGCTGCCGTCGCCGTCCTCCAGCGCCTCCAGGGTCTGGAACCCCCGCAGCCGCTCCTCGAAGACGCTCGTGGCGAATCGCGTCGGCTCGCGCACAACCACTTTCTCGGTCACGCGCCCGCGCCCTCCGGCCCCCGAGATCCAGACGACCCTGGACCCGACCGCCGGCCACTCGGCGCCCTGCTCCTCGAGGCGGCCGAAGCCCTCGACCCAGGCCGGCCACAGCCTCACGTCCTCCCACATCGAGGTGGCCGCCTCGGGGCCGAGAGGAACGGAGGCGATCGCCCTGGCCGCGCGCAACTACCCGTACACCTCGCGCACGATCTCCTCGATCGAGCGGCCGACCGAATCGAGGAACGGGCGGACGTCCTCCAGCAGCCGCGCGTGCTCGGCCCGCCCGTCCGCGGTAAGCGAGTAGAACCGCCGCGTCCGGCGTTCCGGGTGCTCCCATTGGCCCTCGATCAGGCCCCGCTCTTCCAGCCGCCGCAGGAGCGGGTACATCGTGTTCGGGTTCACCGACAGCACCCCCTCCGTCATGCCGGCGATGCGCTCCATCAGCTGGTTCCCGTACGACGGGCCCTGTGCGATCAGGTGCAGGACCAGGAGCGGGAGCACCTCGCGGCGGCGCAGCTCGCCGCTGAAGGGGTCCGATCCCTTGGGGCGCGGCGCCGGCTCTGTCCGGCCCCGAGCCCGCTCGATCCCGCCGGCCTTGGCGACCGCCTTGCGGACGGCCTCGCGGCTGCGATCGCGCTTCGATCCCTGCGGCGGCATCGGGTGATCCTCCCACGCACACCCGATGCGGCGAGGTATCCCGCCCTGTGGTCGTCACGCGACCACTGGGCGGGACGGCTCAGCGAATCAGCAGCGCGACGGCGACCTACGCCGCGGCCGGCTCTGGCTGCGGCTCCTCCACGCGGCGCGGCATCAGCGTCTCGCGGGCGATCACGAGGCGCTGGATCTGGGACGTGCCCTCGTAGAGCTGCATGATCTTGGCGTCGCGCATCAGCTTCTCGACCGGGTACTCCTTGATGAAGCCGTACCCGCCGTAGACCTGAACGGCGTCGACCGCGATCTCCATCGCCGAGTCGGCGGCGAAGCGCTTGGCGTGTGAGCTGGCCAGGGTGTTGCGCTGTCCCTGGTCGAGCAGCACGCCGGACTTCCACACCAGCAGCCGGGCGGCCTCGAGCTTGGTCGCCATGTCGGCGATCATGAACTGGATCGCCTGGTGCATGGCGATCGGCACGCCGAACTGGACGCGCTCCTTCGAGTAGGCGGCGGCGAACTCGAACGCCGCGCGGCCGATGCCCACGGCCATCGCCGAGACGCCGGGGCGGGTGCGGTCGAGCGTCATCATCGCGAGCTTGAAGCCCTTGTTCTCCTCGCCGAGGAGGTTCTCGGCGGGCACCTCGACGTCGTTGAAGGAGATCGTCGCGGTGTTGGAGGCGCGCTGTCCGAGCTTGTCCTCCTTCTTGTCGACCGTCACGCCGTCAAGGTCGCGGTCCACCACGAATGCCGAGATGCCGCGGTGACCGGCCTCCTTGTCGGTCTTCGCGTACACCGTGTAGTAGTTGGCGTGCGAGCCGTTGGTGATGAAGCACTTCGAGCCGTTGATGACGTACTTGTCGCCCTTCTTCACGGCGTTGGTCTTCATGCCGGACACGTCCGATCCGGCATCCGGCTCGGTGAGGCAGAAGGACGCCAGCAGCGGCGACTCGGCGAGGCGACCGAGGTAGTTCTTCTTGACCTCCTCGGAGCCGCCGATGCCGATGGGGGCGGTGGCCAGGCCGTTGCACATCAGCGACGTGCCGATGCCCGAGCAGCCCCAGCCGAGCTCCTCCTCGATCAGGCAGCCCGTCAGGTAGTCGAGCCCCGGGCCGCCGTACTCCTCGGCGATGTGGCTGTTCATCAGCCCCACCTCCCAGGCCTTCTCGACTATCTCCTGCGGCCAGACGGAGTCCTTGTCGTAGTCCCAGGCGACCGGGCGAATCTCCTTCTCGGCGAAATCGTGCGCGAGGTCGCGGATGTCCTTCTGCTCGTCGGTGAGGGTGAAATCGACCACGTGTCTCCTTCGAAGGCAGCCGTCCACGCGGCGCCCGATTGATTCGTCAGTCAATAACGGCTGGGCCCATCGTACCCCAACCGCCAGCGGTCGACCAGTCACCGCTCAGAATGCGAACTTGACCACCAGGTAGATGCTCCCAAGCACAGCGAGCGCCGAGAACAGCGCGAGCCCGATCTGGTCCGGGTAGAGCAGCGGCCGGCTGGGCGCCATGGTCCTGCGACGAAGCCGCTTCCACATGCCGTCACACTCTAGGACGATGGAGGCCTTCGGCACCGTGCTCATCGCGCTGGTGGTGATCGGCGATCGTGATCGCGTGCATCAGCTACATCGGGGTCGGCGGCGTCTACGCGGGCCTCGGCCGCACCGGTCTGTCGCTAGACGAGCCCGACATGCGACCGGGGCCTGCGCCGGGCAGCCCCGCCGCGGACGCCGAGGCACGCGAGGAGATCCGCCAGATGCTGGAGGCCAAGTCAGCCCGGCGCGAGGCTCGGGGCGAGCCGGCGCTCGACATCGACGCCGAGCTCGCCGCGCTCACCGCCCCGCGGGTAGCCGTGGACGAGGAGCTCCGGGAGGAGATTCGGCAGCTGGTCGTCGCGCGCAACGAGCGTCTGGTGCGCCGCGGCGAGGAGCCGCTCGATGTCGAGGCCGAGGTGAGCCGGCGCCTGAAGGAGCTGGACGCTTAGCGACGTTGCGCGAAAAACGCTTCGGGAGCGGCCGCATCGGTTATATGTAGGCCGTGGCAGACGATCGGCGCTACGAGATCGATGAGCTGCTGGTCCGCCCCGGCACGTACTTCAACCCTCAGACCGAGGTGCTCGTGGTCGTGGACGACTCGTCCGCGATGGACAACGAGATCTTCGCGCTCGAGGAGTTCGAGGGCGCTGACTGGGTGCTCGTCTCAGACGACTCCCCGGTCGACGAAGCCCAGCGCGACGAGCTGCTGGAGAACTTTCAGGCCACCTACCACGGCGGCGACGGGCGTCAGACGCGCGCGATGCAGGACCCGGACGCCGATGAGAACAGCCTGGGGCCCGACGACGACGACGGGGAAGACGAGACGCCCCCCGAAGCCGACGTCGACGCCGACTGATCCGCGGCGACCCTAGAGTTCGCCGTCTTGCGCCCCGTCTACATCCTCGGAGTCTTCATCCCGGTCGCGATCGCGCTCGAGCTGGCGCATGCCTCGCCTGTGCTCGTCTTCTCGGCGGCGGCACTCGGCGTGATCCCCACAGCGGCCGTCATGGGCGAGGCGACCGAGCACATCGCGGCGCAGACCGGCCCCGGGATCGGCGGCTTCCTGAACGTGACCTTCGGCAACGCTCCGGAGCTGATCATCGCCCTCTTTGCCCTCAAGGAAGGACTCCAGGAGGTCGTGAAGGCGTCGATCGTCGGCTCCATCGTGGGCAACATCCTGCTCGTGCTGGGGGCTGCGATGCTGATCGGCGGGCTCAAGCGCGAGAAGCAGGTGTTCAATCAAACGGCGGCCAACGCCCAGTCCGCGATGCTGCTCCTGGCCCTGACGGCGCTGATCCTGCCCGCCGTCTTCCAGCTCGTCCACGGCGGCGGGCTGCCGTCGGTCGGCGACGAGCGCGTGGACTTCGGATCCGACCTGGAGAAGCTCTCCTTCGGTGTGGCGATCGTCTTGATTGCAACCTACGCGGCGGGGCTGGTCTTCTCGCTGAAGACCCACCGCAGGGTCTTCAACCCGTTCGAGGGCGACGAGGAAGAGCACGCCGCGGGCGCGTGGTCGATCAAGAAGTCGATGGTGCTCCTGGCGGTCGCCGCCGTCCTGGTCGGTGCGATGAGCGAGGTGCTCGTGGGCTCGATCTCGGAGGCGTCCGAGGACGTAGGGCTGTCCGAGTTCTTCGTCGGCGTGTTCATCGTGGCAATCGTCGGCAATGCCGCCGAGCACTGGGTGGCGGTGCTGGTGGCAGCTAAGGACAAGATGGACCTGGCGGTGTCGATCGCGGTCGGGTCCAGCGCGCAGATCGCGCTGTTCGTCGCGCCCTTGCTCGTGCTCCTCTCCTTCGTGATCGGCCCGGATCCGATGGCGCTGGTGTTCAACGGCTACGAGCTCGGAGGGCTGGTGTTCGCGGTGTTGATCGCAAACTTCATCACTCAGGACGGCGAGTCGAACTGGTTCGAGGGAGTCCAGCTGCTCGGGCTCTACGCGGTCCTGGGGCTCGTCTTCTACTTCGCATGAGCGCGCTGGCCATCGGATTCGGACTCGGCCTGGTCGTGGGCGCGCAGCCCGGTCCGGTCTCGCTGCTCTGCATCCGGTCGGTGCTTAGGGGGCGGGTAGCCACCGGAATGGCGATCGGAGCCGGCGCGGCGTTGGTCGACGCCATCTACGCGTTGCTCGGGCTGGCCGGCGCCGCGGCGCTGCTGGAGATCGACGCTCTGCGGCTCGCGCTCGGCGTGGCCGGCGCGTGCGCTCCTCGCCACGATCGGGGCGCGGACGCTGTGGGCGGCGTTCCGCGTCCGCCTCGGCGGGGAGTCCACCGAAGAGCTGGCCTCGCCCGGGCGGGCGTTTCTGACCTCCGTCGCTGCCACCGCGTCCAACCCCCTCACGATCGCCAGCTGGGCCGCCGTCTTTGCCGCGGCGTCGACCGCGGCCGTGGCCGACGTGACGAGCTCGGTCGCCGCCTCCCTCGCCCTGCTGGCAGGCGTGGCGCTGGGCACGCTCACCGCGTTCTCGGCGCTGTCCTGCGTCGTGGCGGCGCTGCGGACCCGCGTCGGGCCGCGCCTCATGCGCGCCGTGGACGTTGCGGCGGGTGCGGGGCTGCTTGGGTTCGCCGGGCTGCTGGGCGTGCGCACCGCGCAGGACAACTGATGGAGCTCGACGACACGCTGTCCGCGTGCGTAGGCCAGGTGCTGGGAGAGCAGTGTCCGGTGCGTGGCCGAAGGTCTTGGCTTGCGCAGCGCAACCTCGGGTTGGCGGCCGTTGACAAGCCCGCCGCGTTCGAGTGGCCGGGCCCGTTCCTCGGGCGCCTCGGCGGCAGCCAGCCGCGCTGGGTCGTCCTGTTCGGCGTTCCCCCCGGCATCCTGTGGGACCCGCTGGGCGACGGGCCGAGCGGGGCGGTGGAAGAGGCGCTGGTGCTGGCGCCCCTCGACGCCGCGCTCGACCCGGGCGCCCCTCCGTATGGCGCGCCCGCAGCCACGGATGGCTCCGTGCAGGCCATCGTGATCGCGCCGGGCGCGGAGGCACCGGGCCGACTGCTGGATCGTGCGCAGGCGCTCGCCGGCCGAGGGTTGGAGGGAGATCGCTACGCGGTCGGCCAGGGCACGTTCTCGGGAGGCATAGATGACGGGCGCGCGCTCACCTTGGTCGAGGGCGAAGTCCTGGACGAGCTCTCCCTGGGGCCGGCCGACGCGCGGCGCAATCTCGTGACCCGAGGCATCCGCCTCAACGCGCTCATGGGGCACGCCTTCACGGTCGGCGGCGTCGAGTGCGCCGGGCGGCGCCTGTGCGAACCGTGCGCCCACCTCGAGCGGCTCACGCGGCCGGGCGCGCTGAGAGCACTCGTCCATCGCGGCGGCCTGCGTGCCGACATCCTCACGAGCGGGGAGATCGCCGTCGGCGACCGCGTCACCATCGGCGCGCCGCTCGCCTAGGAGTCCCCCGTCCGGCGCGGCCTCCTACTGCCCGCCGGCTCGCTGGGCTGCCGGCCGGCCCGCGGTGGTGTCGTCCGCGGCGCGGTGTTCGCCCTCGGCGTCGCCCTCCTCCTCGGGATCGGTGCGCTTCGAGCGCTCCGCTCGCTTGCGCTCGGAATCGGGATCGCGGCTGTCGGCGACCAGCGAAGCCGCGATCCCGATCGCGAACAGGACAGCGATCACGGCCAGACTCACGACGGGCCCGATCTTCACGACGTCCTCGATCAGCAGCTTCACGCCGACGATGCCCAGAACCACCGCGATCGTCTCGTCGAGGTAGCGAAAGCGGGCGATGAGGCCCTCGACGAGCACGAACAGCGCCCGCAGCCCCAGGAGGGCGAAGACGTTGCCCATCCAGATCAGGAACGGGTCGCGCGTGATGGCGAAGGCGGCCGGAATGGAGTCGATCGCGAATGCGATGTCGGCGAACACGATCGCGACCAGGCACAAGAAGAGCGGCGTCACATACCGCCGCCCGTGCTCCTTGGAGAACCAGTGGCCCCCGCGGAAGTCGTCGGTGACCGGATAGAAGCGGCGCACGAGCCGCACCATCAGATTGCGGTCGGGATCGACGTTCTCGTCGACACCTTGGAAGATCCGATAGGCCAGGACGAGCAGCGCCGCCCCGAGCAGGTACACCACGAAATGGAACTGCTCGAGCAGGGCGATACCGGCGAGGATGAAGAGCGCGCGCAGGACGAGGGCGGCCACGATCCCCCAGAACAGCAGCCGGGGTCGCCGCTCGTAGGGCACGCCGAAGTACGCGAACAGGAGGATGAAGACGAACAGGTTGTCGAGCGACAGCGAACGCTCGATGAGGTACACCGTCGTGTAGAGCACGGCGTCCTCGCCGCCGCGGAAGGCGAGTACCAGCAGGGCCGCCAGCAGGCTCAGCACCAGCCACCCGACCGACCAGATGACCGCCTCCCGGAAGTCGGGCTCGCGCCCGCGTGCGAAGAAGTGGAGGTCCAGCCAGAGGAAGAGGAGGAGAGCCGCGACCAGCGCCGCCCAAGGGGCTATCTCCTCGAACGCCATCTATCCGTCACGGTATAGGCCGCCCGTCGCGCCGGCCGATCCCGCTCCGCCTCAGCGCAGCAGCTCGGCGCAGCGGACGCGGCCCTTGGCGTCGTCGGGCTTGGTCTTGTCGAGGCACTCGGCGTACCTCTGGAACGCCTCCTTGCTCTCCTCGATCGACCGATCGCTGGGGTTGCTCTCCTGCGGCGGCGATTTCGAGTCGGGCACGGTGGCGCTGTTCTCCACGCCGACGTCCGCGGGGTCGTCGGGCAGCGTGGTTGGCTCGTCGGAGCCGCCATCCCCGTTGCCGCTCTGGGCCTGGCCGCCGCCGACCCCGCTGAGCAGGGTCGTCAGGGCGGAGATCGGTCGTGCGCGCGCCGGCGCCTTGACCTCTTGGTCGCCGTTCACGTCAGCCAGCTCGAGGTCGAACCGCAGGGAGCCGCCCTCGATGCCGCCGACCTTCTTGCGGTCCTCCTCGGGCACGGTGAGGCGTAGGTCGGCCGAGACACGGCGGATCACGTCATCCTCCTTGCCCACGTACACGTCGAAGCTCGGGTCCTCCACTACCTCCGCCAGCTCGTTGAGGTCCTTCTCGGACAGCTTCGGCACATTGCCGCCCCCTCCCGGAAGCGCGCCGGCGGAGCGCTGGACCAGCTTGTTAAGGTCGGCGAACATGCGGCGCACGTCGAGCTTGCCGCTCACGTGCTGGGTCTCGACTCCCGCCACCTCCTCATCACCCTCCTGCTTGGCATCCTCGACCCAGTCGCGCGGGCTGAGGCCCAGTTCGCTCAGCCCCCCGCCGCGCCGCTTGCGGCTGCGCGCCAGCGCGCGGTTGGCGCGTGCGACGCCCGATCGCGGCTGCTCGTAGTACTGGCCGCCGAACTCGATGAACGCGCGCGTGCCCGTGGAGAGGAAGCCGGCCTCGATCGTCTGGCCGCCGCCGGAGGTGCTGAGATTGAGGTCGATGTCGAGCTTCGGGATGGTGTCGTCGCTGCCGATGTAAGAACCGGATGCCTCGATCGACAACGGTTTGTCGAAGCCTTGGAGGCCCGCCACCTGTAGGCGGGCGTCGAGCTTGACGTCGGCGCTCTTCACCGACTGGCGGAACGCCCGGTCCAGGAGCGCCTCGACGTCCTGGCCTTCGTTCTCGTCGCCACCGCCGCCGCCACACGCCGCCGCGAAGACCACCAGCATGGTGAGCAGGATCGCCGCGAACGGCCGTCGAAGCTGGGATCTCTGAGAGGTGAGCTTCATGGGTGTGCGAACAGGGCCGGAGCCTAGCGAGGCATTCCCGACGGGACGCAACTTCACCGGCGCGGCTACGTTGAAGCGTTCGATGTGCCCGCAAATCAAGCGATTCCTCGCAGGTGTGCTCGCTGGTACGGCGCTCTGCGCGCCGGTCTCCGCCAGCGCGAGCGACGTACTCGAGGTCGACGGCTCACGCACGGCCCGGGTGGACGATCCGTTCGTGCCGGCCCGCGCCGACTCCGACCTCGGGCGCGAGCCGCGCGCCCGCCGCGGACGTACCACCTCTGCCAGGTCCAGCTCCCATGGCGCGCGCAGGGCCGCGCGCGCGAGCGCGCGCAAGCGCAAGCCGAAGACCACTCGCGGGCAGCGAGCGGTCGGCCGCGCCCTGCGCGCGGCCCTCGACCGGCGCCATCTCTCGCGCGAACGCTACAACCGCTTCCGCGGCGTCTACGAGCGTGCCCGCAGGACGCGTAAGCGCCTGCGGGGCGCGCGCGGGCGCGAGCTCGGGAGTGTGATCTCCGCACTCGAGGGGATCGCGCTCAGACGCGGGCTCACCAGCTCCCGCATGCCGCCGCTGTTCCTGATCCTCAAGCGCAACATCGAGTACTGGCCACGCAAGCCGTTTCCGCGCAACCGCGATCGCGTGCGGTTTCGCGGCTCGGAGTTGCTGTTCGAGTACTACGCCGGCAGCGGCCTGCAGCTGCAACCGCTGGTCAACTTCAAGAAGGCGAACCTCATGCACGGCGCCTGCGTCAAGGACACGGGCGAACCGTGCCGTGAAGCGGGGTTGCGCCGGCTGCTGAAGGAGATGGTGTCCACCTCCTCGCGGCGCGGCCGCTTCCGCGCCTGGGAGTACTTCTTCAGCTTCGGTGGTGGGCGACCGCCGTGGGTCTCGGGAATGGCCCAGGCCACCGGCATCCAGGCTTTCGGCCGCGCCTCGCAGCTCCTCGGCGACGACCGCCTTCTGCGCTACGCGCGCGAGGCTCTCGGAGCGTTCCAGACGCCGCCGCCGACCGGGGTGGTCACGCCGGGCCCGCTCGGTGGGCCCCACTACCTGCAGTACTCGTTCGCGCCGCGGCTCTACATCCTCAACGCCTTCCTGCAGTCGGTGATCGGGCTCTACGACTACTCGGTCATAACCGGCGACGGCGCGGCCCGGGCGCTGTACGCGCGCGCGGAGCCCGAGGCGCGCGGGGAGGTGCCGCTGCACGACACCGGTGACTGGTCCAGCTACTCGTACGCCGGACGCGACTCGACCCGGGAGTACCACGAGCTGCTCCGCGAGTTCCTCGAGGCGCTCTGCGGCCGGCTGCGCCACGCCACCTATTGCGACACCGCCGAGCGCTTCCGCCGCTACACGATCGAGCCCGCGGAGCTCGCCCTGCTCGGACCACAGCTCGCGACCCAGGGCGTAGAGACCGGCGTGCGCTTCTCGGTCTCCAAGCTGTCGGCCGTGCAGATCAGGATCACCCGCGACGGACGGACGGCCCTCGACGAGGTGGCCACGTTTCGCCGCGGTGAGCACGGCTTCACCTGGGAGCCGCGCGGTGTGGGCATCTATGAGATCAGCCTGGCGGCGAAGGAGCTGCGCACCGGGCGGGAGCTGCGCACGCGGATGAGCGGCGAGATCGAGTCGCTGCCGGCACCGTAGGTCCCGACCGGCCGGACCGCAATACCATCGCGCCCGATGGCACCTCGGACGATCCTCTACACCGGCAAGGGCGGGGTCGGCAAGACCAGCGTCGCCGCCGCCACCGCTCGACGGTGCGCAGCGTCCGGCCTTCGCACCGTGGTGCTCTCCACCGATCCGGCCCACAGCCTCTCGGACTCCCTCGGGTGCGAGCTGGGCGCGGAGCCGACGCCCGTGGGGCCCAACCTGTGGGCAGAGGAGGTCCAGGCCCAGCAGGAGATGGAGCACAACTGGGACGCGGTCTCGGGATGGCTGGGAGAGCTGCTCGCCGATCGCGGTGTGGACCCGATCTCCGCGGAGGAGCTCACGGTCCCGCCGGGGATGGACGAGCTGTTCTCGCTCCTCCAGATCAAGCGTCACCACGAGGCCGGGCAGTTCGACGCCATCGTCGTGGATTGCGCCCCGACCGGCGAGACACTGCGCCTGCTCTCCTTTCCCGACGTCTGCACGTGGTGGCTCGAGAAGGTGTTCCCCGTCCAGGGCCGGATGGTGGCCGCCGCTCGGCCCTTCGCCGGCATGCTCGACCTGCCCCTCCCGAGCGACGCGGTGTTCGACGACGTGGAGCGCCTGATGCGCAACCTCGTGGCGATGAACGGAATCCTGCGCGACCGCTCGCGGACGTCGATCCGGCTGGTGATGAACCCGGATCGGATGGTCGTGAAGGAGTCGATGCGCACCTACACCTACCTCAATCTGTACGGGTACCTCACGGACGCGGTGGTCGTGAACCGCGTGCTTCCGGAGGAGGCCGGCGAGGGTTATTTCGCGGCCTGGCGAGACGTTCAGCAAGAACACATGGAGCTGGTGCGCTCGGCCTTCGCGCCCGTCCCGATCCTCACGGCGCGGCACTTCCCGAGCGAGGTGATCGGGCCCGCCATGCTCGACGAGCTGGGACTCGCGCTCTTCGCGGACGTCGCGGCCGACGGCATGCTCCACTCGGAGCTCTCACAGGAGCTGTCCGCCGAGGACGGGCGCGCCACCCTTCGGCTGGCGCTGCCGTTCGCGGACCGAGGGGACATCGAGCTGAAGAAGATCGGCATGGAGGTGATCGTGAACGTGGCGGGCCAGAAGCGCACTATCATCCTGCCGTCCGCCATGGCGGCCTACGAGACGAGCGGCGCCCGGTTCGCGGACGGCGCGCTCGAAGTCCGCTTCCAACGGAAGGTCGATGGACCACCCGCAGAATCCACCCCCTGAGACTCCCGACCGCGATCCGATCTGGGACGACGACCCGACCTTCCGTAACGGCGGCGCCCCTCCTCCGCCACGCGGGTCGGGCTTCGACCTCTCGGCCATCTTCGTCCTGCTCGACGCGCTCCGTCGGGCGGCGCCCCCCGAGCTCCAGGAGCGGGTCACGGGCTTGATCCGCGAGCTGCTGCTGACGCTGCGCTCGCTGATCGACTGGTACCTGGACCGTCTCGACCGCCCTCGGCGCGAGGCGCGCGTGGAGGACATCCCGATCGATTGACGGCCGCCGGCCGTGGTCTACTCGCGTAGCTCGCGGCGCAGGTCGATCGCCCGGATGGCGTGCTCGTCGGGCAGCTTGTCCAGCACCTCGTGCACGACCTTGTGGACGTCGTGCTCCTCGTGACCGAAGCCGTCGAGCAGGGCCTTCAGTGCCGTGTGGGTGATCTTGAGCTGCGCCGGTGTCAGCTCCAGGCGGTACGCCGTGTCGCCGGGGCCGATCAGATCGGTGTCGTCGGACATACGGAGATTGTGGCGTACCCTTTGGACGCGTGGCGGACACCCCGAAGACCTGGGTCCTCACCGGCTCGCTCGACAACTTCCGCGCCACCCGCGATCACGGCTTCAAGCTCATCGGCGCGAAAGAGGGGCGGCGCCGGATGGCCGAGCAGATCGAGCCCGGCGACGAGATCGTGTTCTACGTGACCGGCGTGCAGGCGTTCGGGGGGTCGGTGAAGGTCACCTCCGAGATGTTCGAGTCCCGTGAGAAGGTGTGGCCGGGGAAGCCCGGCAAGGTCGACGCCTACCCTTGGCGCTTTGCGACCGAGCCCGTACAGGTGCTCGAGGAGGATCGCTTCGTGCCGGCGGCTGAGCTGGCGCCGCAGCTCGAGCACGTGGCCAAGTGGCCCGCCGAGCACTGGCAGCTCGCATTTCAGGGCCAGCTGCGCACGGTCTCCGAGGCGGACGCCCGGCTGTTGGCCGATCGCATCGCGCGCGCGGCGGGCTCCCCCGCCCCGGCGTGAGAGCCATCGAGGGCTGAGATGCCGCACGCGCGCCACTACACCGTGGAGCAGGCGAACGCGGCCCTGCCGTGGGTGCAGGAGCGGATCGAGCAGCTCCGTGAGGCCCGCGAAGGCCTAGGAGACGAGGAGGCGCGCGCCGCCCTCGCCGAGGCGGGCCCGGGGAACGGAGGTGGGTCGGCCGGGCGCGTGGTGTCGGATGCCTTCCTCTCGATGCGCTCGGCGCTGATCGAGCTGCGTGAGCTCGAGATCGTCCTGCGCGACCTGGATCGCGGGCTCGTCGACTTCCCGGCCATGCGAGACGGCCGCGAGATATACCTCTGCTGGGAGGAGGGCGAGGACTCGATCGGGTTCTGGCACGAGCCGGATGCGGGCTACGGGGGCCGCCAGCCGCTCGACGATGGCTGAGGCCTGGCGCCGTCTGAATGCCGAGCAGCGCGTGGCCGGAGTCGCGTCGGCGCTCCTGATCGTGAGCGCCTTTGGGCCGTTCTCCTTCGTGGAGGCGGCGATCGTCGTCACGGGCCTGGCGGTGTTGGCGCTGCTCAAGCAGCGCGCTGACCGCAACGAGTTCCACCTGCCGTTCGGCGACGGCACGGTGATCATGGCGGCGGGTCTCTGGGCTGGATTCCTGATCTTCGTACGACTGTTCGACCGCCCGCTGGGCCAGAGCGTGCTGGCACTGGCATGCGCCGCGATCCTGGCCGCCGCTGGGCTCCGAGAGCGGGCCAAGCGCCCTATGGACGACCTCCCGCCACCCGAGGAGCCGACCGCGCCGCTCGCTCCCGACGCGACTATCCGCCTCCCTCCCGACCCGCCGCCCGACCGGACGGGCTAGCCGACGGCCCCGGCACCCGCACCAGCGTGTTCGCGATGGTGGCGCGCCGCGTCCTGGGGCGCGCCCGCGAGCTGACCGCCCGGACAGTCACACGCCGCGACCTTGCGGCGCGGGTTGCGGATCCAGATCAGGCCCATAACCCCGCCCAACCCGACGAGTCCGGCCGAGATCGCCATCGCCAGGTGGAACGCCCCCACCGACGCGTCGGCGGCGTTCCCGTAGCGCGCGGCGACGATCGCCCCCACGATCGCGATGCCGAGTAGGCCCGCGACGCGGGCGATCGCGTTGTTGATCCCGCTCGCGAGCCCCGCGTTGTGCTCGTCGGCGTCGGCCAAGACCGTGGCGGTGAGCGGCGCGACGGTCATCGACAGGCCGATCGAGAAGACCAGCAGCGGCGGCAGGAGCTGTGTCACGTAGTCGAGGTCGGCCTCGAGCCGGGTCATCAGCGCCAGGCCCACCGCCGCGACGATCGGGCCGACGCCCATGAAGAAGCGCGGGCCGAAGCGGTCCGCCATCGCGCCGAAGCGCGTCGAGGCCAGGAACATCACGACCGTAACCGGAATGCCGGCCAGGCCCGCCTCGGTAGCGCTGTAGCCCGCCGCCCCCTGGAGGAACAGGACGAGGAAGAAGAACAGCAGCGAGAGGCCCGCGTACATCGACAGCGTCTCGAGGTTGCCGACGGCGAAGTTGTGGCGACGGAAGAGGTCGAGGTCCAGCATCGGATGGGAGGTGTGCCGCTCGTAGAGGAGGAAGGCGACCAGAAGGGCGATGCCGCCGAGGAGCGGCACGAAGACCGTCGGGCCCCCCCAGCCGGCCATCGGCTGGCGGATCAGGCCGAAGGTGAGGCTCGCCAGGCCGAAGGCGCACATCGCGCCCCCGAGGATGTCGACCTTGGTGCCCTCTGGGGCTCCACGCCGCTCGGGTATCACACGGGCGATCAGGATCAGCGTGCCGATGACCAGCGGAACGTTGATCGCGAAGATCCACCGCCACGATGCCGAGTCGACGAGCTGCCCGCCGACGAGCGGCCCGAGCACGGTGCCGATCGCGCCCCACGCGGTCCAGGCCCCCACCGCCTTGCCGCGCTCGTCCTCGTCGAACACTCCCACGATCACGGCCAGGGCAGCAGGTGTAAGCAGCGCGCCCGCCACTCCCTGCAGCGCCCGCGCCAGCACCAGCACCTCGATGGTCGGCGCCACCGCGCAGAGGATCGACGTGGCGCCGAATCCTGCGACCCCCAGGATGAAGATCCGTTTCTCGCCGAAGATGTCCCCGAGCGAGCCGCCGATGAGTATCAGCGAGGAGAGCGTGACCAGGTACGCGTTCGCGGTCCACTGCTGGCCCGCGAACCCACCGCCCAGATCGTCCCGGATCGCCGGGAGGGCCACGTTGACGACCGTGGAGTCGACGGTGACCACCGTCGTCCCGAGGATGCAGGCGATCAGTACGAGCCGCTTGCGACGGGCGTCCATCGGGACGGTGGCGGCGTCAGTCACCCGTCGAGTATGCATCAGCCGTCGACCCGGGTATGAAGGAAGGGAGATGAGCCAGATCGGAGAGGCAGAGGCAGCCGTTCGACGGCTGTACGAGGCATTGCTCCGCGGTTGGAACGCGGCGGATGGAGCAGCTTTCGCGGCTCCGTTCGCGGACGACGGCCACGTGGTGGGCTTCGACGGCAGCCAGGTCGCGGGGAGTGCGGCTATCGCCGAGGAGATGGGCCGGATCTTCGCCGACCATGCGACCGGCAGCTACGTCGGCAAGGTCCGCGGCGTTCGCTTCATCAGCCAGGAGGGGGCGGTTCTGCGAGCGGCGGCCGGCATGGTCCCCGCGGGGCGCTCGGATCTCGAGCCACAGCTCAACGCCGTGCAGACGCTCGTGGCCGAGCAGCGCGACGGCGAGTGGCGGGTGGTCCTCTACCAGAACACCCCCGCCCGGCTCGACGGGAGGCCGGAGCTCGTTGAGGAGCTGACGCGCGAGCTGCGCCAGGAACTGGGCCAGGCCTAAAGCCAACCGGACCCGGCGCCGATAGGGAGCGTGAGAGCTCCCGAATACGGGCGCTCCGCGCGCGGAGACGCGCAGCTCACAGACTCCCTCCTGTCGAGCACGGGGACCGGCCGCCACCTGGCGGCCGGTCGCTTTTATGCCGGACCAGAAGCGGTCGACGGCCGGCCGGCCGCGGCACCGATCGTAGGATCGCCGCCGGCGTGGGCGTCCCGGTCAGTCCTCGAAGAAGGCGTACCCGTACGGCGCCGCGCTTGTAGGCGAGCTTCGCGATGGCCGTCATGCGCTCGTCGTCGTTCGACTCGATCTGGTTGAGCTGCTTGTTCACGCGCCGCGCCGCGCGGCTGCAGAACGTCTGCGCGATGTAGCGCTCCTGGCCCGACGGCTCGACACCGTGCTCGTCGAAAATGGCCGTGACGCGAGACAGGACGGCGATCTGGGCGTAGATGTCCGCGACGGCGTCGGCGAGGCGCTTCTGGTGGAACTGGCGCTCGACCACCTCGCCCTTGTGCTCGCGAAGGACGGACTCGGACACCGATGCGAGCCGCTTCACCTGGTCCGTGACGGGCTCGGCCAGCGCGGACAGGTCATCGTGCGCCTTGGTGATCCGCTCCGGGCGCACCTCGCGCTGGATGCGCCCCGCCATGTAGTCGGCCAGCACCCCGATCGAGCCGATCGGATCACCGAGGTTCACGCCGCTCAGCCCGCTCAGGCGCTCCCCAACGGGCTTCATCCCGGACAGGGCGATGAAGGCCCGCATCACGTCGTTGGCGCCCTCGAATATGGGGAAGATCCGGGTGTCGCGCAGCACCTTCTCGTACGGCTCGTCCTTCATGTAGCCGGCGCCGCCCTTGAGCTGTAGCGCGCGGTTGGCCGCGTACCACAGGAACTCGGTGCCGGACACCTTCACGATCGCCGACTCGAGCGAGTAGTCGGGCACGCCCATGTCCACGAGGCCGCAAGTGAGATAGGCCATCGACTCGAGGCCGAACAGGTAGGAGACCATCCAGCCGACCTTGTCCTGGACGAGCTCGAAGTCGGCCAGCGGGCGCCCGAACTGCTTGCGCCGCTTCACGTGGTCGATCGAGAGGTCCAGCAGGTACTTGGCACCGCCGACCGAGCCCGTGCCCAGGCTCATCCGGCCGTTGTTGAGGATGTGCATGGCGATCCGGAAGCCCTGGCCGGGCTCGCCCAGCACGTTCTCGGGCGGCACGCGCACGCCGTTGAAGAACAGCTCGCGCAGGTCGTTGCCGCGAAGGCCCATCGTGTCGAAGCGGCGGCCGACCTCGAATCCCTCCATGCCCTTCTCGACGATGAACGCCGTGTGGCGGCGCTTCCCATCGATCTCGGTGGCCGCGAACGTGACGAACACCGATCCCTTCTCGCCGTTGCCGATGTAGTGCTTGTGGCCGTCCAGACGCCAGGCGCCGTCGGCCTCGCGCTCCGCCCGGCTCTGCATGCCGTGCACGTCCGATCCGGCTTCGGGCTCGGTGAGGGCGAACCCCGCCAACTTCCGGCCGGTGGCCAGGTCCGGCAGCAGCCGAGACTTCTGCTCGTCGTTGCCGAACAGGACGATGCCCTTCATCCCGATCGACTGATGCACGCCCAGGATCACCGAGAGCACCGGGTCGATCTGGGCGAATACCTCGGACACACGGCAGTAGCCGGTCTGCGACAGCCCCTGGCCGCCGTACTCCTCGGGCACGTAGAGGCCCATCAGGCCGCGCTCGCCGAGCGCGGCGATCACGTCGTCGCCGATCCAGCGCTCCTCCTCGATCCGCCGCGGGTCGATCATCTCCGCTGCGATCTCGCGCATCGAGGTGCAGAGGTCGCGGATCCTGTCCTGCTCGGACTCGTCCGGCTTGGGGAACGGAAACACGAGGTCCTCGTGGATCTCCCCGAGGAAGAGCGACTTGGCGAAGGAGGAAACGCCCTCGATCGGGGGCGTGTCCTGCTTCGTGGTGGCGGCCTCCATCAGTCCACTTCGCTGATCGGCCGCGGGCCCGGGCCGGTGTACGCGGCGGTCGGGCGGATCAGGCGCCCCTCGCGCTTCTGCTCGAGGATGTGCGCCGCCCAACCGCCCACCCGTGCACACGAGAACAGCGGCGTGAACAGCTCGGGTGGCACGTTTGCGAAGTCGAGCACCACCGCCGACCAGAACTCCACGTTCGTGGCCAGCACGCGGTCGGGCTTGCGCGCATGCAGCTCGGCAAGCGCCGCCTTCTCGAGCGACTCGGCCACCTCGACGCGCGGCGCCCCGATCTGCTTAGCCGTCCGCCGCAGCACCCGGGCGCGGGGATCCTCCGCGCGGTAGACGCGGTGTCCGAAGCCCATCAGTCGCTCCCCGCGGTCGAGCCAGTCCTTGACCCACGCCTCGGCATTGCCGTGCTGTTCCACCGCGTCCAACATCGTCAGCACGCGCGATGGAGCACCTCCGTGGAGCGGCCCCGAGAGCGCGCCCACCGCGCCCGAGAGGGCGGCGGCAACGTCGGCGCCGGTCGAGGCGATCACCCGCGCGGTGAAGGTCGAAGCGTTCATGCCATGCTCGGCCGCCGAGATCCAGTACGCGTCGATCGCCTTGACGTGATCGGGGTCCGCCTCCCCCCGCCAGCGCACGAGGAACCGCTCCGGGATCGAGGTCGCCCGGTCGACCTCGGTCTGGGGCACGGGCGGGCGGCCGATCCCGCGCGCAGACTGCGCCACGAACGACAGCGCCATCACCGAGACGCGCGCCAGGTCAGCCCGGGCCTGTTCGTCGTCGATGTCGATCACGGCCTGGAGCCCCCACTCCGGGCCCAGCATCGCGAGCGCGGCCTGAAGGTCCACGCGCGGATCACCGGTTCGGACGGCGAGCGGGTGCGGGACGGCCGGCGGCAGCCCGGGCTCGAAGGAGCCGTCCACCAGCAGCCCCCAGACGTTCTCGAACGGCACCTGGCCGACCAGGTCCTCGATGTCGACGCCTCGGTAGCGGAGGGCGCCGCCCTCCTTGTCGGGCTCGGCGATCTCGGTGGCGAAGGCAACTACTCCCTCGAGACCCGACTGGACCTCCGCAAGCTCGGGCACCGCGTCTCCTTCCGGCGTCGGATGGCTAGTCCACGAGGGCGAGAGGATAGTCCCGGGTACGCTCGCGCGGTGACCCGGGTGTGGCTGGCTGGAACTGAGGACGCGCCCGCCGTCGCCGACCTGCTGGTGGAGTTCCGCGACTGGTGGGGACGGTCGAGCCCCTCCGCGGACAGCCTTCGCGCGAGCGTGGATCGGTTGCTCGGCGACCCGCACACCGACTTCCTTCTGGGCGCTGTAGCGCGGTCGGAGTCGGCCGCGCCGGACGGGGTGTGCCAGCTGCGCTACCGCTGGGGCATCTGGCGCGCCGGCGAGGACTGCTGCCTCGAGGACCTCTACGTGCGCGAAGCTGCGCGCGGAGCGGGGCTGGGGCGCGCGCTCGCCGACGCCGCGGTAGCGCGCGCGAGGGAGCGCGGGTGCGTGCGGATGGACCTCGACGTAAGCGAGGAGAATGCCGCGGCGCTGGCGCTCTACGCGTCGCTTGGGTTCCGCTCGGGAGACGGCCCGGGCGCACGCAGCCTGTTCATGCGCCTGCCGTTGGACGAGTGACGACGTTGGCGAGGTGGCGTCGCGGACAGGCCGGTGCGCGGTAGCTTGCGCGGGCGATGAACGGCGAGGGCACGGCATCCACCGGTGCGCTGCCGGCGCTCCTGCTGGTGTTCGGGGGCGTTCAGCTGGCGCTCGGCCTCCTGATGGTCGTGGCGCCCGGCACCTTCTTCGAAGAGATCGGTCCCTATCCGCCCCAGAACGATCACTACATACGCGATGTGGCGACGTTCTACCTGGCGCTGGGAGCGGTGTCGATCATCGCCGCTCGCCATGTCTCGTGGCGAGTGCCGGTCCTGGCGTTCGCACTGATCCAGTACCTGCTCCACGCCGTGAATCACCTGGTCGACGTCGGGGACGCCGAGACCGAGGCGCTCGGCCCGGTGAACCTTGTCTCGATCGCGCTCACCGCCGCGCTGCTGGGGTGGATGCTCACCACGGCGCTAGGGGACGAGCGCGCATGAGGGTCTTCGTGGCGGGTGCCAGCGGAGCGATCGGGCGGCTGCTGGTGCCGCGGCTCGTCGCGGCCGGCCACGAGGTAACGGGGATGACCCGCTCCGAAGAACGCGCCGATGCCCTGCGCACAGCCGGCGCATCCCCGGTCGTGGCCGACGTGTTCGACGAGGATGCGGTCAAGGCCGCGATGGCGAGCGCGCAGCCCGAGGTCGTCGTCCACCAGCTCACTGCCCTGCCGAAGCGGCTCGACACGAAGAACTTCGACGAGGCCTACGTTCCGACGGACCGGCTCCGAACGGAGGGCACACGCATCCTTGTGGCCGCGGCACGAGCGTCCGGCGCGCGGCGGATGGTGGCCCAGAGCGTCGCGTTCCTCTACGCACCCG
The DNA here is from genome assembly GCA_963802855.1 of uncultured Thermoleophilaceae bacterium. Classification (GTDB taxonomy): domain Bacteria; phylum Actinomycetota; class Thermoleophilia; order Solirubrobacterales; family Thermoleophilaceae; genus JAAYBF01. The sequence goes on from CAWDJP010000007.1 coordinate 357,982, forward strand.
AGGGCAGCGCGATCAAGGACGAGGACGCAAGGCCGTTCACCGACGCCCCCCAGCCGTTCGCCGCGACCGTTCAGGCGTTGATGGACCTCGAGCGCCAGGTCACCGAGGCGGACGGCATCGAAGGGGTCGTGCTGCGCTACGGCTGGTTCTACGGACCGGGCACCTTCATAGCCCCCGACGGCGCCACGGCCGACGAGCTGCGCCGGCGACGGCAGCCGGTGGTGGGCAAGGGGGGCGGCGTATGGAGCTTCATCCACGTGGACGACGCGGCCGGCGCGACGGTGGCTGCGGTCGAAGGTGGCCCGCCCGGGATCTTCAACGTGGTCGACGACCAACCGGCCCCGATGCGCGAATGGCTGCCCGCCTTCGCCGACGCCATCGGCGCGAGGAGGCCGAGGCGCATCCCACTCTGGATCGCGAAGTTGTTCGCGCCGAGGATGCTCGTGGAGATGACCACCTCCCTCCGAGGTGCGTCCAACGCCCGCTTCAAGCAGAGCTTCGGCTGGCAGCCGCGGTACTCGAGCTGGCGCGAGGGGTTCCGCGAAGGCCTGGGCTGAGCACCGCTATCCGTAGGTGCCCACCGCGACCATGAACACCGCGGTGCCGATGAAGAACAGGGCGATGCCGATGATCACGAGGGTGCGCGAGCCGAACAGGTGGCCGGCGACGGCCACGAGAAAGCCGAGCCCGACCAGGACGTAGAACGCATCGAGCAGACGCTGGAGATCGTCGCTGCCGTCCCGGCCCGGGTCGGGGATGCCGATCTGGCCGACGATGGATAGGAGGGCCGCCACGGCCGCGAAAGTATCCTTCCTGCGGTGAGCGTGGAGTTCGACTCGATCGAGAGCACCCGCGCGGGCCTCGAAGGAGCGGGATACCTGGCCGGCGACTCGACCGCGCTCGTCTCCTACTTGGCGGCGGAGCTCGGCAAGCCCGTCCTCGTAGAAGGGCCGGCCGGTGTCGGAAAGACGGAGCTAGCCAAGGCGCTCGCCCGCGCCACCGATCGCAAGCTCGTGCGGCTCCAGTGCTACGAGGGGCTCGACGAGGCGAAGGCGCTGTACGAGTGGAATTACCGCAAGCAGCTGCTTCGCATACAGGTCGAGGCCTCGGACGCGGGCTGGCAGGAGGTGCGCGATGACATCTTCGGGGAGGAGTTCCTCCTCCCACGGCCGTTGCTCAGTGCGATCTCGGCGGACGAGCCGGTGGTGCTGTTGATCGACGAGATCGACAAGACCGACCAGGAGTTCGAGGCGATGCTGCTCGAGGTGCTGTCCGACTTCCAGGTGTCGATCCCGGAGCTGGGTGTGGTCGAGGCCACGACGCACCCGCTCGTGCTGCTCACCTCGAACAACTCGCGCGAGTTGACCGAGGCCCTGAAACGCCGCTGCCTATACCTGTGGCTCGACTACCCGGACGTGGAGCGTGAGCTCGAGATCGTGCGTCTGCACACGCCGGAGCTCTCCAAGGACATGGCGCGCAAACTGGTCGAGGTGGTCCACATGGTCCGCAACCTGGACCTCAAGAAGCCGCCCTCGATCGCGGAGTCGATCGACTGGGCCAGGGCGTTGTTGCTCCTGGGCGCGGAGGACGTGGACGGCGAGGTGCTCGAGCGCACGATGAGCATCATCGTCAAGCACCGCACCGACCTCGACCTCGTGGCCGAGCGCGTGGGGGTGAAGCTCACCGATGGGCTCATCGGATCCCGCCAAGCCGGCTGACGCGGCCGCCACGCGCCCGGGGAATCCGGCGCTCTACGGCGGTATGCCCCCAGCCCAGGGTCCCGCCGGGATGGCACCGCGACTGTTGGAGTTCGCGGACGAGCTGCGGCGTGAGGGCATGGCCGTGGGGACCTCCGAGCTGCTCGACTCGTTCGCCGCTCTGCGGACGGTGAGCTGGACCGACCGCACCGACTTCCGCGAGGCGCTCGCCGCGACCCTCGCCAAGTCGCAGGAGGACCGGCGGGTGCTCGAGCTGGTGTTCGACCGCTACTTCTTCCGCGCCACCGAGCGCGAGGCGGTCGAGCGTGGGATTACCGAGGACGACCCGGTAGCGGCGGGCGGAGAGCGCATGGACCTCGACGCCCTGCGCGAGCGGATTCGCGACGCGCTGCGCGAGCTCGAAGCCTCCGACGGGGAGCTGCGGGACCTGGCCAGGCTCGCCATATCGGCCTTCGGGCGCCAGGGTGAGGGCTCAGGCGTGATCGGCGTGGACGTGCAACGGATCCGCAGGACGCTGGGGCTGAAGGGAGAGGGCCAGGCGGCCGAGCTGCCCGATCCCGACAGCGTGCCGCGGGAGCGACTGCGCGAGTTCGAGGGGCACATCCGCCGTGAGCTCGAGCGCGCCCTGATCGAGCGCACGCGCTCGCTTCCGCCCTCCAAGCCGCTGCGCGAGTTCGATCGCGCCCTGCCCACGGGCGCGGCCCAGGACCTGGCTGCGGTCCATCGTGTCGTCGCCCAGCTGCGCCGCCGGTTGGCCACCCAGGGGAGGGAGAACCGCGGCCGGTCGCGGTCGTCCGCGATCGACGTGCGCCGGACGATGCGGCTCTCGCTCGGCACCGGCGGAGTCCCCCTGGAGCTCCGCTACCGCCCTCGCCGCCCCCGCCGCCCGGAGCTCTTCGTGCTCTGCGACGTGTCGACGAGCGTCACCAGCGCGAGCGTCTTCTTCCTCTCAGTGCTCCACGCGCTGCACGACTCCTTCCGCAAGCTGCGCTCGTTCGTGTTCGTGGAGCGGATCTCTGAGGTCACCGACGTGTTCGAACGAGAGCGCTCGTTTCAGGCGGTGTCGCGTGCCATCGCCAGCGACGCCGGCGTCGCCGACATCTCCGGTTACACCGACTACGGGCGCGTGTGGCTCGAGTTTCTCGACGGTGTGATCGACGACCTCGATCCGCGCTCGTCGGTGATCGTCCTGGGCGATGCCCGCACCAACGGCCGGGAGCCGCACGCGGACGTCTTCGCCAGGGTGGCAGAGCGGGCGGGCCGCACGTTCTGGATGAACCCGGAGCCCAAGCTGTACTGGAACTACGGCGACTCCGTGATGGCCGCCTACGAGCCCCACTGCACCGGGGTGTTCGAGTGCTGGACCACCAAGCAGCTCGAGGGCTTCGTGAACGCGATCGCCGACCTGCGCCTTCCGAGTAGCTGAGTCCTGACGGACGGGGCCGCCGGCCGGCGTCATGCCGGCCGGCGGCCGTTGGCCCGTTACCCCTGCCCTGGGGAACGCTTCATGGGCTCAGATCAGCCCAAGCACGCCTCCTCCCAGGAGCTGGCCCACGGAGACCCGCTCCGAGGCGTCGGCGTCGCCACCGGAGGCCTTGGCGTCGCCGCCATCGCCACCGAATGCGTCGCCGCTCTTGGCGTAGGTGTTGCCACCCTCGGACTCGGCATCGCCGAACAGGGACAGCGCAAGCGAGTTCCCGTTGAGGATCTGCTTGTTGCCGGTGTCGGCGTCGCCGCCGTCACCGCCGAACGCCTTGGCGTTGCCGCCGCGCGCCCGGTCGTCGCCCTGCTTGACGTAGGACTCGTTGTCACGGTCGTGGCCCTTGCCACGGTCGTGGCCCTTGCCGTGGTCACGACCCTTGCCGCGATCGTGGCCCTTGCCGTCGTGACCGCGGCCCTTGCCACAGTCGTGGCCCTTGCCGTGATCGTCGCCCTTGCCGTGGTCACGACCCTTGCCGCGATCGTGACCCTTGCCCTTGTTGGACTGGCTCACACGGACGCGCTCCGAGGCGTCGGCGTCGCCACCGGAGGCCTTGGCGTCGCCGCCATCGCCACCGTAGGCATCACCGCTCTTCGCGGAGGTGTTGCCTCCCTCGGACTTGGCACCGTCGTCGTGACCGCGACCCTTGCCGCGATCGTGACCCTTGCCGTGGCCGCGGCCCTTGTCCTTCGAGAAGGGCGAGCCCAGCGAGACGGCCACCGAGTTGCCGTTGCCGAGCTGGGTGTTGCCGGTGTCGGCGTCGCCGCCGTCACCGCCGAACGCCTTGGCGTTGCCGCCACGCGCCCGGTCATCACCCTGCTTGACGTAGGACTCGTTGTCCCCGCCAGAGCGGCGGTGACCCTTGCCGTGGTCGCCGTGACCCTTACCGTGGTCGCGACCGTGATCGGAGCCCTTGTTCTCCTGGCTCACACGGACGCGCTCCGAGGCATCGGCATCGCCGCCGGAGGCCTTGGCGTCGCCGCCATCGCCCCCGTAGGCATCACCGCTCTTGGCGGTCGTCTTGCCACCCTCGGACTCGGCATCGCCCAGCAGCCCGAGCGCAAGCGAGTTGCCGTTGCCGAGCTGGATGTTGCCGGTGTCGGCGTCGCCGCCGTCACCGCCGAACGCCTTGGCGTTGCCGCCACGCGCCCGGTCATCACCCTGCTCGACGTAGGACTCGTTGTCCTGCCCGCGGCCCTTGCCGTGGCCTGAGCCCTTGCCGTCCTGGTCGATCCGGACGCGATCCGACGCATCGGCGTCGCCGCCGGAGGCCTTGGCGTCGCCGCCGTCGCCCCCGTAGGCGTCACCGCTCTTGGCGGTCGTCTTGCCACCCTCGGACTCGGCGTCGCCGAGCAGCGAAAGGGCAATCGAGTTGCCGTTGAGCACCTGCAGGTTGCCGGTGTCGGCGTCGCCGCCGTCACCGCCGACCGCCTTGGCGTTGCCGCCACGCGCCCGGTCATCACCCTGCTTGACGTAGGACTCGTTGTCCCCGCCCGAGCCCCGGCCCTTGCCGGAGCGGTTGCGCTGGTCGCTGCGCACCCGCTCGGATGCGTCAGCGTCGCCGCCGGATGCCTTGGCGTCACCGCCATCGCCGCCGTAGGCGTCACCGCTCTTCGCGGAGGTGTTGCCACCCTCGGACTCGGCGCCACCGCGATCGTGTCCCCTGCTCTTCGAGAACGGGAGCTTCTTCCCGCCCACGGACACGGCCACGGAGTTGCCGTTGCCCAGCTGGATGTTGCCGGTGTCGGCGTCGCCGCCATCACCGCCGAACGCCTTGGCGTTGCCGCCACGCGCCCGGTCATCGCCCTGCTTGACATGGGACTCGTTGTCCTGCCCCGAGCCCTTGCCGTAGCCCCCACCGGAGCGGGAGCTGCCCTGCTGGTCGGTACGCGCCCGATCGGAGGCGTCGGCGTCGCCGCCGGAGGCCTTGGCGTCGCCGCCATCGCCCCCGTAGGCATCTCCGCTCTTCGCGGTCGTCTTGCCACCCTCGGACTCGGCGCTGCCAAGAACCGATACGGAGACCGAGTTCCCGTTCAGCACCTGCTTGTTGCCTGTATTGGCGTCGCCGCCCGAACCGCCCTTGGCGGTGGCGTCACCGCCCTTGGCGGTGTCGCCCCCCTTCGTCAGGCCCAGCTGATCCACGATCGGCAGGCCTGCGGAGGCGGGTGCGGCGCTCACTGCCATGGCGAGTGTTGTCGCCAGGGCAACGGTGATCCGCTTCATCACCACTTCCTTTCGTCTGGTGTGCTTGCTGAGTCGCCGGGCTACGAGCTGGTGGGCCCCCGGCGCGGCCCTGACCTAAGGCGAACTCCGCCTAGCCAGGGCGCTCGAGCAAGCAGATGAAAGGCGCCGGCCGCAGGAAAGCCGGCGCGGTGTGAAGCGTGCGGGTGTACCCCGAGAAGAGAAGCGCGAAGGCACCGAAGAGCGCGGCCAGCCCCGCGAAGAGGAGGGCGCTGGAAGCCGTCGCGGCCCCGCCGGCGGGCGCCGCCGGAAGGTCTGGGAGCGATGGGCCCTGCGGCCCGTTGCCGCTCGGTTCGGCCGCCGACACGCTCGTGGTGGCAGCCGAGCGGCGAGGGCCGGCAAGGGCGAAAGGGGGCCGAAGGACTCTCCGGCCGTAGCGGAGCCGATGAGCGAGGCGTGGGTGAGATCGCCAGGCGCTGCGGCGCCCTCGGAACCGGGCGGGAGCACGAAGCCCTCCCCGAAGCGCGGCGAGCGAGGCCGCGAACGCCGTGGGTGGCCTGAGTTGGAGGGCCGGCGCGGCGGGGGCGCTCACGGCACGCGGCGCCGCGGTGTCCAGGGGCGCGACGAGGCCGAGACCCCGGAGGAGGGAACCGACCGGGTCCAGCGGATCGTCGAGTCCGAGGACCGACCCCAGCGTCGCGGGGAGGCCGCCCTCCGGATCGAGCAGCGCGCCCACGGTGGAGCCGAGGCCGCTGTTCGGATCGAGGAGCGCGCCCACGGCCGCGCCGATCCCAGTCTTCGGATCCAGCAGCGACCCGACGGTGCGAGCCGTCGGCGCGGCCGCGCCGGTGGTCCCGCGGTCCGGCGCGGTGCCGTCCGAGCGCCCGGCCGACCGCGCGCGTGACCGGGGTGGTCCTCGCGACCCCGGCGGCTGGCGTCGCGCTGGCTGTTCGCCGGAGGGCGCTGGACCGTGCGAGTGACGTTGCTGGTCGCGCCGGTGACCGTCCGCGTGACGGGTGCAGCTCGAGGCCTTGACCGTCCGTGTGACCGGCTCGGCCGCGGCGGCTGTGTTGGCGACCGTCGCGGTCGACGGTCTGGGTCGCGGCCTTCACCACGGGGGTGGCCTGGTTGGGCACCTGGCGTACGGACGGAAGCTTGGCTGCGGTGGTGACCGGGTCGGTGACCTTCGCGACGGTGCCCGTCGCCCCGTTCACGGTGTTCGTGACGAGGCCGGTGACGCCGCCGTTGGCGGCAGCCGCTCCGGGGAAGGCGAGGAATGCGAGCAGCAGCAGGGCCGCGAGCTTTCGCACGCGCCCCCCCACGACACCCCCTGCCAGAGCGGCGACCACGAGACCTGTATAGCGCAGGTTCGCATCGGTCCGCAAGACCCAACCTGCGCGGAACCTGCGCGACCGGGATAACGCGGCCGTGAACTTGCGGATTTTATGCGCGGAAACGTCAAGGAGCGCGCCAGATTCCGGGCCGTTGGGTGACAGGTACACTCCGCCCCGACAACAGGGGGGCTCGCGGGCACGCGGGCTGAGATAGCGCCTTCGATCGATCTTCGCCCGGCGCTGACCCTTCGAACCTGTGGGGTAATGCCCGCGGAGGGAGCGGATGCAGACCAAGCTCGAGGCTCCCGTGACGGAGCCTCTCGCCATTCAAGGGGCGGGCGTCACGGCCCAAGGGGTGACACGCCGGTTTGAGGGCCGTGGCGGTGCCGTGGTCGCGCTCGACGGCCTGGACCTGGACGTCCGGCCCGGCGAGGTGGTCGGCGTCGTCGGCCCATCCGGCTGCGGCAAGTCGACCCTGCTCGAGCTGGTCGCGGGCCTCGACGAGCCCGACGGCGGCAGCGTGAAAGTCGGCGAGGAACACTCGGCCCGCGGACGCCGGGGCGCCTGCTCCTACATGCCCCAGCGCGACCTCCTGCTGCCCTGGCGCGACGCCCTGGGCAACGCCGCGCTGGCGTTGGAGTGCGAGGGCTTCTCGCGCGCCGAGTCGCGGCGACGGGCGGAGCCGCTGTTCGAGCGCTTCGGACTGGCCGAGTTCACGCGCGCACGGCCCGCCGCGCTGTCCGGCGGCATGCGGCAGCGGGTCGCGTTCATGCGGACCCTGCTCCCCGGTCGCCCCGTGCTCTTGCTGGACGAGCCCTTCGCTTCACTCGACGCCATCACCCGCGCCGAGATGCAGTCCTGGCTGGCCCAGGCGCTGGCCTCCGAGCCGCGCACGGTGCTGCTCGTGACTCACGACGTCGAGGAGGCGGTCTTCCTCGCGGACCGCGTGGCGGTGCTCAGCCCGAGGCCCGGCCGGGTTGTCACCGAGCTCGACGTGCCGCTCCCGCGCCCACGCGACCGCCGCGCGGCAATCACCGACCCCGAGCTGGCGCGGCTGCGCGCCCGAGCCCTGGAGGCCCTGGCGTGAGGCGCGCGCTGCTGACTGGCCTGCTGCTGGCCGCGTTCGTCGGGATCTGGGCATTCGTCGCGTCGCTCGACTCGGTGGACGACCTCACGCTCGCGTCCCCCGGAGAGACCATTCAGGCCTTCCGGGACGACTGGTCGCTGCTGATGGACAACGCGTGGGTGACCCTCTACGAGGTGCTGCTCGGCTTGGCGATCGCGATCGTCGCCGGCGTGGGCGCGGCCCTGGCCATGCACCTGAGCCGAACCCTGCGCGACGCCGCCTACCCGCTGCTCGTGGCCTCGCAGGCGATCCCGATCGTGGTGCTGGCCCCGATCCTGGTGCTGGCCTTCGACTACGGGATCGGGCCCAAGCTGGCCATCGTCGCGCTGATCTGCTTCTTCCCGATCACGGTGGCCGCGCTCGACGGCCTGCGCTCGACTGACCGGGACCAGCTGAAGCTGATGCGCTCGTTCGGCGCCTCGCGGCTGCGGACGCTGCGTAGCGTGGAGGCGCCGGCAGCGCTGCCCGTCCTTCTTCAGTGGCCTGCGCATCGCCGCTACGGTGTCGGTCATCGGCGCCGTGTTCGGCGAGTGGGCCGGCGCCGACGAGGGCCTCGGGCGCCTGGTGCTGCTCGGCAACACCCAGCTCCAGACCCCGCGCGTGTACGCGGGGATCGTGATCTTGACCCTGATGGCGGTGGCCCTGTTCGCCCTCGCCACCCTGGCGGAGCGAATCGCCTGCCCCTGGAACCGACCCGACGAAAGGACCGCATGACTCGCACCCGCCGCTCGCCGCTCCCCCTGATCCTCTTCGTCATCTGCGCGGCAGCGCTCACCGCATGCGGCGAGAAGGAGGAGCAGCTTGCGCCGCAGGGAGCGAGAGAGATGAGCCTATGCTCGACTACTTCCCAAACGCGGACCATGCGGGCATTTACGCGGCCCAGGCCGGCGGGCACTTCGCCGACGCCGGGCTCAAGGTCGACATCCGCCAGCCAACCGACCCGGCGGCGCCGATCAAGCAGGTGGCCGCGGGACGGGTGGACCTCGCGGTCTCCTACGAGCCCGAGGTGCTGCGAGCACGCGACAAGGGGCTGCGCGTCGTCGCCGTGGGCGCGATCGTCCGCAAGCCGCTGACCTCGATCATCTCGCTTCCGAGGGGCGGGATCCGCTCGCCCAAGGACCTCGAGGGCAAGACGGTCGGCACCGCGGGCATCGACTACCAGTCGGCCTTCCTGCGCACCATCCTGCTGAACGCCGGGGTGGATCCGAAGACGGTCAAGGAGCGCAACGTCGGGTTCGGGTTCAGCGCCGCACTGCTCACGCGCAAGGTTGACGCCACGCTCGGCGCGTTCTGGAACTACGAGGGCACGGAGTTGCGCCTGAAGGGCCGCCGGCCCCGGATCATCCGGCTCGAGAAGGCCGGGGTCCCCACCTATGACGAGCTGGTGCTGGTGGCCAACGCCGACGCATTGGAGCGCGACGGCGGGCGCATCCGGGCGTTCGTCGGCGCGCTCGCGCGCGGGACGAACGAGCTGAACGAGGATCCCGACGCGGCGATCCGGGGTCTGCTTGAAGGCCAACCCCGATCTCGATCCCAAGCTGCAGCGCGCCGTCGTCAAGGTGACCTTGCCGCTGTTCCTGCCGGTCGCGGGCAAGCCATTCGGCTACCAGGACCCGCGCGCGTGGAACGACGTTCGCCGCGTGGATGCGCGAGAACCGGATCCTGTCCGAGATCCCAGATGCGAGCGGGGCGTTCACGAACGAGTACCTTCCCGGAGCCGGGCTGTAGACGTTTGAGGTCGGGGCCGATAAGGAGGACATGAGAGCCCGCGCGCTGATCCTCATCGCCCTTCTCGCCACGCTCGCCCTCCCCCTGGCGGGCTGCGGCGAGGACGAAGGAGAGCGGCGCCGACTCCGCCGAAGCGCGCGCACTTCTTGGCAAGGCGTTCGAGAACCCGTCCGCGGAGCGGCGACCTGCGCGTAGACGTGGAGGCCCGGCTGAGGGGCGTCGAGCGGCTCGACGGTCCGATCACCGTGAGCCTGGATGGACCGTACGAGTCGAACGGCGAGGGCAAGCTGCCGAGCCTCGACTGGGACGTGAGCGTTCAGGCCGCCGGCCTTCGCTTCAAGGGCGGCGTCGTCGTGACCGACGACAACGCCTTCATCGAGTTCGGCGGCCGAACTTACGAGGTGGGCACTCAGCTCTTCGCGAGCCTGTCCAAGCGCTTCTCGAACGGCGGCGGGGTCGGAAGCCTGAAGGGCCTGGGGCTCGATCCCGCGAGCTGGCTGCAGGACCCCCAGGTCGATGAGGGCGACGACGTCGGCGGCGACGCCACGCGCAAGATCAAGCGGCTCGGTGAACGTCAAGGCGGCGATCGAGGACGTGGTCGACGCGCTGCGCTCGCCGGCGTTTCGCCAGCAGCTCGAGTCGCAGCGGAGGTGTGACGCCAAAGGTCCCCGAGCTCGATGACGATGGCCTCGACAAGGTCGAGGACGCGGTCGAGAAGCTCGACTTCGAGGTGAACGTGGACGACGACAACATGCTCCGGCGGGCGCTGGTCGAGGCTGAGTTCGACATGCCCGAGGGGATCCCGGGCGGGCTCGAGGGCGGCGAGGTGAAGCTCGAGGTCGTGCTCGACGAGGTCGGCACCGACCCCGAGATCAGGGCTCCCGCGAACGCGCTCCCGCTGAGTCTGCTGCTGGGGCAGCTTCGGCCTCGGCCGCGGCCTCGCCGTGCCGCAGTAGGGCAGAGCGCGTCTAGCTCGATTCGGGCTCGAGATCGAGCGCCAGCGAGTTGATGCAGTAGCGCTGACCACCCGGGCCCGGCCCGTCCGGGAACACGTGGCCGAGGTGCGAGCCGCAGCGGGCGCACAGCACCTCGGTGCGCCTCATGCCGAGGCTGTTGTCGGGCTCGAGGCGCACGTTCTCGGCCACGGCCGGCTCGGTGAAGCTCGGCCACCCGGTGCCGGAGTCGAACTTGGTCTCCGAGCTGAAGAGGTCGTTCCCGCACGCGCCGCAGCGGTACATACCCGTCTCCTTGGAGTGCGTATACGCACCGGTGAACGGCGGCTCGGTGCCCTTCTCGCGCAGCACGTGGTAGCGATCGGACGGCAGATCTGAGCGCCACTGCTCTTCGGTCTTGTCCACCTTTGTCGGTTCCATGCCTCGATCCTACGCGGCGGTCCTTAACGGGGTCTGTACGCGCCGGCCGCCCATGCATTGCAGAGGAACGTGCCCGCCAGCCCGGCGTACGGCGCGTACGGCGCGAAGAACTCGCGCACCTCCTGCTCGGTGGCGCGGCGTCCCAGTCGCGCGAGCAGGCCCACGAGCTTCAGGTAGGCGAGGTCTCCTGCGGGGATCTGATCGTCGCGACCCTGGCCGTGCAGCGCCAGCGACTCGACGGTCCAGGCGCCGATCCCCCCTATCGACCGCAGCCGCTTCCACGCGGGCTCGTGCTCGGCGAGGTCGGCGCGGCCGCTGGCCACCTCGCGCGCCGCCTTGACCATCGCGATCGAGCGCGACGGCGAGAGCCCACATGCCTCGACCTCGGCGGGCGAGAGCCGGGCGAGCGCGGCCGCGCTGGGCACGTCGCGCAGAGAGCCGCACGCGCTGCGGCGCCCGTGGCGCGCGGTCAGCCGACGCTGGATCGACACGGCGCGCTCCCCGTCGATGAGCTGCTCGCAGACCGCCCAGGCCAGCGCCTCGAACGGCTCGGGCCGTCTGCGCGGGCGCAGCCACGGCTTGCGGCGCACCACGGGGCCGAGGAGCGGGTGGCGCCAGAAGCGTCGGTGGAACGGAGCGAGGTCTTGGTCGATGGCGAGCGCGAACCGCATCCGCTCGATCGCCAGCGCGGCGCTCTCCCGCGTCGGGCCCTCCGCCCGGAAGCGGACGCCCCCGCCGGCCGGCCACGCGCGCACGGTGCACGGCTCGTCGTGGGGGTGCAGGAGCCGCACGAGCCCCCCTTCGCTACGGCGCATCACGCCGTCCCGACTGCCGCCGGGCATCCGAAACGGGCCGGCCGGCGCGACGTCGCACTCGACGACCTGCACTCGGCGCGAGGCTGCAAGCGCCGCGGGGCTCAGCGCTTGAGGAGGTGGACGTCTACGAGGAACGACCGCGTGGCCTGGACGTCGACGCCTCGGCGCTGAGCGGCCAGCCGGTTGCGGCGACGCGTCAACCCCCGCGCCGCGGATGGGCGCCGCAGCACCCTGATCAGCATGAAGGCGGCGACTCCAAGAATGAAACCGCCGGTGGCGGCCGCCACGGTGGCGGGAAGGGTCGCCGCCCGCGGACGGTCCAGGTCCACGGGGCGCGCGTCGACCGGCACCGGCAGATGGCGGATCTCGGCGACCTCGCCCCCTTCCCTGGGGACGAGCTCACCTTCGACGGGCTCGGGGGCGCCGTCGGCGCTGTCGGCGGGCTCGGGCACGAGTGGGCGAGTGTACTCCGGGGCCGGACGGCCTGCGCCCGGCCGCTGGACCCGTGTCCGAGGCGTCATGCCCCGCTCAGTTCGCGCTCGTAGACCCGGTAGCGCTTGGCCACCCGGCCGCCCATCCCCTCCATCCCTCGATTCATCGCGTCGTTGGTCTCGAGGATCCACCCCATCTCGCCCCACTTCTGGGGTGTGGCCTCGGCCATGTCGAAATGCTCGATGTACAGCCCGGCAGCTACGCCCGTGTGCTGGTACTCGGGCTTGACGCCCAGGAATCCCACGCGCACGCGGTCGATGATTCGCCGCCGGCGCAGGAAGTGCCACCAGCCGAAGGGCAGGATCCGCCCGCCCATCCGCTTCAGGACCTGGTTGATGTCCGGAACGGTGATCGCCACGCCGACGCTCTCGCCCGTGTCGACCTTCTCCGCGACCATGAACCAGTTCCTGTCGAAGACGAGCTGGAGCTCCTGGGCGTAGGTGTCGAGGTCTTCCTTCGAGTAGGGGACGAACCCCCAGTTGTCCTTCCATGCCTCGTTGTAGGTCTCGGCGAAGACGTCGAGCTCACGCCGGAGCCGCCGACGGGACATCTTGCGGACCCGGATCCCGTGCTCGGGCTCGAGCTTGCGCGCCATCTCGACGATCGCGGGCACGATCTTCGAGCGATCCTCGATGTAGAGCTCCCACATCCACAGGTCGATCGCCTTGCTCAAGCCGACGGCCTCGCACAGGCGCTGGTAGTAGGGCGGATGCCACGGCTGCTTGATGAACGGCTCGCGGTCGAAGCCCTCGATCAGCACGCCGCACTCGTCGTTCATCGAGAAGTCCATCGGCCCGATCATCCGGTCGCGGCCATGCGCTCGTAGCCAGTCCGCGGCTGCGTCGAGCATGGCGCTCAGCGCTTCCTCGTCCTCCTCGACCTCGAGGAAGCCGAACATGCCCCAGTCGCTGCCGTGGTAGTCGTTGAAGTTGCGATCGATCTGCGCCGAGATGCGGCCCACGACGCGACCGTCGCGAAAGGCGAGGAAGAGCTCTGCCTCCGCATGGCGGAACCACTTGTTGCCTCGCGGGCTGAGGAACATCCGTCGCTCGAGTCGCAGCGGAGGAACCCACTGCTCGGCGCTAGCATGCAGCCGGAATGGCAGTTCGATGAACGCCCGGCGGTCCCGCCTCGAGCGCACGGGTCGGACCTCGATCCCCACGGCGGCGCACCCTATTTCATGGCCATAGAGACCGACCTCTTCGAGAAGGCGCGCACGCACGAGCGGCTCGAGCAGCTCAAGGCTGCGCGCGAGCACGATCTGCTGCCCTACTTCCGCCAGGTGGACGGGGAGCCCGGCCCGGTGGTGGTGATGGAGGGCCGCGAGCGGATCACACTGGGCTCGAACAACTACCTCGGGCTTACAACGCACCCGCGGGTCAAGCAGGCCGCCCGCGACGCTCTCGAGGCCTACGGCACCGGTCTCACGGGCTCGCGGTTCATGAACGGGACCACCCCGCTGCACCTGCGACTCGAGCGCGAGCTGCGGGACTGGATGGGCACCGAGGACGCACTGGTCTTCACCACCGGCTACCAGGCGAACGTCGGCTGCATCGCCACGCTGCTCGAGCCCGGCGACACGGTGATCTGCGACTCGGGCGACCACGCCTCGATCCTCGACGCGGTGATGATGTCCCGCGCCCGCATTCGCCCGTTCCGGCACAACCGGCTGCCCAAGCTCGCCTCGATGCTCGAACGGTCGGCGGCTGACGGCGGCGGGGTGCTGGTGGTGGTCGACGGGGTGTTCTCGATGGAGGGCGACCTGGCCCCGCTGCCGGACGTCCTCGACCTCTGCCGTGCCCACGGCGCCCGGCTGATGGTCGACGAGGCCCACGGCGTGGGTGTGCTCGGGGCGACCGGCACCGGCGCCAGCGAGGCCTACGGCGTGGCGGACGAGGTCGACCTGCGCATGGGGACGTTCTCCAAGTCGCTCGCCTCCTGCGGCGGGTTTATCGCCGGGCCGGCCGAGGTGATCGACTTCCTGCGCGTCCAAGCGCGGGCGTTCATGTTCACCGCCTCCGCTGTGCCGGCGGCGGTGGGAGCGACGCTCGGAGCGCTGGAGATCATCCGCTCGGACGAGGGCCGCGCGCTGCTGGGACGGGTGCTCGAGAACGCCCGCTACCTCCAGCGCGGCCTGGCGGACCTGGGGTTCGATGTGGTGCAGCCGACTCCGATGCCCGACGGATCGGACGTGCTGACGCCGATCATCCCCGTCACGATCGGCGACGACTGGCAGGCGGTGCTGTTCTGGAAGGCCCTGTTCGACGAGGGCGTCTACGCCAACGTGGCGCTCTATCCGGCCGTCCCGCGCGGCCGCGCGCTGCTGCGCACCAGCGTGATGGCCACGCACGAGCGAGAGCACCTGGACCGCGCTCTCGACGCCTTCGATCGCGTGCGCTCCCGGCTGGCCGAAGGGCAGCCGATGCCGGCGCCGACGGCGGGCTGAGGGCCCGAGCCGCCCTGGCGCTGTACGCCCCCAAAGCAGGACGATCCAACGGAAACCTCGCCGCCACCCCCTCCCCAGCCGCAGTAGACGCCGGGAACCCCAGACGAGCCCGAGGAACCCGCCGCCTACAAAGCCCGCAATGCCGCCGTGACGCCCGCCGCGACGATCACCGTCACGAGCACCGGGGCGCGCAGCGCGATCGCGGCGCCCGCTGCCGTCACCCCCGCCGCCCGTTCATCGAGCACCAGCTCGGACGACTCCGTGAAGGCCTGCGTGGCGACGAGCGCGGCCAGCAGCGCGGGCGCCAGGAGGTCCACCACGCGGCTGAGCCCGGGCGGCAGGCCGCGCGTCAGCAGCACCGGCCCTGACGCCTTGAGCATCACCGTCGCCACGCCCACCACCGCCACGACGAGCCAGGCCTGGCCGCTCATCGGCGCAGTCCCACGAGGATCGCTGCCGTGGCCGCCAGCACCGGGACCCCCGCGGGGGTGAACGGTGTGAGCGAGAGCGCGAGGGCCGCCCCCAAGAGCGCCGCGGCCAGCGCATCGCGAGAGCGAACCTGAGCCACCAGCAGGGCCAGGAACAGCGCTGGGAAGGCCGCATCGAGCCCGAGCGCTTCGGGGTCGCCAAGCGCGCCACCTGCCACGACGCCGATCAGCGTCCCCGCCAGCCAAGCGCCGTAGAGGGTGGCGCCGGCGCCCACCAGGATGCGGCGGTCGAACGCGCCCTCCCCGTCGTTGGCCAGGGCCCACGCTTCGTCGACGACGAACTGCGCCTCGAGCAGGCGGCGGACCCGAGACCCGACGAACGCAGGTGCGGCGGCCACCCCCATCGGGCGCGTAGCGGGCGTTGAGCAGGATCGCCGCCGCTATCGCAGCCGCCGCGCCTCCTCCGTCGCCGAGGATCGAGACGGCCGCAAACTGGGACGAGCCGGCGAACGTGGTGGCCGACATCGCCACGGCTGCGAATCCGGGAAATCCCGCGGCCTCCGACAGGACGCCGTACGAGATGCCGAAGAGCACCACCGCGACGGCGTACGGGAGTCCAAGCCGTACGCCGTCGCTGAAAGTGGACGACTGGTCGCCTACCGGCGTTTGATGTGCCGCGTCCGGGATCTGCGTCCTGCTCGGAAGGAGGGGCGGTGCCGATGGCGCCGCACCACCGCATCGAGCTCGTGGCGGCGAGCCTCGGCGAGCTGCCAGTTTAGTAGCGAGTTCATGCCGCCCTCAGCGCCCAGGCGTCGAGGAGATCGACCACCGCGGCCGTCCGCATGAACGGGTCCGCCACGGGCTCTCCACCCGCGACCGGCCTGGCCGCTGCCAGCCTGCCGTCCACGAACGCGAGCAGTGCGCCGCCCTTCGGCGTGGGAGCCTCGTCGAGCTGCGCCAACCGCTCGATCGCCTCGCGGTCCGCCCCGGTTGCCTCTCGGATGGTGATCGACTCGCTCATGGTGGGTCCCTTCTAGTGTGTGTAACCGACGTACTCCGTTGACTGGTGAGCACCCTAGCACCATCAAAAGCGTATAGCTAGTTACTTCTCCTGATACCATCCATAAGCGATGCTGCTTGCTGAACACGAACCGAGGGGAACGCTCCGGTGACATCCGAGACCGAATCCGACAAGCGGGCGCCCGAGGGCCTTCAGGCGGTCCAGGACTTCGTGAACAGCGCCGACTTCGATCGCGGGGAGGACGCCCTGACCACGCCCGCCGCGCTGCAGGACTGGCTGGCGTCGCGACAGCTCGTCGATCCGGGCACGCCAGTGACCGAGGCCGACCTGCGTCGGGCGATCGAGATGCGGGAGGGGCTCCGGAGCGTGCTCGCGACCCACAACGGCATAGAGGCGGATTCGGCGGCGCTGGAGCGGCTCGAGCGGGCCTCCCGGCGCGCTGCGCTGCACGCCACGTTCGCTGAGGGTGCCCCTCCGGGGCTGGCGCCGGCCGTCAAGGGAACCGACGCGGGCTTGGCTCGATTGCTGGCCGCCGTGGCGACCGCGCAGGCCGACGGCACCTGGTCACGACTCAAGGCATGCGCGGACGAGGACTGCCTGTGGGCCTTCTACGACCACTCCAAGAATCGCCGCGGCCGCTGGTGCTCGATGGCTGTCTGTGGCAACCAGCACAAGGCGCGCGCCTACCGCGAGCGTGCCAAGGCCTCCGATTCCTGAGCCGGGAAGCGCCCCCAACCTTGTCCAGATTTGGACAAGTTGGCCCGGCGGTCGAAAAGGCCGCTCTTAGCGCGTGGGTCGGCGGATGACCGGTTGACGCCCGGCGGGACCTAGGCTTTATTTCACCGCGGCCGTGCTGGCCGGTGACTCGGAGCATGAGGCATCGATCACGGCCGACCGGGGACTGCATTCACCTTTGATCTGAGAACTGCACGCTGTGCGGGGAGGTTTTCCATGGGCACCACTGCCACGCTGGACGCTGAGCAGCAACACCTTCGTGCACTGGAGCACGCGAACCGCGTGCGCCTGGCGAGGGCCGATATGAAGCGCCGGATCGCGGCCGGGCACCTCCCCGTCGCGGAAGTCGTGCTCAGCTGCCCGTGGCAGGCCCACAGCATGTCGATCAGCGACCTGCTCATGAGCCAGAAGCGGTGGGGCCGCGCCCGCTGCCGTCGGCTGCTGCTCTCGATCGCCATCCCGGAGAACAAGGAGATCGGCACTCTCACGGAGCGTCAGCGCCTGGCGCTGGCGGCGACCCTGAGCCCCGCTAAGCCCGCCGCGGCGCCGGCCCTCTCAGCGGCCTAGGAGGCGTCAGTCCTCCAGCTCGAACCCGGGGCCGCTCGTGGCGAGCTCCACGATGTGGCCGTCGGGGTCGCGCAGGTAGATCGACTTCGAGAAGGCGCGGTCCAAGACCTCCGTGCACGCGGCGCCCTGGCCGGTCAGGTAGTCGCGCCACGCGCGTAGGGCTCCCTCGTCCTCGACCGTCAGAGCGAAGTGGTGGGTCGAGCCCACGCCGACGGCCCCCGGCTCGAGCTGCGGATACTCCAGGCAGGTCACGAGCGTGCCCGGCCGCCCCTGCTCGTCGCCGAAGATCAGGTGACGAGCCGCCTGGTCGTCCTCGTTCACGGTCTGCTTGACCATCCGCATGCCCAGGAGGTTGCGGTAGAAGGCCGTCGAGCGCTCGAGGCTCTCGCAGATCAACGTGATGTGGTGGATGCCGGCGATACGCAGCCGACGGGGCGGCGGCTCGGTCAATTACACCCCGATCCCGACGGGCAGCGGGCTCGAGCCGCTGAAGAAGAAGAACCACAAGCCGAAGGCCATGATCGCCACTCCCGCGCTCACGGTCATCACGGCCTCCAACGCCGTCTGCCCCTGGCTCTCCAGCCCGCGCGCCTCGCGCAGCTCGACATGCTTGCGGTTGAGCCAGCTGAGCCCGGTGACTATCACGGCGATGCTCACCCCCACCCCCACCATCATCACGGCGAGCGCGGTGCCGAGCGAATCGGTCTGACCCTGAACCAGGGACCCAACGTACAGCCAGCCGAGCGGGACCCCGACCCAGAGCAGCACGCCGCCGCCGAGCATGATGAGCACCAGCAGGGCACCGCTGCCGCCGACGCGCAGCGTTTCCCTCATCGGAACCCGAGCCCCCCGGAGCGGCGCTTGAACAGCTCCCGGAGAGCGTAGAACGCCCCGCCGAACGCCAGCGCGCCACCGACCAGCAGGACCGCAAGAGCGTCGAGCCCTACGCCCGCGCTCAGGACGGCGACCGTGGCGATGGCCGCAGCGCCCGCCAGCAGGGTGCTGTGCGAACGGAAGCCGGTCACGTGCTCTCGAACCGCCAGCTCGAGGCCCGCCAAAGCGGCGATGCCCAGGCCCGCGGCGATCTTCGCGTCGCCCTCCCGCCCGCTCCCGGACGCAAAGCCCCAGACCATCAGGACGATGCCCGCCAAGATGATCAGCTCGGTGAGGGGAAAGGAGCCCCACAGCGGCGGCGGGCGATCGTCGATCGAGGTGCGCCCGGGCCGCGGCCGGCGGGCGGGCCCCGCTCCGCCTCCCGACCGGGCCTGCCGGCCACGCTCGCGACGCGCCGCGTCGCGCTCGGCGCGCGTCTCGGCGACGCCCGCGGGCGGGCCCGGTTCGGTGGCGCGCTTGCGGCTACGCCGTCCCATCTCAGCTCACGCTAGGGGCTCAGAAGCCCCTCGGCTAAGGGACACCCGCTGGAGATGCGAACCCGCCACCAGTTCATCAGCATGCCCAGCAGCCCCCAGCGCGGTTGGACGTGCCAGTGCTTGCAGCCGGGCTCGCCGATGTCCTCGTTCGAGACTCTCACCCACTTGTGGTCCTCGGGAGCGAGCAGCATCTCCTCGATCCGCCGACGATTCTTCTCCTCGACGTAGGTTCGATCGCTCAGGCTGCGTCGGGCATCCTCGACCTGTCCGGCCAGATCGTCGCGCAGCACTTCGAGCTCGTCCAGGGCGAGCATCCGCGGACCGCCGGGTGCGCCGACCGCAAACTGCAGGCCCTTGCGCGGCCAGGTCGATACGAACAGGGAGCACAGCTCACGCTCGAGGCGCTCGATCTGGTCGAGCAGGGAGCGCCGCGCGGGCCGCTCGTCGGGTCGCGTGCGAGGCGCGAGCGGTGGCCGCGAGGGCGGGCCTTGCAGGTCCGGCGTGAGAACCCTTGGCGGCGGCTCTAGGACGTGCGCCAACTCTGCGTCTCCCTGATCGACTGCCCGTAGCCTACCAGCGCCCTGGGGTCCGATCACCCCTCGACACCGAGCGTGTCGGCAACGGTCCAGATGGCCTCCTCCACGCTGATCTCCGGCACTCCCTTCACCTGGATGGAGGCCAGGACCATGTGCTCGGTGGCGGGAGTGACGCCGCGCTCTTCGGCGACCTCTCCCGAGAGGATGGCCAGCGGCCGGTGCTCGTCGGCGAGGACTATCTGACGCGACGAAAGCGGACGCCCGGCACCTCCGAGCGCCTCGCCGCCGGTGGCCAGCCGGATGCCGATCGCGGTCCCGACCCGGTCGGCGTCGAAGGCCAGCACCGGCACGCCGGTCTCCAGCGTGGCGATCGTGATCGCGTCGTCGAGCAGGTTGCGGCTGCGCAGTCCACCGCCCTTCAACCGATCGAGTGCCAGTTGCTCGACCGGAGTACGGTCGGTGTCGGGGTCGATCCCGACCTGGCGCCAGAAGACCCTGTACGCCCACGGCACCGGGTCCTGGCGCATGTGGATCACGTGGCCGCCGGTGATCCGATCGGCGAGGCCGCGAAGGCGCGCCCGAACGTGGTCCGGACTGCGACCCGAACGCGCCGCGACGCGCGTGTGCCAGAGGGCCAGCTCCGGGAACTCCTCGGCCAGCTCGGGTGCGACCCAGCCAAACGTGAGTTCCGGGTCGGGCATCCCTATCCCTCTCGCGAGATCTTTCGCACCTCGGCTCGCAGCTCGTCCTCGGTGAGGTTGCCGAGCTTGGTGGTGCGAACCCGGCCGCCGGCCGCCGAGAACACGGTGGTCGGGCAGACACCCACCCCGTAGAGGTTGACGACCGCGTTGTCCTCGTCGACTGCCACGGGCATGCCCCAGCCCCGGCGGCGCACTATCTGCTCCACCTCCTCGCGCTCGTTGCCGCCGACGACGGCCGCGAACGCAACGTCGGGAAACTCGCGCCGGATGCGCTCGACCCTGTCCACCTGGGGCTCGCAATCGGCCCCCTTCGTGACCAGGAACGTGATCACGGTCGGCTTGCGGCGCAGATCGCAGATGTTGACCACCCCGGCGGCCCGGACCTCGCACGCGGGCACCGGCCCGGCGCTCTCGGAAGAGTTGCCGCGGCCGCGGACGTTCGCGTCTCCCTCGAGGCCGCCGGTGGCAAGCGGCGCGGCGAAGTCCGGGAGCGTCTTTCCGACCTCCGGGCCGCGCAGTCCCCGCCCCGCGTTGGGAAGCGTGGTGGTCACCAGCAGCACTCCGATTCCCATCAGCATCACGATCCCCGCCACCCACGCGTAGCGGCTCCCGGGCCGCTGCACCTCCGGCGGCTTGCGCGGCATGTCGGGCTCGGGTCGGAGCCGGTCCTCCTCCTCGAACCGCTCCGCCGCGCTGCGGCGGTCAGCGCCACCGAGATCCCCGAAGCGGTCTTCAGACATCGCGGCGCGAGAACCGAACCGACGGCCTCCGCAATCGCGGCCGGCGCGGTCGAGGCAACCGCGGGCGGCGCACCGAGGGCAGGCGCGGACGGCGGATGTCGGCGACCGCGTCGGCCAACTCGCGCATGAGCGGCCGCGGATCGAGGTCGCGGAGCCTGAACGGGCCGTGCTCCTCAGCCCAGACCAGCGCCGCCGGCAGCACCAACATCACGCCCAGCAGCGACACGCTGAGATCCACCACCGTCAGGATGCCGAAGTCGCGCAGCATCCTGATGTCGGACGCCATCAGCGCCGCGAACCCCGCGATCGCGGTGGCACCCGACGCCAGGACGGCCGCGCCGGTGGACGTGTAGGTCAGCTCAATCGCGCGAGCGGGAGGGGCGCCTGCGTCGCGCTCCTGTCGATAGCGGGCGGAGAGCAGGACGCTGAACTCGGTCGAGATCGCGATCACGAGCGCGCCGAGCGTCACGGACATCGGATTGAGCTTCACCTCGAACGGACCCGGGAGCAGGCCGAGCACGAACAGCAGGCCGGCCGACCAGCCGGTGGCAAGCGCGATCGGGATGAGCGGCACCGCCGCCTCGCGCCGGCTGCGGCGGAAGGCGAGCAGCACCAAGAACACCGCGGCGAGCGCGGCGAGCAGGGTGAGCGCGCGCCGCAACGGGTCGGACAGAGCGGCATTGGCGTCTGCCGCCAGCACCGGCAGGCCCACCACGGACGCCTGTACACCGGGCGGCGGGTCGAGCCGCTCCTTGATCTGATCGACCACCTTCTTCTGCTCCTCGAGTGACCCGAGCCGGATGCCGAACGCCAGGTTCGCGACCTTGCGATCGCGCGTGATGACACCCTGCGAGTAGTAGGCCGGCACGGAGTCGAGCAGCCCATCGATCTGGCGCTCGTTCCGCGCGTCGATCGACCGGAAGATGTCTGGCAGCGACAGCGCGGGGCACAGCTGCGGCGGATCCTTCGCCTGACGGCAGGTGTCGCCGCTCTTGTAGCCCGCCGCCGCGAGGGTCTCGCGCTGGAAGCTCGTCATCCAGGCGACCACCTCTGGCTTGGTGATGTCGGCGGCGCGCACCGTCACGTCGATCTCACCCGACACGCCGGTCGCCTCCTGGAGGGCGTTCACGTCCTCGAGCGCCTGCAGGTCCCGCGGCACCAGCTCGCGGACGTCGGAGACGACCTCGCTCTGCGTGTCCAGCGCCAATCCCACGACCGCGATGGCGAGCCCCACGGCCAGGATTCGCCTGGGCCGCTCGACGGCGTAGGCGAGGGAGCGCTCGGCGCGCATGAGCGTCCGCGTGCGCAACGTCCACCAGCGGCGCGCCACGGCCTCGCCGAGGCGTGACTCCGACACCGCGGCGGCCGCCGAGCGGACGCTCGCGCGCACCCGCGGGGCGGCGGGCGGCAGGTCGTCGGGGGCCCTTCGAGGCTCCCCGAAGCGCACGAGCGCCGCGAACCCAGCGGTGATCGCGCACGCGAGCGCCAGCAGGATGCCCACAACCGTGAGCGCCCCGAAGCCGCGCACCATCGGGACCGGGGACAGGAGCAGGACGAGGAATCCCACCGCGGTGGCGATCCCCGCGGTCGCGATCGTGGGGCCGCCCGCCGCGGCTGCCCGTGGGGCCGCCTCCGCCGCCGACAGTCCCTCCCGCGTGCGCGCCTCGTCGTGACGCGCCTGGAACTGGATCGCGTAGTCGACCGCCAGTCCTATAAGCACCGGCAGCGCCGCGATGGTGGCCATCGTCAGGCTTCCGCCAACCAGCGCGAGCGCGCCGAACGTCATCGCCGCAGCCGCCAGCGCCACCGCCAGTGGCAGGAGGCGGAGCCGGGTCCGGAACACCAGCGCGAGGGTTGCCGCCATCACCAGCAGCGCCGCCCCGAGCAGCAGGAAGATCGCCCCACGCACCTCGTCGGCCAAGCCTTCGACCACCACCGGCACGCCCGATACCACGTAGCGGCCGCCGTGCTCCGGCGTCAGCTGCGGGTCGCGGGTTACCTCACGGATGAGGTCGATGGCCCGCCCGCGGTCGGCGTCGCTGAGGCCGGGACGAAGGCGCACCTGAACCAGGGCGGCATCCGGGCTAGGGAACAGGTAGGCGAAGCGCGACTTCGGCACACCCGGTTGTGTGGACCGCGGGTCGAAGACCACGCTGGCCACGAAGTTGCGGTCCGACAGGTTGGGAATGCCCGTGATGCCGTACTGCAACGCGAGCCGGGCGATGTCCAGCTGGAAGCGCCCCTGCGCGGCCCGGCGCGCCTGGCGGGCCAGGCGCTCCTGCTCGGCTGGGGGGTCGCCACGCGCCGCCGAGAGCTTGCGAGCCGCGACCGCTGCCTTGTCGGCCTTCTTCTCGTTCGCGCGTGTGCGCCGCGTGAGGCGGTCGTTGATCTGGTTGACGGCGGTGTTGAGGAAGGTCCCGGGGCCGAACACGACCTTCGCGGGGTTCAGCTTCTTGAGCTCGCGGCATCCCGGGGGCAGGGTCCGCAATCCCTGCTCGGGCACGTTGCCCGCCAGGCAACCCTCCAGGCGCACAAGCCGCACCAGGTCGGTCGAGAGCATCGTGTTGGCGAGTGGGCCCTTGACGAGCACCACGACGGCCTCGTCGCCGAAGTCGGCCTTGAAGCGTTCGGTCTCCTTCGAGGTGGCCGACGAGCTCGATACGAGCGTGTCCGTGCCCGCGCGCGGCTCGAGCCCGAGGGCGAGCGTTGCGCCCGCGAGCGCTAGCACGGCCACCACCACGAGCGGCACCAGCGGTCGCCGCGTGACGGCGGCGACCATCGCTGCGAACGTGCTTCCCCTCCTCACCTTGTCAGCTTAGGTGACGTCGGCGGCGGGACCCCCGGCCTGGCGTCAGTGGCCCCCAGACCCGAGCGCTGCCGGGGCAGGCAGGATGTTGAGCTGCGGGTACTTGCCGGTCTGCGGAGGCTGGGCGAAGCGGCCGAGCGGCGCCTGCTCGCGGCACGGCGGGGCGGTCGGCCCCGTGGCGGTGAAGACGAACTCCTGGATCAGGCCCTGCAGCTGCGCCGGCAGCAGCGCGGAGGGCTGCGGCACCTGCGGCACGTCCCCGGCGGTGTCGCACAGGTAGCTTCCGAACACGGGCAGGCCGCGGGCGATCTGCGTCTCCGCCCCGGGCTCCGGGTACGGGTTCGACCGATTGGTCGCGATCCGGCGCGAGTACCCGGCGAGGATCTCGGGGTTCACGGGGTTCGTCGTGCGCAGATAGTGGAGAGCGCCGGGGCCGGGACCCCTCTGGGTCGCCTGGGTCGCGGCGGTGCTGTTGGCGAAGAAAGCGGCGATCTCGCGCTTATAGAGCCCGAGGTAGTCGACGATCGGCTGCAGCTGGCGGAAGTACCCCTCCGAGAAGAGCAGCAGGTTGCGGGTGTCGTCGACGATCCCCTCCAGCGCCGGTATCCCCTTCTTCGAGACCCGGATCAGCGGGTCTAGATCGCTCATCACGCCCTTCAGGTCCGGAGCGACGCTCTTCAAGCTGATCAGAGCCGGCGACAGCTCACGTGCCGCCGGGCGCAACTGCGTGACCAGCGGATTCGTGTCCGCTGCGAACCGCGACAGGCGGCGAGTCGTCGTGCGGGTCTCGCGGAGGAAGGTCGGGAACGCCACGAAGGTCTCCGCCAGCTCGCGGTTGCGGGCGGCGGTGGTGGCGAACACCCGGTTGGAGTTGCTGATCAGGCCCCTCAGCTGCCCCTGGCGAGCAGACAGCGCGTCGAACACGACGCCCGTGTCCCGCACGAGGCCGCGCGTGGCCTCCTCCTGCTCGTCGAGCACCTTCAACACGTCCGTCACGTCTTCCGCGAACGGCGTCAACAGCCCCAGCGCGTTGTTCAGGTCCTCGCCGCCCTCGTTCACCGCCCGCCCCTGCTCTGACAGCCAGCTCGAGAAAGCCCTGCGCGTCTTCGGCGGGAAGCCCCTGAAGATCTCGTCGAGCTCCACGGTCGGCGACACCTGCCCCGCCGGCAGCCGGCCGCCGTCGGCGAGCATCTCGGAATCGCGGTTGCCGGGCGTGAGCTCGACGTACGTTTCCCCCAGCAGGCTCTTCTGGCGCAGTATCGCCTTCGTGTCCACCCGCAGCGGCGCGTACTGCTCGTCGATCTCGATCTCGGTCTCGGTCAGCCCGGTCTGCTCATCGGGCTCCTTCAGCTTCACCTTCCCGACGTTCACGCCGGAGATCCGCACGTCCGCCTCCTGTGCGAGCTGCGTGGCCTCCGGGAACTTGACGTTGAACCGGTAGCCCTCGGGGCGCAGCGGTATCGAACCGCCGAACACCAGCCACAGATAGAGCAGGATGCCCACGCACGACGCCGCGAACGCGATCATCGCGATCATCCGGCCGGCGCTAGGAGCTTCCTTGACCATGACCTAGGGAGTCCCTCCGCAGACCTCTTCGCGGGTTGGGCGCGTTGAGCAGCTGGATCGAGAGGTCCAGCGGCGGCGTGGTCTTCTGCACGTTCGGCAGCAGGCCCAGCGTCGGGCAGTTGATCATCACGAGCCCGCGCCGAGCGATGCCGTGAGCATCCTGGAGGCCGAAGATCGTGGCGCCCGCGTGGTTGAGCCAGGAGGCCCAGAACAGGTAGCCCTCCTCCGAGCCGGGCGGGTTGTACGCGAGCGTGTTGACGAGTGAGACCACGACCTTGAACGTGCGAGTCAATCGCGGGACGGCGACCTCGAGGTCCTCGGCCGCCGCGCGGCTGTCGCGCACTGCCGGTCGGACGTCCCGCGCGAACGGGCGCAGCTCGTCGCGGATGATCGGTGTCGTCTGGCGCGCGAAGGGCTGCACCTGGCGCTGGGTGGGGCCGAGGGCGCGAGCGCCGGGGCGCAGCTTCTGCAGCGCGGGGCCGAGGTTGCTCGCCGCGACGTCGACGGTCCTGAGCGTGTCGCGGGTCTCGGCCAGCGTGTCGGGCAGCAGGCGCACCGCCTCACGCAGGCTGCGCTCCTGATTGGCGATCGCCTCGAAGTTGGCGTTGGCGGAGTCGATCAGTGCGGCCAGCTGCTTGTCCTTCGAGCCGAGCTCTGTGGACAGCTCCTGGAAGTTGTGGATCACGTTCTTGATGTTGCGACGCCGCTTTGCCAGCTGGCCGGTGATCTTCCTGGCATCGCGGGCGGTGGGCTCGAATCGCTTGAACACCTCGCGCAGGTCCGCGGGGGTGTCCCCGTCGAGCGCCTCGGCGCCCGAGTTGAGCAGCACCCGGAGGTAGGTGAGCGTGTCGGAGTCGAGCTGCGCCAGGAACTCGTCCACTCCCACGTCGGGCAGGGTGTTGGACGAGGTCAAGCGCCCGCCATCCTCGATCTCGCCCGCGCTCGGAGTGCCCGGATCCATCTCGAGGAACATGTCCTTGAGCGGGGTCTTGGGTCGCAGCAGGATCGTCGCGTCCTTGTAGACCGGCGAGTACTTCTTCTTGATCTTCACGTTCACGACGGCCTTGCCGTCCTCTAGCTCGACCTTGCCGATCTCGCCGATCTTCACCCCGGCGATGTTCACCGTCTGGCCCTGGCCGGGAACCACGGACTGAGCGGTCTGGAGCTCGACCTCGAGGTCGTAGAAGTCGGTGCCCACGAGCGGGACCCACGCGGGGAGGTAGAAGCGCTGGTTGGACAGGATGTATCCCGCCACGCCGAGCGCGAGCACCATGATGGCCAGGATCGCGAGGAAGTCGCGCAGGTGCTTGGAGATCGCGCGCTTCACGGGCCACCGCCGATCTTCGCGGCGTTCAGGTTCGGGAACTCGTTGGTATGACAGGCAACCTTGCGGTTGAACGGCGGCTTGCGCGCCGGTCGCGCCGGGCGGGTGCCCGACGGCGGGTTGAGGGCGTTGGCCCAGAACGGCCCGCCCGCGCCGACTGGGCCGGTGCTCACGGTGTTGGCTCCACCGCCGGTCTGGAACCGCGTGTAGGTGCCGTTGCCGTCGAAGTTCTGCGACTCGCCCGAGAGTCCCACGAGCGCCTGGAAGAACTCCTTGTAGTTCTCGACGTTGGTCGTGAACGCGCCGTCCTGGATCTTGAGGTCGCCCGCGGGCAGGAGGTAGTCCCTGAAGCACTTGTTGAGCAGCTCCTGCTGGGGCAGCAAAGACATCAGGCTGTCGCTCGTGGACGACAGGGCCGCGGTTGCCGGCCGCAGGTCGGCCACCAGGCCTTGGAGCTCAGCAGGCGAGAAGAGCTTGCGCACCTGCGCGATCCACGGCAGCGATGCCTTGATAGTGGCCGGGGTCTCGCGTACTCCCGGGATGATCTCGCGTGCGAACGCACGCGTCGGCGGGAACGAGGCGTTGAGAGCGTCGAAGGCGGGGTTGGCCGCATCCAGCACCTGGGGCAGCAGCCGGATCGTCCTTCGCAGGTTGGCCTGCTCGGCGGCGAGCGCGCCGGTGGTCGTGTTGAAGTTGGAGATCAGGTCCTTGAGCTGGGTCTCGCGGCTCGCGAGCGCCGCCGAGACCTTCTGCCCGCCGGCCACGAGCTTGGACAGGTCGTGCAGCTCGCTGCCGAGCGTGGCCTGGTTGACGACGGCGGAGTCTCTGAGGGCCGCCGGGGCGTTCTCGAGCGAGTCGTTGAGGGACTTGCCCGCAGTCTCGCCCTGGGTGTCGGGATCCTGGTCGTCGTCCTCGCCCGGGGCGGGCTCGCCCGCGATCGCCTCGCCGTAGCCCACCAGCAGCTTCTGGAGATCCTTGCGGGTGTCCGCTCGCAGACCGCCGAGCACCTGGTCGAGCTGCACCGGAGCGCTGGTCTGGGTGGGTGGGACCGTGTCCCCGGAGTCGAGTTCTTCCGCCCCGGGCGAGCCGGGCTTGAGGTCGACGAAGAAGTTGCCGCCGAAGAAGATCCGCGGCCGGATCTTCAGCTCGGCGTCCTCCTTGATCGGCAGCGCCTCGTCGTTGAGCTTGATCGTGACCACGGAGGCCGTCGAGTCGTCGTCCGCCTTTTCGACCTTGGAGACCTTGCCCACGTTCACGCCCGCGATCCGCACCGGGGTGTTAACCCCCATCGCAGTCGTGTTGTCGAACACCGCCTTCAGCTCATAGGGCTTCGTGAACGGGATGTCGCGGCTGAACGCCGCGATGGTGGCGATTGCGAGGATGGCGAGCGCGATCAGGCCCACTTGGAAGCGCGAGAGGCGGCCCTGTCCGTGACGGCGCATGGCTACTCGCCCCCTCCGGGCGGGGCGTTCAGGCCCCTCTGGCCGTCGGTGACCACGCCGCCGTTGCCCGGCGCGCTGCCGAGCACTCGCTGTCCCGCGACGTAGCGCTCGTTGCCGGCCTCGCACTCCTTGGTCTGGCCGGGGGACGCGGTGTTCGGAAGCCCGTTGCGGTGCAGGTAGTTCGCGCGCCCGGGACCGTTCGCGGGGGCGTTGGACGGGCTGCCTTCGTTGTTGGGCCCGGACGGCGCGGCGAGGATGCTGAAGCGCTGATAGGTCCCGTTCGCGTCACCCTCCGACAGGAGGCTCGCGGCGTTGCGGAAGAACAGCGTGGCGTAGTTGCAGGTGGCCTGGACCGGCGCAAGGAAGGCCGTCGTCGGCCTGAGCGAGGCAGATGTCAGGCGCAGGCGCTCGAGGCCGAGCGGGGCCAGAGGCTCCTCGAGCAGCTTGTCGACCTCCTGGAACAGGGAGATGAGCTGGCGGTTCAGCGCGGGGGTCTTGGGCAGCACGCGGGTGCCGATCTCGAACGCATCGGCCAGCGGCGGGGCCGCCTCCGGAAGCGCGGCGACCCCGGGCCGCAGCTCGCGGAAGAACGCGGCGCTGTTGCGCAGGAACGGGCGCTGCTTGGGAAACTCCGCGACCGCGACGTCGTAGGTGGGCGGCTGCTCTGAGATGAAGTCCTGGAGGAACGGGCCGCGCGACGCTGGCGAGGGCCGTGAACGTCGTGTCCATGTTCGCGAACAGCTCTGCCTGAACCTCGGCGACCGGCGCCACCTCGGCCGCCGTGGCGCCCAGCGCCCGGAACAGGCGGTTGAGGCGTGTGCGTGGGTTGGCGAGATTGCTAGCCACCGGCTCCAGGCGCTCGAGCAGCGGGTTGAACTCTCCGATTGCCTCGTTGAGGTCGCGTCCGCGGCCGGCGAAGCCGGTCCCGAAGCCGTTCAGGGACTCCCGTATGCCGCGGCGGGTGTCCGCGTCGAAGGTGTTGAACAGCTCGTCGATCTCGACGGGCTCCGGTGTCGCCTGCTTGATCGGGATCGTGGAGCCCGCGTCGAAGCCCGCCTTGGAGGGGCCAGGCGTGAGCTCCACGTACTTGAGCCCCAGTGCAGAGCGCGGCCTGACGATGATCGTGGAATCGACCGGCACGGGCTCCACCGACTTGTCGAGCTTGAGGCCGAGCGTCACGGTCGGGTCGCCAGTCTCGGAAGGCACCGGCTCGATCTCGTCGATGAGGCCCACGCGCGCGCCCCCGATACGGACCTCGTTGCCCTTCACCAGACCGACGGAGTTGGGCAGCTCCGCCTTGAGGTCATAGGTCGGCACGAACGGAAGCCCCGCATTGGCGTTGTAGGACAGGAACACGGCGACGATCGACACCAGCAGCGTGACCGCGCCCACAAGGACGGGGCTGGCGGAGAGCGGCTGCATGCCGGCCCGGCGGGTCATTCGTCGCTCCCCAGGAGGTAGTCGAGCATCGGCTCGTCGTTGCCCTGGAGTGCCGGTGAACCCTCTCGCGCACCTCGCTTGATGCGCTCGATGTTCTGCTTGCCCTCGGGCGTCTGACCCTTCCCGAGGATGCTGCCGACGATGTCGCCCTGGGGCGGAACGCTGCCTCCCTTTCGCTTGGCGGCAGGTTCGTCGGCGAGCCTGGCGGGCACCCTCGCCTTCGAGGCCCTCGCCCCGGCGGTCCGCGCCCCGGCGAAGTTCGCGCTGCAGCTGATCGAGCCGCTCGCCACCAGGCTCGTGCAGGTGTTGGCGAGCAGGCCGGCACGCAGGTAGTGCCCTATCCCGTCGTAGCCGTTGACGGCGAGCATCCCGTAGTAGAGGAAGTCCACGAGGCGCTCGACGCCACCCGTCTCGTCGAGGCTCTTCGTGAGCCGGTCCAGGTCGTTGGAGATCGGGCGCAGGTTGTCCGCCAGGCCGCGCAGGTCCTTCAAGACCGGTCGCGCCTTGATGAAGATCGGCCGGCCCACCTTGGTCGCTTCCCCGAGGCTGTCGACCGACGGGATGGACGCCTTCGAGAACGGGCCGAGCGCCTCTATCCCGCGGCTGATGTCGCGGCCGGCGATGTTCAGGTCGCGCGCCACGGGAGCGGCCTGGTCGGCGAAGGCCCCGAGATCGGCCATGGTCGGGCGCAGCTCCCGCAGGAAGCCCGGAAGCTTGCGGATGCTCGCCTCGATGTCGGCCCGCCGCTCGGCCGTGGCCTCGCCGGTGGCGTTGGCCTGCTCGATCCAGCTCGCGACCCGCTCCTTCTCGCGGGCGAGCGGAGCAAGCGCCTGATCGGAGTCGCGCGCGAGGTCGGCCAGCACCCGGTTCTGTCGCGCCAGGACCTTGAGCACGCGATCCGTCTCTCGAAGCGCCGGATTGGCCCGATGGATCGCCTCGTTCAACTCCTCGCCGCGCCCGGCGAGACCCGCCCCGAACTCGCCGATCAGGATCGAGAAGCGCTCCCGGAAGGGGCGCCGCATGATGTTGTTCACCAGGTCGGTGTCCACGGGCGAGCTCGTGCGCTCGATCGGCAGGAGGCGCTGACCCTTGCCGTCGCCCTCCTGGATCTCCTTGAGCTCGGGTGAGGAGACGCTGCCGGGGTTGCACTCGACGAACTTCTCGGCGATCACGGCGAGCGCCCGGACCGTGCACTTGGCGTCCGCCCGGAACGGGGTGAAGCGGCTGTCGGTGATCTTCAGGACGACTGCGGCCTTGTTGCGCTCGGCCACGTCGAGCGAGTCGACGATCCCCACCCTCGCGCCGGCGATCCTGACGTCCTCGCCCGGGACCAGGTTGGTGACGTTGTCGAAGATCGCCCGCACCTCGTAGCCGCCGCTGTCGTCGTCGGCACCCAGGCCGAAGAACACCACGAGCGGCAACGCGGCGCCGATGGCGAGTGTGGCGAGCAGCCGGCGCATCAGGGCGTGCTCTCCGGGCTGCAGCCGGGGACGGTGAAGGGAGCGGAGCCATCGGGCGGGGGCTGCATGGCTCCGCCCGGGCAACGCTTGAGCTGGTTGGTCTCGAACGCGGCGACGCTGCTGTTCGGGAGCTTGGTCAACACGTTGGTGGTGTCGTTGAAGCTGAACGGCAGGAACAGCGGCTGGACGCGCGCGAAGTGGCCGTTGGCGTCGTAGTTGGCGGCGCCCGCCGCGAACTTGGCGAACCACCCGGTCAGGTCCGGCGTGTAGTTGCGCGCCGTGATCACGAACGGGATCGACGCGGCCGAGCGCGCCGATCGTGCTGATGAAGATCGGGTCGGTCAGCTTCTCGAGCGGCGGCTGCTGCTTGGTGAACTCGATCAGGTCGTTGTTCTTGCCGGGGGAGCGGATCAGCCGCCGCAGATCGCGAACCGTGGGCTCGGCCTCCTTCAGCAGCGGGCGCAGCTCGCGGAAGAACACGTCTAGGTCCTTGGTGGCGGGCTTGGACTCGGCCACCAGGACGTCGAGGTCGTCAAGCGCGGAGCGCAGGTTCACGAGCGTCGTGTTGCCCTTGCGCAGCGTGTCCGGCAGCACCGCGAGCGCGCGGTCGAGCGCTTGGTTCTCGTCGCCGATGGCCGCCGCCGTCTGGTTGGCATTGCCCACGAGCTGCTCGAGCTCGCCGCTGCGCTCGGCGATCGCGCCGACGGCATGGGAGGTATCGACGACGAACCGATCGAGGATCTGGCTGTCGAGCGCCAGCTCCTTCGTCAGCCGCGACGTGGACGAGAGCGTCGGGCTGAGGTACTTGAGTGCCTGCTCATAGTCCTTCGAGCGGCCGCCGAAGTAGGTGGCCTGTCCCTCGATGAGCCGCTGCAGTCCGCGGCGGGTCTTGGCGTCGAGGGTGTTGAACAGCTGGTCGAGGTCCACCGGCGCGATCGTGTGGTCGGCCTGGATCTTGCCGCCGTCTTCGATCTCGCCCCCGTTGTTCGGCCCCGGGTCGAGCGAGACGTAGCGGTTGGCGATGCCGGAGAGCGAGGTGGCGCGGATCGTGGCCTTCGTGTCCTCGTGGAGCGGGGCGAGGTCCTCGTCCTCCACGGACATCTCGACCTCAGCTTCACCCTGATCATTGAGCTCGATGCTGCTGACGGTTCCTACGGACCGGCCACCGACCGTCACGAGGTTGCCCTTGACGAGCTGGCCGCCGCTCTCGAATACCGCCGTGACCTTGTACGCGCTGTCCCCGCCGAACATGAGCAGCGCGATCAGCACCGCCACAGCGATGATCCCCGCGAGAGCCGCAAAGCGCGCCACGGGAACTCCTCGCCGGCCAGTCGCTGTCGTGCCGGAATCTGGTGGTGTCAAATGCAGCCCCTCACCTGCCCGCCGTCCTCCCCGGGACGCCGGCTCGCGGCAGTATTACAGGGGCGGGAGGGCTCAGGGCAGCGTCTTAGGCCAAACTCAACAATGGGTTCGCGCGTGGCTCTACTCCATGCCGAGCGGTCCCCGAGCTTCCCCGCTCAGGAACTGCCGCACGAACTGGTTCGGCGAGTCGAACAGCTCGCTCGCGGGGCCCGACTCCACGATCCGGCCCTTCCACAGGACCGCGATGTAGTCGGCCACGCGTCGCGCCGACATGATGTCGTGCGTGATCACCACGTAGGCGCCGCCGTTCTCGGCGTGGACCTCCTGGATCAGCTCGCACAGTAGGGCGGTGCGAACCGGGTCGAGCCCCGAGTCGGGCTCGTCGAAGAGCACGATGTCGGGGTCGAGCACCAGCGCACGCGCGAAGCCGGCACGCTTGCGCATCCCGCCCGAGAGCTCGTTGGGCATCTTGTCCATCGCGCCCTGGAGCCCGACCTCGCGCAGGCGTCGATGGCAGATTTCGAGGATCTCCTCGTCCGACTTGTCGGTGTGCTGGCGCAGCGGGAAGGCCACGTTGTCAAGCACGTTCATCGACCCGAACAGGGCGCCGTCCTGGAACAGCACGCCGAACTTCTTGCGCATCTCGAACAGGTCGTCGTCGACCATGTTGGGCACTGAATCGCCGTGCACGAGCACGTCGCCCTCGTCGGGATAGAGCAGCCCGACCATGTGCTTGATGCAGACCGACTTCCCCGTGCCCGACGGACCCAGGATCATCGAGATCTGGTTGTCCGGGATACCCAGGTTGAGGCCGTTGAGGATCGTGTTGCGCCCGAACGACTTCATCACGTCGATGAACTCGATGGCATCGGTCGAGCCGTGGTCGCGCGTCAGACCGGAGTGCCACTGATACGGCTCCTCGCCCTCGCGCGTCTGATCGATGATGTTGTCGGGGACGTCCTCGGCGGTGCGGGTCGCGGCCGCGGGCGGCGGCTGATCGGCGGGCTCGGGCTGCGGCCCGCCCGGCGGCTCGGGCGCCGCGCCCTGATCCGGTACCTGCTCGCTCGGCCGGGTCGGCTGCGTCTCGCTCGGCCGGGTCTGCTGCGTCTCGCTCGGCCGGGTCGGCTGCGTCTCGTCGTAGTACCTCTCGTCAGCCACGTGTAACGCCCCTCCTATCCACCTATCGGCGCTCGTGGGTTCGAGCCCCAGAAGACCTGCGTGCCCGCCATCCCGATCAGGTGCACGAGCACGGTATTGAGCACCATCGACTTCGCCGTAGCCGTGCCCACTCCTACGGGACCGCCGCTGGCGGTGTAGCCGTAGTAGCACCCGACCAGCACGATAGCCGTCGCCATGAACATGCCCTTGATCAGCGAGTAGAAGAGGTCGGGCGGATTCTGGAACGACCAGAAGACTAAGAAGTAGCCGCCCGAGGACACCTCGGCTATCTGCTGGACCACCGCCAGGTACGACGCGAAGAAGGCCGCGCCGACGGCCGCGATGTACATGAAAGGCAGCACCATCCACGCGGCCAGCAGCCGGGTGGAGCAGAGGAACGTGAGTGAGCTGATGCCCATCACCTCGAGCGCGTCCACCTCGTCCGAGATCCGCATCGCGCCGATCTCGGCCACGAGGCCGGTGCCGACCTTGGCGGACATCATGTACCCGAACGCGTAGGGCGTCAGCTCGCGCAGGTCGCACCAGGCCGAGAACGACCCTGCGGACGCCGGTGCGCCCACCGACCGGCCGGAGTAGGCCCCCTCGATCCCACACGTAAGGCCGAGGATGAAGGCCAGGCCCCAGATGACGATCGCGGAGCCGAGGATCAGGATGCCCGCTTGGCGCAGCGCCTCCCCGAAGAACTTGAGCACGCGCCCGGTGTACACCTCGCCCATGACCTTGCCCATGAACTTGGCGATCTCGCCGAAGCTGGAGATCCACTCCTTCGGCACCCCCCACCAGGTCTGTCCCATTTACTTGACCACCGAGATCTCTGGATGCGTGGCGAGCAGCGTCTGGGTGAAGACGTAGTTGAACGCGAAGATGCCCAGGAACGCGATCACGACCCCCTGGTTGACCGCTCGGCCCACCCCCTCGGCGCCGCCCGACGCGGTCATCCCCTTGTAACAGGAGACGATGGCGATGATCGCGCCGAACAGCAGCGTCTTCACCACCGAGCCCCAGAGGTCGGTCGTGGACGCGTTGGTGAGCAGGGTGGCGAAGAAGGGCCCTAATGGCGCGTGGAAGGTCAGCGTGGCCAGCACCCCGCCGAAGATGCCGAAGATCAGCGCGTACATGTTGAACAGGCCCGTGACGATCATCAGCGCCAAAAAGCGCGGCACCACGAGGTTCTTGATCGGGTCTACGCCGAGCACCTGCAGGGCATCGAGCTCCTCGCGGATCTTGCGGGCGCCTAGGTCGGCGGTGATCGCGGTGCCGCCCACGCCGGCGAGGATGATGGCCGTCACGAACGGGGCGAACTCGCGGATCGAGGCGAGCACGAAGAAGCCGCCCAGGCGATCGAGCGCGCCGAACAGCAAGAGGAAGTTGCCGGCCTGCAAGCCGGGTGCGCCGTACCCGAACGCGATCGTCGAAATCGTCAGCGGGAACCAGCAGAGGCGCAGCGCGAACAGGAACTGCTGGACGAACTCGGTGCCGTACGGGTAAGGCGGGCGGATTGCCGAGACGATCGTCTTCCCGGTCAGGATCATCATCTCGCCGACCTGTTCGAGCAGGTTCTTAGTCGGTAGAAATGCCCGGTCGGCTACTGCTCTGACCACTCTGCTCCTCCCAGCTACTTCGCGCGCTGCGGGGCACGGCTCTGGGCGCGAACACTACGCCATGGGTGGCCCGGAGGGCAACTTGCAACCGTCGTCTGCATGGGAAGGCCCGTGGTATGTTCCGCCCGCTTTGGAGCGGAGGACACTGCACCTCGCGATCGTGGGAGTTTGCGCGGTCGCACTGGGCGCGTGCGGCGGTGGGGATCGTCAGGACAAGGACGCGCCCGAGGGCGACTTCCGCGTCCAGACCACCGCGAAGTTCCCCTCCAAGCAGACGGTCGCCAAGAGCTCGAACCTCGTCATCACGGTCGAGAACGCGGAGACCGACAAGACGGTGCCGGACGTCGCCGTGACCGTAAACGGGTTCACCACGCTCGTGGACAATCCGGCGCTCGCCGACCCCAACCGACCCGTCTTCGTTCTCAACGGGGAGCCAATCGACGTCGGCGGCCTGCCGGAGTCACGGGCGATTACCCCGGAGGGGGGCGACACCGCGTACACCAACACCTGGGCCCTCGGCCCGCTCAAGCCCGGACAGAGAAAGAAGTTCCGCTGGAGCCTCACCGCCGTGCGTCCCGGTCCCTACGAGCTCAGCTACAAGGTGGCGGCGGGGCTGTACGGCAAGGCGAAGGCGATCGACCCGGACGGCAACACCCCGTCGGGCGAGTTCAAGGGCACGATCGAGCGCGGCACCCCGGACGTCCGCATCGCCGACGACGGCAAGACGGTCGTCACCCGCTAGCGGGCGGCCTCCCTGTCACCCCGACCGTGGCCGGATCGCGCTCGTAGCCGGCGCACTCCGTGACCGGCAGGCGCGGATACTTCGGGTAGCGGGGATCCGACCGCGAGCGCTCGCACATCGAGAACGAGCTGCCGCGTGTGTTACGGACGACCCGCTGGTGGCGACAGCTGTCGCAAAGCCCGGCGCGCATGACGCAAGTATCGCGCCGCGAGCACCGGCGCTCACGACGGCTGGGTAGGTGAGGAGGGCCAGCTGCGCCCGACGCGGCAGGCGGCGGGAGCCGCCCGCCGGGCCAGTGCCGCCGCCTACTTGATGAACAGCATCTCCTCGTACTTGGGCAGCGGCCAGAGATCGTCCGCCACCACCTTCTCGAGGCGGTCGCCCAACTCGCGGACCTTTGCCATCGCCGTCATCTGGGTGTCGCGCGCGTAGATCGCCAGGTCCATCCCCTCGACGTCGTCGGGGTAGCGGTTGGCGGTCTCGAGCTCCGCGATCGCGCCGGCGAACTCGTCAACGAGGCCGCGGGTCTCGGTGGCCAGCGCGTCCATCCCCGCGGCGTCGATCAGGGCCAGGTGACGCAGCGCGGCCGGGAGCAGCATCGTGCGGGCCATCGAGCTGGTCGGTCTCCGCCTCGATGTTGGCGTTGGTCGCGTACTGCTCGACCCACACCTCGAAGCGCGAGTCGAGCTCGCGGTGGGAGAGCACGCCGTACTTCTCGAACGCGGCCACCGTGGGATCCGACAGCACCTCGGGGAGCGCGTCGGGAGTGGTGCGTAGGTTCTTCAGCCCGCGTCGCGCTGCCTCCTCGTGCCACTCCTCGGTGTAGTTGTCACCGTCGAAGCAGACCTGCTTGTTGGCGCTGTAGGCGTCCTTCACCACGGCTTGGACCGCGGCGCCGGCGTCACCGCCGCCGCCCTTCGCCTCGAGCTGGTCAGCAAGCTCGTCGATGGCCTCCGCGACGATCGTGTTCAGGACCGTGTTCGGGAAGGCGAGCGACGCGCTCGACCCAACGGCGCGGAACTCGAACTTGTTCCCCGTGAAGGCGAACGGCGAGGTCCGGTTGCGGTCACCGCCGTGCTTGGGAAGGTGCGGGAGCACGGGTGTCCCGAGCCCCATCGACGAGTCGGGAGTGTGAGGATCGCCCTCGCCGGCCGCAATCGTCTCGAAGACCTTCTCCAGCTCCGCACCGAGGAAGATCGAGATGATCGCCGGCGGCGCCTCGTTCGCCCCCAACCGGTGGTCCTGGCCGATCGCAGCGACGGATGCCCGGAGCAGACCTTGGTGCTTGTTCACGGCCTGGATCACCGCCGCGCAGAAGAACAGGAAGCTCATGTTCTCCGCCGGGGTGTCGCCCGGCTCCATCAGGTTCACGCCGGTGTCGGTGCCCATCGACCAGTTGTTGTGCTTGCCCGAGCCGTTAACCCCGGCGAACGGCTTCTCGTGCAGTAGACAGACCAGGCCGTACTTGCGCGCCGTGCTCTGCATCAGCTGCATGGTGAGCTGCTGATGGTCCGAGCCCACGTTCGAGTTCTCGAACACGGGCGCCAGCTCGTACTGGGCCGGGGCGACCTCGTTGTGGCGTGTCTTCACCGGCACGCCCAGCTTGGCCAGCTCGCGCTCGGTCTCCATCATGCACGCGAGTACGCGCTCGGGGATCGAGCCGAAGTAGTGGTCGTCGAGCTCGTGGCCCTTCGGCGGCTTTGCGCCGAACAGGGTCCGGCCGGTGTTGATCAGGTCGGGGCGCTCGAAGTAGTACTGCTCGTCGATCAGGAAGTACTCCTGCTCGGGCCCGACCGTCGTGAAGACCCGCTGCGACTCCTCGTCACCCAGCAGCCGCAGCGCCCGGATCGCTGAGTGCGAGAGGGCATCCATAGAACGCAGCAGCGGGATCTTGGCGTCCAGGGCCTCCCCGGTCCAGGATGCGAACGCCGTCGGGATGCACAGCAGCGCGCCGTTCGGGTTCTCGAGGATGAAGGCCGGGCTGGTGGGGTCCCACGCCGTGTAGCCGCGCGCCTCGAAGGTGGCGCGCACGCCGCCGGTGGGGAAGGACGACGCATCGGGCTCGCCCTGGATCAGCTCGGTGCCCGAGAACTCGGCGAGGGCGGTCCCCTCGCCCTCTGGGTTGAAGAACGAGTCGTGCTTCTCGGCGGTCAGACCCGTCAGCGGCTGGAACATGTGCGTGTAGTGGGTCGCTCCGTTCTCGAGCGCCCACTCCTTCATGGCAAGGGCCACCGAATCGGCCAGCGAGGCGTCGATCGCCTCCCCCCGCTCCAGCGTCTGCTGGAGCCTGCGGAAGGTCTCCTTCGGAAGCCGCTGGCGCTGCACGGCCAGCGAGAACACGTTGGCTCCGAACGGGTTGTTCGCGGGCTGCGTGAGGTCAAGGACGCCCAAGGCGGCCCCGTTCGGGCTCCACTGGGCGGCGGTGACGTTCTTCTGACGGATCTTTGCCATTGGGTGTCTCAGAGCCTCCTGGGTTCGCGGCGCCCGACTCGGGCACGCGGAATCAGCCGAGATTGGTCGGAATGGACGGCACACTAACCAGCGATCCGGGCGGCGGCCTTGTACCACTGTCCAAAGTTTCGCGAGGTGCTTTCGCCGCCGGGTCGGGCACCTAACAGACACCCCCTCTGGGCTTGCCGTGCGGCGGAGCCGGCGGCCGCCGGCTAGCGCGGCAGCCGGGGCTCGATGATCCGGTAGGCCTTGAGTCCGAGGCCCAGCCGCTCGCGGTCCTCGCTCGTGAACGGGTCGAGTCCCGACAGCTCCTTCACGCGCTCCAGCCGGTACGCGACCGTGTGCCGGTGGGCGTGGATCGCGGCGGCGGTGGCGTTCATGTTGCAGTTCTCGCCCAGGTAGGCCTCGAGCGTGCCGACCAGATCGGTCGAGTACTGCTCGTCGTAACGCACGAGCGGGGCGATCGTGTCCGTGTAGAAGCTCCGTACCTCCTCAGGGTGCGAAGCGAGCACGCGGAACAGGAGGCGGTAGGTGCCGCCTTCCATCTGCTCGCCGGGCGGGCCACCGCCGGCGGCAGTGACCCCGAGCACCAACTCGGCCTCCTCGAGCGCGCGGCGCACGTCGCCCGGGTCGGAATAGTGAGAGGACAGGCCCACCAGCGCCTGGCGTCCGAGGCGGTTGGCCACGGTGCGGGCCTCCTCGATCGTGCCGGGCAGGAGCGCGTAGACGCGGCCGCCGACGGTCTGGGCGAGGGCGCCGGGCCGCTCGCCGGAGATCGCCGCCAGCAGGCGGCCCGGGCGCCCGCTCGCCGGGGTCGGCGCAGAGGCCGACGGCGCCCCCGGTGAGGTCACAGCCAAGGCGCCCGGCGCGGCGGACGATGTCGACCGGGTCGAGGTCGTCGCGGGTGAGCAGCTCCTCCAGGAAGGAGCCGCGCAAGGTCTGCTCGGTCTCGTCGCGCGCCTCGGCGACGGCCACCTCGGTGAGCGCCGCCACGGCCGCGACGTGGAGGTACTCGCCGGCGTCGGCGCCACCGCGGCCGAGCATGAGCACCGCGCCGAGCTCCTGGCTGCCGGATGCGATCGGCACCTCGGCGGTCACCTCGCCGGGCCGCTCTGGGCGGCCCCCCGCCAGGCGCTTCGCCACGTAGCGCTCCAGCGGCGCCCACGCCTCCACGGGAGCGCCCAGTCGCGGCACGATCACCGCCACCGGCGCACCCGTGTGGGTGGAGGCGATCTCCGCCACCCGCTCGAGGCCGTCTCCCGCCAGCACGGCGCCCACCATCTCCAGGTGGGCGCCGCGCGGGGTCGGGAGCGATTCGGGAGCCGACATGGACATCTACGCCCCTGCCGGGATCTCCCCTGTCTCGTGGGCCTGGAGCACGGTGTCCCCGTCCTCGCCGGTGCGGATGCGGATCGCCTCATCCACCGGCAGGACGAAGATCTTGCCGTCGCCCACCTGGCCTGTGCGAGCGTGCTTGAGGATCGTCTCCACGATCACGCTCGCGTCCTTGTCGTCCACCACGATCTCGAGCTTCAGCTTCGGACGCAGGTGGATGGTCAGCTCGGAGCCTCGGTACTGCTCCGTGATGCCCTTCTGCCTGCCCGAGCCCTTGTACTCGGCGATCGAGAGACTCGGGAAGCCGCGGTCGAGCAGCTCCATGCGAATCGGCTCGAACGCCTCGTGGCGGACGAACGCCTCGATCTTCTTCATGAGCTCGCCTCCTCAGGCCGTGGCGCTATGGCAGCCGCCGCGGTGACGGGCGCCTTCGCGCCGGTGACGGATGCGGGACCGGTCGATGCGGACCCGATCTCGGCCTCCGGGATGAACAGCTCCGGGTAGCCGTACATGCCGTGCTCGACGATGTCCAGCCCGGCATCCTCCTGCGCCTCGGTCACGCGTAGCCCGATCGTCGCCTTGATCAGCGCGAACGTGGCCAGGCTGAGGCCGAAAACGAACGAGAAGATGATCACCAGGCCGACCGCCTGCGCGATCAGCTGAGTGAACTCGCCCGAGTAGAACAGGCCGCCGTCGGGATCACCGAAGGCGTTGTACTGCGCAAGGCGCGGCGCGGTGAACAGGCCGCACGCGAGCGTGCCCCACACGCCGGCCAGGCCGTGCGCAGAGAGGGCACCGATCGGGTCGTCGACCTTCTTGTCGATCGCGATCACGCCGTACACGACGATCAGACCGGCGATGAAGCCGATCGGCGGACCGGCCCACGCCTCCACGTAGCCCGAGGGCGCCGTGATGGCCACGAGGCCGGCGATCATGCCGTTGCCGACCATGCCGATGTCGATCGTCTTCAGCTTGAGCTGTGACGCCGCGAAGGCGCCGATCACGCCGCCTGCCGCACCCAGCAGGGTCACCACCGCCACTTCGGCGAGCCGACCGTCGGTCGCGGCGAGCGTCGAGCCCGGGTTGAACCCGAACCAGCCGAAGAACAGGATGATGATCCCCAGCCCGACGAGCGGCATCGAATGGCCCGGGATCACCCGCGGCTTGCCGTCGGACCCGTACTTGCCCTTGCGCGGTCCGAGCAGCAGCAGCGCCGCGAGCGCTCCGGTGGCACCGATGAGGTGCACCGCCGTCGAGCCGGCGAAGTCCTGCATGCCGGTCGGCAACAGACCGGTCTCGCCGTTCTGCAGCCAGCCGCCGCCGAACACCCAGTGCGAGCCGATCGGGTAGATGATCGACGCGAAGATGATCGCGTAGATCACATAGGCGCCGTACTTGATCCGCTCGAGCGTGGAGCCCCAGACGATCGCCAGGGACACCGCACAGAAGGCGAACTGGAACAGGAACTTCGACTCCACGAGCGCATCCGAGACTCCCATCACGGGGAAGGCCTCTTGTCCGTTCCCGGTGAACTGCAGGAAGAACCCGTTGCTGCCGATGAGCGACGACGAGACGCCGAGCACGTCCTCGCTACCGAAGGCGAAGGCGAAGCCCACCGCCCAGTAGCAGATGGCCGCGATCGAGAGGTTGGTCAAGATCTTCGCCACGCCGGTGCCCGCGTTCTTGCTGCGCGAGAAGCCGATCTCGAGCATCGCGAACCCGGCCTGCATCAGCAGCACGAATATGGCCGCTATCGCCACCCACATGGTGTTGATCGGCACGGTGTCGGGCAGGGTGCCGTCGACGGCCTGCTTCAGGTCGTCGGACGTCGCCAGAGCCGAAGTGGGCAGGACCAACAGCGCAAGCAGGAAGACCAGCGCGACCGGGCCCACCCTGGAGAGACTGGATCTCATGGAGATTCCTCCTCGTGGTCAGGGATCGCCGACCAAGCTAGGACCGGGCCCTCCGAGGATCTTTAGCCAGGTGTCGAAGATTTGGGGGCCATCCCCTGTCCAGTCGGTAGGGGTGGTCCTGCCAGAACGTCGAGAACCCGCTCTTGGAGCGGGTTCTCGAGTCCTCACACGCGGTGTGACGTCGCGCCTACCGCGTGGGTGCCTTCAGAGTGAGCTTCTTGCTCACGTAGGCGGGCCCTCCCTGGTTCCAGACGGTGATCCCGACCTTCAGCGTCAGCTTCCGGTTGCGCTTGAGGATGCCTAGGCTCTTCTTGGACAGCTTCAGCTTGAGCTTGACCTTGCCCGAGCCCGGCACCTTGAACGACTTCGCGAGGATCGTGGCCTTCCGCTTGCGCTTCGAGCTCACCCACACGCGGTACTTGGTGGCGAACTTCAGAGCGCCCGTCACGCCTCCGGCGGCGGTGAACGAGTAGCTCAGCCGTCCACGCCGGTCCACCCGAATCGTCCGCTTCGTGCCGGCGAAGCTGAGCGTCGCCGGGAGCACGGTCGGCGGCTTGGCAGCCGCGGGGCCGACCGGGGGCGGAGTGCTCGGTGGCGTGGCGGCCACAGCCTTGGTGGTGACCCTCACAACATTCGACCACCCCGAGCGAACGTCAGTGGTCGCGTTGTAGCCCTGGACCCGGTAGTAGTAGGTCGTCCCGGCCGCGACCTCCTTGTCGAGGTAACTCTCCTCGTTAGCCTCGGTCGCGAGCACTTCCGCTCCCACGAAGTACGGGTTGGTCGAGCGCTCGATCACGAACTCCGACTCGTTGTTCGAGTTGTCGTTCCACTTGAGCTCGACTGCGTCCGAGGTCGCGGTTGCGCTCAGCGCGCTCGGCGTCGCCACGGGGGGAGGCGGCGGCGGGGGCGTCGCCGCCGCGAGGTGAGCGTTTATGCGCCCCTCGGACAGCACGACCGGATACACGGCCACCTCGTCGAGCGTGCCCGTGAGGAACTCCGTCTCGCCTCTCCACGCGGCCAAGGACACGCCGGACGGGCTGTCGGCGACATCTCCGCGGACGCCCTCCGGCAGTGTGGCCGAGGCCCGCACCTGTCCATTGACGTACAGCCGGATGTCGGTGCCGTCGTAAGTGCCGACCACGTGATACGCCGTCCCGGCCTGCACGACGCCGGCGACCGCCGTCGCGCGGCCGCTGCCGCCCTCGGTGTCGATCTTGAACTCGATTTGGCCGTTGTTGAACTGCAGGGCATAGGCGCCCGGCTTGGCGGCCACGGTCGCGAAGCCCGAGGCCGGGATCGAATCCGGCTTCACCCACGCCTCGACGGTCACCTCCGAGCCGGGGTTCAGGCTCGTCGAGTGAGGGACCGTGACGGACTGCTCGGAGATCGCCCTGAAGCGCACAGCACGATTGTTCGTGTCGGTCCGAACCAGCGGGTCCCGCCCGAGCTCAGGACCACCGTTGTACGTTCCGGTGTGCCCGGGGCCGGCCGAGTTCACCGCGCTCGTGCCACCGATCTCAGCCAACCGCCAATACGCCTCCGGGGAGTCCTCCAGCACCGCGTTCGAGTAGGCGGAGTCGCCCGCGCCGCCGCCCTGGAGGTCGATGGTGTCGGACTCCTCACCGACGCGACCGGCGCCGTCGCGGAACTGCACGTAGACGGTCTTCTCTCCAGCGTCCGCCGACAGCGTCCAGTTGAACGCGTCGGGCGTCGAGCCGGTGCCCTCGTAGGGTCGCCAATCTCCAAAGTCCCGGTCCTCGTTCGCGACGCGGTACTCCTGCACCTCGCTCACGTCGTCGCGTGCCGATGATCCTCACGTTCACGTTGCGCGACTGAGTGGTGGCCGCAGTGAAGTTGATCGCGACGGTGCCGCTCGGCGGAGTCGAGTCCACAAGCTCGCCGTCGTCGACCTCGAACCGGGTGATCGCCTCGTTGTCCGCTATCGACTCGCGGCTCGCGACAGCCTTGTTTGCGCTCTCGTAGATGATGTTCGTCGGGTCGGTGACCGAGCGGAGCACGTAGTTGCCGTCCGGAAGTGCGTCTCCGCCGCCGGCCAGGCCAAGGTCGATCCACTGCTCTGACCGGTAGTAATCGTAGGTGTCCCCCCAACCCGGAGAGAGTCCCTGCGTCATCAGGCCGTCACTTCCGGGCGTGCAGCCGCCCGACGGATAGCGGCCGGGGAACGGAGTGCTCGCCGGCCCGCCGATGAACTCCTCGTCCATCACGCAGCTCGTGGTCTTGACGCCCTTCCTGGTTGCCTCGGCCTCGTTGCTTCCGTTCGCCACCCAGGCGTCGTACTCCGCTTCCGTAAAGAG
This sequence comes from uncultured Thermoleophilaceae bacterium, assembly GCA_963802855.1. Lineage (GTDB taxonomy): Bacteria > Actinomycetota > Thermoleophilia > Solirubrobacterales > Thermoleophilaceae > JAAYBF01. The sequence goes on from CAWDJP010000007.1 coordinate 401,709, forward strand.
CTGGTAGCTGCCCCAGTTGTCGAAGTGGTAGTGGGTATGCGCCGCGTGCCAGTAGAAGCGGCCTATCTGGTGCGTCTCCTCGGGGGTGTTGCCTTCGTAGATGCGCTGAAAGGCGTCGCCTTCCGAGCCGACCTGCCCGGGGTTGGTGACCGTGCCGAAGATCTCTAGCCGGCCCTCACCGTCGTTGAAGACAGTGTTGGTGAAGCGAAGCGTGTCGTGTATCGGACCGGGCGTGTTCTCCGTCTCCTGGAGCACGTCCGTCTCGTCGAACCGCAGGTCACGCGGATCGAAGGTGTCGAGATCGGGGTAGTCGGCGGCATAGGCCGCCGGCGCCAGCACCACGACGCCCAACGCGATTGTCGCGAGAATTGAAGCCGGGATCCGTCCACGCACAGTGCATCGCTCCTAGGTGTCATGCCCGAATCCCCGGGGCGAGGGAGGCGGGCGAAAGGTTTCTTGTTCTGAATCTGCCGGGCTGCCGCGTCAGGCGGGGCGCGACCCGGTCTGGCCAAGATAGGTGCGGTTGCCCGATCTCGCCAATCCAACCCAGCGGGAACTCGCAGGATGGGAGAAATCGCCCCAACGAGCGCCCGATTTTCTGCGCTCCGAAGAACTAGGGACCTGTGAGAGAAGGCTCAGGGCGCCCTCGGCCGGCCGGCCGAGGACGCCCCCACCGGTCGTGCCCCACCCCTGGGGGCAAACGGCTCTCGCGCGCCCTGGGGCGCTCGCCCAAACGGAGCCACGTGACCGGCATCTTTGGAGAGCGCTTGGGGCGGCCTGCCGTCCGCCCAATTGCGATCACCAGAGTTGGGCCAAGGTAGGGGCGCCGGCGCGATCGCGCCAACGCGGGGGGCGCAATGCGCAGGTTTCGCCGGAAGGCAGCGCAGGCTGCGCAGCCGGCGCGGGCCTAGGCGGGCACGCCGTCCGGAGCCTGCTCGGCACCGGCGTCGTCGGAGTCCGGCGGCAGCTCTCCGCCGCGCTCGGTGCCCGCGATCAACTCGTCGGACGCCTTCTCTTCGGGGATGAAGCCCGACTTCATGCCGAAGTACACCGCCTGGGGGTGGTGGGCGACGATCGCCACGGTGGACTGCTCGGGCGTCACCGCGTAGCCGTCGGAGAGGTACATCCCGATCGCGTCGAGCCCCAGCAGCTCCCAGACCTTCTCGTGCTCGGACTGTTCCGGGCAGGCCGGATAGCCCCAGGAGTAGCGGCGGCCCTGGTCGAGGGCGATCCCCAGGTCCTGGCGAACGCGCGAGTGCAGCCACTCCGCCAGGCCCTCCGCGGACTGCACGCCAAGACCGTGCACGAACAGCTGCTCGGCGAACTCGCCGTCGGACTCGAGCCGCGCCATCAGTTCAGTGACCTCCGCGCCGACGGTCACGCCCTGAAGCGCCACGACGTCGCGCTCGCCGCCATCGAGCGGGCGGAAGAAGTCGCTCAGGCAGATGCGGTCGTGCTTGGGCTGGCGCGGGAAGACGAGCCGCGAGAGCTCGCGGTCCTGGTCCTCGGGGTCGAACACGACCACCTCGTTGCCATCGGCATTGCAGGGGAAGTAGCCCAGCCGCGCCTTGGGATGCAGGTAGGTCTGCTCGCGCCACATGCGCTCGAGCCGGGGCTGGAAATCGTCCCCCACCAGCCTGGCCCACTCCTCGCCCTTCACGCCCCGCCCTCCCCAGTGGAGCTTGAACAGGACGTGGCGGTCGAGATGCGGGAAGACGTCATCCAGATCGACGTCGATCTCGCGCGGGCCCCAGAACGGCGGGTCGGGGATCGGTGCGTCGGTACGCGCCTTCGAGCGCACGCTGGCGTCGGTGACCGGCGGCGAGTCGTCCCGGACCTCCGGCTTCTCGCGCAGCTCGCGCGCCTGGGTGCGGATCTTCTCGATCAGGGCGTCGCGGGCGTCGTCCTCGACGAGCGCATCCATCGTGTCCAGCCCCTGGAAAGCGTCCTTGCAGTAGAAGACGCCAGGCGCGTAGACCTCCTCCGACTCCTTGCCGCCCGGGTAGAGCATCCTCCGGCCGAAGTCGCGGTTGATGGCCGCGCCGCCCACCAGCACCGGGAACTCCAGCCCGCGCGAGTGCAGCTCCTGGACGCAGATCGGCATCTGCTTGGAGGTCGAGACGAGCAGCGCGGAGAGGCCGATCGCGTCGGCCTCGTTCTCCACCGCGGCGTTGATGATGGTGTCCACCGGCACCTGCTTGCCGAGGTCGATCACCGTGTAGCCGTTGTTGGTGAGGATCGTGTTGACGAGCGACTTGCCGATGTCGTGGACGTCACCGAAGACGGTGGCGATCACGACCTTGCCCTTCGTATGGCCCTCGATCCGGTCGAGGTAGTTCTCCAGCTGCGCCACGGCGCGCTTCATCACCTCCGCTGACTGGAGCACGAACGGCAGGATCAGCTCGCCGGCGCCGAACTTGTCCCCGACCTCCTTCATCGCCGGCAGCAGGACCTCGTTGAGGGTCGGGACGGCGCCGATCTTCTCGTTCGAGCGGTCGATCCATTCCTCGACGCCGTCCTTCTTGCGCCGCAGGATGTGCCAGTGCAGCGCCTCCTCGGGCTCCATGTCCGCCGTGGGGTCGGCGGCCTCGTCCTCTTCCTCCTCGCCCTTGGACTCGAAGTGCCCGATGAATCGCTCAAGCGCGTCATCGCGGCGGTCGAACACCAAGTCGTCGGTGAGCTCTCGCTCGTCGTCGGGGATCTCCGGGTAGGGCGTGACCTCGGCCGGATGCACCATCGCCAGGTCGAGGCCGGCCTGCACGCAGTGGTGCAGGAAGACCGAATTGAGCACCCGGCGTGCGTTTGTCGAGACTCCGAAGGAGACGTTGGAGACCCCGAGCGAGGTCTTCACGCCGGGGATCTCCTTCTTGATCAGCCTGATGCCCTCGATCGTCTCGATCGCCGAGGGCCGCCACTCCTCGTCGCCCGTCGTGAGCGTGAAGGTGAGGGCGTCGAAGATCAGCAGCTCGGGGTCGAGCCCGTGCTCGTCGCAGATCAGCTCATGTAGGCGCTGGGCCACCTCGAGCTTGCGCTCGCGCGTCTTGGCCATGCCGACCTCGTCGATGGTCAGCGCGATGATCGCCGCGCCGTGCGCGCGCACCAGCGGGAGCACCGTGTCGAGCTTGTCGCGGCCTGCCTCGAGATTGACGGAGTTCACGATCGCCCGGCCCGGGGTCTGCTCCAACGCCCTCTTCATCACGTCGGGCTCGGTCGAGTCGATCTGGATCGGCGCGGGCAGCGACAGCGACACCCGCTTCGCGAGCTCTCGCATCTGTTCGTCTTCGTCCTCGCGCTCGGTGAGCGCGACACACAGGTCGAGCACGTGCGCGCCGCCCTCCACCTGGCCGGTGGCGATCTGCAGCAGGCCGTCGTAGTCGTCCTCCAGCAGCAGCGCCTTGGCTCGCCGCGAGCCCTGCGAGTTGACGCGCTCCCCGACGATCGTCGGGGCGGGCTCCTGGGCCAGCGCGGTGGCGGTCATCATGCTCGACACCATCGGCGGACCGGGCTCCGGGCGGGGGCCGGCCTCCCGGCCGCCGACCCGCTCGACGATCGCGCGGATGTGATCCGGCGTCGTGCCGCAGCAGCCGCCGACGATGGTCACGCCGCTCTTCTCGACGAACTCGGCCAGCGTGGTGGCCAGTGGCTCGGGCTCCTCGGGGAAGATCGTCTCGCCCTCGGGACCCTGGATCGGGATGCCCGCGTTGGGGATGCAGTGGACCGGCACGGGGGTGTTCTGGCCCAGGTAGCGGATGGCGTCGCGCATGTCCTCGGGCCCGGTCGAGCAGTTCAGGCCGATGACCTGCACGTCGAGCGCGGTGAGGGTGGTGAGCACCGACTCGATATCGGTGCCGAGCAGCATCTTGCCGCCGTTGGGCAGCAGCGAGACCGAGCATTGGATCGGAAGCGTCTTCCCCGTGGTGCGGAACGCCTCGCGGGCGCCGAAGACGGCCGCCTTGACCTCGAGGATGTCCTGCGCGGTCTCGATGATGATGAGGTCCGCGCCGCCGCTGACCAGGCCCTCGGCCTGCTCGGTGAACACCTCGACCAGCTCGGCGAAGGTGATCTTCCCCAGCGTGGGGTCATCGGATGCCGGAAGGTGGCCCGTGGGGCCGATCGAGCCGGCCACGAAGCGGTCCTCGCCGACCGCCTTGCGGGCGATCTCCGCCGCCTTCGTGTTGATCTCGACGGTGTGCTCGCCGAGTCCCCACTCGTCCAGCTTCAGGCGGCTGGCCTGAAAGGTGTCGGTCTCCACGACGTCGGCGCCCGCCTCGACGAACGAAGTGTGGACGCCCTCGATCACGTCGGGACGGTTGAGGACCAGCGCCTCGTGGCACTTGCCCTGCAGGCCGCCGTAGTCCTCCTGCGTGAGGTCGAACTGCTCGAGGGTGGCTCCCATCCCGCCGTCGAAGATGACGACGCGCTGCGCCACGGTCTGAAGAAAATCGCGGGCCATCGGGTTCAGAGAGGCTACCGAATCAAATTCAACCTTGACAAGCTCGTGTCAAGGTTGCTCCTGTCGGCGTCGGGGTCATCTGGCGGTGGGCCGCCTCCGCGCCTGAGTAGGGCTGGGTAAGGGGAGCCAGAGCCTGGCCGTCGAGGCAAATCTGGGAAGCAATCCCGCCCTGGGGTCGCCACACGACCCCTAATCGGGATAGCTCGAGAGAAACCCTCCCCCTTACCCATCGCCGTCGCCGCCGGGCCTCAGCCGCCCCGGGGGTCGATCGGCGTCAGCAGCCCGCGGTCCAGGCTGGCCGCCCACACTCGTCCCTCGCCGACCGCGAGCCCGAAGGGCGAGCCTTCCACGTTCACGGTGGCGGCCACCTTCCGCGAGGCGACGCTGATGGCGTTCACGGTGCCCGCGTCGGCCATCGTCACCCACACCGCGCCTTCGCCCTCGCGGACCTCGCGCGGGTTTCCCTCCACGGGCACCCGCGCGACGACCTTCCGGGCGGAGGGGTCCATCACCGCGATCTGGTCGGCCTTCGTGGCGGAGATCCAGAGCATCCCGCCGGCAAACGCAATCCCCCGCGGCGCACCCTCCACGGGAACGGGCTTTCCGGTCGTGCGGCCCGTGGCGGGATCGAGTGAGACCGAGGCGTCGTCCTCGGTGAGAGTGACCCACACCGCCTCGGGCCTGACGGCAATCTGGATCGGACCGCCCCCGACCTCCGAAGTCCTCGTCCCGCCCTCCGGATCGATCCGAGTGACACTGCCCGCAGCGGCGTTCGCAACCCAGACGGCTCCACCGCCGACGGCGATGCCCTCGGGCTCGTCTCCCACGTCGATCGTGTCGACGACCTCGCCCGACTCGGGGTCGATGCGGCTCACCGTGTCGTCCCCCGTGTTGGTCACCCAGACAGCGTTCTCCCCGACGGCGATGCTGTCGGGCTCGCGCCCGACCGCGATCCGGCGGAGGATCCGCCCCGGCCCAGGATCGACCTCCATCACCACGTCGTCGTCCTTGTTCGCCACCCAGACCGAGCCCGCCCCGACGGCCACACCGTCGGCGCCGGCGCCGACCGCGATCGGCGGGAGCGCGCGCGGAGCCAGCTCTCCGAGCGACCCATCACCGGCCTGTGCAGGGGTGTCGTCCTTCTTGTCCTCCCCCCCGAGGAGGAGGAAGCCCAGGACCGCGAGGGCAGCGGCGAGCGCCACGCCCCCCGCCGCGATGGCGCGACGGCGACTGCGCGGCTCCGCGCGGGGGGCGGCCGCACCCGCGGGGGATGGCGGCTCCGCCGGCTGGGTAGGCCCGCCCGCCGTAGGCGCGGGGGGCGGCGGCGCGGCCGGTGTAGGCGCGGCGGGTGTAGGCGCGGCGGGTGTAGGCGCGGCGGGTGTAGGCGCAGCGGGCGGCGGCGCGGCGGGCTCGGCGGCGGGACGAGTTGGCCCCGCCTTCGTCGCGGCGGCCCGTGTGCGCTCGCTCGTGGGGGGCGCACCCGGCCGCGGCCGCAAGTCGCCCGTGACCGCCTGCAGGGCACGAAACATCTCTCCCGCCGACTCGAACCGATCCTCGGGCGCCTTTGCCATGGCCTTTGCCGTGATCGCATCGAGGTCCGCCGCCGTCTCCGGTCGCAGGGCGCGCACCGAGGGCACCGGCGCGCTGATGTGCGCGAACATCTTCGCGGGCTCGGTGTCGCGCTTGTAGGGCACCTCCCCGGTCAGCGTCTGGAACAGCACGCAGCCGAGCGCGTAGATGTCGGCGGGTGGCTCACCCCGCGCGCCCTCGATCCGCTCCGGCGCCAGATAGTCGACCGTTCCGACCACCGAGCCGGTCCGGGTGAGCGCGGTCTCGGCCCCGACGTCGCGGGCGATCCCGAAGTCCGTCAGGTAGCAGTGCTCCTCCTCGCCCTCGCCGCGGGCGACCAGGACGTTGGCGGGCTTCACGTCGCGGTGAACCAGCCCGCGGCGATGAGCGGCAGCAAGCGCGGACGCCGTCTGGGCCACGAGCCGCGCGGCGCGCTCGGGCGCCAGCGGCCCCTCCGCAACGATCAGCTCGCGCAGGTCTGTCCCCTCGATGTAGCGCATCAGCAGGTACAGGAGGCCGTCGCCCTCCCCCGCCTCGTGGACCGGGATCACGTTCGGATGCTCAATCGAGGCGGCGAGGCGGGACTCGCGCTCGAACCGCTGGCGGAACTCCAGGTCGCTCGCCAGCTCCGGGACGATCACCTTCAGCGCCACCGGCCGCTGCAGCGCGAGCTGGGTGGCCGCGTAGACCACGCCCATCCCTCCGCGACCCACGACCGCGTCGATGCGGCAGCCGGCGACGACGGAGCCTGGCGCGAGCTCGGGCACGCCGTCCTTTATACCCGTGCGGCGGTCGGGCGGGGCCGACCTCAGCGAATCACGACGCACTGCCGCCGCCTCGCGATCATTGCGCCGCCGTCGCTCACCGTGAGGGTGACCGTGTAGCTCCCACGCCCGGAGAAGCTATGCGTCGGCTATCGAGCCCGGAGGCCGAGTTGGACCGCCCGCTCGTCCGGATCGCCGAAGCGCCACCGATACGAGAGCTTGGGATTGCGCCAGACCGCCTGGAACTCGACCTCCCACCGCGGGCGCGAATCCGAGCGCCGTCACCCGGGTTGAAGAGCGCCACCCGCGGATCGACCGCGGGGGACGCCGGCGATACAGGGCTCGTGCCCCACGTACGTCGTCGCCCGACAGGTACTTGCGCGCGATGGCGCGAGCGGCGGCTCCGCTGCAGAGAGCCGGCACCGCCGTGCGCAGCGACACACGCGAGTTCATGATCGAGCAGCGGCGATCCTCGTGAGCCGAGCCCGAGGACGTGGCCGAGCTCGTGGACCGCCGTGGCAACCCGCAATCGCTCGCTGCGACACGAGCGCCGCACCGACACGACGCTGGCGAGGTAGCCGGGGCCGGGGTAGCCGAGCACCGCAGCGCCGTTCACGCCCTCGCAGCCCGTATAGCCCTTGCTAGTCCCCCGGCCGTAACGAATCAGCAGCCGGGCGCGCCTGCTCGATGCGAGCTGGAGGCGGACGCCGACGCGCGCGCCGTTCCAGACCCGCGATGGCCTTCGCCACCGCCCGGTCGTAGCGCGGAGGCCTCGCTCGAGACCGTGATGACCTTGTTCGGCCACCGCTGGCCACCGAACCAGTAGGCCTCGGCGCCTGGCGCGCTCAGCACCGAGAGCAAGGCGGCGCACGCCACCAGAATCGAGAGCCGAACGCCCCGCGAGAGCGGCACGACCCGGCGCGACATTGCGGGCTAGCCCTCGACCTCGGCGGGCTCGCGCGTCCGCGCGCGACGCAACTCGACCGGCGTGGCGTGCAGGGCCCGCAGGCGCAGGTCCTTCCACGTCATCCCCTCGCGCACGAGCGCGGGCATGCCCATGGCCAGCGCGGTGCCGATCTCCACCGCCTGAAGGATGATCCCGTAGGCCAGCGCGTCCGTCTTGCCGACGCCGTAGGCGGAGAGCACCGCCACGCACGCGGCCTGGAACACGCCGAGGTTCGAGGGCGTTGCCGGCAGGGCGGCGGTCACGTTGACCGCGAAGAGAACGGCCGCGGCCGCGCCGATCCCGGCGCGCCCGTCGAGGCCGAGCGCGACGAGCAGGAGTAGCACGCCAGCAGCTGGACCGCCCAGGCGCTGAGCTGCATCAGCGCGGCCCATCCACCGAGCCGCGGCTGGCGGAAGACCGCCAGCCCGCTGCGGACCTGGACCATCGCGGACCGGGCCAGCGCAAGGGCCTGCTGCACTCGCACGAAGCGCGACGGCTTGCCACGCCGAAGGAACGCGGGAGCGGCTACGAGAACGGCGATCAGCACCAACGGGCGCGAGCGTTGCGAACACCAGCGCGTCCTCTCCCCCGCGGAAGATGCCGACGGTGGCGAACATCATGGTGCCCAGTACGACGAGCGCCAAGATGTTGAGCAGCGTCTGGGAGACGAGCGTTCCGAGCACGACAGGCAGCCTGTCGCGCACACGACCGACCCGACGGGCCATGATCAGTGCACGCGAGGGCTCGCCCAACCGCGCGGGCAGGGTTGCCGACATGAGCACGCCGATCATCGTGGCGCGTGCGGCGTCGCGGCGTCGCACTCGAGTGCCCGGCAGGGCGGCGCGCAGGATGGCGTGCCAGGACTCCGCACGCAGCAGCATCGAGGCGCACATGAGGGCGAAGGCGGTGAGCACCCAGACCGGGGTGGCCGCCACCACGGCGCGCCCGATCGACTGGATGCCGATGTGCTCGAGCGCCATGGCGGCCAGCCCGATGCCGGCTGCTGCGGCACCGAGCACGGCCGCGCGCCGAGCCACGCGCACCGCGGTGCGGCGGCGGGCAGGTGGAGCATCGGGCTCGATCGACGGCAGCCGCTTCGGCCTGATGACCGGCCCCGGATCGGCGGTGACCAGACCGAGTCGCGCTTTCGCCCGCTCGGGACGGGTGGCGGGCGCAGGCATCTCGACCGCGTCCGCGTAGGCGTCGAGGACCTCGTCGGCCACGCGCGGCCAGGAGAAGCGCTGTGCGCGCTCACGTGCGGCGGCCGACATCGTCGCGCGGCGATCGGGGGCCAGTGCCAACTCGCACAGGGCCTCACCCAACGCCGCCGGATCCGCCGCGGGCACGAGCAGGCCGTCGACTCCGTGGCGCACGACGTCGCGATATCCAGCGATGTCCGAGGCCACCACCGGCGTCGCGGACGCGAACGCCTCCGTCAGCACCATGCCGAAGCTCTCTCCGCCCAGCGACGGCGCGCAGAGCAGATCGGACTCGCCGAGCAGGCGCCACTTCTCCTCGTCACTGACGCGCCCGGCCACATGAACCCCCTCGGGGTCGAGCAGCAGCGGCGCGACCTCCTCATCGGTGGCGCCGGCAACCGTCAGTCGCGCCTCTATCCCGGCGCCGCGCAACGCCTCGAACGCGCGCAACAGCACGGGCAGGCCCTTGCGCGCCTCCGCTCGGCCTACGAAGAGGATCTCGAGCGCGTGGCGCCCGTTCGCGTGCGCGGGGCGGGCAGCTGCCAGGTCCACGCCGTTGGGGACGATCCGGTAGCTCCCGCCGTAGAAGCGCTCGCAGGTCCAACGCGCGGCCTCCGACACTGCGATCCGCACGTGCAGCTTGTTGAAGAGCCGTCGCGCGCCCGCCACGTTGGCGGCGAACCCGTTGGAGAACGGGTTGCGCGAGTAGCAGTGGAACGTGCCCACCAGTGGGGTGCGCGCTGCCTCGGTGGCGAACCAACTCACGAAGGGGGCGTTCGGCTCGTGCACGTGCACCACGTCGTAGCCGCCGTTGCGGAGCTCACGGCCGAGCGTGCCGACCGCCTGGCTCGAGAGCCCGAGATTGGAGACGGCGCCGTTCATCGGCAGCCCCACCGTCCGGCCGAGCGGGATGAGGTACTCGGGCACGGGCCGCCGATCCGGCTGAGCGCCGCGATGCATGACACGCGCGAGACGGTCGTCGGGGTCGTAGGGGGCGAGGAGCGAAACGTCGTGTCCTCGACCCAAGAGCTCCTCTGCAAGGGCCTCTACGTGGCGGCCGACTCCGCCCGGATACGTGTACGAGTACGGGGAGACGAGCCCAACGCGCACCGCGCCATGGTAGAGCACCGCTCCGATACGCCACACTCCGTGCACCAGATGAGCCATCGGAACTTCGTCAAATTCACCTTCATCCGGGTGCTGCCGGAGTGGCGGCGGCGCAGCCCGGAGCAGCGCGCGCAGGACAAGCGCGAGTTCGCCGCCGCGTGCGCCGACTTCGCCGAGGACCACCATCTCCGCGCGTACTCGCTCGTGGGCACGCGCGGTGACTGCGACCTGATGATCCGCTCCGTCTCACTCAGTCTCGACCGCATTCACGAGCTGCACGTGTTGCTCAACCAGAGCGGGCTGATGCGCTTCGCCGAGATCGCACATTCCTACCTGGCGATGACGAAGGAGTCGATGTACTCGGAGGAGCCGCTGCCGCTGGAGCCGCGCCCTGGCGCGGACGCCAGATACCTGATCGTCTACCCGATGTGGAAGAAGCGCGAGTGGTACCTCCTGCCAGCTGAGGAGCGGATGCGAATCATGCGTAGCCACATCGAGACGGGCAAGCGCTACGGCGGCATCGAGATCAACACGGCCTACTCATATGGCCTGGACGACCAGGAGTTCGTCGTGTCCTTCAACGCCGACGAGCCGGGCGAGTTCCTCGACCTCGTTCAGGAGCTGCGCGGGACCGAGTCGAGCAGCTACACGGAGTCCGAGACCCCGATCTTCACCTGCATCTCGGCGCCCGTCGAGCGCGCGCTGGATGCGCTCGACGGCGAATCGGTTTCCGCGCTGCGCTCGGTGCCCTGAGCGCGGGCTATTCGCGGGAGCCCGCCGCGGCGCCGCGCGCCGCGTCCAGCATCTCCTCGACGCGCGTCAGCTTCACCCGCGGGCGGCCCTGGGGCTCGCCGGCTGCCTTCTCGACGGCGTCGATCGCCTCCCAGCCCGCATAGGACACGAAGTCGGGCTTGCGCTCTGCGACCAGTGTCTCGACGGATGCCGGATCGGCGTCGGTCGGCTCTGGCAGGCGCCCCTCGGACAGGTCCTCGAGGACGTGATCCACGGTCTCCTGCGCGTCGCGCTTGTTGGTGCCGATCACTCCGGAGGGCCCGCGCTTGATCCAGCCGACCACGTACTCGCCCGGGATCGCGTGCTGCTCGTGCGGGTCCATGACGCGGCCCTCCTCGTTCGGGACCACCCCGTGCCACTCGTCGAACGGCACCCCCTCGATGGGGACCCCGCGGTAGCCGATCGATCGGAAGACGAGCCCGACCTCCAGCGTCTCGTGCTCGCCCGTCGCCTGGGCGCGCAGGCGGCCGTCGCTGCCGTGCTCGAGCTCGTTGCGCACGAGCTCGATCGCCTCCACCTTGGCGTCCCCCCTGATCGCGACCGGCGAGCGCAGGAACCGCAGCATTACTCGCTTGGGCTTGCCCTCGGGCTCCCGGCGCGAGTACTCGGTCAGGATCTCGACGTTCCTGCGCGGGGTGATCTCGCCCTCGCCCTCGATCGAGCGGGCGCTGTGGTCGTCCAGCTCGATCTCGGCGGGGTCGACGATCACGTCGGCCTGGGTCAGCTCACCGAGCTCGAGCAGCTCGGGGTTGGTGAACGCTGCCTGGGCCGGGCCGCGGCGGCCGATGATCACGACCTCCTCGATCGCGTTGTCCGCCATCGGGTCGATCGCGTGGTCGGCGGTGTCGGTGGTCTCCAGCTCCTCGCGCGGGAGGACGAGCATTCGGGCCACGTCCATCGCCACGTTGCCGTTGCCGATCACGGCCGCGCGCTTGCAGGAGAGGTCGAACTCCAGGTCGCGAAAGTCCGGGTGCCCGTTGTACCAGGCAACGAACTCGGTGGCGGCCCAGCTCCCAGGCAGATCCTCGCCGGGGATCCCCATGCTTCGGTCCGTCTGGGCGCCGACCGCGTAGATCACCGCGTGGTAGCGCTCCTTCAGCTCGGCGTGCGTCACGTCCTCGCCCACGCGCACGTTGCCGAAGAAGCGGAAGCTCGGCTTCGCCGCGGTCTTTTCGTACACCCGCGTGACGGACTTGATCTTGGGGTGATCGGGGGCGACGCCCGCACGCACGAGCCCGAATGGGGTCGGCAGGAGGTCGAACATGTCGACCTCGGCAGTCACCTCCTTTGCGCTCAGCAAATGGCCCGCGGCGTAGAAGCCAGCCGGGCCCGAGCCGACGATCGCGACTCGCAGGGGATGCTCGGGTGTGCCCGCGGAGATGGCCATTGCAGTGAGGAACCGAGCCCTGCCGACCCGGTTGGCGGCGGCGGGCGATTATAGGGACGGCCGCGTTGAGAGCGCTACGAGCGCGGCAGCAGCCACGTCGCGCGCCATCGCGCGCATCTCTTCGTCGTCGCGATCCTGGACCGGATGGGTCACGAACAGCCGCCGCGCGGCGGGCTGACCCAACGCCGCCGCCTGCTTGGAGGCCGTGTCCGCGAAGGCGCTCGACGCCACCAGCAGCGCCGGCTTGCCCTCCCGCTCGAACTCGAGCACGTCGCGCAGACCGCACGACACGCAGGAGCCTCAATCGGCGAGCGCCTCGATAACGGCGTCGCAGCGCTCGGCGATCTCGCGCCGCAGGTCCGCCGGCGCGGTCTTGGTGAACGTCGGCTTGGCGGTGCGCTCGACCGTGTGGCCGCGCTCGGTCAGCAGCAGCTCGAGCTCGTCCAGGAACACGTCGCCACGCGGCTTGCGGATGTCCAGCAGCGCGATGCGCGCCGGCCCCTCGATCGGAGCGGCCAGCGCCAGCCCTGCCGGCTGGCGCTCGGAGGTGGGGTCGAGCAGCACGAGCGAATGGCTGCCCTCGTTCATCAGGGAAGCCACGGATGCACGCTCCTCGTCACCGGCTGCGAGCCTATCTCGCCGGCGGCCCACGATCCGTAGACCATGCTGAACAGCCCCGCGTCGCCGCCGGCGTGCACGATCAGGATCCGCTCGAGCGTGGCGAACTTGGCGATCGGCATGTCGGGATCGGTCACGAACTGCGGGTCGACTCCCTCCGGCGACCCGCCCGCCCCGCGGGCGATCTGGCCGGCCGGGCTGTGCGTGAGCTCGAACAGCCTCTGGCGCACCTGCTGCTTCGACCATCCGGCGGCGCGGAATACGTTCGCGTGCTCGGGCCCCACCACCAGCATCGCGTCGAAGGCGAGGCGCTGCTTGGGGTGTGCCACCGACTCGAGCGCGAGCGCGAGCGACGCGCACAGGCCGTCCGGCTCGCGCGCCAGCTGGTCGACGATCACGCGCGGGGCCTCTGTCGCCATCAGCGTGACCCCGGTCTCGCCCTCGGGAAGGCCGCGCTCCTCCGAGAGCGGCTCCCACGGCGAGTCCGCGATCCGCTCGGCGAAGCAGGAGCCGAGCTTGCCGGCCTGGCCGTGTGTGGCGCGGTCCTCCTCGCCGGGCTTCCCGCCGCCGATGTTGCGGACGGTGAGCTGGAGCGCCCGGCCGATCGTGAGGTTCGCCCGGTTGCCCTGACCGAGCGCGTTGCCGCCCGAGTTCATGCCGACCCGCTCGGCGAGAGGGCCGCTGACCACGACCGTGGGGCCGGCCGGGTATGTGGTGGCGAGCAGCCCGTGCATGGCGAACTCCTCGACACAGGCGGCCTCGACGGCGGCGAGCACCACCGGGAGCGCCGGCGGCGGACAGCCGGCCATGACGGCGTTGATCGCCACCTTCTCCACCGTGGCCTCCCCGTCGTACGGACCGAGCACTCCGACCACCTCCTGGGGGTCACGGCCGGTCGCTGCCAGCATCCGCACGACGCGCTCCGGGGTGGGCGGCACCACCGGCAGGCCGTCGGTCACACCACGGTCATGGAGCGCATCGAACACGTCCTCCAGCTCCCCCACCGCCACGGTGCGCGAGCGGATCCGGCCATCCGCGCGGGCGCGAGCGGCGGCCAGCCTGTCGGCCACGATCGGATCGCGGGTGATGCTCGCGCATCCGGGCCGCCGCTCTGGCAACCCGTCCAGGTCCACCTCGGGGCACGCATCCTCCAACAAGGCGGCGAGACGCTCGCGATCGATGCCTTCAACGCGGGCGCGCTCGACGCCTCCCTCCAACAGCACGACCGCGGGAACCGCGTCCGGGTCGAAGCGCTGCGAAGCCTCGAGACCCTCGTCCAGGGCCGGCACCGCGGCAAGCCCGAGCCGGGTGGCCTGCCCCGCCGTGTCGGCCGCTCCCGACTGGGAGAGGATCCGGATCGGCGCCCCGGAGGCGGCCGCCGAGCTGAGCGCAGGCAGCAGCCGATCGCACGTTGGACAGTCGTGCTTGACGAGCGCGATCACTTCCGTACCCATTAACAGCGATCATCCCACGCAGTGGAACGCATGGCCGTGATCGACATGGGGTCGAACTCGTTCCGGCTGGTGGTGTTCCAGTACGAGCCCGGTAGCTGGTGGAGCCTGGCGGACGAGATCCGCGAGGCCACCCGCGTCAGCGCCGGCATGGGTGACGAGGGGGTGCTCAAGCCCAAGCCGATGGAGCGGGCTGTGAACACCGCATCCGTGTTCTCGTCGTTCCTCAACGCGTCGGGTGTGGACCGCGTGGACGCGGTGGCCACGAGCGCGATCCGCGACGCCGCCAACCGGGACGAGCTCCTGCGCGCGATCGAGGATCGGACCGGGCTCAGGGTGCGCGTCATCACCGGCGCCGAGGAGGCGTGGTACGGCTACCTCGCAATCGCCAACTCGACGACCGTCACCGACGGGTTCGGCATCGACGTCGGCGGCGGCAGCGTGCAGATCATGCGGCTCGCCGAGCGTCGGTTGCGCGAGGCGGAGTCTGTGCGCCTGGGCGCCGTGCGTGTGAGCGAGGCGTTCCTGCCCGATGAGGACGCGAGCTCGAAGCAGTTGAAGGCCTTGCGGCGTCACGTCTCCCGGACGCTCGACGAGTTCGAGTGGTGGGAGGCGGGAACCGGGCTCCGGCTTGCCGGGGTCGGCGGGACGATCCGAAACCTGGCCGCCGCGGCGCAGAAGCGTCTCGGCCTGTCGGACGTGGACGTGCAGGGCTTCCGGCTGACGCGTGACGCGATCGAGGAGCTGATCGAGTTGCTGGCGGACCGGCCGGCGTCGCGGCGCGGCTCGATCCGGGGAATAAAGCCGGACCGGGGCGATGTGATCCTGGGGGGAGCGATGGTCGTGGCGGCCGCGATGGAGAACGGTGGCTTCGACGCCCTCGAGGCGAGCGAGGCCGGCCTGCGCGAAGGCGTCTTCTTCGAGCGGCTGTTGGGGGACCGTGATCCACCACTGCTCGAGGACGTCCGCCGCGAGGCCGTCGAGAACCTGGCGCATCGCTTCCGGACCGATGACGAGCACGTGAAGCACGTGGCCCGTCTGTCGCTGCAGATGTTCGACGGCCTCGGCGAGGTCGGCCTGCACGCGCTCGGTGCCGAGGAACGGGACCTGCTCTGGGCCGCGTGCCTGCTGCACGACATCGGCGTCACGATCGACTACGACGACCACCACCGCCACTCCCACTACCTGATCCTCAACGCCGGCCTGCCCGGCTACGACCCGCGGGAGGTGGAGATGATCGCGCTGATCGCGCGCTGGCACCGCAAGGGCGAGCCCGACGCCAGCGCGTTGGGTGCGCTCGAGCGGAAGGGTGATGGAACGCGGCTGCGCGTGCTCAGCGGGATCATCCGGCTCGCCGAGCAGCTCGAGCGCAGCCGCGACCAGGCGGTCGCCGGCGTGCGGCTGGAGCAGCACAAGGCAGGCGTGCGCCTGTTGGCGACGACCGACGGCGCGGGCACCGACCCGACGGTCGCGATCTGGTCGGCGCAGCGCAACTCAGATCTGCTGGCCGAGGCCATCGGAGAGGACGTCGAGGTCGTGAGCGCCTAGGCGAGCCTCGTCACCAGCTCGCCGAGCTGGGGCGAGCTGATCACGACCTCGTCGCCCGGCTTCAGCCACACCCGTGGATCGCGCAGGCTGCCCACGCCCGCCGGGGTCCCCGTGGAGACCACGTCACCAGGCTCGAGCGTCATCAGCTTCGACAGGTACGCCACCAGCGCCGGCACCGAATGCACCAGGTCGGCGGTCGACCCGCGCTGCATCTCCTCGCCGTTGAGCGTAAGCGCGATCTCGATCGCGTCATGGTCACCGGCCTCGTCGGGCGTCACGAGCGCCGGGCCGCACGGCGCCGAGCCGTCGAACACCTTGCCGGGCATCCACTGGGGCGTCTTGAACTGGAAGTCGCGTGCGGAGAGGTCGTTGAGCAGCGTGTAGCCGGCCACGTGGTCGAGGGCATCCGACTCGGAGACGTCCTTGCACCGCCGCCCGATGACGAACGCGACCTCCGCCTCGTAGTCGACCTTGGAGCTGTACGCGGGTAGCGACACCTGCGCCCCCGGCGCGGCGAGCGCATTCGCGAACTTGGCGAAGATCGTCGGCGTCTCCGGCGGGTCGGCCCCCTGCTCCGCTGCGTGCGAGCGGTAGTTGAGCCCGATGCAGACGATCTTCTGAGGGTTGGTCACCGGTGGGAGGAGCGCTATCCCGGCGAGCTCGATGGGCTCACCGCCGCCGCGCCCGGCGATCGGGCCGCGTCGCAACAGCGCCCCCAATCCGCCCTCGCCGGGCTCGCTCAAGGGCACTACCCCGCCGTCACGCAGTGCCCCGGCGCACGGCCCTTCCCCCGCGTCGAAGGTGACCAGTCGCACGGCGCGCAGCGTACCCTTGCTGCGTGGCGCAGGAGAAGGACAGCTCGATCCCGACCGGCCGGATCCGCCGCACCGCCAAGGTCGCCGGCTTGGCAGGCGGCCAGACAGCGCGCAACTACGCCACCAGGGCGGCCAACCTCACCCGGGGCGAAGAGGCCCGTCGCGAGGCGGTCACGCGCCGCCAGGCGGAGGCCGCGGAGCAGATACTCGACGTGCTCGGAAACATGAAGGGCGCGGCCATGAAGGTTGGGCAGGTTGCCTCGTTCATCGACACCGGCGCGTTCCCGGAGGAGTTCCAGCACCGCATCCAGGAGAAGCTGGCCGAGCTGCGCGACTCTGCGCCGCGCGTGGCCTTCAAGGACATGCGCAAGGTGATCGAGACCGAGCTCGACGACCCGCTTTCCGAGCTGTTCGCGGACTTCGACGAGAACGCGATCGCCGCGGCGTCGATCGGCCAGGTCTATCGCGCCACGCTCCACGACGGCCGCGACGTGGCGGTGAAGGTCCAGTACCCGGGCGTCGCCCAGGCCGTGCGGTCCGACCTCCAGAACCTCGGCCTGATCATGCGCGTGGCCAAGCGGATCGCGCCGGGCATGGATGCCAAGGCGATGACGACGGAGATCCGCGAGCGGCTGTCCGACGAGCTCGACTACGAGCAGGAGGCGCAGGCTCAGCGGGCGTTCGCGCGCGCGTGGCGCGAGCATCCATTCGTCGTGGTCCCCGACGTCGTCACGTCGCTCTCGCGCGAGCGCGTGCTCGTGACGGAATGGGTCGAGGGGATCAGCTTCGAGGAGGTGCGCGAGTTGCCCGTGGAGGACCGCGATCGCTTCGGCGAGATCGTGTTCAGGTTCTTCTTCGGCTCCCTCTACCGCAACGGCCACTTCTCCGGCGACCCCCATCCAGGCAACTACAAGCTGATGCCCGACGGCCGCGTCGCGTTCCTCGACTTCGGCATGACAAAGAAGCTCGGCCGCGAGCACCTCGACCTGGAGGTGGAGGCGATCCGGCTGGGCATGGAGGGCGATGCGCAGGGCCTCCATGCCCACCTGGCGCGCATGGGTTTCTTCGCCGCCGACGATCCGGCGTTGGCGCCCGAGGCGGTCCTCGACCACTTTCGCGACGTGACCCGTTGGTACATCGAGGACCGAGAGGTGACGATCGACCGCGTGCTGGTGGGTGAGGTGCTGATCGACTTCGGCGATCCCCGCTCGCGCCACTGGGAGCTGATGCGGCGCGAGACGATGCCACCGGATGCGATGCTGGCTCGCCGCATGGAGGCGCTCGTGCTCGGGGTGCTCGGCCAGCTCGGCGCTACGGCCAACTGGCACCGGATCGCCCGCGAGTGGCTGTTCGGCGACGAGCCGTCGACGCCGCTGGGCGAGCTCGAGGACCCCTTCCACGGACCCCGGCGTGCCGCGGCCTAGCGCCGGCAGCCGCACCGTGCCGGTCGGTGCGGGGGATGACGCCATGCAGCACCTGCTCGAGGCCGACCCGGTGATGCGCGGACTCGTGAAGGCGCAGGGCCCGCTCGACGAGAGGGAGCGGTCGCGCGGGCGCCCGGCGGACGCGTACGGGGCGCTGCTGCGTGCGATCGTCGGTCAGCAGCTGTCAACGAAGGCGGCTCGCACGATCTACGAGCGGCTCACGGGTGTGTTCAACGGCGAGACCCCGTCGCCCGAGCAACTGCTCGCCACAGATCCGGAGGAGCTGCGGAGCGCGGGGCTGTCGCGCGCCAAAGCCACGTACCTGCGGTCGCTGGCGGAGCACGTGATCGACGGCGAGCTGCAACTCGACCGCCTGACGGAGCTCTCCGACGAGGACGTGGCCGCCCAGCTCACTGCCGTCAAGGGCCTCGGCCAGTGGACCGCCGACATGTTCCTGATCTTCCACCTCAAGCGACCCGACGTCCTGGCCGTCGGCGACCTGGGTATTCGGCGTGCCGTTCAGATCGCCTACGGGCTCGACGAGCTGCCGGCGCCCGCCGAGCTCGAGCAGCTGGCGCTGCCGTGGCGGCCGCATCGCTCGCTCGCCTGCCTCTATCTGTGGCGCTCGCTCGACAACGAGCCGGTCTCATAGCGCGTGGACGTCGCCGGCAAGGTCGCGCTCGTCACGGGCGGTGCAAACGGCCTAGGGCGGGCGGTCGTGGCGGCCTTGGCCGAGCGCGGGGCGAGGGTCGTGGTGGCAGATCTCGACGCGGCGGCCGGCGAGCGGGTTGCCGGCGAGGTCGGCGGCGCCTTCGTCGCCACCGACGTCGCGGACCTCGAGAGCAACCGCGCCGCGGTGGCGGTGTGCGTCGAGCGCTTCGGCGGGCTCGACCTGGTGCACCTCAATGCGGGCGTAGCGAGCGGCTGCGGGGTTGGGGACGACTTCGACCTGGCCCTCTATCGCCGGGCGATGGGGGCCAACCTCGACGGGGTGGTGTTCGGGACGCACGCGGCGCTGCCCGCACTGCGTGCACGCGGCGGGGGCGCGATCGTGGCCACCGCTTCGCTGGCGGGGCTCACATCGGTGCCCTACGACCCGCTGTACGCCGCGAACAAGCACGCTGTCGTGGGCCTGGCGCGCTCACTGGGCCTGGGTCTCGGGGACGACGGAATCCGCTTCAACGCCGTCTGCCCGGGGTTCTCCGACTCGGCCATCATCGACCCGATCCGGGAGGCGCTGGAGGCCTCGGGCGTCCCCATCATCCCGGCGGAGGCCGTGGCCGACGCCGTCCTGCGCCTCTTCACCGAAGACGTGTCCGGCGAGTGCTGGTACGTGCAGGCCGGCCGCGAGCCGGAGGCGTTCCAGTTCCGCGGCGTGCCGGGCGTGCGCTAGGCGCCACCCGCGGCGTCTAGCGCGAGCATGCCGAGGAAGCAGGGAGCGACGCCTGCTATGCAGGCGAGCGACCGATGACGACGGCAGGCGACGCGCTAGGCGCCGCAGCTGGGCTCTTCGTCCGCGACGCGGAAAGACGATCCGCATCCGCACGACGCGACCACGTTGGGGTTGGTCACCTCGAAGCCGGAGCCCTGAAAGCTCTCGGTCCAGACGACTTCGGAGCCGTCGACGTAGCGCATGCTGGCCGGATCGACGAAGACGCGTACACCGTCGGCGTCGAACACCTCGTCGTCGTCCCGCTTCTCATCGAGCGCGAGGGCGTACTGGAACCCGGAGCAGCCTCCGCCCCGGACCCCGACGCGTAGCCCGACCTCGCCCTCCGTATCCTGCTGGGAGAGGAAGGCGCGGACCTTCTCGGCCGCCGTGTCACTCAGCTTCACCATGCTTCAGTAAATGTAGCATTGGAGGTTGCCATGCCAACCAGCGCAGAACTCGAAAGCCGCATCCGGGACGCGTTCCCGGGCGCCCTCGTTCGCGTCGAGGATCTCACGGGCGGCGGCGACCACTTTCGCGCGGAGGTCGTGTCGGACCGTTTCGACGGGCTCAGCCGGATCGAGCAGCACAAGCTCGTGTACGGCGTCTTCGGCGACGAGGTTGGCGGCCCGATCCACGCACTCTCGATCAAGACCTCGACTCCGGAAGGATCGCAGTGACCAACACCGAGATACACGACTTCATCGAGAACGCCATCGCAGAGAACAAGGTCATGCTCTTCATGAAGGGCACCCCGGAGCAGCCCCGGTGCGGTTTCTCCCTGCGCACCTCCGGTGCCTTGAACGCGCTCGGCGTGCGCTACGCGGCGCTCGACATCCTGCCCGATCCCCGCATCAGGGAGGAGCTGTCCGACCTGTCGGGTTGGCCGACGATCCCGCAGCTGTTCATCGACGGCGAGCTGGTGGGCGGGTGCGACATCGTGATGGAGATGTACGAGACGGGTGAGCTGGCCGAGCGCCTGGGGGTGGAGATGCCCGACGACGACGAGCCCACCGGCGCGCCCGAGCCCGAGTTGCCGGCGAACCCGGGGCCGATCCCGCTGGAGAACCGGCTCGACTAGCGGCGCCGCTTGCCGCTGCCGCTGCCGCTTCGCCGCTTGCGTGCGTCGTCGATGACCTTGCGGCCCCGCTCGGCGTACTCGCGGGCCTGGCGCCGGTAGCGCTCTTTTTCCTCGTCCGAGAGCGCCTGCCACCGTTCCCACGCCATCAGGATCAGCGGCCACGCGCGACGCCCCGCGTGGCTTGCGCGCGCTAGCCGTGAGCGGTCGCCCGAGCGACCGGCACCGCGGGGCATCAGGCCAGCTCCGCCTCGGCCGGCCCGGACGCGCGCTCTGCGATGTGGTCGAGGTACTCGAGGATGCGATGCGAGTCGTGGATGACCTGCTCGCCGTGCACCAGCACCGGGACCCAGCGCTGGCCCGTCAGGTCCTCGACCTCCGGACGGTCGCGCTTGAGGAACGGCACGCGCACCTCGTCGTACTCGATGCCCGCCGCGCGCAGGCGGCGTGCCACCTTTCCGCAGCGGCAGACGAGGTCCGTGGGAGCCTTGCAGCGGTACAGGGTGGCCACGCTGCGGAGATTAGCGTCGGCCGAGCCCCAGGCCGCGCAGTAGCCGGCCGGCCGTGCCGGCCACCTCCTCACCGGCCGCTATCGCCGCGCCGGCCACGCGGTACTGGAAGCCCTGGGAGTGCTGCGAGCGCACGATCCGATCGTGCTCGTGGTCGAGGTACCAGGCGATCGTGGCCTCGAGCGTCTCCTCGTGAGGCCGCGACTTCCACCCCAGCTCGCGCTTCGCCTTGGCGGAGCGGTACGTCCAGAACTGGCTTCCGGCCAGGACTTCCTGCGGGCTGAGCGTGGTGCGTCCGGGACCGATCCTCAGGAACGAGGCGCTCGCCACCGCCAGCCCGCGCGGCACCTTGAGCGGGGGGTCCACTCCGCTCAGGCGGCCGAGGTCGGCGAACAGGCGGTCGAAGGTAAAGTTGCGCCCGCCCAGGATGTAGCGTTCGCCAACGCCGCCGTCGATCATCGGCCAGCAGGTGGCCGACCGCCACGTCCCGGACGTCCACGATGTTGACGGCGCCGTCGGCGTACGCCGGCACCCGCCCGAGCAGGAAGCTGCGCACCAGCCGCGTCGAGGTCACGTGGATGTCACCCGGGCCGAGGGCCATCGTCGGGTTCACGCAGACGAGCGGCAGGCCCCGCGCTGCCAGCCTCATCGCCTCGGCCTCGCGCTCATGCACGGAGTTCACGTACGGGATGCCGAGCCCTCCGGCGGTGAACAGCTGCGTCTCGTCCGCTGTGGCTCCGCGTGCGGCGGGCCCGAGCGCCGTGGCGCCGGACGTGAGCACCACCCGCTCGACCTCCGCACGCAGGCACTCCTGGAGGACAGTCCGGGCGCTGCCGACGTTGACCTCGAATACGCGCTCGGCGTCCTCCGGACGGACCGAGGTCATCCCGGCGGCGTGAAAGACCCGCTCGACTCCCTTCAACGCCCGCCGCACCGCGCGTCGGTCGGTGATGTCGCACTTGACCCGCTCGACTTCGAGGTCGTCGATCGCGCTGGTGTCCGATCCGTCCCGGACGGTGACCCGCAAGTCGTCCCCGCGCGCGACGAGCTCACGCGCGACATGCGAGCCGATGAACCCGGTGGCGCCGGTCAGGAGGGTCTTGGGCATGGCGCGGCGAGTCTAGAGCGGCGCCATCGGCGACTACGGATAGGCTGCCGCGCGGATGCCGCCGGTAGCCGTAGTCACGGACACCACCGCCTACCTCCCGCCGGATCTCGTGGAGAAGCACGGCATCGGGATCGTTCCGCTCTACGTCGTGTTCGGCCCTGACCGCACCGAGCGCGAGTCGGACATCACCGACTACCCCGCGTTCTTCGAGGAGCTGCGTCGGTCGGACTCGCTGCCAACTACCTCGCAGCCCTCCCCGGCGACTTCATCAGCGTGCTCGAACCACTCCTCGCCGACGGCCACGACGTGCTCTCAGTGCATATCTCGGCGAGCATCTCCGGCACCGCCGACTCGGCACGCCAGGCGGCCGAGCAACTCGAGCGCGAAGGAAAGGGCGGCGAGCGGGTGCGCGTGATGGACTCCACCACCACCGCCGGGGGTCTGGGCTTGGTCGTGCTGGCGGCGGCCGGCGCTGCGGAGGCGGGTGAGGACTTGGACGCGGTCGAACGCCGGGCCTCCGAGGCTCGCGAGGATCTCAAGATCTGGTTCGCCGTCGACACGCTCGAGTTCCTCAAGCGCGGCGGGCGCATCGGCGCGGCCAGCGCGTGGATCGGCTCGACCCTGCGAGTGAAGCCGATCCTGACGCTCGAGAGCGAGCTAACCCCGGTCGAGCGCGTCCGGACCAGCTCGCGGGCGTTCGAGCGGCTCGTGGACTACGCGCGGCAGCGTCACGAGTCCGGCGCCGACGGCTGGGTCGTGCAGCACATCTCGGCTCAGGAGCAGGCCGAGCAGGCTGGTCGATCGCTGCCGCGAGATCTTCGAGTGCGAGCCCGCGTTCGTGAGCGAGATCGGCCCCGTGATCTCGGCCCACGCGGGACCCGGCCTGCTGGGGGTCGGCTCCATCCCCGCGCACCACCTGCGCTGATTGGAGCGCGCGGCCCCGAGCGCCGTCCGGTGCCGCGCGCAGAATCAGCCGCGATGGGATCTCAGGAAACCGCCACGCGGTTGGTCGTGCGGACAGTCCTGATCGTCGTCTGCATCGTCCTGATCCTGTACGTCATCTACCTCCTGCGAAGGCCGATCGGGTGGCTCCTCGTGGCGACGTTCCTGGCGGTCGCGCTGTCAGGGCCGGTCAACGTCTTCAACCGCTACATGAGACGCGGGTTCGCGATCGCGCTCGTGTACCTCGGCCTGCTCGCATTTCCCATCGCGCTCGGTGCGGTGATCGTTCCGCCCCTGGTCACCGAGATCAACGACCTGGCGGAGAACGCGCCCGACTACGCCCGCGACGTGACGAACTTCGTGAACGACAACGAGCGCCTGCGGGAGCTCAACAAGGACTACGACATCACCACCAAGCTCCAGGAGGAGGCCTCGAAGCTGCCCGACAAGCTGGGAGGGGCCGCATCGACCCTGCGCGACGTAGGCATCGGGATCGTCAACTCGATCTTCGCCCTCGTCACGATCCTGATCCTCACCGCGTTCATGCTCGGCCGGCGGACGCGGTTGGGTCGAGGCAGGGCTGCGCTTCCTTCCGGAGGAGCGCGCCTCGCGGATGGAACGGGTGCTGGAACGATCCGCGGCTGCGGTTGGGAACTACGTGGCAGGGGCCCTCTTCCAGGCGGCCGTGGCCGGGCTCCTCTCCTTCGTCGTTCTTAAGATCCTCGGGGTTCCGTTCGCGGCGCCCGCTCGCGGTGATCATCTTCTTCCTAGACCTGATCCCGCTCGTGGGAGCCACTATCGGCGCGGTGCTCGTGGGCGTGGTCACGGTGTTCAGCGACTTCCCGACGGTCACCATCATCTGGGCCGTGTGGTCGATCGTCTACCAGCAGGTGGAGAACAACTTGATCCAGCCCCAGATCCAACGCCGAGCGGTCAACATCAACCCGTTCCTGGTGATCGTCGCCGTCCTGTTCGGCAGCACGCTGCTCGGGATCATCGGCGCGTTGGTTGCAGTCCCGGTGGCGGCCACGATCCAGATCGCCGTGCGCGAATGGGCGGACCTACAGGGAATCAAGCCGCGCCCGCTGCCCGGGGACGACGACGAGCCGCCGGCGGCGCCCCCCGAGGGCCCCGAGCCCGAGCCGTCACCGGCGTAGCTCAGCCCCGCCGACGGCGGAACAACGAGACCGTTGCGGCGACCCCCCCGCCGATCACGAACCCCGCGACGGCCGCGCCGACCAGCGCCGCCTCGCGGTTGTCGGCCAGCTGGCGGCGCCAGTTCGTGAGCTCCCCCACCTTCGAGCGCAGGTCGTTGACGGAGAAGGCGAGCTCGCGGCGGGTCTCCTCGATCGAGGTGCGGATCTGTTCGGGCGAGCGGTTGGCGGGCAGGCCCGAGGCCATCAGGTCGTCGTCTCCCGGCTCCGCGCGGTCGGTCGACCGCTCGAGCTGGTCGCGCTGCACGGTCTGGTGCTCGAGCGTCTCGCGCGTGATCTTGGCCTCCTCGATCGCCAGGTCGGGCGTCGGCGGACCGGTCCCGAGCCACTTCTTCGCGAGCAGCCCGGCGATCGCGCCGAGGACGATGAGGATTGCGGTGACGATCGCGAAGCCCGGCCACACGACGCTGGTGTCGAGCGCGTCGTTGATGAGCCAGGCGAACGTGTTGAGCAACATCACCAGGGCGAACACCAGGAAGACCCCCGCGGCCACTCCTACCCCGGCCCCGCGCGCCAGCGTCTTGGCCTTCTCGGTGACCTCCGACTTGGCCAGCTCGATCTCCTCGCGGACGAGGAGCGAGGCCTTCTCGGAGACGTCGGTGACGATCTCGCCGAGTTTCTTGTCCGCCCCGTTGGCGCCGGGCGGTGTCATCTGCCGAGCCACCTGAGCACGCCGGCCAGGACGAGCCCCCCGGCGAACGCGGCGCCCACGAAGATCTCCGGGCGCTCGGCGAACACGTCGCTCTCCGCAGCGGCCTGGGCGTCGGCGGGAGACTGCTCTCCGAGCGGGGTCTGAGCGCCAGCGCTCTCCGTGGTGGTCTGCGAGGCCTCCATCAGTAGTCGGGAGGGTCCTCGTCGAACAGCCGGATCCAGACCGCCGTGGCGATCCGGTTCGCGACGATGGTGCTGAGTGCCCCCACTCCAGCCAGTAGGCCACTCCACACGAGTCGCTTCACGAGATCGTTGTTCATCGGGCGTGATTCAACCAGACACGGCCGGAGTACCCGCGGCCGGCGCTTCCAACCCGCCGCAGATCGCCTCCACCACCAGGCCCTTGGCGCGCTCGAACTCCTCCTCGGTCTGCGGCAGGAGGTCGAAGATCCAGCCGGACAGCAGCTGCTCGATTGCGCCGTAGAAGCACATCGCCGCGAACTGGGAGGAGATGTCCGACTTGAACGTGCCGTCTTGGCGGGCCGACCTCGACGATCTCGGCGATGCCCGCGTAGGCCTCGCGGATCTTCTCCAGGTGCAGCCGGCCGAACGAGTTCGCCGCGCGCGTGACCTCCACGATGATCACCTTCATCAGGTCCGGCTCGTGTCGGTAGGAGTCGATGATGAAGCTCGCCACCAGGTAGAGCTTGTCCCGTGCGGGCACCTCCTGGCGACGGTCGATCTCCGCGATGGCGTCGAGCATCACCTGCCAGCGCTCGAGGAACAGCTCGTTGAGGATCTGCTCCTTCGAGTCGAAGTAGTGGTAGACGAGCCCGTAGGCCACTCCGGCCTCGTCGGCCACGTCGGACACTCGGCAGTGGTGGAAGCCCTGGCGGGCGAACACGGTGACCGCGGCGTCGAGGATCAGGCGGCGCTTGTCGATCGCGCCAGCGCGCGAGGGGGTCGCCATCAGACCCGCGCCTCCTCGGGCCATCGGTATGCGCCCGGAACGCGGTTGGCCAGACTCGGCAACGACTCCCGGACCTCGTCCTGACGCGCGAGGTCCAGGTCGGCGGCCACGAAGCACTCCTCATCCGGAGCGCGCGCGAGGACCTCGCCCCACGGATCGACGATCTGGGAACCGCCGAAGCTCTCGTTGTCGGGCGGGTGGGTCCCGATCTGGTCGGCGGCCACCACGAACGCCTGGTTCTCGATCGCGCGGGCGCGCACGAGGGTGTCCCAGTGCGCTTGACCGGTCGTCCTTGGTGAAGGCCGCGGGCAACGTGAGCACGCGCGCGCCGCGGATCGCCAGGATCCGGAACAGCTCCGGGAAGCGCAGGTCGTAACAGACCGTGAGCCCGAGCCGGGCGTCCTCGGCCTCACTGGTCACGATTTCATCGCCCGCCTCCTGCGACGTCGACTCGCGGTACTCCTTGCCCGCCACGGTCACGTCGAACATGTGGATCTTGCGGTAGACCCCGCGCACCTCGCCGTCGGGACCGACATGGACGGAGGTGTTTCCGAGCTTGTCACTTCCCGGCCGGCGCTCGACGATCGATCCGGCCACCAGGTCGACGCCCAATTCGCGTGCGAGGTTCCTCGCCCAGTCGATCGTCGGCCCGTCGAGGGTCTCGGCGTTGGCCCGGTAGGCCTCATGCCTGCCGAGGACGGAGAACTTCTCCGGAAGCACGATCAGGTTCGCGCCGCCGTCAGCCGCGGCACGGGTGAGCCGCTCCGCCCGCGCGAGGTTACGGTCCTTGTCTTCATTCGAGTTGAGCTGCACCGCGGCTGCGCGCATCGCCCTCTCCCGGGGCCAGACTGACTGGTCAGTCAAACGAGTGTAACGGCGCCAGGTCCGGATCCGGCGCGCCCACCGACACGCCTCGCTCCCGGACCGTCATCGAGAGGCCACCGCGCGGGCTCAGCGTCGGCATCTGGCGCACGGTCATGCCCCGCCCCGGGAGCAACTCGAGCCTGAACCGCCGCAGAATCTCGGTGACCACCACCTTCACCTCCATCTGGCCGAAGCGCATGCCGATGCAAGTGCGCGACCCGCCTCCGAACGGGACGTATGCGCCCCGTGGCAGGGCGGCCTTGCGCTCGGGCGAGAAGCGCTCGGCCGCGAACACCTCGGGGTCCTCGAAGACGTCCGGCAGCCGGTGGCTGGCCCATGAGCAGTAGTTGACGAATATGCCGCCGGGCACCCGCGTCCCCGCGAGCTCGAAAGGCTCCAGTGCGAGTCGCGGCCCGATCCACGCGGGCGGGTAGAGGCGCAGGGTCTCCTCGAGCGCCATGTCAAGGCGCGGCAGACGGCCGGCGATGTCGGCGGCAGTGGCCGGCGCGTCGCCGAGCACGGAATCCTGCTCTGCCAGCAACGCCGCCAGCTCGACGGGGTGCCGGGCCAGCTCGTAGAGCATGAACGAGATCGTCGAGGTCGACGTGTCGTGGCCCGCAAAAAGGAGGGTCACGGCCTGATCGCGCACCTCCCGGTCCGAGAGTCGCGAGCCGTCCTCGTCCGTCGCGGCCATCAGCATCGCGAGGATGTCCTCGCGCTCGCCGCCGGTGGCGCGCCGGCGCTCGATCTCGCGGTAGACGATGCCGTCGAGCACCTGGCGCGCGCGCAGCATCTTCTGCCATGGCGACCGAGGGCCGCGCAGGACGCGCAGCGCGTACTCGGTGCCGTAGAAGGCGAGTGCCCGCTCGAACTCCCGTGCAGCAAGCGCGCCGGTCCCGCGGTCGTCGGGGTCGAGGCCGAGCAGCGCCCTCATCGCGATCCGCATCGCGAGCTCGCGCGCCCAGGCGTACACGTCCACGACCTGCCCCGGCTGCCACGGCTCCAGTGCGCGCGCAGCCTCCTCGAACATGGTCGCGGCGGCCTCGGCGATCCGGTCGCGGTGGAACGCGGGCAGCATGATCCGGCGGGCACGGCGGTGGTAGTCGCCGTCGATCGTCAGCAGTCCGTCGCCCAAGAGCGGCTCCAGCTCGCCGAAGCCGCCCTCGCGCCAGCGGAAGTTCCCTGCGTTCGAGACCAGCACGTGGTGGTTCGCCTCCGGGCCGAGCAGGAACACCTGGAGGCCATGGAGCACCCGCACGCTGAAGACCGGCCCATAGCGCTCGTAACACGAGAGCAGGACCGGGAGCGGGTCGGTCGCCATTCGGTGGGTTCGCGTCGCGCTGAAGGACGTGTCCCCCGCGGGGAAGTCCCCGCGCGCGCGCAGCTCCGCGCGCATGTCGGACGTGATGCGCCTCAGGGCGCTGTGCGAGAGCGCCTGCGGAGCGCCGGCAGCCATCGGTCGAGGATACGCTGCGGCGATGGAAGGACTCCCGGCGCGTGGCGCTCAGGTGAGGCAACTCGGCCTGGCGCTCCCGCCCGACCCGATGCCGGCGTTCTCGGGAACCCGGCCGCTCAAACGCTGGCGCTACGTCGGCGTCTACACGCCGGAGCTGATGCTGTGCGTGGGTGACGCCCGGATCGCCGGCGTGCCCCAGCGCTGGTGGGCGGTCGCCCTTCCCGACGGGACGCTTGCGGAGCGCACCACAATCCGGCGCGGCGGCGTGAGCATCGAAGGCTCGCGCGTGCGCGTGCGCGCCCGAGAGGTGGAGATGGACCTTTCGCTCGACGAGGGCGAGGCGGTCGAGGTGGCGTCCACGGCGGGCGAGAGCTACGTGTGGACCGCGAAGCAGGCGGCCATCCCCGTGCGCGGCCACGCGACGCTCTCCGGTCGCCGATTCGAGATCGACTCCGCCTCCGGGTTCATCGACGACTCCGCGGGCTACCACCTGCGTCACACCGCTTGGAGGTGGTCGGCCGGCGTCGGCCGCACCGACGACGGACGCCGCGTGGGGTGGAACCTCGTCGCAGGTCTGCACGATTCCGAGCCGGCCGGCGAGCGCACCGTATGGGTCGACGGTGAGCCACACGCGGTCGGCCATCAGGAGTTCGCCGAGGACCTGTCGGGGGTGGGCGACCTGCACTTCGCCGAATGGTCCGCGCGCGAGGAGAACGCGAACTTCGTGGTCATGCGCTCGCGGTATCGCCAGCCGTTCGGGACGTTCACCGGCGACCTACCCGGTGGGCTGCACCTCGCAGAGGGGTGCGGCGTGATGGAAGAGCACGACGTCTACTGGTAGGACTTACCTGCCATCACGATCAGGTACTCCCCGGCGACGTCCATCGTGCCGTCGGTGGCCTGATTGAGCCGGTCCTGGAGCGCGATGACGTCCGCGCGCGCGGCCGCCCAGCCTTCCTCGCCGATCGCGGCCCGCGCCTTCACCAACGGCCCGAAGTTGGCCTCCATCATGTCCATCCAGGCGGTGGTCGAATCGAACCTGAATCGAACCGCACCGCGGTCGAACCGCAGGTCGAGGCCGTGCGGCTCGAACAGGCCGCGCACGTGGTCCTCGCTCCCCCAGAACACGGGCGGCCCCGTCGCCTCCGGTGGGGGCGGAGGCACGTGCTTGCTCATGGTTGCGAAGAACTGCCCGATCGCACCCTCCGGCGTCCAGTTGGCCATCGCGACCATCCCTCCCGGGGCGCACACCCGCGCGAGCTCGGACGCCGTCACGTCGTGGCGCGGCGCGAACATCGCGCCGATGGCCGAAAGCACCCGCTCGAAACTGCCGTCCTCGAACGGCAGCGCCTCCGCGTCGGCCTCGACCCACTCGAGCTTCAGGCCCTCGCGCTCGGCGCGGCCGCGGCCCTTCTCGAGCAGCTCCGGCGTGAGGTCGCTGGCCACCACGTCCGCGCCCGCGCGCGCGGCCGGCAATGCGACGCTGCCGCTTCCGGTGCCGACGTCGAGGATCCGCATGCCCGAGGCGATGTCGGCGTGCGCCACGAGGTCCTCCCCCATGGAGGCGAGCCCGCCCTCCTCCCAAACGTGGTCGTAGTCCCCCGCTGCCCAGGTGCTGCGAGCGGCGTCCTTGATCTGCCCAATCGCGTCGGTCATGGCCGTCCCCTTTCTGTCTTGGCGCGTCGTAGCTCCTCCACCAGCAGCTTGGAATGCAGCGCTGCGATGAAGTCGCGCAGCGGCCCGGCGCCCACCTCCAGCAGGTCCACCACGCGATCGGGCTCGAGCTCGCCGGCGAGGCGGTCCAGCACCACCTGGACCTCCTCCTTGACCAGCTGCTCGAGCGCGTGCTTGTAGCGCAGAGTGTCGTAGACGGTGAAGCCGATCTGCTCGTCGTAGCCGCCGGCCCGGAAGCGGCTGATCGCCTCGATCACCTGAACGTCGAGCTTGCCATAGCCGCGCCGGTCGGGGCTGAGCAGGCCGATCTCGTCCAGGCGCGCGAGGACCTCGCGGGGCATGTCGTAGCGGCGTCTCACCTCAGCGGCCGAGATCCGATCCCGGTCCTCACTGAGCGCGCGCTCCAGGATCCGGTCCTCGAGCTCGACCAGGGCCCGGGCGCGGTCGGGATCCTCGTCGAGCACGCTCTTGATCGCCCGCAACGGCATGAAGCGCTCCTCCTGGAGCTGCTTGATCAGCTTGATGCGCTCGACGAACTCGGGCGGATACCAGGCCATGTTGCGCGAGGTCTTGACGGGCTCGGGGAGCAGACCCTCGCGAAGGTAGTGCTTGATCGTGCCCGCGCTGACCCCACTCGCCTCGGCCAGCTCGCGCATCCTCAGCAGCCCGTTCTCGCTCATGCCATGAACGAGCCGTGCGCGCCCCGGGCCGCGCCTGCCACGGCGCCGGTCTCCTCGAGGGCCGCGATCTCGTCATGCGAGTAGCCGAGCGCCGCGAGCACCTCGACCGTGTGCTCTCCGAGCTCCGGTCCGGGAGAGTGCGGATCCGCCGGGGTGCGACTCATCTTCACGGGGCTGCCCAGCAGCCTGACGGGCTTCTGCGCACCGGGCTGGTCGATCGCCACCACCATCTCACGCGCGCGCACGAGCTCTGACTGGAGCGCCTCGTCGAGGTCGAGCACCGGCTCGAGACAGCAGTCCACCTGCGAGGCGAACTCGCGCCACTCCTCGCGGGTTCGCCCGCTGAACACGCGCTCCACCTCCGCGTGGGTTTCGGAGCCCGGCGGGTCGAACTGCTTCTCGATCAGGTCCTCGCGGCCGACGCCGCGACACCACGCTTGCCAGAACTTCGGCTCGAGCGCCCCGAGCGTCACCCAGCCGTCGCTGCAGGCGTAGGGCCTGTAGCAGACGTAGCCGCCCGCCAGGTCGAGCCCGCCTCGGCGCGGGACCCCGCCACCCGCAAAGTGGCTCGCGGCGACCATCCCAAGCCACGAGAGCGAGCCGTCGGCCATCGAGACGTCCACCAGCTGGCCCTCGCCCGAGCGGTCGCGCTCACGCAGCGCCGCCAGGATCCCGAACGCCGCCATCAGCGCGCCGCCGCCCAGATCGGCGATCTGCCCCGCGGCCTGGATGGGCGGGCCACCCTCCTCGCCGGTCAGGCCCAGCAGCCCGACCAGTCCGAGGTAGTTCATGTCGTGACCCGAGCGGGTCCGGTAGGGCCCGTCCTGCCCATAGCCGGTGATCGCGCAGTAGACGAGGCCGGGGTTCTCCTCTCGCAGCCGATCGTACCCGACGCCGAGACGGTCGAGCACCCCGGGCCGAAAGGACTCGAGCAGGACGTCGTGCTCGCGCACCAGACGGAGCAGCACCTCGCGCCCGCGTTCCTCCTTCAGGTTCACGCGGATCGAGCGCTTGCCGCGATTCAGGGCGAGAAACAGCGCGGACTTGGCGGAGTCCTCAACGCCCTCGTGATAGGGCGGGGCCCAGCGGACGTAGTCGCCCATGCCCGTGTCCTCCACCTTCAGCACGTCCGCGCCAAAGTCGGCCAGCAGCAACGAGCAGAAACCCCCCGGCAGCAACCGCGACAGGTCGAGCACCCTGAGCCCAGACAGCGCGCTCACTCGACAACCACCGGGCAGTTGACCGAGTTGGCGATGAAGCAGCGTTCGTGCGCCGCGTCGTGGAGGCGGCGCAGCGTCTCCGCGTCGACCTCGGACTCGAACTCGACCCGCGGGCGCAGGGCCACGCTCGTGAAGCGCGTGCCGTCCATCGCCCCCTCCGCGTGATCCTCGTAGGAGACCACCCGGAGTCGCTCCCGGCGCGAGAGGTCGAGGAACCAGAGCATGTGACAGCCCGACAGCGCGGCGACGAACAGTGCCTCCGGATCGGCCTTGGCCGGGTCGCCTCCCCACTCAGGCGAGCACGAGCCCTCCAGCCGCTGGCCCCCCGCGCGCACCGTGTGCGCTCGCAGATCGTCCTTGTCGCCGCTCCATACGACCTCGGCCCGATGGACGGTGACGGTGCCCTGCGTCATGCCTGCACGCGCCTCGGCACGCCCAGCAGCTGCCGCGCCTCCTCGACGGTCGCGGGCCGTCGCCCCACGTCCTCGGTCATCTGCCGCGCCTTGGCGATCAGGTCGCCGTTCGAGCGCGCCATCGACCCGTCGGGGAGATAGAAGTTGTCCTCGAGCCCCACACGAACGTTGCCGCCGAGCGTCAGGGCGGCCGCCACGAGCATCCACTGCTGGCGGCTGATCCCGATCACTCCCCAGTTGTTCCGGCGCTCCGGCCCGCCCGGCACCTGGTCCGCCATGTGCGCGAGGTTGCGGGCGTTGGGCCGCACCCCGCCCGTCACTCCCATCACGCACGAGATCTGCAGCGGCTCGGAGAGGAGGCCCATGTCGAGCAGCGGATCGAGGTTGGCCACGTGCCCGGTGTCGAAGCACTCGTGCTCGGCCCTGATCCCCAGCTCGTTCATCTCGGTCAGGAATGCGATGATCGTGTCGAAGGAGTTCTCGAACACCGCCTTGAACACGAAGTCCTTGCGCTTGCGCGAGTACTTCGCGTAGTTCATCGAGCTCATGTTGAGCGCCGCCACATCCGGCCTCAGCTCTCGCAGGTACTCGATCCGCTTCTCGATCGGCACCCCGATCGCCCCGGTCGAGTAGTTGATGATCACGTCGTCGACCTCGCCCAGGATCGCCTCGGTGATCGCACGGAAGTCCTCGACCTCATAGCTCGGAACCCCGTCGGGCGTGCGAGCGTGGATGTGGATCATGCTCCCGCCCTCGTCCACGATCCGCCGCGCCTCTGCGGCGTACTCCTGCGGCGTGTAGGGGATGGCGGGGCACTGGTCGCGGTTGGCCACGGCTCCGCTTATGGAACAGGTCACGACAACTGGGTCGCTGAAGGTGCTCATCTCGTCGCTGCGCTCCTCCGGTTAGTCCCAGTCCCCATGGGGACTGGGGACTGGGGACTCAAACCAGGCTGCCCTTCATACGGGCATCACCCCATGCCTCTTCCACGGCCGCTCCACCCGCTTGCTCGCCGCCATCTCCAGCGCGTCGATCACGACCTTGCGCGTCTCGCGCGGATCGATGACGTCGTCGATCATCGCGTTGCCCGCCGCGATGTAGGGGTCGATCGTCTTGCGGATGCCCTCGATCATCTCGGCGCGGGTTGCGTCAGGGTCGTCGGCCGCCTCGATCTGCTTGCGGAAGATGATGTTCACGGCGCCCTCGGGCCCCATCACGGAGATCTCCGCGCTCGGCCACGCGACGATCAGGTCGGGCTCGTAGGCCTTGCCGCACATGACGTAGTAGCCCGCGCCGTAGGCCTTCCGGACCACCACGGTGATCTTGGGAACGGTCGCGCGCGAGACCGCGTAGAGCATCTTCGCGCCGTGGCGGATGATCCCCGCCTGCTCGACCTTGGTGCCGACCATGAAGCCGGGGACGTCCTGGAGGAAGAGGAGCGGGATCCCGAAGGCGTCGCAGAGGTTGATGAAGCGGGCGGCCTTGTCGGCGGAGTCGTTCTCGAGGATCCCGCCGAGCTGCCGGGGCTGGTTCGCCACGATTCCCACGGGACGGCCGCCCATCCGCGCGAGACATGTGATGATCGTGCGCGCGAAGCGGGGCTTGATGTCGAAGACGAACCCGTCGTCGACGATCCGGCGGATCACGTCGTACATGTCGTACGGCTTGCGCGGCGAGTCGGGGAGCACGTCCAGCAAGTCCTCGTCGGCTCGATCGACCGGGTCGGAGGGCTCCCGTCGCGGGGGCTGCTCCTCGCAGTTCTGGGGGAAGAAGGACAGGTAGTCCTTGATCGCCTGGATGCACTCCTCGTCGGACTTCACCTCGAGGTCCCCCACCCCGGAGATCTTCGTGTGGATCTTCGAGCCGCCCAGGTCCTCCTGGGTCACGTCCTCGCCAGTGACGGCGCGGGTCAAGTGCGGGCCGGCTAGCGCCATCGAGCCGCGGCCCTTGACCATCGGCACGAAGTCGGCGAGGCCCGGGATGTACGCGGTCCCCGCTGCGCACGGCCCCATGAGGGCCGCGATCTGGGGGATCACGCCGCTCATGATCACCTCCTCGCGGAACAGGTGGCCCGATCCGGCGAACAGCGACCCGGCCGCTTCCTGGATGCGCGCCCCGGCCGAGTCCAGCAGCCAGATGAAGGGGATCCGCTTGCCAAGCGCCAGCTCGCGCAGGCGCCCCACCTTGAGCTCTCCCGTCATGCCCATCGCGCCCGCCATCACAGTGAAGTCGTAGGCACACACCGCCACGAGCCGGCCCTCAACCTTGCCGTAGCCGGTGATCACCCCGTCCGCCGGCGCCTCCCGCCCCTCCATCGAGCGCTGCGAGAAGTGCGGGCGGCCGTGAACGCCCAGCTCGGTGAACGTGCCATCGTCGATCAGCAGCGCCAGGCGCTCCCGGGCGGTGAGCTTGTCCTGGGCGTGCTGGCGATCGACCTTCTCCTGCCCGCCGCCGAGCCGAGCGCGCTCGCGGCGCTCGTGGAGATCCTCCACCAGCGAGCGCAGCGGGGGTCGCGCAACGAGCGTGTCCGCTGCGGCGGTGGCCGGGCGCGGGTCCTCAGTGGTCGACACGTGCCTCCTTCGGAAGCGCGTCCAGGAGCGGATCGATTGCGTTCATGACCACCGAGGCGGCCGCCTGGCGCTCCAGCTCGTCCTCGGGCGCGGGGAAGGCGGTGATCTCGAGGCCGACGACCTCGCAGTCGGCCGCCACCGCCTCGAGCAGGTCGTACAGCTTCTCCGGGCGCAGGCCGCCGGGCGCGGGGAACTGGGCGGGAAAGTCCTCGGGGTCCAGCACGTCGAGGTCCAGGTGCACGTACACCGGCGCGCCGTCGAGCGCGTTCTTGACCGCCACGAGGGTCTCGACCGGGCTCGCGCCGATCACGGTCGCGGCGCTGTGCTCGAGCGCCTCGCGCTCCGCGCCGTCGAGGTCGCGGACTCCTGCCAGCGCGATCCGTTCCGCTGCCACACCGTCCTCCCCGAGGCCGGCGTCCCAGCGCCCGCACGCCCCCGCCAGGGCCATGCCGCCCAGATAGCCGCTGTGGGTCGTCTCCGGGGTGTTGAAGTCTCCGTGGGCGTCGAGCCAGAGCACGCGCGCGTCTTCTCTGTGCCGCACCACCGCCGCCAGCGTGGTGAGCGCGACCGAGCACTCGGCCGCGAGCAGCACCGGCGCCTCACCGGCGGCCAAGGCGTCGTCCACTTGGCCGCCCGCCTCGAGCAGGCAGCCCCGCGAGTCGCGCAGGTCCTCGTCGAAGCGCGCCTCGCGCGTGTCCCCCGGCTTCCCGATCCGCCGCGCCTCGCGGCCCAGCCGCTTGGCGACGAGCTCCGTCAGCGCGTCCACCCCGCGGCCGGCGGCCGGGGTGCGGTCCGAGGTGCGGCAGCGCAGTGCCACCAGCGTCGCGCTCATCGTCCCTTCCAATTCGGCTCGCGCTTCTCGAAGAAGGCGGTAACCCCCTCGACCACATCCTCGGTCGACAGCGCGAGCGTCAGGTTGTGGCGGAGGTACTCGAGCGCGTCCACCAGCGGCATGTCCATCTGGCGGAACATCGCATCCTTGCCCAAGCGCATCATCACCGGTGACTTCGACGCGAGCTTCTCCGCCCACGATGACACGGCCTCGTCGAACTCCTCCGCGCCGACGACCCTGTTCACGATCCCGGCATCGAGGGCGTCCTGCGCGCTGATGCGCTCGCCCAGCAGCAGCATCTCGTTCGTCTTCTTGCGCGGGACGTTGCGATAGATCAGAGCCATGATCATGAACGGGAAGACGCCGACGTCGATCTCGGGGGTGCCGAAGGTCGCGGTCTCCTTGGCGATGACCAGGTCACAGGCGAGCGCCAGCCCCAGCGCGCCCGCCAGCACGTGGCCGTTGGCCGCGCAGATCGAAGGCTTGCCGAGCTCGCCGAACAGCCGGAACACGGTCGGAAAGGGCGCGGTGCCGAAGTGCTTCTCGACGATCGGGACCTCACCCGCGAACTGATCGAGGTTTCCCCCCGCCGAAAACACCTTCTCGTGCGATGACGTGAGGACCACACAGCGGACGTTCGCGTCGTCGCGTGCCGCCTCTAGAGCGTCGACCAGCTCGCCGAGGGTCGCCTGCCCGAGCGCGTTGCGGGTGTCGGGGTCGTTGAGGGTGAGCGTGGCCACGCCCGTGTCCGCGACCTCGTAGAGGATCTTCTCGTAGGCCAAGCGTGCTCCCGTGCGGTAAGTGGGAAGTCCTACTTTCTACCCTATCCGTCTGCGGGCTCAGAGCACCTTGACAGGCTCGGCGCGTGGGCCTAGGTTTGCAGCCTTCGGTGCGGCAGGGACGCTGCTCGGTCAGCGCGTAGGGGGCACGTGAGAAACAGACGGCAGGTTCGTAGGGCGCCGGTTTCGAAAGGCCGGCGTCTGAAGCGCGCGCTTTTGGCGCTCATGTGCGCCGGTCTCATCGTCGGGCTCTCCGGTTGCGTCACCGACGCCCCGACTTCGGTGACCGCGACCGGGGCGACGCTTCACGGACGCGTGATCCCGCTCGGCGCGCCGATGCAGGCGTTCTTCCAGTACGGCACCACCGACCGGCTCGGCAGCGAGACCGCGCGCGAGGACGTCGGCTCAGGCGACGAGCTCGTGTCGGTCTCGAAGCGCGTCACGGGCCTCCTGCCCAACACCGTCTACTTCTTCCGCGTCTGCGGCCTGAGGGAGGGGACTTACTACTGCGGCCAGATCAAGAGTTTTCGCACCGCTTCGGACGCGGTGCCCAGCGGATTCGAGGAGACCGTGGCCTTCAGCAATCTCACCGGGCCCACCTCGGTGCGCTTCTCTCCGGACGGACGGGTCTTCGTCACCGAGCAGAACGGCCTGATCAAGGTGTTCGACAGCCTGGAGGACAGCACACCCTCGATCTTTGCCGATCTCAGGCCGAAGGTGCATGCCTTCTGGGACCGGGGGCTGCTCGGCCTCGCGCTACACCCGGACTTCCCGACCAAGCCGTACGTGTACGTCTCCTACGCGCATGACGCGCCCCTCGGCGGGACCGCGCCACGCTGGGGCACGGCCAGCTCCACGTACGATGCGTGCCCGACGCCGCCCGACCCGACAGGGGATGGCTGTGTCATCAGCGGCCGAATCTCCCGCCTCACAGCCGATGGCAACTCGATGACGGGGTCTGAGCAGGTCCTGGTCGAGGACTACTGCCAGCAGTTTCCGAGCCACTCGGTGGGCTCGCTCGTGTTCGGGCCGGACGGCTCTCTGTACGCCTCCGGAGGCGACGGCGCGAGCTTCAACACGGTCGACTACGGCCAGTTCGGCGCGCCCCGGAACCCATGTGGCGACCCGCCGGGGGAGCCCGGCGATCAGCTCTCACCGCCCACCGCCGAGGGCGGTGCGCTGCGCAGCCAGGATCTCCGGACGCCCGACGACCCGGCCGGGTTGGACGGGACCGTCATCCGCATCGACCCCGAGACGGGCGAGGGGCTGCCCGGAAACCCGGGCGCGGCGAGCCCCGACCGCAACGTCCGCCGAATCGTGGCTCAAGGCATGCGCAACCCGAGCCGGATCACCCTGCGTCCAGGGACGTCCGAACTGTGGATCGGTGACGTCGGGTGGGGCGACGTGGAGGAGATCAACCGCGTGGGGAACCCCACCGATGCGACCGTCGAAAATTTCGGCTGGCCCTGCTACGAGGGCCCGGGCCGGCAGCCGGGCTACGACGGCCACGACCTCTCGCTGTGCGAGGAGCTCTACGCGAGCGGCGCCCACCACGGCCCCTTCTTCTCCTACCGCCACGAGAACCCGGTCGTGCAGGGCGAGGATTGCGGGATCGGCAGCTCCTCGGTCACGGGGGTGGCGTTCAACCCCGCGACGGGCGGGGCCTACCCCGCCGACTATGCCCGCGCGCTCTTCTTCGCAGACTATGCCCGCGGTTGCATTTGGGTGATGAAGCGCACCGGGTTCGGGACCTTGCCGAACCCGGCGGCGGTATCGAACTTCGTCGAGCGCGCGCGCACTCCGGTCGACCTCCAGATGGGGCCGACCGGGGAGCTGTTCTACGTCGATTGGAACGGCGGCACGATACGTCGCATCGTGTACTCGGCGGGGAATCGGCCGCCGGTCGCGGTCGCCACGTCGGACGTGACGAACGGCGAGCTGCCGCTCACGGTCGAGTTCGACGGATCGACGTCGGACGACCCGGACTCGGCCAGCCCCCTGTCCTTCGCCTGGGACCTCGACGGAGACGGTGAGTTCGACGACTCGAACTCGGCCACGCCGTCGCCGCATACCTATACCGAGGCCGGGACCTACACGGTCAAGCTGAAGGTCACCGACGCGGGCGGCGCCAGCGCCACCGACGCGATCGCGATCAGCGCCGGCAACACGCCCCCGACCGCGACGATCGCAGCGCCGAGCCCGGGCGTGGCTTGGAAGGTCGGCGACACGATCTACCTTCGAGGGCACGGCCACTGACGTGCAGGACGGAACCCTGCCGGCTAGCGCCCTCTCGTGGTCGCTGCTTCTCGAGCATTGCCCGTCCACCTGCCACTCGCATCCGATCGGGAGCTGGCCCGGGACCGGCGGGGACAGGTTCGTCGCGCCGAACCACGAGTATCCGTCGCACCTGGAGCTCCGCCTGACGGCGACCGACTCGGGCGGGCTCTCAGACACGCAGACGATCCGCCTGGACCCGGCGACGGTGTCGGTCACGATGCGATCGACCCCCACCGGGCTGGACCTCTCGCTCGGCCCCGACACGGAGGCCGCGCCGTTCACCCGAACGCTCATCCGGGGGGCGACGGCCTCCATCGCGGCGCCGTCCCCGCAGACGCTGAACGGCAACCCCTTCGTGTTCGGCTCGTGGTCCGACGGTGGCGCTCGTTCGCATGTCAGTGACCGTCGACGAGGACGCAACCTACACAGCAGACTTCGATTCGCCGTAAGCTGACGCAGGTGCGAAGTCTGGGCGCTCCCCTTGCACGGACGACAGCCGGAACTGCGCGGCTGCGCAAGCTGGCGCTCACAGCCGCGCTTGTACTCACCGCGACTGCCTCGGGCTGCATACAGAGCCCGCCTATGAACGTGACCCCGGTGGTCACCGGGCTCGACCACGTCTGGGACATCGGGTTCACACCGGATGGGACGATGCTCTACACGGAGCGCCCCGGCCGGATCAGCGCGTTCGTCGGCGGCCAAAAGCGGGTGCTCGCTGCACCGAGCGACGTGCTGGCGACCTACGAGGCCGGTGTGATGGGGATGGCCATCGACCCCTCGTTCGCCACCACGCGAGCGATTTACGTGTGCATGGCTTCGACGCTGCCGGCGGCGGGCAACGACGTGCGCCTGGTCCGCTGGGTGGTGAACGCCAACTACACGGCGCTCACCAACCGCGTCGACATCGTGACCGGCGCACCCGTGAACACCGGGTCACAGACGGGCCGCCACGCCGGGTGCCGGCCACGGTTCGGACCCGACGGGAACATCTGGATCGGCACCGGCGACGCGGCGATCGGCTCGGTTGCCCAGAACCCCAGCTCGCTCGGCGGGAAGGTGCTGCGGGTGGACCGCCTGGGGCAAGCCGTGGCGGGCAACCTGGGTGGAGGCCACGATCCCCGGATCTTCTCGACCGGTCATCGCAACGTCCAGGGCATCGCCTTTCGCTCCGACGGTCTCGGTGTCTCGCTCGAGCATGGACCAGACCGCGACGACGAGCTGAATCACCTCCTGAAAGGCAATTTCGGGTGGGATCCCCGGCATCCGAGCAACCCGAGCATCTACAACGAGGCCGTCCCGATGACCGATCGCGCGAAGTTCCCGACGGCGATCGGAGCGCTGGTGTCCTCGGGCAGGGAGACCTACGCGCCGTCCGGCGCCACCTTCGTCTCCGGTTCGCGATGGGGAAGCTGGGACGGCGTCCTGGTCGTCGCCACGCTCAAGGGCCGGACCCTGCGCGTTTTCAAGCTGGCGCCCCTCACCGGGCAGCTCCTGGATGGCGGCTTTGCACTGCCCAACTACGCGCGGATGCGATCGGTCACCCAGGGTCCCGACGGCAACCTCTACGTCGGGACGAGCAACGGCGGCAACGGCGACCGGATCGTCAGGCTGTCGCCGCGCTAGGCACGTTCACTCGCTCGGCGACCACGCCCGTCGCATGTCCACGCGCTCGCCCGAGAACGGCACGCCCTCACGTTCCAGCAAGGCGCGCTGACGGTCGCCCTTCGCCAGTGAACCGTCCGCCCTCACCACTCGCTGCCACGGCACCGACGGATCGTCACACGCGGACAGGACGGCCCCGGCGTGCCGCGGCGCGCCGGGGCACAGGTCGCCATAGGTGGTGACCCGCCCCGCCGGGACCAACCTCGCCCGGCGCAGGATCTCCTGGGCCGATGGGCTCGTCGGGTCCACCCAGGTCGGCATCCGTCGGTCAGCTAGGCGGCCCGCGGCAGGCTGAACCGCACGCGGGCCCCCCGAGCCGAGTCGGCGATCCAGATCTCGCCGCCGTGGGCCTCAACGATCGCGCGGCAGATCGTGAGGCCGAGGCCCGTGCCGTCACCCGACCGCGCGCTTCCCTCTCCACCGCGGAAGAACGGCTCGAACACACGGTCACGGTCGCCCGCTGCAACGCCCTCCCCGGTGTCCGCGACCTCGACCTCCACTCGCGAGCCGTTGGACTCCGCCGCCACGGTCACGCTGCCGTCCGCGGGCGTGTGGCGGATTGCGTTCTGGATCAGGTTGAAGAGCACTCGCTGCAGCTTCTCGGGGTTGGCCTTGGCCGGCCCGACTGCCACGTCGACGTCCGCCCGAACGGCCACGTGGCTCTCCTCCGCCTGGGGCCGCATCGCCTCCACCGTCTCCTCGACCAACTCGTCGAGCGCCACCTGCTGCATCGACCACTGGATGTCGCCGGCCTCCAGCCGCGAGAGCTCGAACAGGTCCTCAATCAGCGCCGAGAGCGAAGCGATGTGCACCGACATCTGCTCGATGTAGCGGCGCCGGGTCGCGGTGTCGACCACGTCGTCCTCGATCGCGTCGGCCAACAGCCGCAGCGACGTGAGGGGCGTGCGCAGATCGTGAGAGACGGCGGCGATCAGATCGCGCCGGGCATTCTCCGCCGCGTCGCGCTCGGCCTCTCGGTCCGCGAGCTGGGCGGCCATCATGTTGGCGGCAGCGGCCAGCTCCGCGATCTCGTCGTTCGCGTCCGTGCGGATCTCGACGTCGCGCTTCCCCTCACCGACCGCGCGGACACCGTCGCGCACGGACTCGATGTCGTCGAGGACGCCGCCCGCCAGCACGAGCGCCGAGTATGCGGTCAGCCCTCCGGCGAAGACCAGGAGCAGACCCATGATGAACGCGTCGTGCGCCGACAGGAACATGAGCAGCGCCACCGCACCCACCCCGAGCGCCACCAGCACCACCGTCAGTCCGATCCCGGCGGCGAGCTGACGCGACAGCCGGCCCGCGGCGCGGCGCCGGCGCGCGAGCACGTGGGCGCCCGCGATCGCAGGGGCGCCGCACCCGAGCATGAACAGCGCCATCAGCGCTCCGTCCTTCGCCCCGTAGGTGAGCCCGATGACAAGCCCCCCGCTCGCCGACGCGAGCGCCAGCAGCGCGAACCCGCGCCTCACGGCTGGAACCGGTAGCCCACGCCCCATACCGTCTGCAGCCAGCGAGGATCCGACGGCTCCTCCTCGATCTTCGCCCGCAAGCGGCGTATATGGACCGTGACGGTGGACGTGTCGGAGTAGAACGAGTACTGCCAGACCGCCTCCATCAGCTGGTCGCGGGAGAACACCTGTCCGGGGTGGCGAACCAGGTGCAGGAGCAGCTCGTACTCGCGGACGGTGAGCTGGACCTCCTCTCCACGCACGGTTACGCGCCTGGCCACCGGGTCGATCTGGAGATCGTCGAACGCGATCAGGCTCCTCGGGGTCTTGCGAGGTGTCCACCCGCCGGAGCACGGCGTCGACCCTCGCCACCAGCTCGGCGGGCGAGAAGGGCTTCACCACGTAGTCATCGGCACCGAGGCGCAGCCCGATCACGCGGTCGGTTGCCTCGCCCTTGGCGGTGAGGAGAATGACCGAGATGCGGTCCCGCTCGCGCAAGCGGCGCATCACCTCGAGGCCGTCCATGCCGGGGAGCATCAGGTCGAGCACGACGAGGTCAGGGCGTGCGTCGCCGGCGAGCGCGAGCGCCCGCGGGCCGTCGCCGGCCACGCGGGTCTCGTATCCGGCGCGCTGGAGGTATCGCGACACCACTTCGGTGATCGTCGGCTCGTCGTCGACGACCAGGATCGAGCCACGGTTCGAGCCGTTCTCCATGGGACGAGTCTGCCACCGGACCGCGACCCGCGAAAGGTCCGTAAGGGTCTCGTCAGGTGCGGCTCAGAGCCCAAGCTCCTCGAGCAGGTACAGCCATGCCTCGCTGCGGGTCGGAAATGACGGGACGGCGTGGGCGAGCCGGTCGAGGGGCACCTCGCCCACCACCGCGATCGTGGCCGCGTGCAGGAAGTCGGCCACCTCGGCGCCGGTGATCGTGAAGCCAGCGATCACCCCGCGGGCGTCATCCACGACCAGACGGGTCGTGCCGGGCGCGTTGCGCCCGTAGAAGCTGCCGCCCGCGTTGCCCGAGGTCGGCACGTCCACGGCACGCGCGTCGATGCCGGCGTCCCGTGCGCTCTGAAGGGTGTGACCGACACGCGCCACCTGCGGGTCGGTGAAGATCACCGAGGGGGACCCTGGTCCGTAGGGCAGGACGCGGGCGTCCTTACCCAGGATCACGTCGGCGGCGACCCGGCCCTGGTACTTGCCCATGTGGGTGAGCAACGCGCGGCCGTTCACGTCGCCGATCGCGTACAGCCAGTCTCCCTCGACGGCCGTCGCTCGCATGCGTTCGTCGACCTCGATCGGCTTCCCCGGCTCGAGTCCGACGACGTCCGCGCCCATGTCGTCCGTGTGGGGCCGCCGACCGATGGCCACGACCAACTCGTCGGCCATCACCGCAGGCCCGGGCTCGAGCTCGATCGTGACCTCGCCGTCCATTCTGTCGACCTTGGTGGCCTTCGCCGCCAGCCGAACATCCACGCCCCGCTCGCGCAGCGACTCGGCCACCTCCTCGCCGGCGAACGGCTCGTGCTGAGCGATCAACCGGTCCATCGCCTCGATCAGCGTGACCTGGGAGCCCAGTGTCCGCCAAGCCTGCGCCATCTCGACTCCGACCACGCCACCGCCCAGGATTGCCAGCCGCCTCGGCGCCTCCTGGGCGGTGGTGATCTCGCGGTTGGTCCACGGGTCGGCCTCGCGCAGCCCCTCGATCGGCGGGATCAGCGCGCCACTGCCGGTGGCGATGACCACCGCGTCCTTCGCCACCAGCACGTTCGGGCCGGCGCTGACCCTGCGCTCCCCGTCGAGACGGCCGCGCTCTCGGATCAGCTCGACCCCCCGGCGCTCCAACCATGGGAGCTGTGACGAATCGTCGAGCTCATGGATCACCTCGTCGCGCCGGGCGAGCACAGCCGCCACATCGAGTTCACCGGTCACGGCCTCGGCGGCGCCGGGAATCCGGCGC
Source organism: uncultured Thermoleophilaceae bacterium (assembly GCA_963802855.1). Taxonomy (GTDB): domain Bacteria; phylum Actinomycetota; class Thermoleophilia; order Solirubrobacterales; family Thermoleophilaceae; genus JAAYBF01. The sequence continues at coordinate 445,518 of CAWDJP010000007.1, forward strand.
GCCTCCGCCAGGATCTCGCCGGGGCGCAGCAAGGCCTTCGAAGGCATGCAGGCGTAGTAGGAGCACTCGCCGCCGACCAGCTCCTGCTCCACGAGTGCGACCTTCAGCCCGGCGGCGCCCATTCGCCCTGCGCAGACCTCGCCCCCGGGGCCGGCCCCCATCACGATCACGTCGAAGTTGCGTTCGCTCATCTGGCTCCTTTACTTGCGGTGAGTAGGAAGTGCCACTCCCTACTTTGCTACGGTCCCGGCTGCACGGCTCGCAGCTCTACGAAGGGGAGGCTCGCACTTCCATGGCCACCGCGGAGAACGTCCTCAAGCCGGACTTCGGCTCGAAGCGGAAGCACTTCATCTTCACGGAGGAGCACGACCGGCTGCGCGAGTCGATCGGCAGCTTCGTGGAGAAGGAACTGGCGCCCCACGCGCCGCGCTGGGAGGAGGAGACCTTCGACGACTGGGTCTTCAAGCGCATGGGCGAGCTCGGGTTCCTCGGCCTCTCCTATCCGGAGGAGTACGGCGGCCAGGGCGGTGACTACCCGTGCAACCTCGTTCTGGCCGAGGAGATGACGAAGGCGAACTGCGGTGGGCTCGCGATGGGCATCGCCGTGCACACGGACATGGCCACGCCACCCGTGTTCCTGTTTGGCACCGAGGACCAGAAGCAGGAATACCTCGTCCCCGCCATCAAGGGGGAGAAGATCTCCTGCCTGGGGATCACCGAGCCCGATGCGGGCTCCGACGTGGCCGGGATCAAGACTCGCGCAGTGCGCGACGGCGACGACTGGGTGATCAACGGGTCGAAGACCTACATCACCAACGGCCACCGCGCGGACTTCATCGTGCTGGTCACGAAGACGGACCCGGACGCGGGCTACGACGGGTTCACGCTCTTCCTCGTCCCGATGGACTCCCCGGGGGTGATTCGGGAGAAGAAGCTCGAGAAGCTGGGCATGCACGCATCCGATACCGCGCTGCTCGCCTTCCAGGACGTGCGGGTGCCGTCCGAGGCGGTGCTGGGCGAGCAAGGCAAGGGCTTCTACCACATCATGTGGGAGCTCCAGGGCGAGCGACTGATCGGCGCGGCCGGCTGCGTCGCCGGCGCCCAGCGCTGCTTCGACCGGACCCTGCAGTACGCACTGGAGCGCAACGCCTTCGGCCGCCAGATCGGCAAGTTCCAGGTCATCCGCCACAAGTTCGCCGAGATGGCGACGAAGATCGAGGCGGCTCGCCAGCTCACCTACACCACCGCCTGGCGGTTCCAGAACGGTGAGTATCCGGTGCGCGAGATCTCGATCGCGAAGCTGTACGCATCTCGGGTCGCGGTCGAGGTGGCCGACGAGTGCATCCAGATCCATGGCGGCGCCGGCTACATGAAGGAGTACGGCGTGGAGCGGGTCTGGCGCGACATGCGCCTGAACCGAATCGGCGCCGGCACGGACGAGATCATGCTCGAGGTGATTGGCCGCTCGTACGGGCTGTAGGCCTGTCAGCATCGAGTAGCGAGGTGAGCTCCTCCGCCGTCGCGGCGGGCTCGAAGGCGACGTCCTCGAAGGTGAACCGCGCCGGCCGCCAACCGATTGGGGCTTTGGTAGCCCATACGGCATCAAAGGACCCAACCGATTCGAATTAGCCCCCCGACGGGATGCGAACGCCGAACGAAGGCCGTAGGGTGCCGGCCATGGCTCTGAAGGACACCGGGCCGCTCCGCCGCGAGCTCGCCCGCACGATCCCCTCCCGCCCCTTCGCCCTCGACTTCTGGGACGGCACCGCCCTGCCGGCGGAGAACGGCAACAGCCCGCGCTTCATCGTCCGCTCGCCGAAGGCGATCGCCCACGTGCTCCGCGCACCGGGCCAGCTGGGGCTCGGCCGCGCCTACGCCACCGGCGCCCTCGAGGTCGACGACCTCGACGCCGTGATGCGCCTGCTCGACACCTGGAAGCCGCCTCCGATCGAGACCAGCGACCGCTTGCGGCTGGCCGCCGCGGCGGTCCGCGCCTGCGGCCCGACGCTTCCTCCCCGGGCACCGGCGGCCGAGCTGCGGCCGCGCGGCCGCCGTCACACCCTCGACCGCGACCGGCGCTCGGTGACGCACCACTACGACGTCTCGAACGACTACTTCCGCCTCTTCCTCGGCGAGGCGATGACCTACAGCTGCGCGATCTTCTCGCGCGGCGCGAGCACGCTCGAGGAGGCGCAGGTGGCCAAGAACGAGCTGGTGTGCACCAAGCTCGGGCTGGAGTCCGGCCAGCGCGTCCTCGACGTCGGTTGCGGCTGGGGCAGCTTCGCGATCCACGCCGCGCGCGAGCACGACGTCAAGGTCGTCGGCATCACCCTGTCGGAGCCCCAGGCCACGCTCGCCCGCGCGCGCGTGGCGGACGCGGGGATGGGGGACAAGGTCGATATCCGAGTGCAGGACTATCGCGAGCTCGCGGGCGAGCGCTTCGATGCGGTCGCCAGCATCGGGATGGTCGAACACGTGGGCGACGAGCAGATCGACGTCTACGCCAGGGCGCTGGCGGCAGCGCTCGCGCCGGGCGGTCGGCTGCTCAATCACGGGATCGCCCGCCTACGCCACTCCGACCCCGCCGCGGGCCCGTTCTCGGAGCGCTACGTCTTCCCCGACGCCGAGCCGCTGCACCTCTCCCGGATCCAGCTCGCCCTGGAGCGCGCCGGCTTCGAGACGCACCACGCCGAGGACTTCCGCGCCGACTACGCGGAGACCCTGCGCCACTGGGCGCGGCGCCTGGACGACAACCTCGAGGAGGCCACCCGCCTGGCCGGTGAGGAGCGCGTTCGCGTGTGGCGGCTGTACCTGCGCGCCGCCCGCAACGGGTTCGAGAGCGGCTTCACTTCGATCTACCAGGTGCGCTGCTCCAAGGCTTGATCACCCCTCTGGGGTGGCTCCCGCGGGGACCCACACCACCTCCCTAGAGGTGGCTCGTGACCCCCGCGGGGCTTCCCGCTCCGTTCGACCCAGGCGATTGGGTCGTCGAGCCGCCCTCCTCCCCGGCGCCCTCGTACCACGACAGCGCGTACTTGCCGTCGTCGAGCGCGTGGGCGAGCTGCGTCAGGCGCAGCGGCCTGAAGGTGTCGCACATCACAGCCAGCTCATCGGTCTCGGTCATTCCCAGCGACTTCTCGGCAAGGCCTGGCTGAGGGCCATGCGGCAGGCCGGACGGGTGGAGCGTGACCGTGCCCACATCGACTCCCTTCCGTGAGCCGAACTGGCCGTCGACGTAATAGATCATCTCCTCCGACTGCAGGTTCGAATGGTTGTAGGGGATCGGCACGGCGTCCTCGTCCCAGTCGAGCTTGCGCGGGCAGAACGAGCAGATCACGAAGTTCGGGCCCTGGAATGTCTGATGCACGGGCGGCGGCATGTGGATGCGGCCGGTGACGGGCTCGAAGTCGTCGATCGAGAACGTGTACGGATAGACGTAACCGTCCCACGCCACCACGTCCAGCGGGTGGTAGTCGAGCTTGTAGCGCTGCAGGCCGCCGCGCACGCGGACCATGAGGTCGTAGTCGCCGCGATCGCGATGAGTCACCAGGCGTGCCGGCGCCTTGAAGTCGCGGTGCGAGAACGGGGCGTGCTCGAGCAGCTGGCCGTAGCGGTTGCGATAGCGGTTCGGCGTCTCGATCTCTCCCGGCGTGTGGAAGGTGAGCATCAGGGTGCCGTTGCCCTCGGGCCGGAAGCGGTAGACCGTGCCTCGGGGGATCACGACGTAGTCATGCGCTTCGTAGGCCAACGTCCCGAAGGTGGTCTCCAGGTGGCCGCGCCCCTCGTGCACGAAGACCACCTCGTCGCCCTCGCCACAGCGGAAGAAGTAGTCCTGATCCTCGGCGGGGCGGCAGATAGCGACCTCCACGTCGTCGTTGAACATCAGCAGCCGCCGACCGCTGATCGGGTCCCCCATCGACTCGATCCCACGTGTGTCGAGGAGGTGATGGACGTGCGCATCGGGGACCCATTCCTCGCGCTCGATGGGCGTGAACTCGCCGACCTCCATCACGCGACAGGGGGAGTGCAAGTGGTAGAGGATCGATTCGTTGCCGGAGAAGCCCTCGTAGCCCATGACCTCCTCCGTGAGCAGCGTGCCGTTCTCGCGGAAGACGGTGTGACGCTTCTGCGGAACGTCGCCGCGTCGCTCGTACCTCACAGGTTTCCCCTCCGTTCTTGTTCGCGCTCGATCGCCTCGAAAAGCGCCTTGAAGTTGCCTTCGCCGAACCCGCGCGAGCCGTGTCGCTCGATGATCTCCAGGAAGAGCGTCGGTCGATCGCCCAGCGGCTTGGTGAAGATCTGCAGCAGGTATCCCTCCTCGTCGCGGTCGACGAGGATGCCCAGCTCACGCAGGTCGCGCAGGTCCTCGTCGATCTCACCGATTCGCCCCGGCACCTCGTCGTAGTAGGAGCCGGGGATCGCCAAGAACTCGACGCCGCGGCGGCGCAGCTCAGCCACCGTCCCAACCACATCCGTGGTCGCGAGCGCCACATGCTGGACCCCCGGACCGTTGTGGAACTCGAGGTACTCCTCGATCTGGGACTTGCGCTGGCCCTCGGCGGGCTCGTTGATCGGGAACTTGAGCCGACCCGAGCCATCCGTCACGACCTTGGACATCAAGGCGGAGTACTCGGTCGAGATGTCGTCGTCCGAGAAGTGGATCATCTCGGTCATCCCGAAGACCCGCTCGTAGTAGCCGACCCATTCCTCCATGTGGCCGAGCTCGCACGTTCCCCACGACGTGATCGATCGCGACGAGCAGGCCGTCCGGCCCTGAATCGGGAATGCTGCGTGCCTCGTAGCCCGGCAAGAACGGGCCGTCATAGCCGTCCCGGCACACGAAAGCGTGGCGCACGTCGCCGTATGTGGAGACGCTCGCGAGCCGCGCGCTGCCGCTGTCGTCCTCGACCGAGTACGGCGTCTCGATCCCGCGCGCTCCGTGCTCGACGGCGTGCCAGTAGGCGGCGTCTACGTCCGGCACGGTCAACGCAACGGTTCGAACGCTGTCGCCATGGCGGCGGTGGTGGTCTGAGATGTCGTCGCCACCTCGAAGCGTGCCCGTGATCACCAGCCGGATCCGCCCCTGCTCCAGGACGCGGGAGACGCGATCGCGACGGCCGGTCTCGAGGCCCGCATAGGCCGTTTCCGTGAACCCGAACGCGTGGGTGAAGAAGAAGGCCGACTGGGCAGCATTCCCCGCGTAGATCTCGAGGTGGTCGATGCCGTGAACGGGCATCCGGTCACCGCCTGACTCGGCTGATTGCCGCTCGAGCTGGTGAACCGCCGCCATCTCCCGTAATGTTCGTATCGAAAGGGTGCGGATTCAACCGCGATCCGTTGCGAATCCGGCCCTTTCACGGCGCCATGGACGCCACGGACCGTAAAATCGTTGCGTTACTACGCGAGAACGCGCGACGTTCCTACCTTGACGTTGGGCGCAATGTCGGCCTGTCGGCACCCGCGGTCAAGCGGCGCGTCGACCGTCTCGAGCGGGACGGGGTGATCCGGGGCTACACCGCCGTCATCGACGCGCACGCCTTCGGCTGGCACGCCGAGGCATTCGTCGACCTCTTCTGCGAGGGCCGCATGTCCGCGGACGCGATCAAGCGCGTGGTCGAGTCCGAGCCGCGGGTCGCGTCGGCACACACGGTCGCGGGGGAGGCGAGTGCGCTGCTCCACGTGATGGCAGAAGACACCAAGGACCTCGAGCTTGCATTGGAGCGCATCCGGGCGACCGATGGGATCACCCGTACGGTCACCGAGGTCGTGCTGTCGACCCTGTTCGAGCGATGAGCCGGCGACCCTACCCCGACGGCCAACCGCCTTCGATCCGCGATTTCTTCGCCTTCGAGGAGCACGTCCGGAACGCGCGGGCCGGCCGCAACCTCGAGGTGCCGTCGGCGTGGTACGAGCTGCCCGTGTTCTACTTCTCCAACCCGGCAGCGGTGTATCGCCACGGTGACGAGATCCCCAAGCCGACCGACACGCGGGCGCTCGACTACGAATTGGAGATGGCGTGCGTGATCGGCGCCGACGGCCGTCCCGAGGGCTTCACCGTGATGAACGACTGGTCCGCACGAGACCTGCAGGCGAAGGAGATGTCGGTCGGACTCGGCCCCGCCAAGGGCAAGGACTTCGCAACCTCGCTCGGCCCCGAGCTGGTGTCGCCCGACGAGTTGCCGTCGGACCTGGACCTGCGCGCGATCGCGCGGGTCAACGGAGAGGTCAGAACGGATTCCCGGACGGGTGGAATGCACTTCTCCTGGGAAGACCTGCTGGGCGCCGCCGCCCGGAACACGCCTGGCCTACAACCCGGCGACGTGCTGGGCTCGGGAACCGTCGGGCGCGGCTGCATCCTCGAGCACGGCGACGGACGCTGGCTGCAGAGCGGCGACGTCGTGGAGCTCGAGATCGAAGGCGTGGGCGTGCTCCAGAACACCGTCGTCTAGCTCGGCTGCTCGGCCCGCCCTGCCACCTCGACCAACGGGCCGGTCCGGAACGGGATCTGCTCCGACAGCGCGATGAAGCTGGTCGAGCGCCGTACCGCCGGCGTCTCAAGGATGCGGTTGATCACGTCCTGGAGCTGACCCGGGTCGCGAGCCACCACGCGGCAGTGCAGGTCCTGCGCGCCGCTGGTGCCGTGCGCCTCGAGCACCTCGGGGACCTCCTCGAGCCACTCGACGGCCTCCTCGAGCCGCCCCTGGCTGATCTCGAGGAACACGAAGGCGAGCACCGGGTAGCCCATGTGCGAGGGGTCGAGGTCGGGCCCGAACCCGGTGATCGCGCCGCGCGCCATGAGCTTCTCGAGGCGCGCCTGGACGGTCCCGCGGGCGACGCCGAGCTGGCGCGAGATCTCCATCAGCCCCACCCGCGGATGCTCGGCCATCGCCGCTATCAACCGAGCATCGAGTTCGTCGATCTTGCTGTGCATATCTTTCATCAATAGCGACTGATACTGGCAGAAATTGGGCAAACTGACCATCGTGGTTGGGCACTATTGCCAGCCATCGGTTCGGGTGCTTCTCTCCAGATACGCCAAAGAGGAGGAGCGATGTTCGAGGAGGCCCAGCTCTACGCCCCGGTGACCACGGATGAGGACGGGACGGTCACCGTTCACCTGGATGACGACCATCCCGGCGTCGGAGATCCGCACTACCGCCGGCGGCGGAACCACATCGCCTCCTTGTCAGTCGACTGGCAACCCGGCTCGCCGATCCCCCGCGTCGAGTACACGGAGGAGGAGCACGGCGTCTGGCGTGTGGTCTGCCGCGAGCTCGCCGCGAAGCACGAGCGCCTCGCCTGCTCCGAATACCGGGCGGCAGCCGAGCGGTTGGCACTCCCAGTGGACAGGATTCCGCAGCTCGAGCAGGTAAGCGACGGCCTACGACCGCTTACTGGATTCGAGTACCACCCCGCTGCCGGTCTCGTCCCCTTCGATGACTTCTACGGCTCATTGGCGGACGGGATCTTCCATTCCACGCAGTACGTTCGACACCACGCGCGGCCGCTCTACACACCCGAGCCCGACCTCATCCACGAGGTGATCGGCCACGGCAACACGCTCGCCAGCCCGCGGTTCGCCGAGCTCAACCGCTTGGCGGGAGCCGCTGCGCGACGGCTCGAGACGACGGAAGGGCGCGACTTCTTCGCGCGGGTCTTCTGGTTCACGATCGAGTTCGGCGTGATCCGGGAGGACGGGCAGCTCTGCGCGTACGGCGCTGGACTGCTGTCGTCCTTCGGCGAGATCGAGGAGTTTCGAGGCGCGGACGTCCGCGAGCTCGACGTGGCTGCGATGGGCGTCCAGCCCTACGACATCACGAAGTACCAGCCGATCCTCTTCGCCGCCGACGGGATGAACCAGCTGATGGAAGTCGTGGGCGGGTTCTTCGCCGAATGCGACGACGACACCGCAGCGCGCTCTGCCGCAAGCCACGCTCCGGCGTAGCTCCTGGGGAGATGCCGGCGGGATAGCCTCCGCCGTGTGGGTGAGCTACTCGACCACGTCCGCTCCTACTACGAGGCGCTGAACACGGGCGATCCCGACCGCGTGGCCGACCACTTCACCGACGACGCGACGCACTACTACACGCGCCTGGGCCCGCACGATGGCGCCCGCACGATCGGGCGAGCACACGCACTGGGCGGTCGAGAACATCGACGGCCAGTGGAAGATCGAGGACGCGATCGACGACGGCGAGCGCGTGGTCATCGAGTGGACGATGACCTGGCGTGATCCGAAGTCGGGCGCGGCGCGCCTGGACCGCGGCACCGAGTGGTTCGAGTTCCGCGACGGGAGGATCGCCGAGGTGCGCGCCTACCACCACGGCGGCCCTAAGAACCCGAGCGGCGACCTGCTGGGGTTCGACCACGCCGGGCCGGGGCTACACCACGCTGTGAGCTGGTCCGCAGTTCACCAAGGGCGTCCCCGCCGCCGCGCGGCTCGAGAGCCGCTCCCGCCGTTCACCGAGGAGCACGAGGAGCTGCGCGAGTCGATCCGGCGCTTCGTGGCCAAGGAGCTGCGCCCCCACGCCGCAGCAGTGGGAGGACGCGCGCTGGTTCCCCAACGAGGTGTTCACGAAGCTCGCGGACGTCGGCTTCCTCGGCCTCAAGTACCCCGAGGAGTACGGCGGCGAGGGCGGCGACTACCTGCACGACGCCGTGTTCACCGAGGAGCTCGCCGGCTGCGGGTCGGGCGGGCTCGGCGCCGGGCATCGGCGCGCACGTCGGCATCGCCACCCCGCCCGTGTGGAAGTTCGGCACCGAGGAGCAGAAGCAGCGCTTCCTGGCGCCGGCGATCCGGGGCGAGCGGATCGCGGCGCTGGGCATCACCGAGCCGGGTGCGGGCTCCGACGTGGCCGGCATCCGCACGTTCAGCCAAGCAAGGTCGACGGCGGCTACCTGGTCAACGGCTCGAAGACCTTCATCACCAACGGCGTGCGGGCCGACTTCGTGGTCACCGCGGTCAAGACGACCGAGGAGGGCGGCCACCAGGGGCTGTCGTTCCTGCTGATCGAGCAGCGACATGGAGGGCTTCACGGTCTCGAAGAAGCTCGAGAAGATGGGCTGGCACGCCTCGGACACCGGCGGAGCTGGCGTTCCAGGACGTGTTCGTGCCCGAGGAGAACCTGCTCGGCGAGGAGAACAAGGGCTTCTACCTGATCATGGCCAACTTCCAGCTGGGAGCGGCTGCTGATGGCGCTCGGCGCGGTCGGCTCGATGCAGCTCGTGATCGAGAAGACCGTCGCCTACGCGCTGGAGCGCAAGGCGTTCGGCAGGCCGATCGGCCACTTCCAGGCGATCCGCCACAAGGTCGCCGAGATGGCGCTCAAGCTGGAGGCGGCGCGCGCGATCACCTACCACGCGCTGCGCCTGTTCGCCGAGGGCCAGGACGCGATCCGCGAGGTGACGAGGCCAAGCTGATCAGCCAGCGCTCCGCCTTCGAGGTGGCCGACGAGTCGCTCCAGATCCACGGCGGCGCCGGCTACATGAAGGAGTACGAGATCGAGCGCGTCGCGCGCGACCTGCGCCTGGGCCCGATCGGCGGCGGCACCGACGAGATCATGAAGGAGATCCTCGGGCGGCAGATGGGGTTGTAGCTGTTTCGCCCTCAGCCCCGCTCGACCTGACCCTGCCGCCCGCCCGCATAGGACGCCAGGTCCGCCACGAAGCCCAGGATCACGAAGAACCATTCGAACCCGCTCACCTCGTTCACCCCTGACGACCACATCAGGGCGTACGCGAGCGTCGTCCAGGGAAGCAGGAAGAAGCCGAGCAGCGGGAGCAACCAGCTGTCGAATGCGTCGCTGAGCAGGTCGCTGAACAGGAAGATGAAGAACAGCGCCAGCCGCGGCGAGACAGCCTAGGAGGGCCGCGAAGCAGCCCATGGCAGCCAGCGAATGACGGAGGCGTCGGCCGTGGCTGATCGGAACGGCGATGCGTGCGGCTCGTGCCCGCGACCGGATGCCGGGCTCCGCGCAGATGTTCTGCCCGGCGTCCTGTCAGCCTCGTTCGCTCAGCGGCGACGTGACTTCGATGCCACCGCCTACCTCGTCATCGCCTACTTCGTGGCCACACTCGCAACCGGGATCTACGGCTCGCTGTCGCGATGCGGGAAGGACGCTTTGCACCAACCCGCGGCTCGGTGGGATCGTGGAGATCCGGTCGTCCGAGGTCCCAATCCGACCCCCAACCCCGAGCGGGATCGAGCTGCCGCCGGCGCGGCGGAGGCCGGCTAGTACGGCACCACCGGTCCCGCCGCCGCCATCGCCTCGTCGCGGTCGAGGAAGCCCTCGGTCCGGGCCACCTTGTCGCCACGTAGCCAGTTCACGACGAAAACGTTCCATTCGATCGGGACTCCGCTCCCGGTGCCGACCGCCGAGCCGCGCACCTCGACCACGTTCGTGCCTTCCCCCCACCATGCCGTGACCGGCTCGAATCGGAACTCGCCCATCGAGGCCGTGATGCCGTCGAACCAGCGCCGTACGCCGTCGTGGCCGTGATACACCGCAGCGTCCGGCATCTCGGCGATCTCCCTCAACTCCACGTCCTCGCAGAACAGGTTCATCCAGCCCTGGGGGTCGCGAGTGTTGAAAGCTTCGAAGCCGGCCCGGAGCCTCTCGAGGCTGATGGCCGGCCCCCGCGCGGCGTCACTCGTCATGATGCCCGGACCCTATAGCGACGAAAAGGAGCATCTGTGGGAGTTCTCGACGGAAAGGCGGCGATCGTGACGGGCTCGGCGCGCGGCATCGGCCGCGCCACGGCCGAGCTGCTGGCGGAGCAGGGCGCGAAGGTCCTGATCAACGACCTCGACGGCGACGTGGCCGAGGAGGCCTCGAACGAGATGAGCGGCGAGACCGTCTCGTTCGCCGGCGACCTGACCAAGGACGGCGTGCCGGACAAGCTCGTCGAGACCGCCGTGGAGGCCTTCGGCCAGATCGACATCATCGTCAACAACGCCGGCTACACCTGGGACGGCCCGATCCACAAGATGTCCGACGAGCAGTTCCAGGCGATGCTCGACATCCACAACGTCGTGCCCTTCCGGGTGCTGCGCGCGGCCGCGCCGCACCTGCGCGAGCCCGCCAAGAAGGAGCGCGAGGAGGGCAAGGAGGTGTTCCGCAAGGTCGTGAACGTCTCCTCGATCTCGGGCACGATGGGCAACGCCGGCCAGGCGAACTACTCGTCCGGCAAGTCGGGCGTCGTGGGCCTGACGAAGACGCTCGCCAAGGAGTGGGGCCAGTTCAAGATCAACGTGAACGCGGTGGCGTTCGGCTTCGTCGAGACGCGCCTCACTGCCGCGAAGGAGGAGGCCGGCAGCTTCGACAAGGACGGCCAGGAGATCAAGCTCGGCATCCCCGAGCAGATGCGCCAGATGGCCTCGATGCTGATCCCGCTCGGCCGGCCGGCGACGCCCGAGGAGGCCGCCGGCGGCGTCTTCTTCCTCTGCTCCCCGTGGTCGAACTACGTGCACGGCCAGGTGCTGAACGTGACCGGCGGCCAGTTCACGGGGATGACGACCTAGTCGACTGTCGACTCAGTCCCGGCGCCGCTCTTCCGCAAGCGGCTTGCCGCCCTCATCCACAAGCCCGCCCGGCGGCCAGGGGCCGAACCAGTTGTCGCGCGCGCCGTCGATCGTGAGGATCGAGCCCGAGAGGTAGTCGCCACCGGGCGAGGCGATGTAGGCGACGAGCCAGGCGAACTCCTCCTCGGTGCCCAGGCGCCCGAGCGGGACCGTGCCCGCCACGCCCTTGACCACGGGCTCGGGGTACTTGGTCCGCAGCGTCTCCGTGTCGAAGTGGCCGGCGGCGAGCGCGGTGAGGGTGATGCCGAAGCGAGCCCACTCGATCGAGAGCACCCGGGTCAGGTTCTCGACCGCCGCGCGCGCAGCCGAGGAGTGCGCCATGCCCGGCAGCCCGTGGTGCGGCGAGAGCGTCACGTTCACGATCTTCCCGCCGCGGCCCTCGGGGATCATCGCCTTCGTCGCGACCGCGTGGCTCATCAGCCAGGTGCCCTCCACGTTCAGGCGGATGACGGTGCGAAAGCCCTTCGGCGTGATGTCCTCGGCCGGGGTCATGAACTGGCCGCCGGCGTTGTTCACGAGCAGGTCGATCTGCCCGTGATCGCTCGAGCACGGAGTCGACGAGCGCGTCGACCTGGTCCTCCTCGCGGATGTCGCACGCGCGCGCCTCGCAGCGTCCGCCCTCGCACAGCGATGCGGTCTCCTCGAGCGGCTCGAGGCGCCGGCCGCAGACCACGACCCGCGCCCCGCACGCCGCCAGCTCGATCGCCGTCGCGCGACCCAGGCCCGAGCCGCCGCCGGTCACGAGCGCCACCTGGCCTGACAGCAGGTCCGGGGCGAAGAGCTTCGACGGCATCGCCGCGGCAGCCTACCGGCGGCCGCGCGTCAGGCGCGGGTGACCCGCTTCGACCGATTCAGACCGTCGCTGCGGTTCTTTGGCGCCTCCGCCTGGAGTGGCCACAGACGGCCAGGCCGAAGCCCGCGAACGGCAAACCCGCAAAAAACCACCAACCGACGGCAACCCAGCCGATCCAGGCGATCGCCGGGGGCGCGAACACGATCACGGCCAGGCCGACGAGCAGCGGCAGCAGCGCCAGTCCGGAGACCATCCCACCGGCGCGGGCCCGCGTCGACTGCGGCCGGCGACGTTCGCGGGGAAGGTCGGCCTCCAGCGCGGCGAGCTCGCCCCGCGTGCGAGCGGTGAGCGCCCGCTCGACGCGGTCCTCCAGCTCCTCGACGTCGAGCCTTCCCTCGCCGGCGTGGCGACGGAGGCTGTCGACGACTCGGTCGCGCTCGGCTTGGGACGCGCGTAGGTTCGGATCGACCGGCCTACCGCTCGCCACCTCCCCCCGCGGGGATCGGGATTGGTGACCGCACATGTCTTATGCCACCTCCTGGGCGAAGTTGCCGTGGAAGCCAAATGGTATGTGGTGGGGAGCCTCCGCGCGAGCCAGCTCGGTGAAGTCGCGCGCGTCCAGCACCAGCAGGAACGACCGCTGCGCGGCGGCATCCAGCACGACCGACAGGATCACGCCGCCGTCCTCGTCCCGCGGCCCCGGCGCCGCCACGAACACCGGCTCGCCGGGGTAGCAGCCGGGCTCGCTCCACACCTCGGCGCGACCGTCGGCCACGTCGATCTTCACGAGCTGGTTGACGAAGTCCAGGTCCACGCTGACCCGCGGCGTACACGTAGCGGTAGTCGCGCCCGTTGCGGGAGCGATAGTCGATCCGCGGCAGCTCCAGCGGCTCCGCGCAGAGGTCCTCGCGACGAGCCTCGCCGCCGTCGAGCGGCAACCGGTAGCGACGCAGGCGGCCCGAGGCCACGGCAGCGTCCTCGCCGCGGAGGTTGTCCAGGTAGAGGTCGTCGATGATCGACGAGTCCTCGTACGCGACGAGATCAACCACCAGCTCGTCGCCATCCTCGAAGGCGTTGACCGAGTGGAAGGTGAAGAAGGCCTCGGCCTCAACCGTCGTCCGCAGGGTCCCCGTCTTGCGGTCGATCACCAGGAAGCGCGTGCCCCGCTCGGGCTTCCACTCGTAGTTCTCGATGAACGAGCGCTTGCCGAGCGCCAGCTTCAGCGGGTTGACCACGAGCGGCTGGTCGAAGAGGACGGCGTAACGATCGGTGAGCGCGAACGAGTGCATGTACGCGGGCTCGCGCACTCCTCCGACCTTCGCCAGCTCGCGCGGCTCGGCCTGGCCGTCGGGTGTCGCCAGCAGGCGGTAGCTGCTAGAGCGGCCAAAGTTGACGGAGTAGCTGACCGCCTCGCGGCGGTCGAAGTCGTAGTGCGGGTGGGCGGTCCCCTGGGCGTTTTTCCCTGCCCAGCGGCGGTGTCCGAGCGTGGCCAGCGTCTCCGGGTCGAACTCGATCGCAAGCGGCGTCTCGGTCATGGCGATCCAGCGCTCACCCAGCCGCGTGACGTTCACATTGCAGTTGTCGGTCATCCCGGGTGAGAACAGGGATGAGACACGCTGGAAGATCGTGCGGCACGGGTCGCTGCCGAACGTCCGGCCGCGGATCTCTCCGTGCTCGCGCACGTTCGAGTACTCACGGCTGCGCAGGAACCGGCTGGCATAGGACAGCCCGCCGTCGCGAATGGTGAACGCGTTCAACATCGCCAGGCCGTCGAACCAGTGCCGGACGGGGCTTCCGCCCGGATCGAGCAGGGCCGGAGTGACCCGCACGAGCGTGCCGCCGAGCCAGCCGGGCAGCTCGCCGTGGAGCTCGAGCGGGCGGGCATCGACCTCCTCCTCGAGCGTCGTGAAGCCCAGTCGTGGGGTGGTCGTGGTACGCACGTTGGTCGCCATTTGCAGGCCTCCCTAGAATGGTCCGTTGAGAACGGAGCAGAGCATACCGTCTATTTTGGACCATTGCAAGAGATCAAGCTCACACCCACCTCATACATCGTGCTCGGGCTGATCGAGCAATGCGGCGAGGCGACCCCGTATGACCTCAAGCAGATCGTCGGATTGTCGTTGGGGAACTTCTGGTCGCTCCAGCACGCCCAGCTCTACTCCGAGCCGGAGCGGCTCGCGGGCGCCGGCTACTTGAAGGAGCGCCGGGAGCAGGGTGGGCGAAGGCGGCGGCATTACTCGATCACCCCGAAGGGCAGCGAGGCGCTGACCGAATGGCGTCGGAGCCCCGCAGAACGCCTCTACGAGCTGCGCGACCTCGGGCTGCTCAAGGTCTTCTTCGGTGCGGACCCGGGGGCGGTGGCGGAGGTCCAGGTCGAGGCCCACCGCCGCAAGCTGGCGGAATACGAGGCGCTCCAGGGGTTCGACGTGGGCGACGAGCCGCGCGGGCCCTGGATCACCCTGGAGGCCGGGATCGGCCACGAGCGCGAGACGATCCGCTTCTGGGAGTCGCTGCTGGCCAAGCCGAAGGGGCGGCGGCCGAGAAAATAGGCTAGGCGGCGCCATGGCCACCGCTGCGGAGCCCCGTCCCGCGTCCCTCCCCCTGCCCGGCGGATCGCAGGGCGCGACGGTGCGGCTGCATCCGCTTCTGTGCGGCCGGATGATCGGCCCGCCCGCGATGTTCCACCGCGAGGAGGGCCGGCTCGCGGTGCTCAAGGCGCTTGGCCTGCGCGTGCCCCGCGACCGAGTGGCCCGAGGTTCCGGTCGTGGCGTTCTGCGTCGAGCACCCGTCCGCCGGCCCTCTACTGGTCGACACCGGCTTTCACCCCTCGGTGGCGGTCGATCCCAAACAGGCGATGGGGCGCCTCGGCGGGCTGATCTTCAAGGACGTGCGCATGCTGCCCGAGCAGGCCGTGCCAGCGCAGCTCCGCGCGCTCGGGATCGAGCCCGGCGAGGTGGCGAACGTCGTGATGACCCACCTCCACTCCGACCACGCGAGCGGGATCGCCGAGTTTCCCGACGCGCGCTTCGTCGTGAGCTCGCAGGAGTGGGTCGCAGCGTCACACGGGCGCGAGATCGACGGCTACATGCGGCGGCAGTTCGACCACGCGTTCGACTACCGCACGCTCGACTTCGCGAGCGCCGACGCGGACTCGTTCGCCAGCTTCGCGCGGTCCTACGACCTGTTCGGCGATGGGAGCGTGCGGATGGTCTTCACCCCGGGCACACGGACGGCCACTGCGCAGTTGTGCTGCGCCTCAAGGGGCGTGAGGCGCTGATCTGCGGCGACGCCGCCTACACCTTGCGGACCATCGAGCAGAGCCACCTGCCGTTCAAGATGGCCGACGAGCACCGCTTCAGGCGCTCGCTGCGGGAAATCCAGCTCTACATCGACCAGACCCCGGACGCCCTGGTGATCCCCGGCCACGACATGCCCGCCTGGCGCAGGCTCGACTCGGTGTATGAGTAGCCGGTCCGGGCCGGAGGAAGTCTGCCCGTTCGAGGGGCGATAGCCCCCCGAAACGGTTCAATGGATCGCGACGGGCGGAGGATCAGCGCCCGGCACAGCACCCGCCGCCCTACTCGAAGACCCGCTCCTCCGCGTCGGGAAACACATCCGGCAGCCCGGCGCTCACGCGATCTGGGAACTGAGCCGGGCGCTTCTCGAGGAAGGAGGTGACGCCCTCGCGGGCATCCGCGGACTGACCGCGGGCAAACATCGCGCGCGAGTCAGCTCTGTGCGCGTCCATGGGGTGGTCCGCGCCGAGCATGGTCCACAGCAACCGGCGCGCCAGCGCCACGGAGACCGGGGCGGTGTTGTCGGCGATCTCCCTCGCCAGCCCGTACGCGGCGTCCAGCAACTCCGCACGGGGGTGGATGCTCCGCACCAGGCCGCCCGCGAGCGCCTCCTCCGCGGAGAAGACCCGCCCCGTTGCGACCCACTCCATCGCTTGGCCGATGCCCACGATCCGCGGCAGGAACCAGCTCGAGCAGGCCTCGGGGACGATGCCGCGGCGGGTGAACACGAAACCCAGGCGCGCGTCGTCGGCGGCCAGCCGGATGTCCATCGGGAGGGTCATCGTCACGCCAACCCCGACGGCCGGGCCGTTGATCGCCGCGATCAGCGGCTTCTTGGACTCGAACAGCCGCAGCGTCAGCTCGCCGCCGCCGTCGCGGGGCACCTCGGTGTCTGACTGGCGCTCGCGCCAGTCGAACGTCTCGCCCCCGCCGGCGAGGTCGGCGCCTGCACAGAATCCTCTGCCGGCGCCGGTCACGACGACGACGCGGACGTCGTCGTCCGCGTCGGAAGCGTCGATCGCCTCGATCAGCTCCCGTTTCATGGTCGGCGTAAACGCGTTCAGCCGGTCGGGCCGGTCGAGCGTGATCGTGAGGATGCGGTCCGCAACCTCGTAGCGGATCTCGTCGAAGTCCACGACAGCTAGCGCGCCGCGGGCCGCCGCCCGGCCGGTCCGGCGGTGCGACGCGCCGCGCGCGCGGCCTTCACCGTGGCGCTGCGTCCGTTCTCCCGCAGCCCGCTCCACAGTGCCTTGATGCGGGTGAAGATCTGCTCGGACGCCGCCTGCGACTGCTCACGGGTGGGGTGCTCGACGCGCTCGAAGCGGATCGGATCGCCGAACTGGACCGAGACCTTCGGGAACTGCAGCCGCTTCCAGTCGCGCACGCGCTCGGACCCCACCAGACCGACCGGCACCACGGGCGCGCCAGACTCGAGCGCCAGGCGTCCGATGCCCGGTTTGGCCTCGCCGAGCTCGCCGCTGCGCGAGCGCCCGCCTTCGCAGTACATCACCACGATGCCGCCCCGCGCGAGCACGGCGTGGGCGGTCTTGAACGCCTCGTCGTCGCGGTGGCCGCGTCGCACGGGGAACACGCCACCGTTGTGGTAGACGACCTGGAGCGGGCCCTTGAACAGCTGCGACTTCGCCATGAACTGCACCTTGCGACGCAGGTAGACCGCCACGAAGAAGTGGTCGAGGAACGAGAAGTGATTGGGCGCCACGATCGCCGGGCCATCGGCGGGCACCTTGTCCGGGTCGATCGCGCGCGTGCGGAAGAAGAACAGGAGGTAGGGCGTGAGCACGAGCCGCACGGCCTCGTACATCCAGTTGGGCCGCTTCGCGCGCGTGCGCGTGTGAAAACGCGTGAAGTGCTCGGCAGGCCGCTGATCCTTGTAGACCTGGGGCTTGAGCTGCCCCTTCGGCTGCACCTTCTCCGACCCCATGTGCCTCCCTACCCGGTATCGCTGGGTTCGTTACGCGCCCATCCACGCGACCGCTCGAGCGCGCGCGCCCAGTCCGCCAGCAGGACGCTCGCGCTCGTGATCGCCCATCCGTGGCTCGTAGCGCGCGGCCTCGCGCCACATGTCGCGCGTGTCCTGCTCGCTCCACAGCCCGGTGGCCACACCCGCCAGGTAGGCCGCGCCCAGCGCGGTCGTCTCCGACACCTCCGGCACCACCACCGGGACCCCCAGGACGTCGGCCTGGAAGCGCATCAGCCACGAGTTGTGCACCGCGCCACCGTCGGCCTTGAGCTCCGCGAGCGGAACCCCCGCTGCCGCCTCCATCGCGCGGACGGCATCGGTGGTCTGGTAGGCAATGGCCTCGAGCGACGCCCGCGCCAGATGGGCACGCCCCGACCCGCGTGTCAACCCCACGATCGTGCCGCGCGCGTAGGGGTCCCAGTGCGGTGAGCCGAGGCCGGTGAAGGCGGGCACTAGATAGACGCCGTCGTTGGAGTCCAGCGAGCGCGCCAGCTCCTCGGTTTCGCCCGCCGAGTCGATGATTCCCAAGTCCGTCGCGTAGCCACTGCACGCTCGCGCCGGTCACGAAGATCGCTGCCTCCAGCGCGTAGTCCACCCGCCCGTCCACACCCCATGCCACGGTCGTGAGCAGCCCCTCCTCGGGGTCCGGGCGGCTCGGTGCCGGCGTTCTGAAGCACGAAGCTGCCGGTGCCGTAGGTGTTCTTGCCGAGCCCGGGCGTGTGGCACGCCTGTCCGTAGAGCGCGGCCTGCTGGTCGCCCGCGATTCCCGCGACCGGCACGCTGCCGCCAAAGGCGTCCGTCTCTCCGTAGACGTGCGCGCTCGGGCACGGTTCCGGCAGCGGTCTCGCGGGGCACGCCGAGGAGGGTGCACAGCTCGTCGTCCCAGTCGAGCTTCCCGGTGTCGAAGAGCATCGTGCGCGACGCGTTCGATAGGTCCGTGGCGTGGCGGCCCGTGAGCTTGAACACCAGCCACGAGTCGACCGTCCCGAACGCGGCGCGCGCTGGCATCGACGTCGCCCTCGCGAATCAGCCACTCGATCTTCGTGCCCGAGAAGTAGGGGTCGAGCACCAGACCGGTGCGCTCCCGGACCAGCGGCTCGTGCCCTGCTCGCGCAGCTCGTCGCAGCGGGCCGCCGTTCGGCGGTCCTGCCACACGAGCGCGCGATGCAGCGGCTCACCCGTCTCGCGATCCCAGGCCACGACGGTCTCGCGCTGGTTCGTGATCCCGATGCCGGCGAGCGCGCGGCCGTCGATCCCGGCCGCGTCGAGCGCCTCCGCCCCCACGCGCCGCGTCACGTCCAGATCTCCTCGGCGTCGTGCTCCACCCAGCCGGGACGCGGGAAGTGCTGGCGAAACTCGCTGTAGGCCCTTCCCACCGGACGTCCCCCGGCGTCGAAGACGATCGCCGTCGAGCCGGTCGTGCCCTGGTCGAGGGCGAGGATCACGGGCGGCAACCTATCGTCGGCTGCGGGTATCGTGCGCCCGCCCATCCCCGAAGGAGGAAGCTTTGCCCGACGTGGAGGCCCACATCACCGGAACGGTCTGGAAGGTCGAGTGCGAGGTGGGCCAACAGATCGAGGAGGGCGACACCGTCGTCATCATCGAGTCGATGAAGATGGAGATGCCGGTCGAGGCCGAGGACGACGGCACGGTGAAGGAGATCAAGTGCTCCGGAGGGCCAGTCGGTCAGCGAGGGCGACACGCTGGTCGTGCTCGAGTAGGCGCATGGCCGAGCTGGCCTCGGGCAAGCTGATCCTCGACGAGCCCGGCGACGGGGTCACGCGCCTGCGGATCCGAACGAGGCGCGCAGGGGCGCGCTCGACCACGAGATACTCGACACGCTCGCGGAGACCGTCGGCGAACTGGAGGCGCGCTGCCTCGTACTTACGGGCACGGGCGCAGTCTTCTCCGCCGGCTACGACCTCGGCAACCTGCAGGGCCCAGACTTCGAGGAGCAGGCGGAGAAGCTCGTAGCCCACCCCTTCCACGATGCGATCGAGACGCTCGACGCCTATCCCTATCCCGTGATCGCGGAGCTCAACGGCCACGCGATCGGCGGGGGTCTGGAGCTGGCGCTGACCTGTGACATCCGGATCGCAGCTCGCGGCATCAAGGTCGGCATGCCGCCGGCGAAGATCGGCCTGGTCTACTCGCACACGGGGCTGCGGAGGTTCCTCGAAGCCTGCGGGCCCGCGCACACGGCCGAGCTGTTCTACGTTGGCCGCAACGTGGACGCCGAGCGCGGGCGCGAGATGGGTCTGCTCAACCACGTGGTGGAGGCCGACGAGCTCGGCGCGACGGTCGAGGCGATGGCGGGCGAGATCGCTTCCAACGCGCCGCTGTCGCTCACCGGCAACAAGCGGATCCTGCGCACGCTGCGCGCCCACGCGGCGGCGCTGCCCGACGAGGTCGAGCGCGAGCTCGTCGAGCTGCGCGAGTCGTGCTTTCGCACCGAGGACTTCCTCGAGGGCGTGCGGGCCTTCGGCGAGAAGCGCGCGCCCGTCTGGCGCGGGCGCTAGCGCCCCGGACTCGAGCGGGGGAACCCTTTCAGGAACGCCTGATAGGCGAATCGCCCTTGGAAGGGCACATCACGAATGGGCTTCGATGGCCTTAGCCGTATCCAGAAAATGGCGGTACGCGGTTATCTTGCCGTCGGAGCCGAACTCCCAGAGGTGGATCTCCTCGTCCCGGACCCGCTTCCCCGTGGCTTTGACCATGAGGTCGTACTCGATCACCGCTGCGACGAGGCCGTCGCCCTCGAGGAATGCATTGGGACTGAAGGAGTTCATCTCGAAGTCCGCGTCGATGTCCTGAAAGAAACCGGCGGCCGCCTCCCGACCGCGCCGGGGCCTCATGTACGGGACGTCCTGGTCCTGCGCAGTGTTACCGGTCGGATGATGCTCCCACCGGACGTCCTCCGCCAGCCGCTCGAGGATCGCAGGGATGTCCCCGCGCCCGAAAGCCTCGTAGATCTGCTGCACGGTTTCGAGGTTGCTCATGGTGCTCCTCATCTGTCCAGGGACCCCGCGTCACTCGCAGCGTCCAATCCAACCGATCTCGACCTTCTCGTCGGCACTGCCTACCCCAAGGCCGGCGACGTCCGGGGCCTCGGTGTGGTCCTGAAAGGACTCCCGCTGACTATCAGCCCGCCGCGCAAGGTGTAGGCCCACGCCATCTCCATGTCGCCTCCAGGGCCCGTCCGGCCGCGCGCCAGACAGCGTGAACAACAACTCGGTTCTCGGCAACGGCAGGGTCACTGACGAGGTCGAGGGAGTCGGCGCATCACGGCGTCGGGATCGTAGAGGTCCCCGAGACGGTTCATGTCCCCGGCGTTCCAGGCCTCGATCGCCTCGCGCGCGAGGTCGATGTTTTCCTGCGACATCGGCACAGGAAGTATCTCGTCCCAACGTTGGGCCAGCTAGAGCACACGTGGACCTCGGCGCCTCTCCGTCCGACCGCGCTCCTACCTTGGGCGCGACTCGTCCCCGAGGAAGGTTGGGAGCTTGCCGCCGCTCATCACAGCCGCCGAGGCCCTGAAGCTGGGCGAAATCGAGGACCACGCCGAGATCGAGGCGCTCGTCGACCGGGCGTGGCAGGCCCGTCTCGAGCACTTCGGGGACTCGACGGACATGTGCTCGCTCGTCAACGCCAAGTCGGGCGGATGTGCCGAGGACTGCGGGTTCTGCGCGCAGTCGCGCTTCGCGGAGGCGGATACGCCGATGCACGCGATGATGACCCCGGAGCAGATCCTCGAGCACGCGCGCGCTGCAGAGGCAGCGGGCGCCCACCGCTTCTGCATGGTGACCCAGGGCCAGGGTCTGTCCAAGCGCGACTTCGCCAACATCCTGGAGGGCGCGAAGCTGGTCGCCGAGCACACGAACCTGAAGCGCTGCGCGTCGATCGGGCACATGTCGGTCAAGCGCGCGAAGGAGTTGCGCGAGGCGGGGATCCAGCGCGTGCACCACAACGTGGAGACCGCGGAGAGCTACTACGACGAGGTCTCGACGACGGTTCGTTACGAGGGCAGGCTGCGGACGATTCAGGCGGTCGAGGAGGCGGGGCTCGAGACGTGCGTGGGCGGCATTCTCAACCTCGGCGAGTCCCGTGAGCAGCGCGTGGAGATGGCATTCCAGCTGGCCAAGATCGACCCGACTAGCGTTCCGATCAACATGCTCAACCCGCGGCCCGGCACCAAGTTCGGCGATCGCGAGTTCATGGATCCGTGGGAGACGGTCAAGTGGATCGCCGTCTTCCGCCTGATCCTCCCGGCGGCCCTTTTCCGGCTCTGCGGCGGCCGCGTAGAGAACCTGGGCGAGCTGCAGCCGCTGGCCGTCAAGGCCGGCATCAACGGCGTGATGATGGGCAACTTCCTCACAACGCTCGGTAACGAGCCGGACGAGGATCGCGCCATGTTCGAGGAGCTGGGGCTCAACGTCGGCCGACAACCGGACAACGGCGCCAATCCGCGGCCCGACAACCGCTCCGGATGGCTCGACGGCGAGACGCCCCGCACCCCGGTGGACGAGCTGATCGACCGCCAAGCGGAGGCCAACTTCTGGAACCCCGAGGTCCAGTTGCGTCGAATGAAGAAGTCGGCGGTCCCGCCCCGCCCCGACGGCGCGCCCAACCGCGGGCTCGAGCTGGTGCAGGTGGAGGGACGCGCCGATGACTGACATCGAAGAGGCGCTCGACCAGATCCGGGCGGGCGGCCTCATGCGCAGGATGCGCATGATCTCCGGGCCCCAAGGCCCGCGGGTGCTCCTCGACGGCAAGCCGGTGCTGCTGCTCTGCTCGAACAACTACCTCGGCCTGGCGGATCACCCGCGCGTGCGCGAGGCGGCGGCCGAGGCTGCGATGCGCTACGGCGCGGGCGCGGGTGCGTCGCGGTTGATCTCGGGCACGATGCGCATCCACCGGCGGCTCGAGGAGCAGCTGGCGACCTTCGAGCACACCGAGGCGGCATTGCTCTTCGGCTCGGGCTACCTCGCCAACCTGGGGATGATCCAGGCGCTGGCGCGCAAGGGCGAGGTCGTCTTCTCGGACGCCCTCAACCACGCGAGCATGGTCGATGGCTGCCGACTTGCCGGCGCCGAGACGTTCGTGTACGAGCACGGCGATATGGACCACCTCGCGTGGGGCCTCGAGCAGGCCGGCGGGCGGGGGAGCCTGATCGTCACCGACGGCGTCTTCTCCATGGACGGCGACATCGCGCCGCTCACGGAGATCGTGGAGCTGGCCCGTGAGCACGACGTGCGCGTTATGGTCGACGAGGCCCACGGCACGGGCGCCGTCGGCCCGGGCGGGCGGGGCGCCGCCGCCGCCGCCGGGATCGACGACGAGGTGGACCTCATCGTCGGCACGCTCGGCAAGGCGCTCGGCTCCTACGGCGCGTACGTGTGCTGCGACAGCTCCATGGCCAAGTACTTGGTGAACACCGTTCGCAGCTTCATCTTCTCGACCGCTCTGCCACCGCCGGCCGTGGCCGCCGCGATGGCCGCCCTCGAGCTGCTGCAGGAGCAGCCACGTAGGGTCGAGAAGCTCGGCCGCAACGCGACCGTGCTTCGCGAGGCGCTAGCAGGCGAGGGATTGCCGGTCCCGCCGGGCTCCACCCAGATCCTCCCGCTTGTCGTCGGAGGCGCCGAAGAGGCCGTGGAGGCGAGCGAGCGCGCCCTCGAGCGCGGCGTGTTCGCGCAGGCGATTCGCCCTCCCACGGTCCCCGAGGGAACGTCGCGCCTTCGGCTCACAGTGATGGCCTCGCACACCAAGTCCGAGCTGCGGGAGGCCGCCAGGTCGATCGCGGCGTCGCTACCCGTTGCGGCGCGGGGGCCCGACGAGGAAGACACCCAGGAGCTGCCGGCGCTGGCGGCGGGGATCTTCGACGGCCTGGCCGACGCCGCCTAGGTGCTCGCGCCCGATCGCTGCCCCGGGTAGACGGCGGTGCGCGGCGTCTTCGTCACCGGCACCGACACGGGCGCCGGCAAGACCGTGCTGGCCGGCGCCATCTGCGCCGCGCTCGCCGCCCGCGGTGAACGCGTAGCCGCGTTCAAGCCGGCGGTCACCGGCCTCGACGATGACGTGGAGCAGTGGCCACGTGACCACGAGCTCCTGGCCGCACAGACCGGCCAGTCACCCGGCGACGTGGCGCCCTACGGCTTCGGCCCGCCCGTCTCCCCCCACTGGGCGGCCGAGCTGGCAGGCGGGACGATCGAGCCGGTCCGGCTCGTCGAGCGCGCGCGCGCCGCCGGGCTGAGTGCCGATGCGCTGATCTGCGAGGGGGTCGGCGGGCTGCTCGTGCCGCTGACCACCGGCTACTCGGTGCGCGATCTGGCGGTCGACCTGCGGCTGCCCGTGGTGGTGGCCGCGCGGCCAGGCCTCGGGACGATCAGCCACACGCTGCTGACCGTCGAGGCCGCACGCGCGGTGGGCCTGCACATAAGCGGTGTAGTGATCACGCCATGGCCGTCCAAGCCAGAGCCGATCGAGCTCTCCAACCGAGACGCCATCGAGCGGCTTGCCGAGGTGGCGGTGAGCGGCCTCCCGCCCACTGCACCCCCCGACCTGGCAGCCGCCGGCGCGCGACTGCCGCTCGACGACTGGCTCTGAACGGGCTCGCCCCAGACCAAGCGCCTCTTCTACGCTTCTCCGAATGCCGCCCGAGCCCTCACCGGACGTCGCGGACGAGCGCTCGCGCAGCCTCAACCCCGACGACATTCCGGAGGACGAGAAGCCCGAGCTGCTGAAGAAGCTCGAGGAGCGTAAGGAGCGCCACCAGGAGCGGGGGATCCTCGCCCGCATCGGCGTGGTGATCATCGGTGTGTTCCTGGTGCTGGCGGGGATCGTCATGTCCGGGCCGGGAGTCCCCGGGCCGGGCATCCTCGTGATCCTGATCGGCCTCAGCTTCCTGGCGCTCGAGTTCGAGCGAGCCGAGCGGTTGCTGGAGAGCGCGATCATCTGGGGCGACCGCGCCGCCGAGCGGGCCGAGAACGCGAGCCCGCGGCAGAAGGCGATCACCGCTGCGGCGGGCGTGGTCGCGTTGGCCGCGTTCGTCACCGCGGCAATCGTGTGGGACATCCCGCTCGTGCCGGTGCTCTGAGTTCCGAACCTTTCGAATGGGTGAATCCGGTCCCTCGGATGCCCGAGGCCCGTTAGGCTCGCTCCGTCATCCCAGAAAGGAGGGACCCTTGGACACCTACGTGATCTTGAGGCGCAGCGGCTGGGCCGACGGCTCGGAGCTCGAGGCGGCTGCCGGAAGGTCCACCGAGGAAGGCGACAAGGACGACTCCGGCGTCCGCTGGATTCGCAGCTACGTGCTCGCCGAGGACGACGGCCGAGTTGGGACGGTCTGCATCTACCAGGCCGATAGCCCGGAGGCCATCGAGCGCCATGCGAGCGCGGCCGGGCTGCCGGTGGACGAGATCGTCAAGGTCGCCGACACCGTGATCGTTCGCCCGGATCCGGAGCCGGCGCAGGCCTAACGCGGTCAGGTCGAGCTGCGAGCGGCCTTGCGCTCGCGCTCGGCCTCCCGCAGCTCGATCCGGCGGATCTTCCCGGTCAGCGTCTTCGGCAGGTCCTCCACGAACTCGATCTCGCGCGGGTAGGCGTAGGCGGAGTGCCGTTGGCGGACGAACCGCTTGATCTCTCCCGCGGTGTCGTCGCTGGCGTCGTGCCCTTCGGCGAGCACGATGAACGCCTTCACCACGTCCCCCCGCTTCACATCGGGTGAGGCCACGGCCGCCGCCTCCCTCACCGCCGGGTGCTCTACGCACGCGGACTCCACCTCGAACGGGCCGATCCGGTACCCGGCGGAGATGATCACGTCGTCGGCGCGGCCGGCGTACCAGACGTATCCGTCCTCGTCGAGCTCGGCGGCGTCCTTGGTGTGGAACCACTCGCCGCCGAACACCTCGTCGGTGTCCTCGGGGCGGTTCCAATAGCCGAGCGGGTAGTGCGGGTTCGACCGCGCGCGCAGGCAGATCTCGCCCCGCTCGCCAGGTGGCAGCGGCTGCTCGTCCTCGTCGAGGATCGCCACGTCCCAGCCCGGCACCGGACGCCCCATCGAGCCCTCGCGGACCTCCACCGTGGGGAAGTTCCCGCATAGCGGGTAGCTCTCCGTGAGGCCGTAGTAGTCGAGCACGGTCAGCCCGTACTGCTCGCGGAACCAGCGGATCACCTCAGGGTTGAGAGGCTCGCCGGCCGAGCACACGTTGCGCAACTGAGGGAGCGGGAAGCGCGACCCGGCGTCAGTCAGCGCGGTCATCGCCCGCAGCGCGGTGGGCGTGGTGAACATGCCTTGGACCCCGTGCTTGGCTAGGAAGCGCAGCTGCTCCTCCGGATCGAACCCGCCCTTGCGGGCGTAGACCAGCGCGGTGGCTCCGTAGCGCCACGGCCCGAGCAGCGGGCAGATGCCGGCCGCCCACGCCCACTCCCCCATCCCGTGGAAGCGCTCGCCCTCCTGCACGTCATGGCAGAACTCGAACTCCTCGTGGGCCAGCAGGTAGCGGTGGGCGTGGAGGATGCCCTTGGCCAGCCCGGTCGTGCCCGAGGAGTAGTACAGCTGCGCTGGGTCGTCCGCGGCCGTGTCGGCGACCTCGCAGGTGGTGGCGGCGTGCGCCATCGCGGCGGCCAGGTCGACGTCGTCGGCCTGGCCCGTGCCGAGGACGAACAACTTCTCCACCATGCCATCTGGGATGCGATGGCGATTCGCCTCGTCGGTCACGAGCGCCTTGGCGCCCGAGTCGCGCAGCCGGTGCTGGATGCCGTCGTCGCCATAGAGGACCGACATCGACAGCAAGATCGCGCCGCGCTTGTAGGTGCCGAGGAAGACGGCCGCCGTCTCGGGCAGCGAGGGCAGAAGCGTGGCCACGCGGTCCCCGCGCTCGATCCCGTGGGCCTCGAGCACGTTCGCGAACCGGTTCGACTCGTCCTGCAGCTCGCCGAAGCTGACCTCGCGCTCGGACCCCTGCCAGTCCTCCCAGACCATGGCGAGCTTGTCGCGGGGGTGCTTATCGCAGACGTCGGTCGCGATGTTGTAGCGCTCGGGCACGTGCCAGCGGTGGGCGGCGCGCATTTCGTCGTAGCTTCCGAGGTTGTACTTGCGGTAGGTCATCACCCTCCTCTCGCTCACCGGTGACCGTACCCGCTGGGCTTCGTGCGCGACGCGTTCGCTCTGCCACAGTTCGCCGCGTGCGCCTCCGACTCGCACTGCTGGGCGCCGTCGCGATCCTCGGATGCGGAGGCGACGACGACGGCGCGACGAACCGCCGCCGCCCCACGCGCACGTCTCCGTGTCCGCCCGGCTGGATTCCCCCGTTCGCACCCGCGGATCGATGAGCGGCTTCCTGCACGCACTGAGCGAAACGCAGCCGGCCGATTCGAGCGTGGCGCCGCTGAAGCCGCGGCTGTGGCGAAGCGACTTCCGACGTGCACCGGTTGGACGGGCGCGAAGGCTGGGCGCCCGCTACTCGGTGGTGCTGAGCGACCTGTGGGGATATCCGAAGGACGGCTGGGCGGGCAAGGGGCCGCCATGGCGGGATCTGCGCGCCTGGGAGCGGTTCGTCCGCGGCGTCGCGCGCCAACACCGGGGCGAGGACCTGATCTGGGACATCTGGAACGAGCCCGACTCAAAGGAATACTGGTCCGGCGGCCGCCGGCGCTTCCTACGCACCTATGCCGTGGCCGATCGCGCCCTGAGGGCCGAGCTGGGCCCGGGCGCCCAGATCGGGGGGCCGAGCCTCTCGGGCTACATTCCGGAGTACCTGCGCGCGTTCCTCGACCGCTGCCTGCGGGAGCGCTGCCGGGTCTCGTTCATCGCCTGGCACGAGGCGCCGCGGCCGTGGGTCCCGCTCAGGACGATTCCGGCCCACCTCGCCGACGCTCGCCAGCGCTTCCTCGGCGACCCCCGCTACGCCGCCCTCGGCCTACGGGAGATCCACGTGAACGAGTTCACCGGCGAGACCGACCGCGACTTCGCAGGCGAAGCGGTGGCCTACCTGTCCGGGTTGGAGCGCGGCGGAGCCGACCTGGCGGTGCGCGCGTGCTGGACCCCGCCGGACTGCTCGCCGGCGGGGCTCGACGGGTTGTTGTCTCCCACGGACGGGAGGCCTCGCGCGACGTGGTGGGTGCATCGCTGGTACTCCGACGGGGCCGACGCTCGGGTCGCGAGCGAGTCGACTGACGAGTCGATCGCCGTGCTGGCGTCCGTCATCGGCGGACGGGCCCAGGTCCTGCTCGGTCACGCGCCGCCGCGGGGGGAGGAGGCGTCCACCGAACCCGAGGGCGCGAGCGGACAGCCGCTGCGAGCGGCGCTCGAGCTGAGCGGAGTGGCGCGCGCGCTGGATGGAGCTGACCGCGTCCGGGTCCGGGCCCAGCTCGTCCCGTCGGTCGGCGAGGCGCCGGTGCCGCGCCCGCGGACGGTGCTCGACGACGTGGTCGAGCTCGATGAGGAAACCCTCCGGTTGGTGCTACCGCCCCTCGGCCCTCACGAAGCGATGCTGGTCTCAGTCGCCTCGGTCCGCGATTGACGCCCGTTCGTTGCACTCGTAACCCACACGTGAAACGCAACCTTGCAGGCTGGCTGCATGGCCGCGATCACCGACCACCAGGCCGCCGAGCGCGACATCCGTGAGCTGCTCGAGACCAACGGCTTGCCCCCGCCCGACGACGTCGAGTACCACGAGCGGAGCATCGTCCTGCTGTTCGTGCAGCCGAAGGTCGCGCTGGTGATCGATCTGGACGATCGGGACGGGGCGCAATCCGCCCCTCAGTCCTCCCCCGCCGCGTAGTCCAGGATCGACTTGTCGATCAGCCACTCCACCGGCGCCTTGTCGTCGGTGTAGACGCGCCCGCCCTCCAACGGCGGCGCGAGTCGCGCCGCTGCGGCGGTGGCGGTTGCGCGCAGCCCCAGCGGCAGGTCCGGCACGGCCTCGCGCAGCCGGGCGGCGGACAGCGGCCATTCGGAGGCGACGATCAACGTGTTCGTGTCCTCGATCGGGTCGCGCAGGACGTGCGGGAAGACATCGCTCATCGTCGCGGTGAGCACCTTCTCGAGGTCGTCCTGATCCTCGGGGTGGCCCGCGTTCACGATCACCACGCCGCCGGGCGCCAACCGATCCCGGCACAGCTCGAAGAACTCGCGCGTGGCGAGGTAGAACGGGATGTAGGGCTGACGATAGGCGTCGACGGAGATCACGTCGTAGCGCTCCTCCGTGCGCCGCATGTAGGGGCGCGCGTCCTGGTGGAAGAGCCGCAGCCGGGGGTTGTTCATGTCGAAGAACCGCCGGCCGATCTCGGACAGCTCGGCGTCGATCTCAACCCCGTCCACGCGCGTCGCAGGGAAGAACTCCTCGTACGCCCGCGACGTGGTGCCGGCGGCGTTGCCGAGGATCGCCACCCGCCGTGGGGGCCGCTCCAGCGCGGCAAACGGGAGCACCAGATGGCCGTCCCATACGTCGTCGGTGAGGACCGTGTCCGGGTCGTACAGCGAGTGCTGCGCCTGGCCCTCGTTGAGCTCGAGCGCCCGCGAGCCGTCGTCGCGTTCGACCACGCGCGCGTACTGGTACTCGGTGTCGGTCTCGTAGATCACCCGGCCGTCCTCGGCCTGGGCCTTGAGCGTGCCGACGGGCAGCGCGGCGAGCAGCGCGATGGCCGCCGGGGCGACGGCGTAGCGGTGAATCGGGCGCAGGCCCCAGACCGCCACCACCGCGATAGCGAACGCGAAGATCAGGAACGTCCGCCGGGTGCCCACAAGCGGGATGAAGAGCAGCGCGGACAGCAGCGTGCCGGTCAGGCTCCCCGCGGTGGAGAGCGCGTACAGGCGACCGGCCACCTCGCCCGCTTCCTCCACGCTCTGTACCGCGAGCCGGATCGCCCAGGGCGAGACCATCCCGAGCAGCAGCACCGGCACCGCCACCAGCCCGAGCACCCCGACGAGCGAGCCGAGGAAGGCTCCTGCGGAGATCGAGTCGAGGGCTTCCACCGCCACGTCGAGCAGCGGGTCCGCGGCGAACGGCACGAGCGCCAGGAGCCCGGCGGCCACGAGCGTGAGCAGGCACAGACCGCGCATGTGGGGGTGGCGGTCCGCCACCCGGCCCCCCAGCCAGTAGCCGATCGACAGCGCGACGAGGACGATTCCGATCGTGTTGGCCCACACGATCGTTGAGGCGCCGAAGTAGGGCGAGAGCAGGCGCACAGCCGCGATCTCAGCGCCCAGCGAGCCTGTCCCGACCACGAAAACGAGCAGCGGCAGGGGCGGCATTCCGACTGGCACGATAGCTAGGGTCGCGCTTCGTGAGCCTGGATCACGCCCAGCTCGTGGCCGCCGACCGCGCCCACGTCTGGCACCCGTTCACCCAACAGCGCGGGTGGGGGGACGAGGAGCCGCTGATCGTCGATCGCGCCGAGGGCTGCGAGCTGATCGACACCGCCGGCCGGCGCTACATCGACGGGGTCTCGTCGCTGTGGTGCACCGTCCACGGCCATCGCCACCCGCGGATCGACGCTGCCGTGCGCGAGCAGCTCGACCGCGTGGCCCACTCCACGATGCTGGGCCTCACCCATCCCACGCGCGATCGAGCTGGCCCGGCGCCTGACCGAGATCGCCCCGCCGGGACTCACCCGGTGCTTCTACTCCGACAGCGGCTCCACGGCCACGGAGATCGCGCTCAAGATGGCCTTCCAGCTCTGGCAGCAGCGCGGAGGGGCAGAGGTGCGCCGCACGCGCTTCATCTCGCTTCGCGACGCGTATCACGGCGACACCATCGGCTCGGTGTCGGTCGGCGGGATCGATCTCTTCCACTCGACGTACCGGCCGCTCCTGTTCGACACGCTCAAGGCTGAGCCGGGAGACGCGGAGGACATGCGGCGGCTGTTCGAGGCCCATCGCGGCGAGATCGCGGCCGTGATCATGGAGCCGCTCGTGCAGGGCGCGGCCGGAATGCTCGTCCACCCCGACGGCTACCTCCGGGCGGTGCGCGAGCTGTGCGATCAGCACGGCGCGCTGCTGATCTGCGACGAGGTGGCCACCGGTTTCGGGCGCACCGGGCGGATGTTCGCCTGCGAGCACGAGGGCGTCGCACCCGATCTGCTGTGCGTGGCGAAGGGGGTCACGGGCGGCTATCTCCCGCTGGCTGCCACGCTCGCGACCGAGGATGTCTACGCGGGATTCCTCGGCGAGTTCGAGGACTTCCGCACCTTCTTCCACGGCCATACCTACACCGGGAACCCGCTGGCCTGCGCGGCCGCGCTCGCCAGCCTCGACGTGTTCGCGCAGGAGCGCACGCTCGAGCGCCTCGCCCCCAAGATCGAGCTGCTCGGGGAGCTGCTGGAGGCGGTCGAGGCGATGCCGGAGGTCGCCGAGGTGCGCCGGTGCGGGTTCATGACCGGCATCCAGCTGGCCGATCACCCGGTCGCCGCGCGGATGGGCCACCGGGTCACGCTCGAGGCGCGCCACCGCGGGGCGATCGTCCGCCCGCTCGGCGACACCGTCGTATTGATGCCGCCGCTGGCGATCTCGAAGTCCGAGCTACGCCGCCTCGTCGCGATCACCGCGGCCTCGATCGAGGCGGCCTGCGCGAGCGCGGCGCTGCCGCGCGCCGCCTGACTGAAGTCAAACGCCTCTCCGACCGATAGGAACCGCATGATGCTCGCGTCCCGGCAGGACGCCGCGGACCCCCGCCCGGGTGCGGACGAGTCGGCGACCTCGCCCGCGTTCATGGCGCGGGTCATGTGCGGGATGTTCCTGGTGACCGGGATCCTCGGCTGCAGCGTGTTCTTGTTCCCCCGCCCGCCCGAGGCCTTCGACGAGGGATTCGTGGCGGCGGGAGCAGGGTCCCTCATCTGTGCGCTGATCACGCGCCTGGTCGACGCCGAGCGTCATCCACAAGTGCTCACAGCCCTGGCGGCTGTGGGCGTGGCGCTCATCTCCGTGGGCATCTGGTCCAGCCCCGAGGGCCGCGGGGGTCCCGCGTCCGACATCGAGTTGCTCTACCTGTGGCCGGCGCTCTTCTCGGCCTATTTCCTGACCTGGCGCGGACGGGTCGCTCAGATCGCCTGGATCGGTGCCTGCTACCTGACGGTGCTGATCCTCGTTGCGCCGTCCGACATGGTGGTCACCCGCTGGTTGCAGACCGTGACCACCCTCACCGGGGTGGTCTTTCTGGTCTCGTTACTTCGCGGACGGCTGGCCAACCTTGTCGAGCGACTGTCGGAAGCTGCCAGCACGGACCCCCTGACCGGGCTTCAGAACCGCCGCGGGTTCGAAGAGGAAATCGAGAAGGAGATACTTCGCGCCCGCCGGGCCGACGGTCACGTGGCTGTGGTCGTGGGCGATCTCGACAACTTCAAGCGCCTGAATGACCGCTATGGCCATGGCGCTGGCGACGCCGCGCTCAAGCGAGTCGGGCAGGTGCTTACTGCCGGCAAGCGCGAGATCGACACGGTCGCCCGCACGGGCGGGGAGGAGTTCGCGCTGCTGCTGCCCGAGACCGAGAAGCGGGGCGCCTACGTGCTCGCCGAGCGCCTCAGGGTGGAGATCGGTATGCAGTTCGCCCGCGAGCCGCAGCTCACGATCTCGTTCGGCGTCGCGTGCTTCCCCGATCACGCGCTGTCGGCACAGGAGCTTCTGACGGCCTCGGACCGCGCCCTGTATGCGGCGAAGCAGCTCGGGCGGGATCGCTCGGTGATCTTCAGCGACCAGCTCGGAACGGTGCTCGCCACGCCCGATGGTGAGGACCTGGCTTCGAGCGCGGCGCACGTGAACACGCTCCTGTCGCTCGCTGAGGCGCTCGACTTGCGCGACACCGGCACGTCCGACCACTCGGAGACGGTTGGGCGCCTGAGCGCGATGACCGCGCGGGAGCTCGACCTGCCGCCGCGGGCGGGTCGAGCGCATCCGAATCGCCGGCGTACTGCACGACATCGGCAAGGTCTCGGTCCCGGACGCCGTGCTCCGCAAGGCCGGTCCGCTCGACGAGGACGAGTGGGAGGAGATGCGCCGGCACCCGGAGATCGGCGCGCACATCCTGGGCAACCCGATCTTCGACGACCTCCGCTCCTGGGTGCTTGCCCACCACGAGCGCCCGGACGGGACCGGCTACCCGTTCGGCCTTGCGGGCGAGGCCATCCCGCTAGCGGCTCGCATCCTGGCGGTAGCCGACGCCTACGAGGCGATGACGGCCGATCGCGTGTACCGGCCGGCCATGTCCGGCGAGGCTGCGCGTGCGGAGCTGATCCGAGGTGCGGGAACGCAGTTCGATGCGCACGTCGTAGACGTCTTCCTGGCGGCGCTCGATCGTGCGGTCGCGAGCGTGGGCCGGCCCTAGCCGGACGCTAGGCCTCCAGGCGCTCGAAGTCCTTTTTCCGGGCGCCGCACACCGGGCAGAACCAGTCGTCTGGGATGTCTTCGAACGCGGTGCCCGCCGGAATCCCGCCGTCCGGGTCGCCCTGCTCAGGGTCGTAGATGAACCCGCAGGACGTGCAGATCCACTGCTGCGCTGTGGCGGTCTCGCTCATCGGAGTCGAGAATCTAGCGTCACGGCATCCTCTACGCTCAGCCGATGCCCGCGGACGAGCCCCTGCCGGGGGAGGAGTTGAATACGGGCGCAGTCAGCGATGCGCGCGAGGCGGCATCGGTGATCCTGCTGCGGGACTCCGAGCAAGGGCCGGAGGTCCTGTTGGTGCAGCGCAATCCCGAGCAGCGCTTCATGGGGGGCGCGTGGGTGTTCCCCGGCGGCGCAACCCACGGTGACGACGGGGACGAGCGGCACGCGGCCCTCCGCGAGCTTGAGGAGGAGGCCGGTATCGCCCTCGCGGACGACGCGGAGCTGGTGCGCTACTCGCGCTGGATCACCCCCGCCCAAGTGAAGGTCCGCTTCGACACCCACTTCTTCGTGGCGCGCGCCCCCGACGGCGCCGAGGCGCTCGTGGACGGCGCGGAGTGCGTGGCGGCGCGTTGGATCCGCCCTCAAGACGCGCTCGAGGCCGGCCGGCGTGACGAGCTGATGCTGGTCTTCCCCACCATCAAGCACCTCGAGCAGCTTGCGCAGCACGCGTCGGTGGCGGAAGCGCTCGAGGTCGCACGGACCCGCAGAGTGATGCCCGTCGAGCCGCGCGTGCTGGTGGACGGCGGCGTGGCGCAGGTGTTGCTGCCCGGCGAGCCCGGCTACGACACCGCGTGACCTAGCTCGGCAGCGGCAGCCGCTCCATGGTCAACCGGACGCCGAGCTCGGTCTCGGCGGAGAATGAGTCGCCGCCTCCGTCCTCGCGCACGTCGATGACCACCTCGCGCCCGTCGAAGAGGCCGAGCAGCGCGGCGTCGAGATAGACGGGGACGCCGGCGGCCTCCCCCACGCGGGCCTCGGCCGGGCCGGGCGCGTAGCGGGCGAATAGGAACGGCGCGGTGGAATCGCAGCAGCCGTTGCCGATCAGGAGCGTCAGGTCGTCGCCGAGCTCGCCCCGCACCCGCTCTACCACTCCGGTGGCGGCCTCCGTGAGCACGACGCTTACCTCAGCCACGCCGCGAATCGTACCCCGAGGCTGGGCTCCTTTACGCGCAGCGGCCGATCGGGTAGAACCGCACGGTGGCGACGCAGGGCCTGACCGTGGCGGTGACCGGTCCCACCGGCGATCTCGGCATCGCGGTCGTGTCGGCGCTCGAGCGCTCGCGCGCGGTCAAGCGCGTCGTGGGCATGGCGCGCAGCGCCCGTTCGACCCCGCCGACGCGGCTGGAAGAAGACCGAGTACCGCGAGGGCAGACGTCACAGGACGACGAAGCGTGCGCGAGCTCGTGAAGGGCGCGGACGTGGTGATCCACCTGGCGTTCGCGATCCTCGGCGCGAGCGACGCCACCCGCGAGCTGAACGTGGACGGGCTCGCGCCGGGTGTTCGAGGAGGCCGCCAAGGCGGGCGCCGAGCGGATCGCCTACGCATCCAGCGTGGCGGCCTACGGCTTCCACGACGACAACCCCGACTGGCTGACGGAGGAGATCGAGCCGCGCGGGACGCCAGAGCACCTCTACTCGCAGCAGAAGGCGGAGGTCGAGGGGGTGCTTGGCCAGATCCTGCTGCGGCATCCGGCAAGACGGTCGCGTACGCGTTCCGGCCGTGCATCGTGGCCGGCCCGAACGCCCAGCACGATGGTCGACGAGATTCCGTACGTGCGGCTGGCCGACTCGATGCCCGACGCGGTGCGGTCGCTTCCTCTCGTTGCATGCCCGATCCTCAAGCCGGTGATCCCCGACCCGGGCACGCCGCTTCCAGCTCGTGCACGAGGACGACGTGGCATCGGCCTTCCTCGCCGCCGTCCAGGGCAAGGGCGAGCCCGGCCCCTACAACCTGGCGGCGAGCGGGACGCTGCAGGATCAGCGACCTTGCCGACGCCCTGGGCTGGTACTCGGTTCCGGTGCCGGACGTGGCGCTGGATGCCACGGCCGGGGTGGTGGCAGCGGCTGCCGCTGCCGGCCGAGCTACCGCGTGGATCCACAGCGTGCGCAAGCCGGTGCTGATGAAGACCGACCGCGCCCAGCAGCAGCTCGGCTGGAAGCCGAAGCACACCGCCAAGGCGACGCTGAAGGAGATGGTCGGCGCCTATCGCGCGCGCGAGCCGGCCGCGCGCTAGCCGCTAGCCGACGTCGGCGGCGCCTGGCGGCTCCGACAGCAGCACGCCGAACATCTTGCGCTCGGGATCGCGCGTGAGGTCCACGTGCACGTGCTTGACCTCGGTGTACTCGTCCATGCCGTAGGTGCCCAGCTCGCGCCCGAGCCCGGACTGCTTGTAGCCGCCGAACGGCGCGATGCAGTTGATCAGGTGGTGGTCGTTGATCCACACGGTGCCCGGCGCGCAGCTTGCGTCGCGGTCTCGAGGCAGCGGTCGTAGTCCTCCGACCACACGGCGCTGACGCCAGGCCGTAGATCGAGTCGTTGGCGATCTCGATCGCCTCGCTTGTCGTTCTTGAACTTGATCACCGACAGCACCGGCCCGAAGATCTCCTCCTGGGCGATCGTCATCGAGTTGTCCACCTCGGTGAAGATCGTGGGCTCGAAGAAGTGGCCGCCCTCGGGGGCGTCGGCTGGACGCCCGCCGCCGAGCACGAGCTTCGCGCCCTCCTCCTGGCCGATGCGCACGTAGTTGGACACCGTCTCGAACTGCTCGGCAGAGACGAGCGGGCCCATGTCGGAGTCGTAGTCGAGCGCGTCGCCGATCTTGATCTGGCTTGGCGCGCTCCACGAGCCTCTCCACGAACTCGTCGTGGATCGACTCCGGCAGCAGCAGCCGGGTGCCCGACTCGCACACCTGGCCCTGGTGGAAGAACGTGGCCCACAGGGCGCCGTCCACCGCGGCGTCGAGGTTCGGCGTCCTCGTACACGATGTTGGGCGACTTGCCGCCCAGCTCCAGCGTGCACTTCTTGATCGTGCTCGAGGCCAGCTGCATGATCCGCCGGCCCGACGACGGTGGAGCCGGTGAAGGACGACCTTGTCCACGTCGGGGTGCGACGCCAGCTCCTCGCCCACGGTGGCGCCGCCGCCCGTGATGACGTTGACCACGCCCTTGGGCAGGTCGGTCTCGTCGAGCAGCTCTGCCAGGCGCAGCGCCGTGAGCGGCGTGTTGGACGCGGGCTTGAGCACCACGCTGTTGCCCATCGCCAGCGCGGGCGCGAGCTTCC
Organism: uncultured Thermoleophilaceae bacterium; assembly: GCA_963802855.1. Lineage (GTDB taxonomy): Bacteria > Actinomycetota > Thermoleophilia > Solirubrobacterales > Thermoleophilaceae > JAAYBF01. The sequence goes on from CAWDJP010000007.1 coordinate 481,826, forward strand.
ACACCGCCATCACCAGCGGGAAGTTCCACGGGATGATCCCGGCGCACACGCCGACCGGCTCGCGCAGCACGAAGTTGTAGGAGTGGGTGGGGAACGAGACGGGCTGGAGCGGCTCCTGGCGCGGGCGGGCCGGCCTGGCGGGCGAAGTAGTCCCAGTGGTTGATGCAGTAGCCGATGACCACGGTGGCGGTCGCGCGCATCGTCATGCCCGACTGCAGCGACTCGAGCTCCGCCAGCTCGTCCTCGTGCTCGGTGAACTTGTCGACCACCGAGCGCATGATCCGCACGCGCTCGTCGGGGTCCATGTCGGCCCAGACGCCGGAGTCGAACGACTCGCGCGCTGCCGCGATCGCGCGCGTGCGCGTCCTCGCGCCCGCCCTTCGGCACGGTGGCGACGATGTCGCCCGAGGACGGGTTCTCGACCTCGAACGTCTCGCCCGCCGGTGGCCTCGACCCACTCTCCTCCGATGTAGTTCCGGTACGCCTTGACGTCCTGTGTGGGTGCGACGGCCATCATTCTCCTCTCGTGGCGGGGCGCTTAGAGCGCCCGCTTGAACAGCTCCTCGTAGTCCTGCTCGGAGGGCTCGCGCGGGTTCAGCAGTGTCAGGCCGTCGCCCATCGCGCCCTCCACGAGCGCCGGGATGCCGTCCTCGGGCACCCCCACCTGCGACAAGCGTGTGGGCAGGCCCATCCGCTCGACAATTCCCTCCACGTGGCCCGCGAGAGCGTTGCCGACATCGGCGGGCGAGCCGCCCGCTTCGACGTCGAAGATCTCGGCGATGTCCCGGTACCGATCGGCGATGTCGCTCCCGCCCTCGGCGTTGAAGCGGATCACGTGCGGGAGGTTGATCGCGTTAGCGACCCCGTGGGGAACGCCGAACTGCGCCCCACACGGATGGGACATCGAGTGCGTCGACCCGAGCGAGATCGTGATCGCGAGCGACGCGGCGATCAGCATGTTGCCCCGCGCGTCCTCTTCCGAGGTGTCCGCCACTGCCCGCTCGAGGTTGTCGCGCATCATCCGCAGCGCCACCAGCGAGCGACCGTCCTGGTGCGGGCTCCAGTCGAGCGAGACGTAACCCTCGATCGCGTGGGTCATCGCGTCCATCCCGGTCGACGCGGCGATCGACGCCGGCAGTGTGCGGGTGGACTCGGGGTCGAGGATCGCGAGCCGGGGGAACAAGGGGAAGTCGGCGATCTCGAGCTTGACCTTGTTCTCGTGGTCCTTGACGATCGCCCCCATCGACACCTCGGACCCTGTCCCGGCGGTCGTCGGTACGCAGCCCAACGGCGCGATCGGCAGCGGGGCGCCCATGCCGTCGTCCGCTCGCGGCATGAGGAAGAAGCCCTCCTGCTCGCGCGCGGAGCCGCCGTGGGTGAACAGCGCGTCGGCGATCTTGGCGGTGTCCATCACCGAGCCCCCGCCGACTGCAAGGAACGAGTCCGCGCCGGCGGCGTTGGCCTCCTCCGCGCACCGCTCGCACACGTCCGTCGAGGAGTCTTGGGGCACGTCGTCGAAGATCCCGGCGACCTCTAGGCCGCCGTCCTCGATTCCCGCGACCACCTTGTCGACCAGCCCCGTCTCGCGGATTACGCCGTCCGTGACCACGACGACGCGGTGGGCACCCTCCTTCGCCATCTCGAAGCCGGTGCTCGACAGCAGGTCACGCCCCGCTATCACGCGCGTGCCCTGGACCGCCTGGTAGAAGTCCTTGAAGCCCGCCATCTGGCGGGTGCCGAGCTCCGAGCCCGCTTCCATATCGAGCTCTACGCCTCGACCAGGTCGGAGCGGCCCTTGCTCTCGAGCATCGCTCGGTAGCGCGGGAAGACCGGCTTGACCAGCGGCACCAGCTTGAGGATCTTCGCGACCGGTCCCTTGGCCTTCATCTGGCCGCGCGCGAGGGCCACGGTCACGTTGATCTTGCCGAGCCAGAACTTGTGCGCGGTATCGGCCTCCATCGTCATCACGACCTCGGGCTCGAGATCGGTGTCGCCCTTGTCCACCTGGCCGTCCTCGCCGTCGATCATCTTCACGGTGATCTGGGACTCCGGGTTGGAGTACTGGTATTGGACGATCGTGTTCGCCTTGCGGAACTTGGGCCCAAGCTCCTCATCGTCGGCAAGGTCCTCGAACAGCTGTCCGATGAACTCATAGACCTCGTCAGCGTCCTTGAAGTAGGCCAATTCGCTCTCTCCTCCTCTGTTGGTGCCTCAGGTGGCCGGCGCCATCTTCCCGGAGCCGGCCAGCTCGCGCAGCGTCGCGACCTCCTCGATCACGTAGTCGGCCAGGTCCTCGAGATCGGGCACTCCGTCGTAGTCCCCCATCAGCGACAGCGCGACGGTGCCGTTGTAGCTCATGCAGGCGATCGCCAGTCGCTGGTCGGGGGCTAGGAATGCGACCGGGATCATCTCCAGCAGCTCACGACCCTGGATGTAGAGCGGGATCTGCGGGCCCGGCACGTTGGTCGTCAGCAGGTTGTAGGCGCGCGTGGAGAAATGCAGCCGCGAGGCCCGCGCGAAGATCGTGGGTGGCGCGAACTGCTCGATGCTCACGATCACCTCCGCGCCCAGCGCCTGCTTGGACTCCTTGAGCCCCTGCATCGACTCGCTCACGATCTGCAGACGCTCGGCGGGATCGGGCGCGTAGGTGGGCAGGCGGCCCACCATCACTGTGATCTGGTTTCCCAGCGCGGCCCCTTCCCCCTCGGCTCGCACCGACACCGGCACGGCCGACCGCAGCTCGAGGCCCTCGGTGCGCACCCCGCGCGACAGCAGCCAGCGTCTGAGCGCTCCGGTCACGGTGGCCAAGAAGACGTCGTTGACCGTGCCGCCGAGCTTGTTCTTGATGTCCTTCATGTCGGCGAGCGGGATCCGCGCCCAGGTCAGCCGCCGATGCGGTCCGATCGGGCCGTTGAGCGGTGTCTTGGGTGCGCTGTTGAGCGTTCCCCACAGCACCTCTCCGACGCCCGCGGCGGCCTCCCTGCCACGCGACACGGTCCGGGCGGGGCTGGCGGCAGCGGCGATCGCCTGCTTGGCGAGGCTGATGGGCGTGCTCGCCAACTCGCCGACGCCCTTGGCCACCAGGTCGGCGTCGCTCGGCTCGGGCCCGGGCGCCCAGTCGCGCTCGGGTGGGGGGACCGGCGTACCGCCCTTCGCGAGATCGAACAGCACGGTGGTCAGGTCGGCGCCCGACACACCGTCGACCAGGGAGTGGTGGGTCTTGTTGACGATCGCGAACTTGTCGCCCTCAAAGCCTTCGACCAGCCACAGCTCCCACAGCGGCTTGGAGCGGTCGAGGCGCTGGGAGAAGACGCGCCCTGCGAGCAGCCGCAGCTGCTCGACGCTGCCCGGCTCCGGTAGGGCGGTGTGACGCACGTGGTAGCCGAGGTTGAAGCTCGGGTCGTCCACCCAAAGCGGCCGCCCCATCTCGAAGCGCGGGAACGACAGCTTCTGGCGGTAGCGCGGCACCAGGTGCAGGCGTTCCTCGAGCCCGGCAGCGAACTCCTCACGCGAGGGCGCGGGCCCCTCGAAGACCATGATTCCGCCGATGTGCATGTGGGAGCCGTCGCGCTCCTGGGCGAGGAAGGACGCGTCGATCGATGTCAGCCGGTCCATGTGCTGGGTTATCTCTCCCCCCGGTGCCGTCGCGAGTCAGCCACGGTCAGCCTACTCCGGGCCGGGGAAACTGCGAGCCCACGAAGCGGTCCCACATCCTGTCGGTGAAAAGCGCGCGCTGGCCGATCAGCAGACGGGCCGACGGCGTGACGGGGTAACGCGCCTTGGGGCGGCGCTTGACGATCGCCTTCTCGATCGCCCGCGCCACCGTCTCCGGGCCGCCGCCGAGCTTGGCCGTGGGGCCGTCGTAGGCGCCCGCCGTGCCTTCGGCAACGGCCTGGTTGAACTGCCTGTAAGGACCGTCGTCGCTCGTGCCGGCGGTGAGCGCGCTCACGGCCGCGGAGGCGAACTCCGTCTTGATCAGCCCGGGCTCGATCAGGACCACGTCCACGCCGAAGCCACGGACCTCAAACCGCATCGCGTCGCTGATCGCCTCGACCGCGTACTTCGTGGCGTGGTAGATCCCTCCACCCGGGAACGTGAGCTTCCCACCCATCGACCCGACGTTGATGATCCGCCCCGAGCCCTTCGCCCGCATGCCGGGCAACACCAGCTGGCTCATGCGGATGAGACCGAACACGTTGGTCTCGAACTGCGCGCGGACGTCCTCGATCTTGACCGACTCCACCGCCCCGGATTGGCTGTAGCCGGCGTTGTTGACGAGCGCGCCGACCGCGCCCTCGGCGTCCTCGACCGCCTTGACGGCCGTCTGCATCGAGACCTCGTCGGTCACGTCGAGGGCCAGCGTGCGGCAACCCTTGGCCTCGAGCTCGCGGACGGCCTCGAGCCTGCGGGCGGTCGCGTACACGGTGTGGCCGCCGGCAGCAAGGTGCTCCGCGGTGGCCCGCCCAATCCCGCTGGAACAGCCCGTGATGAGGACCGCCCCGACCGAGTTGTCAGCCATATCCCTCTCTCCCTTCGCTCACGGTGTGAGCACGACCTTGCCGACGTTGCGGCGCTCGCCCAGGAACCGGTGAGCGTCGGGGGCCCGCTCGAACGGGAAGCTCTCCGCCACCACCGGCTTGACGGTGCCGTCGGCCACCATCTCCTCGAGCGCCCCTAGGTAGCGCTCGAGCGACCCTTGCTGGTCCCACAGCGTGAGCGCGTTGAGACCGATGACCGACTTGGAGTCCGACATCTGCTTGATCAGGTTGAAGCGCGGCATCCGTAGGGCCGCGCGGCCGGCGGTGAGCAGGTTTCTCTTCTCCCCCGAGATGACCGCGGAGGCGCCGAAGCACACGAGTCGGCCGCCGCCCCGCAGCATCTTGTAGCTGCGGCGAAAGCTGGCCCCGCCGATGGCGTCCATCACCAGATCCAGCGGTGGCACGGTCTTGTGCCAGCCCGCGCTGGTGTAATCGAGCGCGTGGTCCACGCCGAAGCCGCGGATCGCGTCGTGCTTGCCGGGCGACGCCGTGCCGTACACCTCGGCGCCCCTGGCCTTCGCGATCTGCGTGGCGGCGATCCCGACTCCCCCGGCTGCCGCGTGGATCAGCACCCGCTCGCCCGGCTCCAGCGAGCCGAAGCGCACCAGACCGAGGTATGCGGTGAGGTAGTTCACCGGCACGGCGGCTCCCTGCTCGAAGGACATGTCGTCGGGCAAGGCGACCACGTCGGCGGTCTTGACGGCCACGCGCTCGGAGTAGCCGCCGAAGCGGGTCCCGGCCATCACCCGGTCACCCACTGCGTGGCCCTCGGCGCCCTCGCCCACGGCGCTGACGGTGCCCGCGACCTCGTACCCGACGACGGTCGGGGGCTTGGGGGCGTCCGGATAGAGCCCTACGCGCGCCATCAGGTCGGCGAAGTTGATTCCGGCCGCCCGGACGTCCACCGCGACCTCACCCGGGCCGGGCTCGGGATCCGTTCGCGGCTGCACCTGAAGTACCTCGGGTGGGCCATGCCGGGTGAGAACGACCGACCTCATCGCGACGAACCTACTACTCTGCGAGCGTGCATCACCGCGATCAGGCGCCGCCGATGCCCACTGCCGACGACGTCCAGGCGGTGGCGAACGAGACGCGCGACCGCATCATCACGGGGATCATCACCCTGGTCCCGTTCGCGGGCCTCGGCCTGGTGTGCTGGCAACTGTGGGAGAGCGCGCTGCGCTGGCACGACCTCGTCGTGTTTCTCATCGTCTACTTCCTCACCGGCTTCGGGGTCACGGTGGGCTTTCACCGTCTCCTGACCCACCGCAGCTTCAAGACGTTCGCGTGGCTGCGGGGAACTTTCGCCGCGCTGGGGTCGGCAGCCATCGAAGGGCCCGTCATCTCCTGGGTCGCGGACCATCGCAAGCATCACGCCTTCTCCGACCAGCACGGCGACCCGCACAGCCCGCACGTGGACCACGGCGTGGGCTGGCGCGGAGCGCTGAGGGGTTTGACACACGCGCACCTGGGCTGGCTATTCGTGCACACCCAGCGCGGCGCCAAGGACCGCTACGCGCCCGATCTGATCAACGACCCCGCGGTCAGGTTCGTCGATCGGACGTTCCTCCTCTGGGTGGCGATCGGGCTGGCCGTGCCCTTCGGCCTCGGGGTGGCGATCGGCGGAACGATCGAGGCCGGTCTCACCGGCCTGCTCTGGGGCGGAGCGGTCCGCATGCTCGTACTGCACCACGTGACCTACAGCATCAACTCGCTCTGCCACTTCTTCGGCCGGCGCCGGTTCGACACCGACGACGAGTCGCGCAACCTCATGTGGCTGGCCCCGCTCTCCATGGGCGAGTCGTGGCACAACAACCACCACGCCTTTCCCACTTCGGCGCGGCACGGGCTGCGGCCGTGGGAGATCGACCTGTCCGCAATAGTCATCCGCGCCCTCGAGGCGCTGGGACTGGCCTGGGACGTCCAGCGCGTGCCGCGCGAGCGCCAGCTCGCCAAGGCCGCCGCCTCCGCCTGACGCCGCGACCACCGCGGCCGTCTGCGATTACCTGACCGCGGCGATCGGCTCTTTCGCCTTCGGACCTCGCTTGACGCGCATCAGCAGGACAGCGGCGCCGGCGGCGGCGAACTGCATGCAGGCCGCGATCAACAGTGCGCCGTCGGAGCCCGCCGCCAGCACGACCGGCCCGGCGAGGGCCGATCCGAGCGCGAACGAGCCGACCTTCAGGCCCGCAGCGGTCGTGAATACCTGACCGAGCAGCTCCGGTGGCACGTAGCGCTGGCGCGTGGCGAACGTAGCTGCGAGCCCAGGGCCATCGGCGAGGCCGGCGCAGGCGACGGCCGCCAACATCGCGGGCAGCGCGGTCTGGAGCGGCCACAGAAGCATCAGCGCGCCAAACGAGGCGATCGCGCCCACGACGATCCGCTCGGGCGGCCAGCGCCGCTGCAGGCGCACCAGCGTGAGCGCGCCCAGCATCGAGCCGATGGCGAACGCCGCCCACAGGTAGCCGGCGACGCTGCGCTCCGACCCGAGGTGCTCGACGGCGAAGAGCGGGAAGCCCACCGTCAGGAGACCCAGACCGGCCAGCCCCAGCATGCCCGCCACGGTCACGGCGCGCAGCTCAGGCACGGCTACGATCAACCGGAGCCCCGCCTGGGCGACCGTCCAGATCGTCTCGCCCCTGTGAGCGGATCGGGCGCCCCGGTCGAGTCCGGGAATCGCGAGTATCAGGCCCAGCGCCGCCAGGGTCAGCACGATCTCGACCGTGAGCGAGGCCTCCGGCCCGAAGACGGCCGCCAACGTGCCCGCCAGCGCGGGTCCGACGACAAGCGCCAGGTTGAAGCTCGACGCCTCGAATGCGTTCGCCGGGGTGAGCAGGCGGTCGGGAACCAGCACCGGGATCAGACTGGTGAAGCCACCGAACGAGAGCGGGTAGGTCAGACCCGCCACGAGCGCTACCAGCGGGAGCACCGGATCGGGCACGTTCCCGGCCAGCAACAGGATGCCGAGCACGCTCGAGGCGATCGCCAGCTGGTCGAATACCATCAGCGAGCGCCGCCGGCCCGTCAGGTCCATCCAGGCGCCCAGCAGCGGGCCGGTCACGAGGCTCGGCAGCGTGACCGCCGCCACCGTGGCTCCCGCGAGCGAGGGGCTGTCGGTCCGCTCGAGCACGAGCAGCACCACTCCGACGGAGAACATCTCGTCCGCCACCCGCGCCAGCGTCGCGGCGGAGATGAACAGCGGGTACCCCGGCTGACGCCGAAGCCCTCGGATGCTCGTCCGGTCCACGTTCCCATGGTCGCATCGCGGACGAGGCGCGGTAGACCACCCGCGCGTCGTTAGGCTGCCCGCCATGCAGGCGGTGACCTTTCACGCGCCAGGTGACGTGCGGGTCGAGGACCGCCCCCAGCCCGAGCTCCTGGCCGAGGACGACGCGATCGTCGCGGTCAGGGCCACAGGCGTGTGCGGCTCGGACCTGCACATCTACCACGGCCGGGTCGAGATCGAGCCCGGGTTCACCATCGGGCACGAGTTCGTGGGGGAGGTGATCGCGGCGGGCGACGGCGTGCGGGAGGCGGCAGTTGGCGACCGCGTGCTCGGCTGCTACTGCTCTGCCTGCGGCGAGTGCTTCTTCTGCGCCCGTGGCGACTTTCACAAGTGCGACAAGGGCCGGGTGTTCGGTCACGGGAAGACGCTCGGATCCCTACAGGGCGCGCAGGCCGAGCAGGTGCTTGTGCCCAACGCCAACCTGACGTTGCGCCGGGTGCCCGAGGGGATGTCGACCGACGCCGCCCTGTTCGCCGGCGACGTGATGGGTACCGGCTACCACGCGGTGAAATCGGCCGATCTCGAGGAAGGGGCGACCGCCGCCGTGCTCGGCCTGGGGCCCGTCGGCCTGTGCGCGGTCCAGGCCGCGTTCGCCGAGGGGGCTCGGCAGGTGATCGCGATCGACTCTGTCCCACAGCGCCTGGACATGGCGCGATCGTTCGGGGCCACCCCCCTCCACCTGTCCGAGGACGACGTTCGCGGGCAGGTCAAGCAACTGACCGAGGGTCGCGGAACCGACGTGACGGTGGATGCGGTCGGTCACCCCCAGGCGTTCGACATGGCCTGCCGGCTCACGCGCAAGGCCGGGACAGTCTCGGCCATCGGCGTGTACGCCGAGCGGATGGAGGTGCACATGGGCGTCGTCTGGATCAAGGCGCTGACCATCCGCACCGGCCACGCCAACGTGATCGGCCACGTGGACGCCGTGCTCGACCTGATGACATCGGGCGAGCTCGACCCGATCCCGCTGGTGACCCACCATATGAAGCTCGAGGAAGCGCCCGAGGCCTACGCGGTCTACGACCGCCGCGAGGCGCTCAAGATCGTGATGGAGCCATGAGCACCGCGACGCTGCCCGACGCCCTGTCCCCCGCCGCGCGTGAGTTCGCCGCTGGCCCCCACCTCCACCTGATCGCCGGCGCGCACGAGCCGGCGGCCGATGGGCGCAACTTCCCAACCCTCGACCCGTCGACCGGACAGCCGATCGCCGAGGTGGCGCAGGGCGGCGCGGCGGACGTCGACCGCGCCGTTGGCGCCGCGCGGGAGGCGCTGCGGAGCAAGGGATGGGGAGCGCTGCTCCCCTCCAAGCGCGCCGCCATGCTTCAGTCGCTGGCGGACCTCGTCGAGGCCCACGCGGACGAACTAGCCGAGCTCGAGGCGCTCGACAACGGCAAGCCCGTGGGCCTGGCCAAGGTGGTGGACGTGCGCCTCACGGCCGAGCACCTGCGCTACTACGCGGGCTGGCCGACCAAGATCTGCGGCCAGACGCTGCCGGTATCGCACCCGAACATGCACGTCTACACCCGCCGCGAGCCGGTGGGCGTGTGCGGCCAGATCATCCCCTGGAACTTCCCGCTGCTGATGTCGGCGTGGAAGGTGGCGCCGGCGCTCGCCGCGGGCTGCACGGTGGTCCTCAAGCCGGCGGAGCAGACGCCACTAACGGCCCTGCGCCTGGGCGCGCTCGCGCTCGAGGCCGGCATCCCCGAGGGCGTCTTCAACGTCGTGACCGGCGACGGTGAGACCGGCGCGGCGCTGGTGGACCACCCCGGGGTCGACAAGATCGCGTTCACCGGCTCGACGGCCGTGGGGCGCGAGATCGGGGCGAAGGCGGGCCGCGCGCTCAAGCGGGTAACCCTCGAGCTGGGCGGCAAGTCGCCGAACATCATCCTGCCCGACGCCGACCTCGAGGCCGCCGTCAAGGGCAGCTACCAGGCGATCTACTACAACACAGGACAGGCCTGCAACGCCGGCTCGCGCCTGTTCGTTCACAAGGATCAGTTCGACGCCGTGGTCTCCGCGCTGGCGGAGGCGGCGGGCAAGGCCAGGGTGGGGCCCGGCCTGGCGGAGGGCACGCAGCTCGGGCCGGTGGTCTCCGCCGAGCAGCACGAACGTGTGCGCGCCTACATCGAGAAAGGGAAGGCGGAGGGCGCCGAGCTGGTGGCCGGCGGAAATGGCGAGTCCGCGCCCGATGGCGGCGGCTTCTTCGTCGAGCCCACCCTGTTCACCGCCACGAGTGATGACCTGACCGTGGCGCGCGAGGAGATCTTCGGGCCGGTGCTGGTCGCGCTGCCATTCGAGGACCTCGACGAGGTCGCACGGCGCGCCAACGACTCGGAGTACGGCTTGGCGGCCGGCGTCTGGACCCGCGATGTGGGCAACGCGCACCGGCTCGCGTCACTGCTGCAGGCCGGCTCGGTGTATGTGAACGTCTGGGGACCGAGCGACGCGGCGGCGCCTTTCGGCGGCTTCAAGGCATCGGGGATCGGGCGCGAGCACGGCAGCGCCGGCCTCGACGCCTACCTCGAGGACAAGACCGTCTGGGTGTCGCTGCGTTAGCGGCTCAGGCTGGTGACTGCGGCCCCTGCTGCTGCTGCTCCTCCTGCGGTGCCGCCGGCTGGGCGGGAGCCTCAGGCTGGGCCGGGACCTCAGGAGCGGGCGCGGGGGTGGCTGCGCCGGCCGACAGCGCGCCGCCCGCCGCCTGTGCCTCCAGGCTGCGGTTGAGGTTGCGCTGGAAGAGGTAGAGACCCACGGGACCGATGAAGATGAGCAGCAGCCACAGCAGCGGCGCCTCCATGCCCTCCGGCGCGCCCGTGACCCGCTCGGTGGCGTTGAGTCGCTTGCACGCCCGATAGAGCGAGACGTACGGCGGAACGATGATGAGAAAGCCCGGGATGAGGGCCAGCAGCGAGGTCCCGGGGTTGGTGCCGCACTCCTCCGTACCGCGAGCCTGGCCGATCTCGGCCATCTCCTTGTTGACCTTGTAGTACCAGAAGAAGTAGTAGATGCCGAGCGTGATGATCGACAGCCCGATCACCCCGAGCGGGTTGCGGATCTTCCCGGGATAGCTACTGCCCTGAATCTGGACTTCCTCTGCCACGTGATCTTCCTTTCGCGAGTCTGCGGACGAGCAGCGCAGAGGCTAACGCCGTTACCGGCGGGGTGCCAGGCGGAAGACCCCGCCGTCCAGGGAGATCACGTGCACGCGCCCGCGACCGTCCTCCCCGAACGAGACGATCTGCGAGACGCGGGGCCCCAACGCCCGATCCCCGCGCGCCCGGCCCGAGCGAAGTCGCGCCACGCGCAGGCGTGGGTCGCACAGGTCGCCGTAGACGTAGGCGCCATAGAGCGATCCGAGCGAGCGGTCCCGGATCACGTAGCCACCGGTGATCGAGCACGAGCCCTGAGAGTGGGTGCGCTGGATCACGGGCCGCACGTGGCCTCGTGCGCTGCCGCTCTCATGCCGACGCCGGCCTTCGAACACGTCCCAGCCGAAGTTCACGCCGCCGCGCGGGCGGCGCGCGCGCCGGGACGCGCGCACGAAGTCGATCTCCTCGACCTCGTCCTGTCCCACGTCTCCGATCGTCAGGTCGCCCGTGCGGCGATCGAATGAGAACCGGTACGGGTTGCGAAGCCCGTACGCGAATACCTCCGGGCGGCTGCCGCCGCGGCTGACGAACGGGTTGTCGCGCGGGACGTCGTAGCCGCCCTCCGGGCGCGGTTCGACGCGCAGCAGCTTCCCGAGCAGCCGCCCGGTGTTCTGGGCATTCTCGTCCGGGTCACCGCCGCCTCCCCCGTCACCGAAACCGAAATACAGCTTGCGGTCGCGCCCGAACTGGAGCTGGCCCCCCTTGTGGTTGAAGCGGGGGTGCGACTGGCGGATGATCCGCCGGCGCGACCCGGGCTCGGTCCGATTGGGGTTCGAGCGCGACGCCAGGTAGGTGTCCACGTTCAGCGAGTCGTCGTTGGCCACGTAGTAGACGAAGTAGCGGCGATTGCGCGCGTAGTCGGGGTGAAAGGCCATCGACAGCAGGCCGCTCTCACCGCCCGTCTGTACCTGGCCGGAGATGTCGAGAAAGGGGGTCCGCAGCTTGGTCCGGCCACGCACGATGCGGATGCGCCCCTCCCGCTCGGTCACGAAACGACGGTTGCGGTCGCCGGGGGGCGAGGTCAGGTACGTGGGCTCGGAGAACGTGGCTACGCGCAGGAGGCGGGCGCCGCGCGCGGCCGCGGCGGCGCGGTCGTCCGCGGCGCTCGGCGGCGTTGCCGGGCGCTCCTGTGCGGTACTCGTCTTCGTCGTCTCGCTACCGGCCGCGTCCTCGTCGCCCTCCGACGAGGAGCACGCGGCTCCCACGGCGAGCGGCGCGCACAGCACGATCGCCGCAACCCTTGCCCTCACAGCGCCGCAGTATGGCAACCGGCTTTCTCGGCCCCCGCGGTTGAGCCGGACGCGGCGCGGGCACGTAGCAACTCCGTATGCGCGCGCTCGTCACCGGAGCCACGGGGTTCGTCGGCGGCCGCCTCGCGAGGCTGCTGGCCGAGCGCGGCGTCGCCGTCCGGGCGTTGGTGCGCGACCGGACGCGGGCCGGCGAGCTCGACCGCGAGGGCATCGAGCTGTTCGAGGGTGATGTCCTCGACCCGGCCTCGTTGCGGGGCGCCGGCGAGGGCGCCGACGCGGCCTACTACCTGATCCACGGTATGGGGCGGGGATCGGACGGCGACTTCGAGGAGCGCGAGCGCGCCTCCGCACGCCACTTCGCGGACATGGCCCGCGCCGAGGGCGTCGGGCGGGTGGTCTACCTCGGCGGCCTCGGGGAGCCCGAGTCCAAGCACCTGCGCAGTCGCCACGAGACGTCGAAGATCCTTGCGTCGGAGGGGCCTCCGCTCACCTACGTGCGAGCGGCGATGGTCGTGGGTGCCGGCAGCGAGTCCTACCGCACGCTGCGGTACTTGGTAGAGCGCCTACCCGCGATGATCGCTCCCGCGTGGCTGAAGACCGCCACCCAACCCGTGGCCGTTGACGAGGCGCTCGAGTACCTCGCCCAGGCGCCCACGATCGCTGCCACCGCCGATCGCGAAGTCCAGATCGGCGGTCCGGAGGTGCTCTCCTACGGTGACATGCTCGACCGCATGGCCATCGCCCTGGAGCGGCGCCCGCGACCCAGGCTCGCGGTGCCGCTCCTCACGCCACGGCTCTCGTCGCTGTGGATCGGACTCGTGACGCCGGTGGACGCCGCGGTCGCGCGACCGCTGGTCGAAGGCCTGTCGACGGAGACCGTCGTGACCGACCGCTCGGGCGCGGAGCTCTTCGACGTGGAGCCGGTCGGCGTGGACGAAGCGCTGAGGCGCGCGCTGGCCGAGGATTCCTCCTAGGAGCGCTTAGTACCCTGTGCTCCGCCACGGGCTGTGGCGCAGTCTGGTAGCGCGCTCCGTTCGGGTCGGAGAGGTCCCCAGTTCAAATCTGGGCAGCCCGATGCTGATCACGCCGCCACGGCGTTGTAGTAGCGGACCGCCAGGCCGGTGAGGAGGGTCTCGAAGCACGCCTCGGGGCTCAGCCCGCTCTCCTCGGCGTAGGCACGGATGCCTCGTCGCTCGATCGCCTCGCTCTGGGCGATCACCTCGTCCACGAGGTCGGGATGCTCGTCCGAGAAGAACGCCCCCATCGAGTAGAGGCTCGTGTCCATGAGTGACTCCAGGAATGAGTCATCGCCAACCGCTACCGGGTCGTCCCGTCCCTCGGCCATGAGGCGCCCAGCGTACCCGGACGCGGGGTCCCGCACCCATCGCGCAGTCGGCCGGTGAGTTAGGCGACGCCGCCGGGTATCGCGGGCGTGGGCGCCGGCTCGGGCGCCGTTGTGGGCGCCGGCGCGCCGCCGTCGGACGGCTCCGAGCCGACCTCACTGGTCGCCGGCGGCGTCTCGGCGGGGGGCGGAGCGTCGGCCGCGGGCGCCGGCGGTGCGGGTTCCCCTACGGGATCTGTCGGCGCGGCGGGCGGATCCCCCTTCACGACCTCGATCGGCGCGACGGGCGGGTCCTGTGCCGAGGGCGATTCGTCGACGAAGTCCAGGGGCGGCGCCTCCACGGTGGCCGGCACCTCGGGCGCAGCGGGTGTCTCCGCCTCGGCCTCGACCGCCGGAGCAGCTGCCGGCTGGGACTGCGCGGGCGCGGGCGCCACCGGAAGCGCGGGCTGCGCAAGGGCCGGCGCGGGTAGTGCCGCGGGCGCCCCGGCTGCCGGCTTCACTCCCTCCGTGCCGGCGGAGAGGGGAGGCTGCGCCCTCTCACCAGCGCGAGCCGCCTGGGACTCGGCGACCCGCTCGGCGATCCGCTCCTGCAGCTTCGACTGCCCGGGCAAGGCGAGCGGCCCAGCCCCCCCAAGCGTTGCGCCGCCACCTGCGGCGATCGCGACCGTGGCGATCACGGCGGCGGCCTTGCTGCCAGCGGCCGCGGCGGTCTCGACGCCAACGGGCCCGGCGGCCGCGGCGAGCGGGCCGGCAGTGCCGTGGGCTCCGGCCGTGGCGCTCTGGACGTCCGCGCTCCAGCCGTCGAACGGTCGCCTGCGTAGGAACGCGGGGAGCGGCAGCAGGGCCGCAACGCGAGCGGCGATCCCGCGCCGCGAAAGCATCGGCTCGACGCCCAGCTCGCGGGCCCGGCGGCGACAGTTCGAGCAGCGTCGGGCGTGGCGGTCGAGGCGGCGCCGGTCGCGGTCTGACTCCATGCCTTCCGCCAGGCGAGCGATGACGGTGCCAATGAGCGTGCAGCGGCGGCCGGTCTCGAGCTGCGAGTACTCGTGCTGGAGCCTGCGCCGGGCGCGGAACAGCGCGCTCTCGACAGCTCCGGGGCTCAGCTCCATGCGCTCACCGATCTCGCGGTAGGAGAGGCCCTCCAGCTCGCGCATGACGATGATGCGGTGGTGGGTGTCCGACAGCTCATCGAGCGCCCCGCACAGATGATCGAGCCGCTCACGGGCGAGCAGGGAGTTGTCGGGGCCGCCGGGAACAGAGCACGCGCGCCACCTCACCGGCGGCCATCCCAGAGTCGAGATCGATCGAGACCTCCTGCGCGCGGCGGCCGCGCCGGTAGAGGTCGATGCAGCCGTTGCGGGCGATCTCGAAGATCCACGGCTTGAAGTCGATGGGCGCATCGCTCTGCCGCAGCCGCCTGAGCGCAGACACGAACGCCTCCTGCGTCACGTCCTCGGCGCGGCCGTGATCGCGCACCAGCCGGCGGGCGAACGCGCCGACGCGCGGGTGATAGCGCCGGTAGAGCTCCTCGAACGCCGAGTCCTCCCCTGCCCTAACCGCCGCCACGAGCTCGTCGTCCGTGGCCACCAGCGTGCTTACTGCCGCGATCCCTGCGGCGCTCATCTTCTGTCCAAACCTCCCGTTCCGACCCGACCCTGTCCGAGGGCAGAATGTACCCTCTTCTGGCTCCATGTAAATCCCCCCACGGCTCACCCCTCGCGGGTACCCCAAGGGTTAGCCGGTGGGTAGGTTGCGGCCGTGGCCAAGCGCGACGAGCTGATCGCATTCCTCGACGAGCTGCTCGAGCCCGGTGCCTTCGACGACTACGGACCGAACGGCCTCCAGGTGCCGGGAGCCGAGAGCGTCGAGCTGGTCGCAACGGGCGTGTCGGCCGGCCTGGAGCTGTTCCAGCGGGCGGCCGAGGCCGGCGCGCAGCTCGTGCTCTGCCACCACGGGATGCTGTGGGACTTTCACCCGCGCGTGGTGTCACCGCAGATGAAGCGCCGGCTGCGCCGCCTTGTTCGACGCGGACATGTCGCTGGCCGCTTACCACCTACCGCTCGACGCCCATCCCGAGCACGGCAACAACGCCCTCATCTGCCAGGCCCTCGAGCTCGACCACGGGGAGCCGTTCGGCCCCGTCCG
Source organism: uncultured Thermoleophilaceae bacterium (assembly GCA_963802855.1). Classification (GTDB taxonomy): domain Bacteria; phylum Actinomycetota; class Thermoleophilia; order Solirubrobacterales; family Thermoleophilaceae; genus JAAYBF01. The sequence continues at coordinate 497,533 of CAWDJP010000007.1, forward strand.
CGCCGCAGCCGGCTCCGGCCCTCGCCCGCTCGGAGTGGTGGGCCGCTCCTCCGGCGGCGTGCCGGTCGCGGAGCTGCTCGAACGCTGCCGGGTCACCTTCGGGCAGGAGCCCGTCGCGTGGCTGGAGGGGCCGGACCCGGTTCGCAGCCTGGGGATCGTCTCGGGTGCGGCCGCGTCGTCGCTCGGCGCGGCGGCCGCCCGCGGCCTCGACGGCCTGCTCACGGGCGAGCCTGCAGAGCACACGATGGCCGATGCCCGCGAGAGCGGCGTGCACTTCCTCGCCTGCGGTCATTACGCCACGGAGACGTTCGGCGTGCGCCGGCTGGGCGAGCTGCTCTCGGAGCGCTTCGGGGTGGAGCACCGGTTCATCGACGTGCCGAATCCGATCTAGATGCCTGTTCGAGGCCGTCGCCGACGCGAGGCTTGCAACGTCAGGTACAGCGGTTACTCTCTTCAATACCGCAGTCGTCGACGCTAGGAGAAGACCCACACATGGCGATCCACCTGACCCCCACTGAGCTTGGACGCGAAGCGGGCATGCACCGGAGAGAGGTCATTACCAAGTGCATGGAGCTCGGGGTGCCGATCTTCCAGGGCAGGATCGACAAGACGCTCTTCCTCGACACGTTGAAGGACGCGCAGCGCCGGCGGGGCGCACTCGCCAAGGCGTAACGACTCACCTCAGCGCCTCCGCCACATACACTCCGCGGCCTACAGCGGACTCGGAGGAGGAGCGATGGAAGCAGTCACGGCCGCGGAGCTGGGCACCGGCTCGAAGACGATGGCGGACCTCGCGGCCCTGGCCGCCGAGAAGCACGCCGGCAAGGCGGCACTGCGCCACAAAGTCGGCGACGAGTGGCGCGACGTCACCTACGACGAGCTCGGCACGATCGTCGGTGAGCTCGGGCGAGGCCTGATCGACCTCGGCCTCGAGCACGGCGACAAAGTCTCCATCCTCGCCAACACGCGGCCCGAGTGGACGTACGCGAACCTGGCGATCCTCGCCTCCGGAACGGTCTCCGTCTCGATCTATCAGACCAACTCGGCGGAGGAGTGTCACTACGTGCTCCACCACTCAGAGTCCAAGGCCGTCTTCGTGGAGGACGCCGAGCAGCTGGCCAAGGTGCGGGCGGTCCAAGCCGACCTGCCCAACCTCGAGCACATCGTCATCTTCGACCCGTCCGGCGACATCGGCGACGCTCTTCCCCTCGACGCACTCCGAGCTCGCGGCGCCGCGCTCGATCCGAACGTACTCGCCGAGCGTACGAACGCGGTGGCCAAGGACGACCTCTGCATCACCATCTACACCTCGGGCACCACCGGCCCGCCGAAGGGCTGCCTCATCAGCCACGGCAACTACCGCGAGGTGTCGACGATGGCGGAGTCGATGGGCGCGTTCGCGGAGGAGGACACGGTCTACCTCTTCCTGCCGCTCGCACACGCGTTCGCCAAGCTGATCCAGTTCATCACCCTCGACCTCGGCGGGGTGATCGCCTACTGGGAGAAGGACCCTCAGAAGATCGTCCCAAACCTCACCGAGACCAAGCCGACGTACTTCCCGAGCGTGCCGCGCATGTTCGAGAAGATCTACACGCTGGCCACCAGCGCCGCGCCCGACAAGGACAAGCTCGAACAAGCGGTGCAGCTCGGTCTGAAGGTCCGCCAGGCCCAGGACGCGGGCCAGGAGGTGCCCGCGGAGCTGCGCGCGCCGTTCGATGCGGCCGAGGAGTCCCTCTACAAGAACGTCCGCGCGATCTTCGGAGGCAACATCCGCCAGTGCGTGACCGGCGCCGCCCCGATCGCAAAGGAGATCCTCGAGTTCTTCTATGCCTGCGGCGTGCCGGTCATGGAGGGCTACGGAATGACCGAGACCTCCACCGTCGCCACGTCCAACGTGCCGAACGACTTCCGCTTCGGGTCGGTGGGCAAGCCGATTCCCGGCGTGGAGGCGAAGGTCGCCGAGGACGGTGAGCTGCTGCTGCGCGGGCCCAACATCTTCCAGGGCTACTACAAGAACGAGCAGGCCACGAACGAGACGCTCGTGGACGGCTGGCTGCACACCGGCGACCTCGGCAGGATCGACGAGGACGGGTTCGTTTACATCGTCGGCCGCAAGAAGGACATCATCATCACCGCGGGTGGCAAGAACATCACGCCCGCCAACCTCGAGAACGGCCTCAAGCAGAACCGCTGGATCTCCCAGGCCGTGGTGGTGGGCGATCGCCGTCCCTACCTGGTGGCGCTGATCACGCTCGATCCCGAGGAGGCCCCGGCCTTCGCCGAGCAGCACGGCCTGCCCGTCGAGGAACTGCCGGAGTCCGATCAGATGCGCGCGGAGGTGCAGGCGGTGGTGGACGAGGTCAACTCCAAGGTGGGTCCGGTAGAGCAGATCAAGAAGTTCACGATCCTGCCGAAGGACCTGGCCCAGGAGACCGGCGAGCTGACCCCCACGCTCAAGGTCAAGCGCAACGTGGTCAACGAGAAGAACGCCGACCAGATCGACGCGCTGTACGCCAACTAAGGCTCCCGAGAGTCCCCAGCCGCTAGCGTGAATGCCGGCCATGGCTGGCAGCGACCCCTCAGACACCGGCGGCCTCTTCGTAGGACCGCGCCCCGGACGGGCGCCGGTTCACCTGCCTGAAGTCGCAGCGAAAGCGAGCGAGCGCCGCCGCCGCGCCGACCGCGGCTTGGCCGTCGTGATCCTGGTGCTGGAGACGATCCTGTGCGTGAGCCTCTTCGGCCCCCAGCCCGCGGCGTGGCTCTGGATCGGTTCGCAGGTCGAGTACCTGACCGGGTACGTGACGCTCGGCTTCGCCACGATCATCGTCGGCTGCCTCGCGTCGCTGATGCTCACCCTCGCCGCGACGAAGCGCCTCGACCACGCATGGAAGCTCACCCGCCGCGCGGGCGGCCACCCCAGGAGCGCGGCGCGATCGAGTGGATCTTTGCCGCCAGCGTCGGGATATCCCTCCTGATCTTCGGCTTCTGGTTCCTGATCATCGAGGGACCCGCCCCCACGTTCGCGCCCACCGCGTAGCCCGCTCCACGATGGGGCTTCTCGACTACTACAGGCAGTTCGAGGACATCGACGAGGAGGCGCTCAACAAGGAACGCCGCGCCCGCCGCGCTCGCGAGAAGGCGCTTGCGCTCGAGCGCGTCCCCGAGCTCGACCTCTCCGGGACCGAGTGGCCCGAGTTCCCCAACTCCGAAGTGGTGAACGCCTCGATCTACACCGCGCGCGGCCGCGTGAACGGCTACCCCGACCGCCACGCGGAGTCGGTGCGGCGGACGCTCGCCGAGCAGCATTCGGTGGAGCCGGAGCGGATCGTGCTCGGCAACGGGGCCGCGGAGCTGATGCAGGCTGCGGCGCTGGCCCTGCTCGGCAGGGGCGACGAGCTGCTCACCCCCTGGCCCTCATATCCCTTGTACCCCCTGATGGCGGCGCGAGCGGGCGCGCGGCCGGTGTCCATCGACCGGGTCGAGGCCCTTCCCGGGGCAGTGACCGAGCGCACGCGCCTGGTCGTGCTCTGCAATCCGAACGATCCGACCGGGCGCTACGTGAGCGCCGAGCGGATCGCCTCGCTCGCGTCGCGCCTTCCCGAGTCCGTGCATCTCCTGATCGACGAGGCTCTCGTCCACTTCCAGGACGCCGAGGACGTCGACGCGGTGCTGAGGCTCACCGACGCGCTGCCGCGCCTGATCGTCGTGCGGACCTTCTCGAAGATCTACGGCCTGTCGGGCCTCCGCGCCGGCTACGCAGTGGGCTCAACTGCCTCCACCGAGCTCCTGGACGCGATCTCCCCGGTCCTGGGAGTGAACGCCCTGACCCAGTCGGCGATCGACCAGGCGCTGAAGATCGGCGGGCCGGAGGTCGAACGCCGCCGCGCGTCAGTCGTGCGTGAGCGGGCCCGGCTCCTGGAGGCCCTCGAGGCTCTGCCCGTGACCGTCGATCCCAGCCAGGCCAACTTCGTCTGGCTGGCGGCGGACGGCCTGTCCGGCGCCGAGCTCGCCGGGCGACTGCGCCAGTACAACGTGATCGTCGCCCCGGGCGGGCCGCTCGGGGCAGACGACCACGTGCGCGCCACGATTCGCGACGCCAACGCGACGGAGCGGCTGCTCGAGGCGTTGGGGAAGGCGTTGCGCAGTAGTGCTTAGCTAGGGCGGGGTCAGCCCTCCTCGGACTGACGCAGCAACGCCCCCGTCGTCTGCTCGAGGATCCGCCGCCACGCCGCCGTCTTCTCCCGCTCCTTCTCGAACTTGCGAACCACCTTGCGCACCCGAGTGGCCGAGATCTCGATGCCGTGCTTGGCACAGACCGCCTTCAGGTTCTCGTAGTCCTCGGCGAGCTTGAGCGTGACGGACTCGAAGCCGTGCTTGGCGATCTCGACCCGCCGCGTGAAGTTCATGACGTTGGTCTCGAACATCAGCTCGTCGTTGGGATCGGGCTCGATCAGGATGATGTCCACGCCCGGGTACTTCTCCTGCCAATGCGCAACCGCCTCGTGGAGGCGCTGATGCGCGAGCAGCTTGAACGTCTGGTAGCCGATCTGCGGGAAGCCCATGTCGGCGACGCGCCGCACCCGGCTCCCGAGCATCGTTGGTATCACCTTCTGGAAGTCGTTCACGTAGGGGACCAACGGGTTGACCACGATCACGAACTTGGCACCGCGCTCGACAGCGATGTCGACGTTGGTGGTCGACCGGATGCCACCGTCGATGAGCTGGCGACCCTTGATCTCGACCGGCTTGTAGAGCATCGGGAGCGCCGTGGACGCGGCGACCGCGCGCGAGATCGGGACGTCGTCCCAGCCCTCGCCTCCGAGCACGATTCGCTCACAGGTGTCGAGGTCGGTGGCCGCCAGGAACAGCTCGTTCTGAAGCAGCCTGAAGTCGGTTGTCCGGTCGGGGTCCGAGAGGATCGACTCCGTGTACTCCTCGATCGCGGCTCCGTCGTAGATCCCGGAGGGGAGCCCCTCGGCGAGGTGGACACCCAAGTCCATCACCGAGAACTGTCCGAGCTGCGTGACGAAGTTGCGTGCGAGCCCTAGCAGTCGGAGCGGGAGCAGTGCCGCGCTCTGGGCGAACTCGAAGTAGTTCGGGCGCATGACCGAGCCGCGGTCGATGTCCCGGAACGGTGTCGGAACCTGCTGGTTGACGACGCGCATCATTTCCTCGGGGGTCACGCCGTTCGCGACCATGCCGCCCACGAACGCACCTGCGCTGGTGCCCACGTACACGTCGAACTGGTTGACGGTGCGGTTGACGGCCAGCAGGTCGAGCGCGCGCAGCGCGCCGATCTCGTACACCCCGCCCGTGAACCCGCCGCCGCCAAGCACGAGCGCGGTGCGCGAGCGGCGCGGGGTGCGCCGCCGCCCGGCCTTGCTGGGAGCGCGTTTCGGCGCCTTGGGCGGCTTCTGGAGCTTGACGACGTCCCCCACTGCCCGAGCATTATCCGCTATCCGGCGGATCTTCGCCCGGAAGGCCGCTACACCCGCGCCGCTAGCGTGTTCGGACCGAGAGTGCTCGCCAAGCTGCGCATCCCAATCCTGATCGCCGTCGCGCTCGCCGCGGCGGCCTCCGTGCCGGCCGCCGAAGGCCGTGCGGGCGTCTCGGGGAGCGCGGCGAGCACCCTGCGCGGCAAGCTTGCACAGCAGATGCGGGCGGCAGGCGCGGCGTCGGGCGCCTACGTGGCCAACGCGGAGACGGGCAGGGCCGTCTTCCGCTGGAACTACAACCGGCCGCGGATCCTCGCGTCCAACACGAAGCTCTTTACGACGGCCGCCGCACTCGCCCGCTTCGGCGTGGCGGCCCGGCTGGCCACAGAGGTCCGCGGGGTGGGTGCGGCGGAGGAGGACGGCACCTTCCGCGGCGATCTCTACCTCGTGGGCGGCGGCGATCCGACCTTCGGCAGCAGCCGGTTCGTGCGGCGCTCGTACGGGGGTGGAGGCAGTGTCGAGGGCTTGGCCGAGAAGCTCGAGGAGGCCGGCATCACACGCGTAACCGGGCGGATCTACGGCGACGAGTCGCGCTTCGACTCGCGCCGCGGCGGACCCGACTCCCGCTATGGAATCTCCCCCTACGTCGGACCTCTCAGCGCCCTGGCCTACAACCGCGGGCTCGCAGCTGAGAGCGGGCGTGGCTTTCAGCTCAACCCGCCCGCGTTCGCGGCCGCCCGGCTCGACGCCGCGCTCTCACGTCGCGGGATCCCGGTGCGGGGCGCTCCACGCGCCCGCAGGGCACCAGCACAATCACGATCGCTGGCGGTCGTCGAGTCACCGACGATGGCGCGCCTGGCGGCCATCACCAACAAGCCGTCCGACAACTTCTTCGCGGAGATGCTGCTCAAGAGCCTCGCCTCGCAGTCCGGTGAGCGAGGCACAACGAGAGCCGGCGCGCGCCTCGCCGCTCGCTTCGCGCGACGAATAGGCGGCCGCGCCTCGCGCCTCGCGGACGGCTCGGGCCTGTCACGCGCGAATCGCGCTTCGCCATACCGCGTCGCCCGTCTCCTCCTGGCCATGCGCGGACGGGACGAGTTCGAGGAGTTCTTCGCATCACTCTCGGTCGCGGGTCGCGACGGCACGCTCCGGCCGCGGATGCGCCGCGGCCCGGCCCGCGACCGCTGCCGCGGCAAGACGGGCACGCTGGCCGGGGTGTCGGCCGTGTCCGGGTACTGCCGCGCCCGCTCCGGCGGGACCTACGTCTTCTCGATTCTGATGAACGGCGTCAATCCGTTCGGCGCTCGCGCGCTCCAGGACCGGATGCTGCACGCGATCGCGGGCGTGCGCTGAGGCAAATCGGCACCTAACGCCCGCTCCCGTACGCCTCTCCTCCCTGCTCGACACTCCAAGCATCGACCCGCGCGAGGGCCCGCCGCATCCCTCCATGGGCTAGCACTGCTCGGCCTAGCCGCCCAGCAGCTTCAGCAGGCCGTCCTCGTCGAGCACCTCGGTGCCGGCCTTCTCCGCCTTCGCCAGCTTCGTGCCGGGGTCCGCGCCGGCCACCACGTAGTCGGTCTTCTTCGACACCGAGCCGGTCACCTTCCCCCCGGCGGCCTCGATCCGCTCGGTGGCGTCGTCGCGGGTGAGGTTGGGGAGAGTGCCGGTCAGGACGAGCGTCTTCCCGGCAAGCGGACCGCTCGCGGCAGCAGGTGCCGGACCCTCCTCCTCCATCTTCAGGCCGTGGGCGCGCAGGCGCCGGATCTGCTCGCGAGTGGCGTCCTCCGACAGCGTCTCGGCGATCGTCTGGGCGAGCACGGGACCGATTCCCGGCGTCTCCTCGATCGCCTCGGGGGAAGCCTCCAGCAGGGCCTCCATAGAGCGGAACTGGCCGGTGAGCGCGCGGGCGTTGACATAGCCGATGCCCGGAATGCCGAGCCCATAGAGGACACGCGTGAATGGCTGCTGCTTCGAGCGCTCGATTGCCTCGACCAGGTTGCGCGCCGACACCTCGCCGAAGCCCTCGAGGTCGAGCAGGCGGTCGGCATCGAGCTCGTAGATGTCCGCCAGCCCTGAGATCAGTCCATCGGCCAAGAAGCGCTCCGCCTGCTTCTCGCCGAGGCCCTCGATGTCCATGGCGCCACGGCTCACGAAGTGCTTCACCGCCTGGAACAGCTGGCCGGGACAGGCTCCGCGGTTGGGGCAGATCGTCCACACCTCTCCCTCGGGCTTGACCGTGGGCGTCCCGCACGCCGGGCACTCAGCCGGCGGCTCGGGCACGGGGCCACGCTTCTTGGATCGCTGTGCCTTCGAGGTGGGCGAGACCACCTGGGGAATGACGTCCCCCGCTCGCATCACGATCACCTCGTCGCCCTCGCGTACGTCCTTGCGCTTGAGGTCCTCCTCGTTGTGAAGGGTCGCGAGCCTCACCGTGACGCCGGAGACCTGGACGGGCTCGAGTTGAGCGAATGGGACCATGTGACCCGTTCGGCCCACGTTCCAAGCCACCCGCTCGAGCTTCGTCGTGGCCGTCATGGGCGGGAACTTCCAGGCGATCGCTCCCCTCGGCTCACGCCCGACGACCCCCAGACGGCGCTGCAGCTCGAGGTCGTCGACCTTCACCACCACACCGTCGATCTCGTAATCGAGCGACTCTCGGCGCTCCTCCCAGGCCCGGCACGCCGCCACGACCTCGTCGAGCGTGTCGTGTCGCTCGATGTCCCCGTTCACCTTGAAGCCGTGGTCGCGCAGCCACTCGAGCGACTCGAGCTGACTCGTGAACTCCATTCCCTCCAGGGCGCCGATCGAGTAGCACCACACCGACAGCGGCCGCGCCGCGGCCAGCTCGGGGTCGAGCTGCCGAATCGAACCAGCGGCCGAGTTGCGTGGATTGGCGAAGGTGGGCTCGCCTGCGGCGGCGCGCTCCTCGTTGAGGCGGGCAAACGCAGCGCGCGGGAGATAGGCCTCGCCTCGCACCTCGAGCAGCCGCGGCGCCCCGTCCACCCGCAGCGGGATCGCCTTGATGGTGCGCAGGTTCTGGGTCACGTCCTCGCCCACCTCGCCGTCGCCACGGGTGGCGCCGCGCACGAGCACGCCATCCTCATACACCAGGGAGATGGCGAGGCCGTCGACCTTGGGCTCGGTGACGAAGCTGACCTGGGCATCCTCCACGCCCTCCTTCAAGAGCATCCGCTCCGAGCGCTCGAGCCACGCCCGCAGCTCGTCCTCGTCGCGTGCGTTGGCGAGGGAGAGCATCGGCTGGAGGTGGCGGGCCGGCTCGAACCGCGACAGCGGCGTGGCGCCGACGCGCTGGGTCGGCGAGTCGGGCGTGAGTAGGTCCGGGTGCGCCGTCTCGAGGTCGCGCAGCTCGTTGAGCAGAGCGTCGTAGTCGGCGTCGGATACCTCCGGGTCGTCGAGGACGTAGTAGCGGTGGTTGTGGTGGTTGAGCTGCCGGCGCAGCTCGGCCGCGCGCTCGGGGGCGGCGGTGCTAGTCAACGGTCTCGGCGGCAGGCCTCAGCAATCGGTCGAGCTCGAAGCTCGCCAATTGCTCGACTCCGGCCTCGTCGGTCAGGTCGAAGTGCAGCGGGGTGACGGCGATGTGCCCGTCGGCCATCGCGGCGAAGTCCGTTCCCTCCTCGTGGTGGTAGGAGGGATGCTCGCCGTAGATCCGATACCTCCGGCGGCCGTCCTGCTCCTCGGCCAGCTCCAGCCGGTCGCGGTAGATCCGCTTCCCGAGCTTGCAGGCGCGCGCGCCCCGGATCTCACCAGCGGGGCAGTTCACGTTGAGCAGCGTTCCCTCGGGCATGGGCACCTCTTGGAGCTCCTCAACGATTCGAGCGACGAACCGGGCGCCGGCCTCGAAGTCCTCGGGCTGCCAGTTCCGCCCGGCGCGAAAGTCCACCTGTCCCGGATCGGCCTGCTGGGAGACGGCGATCGCCGGGACGCCCAGCACGATGCCCTCGAGCGCCGCCGCGACCGTCCCCGAGTACGTGATGTCGTCGCCCAGATTCGAGCCGTGGTTGATGCCCGACACGATCAGCTCCGGCTGGAACTCGATCAGCCCGAGCGCGGCGAAGCGGACGCAGTCGACGGGGGTGCCGTCGGTCGCGTAGCCGGTGGTGCCATCGCCGAGCTCAACCTCATCCACCCAGAGCGGCGTGCGCGTGGTGATGCTCCGCGCGGTTGCACTCCGGTTGGAGTCCGGCGCGATGGTCGCCAGCTCGACCCCTGGCACGGCGAGAAGCGCGCGGCGCATCGCATGCAGGCCGATTGCCGCGATGCCGTCGTCGTTGGTCAACAGGATTTTCATGCCCCGACGAGGATAGTCGCGAGCCCAGGGCGTAACTTGACCATTCAATAGCGAACGTGCTCGAGGTAGAGGCCGTGCGCGGCCACCGTGTCGCCTGCCTCGGTCCGCGGTCGTCCGCCCAGCAGAAGCTCGAATCCCTCGACCGTGAATCGCCCTGCGGCCACACCGAGCATCGTTCCCACGAGGATGCGCACCATGTGACGCATGTAGCTGTCAGCCTCGATCCAGAACTCGAGTGCTCCCGCCTCCGGCTCGATCCATTCCGAGCGGCTTACGTGGCGCTCGAACCGCGTGTGCGCCGTCTGGGTGGGTGTGAAGGCGGTGAAGTCGTGCGTGCCCGGCAGGCGCGCGGCGCACGCGTCGAGCGCGGCTCGATCGATCGGATACTTCCATGCCAGGGCACGATTGCGCTCGAACACGCTCGCCCGTAGTGTGGGAAGCACGCGGTAGCGGTAAGTGCGCGCCCGGGCATCACGGCGCGCGTCGAAGCCCTCTGGAACATCCTCGCTCGCCAGGATCCGCACGTCGTCCGGCAGGTGGCCGTTCAGTGCCGCAGCAGGGAGCGAGGTGCCCGGGTGGCTGGCCACCTGCCCCCGGGCGTGCACACCCGCATCGGTGCGCCCCGCCACCGTCAATCCTATTTCTCCCGGCGCCAGTTGCGCGATCGCGTCCTGCACGACGGCCTCGACCGTACGTCTGCCCGGCTGCGCGGCCCATCCGGCGAAGCCGGTGCCGTCGTACTCGAGGAGCAGCCGAGCGGTCAGGGCTATCCGCGCTTGCGCGCGACGATCACGAGGTACTCGACGTCCACTGAGACCGCGCCGTCGCCGCCCGCCCACCCTTGCAAGAGGTCCAGCTGATCCGCGAACAGCGCCTCGTAGACGTCCGCCGGCATGTGCTGCTTGGCGGCAGCCTGCATCGGCGCGTGGCGCTCCATCAGCCCGAGGAGCTCCTCCGGCGAGTCCGCCGACCACGTCAGGGACCGGCGCTCCATCTCGATCGCGTTGAACAGTCCGTCAAAGCGCTCCCTGACGGTGTCCGGCACGCCCCACTCCTCGATCTTCGGCGCATCCGGATCGGGCTGGGCGTAGCGGCGGGCGACCCGGAACAGCTCGGTCGCACGACTCTCGGGCGTCCACGCCGTCACCCCGACGGTGTTGCCGGGGCGCGCGACTCGGAACAGCTCCTCGGCCGCCAGTCGCGGCCGCGGCGCGATCATCGCCCCGAACACCGATCCCACGCAGTCGAAGCGCCCGTCCTCGAACGGCAGATCCTCGACGTCGGCCTCCAGCCACTCGACGTCGAAGCCGTCGGCCGCCGAACGGGCGGCCCCCCGCTCGACCATCACCGGCGACAGGTCGGATGCAACGACGCTCGCACCCTCCTTGGCGGACTCAAGCGCAAAGTTGCCGTCGCCCGCCGCCACGTCCAAGACCTCCTGCCCCGCGGAGACGGCACACGCATCGCAGAGCGCCGCGGCCGCGGGCCGAAGCTGCTCCGACAGCCACGAGTAGTCCCCCAGCCCCCAGCCGGCCCGCGACTGCTGCTTCGCCTGCTCGACGTCCACGCGCTGATGCTAGTGCTTGGTGCTTGGTGCCTGGGGCTTGGTCCCCGGTCCCCAACGACTGTGCCTGTGCGCCGCCGCGCAGCACCCGCGGGTGGCGACGGTCGGTCCGACGAGGGCTCGACCGGAGCCAGGCCCCGCGGCCACAAACGCCGCGGGTCAACGGCCCTACACCAGCTCCAAGAACACCATCTCGGTCGAGTCCGACTTGCGCGGTCCCAGCTTGAGGATCCGGGTGTAGCCCCCCGACCGCTCCGCGTACCGCGGGGCGATCTCCTCGAACAGCTTGTAAACGATGAACTTGTCCTGCCCGAGCCGCGCCATCGCCTGCCGGCGGGCGTGCGTGTCGCCCCGCTTGGCGAGCGTGATCAGACGCTCGAGCTCCGGCTTCACGGCCTTCGCCTTCGCCTCGGTGGTCTGGATCCGCTCGTGGTCGATGACCTCCCGCGAGAGGTTCATCATCAGCGCCTTGCGGTGCGCCGGGTCGCGGCTGAGCTTTCCTCTCTGCTTGCCGTGGCGCATGGGGCGAGAATCCTACGCGCGCAGCGACAGGCCGCGCGCCTCGAGCGTCTCCTTGACCTCCTCGATCGACTTGCGACCGAAGTTGGGGATCGCGTTCAGCTCCGACTCGCTCTTCTGCACGAGGTCGCCGACGGTCTGGACACCGGCGCGCTTGAGGCAGTTGTAGGACCGCACACCCAGCTCGAGCTCCTCGATCAGGATGTCGTCCATGCCGTCGGCGCCCGCGATCGCGGAGCCCGTGACCGCGCCGAGCTCGCCACCTGCGCCACCGACCACGCCGGCGCCCACGAGCGAGGCGCCCGCCTCGCGCAGGGCGTCCACCCGCTCGGGCTCGCTGAAGATCGCCAGGTACTTGATGAGGATCTCAGCCGCCTCGCGCAGCGCAGCGTGGGGGTCGAGCGAGCCGTCCGTCTCGATGTCGAGGGTGAGCTTGTCGTAGTCGGTGCGCTGACCGACACGTGCGGACTCGACCGAGTACGCGACCCGCTTCACCGGCGAGAAGATCGAGTCGATCGGGATCACGCCGATGGGCTGGTCCGGGGTCTTGTTGTCCTCGGCCGGGGAGTAGCCGCGTCCGTGACCGACGGTCAGATAGATCTCGAGCTTGGTCTTCTTCTCGAGCGTGGCGATGTGCGTCTCCGGGTTGAGGATCTCCACGCCCGAAGGGAGGTCGATGTCGCCCGCGGTGACCTCGCCCGGGCCCGAGACAACGAGGGGGGCCTCGATCTCAGCGGCGTCGGAGTGCATCCGGCACACGATCTCCTTGAGGTTGAGGACGATGTCGGTGACGTCCTCGGTGACCCCGTTGATGGTCGAGAACTCGTGCGCCACCCCCTCGATCCGCACGCTGGTGACCGCCGCGCCGGCGAGCGACGACAGCAGCACTCGCCGGAGCGAGTTGCCGAACGTGTAGCCGAAGCCGCGGTCGAGCGGCTCGATCGTGAACGTGCCGCGGTTGTCCTGGACGTTCTCTGCGGAGATTTGGGGAGTCTGGAACTCGATCATGGATGATGTCCTTCGCGTTGGTGCGCACGCACCGCTGCCCGCGGGGCGCGCGACTGGGTCTGACTACTTCGAGTAGAGCTCGACGATGAGCTGCTCCTGCACGGGCGCGGCGATCTCGTCGCGCTCGGGGTGACGGAGCACTTTGGCGGTGAGACCGTCGTGGTCGGCCTGAAGCCAAGCGGGAACCACCGAGACGAGCTCGGTGGCATCCCGGATGACCTGCTCCGCCTTGGAGCCGGGCTTCAGCGTGATCACGTCGTCCGGGCGCACCTGGTAAGAGGGGATGTCGACGCGGCGGCCGTTCACGACCCAGTGGCCGTGACGAATCAGCTGCCTCGCCTGGCGCCGCGAGGCGGCGAACCCGAGCCTCACCAGCACGTTGTCGAGGCGCGTCTCGAGCATTCGCAGGAGGTTCTCGCCTGTGACTCCTGCCTGACTCGACGCGCGTGCGTAGTAGTTACGGAACTGCTTCTCGAGCACGCCGTAGTAGCGCCGCGCCTTCTGCTTCTCCCGCAGCTGCACACGGTATTCGGACTGGCGCGCCCGGCCGCGGCCGTGGTCCCCAGGTGGGTAGTTACGGCGCTCGATGCCGCACTTGTCCGTCAGACAGCGCTCGCCCTTGAGGAACAGCTTCATGCCCTCGCGGCGGCACTGCTTGCACTGCGGGCTCGTGTCGCGGGCCATCGCTAGACCCTCCGCCGCTTGCGGGGGCGGCAGCCGTTGTGGGCTTGTGGGGTCATGTCGCGGATGCCCGTTACCTCGAGGCCGGCCGCCTGGAGCGAGCGAATGGCCGTATCGCGCCCGGACCCGGGGCCCTTCACGAACACCTCGACCTTCTCGAGGCCCTGCTCGATGCCCTTCTTGGCCGCGGCATCGGCGGTCACCTGGGCGGCGAAGGGGGTGGACTTGCGCGAGCCCTTGAAACCGGCGCCGCCGGCGGACTCCCACGCGATCACGTTGCCCTCGCGATCGGTGAGCGAGACGATGGTGTTGTTGAAGCTCGTCTTGATGTGCGCCTGGCCGAACGGGACGTTCTTCTTGGGCTTTCGGCGCCCCCGGGCTCGGCCGGGTCGCTGGGCAGCCACTACTTGCTCACCTTCTTCTTCCCGGCCACCTGCATGCGCCGCGGGCCCTTGCGTGTGCGGCCGTTCGTCTTCGTGCGCTGCCCGTTCACCGGCAGGCCACGGCGGTGGCGAAGGCCGCGATAAGCGCCGATCTCCATGAGGCGCTTGGTGTTCTGCGAGCGCTCACGGCGAAGGTCGCCCTCCACCATCAGGTCGTTGTCGATGACCTCGCGCAGCTTGAGCACCTCGTCGTCGGTCAGGTCCTTGACGTAGGTGTCGGGGTCGACGCCCGCCTTCTCGAGCGCCTTGCGCGCCTGCGAGCGGCCGATGCCGTAGATGTAGGTGAGGCCTATCTCGACCCTCTTGTTGAGGGGAATGTTGACTCCTGAGATCCGTGCCATGCCGGTGCGTCAGCCCTGCCGCTGCTTGTGCCGGGGGTTCTGGCAGATGACGAGGACCGCGCCATTGCGGCGGATTACCTTGCACTTCTCGCACATGGGCTTGACCGAGGCTCGGACCTTCATCCGTGGGATCTACCTTCCTTATGGAGAGAACCGGCGTTCAGCCCAGGAGTCGGCAAAACGCCAACGGGGAAAGATAGCAACCCGCGGCCGCTTTCTAGGCTCTCGCGGCCGCTTGAGCCGGAACGGTCGGGACCGCCTCGTCACCCTCGTGCCAGGGGGTGAGTATGCGCGGTCCGTCGGCGGTGATCGCCACGGTGTGCTCGAAGTGCGCTGCCAGCGAGCCGTCCTGCGAGTAGACGGCCCAACCGTCGGCGCCCATGCGGATCTCGTGCCCTCCGGCGTTCACCATCGGCTCGATCGCAAGCACCATTCCCTCCTCCAGCTCCGGGCCTGTCCCGGGCTTGCCGAAGTTGGGGATCTGCGGGTCCTCGTGCATGTCCCGTCCGACGCCGTGCCCCACCAGCGCCCGGATGACCGAGAAGCCGCCGGCCTCGACGTGCTGCTGGATCGCGGCCGAGATGTCGCCCAGGCGGTTGCCCGCACGAGCCTGCTCCAAGCCCTCGAAGAGGGAGGTCCGCGTCGTGTTGAGCAGGGCACGGGCGACCGGGCTGACCGGGCCGATCGGCAGGGTGACGGCAGCATCCGCGACCCAGCCGTCGAGCAGGACTCCGATGTCGACGGACAGCACGTCGCCGCGCTTCAGCGCATAGGAGCCGGGGATGCCGTGCACCACCATCGAGTTGGGCGACGCGCAGATCGACCCCGGGAAACCGCGATAGCCCTTGAAGATCGGCTCGCCGCCCTGAGAGCGGATGAAGCGCTCCGCGGCCTCGTCCAGCTCTGCGGTCGTCACTCCGGGGCGGGCCTTCGTTCGCAACAGCCGGTGGCAGCGCGCCACTACCCGCCCGGACGCGGCGATCATCTCGATCTCCTCTGCGGACTTCTTGATGATCGGCATGCCGTTCAGAGCTCCTCTTCCAGGCGAAGTGTCGCAAGCGTGGCCCTGATGTGCCCGTGCACCTCGTCCGGCGACCGGGTGCCGTCGAAGCGGCGCAGCAGCCCCTGCTTCTCGTAGTGATCGATCAGCGGCGAGGTCTGCTCGTGAAACACCTTCAGCCGGTGCCTGATCGTCTCCTCCCGATCGTCCTCGCGCTGGACGAGCGGCGACCCGTCCTGGTCGCAGAAGCCGTCGTTCTTCGGTGGGTCGAAGATCAGGTGATACGTGTGGCCGTTCTCCCTGCAGACCCGCCGGCCCGATAGGCGGCGCACGACCTCCTCGTCGGGCACGTCGATCAAGAGCGTGGCGGTCAGGTGGCGGCCGAGCCGCTCGAGCGCCTCCGCCAGCGCGTCCGCCTGCCCGATCGTGCGCGGAAAGCCGTCCAACAGGAACCCGTCCCGCGCCTCGGCGCTGTCGACCCGCTCCACGACGACCCTACAGATCACGTCGTCGGGGACGAGATCGCCCCGATCCATGTAGGCCTTGGCCTCCTTGCCCAGCTCGCTCTCCTCCTTGACGGCATTCCGCAGGATGTCGCCGGTGGCGTAGTAGGGCAGTCCGAAGTCGGCGACGAGCCGCTCGGCCTGCGTGCCCTTGCCGGCGCCGGGAGGGCCGAGCAGGATGAGGTTGAGCTCGCTCACGTGCGCGGCAAGGCTACCGGCAACCGTCGAGTTTCCAGTCCCAAGTTTCCGGTCCCCAGTCCTCAGTCCCCAGAACAGGGACTCGGACGCTGGGGGCACAGCCCTGGGGACTGGAGTCTGGGGACTGGGTTCTGGGGCCTCATTTCAAGAACCCCTCGTAATTCCGCATCATCAGCTGCGCCTCCAGCTGCTTCATGGTGTCCAGCGCCACGCCCACCACGATCAGGATCGACGTGCCGCCGAAGAAGAAGTTGGCGCTCGTCTGGTTGATCAGGATCGTTGGCAGCGCGGCGACAGCGGCGAGGTAGAGCGCGCCCGGGAAGGTGAGCCGGGCCAGGATGCGATCGAGGTACTCGGCCGTTGGCCGGCCGGGTCTCACCCCGGGTATGAACCCGCCGTACTTCTTGAGGTTGTCCGCCTGTTCGACCGGGTTGAACGTGACGGCGGTGTAGAAGTAGGTGAACAGGATGATGAAGATCGACTCGCCCACGATGTAGGCCCAGCCGTTGGGGCTGAAGAAGGTGGAGAAGTCGCGTGCCCAGTCCGCCTGCGAGAGCTCTCCGATCGTGGGCGGGAAGGCCATCAGCGACGCCGCGAAGATCACGGGGATCACGCCGGCCATGTTCACCCGCAACGGCAGGTAGGTCGAGCCGCCGCCGGACATTCGGCGGCCCACGACACGTTTGGCGTATTGCACCGGTATCCGCCGCTGGCCCTCCTGGACGAACACGATCGCGGCGATGATCGCGAGCGCGAGGAAGGGCATCATCACCTTGAACACCTGGTCCGGGTTGTTCCACCAGGCCGAGATGCCGTTGGGCAGGCCGGCCACGATGCTCGCGAAGATCATCAGCGAGATGCCGTTGCCGATGCCGCGCTGGGTGATCAGCTCGCCCAGCCACATCAACAGCACGCAGCCCGCCGTGAGCGTGGTCACGATCACGAAGACCCGCCCGAAGGTGAAGTTCTCGACCACGTCCGCGCTGCCGGTCGAGAAGCTGCGGAAGAGGAACACGTACCCGATCGACTGGCCGAACGCCAGGCCGACGGTGAGGTAGCGGGTGTACTGCGTGATCTTCTGTTGGCCGACCTCGCCCTCCTTGCGGAGCTTCTCCAGCGACGGGACCACGACCGTCATCAGCTGGAGGATGATCGAGGCGGTGATGTAGGGCATGATCCCCAGCGCGAAGATCGCGAAGCGCTGGAGGCTGCCGCCCGAGAACAGGTTCAGGAAGCCGAGGACGTTCGAGCCGGTGAAGTTCTCGGAGATGTCCTTGACGGCATCGACGTTGATGCCGGGCGCGGGGATGTACGCGCCGACGCGGTAGAGCAACAGCATCGCCGCGGTGAAGGCGAGCTTCTTCCGGATCTCGGCCACCCGGAACGAGTTGAGGAACGTCCTCAGCAAGGCTAGTCCTCGATGAGCTGGACGCTGCCGCCGGCGGCCTCGATCTTCTCTCGCGCGGCCGCCGAGAACGCGTGGGCGTGCACGGTGAGCGACTTGGTCAGCTCGCCCTGGGCGAGGATCTTCACCGGCGTGCCCTTACGGGTGGCCAGGCCGACCGCCTCGAGCGCCGTGGGGGTGACCTCGGCCCCGGCGTCGAAACGCGCCTCGAGATCCTTCAGGTTCACGGGCTGGGTGTGCGTCCGGAACTTCTCGAACGGCATCGACTTCTTCATGTGCGGGCCGCGCAGCTTGCGCATCCGCATGTGGATCGGGTTCTGCCCGCCCTCGAAGCCGAGCTTTCGCTTTGCGCCCGAGCGCGCACCGGCGCCCTTGTGGCCGCGACCGGCCGTCTTGCCGGTGCCCGAGCCCTCGCCGCGGCCAAGCCGCTTGCGGCGGTGACGCGCGCCCTTCGCGGGCTTCAGGTTGTGCAGGCCGATGTCCTTGTCGGCGTCGTCCCCGGGCTTGCGAGCCGCCATCACTGCACCTCGACCAGGTGGCTGACGGCATCGATCAGGCCCCGCACGGTGGGATCGTCGGGACGCTCGACCTGCTTGCCGATCCGCCCGAGCCCGAGCGTGCGAAGCGTGTCGCGCTGCTTCTTAGAGGAGCCGTTGAGCGAGCGCACCTGCCTGATCACCAGCGTCGCCGCCATCGCTACGCGGGCGCCTCGGCGGGCTCCTCGGAGGCCTTCTCGTCGAGCCCGAGGACCTCCCGCACCGTGAGACCGCGCAGCTCCGCGACATCCTCCGGCCGGCGCAGGCCCTCGAGGCCGGCCATGGTGGCCTTGACGAGGTTGATCGGGTTCTGACTCCCGAGGGACTTGGACAGCACGTCGTGGATCCCGGCGAGCTCGAGCACCGCCCGCACGCCGCCGCCGGCGATCACGCCGGTTCCCGGCGACGCCGGCTTGAGCAGGACACGCGAGGCCGAGTGCACGCCTTCGATCTGGTGGGTGATCGTGGAGCCGTGCATGGGCACCTGCACCAGGTTGCGGCGGGCGCGCTCGACGCCCTTCTGGATCGCGACCGGGACCTCGTTGGCCTTGCCGTAGCCAACGCCGACCTTGGACTTCTCGTCGCCCACGACCACCAGCGCCGTGAAGGAGAAGCGCCGACCGCCCTTGACGACCTTCGCCACCCGGTTGATCTCGACCACGCGCTCTTGAAGGTCGCTGTCGCGGCCGCCGCGGCCCTGCTGTCTGTTGCTCTCTCGTGCCATCTCAGTCCTGTCGAGGGTATCTAGTGGTTCTTACGGTGGCCTGCCGACGGATCAGAACCCGAGGCCGGCCTCGCGCGCTCCCTCAGCGAGGGCCTTCACGCGTCCGTGGAAGCGGTAGCCGCCGCGGTCGAAGACGCAGCTCGTCACGCCCGCGTCCTTGGCCCGCGCCGGCCAGCAGCTCACCGGCCTTGGTCGCTTGTTCCATCGGCGACAACTCGCGAAGCTCGGACTCCGTCCAGGTGACCGCGGCCACGGTGTGCCCGCGACTGTCGTCGATCAGCTGCGCGACCAAGCCGCGGTTGGAGCGGAAGACGGACAGCCGCGGGCGCTCGGCGCTTCCGCGCACCTTGGCCCGGACCCGGCGCCGGCGTCGCAACCTCGTCGCCTGCTTCGTCTTGACGCTCATGCGCGCTTGCCCACCTTCCGAGCGACGTACTCGTCCTTGTAACGGATCCCCTTGCCCTTGTACGGCTCGGGGGGACGCTTCTTTCGGATCTGCGCCGCGATCTCCCCCACCAGTTGCTTCGAGATGCCGCGGACGACGACCTCCGTCGGGGACGGCACCTCGAACTCGATCCCGTCGGGGGCGCTGATCGCGACGGGATGCGAGTAGCCCAGCGAGAGCTCGAGGTCCTTGCCCTTGAGCTGCGCCCGGTAGCCGACACCCTGGATCTCGAGTCGCTTCTCGTATCCCTCGGTGACCCCTTGGACCATGTTGAAGATCAAGCTGCGCGTCAGCCCGTGCAGAGCTCTGTGCTCCCCACGGTCCGAAGGACGGCTGACCGTGACCTCCGCGTCGGTCTTCTCCACCGTGATCTCGCCGCTCACGCGCTGGGTCAGTTCACCCTTCGGTCCGTTCACCCGCACGAGCTCGGGCTCGACGGAGACCATCACGCCCTCGGGAAGGGCTATCGGCTGCCTTCCGATCCGGCTCATCGGCTACCAGACCTTCGCCACCAGCTCGCCGCCCACACCGGCGCGGCGGGCGTCATGGCCCGTCATCACCCCGCGGGAGGTCGAGACGATCGTCGTGCCCATGCCCCCCTGGACCTTCGGCACCTCGCCCGAGCCGACATAGGTGCGCCGCCCCGGCCGCGAGACGCGCTCCATGCCCGCGATCACGGGCTTGCGGTCCTCGGTGTACTTGAGGGTCACGCGCAGGGTCTGGCCCACCCGGCCGGGCTCGACGGCGTAGCTCTCGACGTACCCCTGCTCCGTGAGGATCCGCGCCAGCTCGGTCTTCAGCCGCGACGCGGGGATGTCGACCGCATCGTGGTCGGCCTGCAGCCCGTTGCGGATGCGGGTGAGGAAGTCTGCGATCGGGTCCGTCTGGCTCATCACCAGCTCGACTTGGTCAGGCCCGGGATGTGGCCCTCGTGGGCGTGGTCGCGCAGGCAGATCCGGCACAGGCCGAACTTGCGCAGGTACGCGCGCGGGCGGCCGCACTTGCGACAGCGGTTGTAGCCGCGCGTCTTGTACTTTGGCGCGCGAGCCTGGCGGACGCGCTGTGAGGTCTTTGCCATCTAGTCGTTCTCCTCGGAAGTTTCGGATGCTGCCTCGGCGCCCTCGCCTTCCTCGCCCTCCTCGGGCTTCTCGCGCTTGGCGTACGCCTCGGGGTTCTCCTCCTTGAGCTGCTCGAGCGCGGCCTGCTCGGCCTCGGCCTTGAGCCGGGCCTCCTCGGCGCGGCGCTCCTCCTCAACGTCGTCTCGCTCCTCGGCCTGGCCGGGGCGCCCGGCCTGCTGGAAGGGCATGCCCAGCGCGTCGAGCAGTTCGAAGGCCTCCTCGTCGGTCGGCGCCGTGGTCGTGATCGTCACGTCGAGCCCGCGCACCTGGTCGATGGCGTCGTAGTCGATCTCGGGGAAGATGATCTGCTCGCGGATGCCGAGCGTCCAGTTGCCGCGGCCGTCGAAGGAGCGGGGGTTGAGCCCGCGGAAGTCGCGGATCCTGGGGATGGCAACCGACATCAACCGGTCGAGGAACTCGTACATGCGCGCTCCCCGCAGCGTGACCGACACCCCGACTGGCATACCGTCGCGGAGCTTGAAGTTGGCGATCGACTTGCGGGCGCGACGTACGCTCGGCTTCTGGCCGGCGATCGTGGCGAGCTGCTCGGTGGCGGCCTCGAGCATCTTGGAGTCCTGCTTTGCTTCGCCGACACCCATGTTCAGGGTGATCTTGTCGACCCGCGGCACCTGCATCGGGTTCGAGTAGTCGAACCGCTTCCTCAGCGCGGGAGCGATCTCGTCCTCGTAGCGCACCTTCAGGCGCGGCTTGACCTTGGGCTCCGTGTGCGCCATCAGTCGTCGATCTCCGTGCCGGACTTCTTGGCGACCCTGACCCGGCGGCCGCCCTCCCGCCTCACACCGACCCGCGTTGGGTCGCCCGACTTGGGGTCAAGCAGCATCACGTTGGACACGTGGATGGGGCCCTCCACCTCGATCACGCCGCCCAGCTCCTGGGCGCGCTGGGTGTCGCGCAGCGTGCGCGGGCGCTGGTGGCGCTTCTGGACGTTCATGCCCTCAACGTAGACGCGCTGGCGCGCGGGCTCGGTGCGCAGCACGCGGCCGGTCTTGCCGCGGTCCTTGCCCGAGATCACCTTGACCATGTCGTCGCGGCGGATCTTCATGCGTGCGGCCATGGCTAGAGGACCTCCGGGGCCAGCGAAACGATCTTCATGAAGTTGCGCTCCCGCAGCTCGCGGGCAACGGGACCGAAGATGCGCGTGCCGCGTGGATTGTTCCCCTGGTCGATCAGCACGGCGGCGTTCTCATCGAAGGCGATGTAGGTGCCGTCGTCGCGGCCGAACTGCTTGCGGGTGCGCACGACCACCGCCTTGACGACTTCGCCCTTCTTGACCGAGCCGTGCGGGATCGCCTGCTTGACGGTGGCGGTGATCACGTCACCGACCCCCGCATAGCGGCGTCGCGAGCCGCCCGACACGCGGATGCAGAGGATCTCGCGCGCGCCGGTGTTGTCGGCCACGCGCAGGCGCGTCTCTTGCTGGATCATCGTGCATGCCTCATCTCGCGCGCTCCAGGATCTCGACGAGGCGCCAGCGCTTCGTCCGCGAGAGCGGGCGGCTCTCGACCACTCGCACCGTGTCGCCCGCGCTGGCCTCGTTGCGCTCGTCGTGGGCGTGCAGCGTCGAGGAGGTCCGGACGATCTTGCCGTAGGTCCGGTGCTGCCTCGCGATGTCGATCCGCACCGTGATCGTCTTGTCGGCCCTGTCTGAGACGACGACGCCCTGGCGGACGCGCGGTCCGCCGCTGCCCGCCCGCTCCGCGACCGGCGTGCCTTCGGCCGGCCCCTGGGAACTGCGCTTCTCACGCCGCTTGCCGCGCCAATGACGGCGCTGCTCGGCGTTCTTGCGGCGCTTCTCGATCCGCTCAGCCGCGCGCTCCTCGGTGCTCCGCGGTACCCGCGCCTCGCCGGCGTGCGTGGACCGCTCGCGCTTGCGGCGCTCCTTGGGCGACAGTACGGCCTCGGGCTCCTCCGCCGCAGCCTCGGTCTCGTCGGCGGCAGGAGGGTCCTCAGCCGGAGCGGCAGCCTCGTCCGTGCCCTCGTCCTGGGGACTGGGGTCTGGGGACTGGGCAGCCTCGTCCACACCCTCTTCCTGGGCACTGGGGTCTGTGGTCTGGTTTTGCTCTTCGTCACTCACGCCGCATCACTCTGCTTCCTCAGCTCGGCCTCTACGTCGAGCCCGCGCTCGCCCGCGATCGTCAACGCCCTCGCCAGATCCTTCTTCGCGTTCTTGAGGCCGCCGGTGTTCTCCAACTGCCCGGTTGCGTGCTGGAAGCGCAGGTTGAAGATCTCCTGGCGCGACCGGTCGACGAACTCCACCAGCTGGGGATCGTCCAGATTGTGCACTTCGACGGCCTTCATCACTGCCCCGCTCCCTCGCGCAGGATGAACTTGGTCTTGATCGGGAGCTTGTGTCCGGCGAGACGCATCGCCTCGCGCGCCAGGTCCTCCGGCACGCCGGACAGCTCGAACATCACGCGCCCGGGCTTGACGACGGCGACCCATCCCTCGGGCGAACCCTTGCCCGAGCCCATCCGAGTCTCGGCCGGCTTCTGGGTCACGGGCTTGTCGGGGAAGATGTTGATCCAGACCTTGCCGCCGCGCTTGATCTTGCGGGTCATGGCAATTCGAGCGGCCTCGATCTGGCGGTTGGTGACCCAGCCGCGGTCGAGCGCCTTGAGCCCGTACTCGCCGAACTCGATCTCGGTGCCGCCCTTCGCGTACCCGGCCCTGCGGCCACGGTGCTGCTTGCGATGCTTGACGCGCTTGGGCTGGAGCATCAGCCGCCACCTCCGCGGCCGCCGCGACCGCGACCGCCGCCGCCCGACGCCCGCACTGCCGCCGCGCCCACGGTCGCCTCCGCGCCCGCGGTCGCCGCCACCGCCCGGGCCGCCTCCGCGCGCCTGCTGTGGCGCCTCGAGCTCGGTGAGGTCCTGGGCGAAGCCCTTGGGCATGATCTCGCCCTTGTTGATCCAGACCTTCACCCCGATCCGCCCGAAAGTCGTCTTGGCCTCGAAGAAGCCGTAGTCGATGTCGGCCCGGATCGTGTGGAGCGGCACCCGGCCGTCGGAGTAGCCCTCGGTGCGGGCCATCTCGGCCCCGCCCAGACGCCCGGAGACCTGCACCTTCACGCCCTTGGCGCCCGAGCGCATGGCGGACGTGAGCGAGCGCTTCATCGCGCGCCTGAAGGCCACGCGATTCACGAGCTGCTCGGCGATCGACTGCGCGACCAGCTTGGCGTCCAGCTCGGGCCGCTTGATCTCGAGGATGTTCACCTTCACGGCCTTGCCGGTCATCTTGTGGAGCTCCTTGCGCAGGGCGTCCACCTCGCTGCCCGACTTGCCGATCACGATGCCCGGCCGCGCGGTGTGGATGTTGACCTCCACCTCGCCCTTGTTCTTCTTGATCGTGATGTCGGAGAGCCCCGCGTGCGAGAGCTTGTGCGTCGATGTGGTCCCGGATGCGGATGTCCTCCAACAGGTAGTCGGAGAACTCCTTCTCGGAGAACCAGGTCGACTTCCAATCGTGGATGTAGCCGACCCGCATCGACTCGGGATGGACTTTCTGTCCCATGCGTTACCCGCTCTCCTCGTTCCGCGGTATCCGCCGTCGTAAGGGTGATCGTCATGTGGCTGGTGCGCTTGTTGATCCGGGTGGCCCGGCCAAGCGCCCGCGGTCGGTAGCGCTTGATCGTCGGGCCCTCATCCACGTACGCGCGGCCGATCTTGAGGTCATCCGGATCGAGCTCGAAGTTGTTCTCCGCGTTGGCGACCGCCGACTCGAGCAGCTTCGAGATGTCGGCGGCCACGGCGCGCGGCGTATGCCGGAGGATCGCCCGGGCGTCCGCCGACCTCCTTGCCGCGGATGTGGTCCATGACCAACCGCGCCTTGCGCGGTGCGCTGCGGACGTACTTGGCCTGGGCGCGGACGGCGATCGCTCCCGACTCGTCGCGCGGAGCCGGCGCGGCCTCCGCCTTGGGCTTGGCCGCGGGCGCGGTCGTCTCTGCGGCGCCGCGCCGCAGGCCGCGCCTGCGCTTGGGCTCGTCGGCCTCGCTTCGGCCTCCTGCTCCTCCTCAGGCGCGACAGCGGCATCGGCCTCGGGTTCGGCCCGAGCCTCAGCGTCGGCCTCGGCCTCGGGAGCCGTCCCGCCCTGTGCGACGTCGTCATCGAGGAGCCGGGCGATCAGGTCGTCCTTCTTCCCGCTCTTGGGCAGGCCGCGGCTCTCGAGCTCGGCTTCGAGCTCGTCGACCTTCATGCCCGCGTAACGGCTCTCGTCGCTCATCTCATCCTCACCCGGTCGCTACCGGCGTGGCCGCGGAACATCCGCGTGGGAGCGAACTCGCCGAGCTTGTGCCCGACCATCGACTCCGAGATGAACACAGGCACGTGCTTGCGGCCGTCGTGGACGGCGATCGTGTGCCCCACCATCTCGGGAAAGATCGTGGAGGTGCGCGACCAGGTCTTGAGCATCTGCTTGTCGCCCGACTCGTTCATGTGCTCGATCCGCGCCATCAGGCGCTCATCCACGTACGGGCCCTTCTTGCTGGACCGGCTCATCGGCTGCCCTTCTTGCCGCGCCGTCTGCCGCGGACGATGTAGCGATCCGACTTCTTGTTCTTTGGCCGCGTGCGGTAGCCGAGCGTCGGCACGCCCCACGGGGTCACCGGGTGCCGGCCCGCGGTGGTGGAGCCCTCGCCGCCGCCGTGCGGGTGGTCGACGGGGTTCATCGCGGTGCCGCGGGTCTGTGGCCGGCGGCCCTTGTGGCGCGCGCGGCCGGCCTTCCCGAGCTCGATGTTCTGGTGCTCGGCATTGCCGATCGCGCCGATGGACGCGCGGCACTCGACGCGGACCATCCGCATCTCGCCCGAAGGGAGTCGCAGGGTGGCGTAGTCGCCCTCCTTCGCCACGAGCTGGATGGCGGTCCCCGCGGAGCGGCCCATCTGACCGCCGCGGCCCATCGTCAGCTCGACGTTGTGCACCGTTGTGCCGGTCGGGAATGTTGGCGAGGGCCAGGCAGTTGCCCACGGTGATGTCCGCGCCCTCGCCGGACTGCACCGTGTCACCGACCTTCAGCCGCGCGGGCGCGAGGATGTAGGACTTCTCGCCGTCGGCGTAGTGGATGAGCGCGATGTAGGACGTGCGGTTGGGGTCGTACTCGATCGCGGCGACCTTGGCGGGGACACCGTCCTTGCGCCGCTTGAAGTCGATCTTGCGGTACTTGCGCTTGGCGCCGCCACCGCGGTGGCGCGAAGTGACCGCCCGTGCGAGTTGCGCCCGCCGGACTTCGAGAGCCCCTCGGTGAGCGCCTTCTCGGGCTCGTTCTTGGTGACGTCGGCATGGTCCGAGTAGGTCGCGAACCGGCGACCGGGACTGGTGGGCTTGTGCTTCCTAATCGCCATCAGTCGATCTCCTGCCCCTCGAACAGTTCGATCGTGTCGTCGGGGTGGAGCGTGACGACGGCCTTCTTCCACTGCCGTCGCTTGCCGGCCGTGAAGCCGCGCCGCTTGGGCTTGGGCTTGACGTTCTGGGTCCTCACGCCCTGCACGCGCACGCCGAAGATCTGCTCGATCGCCTGCCGGATCTGGGTCTTGCTCGCACCGTCGTGCACGCGGAACGTGTACTTGTTGGCCGCGAGCAGGGCGTAGCTCTTCTCGGAGATCACGGGGCGGATGACGATGCTGCGGGCGTTCACGCGCTCACCCCTCCCCTGGCGGGCACGGCGGCGGCCTTTGCCAGCTGCTCGAGCGCCGCCTCCGAGGCGACCAGTCGGGCGGCGCCGATCACGTCGGCCACGCCCACATCCGACGCGTGCAGAACCTTCACGCCTGGAATGTTGCGAAACGAGAGCACCGCGTTCTCCTCGCCGTCGACCAGGACGACGAGGGCGCTTCCGCCGTCGCCGAAGCCGGCGAGGGCCTCGGCCGCCGCCTTCGTGGATGGCTCCGAGAAGGCGGTGGGGTCCACCGCGCCGAGGCTCCCGCGGCCGGCGTGGACCGACAGCGCGGCGCGCATCGCGCGGCGGCGCTCCTTGCGGTTGACCTTCACGGTGTAGCCGCGGGGCTTGGGTCCGAACGCCACGCCGCCACCGGTGCGATGCGGGACCGACAGCGCGCCCGCGCGGGCGCGGCCCGTCCCCTTCTGACGCCACGCCTTCGCGCCGGTCATCGCCACCTCTCCCCGGCTGAGCGTGGAGGCCGTGCCTCTGCGCTTCGCGTTGAGCTCGGCGACCACCGCGCGGTGCACGAGCGGCTCGTGGAAGGACTCGCCGAAGACCGCCGAATCGAGCGCGACCTTGCCGGTCTTCTTGCCGATGTAGGGGGCCTGCGGGGCGGCCATCAGCCGTCGCTCCTGATCTCGACGAAGGACCCCTTGGGGCCGGGGACCGATCCGCGCAGCAGGACCAGGTTCTCGTCGGGCCGTACGTCCACGACCTCGAGGCCGCGCTGGGTAACGCGCGCGTTGCCCATCTGGCCCGGACCGCGGATGCCCTTGAAGACTCGCGACGGCGTGGCGGACGCCCCGATCGATCCGGGTGCGCGCACGTTGTGAGAGCCATGCGATGCGGGGCCGCGGGAGAAGTTGTGCCGCTTGATCGTCCCCTGGAAGCCTTTGCCCTTCGAGACGCCGGACACCTTGACCTTCTGGCCCTTCTCGAACACGTCCCCGACCTCGAGCTTGGCGCCCACCTGCAGCTCCCCGGCCTCGCCGCGGAACTCGGCGAGCTTCCGCAGGGGCGGTGCGTCGGCCTTCGCGAGGTGGCCCCGCTGAGCCTTGGTGAGGGACTTCTCGCGGGCCTCGCCGAAGCCGATCTGGACCGCGTCGTAGCCATCGCGGTCCGACCGGCGGATGGCGGTGACCCAGCAGGGGCCGGCCTCGACAACGGTCACACGCTCGACGCGTCCGTCGTCGGGATCGAAGACCTGTGTCATGCCCAGCTTTCGTCCCAAGAGAGCCCCCATCCCAGCCTCAGATCAACTGGATCTGGATGTCCACGCCCGCAGGCAAATGGTCGAGCCGCTGCAGCGAGTCGACGGTCTTGGGCGTGGGCTGGAGGATGTCTATGAGCCGCTTGTGGGTGCGGATCTCGAAGTGCTCGCGCGAGTCCTTGTCCTTGAACGGCGACCGGATCACGCAATAGACGTTCTTCTCGGTCGGCAGCGGCACCGGGCCGGACACGCTTGCACCAGTCCGCTGGGCCGTTTCCACGATCTCGCGGGCGGCCGTCTCGATGGCCGAGTGGTCGTACGCCTTGAGGCGGATCCGGATCTTGTTCTGGGTGAGCGTTGCCATGAGGAACGTGGTCCTGAGACAGACTCGGGGGCAGACCGCGCCGGGCCCGCCCCCGAAGACTTCCTATGACCGCCGCGGGCGGTCCTACTCGACGATCTCGGACACCACCCCCGAGCCGACGGTACGGCCGCCCTCGCGGATCGCGAAGCGCAAGCCCTGGTCCATCGCGATCGGCTGGATCAGCTCGACCGTCATCTGCACGTTGTCACCGGGCATCACCATCTCGACGCCCTCGGGGAGGTTGGCGACCCCGGTCACGTCAGTCGTTCGGAAGTAGAACTGCGGCCGGTAGCCGTTGAAGAACGGGGTGTGCCGGCCGCCCTCCTCCTTCTTGAGGCAGTAGACCTCGGCCTTGAACTTGGTGTGCGGCGTGATCGAGCCGGGCTTGCAGAGCACCTGGCCGCGCTCGATCTCCTCGCGCTTGGTGCCGCGCAGCAGGCAGCCGACGTTGTCGCCCGCCTGGCCCTCGTCGAGGATCTTGCGGAACATCTCGACGCCGGTGATCACCGTCTTGTCGGTCTTCTCGTGGATGCCGACGATCTCGACCTCGTCCCCGGTCTTGACGATGCCCTGCTCGATGCGCCCGGTGGCCACCGTGCCACGACCGGTGATCGAGAACACGTCCTCGACCGGCATCAGGAAGGGCTTGTCGAGCGGGCGCTCGGGCTGCGGGATGTAGCTGTCGAGCGCCTCGGCCAGCTCCATGATCTTGGCCTTGTGCTCCTCATCGCCCTCGAGCGCCTTGAGCGCGGAGCCCTTGATGAAGGGGATCTCCTCGCCCGGGAAGTCGTAGTCGTTGAGCAGGTCCTTGACCTCCTCCTCGACGAGCTCGAGCAGCTCTTCGTCGTCGACCATGTCGACCTTGTTGAGGAACACGACGATGTACGGCACGCCCACCTGGCGCGCGAGGAGGATGTGCTCGCGGGTCTGCGGCATCGGACCGTCCGCCGCCGAAACAACCAGGATCGCCCCGTCCATCTGCGCCGCGCCGGTGATCATGTTCTTGATGTAGTCGGCGTGGCCCGGGCAGTCCACGTGCGCGTAGTGGCGGTTCTCCGTCTGATACTCCACGTGCGAGGTCGCGATCGTGATGCCTCGCTCCTTCTCCTCGGGAGCGTTGTCGATCTCCTCGAAGCTCTTGGCCTCGCCGCCCTGCGCGTCGGCCAGGACCTTGGTGATCGCCGCGGTCAGCGTGGTCTTGCCGTGGTCGATGTGACCGATGGTGCCGACGTTGCAGTGCGGCTTATCGCGCTCGAACTTCTCCTTCGCCACTGGGAACTGCTCCTTTCACAAAGTCGTTGAGGCCGGCCTCGCGCTCTGGCGAAGGCGAACCTCGGAAACATACTCCTTACGCGCCGGCCCCGAATGCTCCTTACGCGCTGGCCCCGACCGGTTCGCCCGTACGGTGCTCGACGATCTCCTCGGCGATGTTGCCGGGGACCTCCTCGTAGCGGTCGAACTGCATCGAGTAGTTCGCCCGGCCCTGCGTATTGGACCGCAGGTCGGTCGCGTATCCGAACATGGACGAGAGTGGGACGCTGGCCTGAACCGCAACGGCGTTCCCGCGCGGCTCCTGTGCCTCGACGCGGCCCCGCCGGCTCGACAGGTCGCCGATCACGGTGCCGAGGAACTCGTCGGGGGTGACGACCTCGACTGCCATGATCGGCTCGAGCAGCACCGGCTTCGCCCGGCGCGCGGCCTCCTTGGCCGCCAGCGACCCGGCCACCTTGAAAGCGATCTCCGACGAGTCTGTGTCGTGGTACTTGCCGTCGGTGAGCGTCACGCGCACGTCGACCATCGGGAACCCAGCCTTGACGCCCGACTCGAGCGCCTCCTCGATGCCCTTCTCGACCGCCGGGATGAACTCCGAGGGGACGGCGCCGCCCTTGATCTTGTTGACGAAGTCGAACCCCTCGCCGCGCGCGGGCTCCATGTCGATGTAGACGACGCCGTACTGGCCCGAGCCGCCCGTCTGGCGGATGAACTTGCCCTCGACCTTGCTGGCCTCGCCACGAACGGTCTCGCGGTAGGCCACCTGCGGGCGGCCGACGCCGGCTTCGACGTTGAACTCGCGCTTCATCCGGTCGACGATCACCTCGAGGTGAAGCTCGCCCATGCCGGAGATCACGGTCTGCCCGGTCTCCTCGTCGGTGCGCACCTGGAAGGTGGGGTCCTCTTCGGCGAGCCGCCCGAGGGCGACCGACATCTTCTCCTGGTCGGCCTTGGTCTTCGGCTCGATCGAGACGTGTACCACCGGGTCCGGGAACGTGATGGTCTCGAGCACGATCGGCGAGTCCGGCGCGCAGAGCGTGTCGCCGGTGGAGGTCTGCTTGAGGCCCACGCCAGCGGCGATGTCGCCGGCGTAGATCGTCTCCTCCTCCTCGCGGTGGTTGGCGTGCATCATCAGGATGCGTCCCACGCGCTCCGTGCGCCCGGTGGTGGCGTTGAGGATGCGCCCACCGGCGTCGAGGGTGCCGGAGTAGACCCGGAAGTAGGTGAGCTTGCCCACGAACGGGTCGGACATCACCTTGAACGCCAGCGCCGAGAACGGGGCGTCGTCGTCAGCGGGACGGGTCGCCGGGGTGGGCTCCCCGTTGCCGCCCTTCGCGGGCGGCTCGAGCCCGTCTACCGGAGGCACGTCGAGCGGGCTGGGGAGATAGTCCACCACGGCGTCGAGCAGCGGCTGCACACCCTTGTTCTTGAACGAGGAGCCGCACATCACCGGGAAGATCGAGATGCCCAGCGTGGCCTTGCGGATGTCGTCCTTGAGGCGGTCCGGCTCGATCGGCTTGTCCTCGAGGTAGTCCTCCATCAGCTGCTCGTCGTAGTCGGCCAGCGCCTCGACGAGATGGGTGCGCGCCTGGCGCGCGGCATCGGCCAGCTCGGCCGGGATGTCCTCCTCGCCCCACTCCTGGCCGAGGTCGTCCTGGTAGACGATCGCCTTCATGGTCACGAGGTCCACGACGCCCCTGAAGTCGCCCTCGGCGCCGATCGGCAGTTGGATCGGGATCGCGACGCCCGCGCCCTCGGTCTTGCCGTCGGCCCCGAGGCGCTCCTTCATCGTCTCGACCGAGCGCTCGAAGTCCGCGCCGACGCGGTCCATCTTGTTGATGTAGGCGATGCGGGGCACGCGGTACTTGTCCGCCTGCCGCCACACGGTTTCCGACTGCGGCTCGACCCCGGCCACCGAGTCGAACAGCGCGATCGCGCCGTCGAGGACCCGCAGCGAGCGTTCCACCTCGACGGTGAAGTCGACATGCCCGGGCGTGTCGATGATGTTGATCCGGTGGTCCTTCCAGGACGCCGTGGTGGCGGCCGACGTGATCGTGATGCCGCGCTCCTGCTCCTGCTCCATCCAGTCCATCACCGCTGCGCCCTCGTGAACCTCGCCCATCTTGTGGGTGCGGCCGGTGTAGAAGAGGATGCGCTCGGTCGTGGTCGTCTTGCCCGCGTCGATGTGGGCCATGATCCCGATGTTGCGCGTCTTCTCTAGTGCGACCTTGCGTGGCATGTGACGTCCTGATGGTGGGTGGTTCGAGGCAGAAAAAAGGCCCTTCGCGGGCCCCGTGCTGCGCAGCGTTGTCGCCCGAACGAACTCCTATTTGTGCAGGGTCTCCATAGGCATGATCGACACGCGCTGGGAACGGGGCAGTCCCGCGGGCGACGGTCGAGGATAGCAGAGGCGATTGGCCAATTCCGGCCTCCCGGGGTCCGGCGGCGGGGCTTCTCAGGCGCGGTCGAAGTCGACCGTCGAGGCGCCATCGAGCGTGCGCCAGTAGTGGCACTGAGGGTCGTCCACGGGGGTGGCGTGCAGGATCGCGCGGCTCGGGAGCGTGCGCATGGATCGGACGTCGAAGCACGACGACGCGACCATCGCCTCAGCGCGGCGGGATTGCGCGACCACCAGTTCGTGGGATCCCCCTCGAGTGAGTCGCCCGGGTGGAATTGGACCAGCGGCTCGTGCTCGCCGTGGGGCGGCCGGCCCTTGCGCACTCGCCGCGGTCGGCCAGGGCGGATCTGCGTCTCGACCACCAGCTGGCCGTCGCACACGTGCCAGATGCGATCGAGGGCCAGCAACGGGTGCGCAGGTGGTAGAGCACACCCAGGCAGGGTCGAGGGGTCGTAGGTGCCGGGGGTCCCAAGCCCCGGAAGGACCTCGAACCGGTGAAACCAGTGCTCCACCGATGCCACGGCGGCGCGGGCCTCAGCCGACGGCCCTGGCGGGTCGTTCGCGTCCATGGGCGCGTGGCTACTCGACCCCGAGCGCGGCCGGTTACCCTGCGGCGCGATGTCGGCTGCGCGCAGCTTCGCCGCCCGAGCGGGAACGATGGCCCGATCCGCGGGTGTGGCGCCGCTGATCGGCCTGCTGCTCGGGCTCGCCGGCGGGGCGCTGCTGATAGCCGCCGAGCTATCGACGATCGTCAGCGTCGACGTGGCCCAGGGCACATGCGAGGAGCTGGCGGAAGCCCCACGCCGGGACGACTGCGAAACCAGCGGCCTGGAGCAGCACGGTGGCGCGCTGATCCTGCTCGGCGCGGCCGCGATCGTGATGGCGGTCGCGGCGGCACGGGGCGTGAGCCGGCCGCCCGCCATCGCCCTGCTGGTCATCGGCGCGGTGAGCCTGGCCGTCGCGCTTCTCGGCGACGTCGGCAAGTTGGGCGAGCGGGGCGTACTCGGGCTCAAGTACGAGCAGGCGGAGACCGTGGTCGGAATCGGCATGTACCTAGAGGTGATCGGCGCGGCCCTGTGCGTGATGGCCGGGGCGCTCACCTTGCCGCGCGGTCAGGCCTGACCGCGCTGGGGCAGCGGGCCCGCACTGACGTAGCCGCGCCCGCCCGAGCCGAAACGGACCGCTGGGAGCAGGGCGGCGAGAGGCGAGCGTGGCAAGGACGCAGGGAGCGACGCCTGCCTTGGCAGGCAAGCGACCGAGGACGCCGCCAGGCGACGCCTATCGCCGCTCTGCTACCAGCGGTAGTGGGCGAAGGCCTTGTTCGCCTGAGCCATGCGGTAGATGTCGTCCTTGCGCTTGAAGGCCAGGCCCTGCTGGGACTGCGCGTCGATCAACTCGTTGGCGAGTCGCTCCGACATCGACTTCTCGCGCCGCTTGCGGGCGAACTCCACCAGCCACCGCACCGCGAGGGTCCGCGCCCGACCTGAGGGCACCTCGACCGGCACCTGGTAGGTGGCGCCGCCGACGCGCCGCGAGCGCACCTCGAGCACCGGGGTAAGGATCTTGATCGAGGTCTCGAGGGCCGCCACGGGCTCCTCGTTGGTCTTGCGGGAGAGCACGTCCAGGGCGTCGTAGACGATCCGCTCGGCGGTGGACTTCTTGCCGTCCACCATCACCTTGTTGATCACCTGCTGCACGAGCTTCGACCCGTGCATGGCGTCCGCCTCGATGGGGCGAACCCCTGCTGCCGCGCGACGTGGCATCGCTCAGCGGGCCTTCGCGCCGTACTGGGAGCGAGCCTTCTTGCGGTCCCCGACGCCCGCGGCGTCGAGCGTGCCGCGCACGACCTTGTAGCGCACTCCGGGAAGGTCCTTTACACGGCCGCCGCGCACGAGCACGACCGAGTGCTCCTGAAGGTTGTGGCCCTCGCCCGGGATGTAGGAGGTGACCTCCATCCCGTTCGTGAGCCTCACGCGCGCCACCTTGCGCAGCGCG
Source organism: uncultured Thermoleophilaceae bacterium (assembly GCA_963802855.1). Classification (GTDB taxonomy): domain Bacteria; phylum Actinomycetota; class Thermoleophilia; order Solirubrobacterales; family Thermoleophilaceae; genus JAAYBF01. The sequence goes on from CAWDJP010000007.1 coordinate 530,675, forward strand.
GAGTTCGGCTTCTTGGGCGTGGTCGTGTAGACGCGGGTGCAGACGCCGCGGCGTTGTGGGGCGGCGATGCGCTTCTTCTTGCCCTGGCCGGACTTGAGGCCGGGCGTGGCCACCTTCTTCTTGGGCGCGTTGCGGCCCTTGCGGACGAGTTGGTTGATGCTCGGCATGCGGCGCGCCATGCTAGCAGCGGCCGGGGCAGCCATCGCCCGCCCACCCGGCGCCGCCGGCCCCTTTTACATCTAGCATCCCGCGGCGTGAAGCGCCTCGGCTGGCACTGGCTCGAGTACGCGACTCTGTGGACACTCGGGCTCTGCCTCCCGGTATTCCAGGATCTCGACAACAGCCCTGACTATCTCATTGCGGCCCACGCCGGGTTCCCCGACTCGTGCTCGTCACGCTGCGGGCTAGTCGCGCTCCCGCCCACCGCGGCCGTCGCGATCGAGGCGATCGCTGAGCGGATTGACACGCGGGCGGGCGGTGGGCCCATCTCGTCCTGCTCGCTCTGTTCGTCGCCATCTGGGCGCTGCAGACGTTCAAGGGGGAGTTCGACCCGCGCCACGGTCGATCGTGCTGGGCGCTGATCCTGATCGGCGTGTTGTTCGCCTACCTGTATTCGCGCGGGCAGTTCCTCCGCCTGGTGCTGGCGGTCCTCTCGCCGAGCATTCTGCTCGTGCTGGTCTGGTTCCTCGGGCTTTTCGACGCCGCATCGCGGGCATGGGGTCCGGACGACCCGAAAGTGAGTGAGCCCAGGGCGAACGGCACGCCGGTCGTGCTCGTGGTCTTCGATGAGTTCTCCGGGCTGTCGTTGCTGGACGGCCGGGAGCGAATCAGCCCCGCTACCCCAATTTCCGTCGCTTGGCGCGCGAGGCGACCTGGTATCGGAACGCGACGACCGTCGCGGACGTGACGAACTTCGCGGTGCCGGCACTCCTGTCCGGCAGGCTGGAGAAGCGCGACGGAGGAGCGGAAGTTCCCGACCGCTTCCGACTACCCGAGGAATCTGTTCTCCCTTCTGCGCGACCAGTACCGCATGAACGTCCACGAGGCGGTCACCGACCTGTGCGCCTTCTGCCCCGACGGAAGCTGGCAAAGCCGGGCCGACACCCTCGCTGACGGCTATTGGGAGCTGGCCCGACCGCGGTTGGAGCCGCGCACGAGCCCGAAGGACACGCTCCGCTTCCGCCCGAGGCGCTCGAGAACCGGGATAGGACCTGGCGCGACTGGCAGGCGCGCATACGGGGCGGAGCGACGCTCAACGTGCTGCACATCGAGCTGCCCCACGAGCCCTGGATCTATCGACGCGACGGCCGGCAGGTATCCAACGAGCTCGGGGTCCCGGGGAACTTGAACGACAGCTGGGTTGGCACCCCCGCGGTGGTCGGCGCCAACCATCGCCGCTATCTCGACCAGGTCGACTACATGGACACGCTGGTGGGCCAGCTGCGCGAGCGGCTGGATCCGATCTGGGCTGACGCGCTGGTGGTGCTCGTCGCCGACCACGGCGTCGCTTTCGAGCCGAAACAGACTCGCCGAGCCGTCACGAACGCCAACCTGCCCGAGATCGCCTCGGTGCCCTTATTCATCAAGGCGCCTGGCCAGCGACGTGGGCGGACCTCTGACGAGCTGGCGCGGATCACCGACGTCTTCCCCACGATTGGCGACTGGCTCGGCACCGGCTGGAAGGGTGAGGGCCGGTCGTTGCGGCGGCCCGTCGACCGCGACGAGGTAGCGGTCTACTCGCTCTACGGCTGGACGATCAGAGCCAAGTGGCGCGAGTTCGAGTTCCGCCGCGCCGTCGCGATGAAGCGGCTGGCGGCGCAGGCCGGACGTTAGCGGCAGATGCCGGCGGATAGTGTCCCACTGTGACCGAGCTGCGTCTGCATCACCGCCGAGCCGGCCGCGGTGAGCCCTTGGTGGCGATTCACGGCATCGGGTCGAGCTGGCGCGTCTTCTCGCCGATCCTTCCGATGCTCGAGGAGCGCCACGACGTGCTCGCGCTCAGCCTTCCGGGCTACGGGGAGTCGCCGCCGTCCGAGCGCGAGCCGACCGTGCCGGTGCTCGTCGACGCCGTCGAGGACGCGATGGACAAGAGCGGCTTTGACACCGCCCACCTGGTCGGAAACTCGCTGGGCGGGTGGATCGCGGCCGAGCTGGCCGCGCGCGGGCGAGCACGGTCTGTGGCCGCCATCTCGCCCGCGGGGATGTATACGCCCAAGGAGCTTCGCTACGCCACCGCTGTCTTGACGTCCTCGTACGAGGGCGCGCAGCGGCTCGCGCCCAGAGCAGACCGGATCACCGCTTCCGCCGTGGGGCGCAGGCTCACGTTCGGTCTGGTCTGCGCTCGACCGGAGCGGCTCAGTCCGGAGGAGGCTTCTTACGCGTTGCGGATGCTCGCGGAGTCACAGAGCTTCCCGCTTACGCTCGCGTGGATCGCCCGCGGCAAGGAGATGCCACGCGGGCTCGAACGGATCGATTGCCCGTTCGCGGTGATCTGGGGGACCCGCGACCTGCTGCTGCCCCGGCGCCAGGCGCCACGCTGGCTGCGCTACGTCCGTGGAGCGGAGCTGATCGAGCTTCCGCGCCTGGGGCACGTCCCGATGAGCGATGACCCTGGAGCCGTCGCGGCAAGGGTGATGGAGGTGACGGCCGCAACCGGCCCGGCCGCGACCGCGGCCAGCGCGGCCTAGCGCGCCTCTGCCGCCCGCAGGGGCGCGGGCATCAGGGTCGCCGCCACGATCACCATCGCGAACGCGAGGGTCTGGAGCGCGATGCCAAGCGCGTCGCCGGGCATCGGGTCGCCGAAGACGACGAGCCCACCGGCGATGGCCGAGACGTTAGCGGCGGCGCTCGTGACGGTGATCACGGGCACCGCCTCACCCTGCTGCAGCCCGCGCGCCGACGCGTAGAAAGCGATAACGGAGGCAAGCACGCAGGTGGCGAGCCAGGGCGAGACCAAGCCGAGGAGCCCCGCGTCTCCCACGCTGCCGGTCAGCGCCTTGATGGCGACGTCGGAGACTCCGAACAGGATCCCCGCGGCCGCCCCCATCAGGACTCCGTGGTGCTCGTGTGAGGCGCCCAGCTGCGGCGACAGGACGAGCAGGCAGCCGACCGTGAGCAGCCCCGCCTCGAAGGCGATCATCCCGCCCACCGAGTAGCCCGAGTGGGCGCTCCCGGTGTGCGGCAGGGTCATGGCGAGCAGCGACAGGCCCACGGCGGTAAGGCCTACGCCGATCCATTGGCGGGCGCCGACCTCGCAACCGAAGTACCGGTCGGCAAGCACGGCCAGGAACACGAGCCCGCCGGAGATCACGGCCTGCACGAGCGACAGCGGGGCCAAGGCCAACGCACCAACGTGGAGAATCCAGGCGCCCAGAGCGACCAGCATGCCGATCGCGAACCACCGCGAGCGGAACAGGCCGGCGGCGCTCCGGACGGGCCTGCGGAAGTCCACCGCGGGCGCCGCGCAGGCGCCACGGTGCTTCAGCAGGAAGCCCAGGTTCGTGGTCAGGGCGCAGAGGAGCGCCAGCAGGATGCCAAGTTGGATCGTCATTGAAGAAGGGAGGAGGGGCGCCATCTAGGCTTCCCACTCGTTATTCGAGCTATCGGCCGGACCGCCTGCCCGCTTTACCCTTACACCCGAAACCCGGTGAAGTTGCTCTACCCGTTCCGCCACGGTCGCCAAACTCATTGACCCAAAAGCCGATTCTGTTCCTGGACGTCGACGGCGTGATCAGCCTGTTCGGCTTCTCCCCGGACGACGACATCCCGGGCCGCTTCCACTGGATCGACGGGATCGGGCACTGCATTCCAGAGGCGTGCGGGCCTCGCCTCGGGCTGCTCGAGGAGCGGTACGAGCTCGTGTGGGCGACCGGATGGGAGGAGAAGGCCAACGAGTACCTGCCGTTCATTCTGGGGTTGCCGTTCCGCGATCTCCCAGTCCTGAGCTTCGATGGGCGGGTGGCATTCGGGGCGGCGCACTGGAAGCTCGACGCGATCCAGGAGTACGCCGGGAATCGGCCCGCGGCATGGATCGACGACAACCTAGACGAAACGTGCCGGCTGTGGGCCAGGCGCCGCTCTGCGCCGACGTTGCTGGTCGAGACCACGCCGGAGTCCGGGATGACCGATGAGCACGTGGCGCTGCTGTTGGAGTGGGCTGGGAACATTGGAACAGCCGAGCTGCCCGAAACGTCCAAATAGCGGACGGAACGTCGAGCTCGATTACGAGCGGCCGGAGCCAGGACCCGCGGCCATAAGCGCCACGGGTCCTGTCCGAGGATCACCTACGAATCGTCGCCCTCCGATGGAGCCGGCAGATCGGCCAACTCGTCGCCGAAAACCGCGTCTCCGTTGCCCGCACCATCGCCGCCGCCGAAGCCGAAGCCCTCAAGCTCTCCGTCCTCGGTGAGCCCGAGCTCCGCCGCGAGCTCGCCCTCGTCCAGCAGCCCGATCTCGTCCGGCGTGTGCCGCCGGATCGGCTCGGTGGGCTCGATCTCGAGCCGCCGGTAGCGCTTGAGCCCGGTGGCCGCCGGGATCAGCTTCCCGATGATCACGTTCTCCTTCAGGCCCAGCAGCTTGTCGGTCTTGCCCTCGAGGGCCGCGTCCGTGAGCACCTTCGTGGTCTCCTGGAACGAGGCGGCGGACAGGAACGAGTCCGTGGCCAGCGACGCCTTCGTGATGCCGAGGATGATCGGCTCGAACTCGGCCGGCTGCTTCTTCTCCTTCTTGAGCGCGGCATTGGCCTTGGTCATCTCGAAGCGGTCGATGAATGCGCCGGGCAGGTACGTCGAGTCGCCCTTCTGGTCCACTCGGACCTTCTTCATCATCTGCCGCACGATGATCTCGATGTGCTTGTCCTGGATGTCCACGCCCTGTGAGCGGTAGACCTTCTGGACCTCCTGCACGAGGTAGACCTCGGTCGCGGTCCGCCGCTCCTCGGGCTTCGCGCCACCGAACTCGAGCAGCTCGTGGGGGTAGATCGAGCCCTCGTTGAGCTGATCGCCGGCCGTGACCTTGTCGCCGTCGTTGACGAATAGCCGCGTCCGGGCAGGGAACGTGTAGGTGTGCTCCTCCCCCGCGGAATCCGTGACCGTCACCTTGGTCTGCTTCTCGGTGCCCTCGATCGAGACCTTGCCGTCCTCCTCGGCCAGCTTTGCCAGGCCCTTGGGCTTGCGCGCCTCGAACAACTCGACGACGCGCGGTAGGCCCTGGGTGATGTCCAGTCCGGCCACACCACCGGTGTGGAACGTCCGCAGCGTGAGCTGAGTGCCGGGCTCGCCGATCGACTGCGCGGCGATGATGCCCACGGCGTCGCCGATGGCGACGAGCTTGCCGGTCGCCGGCGCGACGCCGTAGCAGTGCTGGCAGATCCCGGTGTCGGCCTCGCACTTCAGCACCGAGCGCATGGGGACCGTCACCGGCTTGTCGCCGAGCGCCTCGACGAGCGGGTCGAGGTCGTCGCGCGTCACCAGATGGTCCTTGGCGACGAGCGAACGGTTCCCCTTCTTGACCTCGGCCGCGGAGAAACGCCCGATCAGGTTGGCGTTCGGCTGGCCATCGTGGCCCAGCAGCGGCATCTCGATGAACTCCTTCGTGCCGCAGTCCTCCTCACGCACGATCACGTCCTGCGCGACGTCCACCAGACGGCGGGTCAGATAGCCCGAGTCCGCGGTCCGCAGGGCGGTGTCCGCAAGGCCCTTGCGGGCGCCGTGGGTCGAGATGAAGTACTCGAGCACCGTCAGGCCCTCCATGAAGTTGGCCTTGATCGGACGCTCGATGATCTCGCCCTTCGGGTTGGCCATCAGGCCGCGCATCCCGGCGAGCTGACGGATCTGCTTGAACGATCCGCGCGCTCCCGAGTTGGCCATCATGAAGATGGGGTTCAGCTCGTCGAGGTTCGACTGCATCGCCTCGCCGACGTCGTCGGTGGCCGCGTTCCACTTGTCGACGACCGCCTCGTGGCGCTCCTCCTGTGAGATGAGCCCGGTGTCGTACTGGTCGAGGATCTCGCTGACCTCGCCCTCGTACCGCTCGAGGATCTCGTCCTTCTCCGGCGGAATCACCACATCGTTCTTGGAGATGGTGATGCCGGCCTGGCTGGCGAACCGGAAGCCGAGGTCCTTGAACGAGTCGAGCACCAGGGCAGTGGCGTGGGGGCCGTGCTGGGCCACCAGCGCCTCGACCACGTCGCCTACATCGCGCTTGCGCAGCGAACGGTTGACGAACTGGTAGCTCGACGCGGGGTCGTAATCGTCCCCGAGCACCTCCTCGAGGGCGCGCTCGACGCTCTCGTTGAAGATGATCCGCCCCACGGTCGTGAGCACGTGCCCCTGACCGTGCACCCGCCGGTACTCGGCGAGGTCGTGGAGGTTGACCATCTTGTGCTCGTACGAAAGCTCGGCCTCCTGGGCTGAGCGGAACACGTGCGGGCGGCTGCCGTCCTTCCGAGCGGTCTCCTTGCCCTCGCGCAAGCGCTCCTCGAGCTCGAGCAGCTGCTCTTGGGCCGGCCCGTAGGTGAGGTAGTAGAGCCCGAGCACCATGTCCTGCGTGGGCGTGGCGAGCGGGGCCCCGTGGGCCGGCGAGAGGATGTTGTTCGCCGACAGCATCAGGAGCCGCGCCTCGGCCTGGGCCTCCGCGGACAGCGGCAGGTGCACCGCCATCTGGTCACCGTCGAAGTCGGCGTTGAAGGCGTGGCACACCAACGGGTGGACCTGGATCGCCTTGCCCTCGACCAGCACCGGCTCGAACGCCTGGAGGCCCAGGCGGTGGAGCGTGGGCGCGCGGTTTAGCAGCACCGGGTGGTCCTTGATGACCTCCTCGAGGACGTCCCAGACCTCCGGGATCATCGAGTCGACCATCTTCTTGGCCGCCTTGATGTTCTGCACCGACTTGCGCTCGACCAGCCGCGCCATGATGAACGGCTTGAACAGCTCGAGCGCCATCAGCTTCGGGAGACCGCACTGGTGCAGCCGCAGGCTGGGGCCGGCGACGATGACCGAGCGGCCCGAGTAGTCGACGCGCTTGCCGAGCAGGTTCTGGCGGAACCGGCCCTGCTTGCCCTTGAGCATGTCGCTCAGCGACTTGAGCGGTCGGTTGCCCGGGCCCGTGACGGGGCGTCCACGACGGCCGTTGTCGAACAGCGCGTCAACGGCCTCCTGGAGCATCCGCTTCTCGTTGTTCACGATGATCTCGGGCGCGCCGAGGTCGAGCAGCCGCTTGAGCCGGTTGTTCCGGTTGATCACGCGGCGGTAGAGGTCGTTCAGGTCAGAAGTCGCGAACCGGCCACCGTCCAGCTGAACCATCGGGCGCAGCTCCGGCGGGATCACCGGGACCGCCTCGAGGATCATGTCCTCGGGCTTGTTGTCCGAGTGGATGAAGGCCGAGACGACCTTCAGGCGCTTGACCGCCCGGCTCTGCTTCTGGCCCTTGGCCGTCTTGACCTGATCCTCCAGCTCGGCCTGCTCCGCGTCGAGGTCGACCTGCTGGAGCAGATCGCGCACGGACTCGGCGCCCATCCCGCCGCGGAAGTACTCGCCGAAGCCGTAGGGGGAGCCGAAGCGGTCCTTGAGCTCGCGGAAGAGCGTCTCGTCGGTGATCACGTCCTTGGGCTTCATCTCGCCGAAAAGCTCCCACGTCTGGCGCATCCGCTCGGCGGCGTCCTCGATGTAGGCCTCGGTGTCGGCGATGTCTGACTCGAACGTCTTGGTCAGCTCCTTCTCGAGCTTCCCGCGGTCCTCGTCCGAGAGCTTCTTGATGTTGATGTCGAGCGAGTCCGCCCACAGGTGGTCCTCATCGGAGAAGCTCGTCTGCTTGCCCGTCTTCAGGTACTCGAGGCGACGCTCGAGCGACTCCCTGAGCTCTTGGACCTGCTGCTCCTTCTCAGCCTCGTAGGAGTCGATGACCTTCTGGACTTCCTTCTCGAGCTTGGGCAGGTCCTTCTCGCGGGCCTCGTCGTCGACCCAGGTGACCATCGACGCAGCGAAGTAGAGGACCTTCTCAAGCTCCTTGGGAGCCATGTCGATCAGGTAGCCGATCCGCGACGGCACGCCCTTGAAGAACCAGATGTGTGAGACGGGAGCGGCCAGGTCGACGTGGCCCATGCGCTCGCGCCGCACCTTCGAGCGCGTGACCTCCACGCCGCAGCGCTCGCAGACGATGCCCTTGTAACGGACTCGCTTGTACTTGCCGCAGTAGCACTCCCAGTCCTTGGTGGGACCGAAGATGCGCTCGCAGAAGAGGCCGTCCTTCTCCGGCTTGAGGGTGCGGTAGTTGATCGTCTCGGGCTTGGTGACCTCGCCCGAGGACCAAGACCGGATCTGCTTCGAGGAAGCGAGGCCGATGGAAATCTTGTCGAAGTTGTTGATGTCAATCATGTGGTGTGGTGCTCCGGTCTGTGTCAGGCGGGATGAGTTTCCAGTCCTCAGTCCTCAGTCCCCAGGGCGGCTGTCGAGCAGTTCCTGGGGACTGGGGTCTGGGGACTAACCGCTTTCCCCTTCGACGTATTCCGCATCCTGCTCGGCGGGCGTCTCGTCGGTTTGCCCGCCCTCGCCTTCGGCCTCCGTCGTCTCCTCCGCCTCGTCGGCCGCGTCCCCGTCGGTGGCCCGGACGCCCGAGAGGTCGATGCCCAGCTCCTCCGCCGCGCGGAGTAGGTCGTCGTCCTCGTCGCGCATCTCGACGCCGCCGCCCTCCTCGGAGCGGACGTCCACATCGAGCGCTAGGGACTGCATCTCCTTGAGCAGCACCTTGAACGACTCGGGGATCGAGGGCTCGGCGATGTTCTCGCCCTTGACGATCGCCTCGTAGGCCTTGACGCGCCCGACGGTGTCGTCGGACTTGATTGTGAGCATCTCCTGGAGTGTGTAGGCCGCTCCGTAGGCCTCGAGTGCCCAAACCTCCATCTCGCCGAAGCGCTGGCCGCCGAACTGCGCCTTGCCGCCCAGCGGCTGCTGGGTCACGAGCGAGTAGGGGCCGGTGCTGCGAGCGTGGATCTTGTCGTCCACGAGGTGCAGCAGCTTCAGGATGTACATGTAGCCGACGGTGACCTTCTCCTCGTACGGCTCACCGGTACGCCCGTTGTAGAGCGCGACCTTCCCGGAGGCCCGGCGCCCTGGGCGCTCCTTCTCATCGATGTCGAAGTTGATCCCGCGATCGGCGTGCTCTGCCTGCCAGCGCACAATCGCCTCGTCGACGTCCTCGACGGTCGCTCCGTCGAAGACCGGGGTGGCGACGTTTACCTGCCCCCCGTTGCGCTGGGCGTGCTTGTAGGAGTCCGAGCCGTCGTCGTACCAGCCGCTGCCGGCGACCCACCCAAGGTGGGTCTCGAGGATCTGGCCGATGTTCATGCGGCTCGGCACGCCCAGCGGGTTCAGGATCACGTCGATCGGCGTGCCGTCCTCGAGGTGAGGCATGTCGGCCTCGGGCACGATCCTCGAGATCACGCCCTTGTTGCCGTGGCGGCCCGCGAGCTTGTCGCCCTCGGCGATCTTGCGCTTCTTCGCCACATACACGCGCACGAGGTCGTTCACGCCCGGCGGGAGGTCGTCCTCGTCATCGCGCGAGAAGGTCTTCACGTCGATGACGACGCCGCCCTCGCCGTGAGGGACCTTGAGCGAGGTGTCGCGGACCTCACGCGCCTTCTCCTTGAAGATCGCCCGGATCAGCTTCTCCTCCGCGGTCAGCTCGGTCTCGCCCTTCGGCGTGACCTTGCCCACCAGGAGGTCGCCCGACCCGACCTCGGCGCCGATGCGGACGATGCCGCGATCGTCGAGGTTGCGCAGCGACTCCTCGGAGCGGTTGGGAATGTCCCGCGTGATCTCCTCGTCGCCCAGCTTCGTCGTGCGGGCGTCGACCTCGTACTCCTCGATGTGGATCGAGGTGAGCTCGTCGTCCTTGACCAGCCGCTCCGAGATGATGATGGCGTCCTCGAAGTTGTAGCCCTCCCAGGACATGAACGCCACGACGCAGTTCTTGCCGAGCGCGAGCTCGCCCTCGGAGGTGGAGGAGCCATCGGCCAGCACGTCGCCGGCCTTGACACGATCGCCGACGGACACCAGCGGCTTCTGGTGGATGATCGTGCCCTGGTTCGAGCGCATGTACTTGTGGAGCGGGTACTCCGCCTTGTCCACGATGATCCGCTCGGCATCGACGAAGGAGACCTCGCCGGAGCCCTCAGCCAGGATCACGTCGCCCGTGTCCACAGCGGCGCGGGTCTCCATGCCGGTCCCGATCAGTGGTGCCTCGGTCTTCAGAAGCGGCACCGCCTGGCGCATCATGTTCGAGCCCATCAGCGCCCGGTTGGCGTCGTCGTGCTCGAGGAAGGGGATGAGCGCCGCGGACACGGACCAGATCTGGTCGGGGGAGACGTCCATCAGGTCGACTTCCTTGGGGGCGGCGAGCACCAGCTCGCCGTCGCGGGAGCGACAGGTGACGCCCGGTCCGCGCAGCTTGCCGGACTTCTCGTCGATCTCCGCGTTCGCCTGCGCGATGACCTTGTCCTCCTCCTGCGTCGCGTCGAGGTGAACGACCTTGTCGGTGACGACGCCGTTCTCGACGATGCGGTAGGGCGTGGTCACGAAGCCATGCTCGGAGACCTCCGCATAGGAGGACAAGGTTCCGATCAAGCCGATGTTCGGCCCCTCCGGGGTCTCGATCGGGCACATGCGGCCGTAGTGCGTGGGATGCACGTCGCGCACCTCGATGGGCGCGCGCTCGCGCGTGAGCCCGCCCGCTCCGAGCGCGCTCAGGCGACGGCGGTGGGTCAAGCCGGAGAGCGAGTTCGTCTGGTCCATGAACTGGGACAGCTGCGAGGACCCGAAGAACTCCTTCTGGGCCGCCACCACGGGGCGGATGTTGATGATCGTCTGCGGCGTGATCGTGTCCGAGTCCTCGGTGGTCAGGCGCTCGCGTACGACGCGCTCCATGCGGTAGAGGCCGATGCGAAATGCCTCCTGGATCAGCTCGCCGACCGTGCGCAGGCGGCGGTTGCCGAAGTGCTCGTACTCGTCGAGGCGCTCCTCCACGGCCTCCCGCGGGAGCGTCTGGGCCTCGGCCGCATAGTCCTTGATCGGCTCGTCGTCGTACTCCCCGGTCTCGGGGATCCCGAGCAGCTTGGGCAGCGCCACGAGCTCCTTGATCAGCTCGACGATGTCGCGCGGGGTGAGCGTGCGGGTCTCGAGCGACTCCTCGATATGCAGCCGCGAGTTGAGCTTGTAGCGACCGACCCGCGTGAGGTCGTAACGCTTGGGGTCGAAGAAGAGCTGGTTGAGCAGGTTCTTGGCGGCGTCGACCGAGGGCGGCTCGCCCGGGCGCTGCTTCTTGAACAGCTCGATCAGCGCACCCTCCTCGGACTTGGTGACCTCGGTGTCCGAGTCGATCGTGTTGCGGATGTAGAGCGAGTCGTCGAACAGCGCGAGGATGTCCTCGTCGGTGCCCGTCCAGCCGGGCGCCATCCCCTTCGTAACGCCGCGTGCCTTCTCCGCCTCGGTGCCCTCGCGCAGCACCTCTCCCATCGCGCGCAGCAGCACGGAGACCGGCAGCTTGCGCTTACGGTCGATGCGCACGTACACGCGGCCCTTCTTGTCGATCTCGAGCTCGAGCCACGAGCCGCGAGCCGGCATCAGGTTCGCGACGAAGACCTGCTTCTCGCGGTCCTTGGGCTCCATCACGTACGCGCCCGGGGAGCGCACGAGCTGGGTCACGACCACACGCTCGGTCCCGTTGATGATGAAGGTCCCCCAGTCGGTCATCCATGGGAAGTCGCCCATGAAGACGGACTGCTCGCGAATCTCGCCGGTCTCGCGGTTCTGAAAGGCGACCTTGACGGTCAGCGGGCGGGCGTAGGTCAGGTCCTTCTCGCGGCACTCCGCGATCGTCGCGACGGGCTCGTCGAAGGTGATCTCCTCGAAGACGACGGCGAGGTTGCCGGTGTAGTCCTCGATGGGCGACACGTCGTCGATGGTCTCTCGGAGACCGCCCTTCTCGGTGTCGACCAGCCACTCGAAGGAGCGGCGCTGGATATCGATGAGGTTGGGGACTTCAAGGCGGTTCTCCAGCCGCGAGAAACTGCGGCGCAGACGGGCGGCATCAACTCGTGCCAAGACAGCGACTCCTTCGAGATGGGTTCGGCGGGGTGGCGAGAGGGGCGCAAAGCGCGACCGCTTAGAATAGCAAAGCTAAGCCCGCCCCCGGCAGGGGCGGTTGCCGGGCCCTTTCGGGCGCCGGGCGCGGCCATCACGGACCCCGTCCCGAGGCCCCGCGATATGTGGCGGAGCGCTTACTCGAGGGACGGCTGCGGCTATAGACCGTCACGCAGGGTAGCGCGCGTGGCATGATCTGCGCAATGGAGGGCAGCGGGCAGCGAGACTCACTCGTCGCGGCGTTTGACCCGCGCCAGCGGATCTATCGCGACCCGTTCAACGAGCTGGTCGTGTTCGTCGTGTCGGCGGTCGGCGCATCGGTCGTGGCGCCGGTGCTTCTGCTGATCGTGGGCGCGTTCACCGGCGAGTTCGACTTCATCGTGTTCGTTGCGGCCTGCGTCGCAATCGAGCTGTTCCTGATCTTTGGCCTGGCGCGTCCGGCGATGAAGCCAGCGGAAAAGGTCGGCTGGGCGCTGCTGTGGGGCTTCACGGCGGCGGTGATGGGCGCCGCTTTCTGGGAGCTGGTGTTCGCTCCGGTTCTCTCGTAGGAGGCGGCGTGGGGGCCTGGTCACTGCCGGGCAAGGTCATCCTGATCACCGGGGCGGCCGGTGGGATCGGCGCGGCAACCGCGCTCGAGCTCGGGCGCCGGGGTGCCCACTGCGTCCTCGCCGACCTCGATCGGGAGGGGCTCGCCCGGACCGCGTCGTCGGTGGGCGGGGAGCCGCTGACGGTCGAGCTGGACGTGACCGACCGGGAGGCCTGCGTGCGAGCGACGAGGGAGGCTGTGCAGCGCCACGGGGGGCTGGACTCAGTGTGGGCCAATGCCGGGATCGCGTCCGTCGGCCCGGTGCTCCAGACCGACCCGAACGCGTGGCGGCGCACGATCGACGTGAACCTGGTCGGGGCCTACAACACGGTGAGCGCCGCACTGCCCGCCGTGGCCAAAAGGAGCGGCTACGTGGCGGTCACCGCATCGCTCGCCACCTTCGCGCACCCGCCAGGCATGTCAGCGTACGCGGCGACCAAGTCCGGGGTCGAGGCGTTCTGCAACTCGCTGCGGATGGAGGTCGCACACCTGGGGGTGGACGTGGCGACGATCCACCCTGCCTGGATCGCAACCCGGATGGTGGAGGACGCGGACGCCGAGCTCGATGCCTTCGGCGCGCTGCGAGCGTCGCTCACCTTCCCGCTGAACAAGACCTACCCGGTGGAGCGCGCCGCACGCGACATCGCCCGCGGATTCGAGCGCCGTTCCCGGCGGATCTGCACCCCCTCCTGGGTGCGGGGCGTTCATGCGGCCCGCGCGGCGCTGACCACGCGGCTCGCTGAGCGCGACTTCCGGCGAGTCGCGCCGGAGATCGATCGTGTCTTCGCGGAGGAGGTCGCCCGTGAGGGGGCCGAGCGCGCCTCGGCGAGCAAGCGCGTCCGCGATCAGGTGCCGGGCGCACCGACCGCCTGAGCGGCCGGCGCGCCGGCGACGGGCGGCTACTTGAGCTCGACCGTCCCGCCGGCCTCCTCGAGGTCGCCCTTGAGCTTGTCAGCCTCCTCGCGTTCGACGCCCTCCTTGATCGGCTTGGGCGCCTCGTCCACGAGGGCCTTGGCCTCCTTGAGACCGAGACCGGTGGCCGCACGCACGACCTTGATCACCTGGATCTTCTTGTCGCCGGCGCCCGTGAGCACGACGTCGACCGTGCTCGACTCCTCCTCGGCCTCCGCTCCATCGCCTCCGGCCGCGCCGGCCGCGGGCGCCGCCGCAGCGACTGCCGTCGCCGAAACGCCGAACGCCTCCTCCAGCGCGTTGATGCGCTCTGACAGCTCGAGCACCGAGATGCCCTTCAGCTCTTCGATCCACTCTTCCGTGGTTGTGGCCATCTAGCCCTCCTTCGCTTCCTCGTCGCCCTCGGAGGGCGCGTCGCTTTCATCGTTCTCTGCGGGCGTTTCGCCCGAAGCCTGTGGTGCGTCCTCGTCACCGCCCGGACCCTCCTCAGCGGGAGCCTCCCCAGCGTCCGCGCCCTCGTCCTGGGGACTGGGGTCTGGGGCCTGAGGACTCGAATCCTCCTCATCCACCGCGCCCCCCACGAGCCCCTGCTCTGCAATCTGCCCGAGCTGAATCGCGAGTCCGCCGATGAGCGCGTTCAGCCCCCGGACGAGACCGGTGACGGGAGATGCGAGCACACCGACGAGTTGCCCGTGCAGGACCTCGCGCGCGGGGAGCTTGGCGATCGCCTCGAGCTCGTCCACAGTGACCTCGGCGCCGTCCATCGTGCCGCCCTTGAACTGGGGCACCTCGTGCTCGCGGCGGAAGGTTGCGATCGCCTTGGCGGCCAACGCGGCGTCGCCGCGCACGAAGGTGAACGCCGTCGGGCCCTCGAGCAGATCCTTCAGCACGGTCGCACCCGCCTGGTCGGCTGCGCGCTCGGTGAGCGTGTTCTTGACCACGCGCAGGGTGGCGTCGGCTTCGTTCAAACGCTGGCGCAGCTCGGCCGCCTGCTGGACGGAGATCCCGCGGTAGTCGACCGCGAACACCGCGTCCGACTCCTGGATCTGGGTTGCCACCTCGTCGATGACGGCCGTTTTTTGTTCCCTGTTCACGTTTGTCTCCGGTGTCTGCAGATGAAAGAGCCCGCACGATGGCGGGCTCGAAGTCCGTGCTGCTGCTTCGCTGCTCGCCTGCACCGGGCTTACGGACCGGCCCGCCGGTGGTCTGGGGCTGAAACGGTGTTCCGGGTCAGGCTACCGCGGCGGCCTCCTCGACGCCGAGCCGCCCTCCGGGGTCCACCTTCACGCCCGGCCCCATCGAGGTCGTGATCGTGACGGAGTGGATGTAGCGCCCCTTGGCGGCCGCAGGCTTCGCCCGATTGATCTCCTCCATCAGGGCCGTGTAGTTCTCGAGCAGCGCGCGCTCCTCGAAGTCGGCCTTGCCGATCGACAGGTGCACGATCGCGTGGCGATCGGTGCGGTACTCGAGCTTCCCCGCCTTCGACTCCGACACGGCCTTGGCGACGTCGTTGGTAACCGTCCCGACCTTCGGGTTGGGCATCTTGCCCTGCGGACCGAGCACACGGCCGAGCTTGCCGACGACGGGCATCATGTCGGGGGTGGCGATCGCCACGTCGAAGTCGGTGAACCCTTCCTCCACCCTCGTCGCCAGATCGTCATCGCCCACGTGGTCGGCTCCGGCCTCGGTGGCCTCGCGAGCCTTGTCGCCCTTCGCGAACACCACCACGGTCATCTCCTTGCCCAGGCCGTTGGGCATCGAGATCGTCCCGCGCAGCTGCTCCTCGGCGTGGCGCACGTTGAGGCCCGTGCGGATGTGGACCTCCACCGTCTCGGGGAACTTGGCACCCTCGAAGGACTTGATGATCGAGACCGCCTCGGCCGGCGGGTACTGGTGCTCGCGGTCGACCTTCTCGAGGTTGTCGCGGTAGCGCTTGCCGTGCCTGGGCATCGCTAGCGAACCTCCACGCCCATCGAGCGGGCGGTGCCCTCGATGATCTTCGAGGCCTGGTCGACGTCGTTGGCGTTGAGGTCGGGCATCTTCCTCTCGGCGATCTGACGCACCTGATCCTTCGTGATCGTGCCTACCTTCACCCGGTTGGGCTCGCCCGAGCCCTTGTCGAGGCCGATCGCCTGCTTGATCAGCACGGCCGCCGGCGGCGTCTTGGTGATGAAGGTGAACGAGCGGTCCTCGAAGACCGTGATCTCCACCGGGATGATCGTGCCGTTCTCGCCCTGGGTCTGGGCGTTGAACGCCTTGCAGAACTCCATGATGTTCACGCCGTGCTGGCCCAGGGCGGGGCCCACCGGGGGCGCCGGGTTGGCGGCGCCGCCTGGGACCTGGAGCTTGATGAGTGTGAGGACTTTCTTGGCCATCGTGGGGCGCCTAGATCTTCTTGACCTGGTCGAAGCCGACCTCGACCGGGGTCTCGCGCCCGAAGATGGATACCAGCACCTTGAGCTTGGCGGCGTCGTCGTTGATCTCGGAGATCTCGCCGGAGAAGTCGGACAGCGGGCCCGACACGACCTTCACGGACTCGCCGATCGAGAACTGGGCGCGCGTGCGCGGGCGCTCGGCGGTCTCGCGGTTGAGCAGCCGATCGATCTCGACCTGGCTGAGCGGGACCGGCTTCTGCGACGCGCCGACGAAGCCGGTGACCCCCGGCGTGTTCTTCACGAGGCCCCAGGAGTCGTCGGTGAGGTTCATGTTCACTAGGAGATAGCCGGGCATGGTGCGCTGCTCCTTGGTCACCTTCTGGCCGTCCTTCATCTCCTGCACCTGCTCGGTCGGGATCACGACCTGGCGGACGGCCGTGGCCTGGCCCATGGACTGGACCCGGTGCTCGAGGTTCTGCTTGACCTTCTTCTCGTGACCCGAGTAGGTGTTTACGGCGTACCAGCGAAACATTGTGGTTCTTTCTTAGAGGATTGCTTGGATGAGGCGGGAGAAGATCGCGTCCAGTAGGCCCAGGTAGCCACCCGCGATCAGGACGAAGCCGAGGACGACTCCGGTCAGGGTGGTGAGGGCCTGACGGTCCGGCCACTGCACGCGCCTCAACTCGGCCACGACCGCGTAGAGGAACTGTACGAAACGCGGCCGGTGTCTGTGGTCCGCCACCTCGCCACGCCTGCCCCGGGGGCCACGCTTGGTGGGCGCGACGTCCTCCTCGGGCTGGTCCGCAGCGGGGTCGAAGTGCTCTTCGTCCTCGACCTCGTCGAGGTCCTGCTCGTACTCGAGCACCTCGTCCGAGGCGCCCACGTCCTCCGGCGGAGCTCCCGCCTGCAGGCGTATCTCGTCGGCGGTCAGCTCGTGGCCGTTGTCGGCTTCGGCGGGCTCCGGCAGAGCGGGCTCGGGCGATGGCTCGGCGCGGCTCTCCTCGGCGGGCTCCGGGGGCGGGGCCGGCTCGGAACGGGCGCGGCGGACCGCCCCGTCGCGCGCTGAACCCTGTCGCTCGGCCTTCCGCCGAGCTTGGCGCTCCTTGGCGCGTTGCCTGTTCCTCGCCACCTCTACTACACGCGCGTGCGCGTGAGCGCGCTCAGCGCGTCTCCTTGTGGGCTGTGTGCTTGCTGCACCAGCGGCAGTACTTGCGCATCTCGATGCGATCCGGGTTGTTTCGCTTCGACTTCTGCGTCTGGTAGTTACGCCGCTTGCACTCCTGGCACTCAAGGGTGACGGCGATTCGTACGTCTCCGCGAGCCATGGCTTCCTGGGTCTGTGGATGGGCGGCCGGGGCAAAGGAAAACCCCGCCGGCCGCGAGGTTCGGTCTGAGGATAGCGCCCTTCACGACCCGCCGTTGGGACCGCCCACGATCGGTGATAATCCCCCCGGTGAACCGTCCGGAGGCGCGCAGCCTGGGCATACTCGCCGGCGATCTAGCCGGTCAGCTCACGAGCCGAATCGAGGAACTTCATCGCGCCGTTGCGGATCGCGCCTTCGCGGGGGTACGCCGCGGGGTCGGCCCGGCCGTGGCTCCGGTCCAGGTGGCGCACGACGGAATCGCTGGAGCGCTCTACGGAGGAGTTCGGGCCTTTGGGCGCGCGGGGTCGCGCGCAGTCGGTGGCGTCGCCGCCATCGCGACCCGACCGGATGCGCCGTCGCTCTTCCGATCATCGCGCGGCGCGCTGGCCGGCGCTGCGCTGAACGGCCTGTTGGGGGACGGTCTCGAGGAACACGGCAGCGCCCTCGCCCTGCGCATGAGCGCGCGCGTGGACGAGCGCCACGGCGAGCCGGCCGCCAGGCTCGCCGTGTTCGTGCACGGCCTGTGCGAGACCGGGGCCTCATGGCGCCTGTACGGTCGCGTGAACGACGGCGAGGACTACGGCTCCCGCCTCCATCGGGACCTCGGATACACGCCCGTGTACGTGAGCTACAACACGGGGCTTCACGTCTCCGAGAACGGGGAACGACTGTCGGAGCTGCTCGAGGAGCTCGTGGCATCGTGGCCGGGCGGAGCCCGGGAGATCGCATTGATCGGGCACTCGATGGGGGGCCTCGTCTGCCGCAGCGCGTGCCACCAGGCGCTCGCCGCCGACGCGGACTGGGTCGAAGCGGTCCGTCACACCGTCTGCCTCGGGGCGCCACACCTGGGAGCGCCGCTGGAGAAGAGCGTCAACGTCGCCGGCTGGGCACTCAACCTGATCGGAGAGACGCGACCGATCGCGCAGGTGCTGGAGATGCGCAGTGCGGGAATCAAGGACCTTCGCTTCGGCTCGCTGGTGGAGGACGACTGGCGCGAGTGCGAGCCGTACGCGCTGCGCGACGAGCGCTGCACCGACGTCCCGCTAATCGAGGGCGCAACCCACTACGTGATCTCGGCTTCGATCGGTGGCAGCGAGCGCTCGCTGCTCGGCCATGCCCTGGGCGACCTACTGGTGCGCCGCGACAGCGCAACCGGCCGCGGCCGCAGGCGGCGGATCGCCTTCGAGGAGGACCGCGGCCGCCATTTTCCCGGCCTCAACCACTTCCAGCTGCTCAACCACCAGCTGGTCTACGACCAGATGCGAGACTGGCTGGCCGAGGGGCGACGATGACCCACGACCGAGACCCGCGCCGCACCGATCCGGCGGAGTCGCGTGGACTGACGCGGCGCGGTCTACTTGGCGCTGCAGCCGTCGCCGGTGCGGCCGGCGTGGCCCCCACAGCGCAGGCCGCGCGCCGACGCACACGACGGGTGGATGTCGCGATCGTCGGCGCCGGCCTGGCCGGCCTGACGGCTGCCCGTACGCTCGTGCGAGCGGGGCGTTCGGTGGTCGTGCTCGAGGCTCGCGACCGCGTCGGCGGTCGGCTGCTCAACCACCGGCTGGGAGGCGGGGAGATCACCGAGCTCGGGGGCGAGTACGTCGGGCCGACTCAGGACCGGGTCTCGGCCCTGGCCCGGGCGGTGGGCGTCGGGACGTTCAAGACCTACAACGATGGGAACAATGTTCAGTACCTGAAGGGGGCGCGCGGGCTCTATCCAGCGGTCCCCGGGTTGCCCACGGACCCCGGCTTTATCGCCGACTTCCCGCAGATCCTCGGCCTGGATGCACTCGCCGCACAGGTTCCGGTGAACGCGCCCTGGACCGCGCCGCGCGCCGCGGAGTGGGACTCGCAGACGTTCGAGACGTGGAAGCAGACGAACCTGACGACGGCGACGGGCAAGTCGGTGCTCGACGCCGCCACGCAGGCGTTGTGGGGCGCGGAGCCACGCGACCTGTCGCTTCTGTTCGTCCTCTTCTACATAGCCGCGGCCGGGAACGAGCGCACCCCGGGGAGCATCATCCGCCTGATCTCGGTCGCGGGGGGCGCACAAGAGAGTCGCTTCCGAGGCGGGTCGCAGGTGATCGCCGCACGCGTGGCACGCAGGCTGGGCTCACGCGTGGTCCTCGACTCAGCAGTGCACCGAATCAGGCAGCGCGGCGGTCGCGTGTATTTGGACTCGGACCGTCTCTCCGTTGAGGCCCGGCGCGCGATCGTCGCCATTCCGCCCGCTCTGACGGCCCAACTCGAGTTTTCTCCGCGGCTCCCGGCTGCACGGGCTCAGCTCGTCCAGCGCTACCCGGCGGGGTCGATGATCAAGGCGGAGGCGGTGTACCCCACGCCGTTCTGGCGCCAGAGCGGGCTCTCGGGACAGTCCGTGATGGATGTGGGCCCTTCGACGACCACGTTCGACAACAGCCCTCCGGACGGGCGGCCGGGGGTGCTGTTCGGATTCATCGGTGGGCACCATGCACGCGTCTGGGGAGCGCGAAGCAAGTCCGCCCGGCGACGCGCCGTGATCGAGCAGTTCGTGACCTTGTTCGGAGAGCAGGCGCGCCGCCCCCGCGACTACGTCGAGGCAGACTGGGCCAAGGAGTCCTGGACTCGCGGCTGCCCCACCGGGTGGACGGCGCCCGGCGTCCTGCTCGACTACGGCCCGGCGATCCGCGCGCCGGTCGGGCGGGTGCACTGGGCCGGGACCGAGACATCCACATACTGGAACGGCTACATGGACGGCGCGGTGCGCTCCGGCGAGCGAGCCGCCCGAGAGGTGCTCCGGCGCTGAGACTCCGAATCGACGCGGGACTTCCCGGGTTCTTGCTGCTGTGAGTCCGCGGGCCAATCTCGCTGCAGCGCTCGCGACGGCCCTCGTCGTCGTGGGGGCCGCTGCGGAACAAGCTGGGGCGCAGGCCCTGGCGCCGATCACCCTGACCGACGCGGGCGCCGACGCCAAGCGGCGGCCATTCGCGCGCTGGGCGCCGGCGTACCCGATCGTCAACATCGCGGTGTCGACGAGGCCGATCGGTGACGCCACCGGCCAGCCGGCTCTGCGCTACCGCGTTCAGAGCGGCACCTATGGCGCGCTCGACGACGGGCCTACACCGTTCTGGCGGGCCGACGATGCGCTCGTGCCCGGCGTCTACTACACGGCGATCGACGGGGATGCGCCGTCGCAGGGCGCCCTTCCGTGGACACCCTTCAAGCGCTTTCGGGTGGCTGCGCGTCGCGGCGAGTGGACCGGTGCCACGTCTCAGAAGCGCTACGTCCGGTTCACGCGACCTCGCCGGGGCAGGATCCGTGGTCTTGCATTCTCTGTCTACGCCCGGGGTTCGGGCTGCGAGGCGCATAGCACCTTTGCGCTGCCGCGCGACCTCCGAGTTCGCCGCGACGGCAGGTTCTCGGCTCGATTCCGCGGGGTCCGGAACCTGCCCCGGACGAGCACCGCGACCATCCGCGTGGCGGGACGCATCCGGCGCGGCTTCGCCCGCGGCACGATCTTCGTGGATGACCTTTTCGAGGGCTGCCGGTCCGGCCGCATTCGTTGGTCGGCGCGACCGTAGGCGACGGACCCCTGCCGCACCTCGTCGTCTGAGCGCTTCTGTCCGCGACCGGGGCTAGGTTTGCCCGCGCTCGGCGACGGAGGAAGCGGAGGACTCGTGAAGCTCGTGATCGGCATCGTGCGGCCGGAGAAGGCGAACGACGTGCTCGAAGCCCTGTACCGGGCCGAGGTGCGGGGCGTCTCCCTGAGTCGCGTGCAGGGCCATGGCGGTGAGCTCGACAGGGTCGAGACCTACCGCGGCACGACGGTGAAGATGGGCCTGGCGGAGAAGGTGCGGTTTGAGATCGCCGTCTCGGACTCGTTCGTCCAACCCACGATCGACGCCCTCTGCGACGGCGCCCGCACAGGCGAGGTCGGCGACGGGAAGATCTTCGTGATTCCGCTAGAGCGCGCGGTTCGCATTCGGACGGGCGAGACCGACCACGGCGCCGTTACCCCGGTGCCGAAGTGACGGGCCTGCTCAACCTGGCGCAGGCGCCCACGGTCGATACCGGCGACACGGCGTGGATGCTCGCCGCCACGGCGCTCGTGCTGCTGATGACACCCGCGCTCGGGCTGTTCTACGCAGGTCTGGTGCGCGCGAAGAACACCCTCAACACGTTCATGATGTGCGTCGCCGCGATCGCGGTCGCGACGGTCATGTGGGCGGCCGTCGGCTACTCGATCGCGTTCGACGGCGACGGCGACCTGGTCGGGGGCCTCGGGCACGTCTTCCTCAGCGACGTGACCTTCGAGCCGCGCGACGGTACGACGATCCCGCACCTGCTGTTCATGGCATTCCAGGCGACCTTCTGCATCATCACCGTCGCACTGGTGTCCGGCGCAGTGGTGGAGCGGATGCGCTTCGGACCGTTCCTTCTCTTCGCCGCACTCTGGTCGGTGCTGGTCTACTCGGTCATGGCGCACTGGGCCTTCGGAGGCGGGTGGCTCATCGAGGGCGGGACGCTCGACTTCGCCGGCGGCGTCCCCGTCGAGATGGGATCCGGATTCTCCGCACTCGCCGCCGCCCTGGTCGTCGGGGCGCGTAAGGACTACGGGCGCCAGGCGCTGCTGCCCCACAACGCGGTCTACGTCCTCCTCGGCGCCGGCCTGCTCTGGTTCGGCTGGTTCGGGTTCAACGGCGGCAGCGGCTTCTCGACCGGAGAGCCGGGCGTGCTCGCCTTCACCAACACACTGCTCACACCGGCGTGCACGCTGATCGTGTGGTTCGTGCTCGACCTGGTGCGAGGACGGCAGATCACCGCGATCGGTGCGGCCACCGCCATCATCGTCGGCTGCGTGGGAATCACGCCCGCGGGCGGCTTCATCAGCCCAGGCTGGGCCATGGCGCTAGGCGCGCTGGCGGCGCTCCCGAGCTACGCAGTGATAGTCCTGCGGCCGCGCACGCGCGTGGACGAGACGCTCGACGTGCTCGCCGCGCACGGGATCGCAGGACTGACCGGCATCCTGTTCATCGGCTTCTTTGCGCAGGAGTCGTGGAACGGCGTCTCGGACGGTCTCCTCTACGGCAACGCGGCGCAGCTAGGGGACCAAGCGCTCGCCGTGGCGGCGGCGCCCGCCTACGCCTTCGTGGTCACGTTCGTCCTCCTGAAGGCGATCGGCGCGGTCTGGCCGCTGCGCGGTAGCGAACGCGAGGAGGCTCTGGGCATGGACGTCATCCACCACGGCGAGGAGGCCTACGCGAGCGGCGAAGGCGCGATCCTCGTGGAGCCCGCGGAGGGCGAGGTGCCGGTCGCGAACCCGGCCTAGCCGGGCTCGGGCAGCCGCCCGACGGACCTGCGGCAGCTGGCACCGCTGCATCGGCGCAGCTCGGCCAGCTTTGTCCGCAGGATCGACTTGATCCGGGCATACCGAGGGTCGGCGTGGAAGCTCGTGAGTTCCCACGGGTCGGCCTTGAGGTCGAACAGGCCTTCCAAGCCGACCTCCGACAGGTCGTAGCGGTAGCGCTGGGTGCGGATGGACGCGTAGGGCGGTACTCCGCGCGGGTTCTTGGCGGTCGCTATCAGGACGCCGCGCCCCGCATAGCTCTTGGGCGACCGCGCCAGCTTCAGCAGCGACCGCCCGTCGACGGGCCGCGTGGCTCGCGCGCGTGTGAGGGACAGGATCGTGGGAGTGAGGTCAGCGTTAACGACTACCTCCTTGACCGTGCGGCCCTTCGGGAATCCGGGCCCGGCGATGAGCAACGGCACGCGCGAGGACTCCTCGTATGGGACGTACTTCACGCCGGCTGCGCGGCCGTCCTCGGTGAGGGGATCCCGGAGCCGGTGCTCGGCCATCGCCCAGCCGTTGTCCGAGGTGTAGACGATCACCGTGTTGCGGTACTCGCCGGTCCGCTTCAGGGCGCGCACGATGCGCTCCACCAGATCGTCCACTGACAGGAGCGAGCCAAGCCGACCCCGGTAGTGCTCTTGGAGGGCGGCGATGTCGGTCGGCGGCAGCGGGTTGGGGAAGAACGCCTGAATCGCGGGCTTGTCGGAGATGTCGGCTTCGTTGAAGTTGGGCCTGCGGGGCAGGAGCGCGTTGGCGTAGCGGCGGGCGTGTCGCGGCGCAGGAATGGCCGGCGTGCCCTCCCTCCTCGCGGTCAAGGAGTTCGTGTGCGGCGCGATCGGCGCCACGTTGAGGAAGAAGGGACGTCGCCCGCGCGACGCCCGAACGATGGACTTCTCCGCAAGCCGGGCCTCGACATCGACCTGATAGTCGGCCGGACGGTTGCCGTAGGTCTTGACCTTGCCGTTGTGGTTGAGCTTGTAGCCGTAGTAGCGGTAGGTGAGGGGGTCGATGCCGCCGTGCCAGTCGGACCACCCGCGCGGAACCTCGCGCGGGTCGCGCTCGCCGTACTCGTTCAGGTACTTGCCGATGTGGATCGTGCGGTAGCCGGCGCGCCGCAACCACACGGGCAGCGTCTCGCGCCCGTCGAACTTGTAGTAGCCCCCCTCGGGGAAGTTGTTCCAGAGTACGCCGTGGTTGTGGGCGTAGCGGCCGGTGTAGTAGGTGGCGCGCGACGGGCAGCACAGCGGGTAGTTCACGATGGAGGTGGCGAACGTGGTGGCCCGTCGGCCGACGAGCCGCCGCACCTTGGGCAGGGCGTGCATCGAGCGGAAGTCCTGATCATCAGCCATCACGACCACCACGTTGGGACGCGCGGGCTTATGGGTCTTGGCGGTTGCCTCGGCCGCACCGGCCAGGGCGAGCACGAGAAGTGCAGCGGCGAAGAGCCAACGATGGCCTGGCCGCGTCCCGAAGATCGTCATCTCGTCCCCCCTAGTAGGTCGCGTAGCCGTCGACGGAGACCGTTCCCGCCTGGCCGTCCAGCGTGTTGCGGTCCCGCACCTCTAGCTCGCCGCTCGTGATGCCTCGGTAGATCCCTGTGCCGGAGGTGAAGCGCGCGGTGCCTCGGAAGCTGATCTCGTTCCCGCTGATCGTGAACGGCAGCGATACCGAGGCCGAGGCGGAGCCCCGGGCGGACACGATCTGGACAGTGCCCGTGAGCACTGAGCCGGCGAAGCGTCCCACGAGGATGATCGATCCGCGCCCGAACGGCGCCCCCGTGATCGTCCCGTGATCCTCGACCGTACCCGGCGTAGTGGGGGTGACGGTGCGCGTCTTGCCCGTAAAGCTCACGCGATGGCGCTTGCGCTTCGCCGGGCGACGAGCCCGCTTCGCTAGTTGATAGGTGTTGAGCAGATCGTCCTGGATGATCGTCGCCTCCCCGCGCGCGATCAGCGCGAGCGAGCGCCTCAGTCGCCGAGTGCGGTATCGCCAGCCGGCCGGCAGCTTCAGCCGTGGGCCCAGTTTTCGGAGCTGACCGAGCTTCAGTGCCGGATCGCGAATCTGCGCGTAGCTCTGCATCACGTAGACGTCGCCGCCGGGGGCCACCAACTCGTAGATCCTCCGGCCGCGCTTCCAGCGCCACGTGTTGCGCCGCTTGATGGTGCGGTCGGTGTAGGGCACCTGAGACAGGTCGGCGGCCGTGCGGATCGGGATCGATGCGACGTTGCGCAACCGCTGGCCGTGGAACGAACGCACGCCACCGGTCCTGGCGGAGACGGAGTCCATCAGGAAGTGGCGCGGGCCGTTGAGCAGGACGGCGGTGACCCCGAGCTCCCGCGCGAGCGCGGCCGGCTCGAAACCCTTCCACCACGCCGCCGGGCAGCGATTGAGACCGATCGTGTTCCAGACCGTGACCCTGATCGAGGGCAGCGCTCCCTTGATCTCGAAGATCTCGCAATAGCGCGCGTTGTGAAGCCCCGCCAGGCTGCGCGGCGCAGCGGCGGATGCTGTCGACGGGGTGAGAGCGACCGCGGCGATGGCGACTACCAGGCCCGCGACCGATCGCCTCACGGCGCGACCTTGCAGGAGCGGCCCTTGCAGTTCGCGAGCTTCGCGAGCTTCGCCGCGAGACGCGACTTGATCCGCGCGTAGCTCGGATCGCCGGCCACGTTGCGCAGCTCGTCAGGGTCGCGGCGGCGGTCGTAGAGCTCCTCGTCCCGAGTCTCGGTGTAGACGACGTACGTGTAGCGGTCGGTTCGCACGCCGCGGTACGGGCGATCCCATTCGTTGACGCCCGGGAACGGGCCCTCGAACAGCGGCGCGAGCGCCTCGATCGCCAGGGCTCGCCGAGGTCGCCGCTTCGGGTTGCGCAGCGAGGGCTTGAGCGAGGTGCCGTCGATCCGACGCCCGGCTCGCGCGCGTGCGAAGTCGAGCAGCGTCGGCGCGAAGTCGATGTTGGCCACCTGTCCCTTGATCCGCTTACCGGCGGGCACCCCGGGTCCACGCACGATGAACGGGATGCGCAGCGACTCGTCATAGGGCAGGAACTTGTCGCCCGGGACCCGGTGCTCGCCCTGGAGCCACCCGTTGTCCGACATGAACACAATCAGCGTGTTCTTGAGCTGATTCGTCTTGCGCAGGGTGCCGACCAGCCGCTTGACGTGGTCGTCGACCGCGAGCAGCGAGCCCGCCCGGCCCTCGTAGTCGAGCTGCAGCTGGGCTATCTGCTCCTCGCTGAGCGCGCGCGTGCCCGTGCGCACGTTGGTGGGCTTGTCGCTGATGTCCGCCTCGTTGAAGCTCGGCGGGCGGGGCAACTTGTAGCGCTTGCTCTTCGCGGTGTAGCGCGGCGCGGGGCGGGGGTCGGGACCGGGCCGTCGCATCAGCGTGCTGGCCACGTCCTCGCGATGGGGGGCGATCGGGGCCCACCAGATGAAGAACGGCTTCTTCGACCTCCGCTGCCTCGCCACGAGCCGGTCGGTGATCTCGCCGGTCACGTCGGGCGAGTAGTCCTGGGGCCGCTGGGCTCCCCAGTAGCTGTAAGGCGGCGGTCCCATCACGCGGATGAGCTGGTTCAGCACGTCCGCGAGGCCGGGGTTCTGCCGCTCGGTGACCTCGATGTTGGCGAACTCGACGAGCTTCCGGGCGAAGTCGGCGTCGCCCCGCGTCCTTAGGCGACCGTCGACGTTCATCACGTAGTTGTAGTAGTCGTAGGCGGAGACATCGAGCAGCCCGCGCCAGATGTCGAAGCCCTTGGGAACCTCGCCATGCGCGTCGAGCGCGCCGTAGCCGTTGAGCCACTTTCCGATCAGGGCGGTGGTGTAGCCCGACCGCTGCAGCCAGGCAGGCAGCGTGTTGCCGCGCCCCTTCATCCCGTACCAGCCATATGGGTGGAAGTTGCCGCGGACGCCGTGGTTATGTGCGTACTGACCCGTGATGAAGGTCGCGCGAGCGGGGCAACAGAGCGGGAAGGAGTCGACCGCGTCGGAGAAGCTCGTGCCCCGCGCCGCCAGCAGCCGCCTGACGTTCGGCATCAGCGCCACGTCGCTCGCCGCCATGTCGTCGGTCATCACGACGAGGATGTTCGGTCGCCCGTCCTTGCCCGCGGTGGCCGGGCGAGCCTGCGCGGCCGTGGGCAGGATCAGGAGCGCGACGGCGCACGAGGGCGGCCGCGGCCCACCCGCTGTGCTCAAGCTTCAAGGGTCCTGCTGACACCAAGCTCCATTCGTGCGAATCCGGAGGGGTCGCGACTGTAACAGCGCGTGTCACAGCGTGTCAACTTCGGTAGCCTTGGCTGCCATGGCCACCGAAGACGCGCCAGCCGCGACGCCTCCCAGCGTAGAGGGACATCAGGTCCGCGCGCGCCACACCCGCCGGCAGAGCCGCGAGCGGATCATTGCCGCGGCGACCGAGCTCGTTCGCCGCCAGCCCTACGCCGAGCTGAGCGTGGACGCGGTGATGCGCGAGGCCGGGTTCGGACGGACGATCTTCTACCGTCACTTCGACGACCTCGCCGACCTCCTGATGCGCGCCGGCCGCGACGCGATCGAGGATCTCTACGACGTCGAGCGCGGCTTCAGCGACTCGCGGATGGGCGACGGGCTCGACGTGGTGCGCATCGCGATCGAGCCGGCCGTCGCGGTTTACCAGCGCCACGGCCCCCTGTTGCGCGCGATCTCAGAAGCAGCGACACGCGATGAGCAGATCGCCGGACGTCAGGAGGCGATCCGCCGGCGCTTCGACGAGCTCGTCGAGGGGGCCCTTCGTGCGATGCCCAACCTCGCCGCCCACCCCCCGGCCGACTTCGCCGAGACCGCCCGAGCGCTCAACCTGTTGAACACGAGCTATCTCCTGGACGCGTTCGGCCGCGAGGCGCGGGTGTCGCCCGAGACGGCGATCCAGACGTTGACCGAGGTCTGGTTCGCGGTGATTCAGCGGCGTGACGGGGCGGGGTAGGGCAAGGCGCCCCGCCGAGACCACTTTCGAACTCCGGACTGTCGAGTGATGCTTTGAGCACCCTATGGCGTGCACAACTCATCACTCGATGGATTTGGGGGTCCCAGCCCTCGTCCGAAGGGCCCACCGGCCACACCAGTGACGCGTATCGTTGAGGGGTGGCCGATGCCTTCGTCGTCGAGGCAGAGCTCGCCTTGCGCCCGGCGGTCGACCCCGCGGCAGTCGGCGCGGCTGTCACGGTCGCGTTATGCGGGCATTGGGATCATGCTGGTCCCTGTCGCTGGCCGCACAACAGCGCGATCGAGACCGAGCGAGAGCCAGCTCGATTCCGGACGCTGTTCGTTGCGGAGAGGCACGAAGCGGGGGCGGTGGAGGATCGCATCGAGATCGCCCTGCGCGGCAGTCAGGGATGGAGCGTCATATCTATGCGCGCCCGTCCGGTTGTGGAGGCGGAGCAGGCTCTCGCCGAGCGTCTGGTGGCGGGACCACATGAGCGCCAGGCCTGAAGCCCGCTTCCGGACTCGAACCGGAGACCCCTTCCTTACCATGAGCCCGCAGCTCGCGACGGCTGAGGGCATCCTGGCGACGGCTGGAGGTGTCGAGCGGGATCGCACCCCAGCTGGCGACGGCTGTGGGGCAGGCTGATGGCCGTTCGTGCTACCACGCGCTACCACGGTCAGGCCTCGAACGCCGAGCCGAACACGGCGTCGATGCAGTCCCGGCGCAGCTGGCGACGGGTGGCGAAAACCGCTTCCCGCCGAGGCTTGACATCTTGTGGCTAACGATATATCGTTGAGGCATCGTGATAATCAAAAACAGGAGTATTCCATGTACGGACATGGCGAGAAAGGTGGCCCGAAGGGCTACCGCAAGCACCGCCGGCGAGCCGCGATGAGCGGTCGCCGGCACGGACCCGGTTCCCACGGCCGCGGCCCTGGTGGCTGGGGACCCCCCGGAGACTGGGGTGGCCCCCGAGGCTGGGGCGGCGGACGGCGGCGGCGCATGCGCCGCGGAGAGGTCCGGGCCGCGCTGCTGGTTCTACTCGACGAGCAGCCGCAAACGGGCTACGGCCTGATGGAGGAGATCGAGCGCCGCAGCAGTGGCGCCTGGCGCCCGAGCCCGGGTTCGGTCTACCCCACGCTGGCGCAGCTGGAGGACGAGGGGTACGTCCGCGCCGAGGAAGGCGAGGGCCGCACGCCGTTCACCCTCACGGACGCCGGCAAGAAGCACGTGGCGGAGAACCGCGAGCAGCTCGGCGAGCCCTGGGCCGACCTGGCGGAGGGCATCGGCGAGGAGCGCCTCGAGCTCCGCGGACTGGTCGGCCAGATCGGAGCCGCCACCTTCCAGGTGGCCGCTGCGGGCGACAAGGCCCAGGTCACGCGAGCCACGGAGCTGCTCTCCGAGACACGTCGGGGGCTCTACCGCATCCTCGCGGACGACGAGCCGGGGGAGAAGCCCAAGGACTAGTACCGGGCTCGGGCCGACCGGCGCGAGACGCGAGGGGCGCCCCCGCCCCCGCGTCTCGACCCGCGGTTCCAATTCCGGCCCCCGTGGGACCGACGGCAGGCCGTAGCCCTTTCAATCGGAGACCCAGAGGAAGGACTGCACGGCCGTGTTGATCGCATCCTGCTCGTCTGGCCGCTCGACGGCTCAGGCACGTGTACGTGGATCACGTCCCAGATGCGCAGCTGATTCGCGTTCAGGGCCACGGTGCATCGGGTTCGCTGAAGGTTGAGCGCGGTTTTACAGGGGCGTCCGCCCTTCGGCGGCCCGTTTGACGGTCTCCGAGGGTCGCCTGACGAGAAGTGCCGCTTCCACGCCGCTTCCATGGAACGCCTCAACGGTCGCCGTCACGACCCGCTGACTGCGCAGATGCCTCCTTCCTGGGCAAACGACAACCCCCGATCAGCGCCACGCCGCGCGCCAACGGTTCTCCAATGACGCGGAGGCGGAAGTCCCGTGACGACTGCACGCCAAGTTACGCCGTCAGTGCGGGAGAGCGGTCCGACTGGACCAGTACCGAGTCGATGGCAGGGCGGTAGCGGGGAGTAGCTTTTGACTATGGGCTCCCCGTGGCCACCTCTCAGCTACCGCCCGTGGAGCGCGACCTGCGACACGCTTCACGCGCACACCCAGGTGCTGGGCAAGCTCGCGGTGGAGCTCGCGCCGCCGGAGCCGCAGCTGCAGCACGCCGCCCTACGGCTAAGCGCGCGCGGCTGGGAGACGCTTGCGCTGCCGGCACCCGGCGGCTCCGGCGCGATCGTCGCAGCGCTCGACCTGCACATCCACGAGGCCGTCGTCGAGCACAGCGCCGGTCATGAGACACGGATCGCGCTGACGCCCAACCGCCCCGTGGCGGAGGTGACCCGCGAGGTGCTCGAGGCCGTGCGGCGCCTGGGGGATGACATCGAGATCAATCCCACTCCCCAGGAGGTGCCGTGGCAGGTCCCGCTCGACGAGGACCACGAGCATGCGACCTATGACGCAGACCAGGTGGAGACCTACTTCGAGGCCGCGACCAGCGCAGCGCTCGTCCTTGGGGAATTCCGGGCTCCGTTTCGGGGTCGCTCGACGCCGGTCAACGCCTGGTGGGGGACCTTCGACCTTGCCGTCAACCTCTTCTCGGGGCGGCCGGCCGATCCACCGTCCGATGACTTCATCATGCGCAACGGAGCCGATGCCCAGCAGGTCGCGATCGGGTGGTGGCCGGGAGATCCGAACCACGAGCGCGCGGCATTTTTCGCCTTCGCATACCCGCCGCCAGATGGCTTCGCAGACGCGCGCCTCAGCCCCGCTGCAGCTCGTTGGGACGGGCGGCTCGGCGAATATGTGCTCGATTGGGAGGACATCCGCGAGAGCCCCGATCCGCATGCCCTCGCGTTGGAATTCGCCCGGTCGGCTTTCCGCCACGCCTGTGAGGTCTGCGAGTGGGACCCCGCGCTGGCGGCCACCGCAGAGGGGGTTCCACCGCCAATCAGGTGACGGTGAAATTCGCGTTCGGCACACGTCGCCCCCTCTGCGGTGCGCGGAGGACGAGAAATCTTCTCGGCTCACCCCTCCTGCATCGCGTGGCTGGGCGAGCACATCCAGCGAGACGACGGGCTGGGTCGCGGGAGCGCGTCGGCGGATCGTCCGGGAGGTAGGACGCGACATCCTCGATCAGCTCGGCGAGGGCGCGGATCGGCGTCCTCGCGGCTCCTTCGCCTCAGCTTCGTGATCAGCGGCGCGTTGCAGGCTGCGGTCATCGACGAGATCTTCGGAAGACCTCCCGGGTGAACCGCGAGCCGGAGCATGTTGATCGGGGGCTCGAGCAGCTCGGGGTCGACCCCGTCCCAGAGGAGCGACGCGGCCCGATTGGCCTCGATCAGGTTCCAGAGACCGTCGACGATCAACGCCGGGTTCGGCTCGTGTGCCTCCAGCAGCCGGCTGAGCGACTCGCGCAGCGGCCGCATCATCTCCCCGTCGAAGGGCTGCTCGAGGTAAGGCGGAGCGAAGCCGCCGGCGAGCAGCAGGCGGTTGCGCTCGGCGATCGGCAGGTCGAGGTGCTGGGCCAGGTGGACAAGGAGCTGGCGGCTCGGACGCGAGCGACCGGTCTCTACGAAGCTGAGGTGCTTGGTGGAGAGGTTCGCGTCCAGCGCCAACTCCATCTGCGTGAGACGCCGCTGGGTGCGCCAGAAGCGGATGAGCTCACCGACGGTCTGCGGCTCCCTCTCGGTCTGGACGGCCCACGAACGGTACCGCCAGAACGGCTCCATACCTGAGCGGAGGTTGCACATCGGAGGTAATCGACGCGCGGCCGTTCCTGCGGCGACCGTTACCGCCACGAGCAACGATCAAGGAGGTCACCGACGATGAACGAAGCAATTGCGTCCCCCGAGACCCGGACGCAAGGCAGGCAGAGCAGCTGGCGGATCGATACCTCGCGCTCTGGAACGAGCCCGATGCCGACCGGCGCCGGCGGATGATCGCCGAGCTCTGGACCGGAGGACGGGTCGCAGATCCTCCAGCCGCCGCAGGAGATGCGCGAGATCGCGGCGCAGCCCCGGGCTCGGCCTGGCGGCCATCGCTCGAGGCGCGGGGACACGACGAGCTCGAGGCGCGGGC
Organism: uncultured Thermoleophilaceae bacterium; assembly: GCA_963802855.1. Classification (GTDB taxonomy): domain Bacteria; phylum Actinomycetota; class Thermoleophilia; order Solirubrobacterales; family Thermoleophilaceae; genus JAAYBF01. The sequence continues at coordinate 562,432 of CAWDJP010000007.1, forward strand.
GGCGAGCGTCCTACGAGCACTGGGTCGGCTCCGAGGGGCTCAGCTTCCGGGGGCGCGACGACGCCGAGCGACTCGGCGACGTCGTCAAGTTCCACTGGGAGGCGGTCGCCAAGGACGGCGAGGCGTCGGCAGTCGGGCTCAACTTCCTCGTCCTCGCCGCCGACGGCCGGATCGAGCGCGACTACACGTTCATCGAGAGGTAAGCGTTCGCGAGCCGAGGCACTCCGGCGTTTCGCGCGGAGCTAGAGCGAACGCTCTACCGCCCTGTGGCCGCCGTCCCCGCGCCACCGGTCCACGACCCTATCTTGGAGGTTGACCATGCATCCGACGGTCCACTCGTTCCGCACGTCCGGCGGCGTCATCGCGACGGAGGAGGCGTGATGGCGACGGTCGAGGCGGACGGCGTCACGCTCGGGGTCGAGCACTTCGGCGACGCGGCGGCGCCGCTCGTTCTGCTCGCGGGCGGCACGACCATGCTCTCCTGGCCCGACGCGCTCTGCGAGGCGCTCGCGCGCGGCGGGCGCCACGTCGTGCGGTACGACCTGCGCGATTCGGGCGCGTCGACCACCGTCGATCCCAAGGCTCCGGCGTACACGCTGCGCGATCTCGCAGCCGACGCCGCGGCGCTCGCCCGCGAACTCGACGACCGGCCGGCGCAACTGGCGGGCATCGGCGTGGGCGGGATGGTCGCCCAGGTCGCCGCGCTCGACCACCCGAACGCGTTCTCGGCGCTCACCCTCGCCGGAACGCGGCCCGTCGCTCCAGGCCCGGTCGACGACGACCTGCCTGACCATGACGCGGCGACGATGGAACGGCTGTTCTCGCGCTCGATGCCCGACTGGTCCGACCGCGCCGCCGTGGCGGAGTTTGCCGCCGGCGGCGCGGAGATCCTCGGCGACGACCCCGCCGCCGCGCGCGCGACCGCCGAGCGCAACTGGGACCGCACGCCGGGCACGGAGCCCGCGGTGCAGATGGCCAACCAGATGGGCATGGTGTTCTCCAAGCTCAACTGCAAGCCGCGCTGGCGCGAGCGCCTGTCCGAGCTCGCGATCCCGGCGCTGGTGGTGCACGGTCGCCGCGATCCGTTCTTCCCTGTCGGCAACGGCGAAGCGCTCGCGCGCGAGATCCCCGGTGCGCGGCTGCTCGTGCTCGAACGGGCCGCGACGGCGATCCCCGATGCGGCCGCCAGTGAAGTCGCGGCGGCGATGCTCGCGCTCTAGGCGCTCACAGCTCGGGCGACCACAGCAGAGGAAAGCGTCTCTCGGGCTCAGGGAGCAGCGCTGTCAGCGTCGGCTAGGGGTCCGAACCTCTGCCGGTCCGAGACTCGCGAGCGCGTTCGCGGGCTTCGATGAGCTGACGGCGACGAGTGTGGCCACGGCGTCGATGGAGTCCGGCCGCGCGGCCTTGTCGGGTCCCCAGCCGAGCCGCCCGTGGACGGCCAGGCGACGGCGGAGTGGCTTCCGCTTCCGCGTGAATGCGGCAGCACTGCCACGAACGACCCAGAGTCCCGCAATCCAATGAATGTGAAAGCGGGATGCCCTATCGCTCCCATGGGAAAGCGCGCGATCACCGTATGTTTACGTAGTGCGACCTCTTCGATATTCCATCAATGTCACGTTGGACGGATGCTGCGATCACCGTGTGGGTTCCCCGGACGAAGAGATGCATCGTCACGCGACGGAGAGCATCGACCAGGCCGATGCTCTCCTCTTCGGCCGGGTGACTTACGAGATGATGGAGTCAGCCTGGCGGCCGCCGGGGCAGATCGAAGCGATGCCTGATTGGATGGCGCCTTTCGGCCGGACGATCGACGCGGCAAAGAAGTACGTCGTGTCGAGCACCTTGGACCGGGTCGATTGGAACGCGGAGCTCGTGCGCGGGGATCTGGGAGAAGCCGTTCAGGAGCTGAAGCGGGAGTCGGGTAAGGGACTGTTCGTGGGAGGCGTGAAGCTTCCGCTGGCGTTGGCGGAGCTGGGGTTGATCGATGAGTACGAGTTCGTGGTGCAGCCCCGGCTGGTGGGCCACGGGCCGACGTTGTTCGCGGGGCTATCGAAGCGTGTCGACTTGAGGCTCGTGGGCCGGCTGGAGTTCGGCTCGGGGGCGGTGGCGATGCGGTACGAGCCTAGGGCTTCCTAGAGGCGGCCAGGTCGAGGTTCACGGGCGCGTGATGCAATTGCTCGGGCATGGCGGGCAAGGCATCGGAGCGGTTCGTCTGGGCGGTCGACACCCTGGAGGTCCGCCCGGCCGACCGCCTGCTCGAGGTCGGCTGCGGCCACGGCGTCGCGGTCTCCCTGGTCTGCGAGAGGCTGACGACGGGAACGATCACCGCGATCGACCGCTCGCCCAAGATGATCGAGATGGCCATGCGGAGGAACCGCGAGCACGTCGACGCGGGCAGGGCTGTGCTCGAGGCCGTCGCGCTGGAGGACGCGGACCTCGGCGATGGGCGCTTCGACAAGGTCTTCGCCTTCAACGTCGCTCCCTTCTGGCAGCAGCCGGAGGCGGCGCTCGGCGCCGTCCGCGAGCACCTCGCCCGGGATGGGGCCGTCTACCTCTTCTGGGACGCGCGCCACTCCGCGCCGGGGCGAGCCCGGGACCTCGCGAACGAGCTGGCCGACCGGCTGCGCGAGGGCGGGTTCTCCGTCGACAGGATGCTGGTCGAGGACCTGCGCCCGGTCCCCGCGGTCTGCGCGATCGGGCGGCCCCAGGGCGGATGAACATGGACCGCAACACGGTGAGGGGATTCGACGGCCGCCGATTGCGCTTGCTGAGGCGCAATCCCAGTCGCAGAGGCAAGCCCTCTTCCGGACTCGAACCGGAGACCCCTTCCTTACCATGGAAGTGCTCTACCAACTGAGCTAAGAGGGCGCGCTCGGCAGCCTAGCGCGCCGGTCCGAAGGGGCCCGGCGCGACGCTAGTGGCGGGAGCAGGATTCGAACCTGCGTAGGCATAGCCAACCGGTTTACAGCCGGTCTCCTTTAACCACTCGGACATCCCGCCGTGGTCGGGCGAAGAGTGTAGAAGGCGGGCAGCCCAGGAGTCCGACCGATTCGCCCGAGTCGCGCGAGCCTACGAAGCGTCCCTCAGCCGCTGCGCCTCCGGCAGGCACTCCAGCTTCTTCAGCGTGTTGTTCTCGATCTGGCGGATTCGCTCGCGCGTGACGCCGAAAGCCCGGCCGACCTCCTCGAGCGTTCGCGCTTGATGGCCCTTCAAGCCGTAGCGCATCTCGATCACCTCGCGCTCGCGCTGGGGTAGCGCGTCGAGCGCCTTCCGCACGTTCTCGCGGCGCAGGTTCTCCGAGGCCGTCTCGAATGGCGACTCGGCGGCGTCGTCCTCGACGAAGTCGCCCAGCTCCGAGTCCTCCTCCTCGCCGATAGGTTTCTCGAGTGACACCGGGAGCTGCGCGATGCGCAGGATGTCCTTCACCTCGCGCGCGGTCCACTGCAGCTCCAGCGCGATCTCGTCCGGCGTCGGCTCACGGCCGAACTCCTGGACGAGCTGGCGCTCGACGTGAACCACCTTGTTGAGCTTCTCGACCATGTGCACCGGGATGCGGATGGTGCGGGCCTTGTCGGCGATCGCACGGGTCACGGCCTGGCGGATCCACCAGGTGGCGTAGGTGGAGAACTTGTAGCCGCGGCGGTAGTCGAACTTCTCGACGGCACGGATGAGGCCGAGCGAGCCCTCTTGGATCAGGTCGAGAAAGGACAGGCCGCGCCCGAGGTATCCCTTCGCGATCGAGACGACGAGGCGGAGGTTGGCCTCGACCATCTGTTGCTTCGCAGCCATGTCGCCGCGCTCGATGCGCTTGGCGAGCGACACCTCCTCGTCGGCGGTGAGCAGGTCGACCTGGCCGATCGAACGTAGGTAGAGCCGCAGCGAGTCCAGGCTGGGCTCGACGGTCAGATCGATCTCGGGCTTCTTTGGCGCAGCGGGCGCCGCGTCGGCGGATGCCGGCTGGCCGTCGGGCGGCGGCACAGTCGGCTTGGCGCCGTCCGCCGTGACGAGCTCCACGCCGCTGTCCACGAGGTGCGTGTGCAAATCGCGCACCTGCTCCTTGGTTACCTCGACCTCCTCGAGACACGCAGCGATCTCCTCGAAGGTCAGGTAGCCGCGCTCGCGACCCTCCGACACCAGAGCGCGCAACTCCTCCGCCTCGAGGAACGGCGCTTCGGGTGGCTCAGCCAGAAGGACTACTCCATCCTCTTTCTCTCTCAACCCTCACTCCTCGGAACGCTTGCCGGACCCAGCGTCGGGGTATCCCCCGCTTCGTACAGCTGTTCGGTTGTCGCGTCCGCGGCGTGCACCGCGAGGGGCTGAGCCTTGAGTTGGAGCCTCTTCGAGGTCGTCCCAGCTTCGAGCCGCGGCCATAGTAGCGCCGTTCGTGCGAAAAGGCTCCAGCGCCCGGCCGGTATCGTCAACCGCGATGACGGACCTGACCGCTGCACCACACGAAGACGTACAGGCGCGCCGCCCCACGACGCACGTGAGCCTCTCGCGCGTTGGGGTCACGAACGTGGACAAGGTGATCCGGATCAAGGCCAACGGCTCGGAGCAGCTCTTCTATGCGCAGCTCGAGTGCTTCGTCGACCTCGGGCCACACCAGAAGGGTGCGCACATGTCCCGCTTCGAGGAGGTCATCAACGAGGCGATCGACGAGGTGATCCTCGCGGAGGCGTTCAAGGCCGAGACGCTCGCCCAGCACATCGCCGAGCGGGTGCGTGACCGTCAGGATGGCCGCCGCGCCGAGGTCACGATCGCGGCCCGCTATCCAGAGACGCGGCCGGCCCCCGCCTCCGGCACGCCCACGCAGGAGATCTACACGCTGTTCGGGTCCGCAGTGGCGTCCCGACTCGGCACGCGCCGTTTGATCGGGGTCGAGGCACAGGGCATGACGGCGTGCCCGTGCGCACAGGAGATGGTGGCGGGGCGCTCGCGCGAGCGACTCGCCGACGACGGGTTCACGGATGACGAGATCGACCGGATCTTCGCCAGCGTTCCCGTGGCCACCCACAACCAGCGCGGCATCGGCCGGCTCCACGTCGGGTGCCCCGAGGGGTGCACGGAAGGAGTCGAGGCGGAGACCCTGCTTCGGATCGTGGAGCGCTCGATGAGCTCCGAGATCTACGAGCTGATGAAGCGCACCGACGAGGTGGAGGTGGTCGAGAAGGCCCACATGCATCCGCGCTTCGTCGAGGACTGCGTGCGGGAGATGGTCCGCATGGCTGCCGACGAGTTCGGCGGGCTGGGCCCGGACGCGTTCCTGCTGGCGCGCCAGGAGAACCTCGAGACGATCCACCGCCACAACGTCGTGGCCGAGCGCCATGGCCTGATGGGCGAGCTGCAGGCAGAACTCGATGCCCACGTGCCGGTCCGCCACCACGTGACGATGCGGGAGTGGCTGGAGGACAGCGCGGCCCAGACCGACTAGCCGGCCAGATTTCCGTCCAGGGCTTGTGTTCGGCGCCGGTTCTTCCGATTAGGGTGAACGAGGCGAGATTCGCCCCGCTATGTCCGACCACGAACAGCCCCAGATGTCACAGGACGCCGCCCTCGTAGCCGCGCTGGCCGGGACCGCGATGCCGTTCGCCCATTCCGCCGAGGACCAGGCGGAGCGCTGGCTCCGGGTCCTACGGCTGCACGGCTCGGTGGGATCCGCGCTACAGGCGCTCGGCGTGGGCGAAGCGCCGCTGATGACCGGCTCCGAGCCAGTGTCCGAGACGCCTAGCGGCTCGCCGCTCCCCGAGGGGAACGTGGTCGAGCGCGTGGTCGACTCGGCGCGCGAGTTCGCCACCCAACGAAAGTCCGAGCAGGTGACCACGGCCGACCTCCTGTTCGCGGTGTTCAAGGAGTACGGAAAGCTGATGGACCGCGCGCTGTATATGCGCGGGGCCTCTCGCGAGGAGCTCTGCGAGCGCCTCGCCGAGATGGCCGAGCACCGCTCCTAGGTCGCGCTCGCGCGGACGCCGCCGCTGCGCGCTCAGGTCCCATCCGCCATCGCGCGCTGGCGCGATAGTTCCTCGATCCGCCTGCGGAAGTTGAGGAAGTAGTCGGCGCCCGACACGACCGTGGCCAACACCATCGCGTAGACGAGCCCTTGGACCCAGGCGGCGTCCGCATTTGGTGCCGCGATCAGCGCGAGCACCGCCGCGGACTGCACGATCGTCTTGACCTTGCCGAGCGCGCTCGCCGGGATCACCACACCCTGCTGGCCGGCGGCGATCCGCAGGCCGCTGACCGCAAACTCGCGCGCGATGATGACCATGGCCACCCACGCCGCGACGCGGTCGAGGCTCACGAGCGACAACAGCGCCGCAGCGATCAGCAGCTTGTCCGCGATCGGGTCCATCACCTTGCCGAACGTCGTGATCGCGTGGCGCGAGCGCGCGACGTAGCCGTCAAGCCCATCGGTGAGCGCGGCGAGCACGAAGACCGCTGCCGCGATCGCCGAGCCGTTGGGGATCTCCTCGGTGAGCGCCACCACCAGCACCGGCACCAGGAGAATGCGCAGGAGCGTGAGCAGGTTCGGGAGATTGAGGGGAAACACGTTGTCGCTCCTCGATGAGGCTACCCCTGGCGCCTGCCGAGGTACTCCAGCCCCGCCGTGCTGCCCACCGGACCGAGGGGAGACACGGTGGCGGCGAGGAGCGGCCACGGAAACACCCGCCGACGACAGCCGATCGCGACTGCCACGCAGAGGAGGATCCAGCCGACGCCGTGAGTCCACCCGAGCACCCGCTCGGCATCCTCACTCCAGCCGCCGATGGCCACGGCGATCAACGAGACGAACAGGCAGAGCTCGAAGATCGAGTAGAGGCGTACGGCCGAGAAGTAGCTCATCTGGCGGCGAACTGACGCCTGGCGATGAACAGGCCGGCAATCCCCAGGCCCACGAGCAGGCCGATCGCCACCAGCGCCTCGGGGCGCGACAGATCATCGAAGCTGCCCCCGAGCGCAACGTAGGCGAAGACCTTGGGCGTTCCGCCAGCCACCGTCGCGAGTAGCACCTCGCGCAGGCGCACGCGCGCGAGGCCCGCGGCGTAGTTGACCAGGCCCCACGCGACGCCGGGCACGATCCGGCTGTAGAAGACGGCCAGGAAGCCGTTGCGCTCGAGCAGCGCGTCTACCCGTCGTGCGCGCGCTAGCACGCGGCGTCGCAGCGCCTCGCCCGCCCCGTGCCGGGCGATCATGAACTGCAACGTGGAGCCCAGCAGTACGCCGGCCAACGCGAGTGGGGTGCCGACGGCGGGCCCGAAGACCAGCCCCGTGGCACCGGCGACGATCGGCCACGGCACGATCAGGCTGACCCCTGCGAACACGAACGGCCACAGGAGCGGTCCTGCGGGACCGAGGTCGTCGCCGAAGTCCTCCAACCCCTCGCGCGAGGGCGCGAGCCCGGCCAGCCACAGGGCGGCCACGCCTGCGCCTACGAGCGCAAGAACCGCCAGGCGGAGGGCCAGCGAGCGGCGCGCCTCGACAGCCGGGAGCTGTTCGGACGTCACGCCGTGAGGGTAGAGAGAACTACTCGCCGGTTAGGTGGTTGATTCCGAATCCGCGTGGCCGCGGGGGCGCGCCAGACCAAGCTGGGCGGCGACCGCGGACGAAGCCGATAGTCGCAGCACTATCGGCGAGGACGCGGGTGGCGATCCAGCGCCGGTATGGCGCGTCATCCGTGGGTGCGGGGATTTGGGATCAGCCACCTAAGTGCCTGCGCCGCAGCGACCACATCTGGGAGGCGCGCTCGAGCTCCAGCGCGGCCGGCCATGGCAGCGGAGGCGGTCCCAGCTCGATGCGCAAGGAGCGCGCGGTGCGCCTGGCGAGCTCGGGGTCGGCGGCCGCGCGGCCCGCGAGCGCCGCCGCCGTCCCCTCCACCTCGTTGTCGTCGACAGCGGCCCATGCCAGCCCGAGGGCGGCTGCCCGCTCGCCGTCGATCCGCTCGCCGAAGAGCGCGAGCGCCGCAGCGGCCTCGCGCTGGCCGGTGCGGCCCAGCAGCACGCCGTGGCCGCCCCCGGGATGCAACCCGATCGGGAGGAAGCCGGACACGATCTTGGCCTCCCGCGCCACGACCCTCAGGTCCGTGGCGAACGCCAGGTTGACTCCCGCCCCCACTGCGCCGCCGCGCACGGCCGCGATCGTCGGCGGCTCGAGCTCGCCGACCCGGGCGAAGGAGCGGTAGACGTCGCCCAGACCGGTGTAGGTCTCCGGCGCGGCGGGGTCGCGGCCCGCGGCCGCGAGCGTGTCGCGGTCGCCGCCCGCGCAGAAGAAACCGTCCGCCCCGCGCACCACGACCGCGCCCACGTCCGCGTCGGCATCGACCGCCTCGCAGGCGGCGACGAGCTCCCGGGCCATGTCGCGCGTCAGCGCGTTCCGGCGCTCGGGAGCGTCGAGGACGATCGTGGCGACGCCGCCGTCGCGCTCGACCCTGATTTCGTCCGCCATGGCGGCGGACGCTACCGCCTCAGTCCTCGCGGGGCATCGACACGCGCACGCCGTCGGTTGGCTGCTCGGGCCCCGAGCCGTGCGGGCCCGGCGGGCCCCCGCGCGAGCCGCCGTTGGTCGCAGCGGGCTCGGTGTCGGCGCCGCGGTAGGGGCCGGGCTTGGGCCGCGGCTTGCCGCCCGGGAACGCCAGGCGCAGGATCGTTCGCTGCACCATGCCGAGCTGCTTGAGGAACGGGCCGGTGTTGTAGGGCAGCTCGTAGCGCTCGCACAACTCCTTCACGCGCGGGGCGATCTCCGCGTAGCGGGTGCTCGGCATGTCGGGGTAGAGGTGGTGCTCGACCTGGTAGCCGAGGTTGCCGCTGATCACGTGGAAGAGCGGACTGCCCTCGATGTTCGCGGCCCCGAGCAGCTGACGAACGTAGAACCCGCCCCGTGGCTCGTCGGCGACCTCCTCCTGGCTGAAGGTGTAGGTCTGGTCGGGGAAGTGGCCGCAGAAGATGATCGCGTAGGCCCACACGTTGCGCACCACGTTCGCGGTGACGTTCGCCTTGAGCGTGCTCTTGAAGGTCCGCCCGAACGCGCCACCCTCGATCACCTCACCGACGATCCCGCCCCCCCGGGACCTCCTGCGCCTGGCCTTGCTCCACGCGCTCGCCAGCTTGCTCTGCGGGCGGCTTCGGCGAGATGCGACCGCAACCTGGGCCGCTGTCGCGGCGAGCCCGCTCAGGACCGGGAAGACGATGTAGTCCTTGGTGATCTGCTCCCTCCCCTTGCGCGCCATGCCCTTCAGCTCGCGGCGGATCTGCTCCTTTGACTTCTCGCCCTTCTTGATGGCCTCGAAGTCGAGGTCGTGGGTGGCCACGCCCCACTCGAACAGCGCAGCGAGGACCAGGTTGTAGAACGGCTGAGCCAAGTAGACCGGGTTCCACTTCTGGTGCGGGTCGATCCGCATGATCTCGTAGCCGAGGTCGTGGTCCTTGCCGCGGATGTTGGTGTAGGTGTGGTGCACGTAGTTGTGCGAGTGCTTCCACGCCTCGGCCGTCGACGCCGAGTCCCAGTCCCAGGTCGAGGAGTTGATCTGGGGGTCGTTCATCCAGTCCCACTGCCCATGCATCACGTTGTGGCCGATCTCCATGTTCTCCAGGATCTTGGCCAGGGAGAGCATCGACGTGCCGGCGATCCAGGCCGACCGCCGGTGCGATGCAAGGAGCAAAATGCGTCCGAGCACGACCAACCTGCGGTGCATCTCGATCATGCTCGTGATGTAGCGCCGGTCGCGGTCGCCCAGCTCGGCGAACACCTCGTCGTGGATCGCATCGAACTCCTTCCCGAGTTCCTCGATCTGCTCCGGGGTGAGTCGTGCCAGCGGGCTTTCGATCATCGTTGCCAAGGGGTTCTCCAGTATGGGTTTCAAAGGGCGATCTCGACGGGGCCTTCAGGGGCGTTGACGCAGGTGCGAATGGACTCGCCGTTCGAGCCGGAGACCTTACCCGTCCGTAGGTCCCGGACCCGGCCGGAGCACAATTGCCCGACGCAGGTGTGGCAGATGCCCATGCGGCAGCCGTAGGGGAGCGTCGCGCCGGCCTCCTCGCCGGCGACGAGGATCGGCTTGCTGCCGTCGCTCGATGCCTCGATGCCGCTGTTGGTGAACACGATCCTCCCGCCCTCCCCATGCTCGGCGTCCTCTGAGCCGATGATCGGCTGGAAGCGCTCCATGCGGAGCCGGTGCAGATCGCCGTGACGCTCCCAGTGCTCGTGCAGCGCGTCGAGCATGTCGGCGGGGCCGCTGATGAAGGCCTCGCGCTCGCGCCAGTCGGGACACAGCGTCTCGAGGTCCCCGGGGCCCATGCGGCCCATCTCGGCCGTCAACTGCTCTTGCACGCGGAAGCCGGGGTGGCGCTGCGCGAGCACTCGTAGCTCGGCGCCGAAGATCACATCATCGGACGTGCGCGCGGAGTGCAGGAGCACCACGTCTGCGAGGGCGTCGCGTCGCGCCAGGGCGCGCAGCATGCTCATGATCGGCGTGATTCCGCTGCCCGCGCTGATGAAGAGAAAGCGATCCGGCAGCGGGTCGGGGAGCGTGAACGTCCCCTCGACACCGCCGAGGCGCACGATCGTCCCGGGACGTGCCTCCCGCACCAGGTGGGGCGAGACCTTCCCGGTCTCGACGAGCTTCGGCGTGATGCTGATCGCGCCGTCGGGCCGGCCCGGATCGGAGGTCAAGGAGTACGCACGCCAGTGATGGATGCCGTCGACGACGACCCCGATCCGCAGGTACTGCCCGGGCTCGTGGCCCTCCCACTCCCAGCCCGGCTTGATGAGGATGGTGGCGGCGTTCGGGGTCTCGTGATTGATGCGCTCGATGCGACCGCGCAGCTCTTGCGTCGACCACATCGGGTTGATCAGCTCGAGGTAATCGTCAGGCAGCAGCGGCGTGAACATCCCGCGCAACGCATGGAGAAGCCGCAGCCGCCAGCGCGGGACGTTCGGCTTGGCGCCTCGCTCAGCCATTGTTTTTGACCCTAGAGAGCAGGAAGGCCGCACTCTTGTTCTCCTTCCCACGTCCTTCCGGCCGGTTCTTGGCACCCAGGCCAAAGAATCAGCGCGGGCGGGCCAGCACTCCCTGCCACGGGAACATCGAGACCCAGCGCACGGGCTCGACCTCACGCTCGAGCTCCCTGAGGAAGCCGCGCCGGCTCCACGTGGAGAGGTGCCCGGGCGTCGACCCGAGCCGTTTGACGTAGCGCCCTCGAGCGAGGTTGCCGGCGCGGAAGAACGGCTCGTGCGGCACGGTCAGGAAGAGGTGTCCGCCTGAGACACGGCCCAGCTCCCGCAGGGCTTTCCCGGGCTCGGGCAGGTGCTCGAGCACCTCGGTGGAGACGACCAGATCGAACGCGTCGACGGTGAACGGAAGCGCGGTCAGATCGCCCTCGACCGCGCGCGCCCGCGGGTTGCGCTCGCGGAACGCGACGAGCGCCTCGGCACGACCCTCCACGCCGGTGATCTCGCTGGCGGGCAGCGCCTCGGCCAGCCAGGCGGTGACGTGCCCCTCGCCGCAGCCCGCGTCGAGGATGGTCGCGGGCGCGAGCGGTCGTACCTCGGTCAGCAGGCGGTCGCGAAAGCGGGCGAGAAGGCGGCGCTCCGCCCCGCCGGCCTGCTCGTACTTGGCGGCGTTGTCCGTCTCCTGGCCGAAGCCGCGCGTGGCGGGCTGGGCCGGGCGCGCCTCGAGGTCGTTCGCCCGCGGTGGCACCCGCGCAAGATACGGGAGAAGCCCCAGCCCGGGTGGCATAGACTGCCCACCGCAGTCCACCTACCGACCACTGCTGGAGGATGCGGAGCGCATCGTCGACTTCCTGGTGGCCGTCGCGCTGATCGGGAGCGCTGCCGGGCTGCTCGTGGCGCTGGCCGTGGACGTGGTCAGCTGAGACGCGGGGGACGTGACGGAGACAGCGGACTTCAGGCTCTCGTCGCACTGGTCCCACTTTTGCGCCTTGCGACCGACGCTGAAGGAGAAGTTCAGCACCTTACGGTGTGCCACGCCACCTAGGTGGCCGGCTCGAGGACGTCGCCCATCAGCTTGCGGGACATCCGCTCGACCATCGCGCCGTAGATGCCGGTCAGCTCTGCCTTCGGGATCCGGGTACTACCGCCATGATTCCTCCTGTGGTTGCTTGCTCTCGGCATGGGGACACCGGCCACGAATCGGATGAGTGAGGCGGGCTTCGGCTCCCGCCCGGCGATCGCCGGACACGCCTTGTTCAGAGAGCTCCCCACCATGCCAGCGCGGCGGTGGCTGTGAGCACGGCGGCAGCGGGGTGGCGGACCAGTACCCGAGGGGATCGCGCATACGCCGCCCCGAGCCCCACCGCGAGTGCCGCGAGGCCGCTGGACGCGCCGGCGCCGAGCAGGCCGAGCGCCCGGGCTGTATCGCCGTCAAGGACCGTGCCTGACAGGAGCAGCGCGGATCCGACGGTGAGAAAGGCGATGGTCGTCATGTGCCAGGTGACGTGGATCATGGTCTTGGTGGTCCGCGGGCCACCAAATCCAGTCGACGGAAGCGTTCCCGGCGACAGCTTTCCCATTAGGAGGAGCTCGCCTCCCACTCCGTGGATGGTGGCGCCAAGGATGGCGAGGGATCCGGCGAGGATCAGCTGGACGTCCACGGCGAGCCCTTCCCGATCCAAGCAGACCGAGTCTGCCAGCCCTTCCGCCACGTCACGGCTCGTGCCTGGCAGCTTTACGGTCCTCCCCGACTTCGTACCGGAAGCCGTAGCAGCCGAGGTGGAGTTCGATCCCGTTCCCACACCGAAAGCCCAGGGGCGATGCCGGCCGCCCGCCGCCTTCGGACCGCCGCCGCTGCACGCTCACCGCGTCGTTGAGGGCGTGAGCTGCCGAGAGCGGCCTGACCATGACGACGAGCTCGTCGATCAGTCCGTCTTCGCGCGTGCGGAGGAATACGCAGCCTTCCAGTTCGCGGTCACCCACGCGCGCCTCGAAGACGAGGGCGTGATGCGCACCTTCCGCGTCGCCCAGCTCGCGGACGTTGCGAACGTCCTCGAGGGCTCGCGAGACCATCGTCAGGAGCCCTGTCACGGCTTCCTTGCCCTGGTAGGGCGAGAACTCAATCGGACTGCGAAAGACGACGTCCTCACCTAGAAGCTGGCTAAGAGCGTCGATGTCTTTCGTCTCGGCGGCGGTGCGGAAGGCTTGCATTGGCAGGGCTTCGCTGTTTCATCCATACAGTACTGTACGGATGAAAGGTTAGACATCCTCGGTGGCGCAGGCGACTCCGGGCGGGAGGCGATACTGGTAGGTGATGGCCGCCCCGACACGCACGCCACGCAGCAGCTGGATCCAAGCGGGGTTGCGGGCACTCGCAGCCGGCGGCCCGGACGCCGTCCGGATCGAGCCGCTGGCGCGGGCGCTTGGCGTCACCAGGGGGGGCTTCTACTGGCACTTCGACGACCGGCGCGCGCTACTAGAGGAGATACTCGACAGGTGGGAGCGGGCGAGCGTCGACGAGGTAATCGAGCGTGTCGAAAGCGAGGGTGGGGATTCCAAGGCCAAGCTACGGCGACTGTCCGCGCTCGCCGCCTCAAGCGACGAGCCGCTGAGGATCGACCTCGCAGTCCGCGATTGGGCGCGGCGCGAGCAGACGGTCGCCGAGCGCCTCCGACGCGTCGACAACCGGCGCATGGAATACATGCGCTCGCTGTTCGGTGCCTTCTGCGCCGACGAGGACGACGTCGAGGCCCGCTCCATGGTCTTCTACTCGCTCTGGATCGGCAACCACTTCATCGCCGCCGATCACGGCGCCCGCAGCCGCGCCGACGTGCTGAAGCACGCCCTGAGGCGGCTCGAGGCCCACTAGCGCCCAGATTTTCGGGGCCAGGGCGAGTCAGTCTAGTAGAGGTATCCCTCTACTATGGTGGCACCTACTCATGCCTAGGCCGCAGGTACACGGAACCGACACGATGCTTGATGCCGCGCGCGATCTGTTGCTGGGCGAAGGTTCGCGAAGCGCGACGATCGAGGCCATCGCCGACACCAGCGGCGCGCCCATCGGCTCGATCTACCACCGGTTTGGATCCCGGGACGAAATGCTTGCTCGACTCTGGATGCGAGCGGTCTATCGCTCACAAGCTTCCTTCGTAGCGGCAATGGAGCGTGAGGACCCAACAGAGGCAGCCCTGGCGGCGGCGCTCGCGATCGTGGACTTCTGCGAGGAGCATCCTGAAGATGCCCAGTTACTAGTCGCCTTTCGACGTGAAGACATCGTTAGGACGACCCCGAAGGGCAAGCTGGCTGACGAGCTCGAAGAGCTCAACCGACCGGTCGAACGTGCCGTCGTCCTGTTGGCACGCCGGCTCTACGGCAAACGAACGCGAGCAGCGCTTGACCGGACACTCCTCGCCGTCTTCGACCTTCCGTACGGCGCGACTCGGCGTTACCTGATCACTGGGCACCCGCTTCCCTCGGGGCTCCGAGCCGACCTTCAGCGAGCCATCGTGGCGGTGATCGACGAGCCGCTGCCCGGGGCCAAGCCGCCGGCTAGCTGAGTCAGCTAGTGGTGTATTGAGCAGACTTGCGGCATCCGCTCACTCGTGGCGAGGGATTTGCTACGGCCGAGCCTCAGCTGGGCGCTACTTGGTGTGGGCCGCAGCCGTCTCCAGGAAGGCCAAGATCGCGGCGGTGTCGTAGTGGAACATTTGGGCCCGGGCCAGCTTGCCGTCTCGGACCTCGTAGAGACCAAGGACGGGCGATTCGAAACGCCCGCCGTCTGGGCTCAGGGCTCGCTGTGTGTAAAGGACGGTGACCTCTTCGCCGTAGGTGGCGACAACTCGGGGGTCCATTCGCCTCTCCGCCTCCGTTGGCTGGATGGGGCCCCATGTCCCGAGCCAGGTCGTCTCGGGCGCCGCCTCTAGCTTCTCACGCTGCGCGGCCTTGCCGCGAGAGCTTCCTCCATAGGGGAGCGACTCGGCGTCGTGAAACTCGACATCGTCGTGGAAGAGCTCGAACAGTGCTTCGGGGTCCCGCTCCTCGACGGCGCGAAATGTCCCTAGCACGACATCTGCGTTGCTCATTTCTAACTCCGATCTCCGTGGTCTCGGCCCCGCCGGGGCTATTGTAGAGGATTCATTCTATAATGCCAGGCGAGATCCCGAACCGGCTCGCCAGACCACCGTCCCGGGCGGGCGCGACCGAAGGAGATAGACCGACATGACTCTCTACCGCGCTCTGCGCAAGACGGGTGGCGACGATGGCCGGGTACTCGTCGAGTTCGAGCGTCGGGGCGACCGCGTGACGCTCACCCTCACCGATCCGGAACACCTCAACCCGTTGAGTCCCGGCCTGAACCTGCAGCTTCAGAGACCGGCTTAGAGGAGATCGCGCGTGACCCGGAGATTCGGTCGGTGGTAATCACCGGCGCGGATCCAGCCTTCTCTACCGGAGGCGACCTACGGATGATCCTCGACGGCAACCATGTGATCCGAGACCCGGAGGACCCGGCTGACACGGCTGACGCCTGGCGTTGGATCCGCCGCCAGTTTGGTGGGGTCGTCAGAGCTATCGCATCGATGGACAAGCTCGTCATCGCCGCGATCAACGGTCGGCGGCGGCCGGAGTCGGCCTCGCCTTCGCGCTCGCCTGCGACGTCGTGATCGCCTCAGAACGGGCCGTATCGTTCCGGCGTTCGGTCGGCTGGGCCTCGTGCCGGAAGTCGGCACAAGCTGGTTCCTCACCCGCCGACTCGGCTACCACGGCGCCATGGAGTACTACCTACGAGGCGAACACATCGGCGCCACCGACGCCCTCAGGCTTGGCATCGTTAGCGAGGTGCACCCTCACGACCAGTTGCTCGCAGCGGCGGAGGCGTGGTGTGACCGGGGTGGCAGGGATCGCAGTCCACGCACTCGAGATGACTAAGTCATTGCTCCGAGCAGCCGCCGATGCCCCCTGGGAGCAGTCGTTGAGACTTGAGGAGTTTGCGGAAGCCAACTGCTTCTCGACCGAGGCCTTGGGTACGGCGGCTGAAAGCCTTCTGCATCCGACTTGACGGGCCCGCGCACGTCGCCGGCCGGAGAAGCTCCGACTACGAGGCACTTTGGGAGAGGCGAGCTGGAATTGATCATGGGCAGCATTATAGAATGCCTCCTCTATAATAGCCTGGCTTGAGCGCCCGGGAAGCCATTCTGCGGCTGCATGTCGCCCAGGCGGAGTTCTACGCCGGTGGATCCGCGGCACCATTGCGGGAGGTTCTCGACGACGACGTCGTCTGGTCGGTTCCAGGCCGAAACGCGATCGCTGGGCGGTATGAGGGGATCGAGCAGGTGATGCGTTACTTCGCGCGGCGACGCGACATCGCCTCTCGCACGTTCGTGATGCGCACAACCGAGATCCTCACGGGCGAGGGCGACCATGTCGCGGCCCTTACGGAGGGCCGTGCCACTCTCGCCGGCGCCGAGCGGCAATGGTGGACCGTGGGGCTGTACCGCCTTCGAGACGGCCTGGTCACTGCGTGCTGGCTCTTGCCGCTCGACATCGATGAGTTCGACCGGATTTGGCGGCCTATCGCCGGGCTCGGGTAACGACATGTTCGTCACCCAGGGCTGGGCGGGAGTCCTGGCCGAGCAAGTCAGCTAACCCGCACGCGCAATACGACCAGCTGGGAAGCCCGCTCCTGGCCAGTAGAGGAGTCCCTCTATTATCCTAATCCAGGTGCCCTCGAAACGCTGTGTGTGCCACCTGCGCCCGCGATCGCGAAGCCGGGCCGGAATGTCAGCCTGCTATACGTGGGGACTGGCGAGCGCGGGTGCGCGATGACCGGCCTGGGCACCGGACTATCTCGGGTCGAGCTCTCGGCGGGCGTCATCGAGTATTGCGACACGGGCGGAGAGGGCGCGTGCTCGTGCTTATACACGGAGTCCTAATGGACGGCGGGCAATGGCGAGAGGTTGTGCCGCCCCTCCTTTCCGATTACCGCTGCATTCTGCCGACCCTTCCCTTGGGAGGGCACCGGCTTCCAATGAAGGCCGAAGCAGACCTCTCGCTCGCCGGCCAGGCGCGACTGCTCGCCGAGTTCCTCGAGAAGCTCGACCTCCGAGACGCGACGCTGGCCTTCAACGATTGGGCAGCACCTCAGATCCTGGTCGCCGAGGGCCTCACAGCCCGGATCTCCGGGATGATCCTGGTCGCCTGCGAGACCGCAGGGAACTATCCACCCGGGCTCCCGGGCAAGAATCTTGCCCTACTCGGAGCCATCCCGGGCGGGCTTCGCCTCGCACTGGCGGCGATGAGACTGCCGCCGCTCCGAAAAACTCCCTTCACGTTCGGGTGGATGGCCAAGCACGGGATGCCCGATGATCTCGTCGGGGAATGGCTGAGCGGCCCGTGGAGCGACTCCGCGATCCTTCGGGACGCTCGGCGCTATATCCGCGGCACCCGGGAGGGCCGGCGCAGGCTGGTCGCAGCAATGGGCGAACTGGGGCGGTTCGGCGGCCCCGTAACAGTGGTTTGGGCGGCTGAGGACCGCGTCATGCCGATGAGCGAGGGCGAGGCGTTGGCCGCCGCTTTCCCGAACTCTCGCCTCGTGATCGTCGAGGACAGTTATGGCTCGTGCCACTCGACCAGCCCTTGCGGCTCGCCGAGGTGATCGATGAGCACCTGGCGTGGTCGGACGCTGGATGATCCAGGCAGGGGTTGCGGCTCGTCGCGGCTGGTGAGGGTTTCGCTCTAGGCGCTGGGTCCGGCCGGATACGGCGACTCGGGGTTTGCGGTGTTCCGGGGGTGCTGTGTTGCCCCCACGTTGCCCCCTGATGGGCCTCGCGTGCGCTATCGAGGGCGATGAGCCTTGCCGGCAAGAAGCCGGCCTTGAATAGCGCGCATTACTGTTTTCTACGCATGGAATCCGAAGGGCTGAAGACTCGGCTTGGACCCCTGGCTTGGCGGTCGTCTGGTCGAGGGCCGACGCTCGTCTTCTTCGCAGGCGCGCTCGCGAATGGCGATCTGTGGCGTGACGTCGTCGTCGCGCTCGAGGACCGCTACCGCTGTATCACGATCGACCTCCCGTTGGGAGCGCATCCTTGGCCGCTGTCCACGGGAGCAGACCGGTCGGCCACCTCGCTGGCTCGGCTGCTGCTCGACTGCCTCGAACTGCTCGACGTGGAAGACGCCACGGTGGTCGCCAACGACACGGCCGGTGGACTGCTTCTGCTGTCGCTGGCCACTGGTCATCCGGCGCTCGGGCGAGTGGGCCGTCTCGTCCTGACCAACTGCGAGAGCTACGACAAGTTCCCGCCGGATGCGCTCAAGAAGGCGGCGGCGCTGTGTCGCACACTTCCCCGGCTCGCCAGAGCGCTGTCGGTTGCAGCCGCGGGCGTCGGCTGCCAGACGCAAGATCGTCTCCAGCGTGGCCGCTAGGGACTCGACCAGGAGCGGACAGAATCGTTCTTCGGGCCAGCGCGACGTGATCCGCGGGTCGCCGGGGACCTCGTAGCCGCCATGGCCGGTTTCCGTCCGCAACTGCTCATCGAGCCGCCGAGGTGATCCCGCGCTATGACCGGCCGGTCCTGCTCGTCTGGGGCGAGTCGTGCGAGTTCTTCCCGTCAGCGATGCGGAACGACTCGCGGCCGAGTTCCCCCACGCGACGCTGGACTTCGTGCCCGGCGCCAAGACATGGGTCCCGATCGACAATCCGGGCGCGGTCGCCGACGCAATCGTCAAATTCGTGCCGACGCCAGTCTCGTGACGGCCGTCCGACGCCTGGTCGCTCGTAAGCACGCGTAGGGGTCCATGCGTTTGGCAATCGCGCCGTAGGGAGTGCGTGGGCCACCGGGCAACACAGTCTCATCAGCAGACGAACCCGTTTGGATCGGGCTGCGCGCTTCCATAGCGCTTCCACATTCGCCGTCGAACGCATCGCCGCGCGCCGCTTTGGCTCTACGACCGAAGCCGACGCCCGGACTCGAACCGGGGACCCCTTCATTACGAGGGGCGCGCGCCCGCTGACGGCTGGCCGCAGGCTAGCGGCGCATGGCGCAGCAGGGCCCGAATCACGGGGCGTGTGGCGACCGCTGGCGATCAGCTGATGACCGCTGCCGCTACCACGCGCGCTACCACGATCAGGCCTGTCCTCGCTCGAGCCAGACGTAAA